>CAVUIN010000013.1:0-41659 GCA_963741545.1 uncultured Alphaproteobacteria bacterium
TTTGAGTGAGAACGCCGCCGGCTGGCCGTATTGCAGATGGAATGACCAGATGAGCGCCAGAAGCAACCCTATATCCGCAATTATTGAGATGCCAATGAACCAATTGGGCAAGCGCTGGCGCGTGGCAAGCCTAAATCTGAAAAGCGAAAAAGCGATGTATAGGGCGAGCGCCACCGGAACCGGCATGAAGCTGGTGCTGGCATCTTCGGGACGCGGCGCGAGCCAATAGAGGACGGCGAGAACGACCCCGAGTAAGACTTGCACGAGACCGATCAAACGCTCGCTTTGGCGATCTTGCGCATGGACGATAAGCTTTACACGGTCGGGCACGCCGCTCAGCGGATCGCGGTTGAAAAACGACAATCTCTCCGGTCCAAATGCCGGTGCGCGTTCCGCTTCCATGGCGTCCTCCAGTCTATCAGAGGAAAACGTCCGCCAGATCGATCGTGCTGGTCTGGCCTACGTGATCAAAGTTCTTGTTCAGCCATTCTTCGGCTTTCCGCCGTCCGGCATCGCGCAAGTGGCAAAGAAATTCCCAATCTGGGTTGAGCTTGGTTGCAACACCGAGTTGTGTCATCTCTGCATCATCCCGGATCGAATGTATGCGCATACGATTGTATGCTCTATCGTCCAGCACCTTGTCATCGATCAGCCGCGTAATGAATTCTATGGCACGCATTTCGCGCATCAAAGATGAATTGAAGCTGATTTCGTTAATCCGGTCGAAGATCTCCGGCGCCGTGCGCGGCAGCTTTTTTCGCTCTATCGGATTGATGTGGATGATGATGACGTCGTGAGACCCGCCGTTATAAATGAGAGGAAAAATAGCGGGATTACCCATGAAGCCGCCATCCCAGTACGCCTCGCCGTCTATTTCGACGGCCTTGAAAACATAAGGCAGGCACGCGGAAGCTAGAACGGAGTCAACGGATACGTCCTCATTCCTGAATACCTTTATCTTTCCAGTTCTTACATTTGTCGCGCTGAGAAAAATGCGCGTCGCCCGATTGCAATGAGATAGCCGGTCAAAATCGACAACCTTCAACAGCACATCTTTCAGTGGATTAAAGTTGAAAGGGTTAAGCTGATAGGGCGAGAACAGGTGCGTCATAGATTGGAACGCCATGAATGATGGCGAAAATTCGGACTGAAAGCCGAAGGCCTGCAGCCATTTTTCCCACGGCTGGGTGCGCACGGGGCTGTAGAGTTCTCCTGCGAGAGATATTTCTTTCCAAAATTCCGCAAGTTTCTCGCGCGCGCCGGCCATACCGCCGATCGAAACGCCGTAGGCCATAACGACGGCATTCATCGCGCCGGCACTGGTTGCGCTCATAGCTGTAATATCTAAGCGGCCGTCTTCAATAAGCTTGTCCAGTACGCCCCAGGCAAATGCACCGTGCGCGCCTCCGCCTTGAAGGGCCAGATTGACCGGCTTTGAATTGGAGCTAGTCTTGCGGCCCCGCTGCGGTTCAGCTTTCTCTTGAAGGTTCATTGGGCGGTCCATCCTCCTTCGATAGGAAGTGCTGTTCCAGTGATAGAGTTTGCACCTGGCGTACACAGGAACACCGCAAGGGCACCGATTTCATCGGTCGTTACGAACTTTCGCGTCGGCTGGGCGTGGAGCAGCACATCGCGGATAACTTGCTCTTCTGTCAGGCCGCGCGCGCGCGCTGTTTCCGGAATTTGTTTCTCGACCAGCGGGGTCAGCACATAGCCCGGGCAAATGGCATTGACGGTGATGCCATGCTCCGCCGTTTCCAAGGCAACTGTCTTTGTTAGGCCAACCACACCATGCTTTGCTGCGACATAAGCGGACTTGAACGGCGACGCGACGAGCCCATGCGCCGACGCGATGTTGATGATGCGGCCCCACTTGCGGCGCTTCATTTCTGGCACAACTGCGCGGGTTGCGTGGAACACGGCAGAGAGATCTATGGCAAGGATCGTGTCCCATTTTTCTGGCGGGAACGTTTCAATTGCCTCGACGTGCTGGACTCCGGCATTGTTGACGAGAACATCAACGGCTCCGAAGGCGTCGCGCGCGTCTTGAACCATGGCGGCGATATCACCCGGCTTCGACATATCGGCCGGCGAGTAGATGATTTTTGTGCCGTAGGCGTCCTGCACTGCGGACAGCGTTCGCTTGACATCGGTTTCGGCGCCAAACCCATTGATCATGACGTTCATACCCGCCTTGGCAAATGCGCGGGCAATGCCCAGACCAATGCCGCTGGTCGATCCGGTTACAATGGCCGTCTTGTCTGCGAGGGGCCGCTTATCCGGCGCATGGGCGTTGCGGGGCATACTACCTAGCGATTGCATGGCATCCTCCGATCTTTGTCCTCCAATGCGAAAAAAGGTGGGACCCGGGGGCTTGGGGGCAAGGGGAAGGGATGCGTTTGCCGCCCGGGTCCAGACCGGCAAGCGAGGAGGAGGGGGCTCGCGCGCCGCTGAAAGCCATTGAGCTTCCATGTCAAAACGCTAAACGTAACGCGAACGGGTTTGAAATAGCGTTTAAATCGTATATTGATAGCTCGTGGCTATCGCGCCCAGAGTTTGGTGCGGGCTCCAAGGATCGAAATGCTGCAGCCTACAGGTTATTGCCGATGGAAATGCACCAGGTCCGATATTTCCTGGCTGTCGCGCGCGTATTGAATTTCACGAGAGCCGCGGAACAATGCCACGTCGCGCAGCCCTCGCTCACCCGCGCCGTTAAGCAACTCGAAGAGGAACTCGGCGGCGAGTTGTTCCGCCGCGAAAGAAACCTGAGCCATCTGACCGAATTCGGCCAGCGCATGCTGCCGTTCCTCCAGCAATGTTACGACAGTGCCCATTCGGCAAAGCAGCTCGCTCAATCGCTTAAGACTGGCAAGGTACAGCCACTGTCGATCGCGATGTCACATGCCGTCAATATCACTGTTATCATCGATCACCTGACCGAACTCACGCGAGCATTTAGCGGGCTGGAAATTCGCTTTCTTCGAGGTACAGCGAACGAGATCGGTGAAATGCTCAAAAAGGGTGACGCTGATCTTGCCATCGCCGGGAGACTTGGTGACGATTGGGGCCGCCTCGACGTCTGGCCGCTCTTCGACGAAAAAATGTATATGGCGGTCAATGTTGAACATTCCTTCGCAAATGCCAGCACATTCAATCTGGCGAAACTCTCGAAAGAACGGCTGATCTCGCGCACCTTTTGCGAAAACTTTGCAGACTTCGAGAATGTACTCAAGGAACGGCAAGTGACCCCCGGCCCCGGGCACCAGATATGTTCAGAGCAAGACTTGATAGCCATGCTCGAGGCCAATCTAGGAGTGGGCATGCTGCCAGAAAGCGCACCCAAATCGGAAAAGATCAAGCTGCTGCCGCTCGAAGGCATTGAGTTCAGCCGCACAGTCTTCTGCTACGGGGTCGCGGGACGGCAGCGCTCTGCTGCAGCCGCGACACTCATCAAAATGCTACGCGCTGCCGACTGGACGCAATTGGCAGCCTAGCCCTACTTGGTACTTCTCGAAGACACGATTTCTAAGATTTCATCGACATCCATACGGGTCCTAAAATCTGGATCGACGTAGCGGGCAATGATGACCCCTTTGTCATCGAGAACAAAAGTCGCGGGAATCGGCACAAACCACGAGTCGTTGCCTTGAACCTTTTCCAGAGACAAACCGGAGTCAGACAGCAATTTCTGAACGCGCTCACCGAGCCAGATCACCAAGTTCAGCTCCATCGCGTAGCTGTTGTCCATATCGCATAGCACGAGAAAAGCGTGGTTGTTGCGCTCGCTGACCCTGCGAATAAACTCAAGCCGTTCCGGCATGATAGAGACAACACGCGCGCCGCAGCGAGCTAACTCCGCGTGGGCCGCTGCGAACGCCTTCAGTTCGAGGTCGCAGTACTCGCACCAGTGCCCGCGATTGAAGCTAACGACCACGGGACCTTTGCCAAGTATGCTCTCAAGCCGGACGAGATGCCCGCTGTGATCAGACAGCAGGAAAGAGGGCAAGGCCTCGCCCATTTGTGGTGCCGCGTCGCCTGCGCCAGCCGCACGCAACTGACCAACAAGCTCATCATAAGCCTTGGCAAATTCGGGTCCGTAACTCGAAATGATCTTCGTGAGCGCCGCGAGCCGCAGCTTGAGAGGCCCGTCCATCGAACAGATGTCAGCGTAGTCTTCCTCAAAAGTACGTACCTCGCTCATGCGCCTTCCATTCGTTCTGCGCGCAGTTCCGTGTTTGGCCGCTACGTTAGCCCGCTCTTCGTGCTGCGCCTCGCAGTTTGCAAGGCCGCAAGGATATCGTCAATCTCCATTCGATTGCGAAACTCTGGATCGACATGCCGAGCCACGATCCGGCCATCCATTGCCACGACAAAGGTGGCCGGCAGCGGCACAAACCAGCCGTCGTTGCCTTGATACGTCTCCAATCGATGTCCCCGGCCTTTCATCAAGGTCTTCAGACGGTCACCGAGCCACAAAACAAGCCCGAGCGACAAAGCATAACCGTTGTCTACGTCTGTCAAGATCGTCAATTCGTTGTCCGTATCTTTATGCAGCAGACCTAGGAACTGTTGCCGGTCGGGAATAATGGAAACAACTTGTCCACCGATGGCCGCAATCTCGGCATGATGCCGGGCAATCGTGCGCAATTCTATTCTACAAAATGGGCACCAATGCCCGCGATTAAAGCTAATCACCACCGGTCCCTTTTGTAGCAAGTCCTGAAGGCCAACGAGGTGGCCGCAGCGGCCCGGCAGCACGAACAGTGGCATCGAATTGCCAACTTTCGGCGACGCGGTGCCTATCTCTCCGACAAGTAGCCGACCGACCAGCTCGTCATAGGCTTCGGCAAATGGAAAATTGAGCTCTCGCAGTTTCTCGGCATAGGCGGCGAGTCTTGCATTCAGCGGAGCGTCCATGACGCAGATCGCTTCGAAAGCCTCAGCAAGTGATGACTGAGATGCCACCATGGGGTCCTTCTGTCCGCTGCAAACGCCTGGTGAGATCTGTTGGCTGCTTTATGGTCCGTGCCTGGGACACCACGCGATGATGTCGTCAGACTGGCCAAAACGGAAGTATCCGGAAACTCCCATTCCGATAGCACCAAGCTATTGGTCAGGCTGGACCCGATAGCAAGCGGCTATCGACTGAAGTGAGAACCGGTATTTCAATTCGATCCAAACTTCGGGCATCTCTCTAGGGAAGGCCGGCACACGCCGTGCAGCCAAAACCCGAAAGGAGCCCCCCATGCCGCACCGCTTCTCATCAGCGTTTATTGTTGCCGCACTAACCGCCATCTTCTCTGCGTTTCTCTTGGCTGCGTCCGGTCCATCTCAGGCTGACCGAAGCTTGCCTGGCGAGGGCGTCATCCGGGTCAAGAGTTCGTATCTGTTCGATGAAACGGTAACTCGTATCAAGAAAGATATTGAGGCCAAAGGCATCAAGTTCTTCGACGCCATCGATCAATCTAAGCTCGGCGCCGATGCCGGTATCAAGCTCAACCCATCGACACTGCTGGTGTTCGGCAATCCGCCGCTCGGGATCCAATTTCTAACGGCCAATCCCAACGCCGGTCTCGACTGGCCGGTGAGACTACTCGTAACTGAAGACGGCAAAGGTGAAGTCTGGCTCGCCTACACGGATTTCAACTGGATTGCGCATCGCCACGGGATCGACACCCGGGCAGCTCAGTTCAAAATGGCGAGTGAGGTGATCGCCTCGATCGCGTCGAGCGTAGTTCAAAATTAGGTGGCGGCGACTGCGACGTAGCTGATGGTGCAAAAATGGGGATCATTAGTAATCTATAACCCGCGGCCGGTTCCTTTGTCCGGCAGAATGGTGGTTCGAAGAATTTTTTTGACCGAGTTCCGCTGGCCCCGCCGTGGCCCGCCGTTCCATCGCAATGACCGCCTCCGCAGTTAAGCCTGCCATCCGGAGAAGAACGAACGCCGCCATTTGCCAAGCACACTTAAGCGCGATGCTGAAATGCGCGTGCGTGAGTTGTTCGTCAGATCGAAGTCGTTTAACAGAACGTCTTACATTTGGAAATATTAGTGCGTTGCCGGACAAATTGGAATTCAGGCCAATGACCACAACAAAATCAATCAGTGAATGCGTTGCTTATACGGTGGTGAAATCGACGGCGGCGAGGATGGAAGCCAGTGGCGGAACGATAGGGATTTGAAATTCCTATAGAAATAGTATAGAAAATCGCCGCCCAAAGACTATAAAATTGTTTATATATCAATAACTTAACTGGCGGAGAGGGAGGGATTCGAACCCCCGGTACCCTTGCGAGTACTTCGCATTTCGAGTGCGACGCGATCGACCACTCTGCCACCTCTCCGCAGGTCGTGGTTGCCCGGTGGGCAGGAGGGGCTTGTAACTTCTGACCGCGCCCCGCGCAAGGGATCTTCGGTCAGCCAATTTCACGCAGAAAGCCGCCAGGTCAGGTCCAGCGCCTCGGTCGCCGGCCGCCCTGCCTCGAAACCTTGGGCGACCAGCCGTCCTTCCTTGGCATCCGCTACCATGGCAAGCCGGGTCCGCTCATTGAGGATCGGCGCGGCAAGCCATGGAAACGATTTATCCAACGCGGGCGCAATCGCGCTCATCTGGCGGGCACGCCCTGGGCTATCAATCCCGCGCGCGTGCCCCTGCCATCCGGCCGCCTCCCAATGATTGGCCGCCACCTGCGATCCTTCACGCATCCGGAAGTCCATTTCCGTCCGCTCGATAACCGCAAGCTCGTTTGGGCCGATGCCGGAGAGCGTGAAAATAGCGGGCGTCGAGATCGGCGACTGACACAACATGCGCCGCGCATCGGCGAACGTCTCGGCCCGCTCCGAAACGTCGCGCAGCAGATGTGCCGGGGTTGGATGCGGCATTTTCCAAACCCGGTGCCGGTTGGACGCCCAGTCCATATAATAGAGACCTGTGGCCTTGCGCATGGGCGCCTGGTTGAGCGCAGCTGAAAAGCGCCCCGGCGCCATGACTTGCAAAACACCGGTATATCCGGGCCAAGTGAGCAACACGAACGGCCCCGCGGGCGCGCCCGACACGCGCACGGCAACGAGATTGGCGCCAAGCCCCGGCGTCAGCCAATCGAGAACGCGAATGAGCCGCGCAGAGCTGCGGTCGGCCGATGGCGCGACACGGCAGGTGCAGCCCCACTCGTAATTGACGGAAAAGAAGTACGCGCCCGGACGTCCGAGAGCCTTCGCCACGGCATCGATTTCGTCGAGGTGCGCGTTCCCCCATTTGACCAGCCAAGTGCGCGAAATCTTGTCGAGCGCCATCAACGCGCGCGCAGGGTAGCGCCGCGTTGCCAGATCGAGCAGTGCGTGAGCCTTGGGTTTGTGGTGGATCAAAGTCGCTAAAGGAAAATCGCGCCCCGTTTCGAGAACGGGGATAGAGGGCAAAACCCCACCGACGAATCCCAACGGTTTTGACGGCTTCGGCGTTGGCGCGGCAGACATGAGGCCCCCTGACTATTGTCATATGAGACAGGGAACCGGCAATTCCAAGGTCTGCCGAGGGCGCTCAAAAGGCAGAGGCCGTCCAGCCACCCCCTTTGAAACCCACTGTCCGGCGAGAAGCAGACCCCTCAGGCAGGCGGCTGGAACGGCCTCGATTTTGCCTATCGCGGCGCTCTGGCACTTTGATCCCCATCAACCCGCAGCCGCGTCAAAGGAGCCCTGCTGGAAACAAGCGGCACCCCCCTGTCACCCCTGGCCCGCAATTGACTTTGCTCGGGTTATCGACAATAAAGCCCCCAACGCGGTGGCAGTAAGCCAGCCGCGCTTAATGCGCTGCCCGAGGCTCGGCTGGAGAAATCCAGCAACCCATTGAAAGTCCGCTGTTTTTCAGCGGCGCCATAGGGCGCGGACCAAGAAAGGAAGTCCCATGTACGCTGTCATCAAGACAGGCGGCAAGCAGTATCGTGTCGCCAAAGACGATGTTCTCGAAATCGAGCGCATAGCCGGTGAAGCCGGTTCAAAAATCGAATTCAATGAAGTTCTCATGGTTGGCTCGGGCGCTAGCGTCAAAGTTGGTGCGCCAACCGTATCCGGCGCCAAGGTCACGGGCGAACTCGTCGAACAGTCGCGCGGGCCCAAGCTCATCGCTTTCAAAAAGCGCCGCCGTAAGAACTCGCGCCGCAAGAAAGGTCACCGTCAGGATCTTTCGACCGTTCGCATCACCAGCATCACGGGCGCCTGATAGGCCGCCTTTAGCAGACGAGGACTTCTACGATGGCACAAAAGAAAGCTGGCGGTTCGACGCGCAACGGCCGCGATTCAGAATTGAAACGCCTTGGCATTAAGCGCTACGGCGGCGAACACGTCATTCCTGGAAACATCTTGTGCCGTCAGCGCGGCACGCAGTGGCATCCGGGCTCAGGCGTTGGCATGGGCACCGATCACACCATCTTCGCGGTTGAAGAAGGTCAGGTCGAATTCAACACTAAGCGCAACGGACGCATCTTCATCTCCGTCCGCCCGCAGAAATCCGTCGCCGCAGAGTAACCACTGCCGCCGGCAGAATACGTGGATTTCGAGAGGGGATGGCGCGCCGTCCCCTCTTTCGTTTTTCTGCCCAACTCTTCTCTCTAATCATAAAGTCATGCGTACCAAACGGCTCACCCTTCGCCCGCTTCAACACGACGACGCCGAACGCATCGCGGTGCTTGGCGGCGATTGGGATGTCGCGAGTATGACCGGGCGCATCCCCTATCCCTATTCGGCGGACGCCGCACAGCACTGGCTGGCGGGCGTTGCACACGGCGAAGTGGTGTTCGGCATCTGTCACGCGGGCGAATTCATCGGCCTGTGCGGTTACAGCCCGCAGCCGGACGGATCGGCAGAACTTGGCTACTGGATCGGCAAACCCTATTGGGGCCAAGGATACGCAACCGAAGCCTCGCGTGCGCTCATGGAATACGGCTTCCGCAAAGGCGGCGTCAAACGCTTCACCTGCTGCCATTTCACGGACAATCCGGGGTCTGCCCGGGTTGCTGCAAAGCTCGGCTTCAAATCGCTCGGGGCCCATACAGGCTGGTGCGAAGCGCGTCAGAAAGATCTTCCAACGCAAACGTATGAACGGCGCCGCTCTTGGGTCCAGGCCATCAAATCCATAGCCCCGCAAGGCCTTCGCCCGCGTGAGAACCTAACACCATGAAATTCCTCGACACCGCAAAAATCTACGTCGCCTCCGGCAGCGGCGGCAACGGCTGTGTCGGTTTCCGGCGCGAAAAATTCATCGAGTTCGGCGGCCCTGACGGCGGCGACGGCGGACGCGGCGGCGACGTGTGGGTGGAGTGCGTCGAAAACCTCAACACCCTCATCGACTATCGCTATCAGCAGCACTTCAAGGCGAAGAGCGGCGGCGACGGCATGGGCCAGAACCGCGCCGGCGCCAATGGCGACGACATCGTCGTCAAGGTTCCGCCTGGCACACAAGTCTTCGCCGAAGACAACGAGACCATGATGGCCGACCTGATGAAACCCGGCGAGCGCCGCCTGATCGCGCGCGGCGGCAACGGCGGTTTCGGCAACGCGCATTTCAAGAGCGCCACCAATCAATCGCCGACGCACGCCAACCCCGGCTTACCCGGCCAGGAACTCACCATCTGGCTGCATCTCAAGTTGATCGCGGACGCGGGTCTCGTTGGCTTGCCCAACGCTGGCAAATCGACGTTCCTCGCCGCCGTCTCCGCCGCCAAACCGAAAATCGCCAACTATCCCTTCACGACGCTGCACCCAAACCTCGGCGTGGTGCGCGCGGGCGAAAGCAGCTTTGTGCTGGCCGACATTCCGGGCCTGATCGAAGGCGCGCACGAGGGAGCAGGGCTTGGCGACAGATTTTTAGGCCACGTCGAGCGCTGCCGGGTCTTGCTGCATCTCGTCGATGCCACGGAAGAAGATGTCGGAACAGCATACAAAACCGTGCGCCGCGAACTCAAAGCCTACAGCGCTGAGCTCGCCACCAAGAAAGAGATCGTCGCGCTCTCCAAATGCGATGCGCTCGACGCTGAGACAATCGAAGCCAAATTCGCGGAACTCAAGAAAGCCACGCGCAAGACACCGCTCATTCTTTCAGCCGTCTCAGGCCAAGGCATCAAGGACGCGCTCTTCGCCCTCTTTCGCGAAGTCAATCGCACAGGCAGCGGCGGCGACACGGACGACGCCGAACCCGACGCGCCGTGGCGGCCTTAGTGTTAGTTTTTCTCCTATTTCGCGTCAATGCGCTGAAACCCATCCCTATTCGGCATCTTGATTTTGGCCAATGACGCGGCCGTCAATTCGTCTTTCTCGCCAATGATCCCATTCGCGTGCAGCAGATACGCCGTCACCGCGTAGAGCTGATCCGCGCTCAATGATCCGGGCGCTCCTGGCGGCATACTGCGCCGCGTAAAATCATAGAGCGTCGTCGCATATGGCCAATAGGGTCCAATCGCCTTTGACATGTTGTCCTTGTGCGGCGGCTTTGGTTCTCCAACCAATTCCTCTGCCGTCGCGCCGCGGCCGCCTTCGCCGTGGCAGCTCGCACATTGAGATTCAAATATTGCTTTGCCTTCAACCGCTGTGCCTTTGCCGGGCGGCAAGCCCCGCCCATCGGGAAAAATCGTCAAGTCCCACTTGGCGAGTATCTGCCAGCGCTCATGGGCGTACCAAGCTTCGGCGCTTTTTGCATCTCAGCCGCAAGCGCCGCGCCGCCCAGCGCACAGCACCACAACAGCACACGAAAGCCTCACGCATAAACATGGCTGACCTTGCCCTCTTCATCGACGCCCCAGGCCACAATGGCGTTGTAATGAAAGTATCCGTCGCGCCCGCGCTCAGCGACCAGAACATCGCGTTCGGGCTGCACGTATCCGGTCTCGTCCGTCGCGCGGCTTTTCAAAACGGCCGGGCCCCCATCCCACGCCCAGGCAGAACGAAAGCGCGTGAAGCAGCGCGATAACACCGGCTCTTGCAACGCCGCCAGCCCCCAAGACTTGCCGCCATCGGCCGAGACTTCAACCTTCGTGATTTTCCCGCGTCCGCTCCAGGCCAACCCGCGGATTTCATAAATGTTAGCGCCGCGCATTTTCAATCCCGGCGACGGCGACGTGATGAGCGACTTCGCCTCCATCACAAAGGTAAACTGCCGCGCCTTGCCGCTTGGCAAAAGCTCGGTGTATTTCGCCGTTTCGTTGCGCGCCATCACGGGCTGATCGGTCACCTGCAGGCGCCGGAGCCACTTGACGTTGACGACGCCTTCCCAGCCGGGAACGATCAAGCGCAGCGGATAACCGTTTTCAGGCCTAATGCGTTCGCCGTTCTGATAAAGCGCGACGATCGCGTCATCCATCAACTTGGAGAGCGGCAGACTGACGTTCATCACCGCCGCATCCGCGCCTTCCGCAATCACCCACGACGATTTCGGATCAACGCCCGCTTGATCGAGCAACAAGCTCAGCGGCACGCCGGTCCACTCGCTGCACGACACAAGTCCGTGAAACGATCCGACCGGCCGCTGGATCGGCTCGCTGTGCCATCCCGCGTTGCTGTTGCCGCCGCACTCCAAAAATATGAGATGCGACCGCATGGGATAACGCAGCAGATTGTCGACCGTGAAACTCAACGGCTGCCGCACGGCCCCATGAATGACGAGGCGATGATGTGCGGGATCGATTTCCGGCACGCCATTGTGGTGGCGCTCGAAATGTAATCCCGACGGTGTGATGATGCCTTCGAGCGCTTCAAGCGGCGTCCACGAGACGCCATTGCCCGCGAGATCGCGATTTCCGCCGATATTGCGCAGCGTGCGCGCTTCAAACTTTGAAGGTTTGCCGTAGCCGGTGAACGGCATTCCCGGCTTGTGCATCCACGGCGGCGACGCGGGGTCGATGACTGTTGCGGGCACTGGCGCGGGCGCTGCCGCCGCGTCCTGCTCTGCCGCTGATGCTGTGCCCGCCGCACCCGCAACCGCGAGTACCAAAGTATTCTTGAGAAATAACCGCCGGTGCAAAATACCGTTTCCGGCGACGGGGATAAGATCGTCGCCGGAAAGGTCTGCGGTCATAGTCAGATCCTGACTTTAAGCTGGATCAATCGCTTTAGGAGTTTTTCCGGTTGAAACGGAATCTGCCGCAGATTCGACTCCCCTCCCCAGCGGGGGAGGGGTATCCCTCCGAAACTTGATTTTATCTCAAACCGGAAAGACTTTAGAATTTACGACTGACTTGGCGCCAATTGTCCAGCGAACGATGCGCCATCCGAATCCTCGGCTTTGACTTCGACTGGATCGCCCGACTTGCCGCCATGAGTGAAGCGGAAGTTTGGATCTTCGCTGATCGAGATGCCGCCTTCCATCGAGAAGATCACGTCCGCGCCGCTTTTCACTTCGATTTTGTTGATGTAGCGGGCCGGCGTATAAAGTCCCGTCAGCTGATCCATCTGCATGCCCGTCGTATTGGGGTGCTTGATCATGAACTGCATTTCCGGCGTCAGCGCATCGCCTTCCTTGGAGACGAATTTCTTGATCTGCATTTTGCCGAGGCTCTTGGCCGCTTCTTCCGCGTCCTTGGCGGCAGGTGCCGAGCATCCGCCCGAGGCTTTGACGAATTTCGAAATCATGTAGAGCTTGCCGTCGGTCGTCTCGGCAATGGCGCGCACGTCGGAATACTGGTCCATGCGAATGCGAGTCGAGAGCATGCGGTCGCCTGTGCCGGCAGCCGCGCCATACTTGATCGCGGCCACGACAGGCGACGGGTTTTGATCGACGACGAGCGTCAACGACTTCACGTTCGCAGCGAAACTTGCCGGCATCTTGATGGTGATCGGCACTACGGCCGCGTCTTCAGCGCGGATGGGTGCGTCCATCGAAATCATGTCCTTGGCGTCCAAGACTTCTCGGCCGCCGAAGATGTCTTTATGCAGGCTCTGCCAAACGGCGCTCGTTGCCGTTTCGGCCGAGGCCGGAGCAAGGGCAGCACCCGAGAGTGACAAAGCGGCGGCCAAGGCCAGCCCCGTGGCGGCTCTGCGGCTCATCGGCAATTTCAGCATCGAATTCAGCATCGAAAAGTCTCCTCAAACCGGCTCGCCGGTCACCCATTCATCCTACGCTATTTCGGTACTTACGGCTAATTCGTTACACTGATCGGTCAACTTTTTGAAATCATCGGAAATATCTATAACTTTCCGCAACTTATTTTGGCGCAGTCCGCATGACGGATCTGCCATCGATGCGCTGTCCAAAGGCGAAAATGGCGGCCAGAGAACTGAGCCCGCCAATGGCCAGGGCCACCGCCAAGAGTGTCGGCAGATTGGCATAGTTGCCGCGATCCACGATCCATAGGGCGTTGAGATACTTCGTCAGCAGTGCTCCGGCCACGAGCGCCAAGTTCATCAGCGACGCCATCAGCGCAAACCAACTGGCCCGGCGCCCCGGCGGCGCATAGATCGCGGTCAACGTCAAAAGCGGGATCATGGACAGCTGTACGAATGGCGACGACGCGGCCGTATCGATGACCGCAATCGTACGCGCACCGAATCCGAACATGCGCTCCGTCCAGTTGTGCAATCCAAGCGTCAGTCCAAGACTTGGCAACGACAACAGCAGCGTCACAACGGTCAGCCACAAAAGTACGCGCGCAACGGGCTGGCGCGTTATGGCATCAGAAAAGAGCCAGGTTCCCAGAAGCGCCAATGCCGTGCCGATCTGAGCAAGCGTGCCGAGGAACGCCTCGTCAAAGCCGAGCACGTCCATCGTGAACCACGTGTACCCTTGGCCGACGCTTGGCGCGGCTCGGAACACGAATATGATGACCGCAGCATAGAAAATCTTGCGTTTAGTTTCCGCATCAAGATCGCCGACCACGCGCCGAAGCATCAGGATGACAACAACGAGCGAGACGGCAAACACGATCTCCTGATTGCCGGGAAAATCTAAAAATGCCAGCGCCGCCACCACCGCGCCAAACACCAGTCCTCCCCCCAGAATGCGCCAATCGACCGGCCGCCGCTCGACTTTGTCGAGTTTCACCAGCATGGCGCCGGTCACGGAAATGACAGGGATTGCGAGACCGATCAGGAAAACAGTCTCGTAGGAATAAACACTCGCGAGCCATCCGGCCGTTCCCGCAACCGCAAACGCGCCAAGAGAAAGCGCCAATCGCCCGAGAACCTGCACCATACCGAGATCCCGGTCGACGTCGGCCTTTGCGCGCGGCGTGCCGTCGGCGTTCGTCCGCTCGACCACTTCCGTACTCATGGCATCTGCCGTCACGTCTTGCAGCACGACGCCGACGATCGAAAGAAACGAGCCGATCCGGTAGATGTTCTCAGGACGGGCGAACGTCAGCCACCCGCCAGCGGCGCCCGCTAGCATGAGTAGCCCCGCCGCGATAAAGCTGCCGCCGATCAGCACATAAACGCGCCGCTGCGAGCCGAAGATCGGCACGGCATCGACGAGTTCGCCAAATACCATTTTAATCGTCCACGGCAGCGTCAGCCACACACTTAAGGACGCGAGTTCCGCCGGTGTCAGCGTCAGACTTTTTTTGATCCAGAATGTTTCGGCAATCGCGACAAGCCCCATGGCCCCATAGGCAAAATAGACCATGAGCAAGGGCAAATACTGCAGGCGGAACGCGCGCACGGGGTTGAGCAGCGCGCGCTCGAGTTGCTGAGCCAAATAGTCTCTATTCCAAACAGCCACCTCAGTCATACGCCGGTTAACCCTCGATTGCCCCGCACCGTTTGCCCTTTTAGCTCATTATGGGCGCCTCGTATCCTGCGAGCTATGCTCTGGTGCACAAATCCTGTTATGACAGTCGAACAATTCCACACATCCTTAGTCACAGCCATTAGTCCGATAGATGTCCCGCACCTCGACCAAATCACCGTCTCCCGCCATCCAAGCCCGCCCCGAGTGGGCAGGCGCCCGCCGCATTGTCGTGAAAATCGGCTCGGCGCTGCTTGCCGATAGGGCGACGGGCAAACTCAATGCCGCGTGGCTCTCGTCCTTAATGGATGATGTCGCGTCACTCGCCAAATCCGGCAAGGACATCGTGCTCGTCTCCTCGGGCGCCATCGCGCTTGGCCGCAATACTCTCAAACTTCCCAAAGGCCCTCTTGAACTCGAGCAGAGCCAGGCCGCCGCGGCCGTCGGCCAGATCTCGCTTGCACATGCCTATCAAGAAATGGCGCAAGCTCGTGGCCTCATCGCCGCGCAAATTCTCTTGACGCTCGGAGATACGGAGGAACGCCGCCGCTATCTCAATGCCCGCCACACGATCGAACAGCTCTTGGCCCTCAAAGCCATTCCCGTGGTCAACGAGAACGATACCGTCGCCACGACCGAAATCCGCTACGGCGACAACGACCGTTTGTCGGCGCGCGTCGCCTCCATGGTGTCGGCCGATTGCCTCGTGCTCTTGTCCGACATCGACGGCCTCTACACAGCCCCGCCGAACGACGATCCGAGCGCCGAACACATTCCGCTTGTCACCGAAATCACTCCCGAGATCGAAGCCATGGCAGGCGACGCCGGTACGGAACTTTCCAAAGGCGGCATGAAAACCAAGGTCGAAGCCGGCAAGATCGCGCTTGGCGCCGGCACGAATATGGTCATCACAACCGGCAAGATCATGCACCCCCTGAAAGCCATCGCGGATGGCGCGAAGGTGACGTGGTTCCTCGCTAAGTCCGATCCCGTCACGGCCAAGAAGCGCTGGATTTCCGGGCAACTCGAACCCGCCGGCCAAATCACCATCGATGCCGGCGCCGAGAAAGCACTCTTCTCGGGCAAGAGCTTACTTCCCGCCGGCGTCACGCGCGTTGACGGCGACTTTGACCGGGGCGATGCCGTGATTATTCGCAGCTCCGACGGCCGTGAACTCGGACGCGGCCTCATCGCCTATGCGAAAGGCGACGCCGCGCGTATTATCGGTAAGAAGTCGGGCGCCATCGCCGAAATCCTCGGCTACGAAGGCCCCGATACCCTCATCCACCGCGATGATATGGCGTTGAATAGGAAGTAGCGGCCATGAACAAACCCGAACGCATTTCCGGCGATACAGAAACTGTGATGCTCGGTATCGGCCAGGCCGCGCGCGCCGCTGCCCGTGTTCTCGCTGTCGCCTCAACGGAACAGAAAAATGCGGCCCTCCTCGCCGCCTCCAAAGCGCTGCGCAAAGCCACGCCCGCCATTCTCGCCGCCAACGCCAAGGACATCGCCGCCGCAAAGTCCGCTGACCGCCCGGCTTCATTCGTCGACCGGCTATTGCTCGACGACAAGCGCGTTGATGCCATCGCCAAGGGCCTCGAAGACATCGCCGCACTTGCCGATCCCGTCGGCACCGTGCTTGCCGAATGGACCCGCCCCAATGGCTTGAAGTTCCAGCGCGTGCGCGTGCCCTTGGGCGTCATCGGCATCATCTACGAAAGCCGCCCGAACGTCACCGCCGACGCCGGCGCGCTGAGCCTCAAAGCCGGCAACGCCGCAATTCTGCGCGGCGGATCGGAAAGCCATCATTCGAGCGTCGCCATTCATGCCTGCTTGGTTGAAGGCTTGCGCGCTGCCGGATTGCCCGAAGCCGCCGTCCAACTCGTGCCAACGACAGATCGCGAAGCCGTTGGCCTCATGCTCAAAGGTCTCAACGCCTCAATCGACGTCATCGTCCCGCGCGGCGGAAAAAGCCTCGTGCAACGCGTGCAGGACGAAGCGCGCGTGCCTGTCTTCGCGCACTTGGAAGGCATCTGTCACACCTACGTTGATCGCGCGGCCGACATGTCAATCGCTATTCCTGTCGTCCTCAATGCCAAGATGCGGCGCACGGGCGTGTGCGGCGCCACCGAATGTCTGCTCGTCGATAAGAACGCCGGCGAGGACCTGGCGGCGCCGCTCGTCAAAGCGCTTCTCGATGCCGGCTGCGAAGTGCGCTGCGATCCGGCCATCAAGCGGGACGCGCGCGCACTTGCCGCCACCGAGGCCGACTTTGGCCACGAGTTTTTGGATGCCATCATCGCGGTCAAACTCGTCGATGGTGTCGACGGCGCCATCGAACACATCGCCAAGTACGGCTCGCAACACACCGACGCCATCATCACCGAGGATGAGAAAACCGCGAACCACTTCCTCGCCAACGTCGATTCAGCCATCGTCCTCGTCAATGCCTCGACGCAATTTGCCGATGGCGGCGAGTTCGGTTTCGGTGCCGAGATCGGCATCGCCACCGGCAAGATGCACGCGCGCGGCCCCGTCGGCGTCGAACAATTGACCAGCTTCAAATATCTCGTGCGCGGCAACGGCCAGATCCGGCCGAAGTGAGGCGCACCTTTTGACTCGGAAAATCCCGCAACGTCAATTTCAGTCCGTCACCGTCCGCACACCCCTCGTGCTTCCGGGTCAGCGCGTCGGCATCATGGGCGGATCGTTCAATCCCCCGCACGAGGGTCACTCAATCGTCGCTGAAACCGCCATCAAGCGTCTCGGCCTCGATCAACTCTGGTGGCTCGTCACGCCCGGCAATCCTTTGAAGGCAAACGGGAGCCTCCCCTCGCAAGCGGAACGCATGGCAGCTGCCCGCCCCTTCGCCCGCGGTCCAAAAATGAAAATCACCGGCTTCGAAGCCGAACTAGGCACGCCCTACACCGCCGCCACTCTTGCTTACCTCAAGCAGCGCCGCCCCGATGTTCACTTCGTCTGGGTCATGGGCGCCGACAACCTTGCGGGCTTCAACCGCTGGCAACATTGGCAGCGCATCGCCGCCACGTACCCAATCGCCGTGGTCGATCGCCCCGGTTGGCGTCTCAAGGCGTTAGCGGGCGTTGCGGCCCACTTGCTCGGTCCGGCGCGTTTGAGCGAGGCCGAAGCTTATCGTCTCGCGTCGGCCAAACCTCCTGCCTGGGTCTTCTTAACCAGCCGCTTGTCAGACCAGTCGTCGACCAAACTGCGCGCAAAACGCCAAACGTAACTAGAGCCGTTCCCTGTCATGGCATTGATATAATTACACTTTAAAGCACACGCCTGTAAATTCGATTGCTCGCGAGAGCTTCCAAGCCTATGTTTCCCGCGTCCCATGTCTTTTGCGACAGGACAGATCGAAATTCAGATAAGGACCTAGACCGCTTGATACGAACCGCCTCCGGAAGCGCCCGCAAAAGCACTTCTCGCGCCAGCCCAAAAGCCAAAGCGCCGGGCTCGGCAAAACTCCTCGCTGATATCGTCCACTGGCTGGATGAAGCCAAGGCCGAGGAGATCGTCGATATTCCACTCGAAGGCAAATCATCGCTCGGTGATTACATGGTCATCGCCACCGGCCGTTCGGACCGGCACGTCGGCGCCATCGCCGATCAGCTTGCGACCAAGCTCAAGGAAGCGGGCCTCGCGCGCGTGCGCGTCGAGGGCATGCCGACCTGCGACTGGGTGTTGATCGACGCGGGCGACATCATCGTCCACGTCTTCCGCCCCGAAGTGCGCGACTTCTACAATCTGGAAAAGATGTGGAAGGCCGACGTCACGGCAGACCCGTCTCAGACCGATCCGTCGTCTCAACACTGATTGGGTCAACACTGACTGGACGGCTGAAGTGTAACCCGGCGGCGGCATCATGCGCATTTTGATCGCTGCCATCGGCAAATTGAAGGATGACGCGGAGCGCGAGATCGTCGCCCGCTACGTCAAACGCTGCGAGGCGCAAGGGCGCGCGCTCGGCCTCGGGCCGCTCGAAATCATAGAACTTCCCGAAAGCCGCGCCGCGAACTCCGACGCGCGCAAAGCCGACGAAGCGCAGCGCCTCTTGAAAGCCGCGTCAGCCGCGACCTATAAAATCGCTCTCGACGTTGAAGGCAAATGCATCACCAGCGAAGCCTTTGCCGCCCTGATTGGCAAGCAGGCCAACGCCGGCACGAAGACGTGCGCATTCCTCATCGGCGGCCCGGATGGGCATGGCCTTGAACTCTTGCAAGCCGCGAACCTCAAACTCTCGCTCGGCGCCATCACGCTACCGCACGGCCTCGCCCGCGTCGTGCTCACCGAGCAACTCTACCGCGCCGCGACGATCCTTTCAGGACACCCGTATCACCGGGGGTAAAGGGGGGGACCGCTGATGGGCCATGAACAGAACTGGCCGTTGCCCCGCTTTGGCGGTATGCTTCACGTGACGATCATGATCGGCGTGCACCAGATGAGAGGTGCCACATGCCCAATATCTCCAAGTGCAATTCTCTCGCGTTCCTCCTTGTCCTGATCTTGGTGGCCCTGCTGGATGTTAAATCGGTCGAGGCGGAGCAAGGCCACGAGCAGGCCCGGCTGACCGTCCTATTCGACTCCTTCGGCAAAGATGCCAATTTCCAGAAGGATTGGGGCTACTCGGCGCTCCTGGAGATCGCGGGAAAGCGCATTCTATTCGATACAGGCAATGATCCGGCGATTTTTGAACACAACGTGAAGGCCAAGGGTGTGGATCTGACCAGACTTGATTTCGTGGTTCTGTCGCACCGGCACAGCGATCATATGGGCGGCTTGTCGTACCTCCTGTCTGTAAATCCGAACGTGAAAATCTACGCTCCGAAGGAGAACTTCGGCATTTTCGGTTCGTCGTTGCCATCCAGCTTCTATCGAAAAGCCGAGGGTTTGCCCGAGGAGCTGCGCTACTTCAGCGGTGCACCGCCACAGAACATGAAGTTTGGCACCGCTTGGCCAACGGCCAACTTCGAGCTAATCGAAACGACGACAGAGATTGCTCCTGGCTTTTCCCTGATTGCTCTCGTCTCCGACAAACCTGGAACGCTGGAACTTCGAGAGCTTTCCCTCGCGGTCAATACAGCGAATGGTCTCGTCCTTGTGGTTGGCTGTTCGCATCCGGGGATCGACCGGATCGTACAAGCGGCCACGGCTATAAATAAGCGCATTCATCTGATTGCCGGTGGGCTACACCTACTTCTCTCGCCAGATGCGGAGATCTCAAAGCTGACAGCCGCTCTGCATGACACCTATCGCGTGGAATGGGTGGCTCCAGGTCATTGTACAGGCGAGCCAGCGTTTGCAGAGCTTCTGCGGAGTTATGGCGATCACTTCGTGTACGCAGGCCTAGGAGCCCAGATCGGCCTGGGCGCTAATCCCCGTGCTGATATGGGAGAGCTTCAGCGCCATGCGATGAACCGCGAAGAGCTGCAGGAATACAGGAAGATTATCCGCCAAACATTCATCAGATTTCGGGCGGCGCGCCCATCAATGACCCGGGAATTTATTGGCCCCTTGCGCACACGAGAAGTCAGCTCCGGGTCACGAACTGACAGACACCGCGCCCCGCACTCCACACTTGCGTCGTCCCGGAGCCGTCACTCTAACCCTCGCCCCATGACGAGCGCAGGGTCATGGGGAGAGGGTTGGGGTGGAGGGCGACGCGCGCCTCTTCCCCCTTTAGGGGGAAGAGCGCCACTGCCTCTTGCCTCTTGCCTGCTGACTGCTGCCCACTCCGATTGCCTAACGCCCTTTGCCGATTGCCGAATCTTTTTCCCCATCAACCAAACCTCGACGTTGGTTTTGCCCGCGCACGCGCATTCTGGCATACTGAAACCCAACCGGATCCACACGGGGTTCAACGCGCGGCATCGCGTTGAGCCGGGTCCGGGAAGACTGCTGACCGCCCGCAATGCACGGGACCGGTCTTAGGTGAACCGCCGTCCGCGCGGGGGTGAGATTCCCCGCGTGTGGAGCAGCCCACCGGTGAAAGTGGCGGCGCTCAATAATCCGACAACAGTCTTCGCGGAGCGGATCTGTGTCCGCTTTTTTTCAAGATAGATAGATCCGGCGCACGTTCGCTCCGCTTCCGTCTTTTGAGGTTTTTAAATCGCCGGTGGGCAGCCCACGCGGCGGCAACCGTGCGTCACGCGCACATCATAACTCAATCGGCTTCGGGCGCAGGAACGCGTAAATCGCGAGAATGCCCGCAATGAGGATGCCTGCGATCATCGGTGCTTCGGCTTCGCCCGTTGCGACTCGAAAGGCAATGAGGATCGCGCAGACAATCGCACCGAGGGCGGGCACAAAAAGCGGCACCTCGAAGCGGCCAGGAGCTTCGCCCGGGCGGCGCTTCAGAATAAAAAGCGCTCCGTTGACGACCGCGAAGACCGAGAGCAGCAGGAGCACGGTCGCTTCGGCGAGAGACTTGGCCGTGCCCGTGAGGGCGAGCGGAACCAGGACGCAGAGAAGCGCGGCAATCGCGAAGTGCGGTGTCTGGCGCGCAGCATGAACGATGCCAAGTTTGTCCGGCAGCAGCCCTTGCCGCGACATGCCGTAGATCAGGCGCGAGGCCGTCACGTAATTGACGAGCGCCGTGTTGGCAACGGCAAAGAGCGTAATGAAGGTCATGATGCCCGAAGGGAAACTTGGCGCCGCGCGCTCCATTACGGCAGTCAGCGGCGCGGGCGCGGCGGCAAGTTCGCGCCACGGCACAACGGAGACGGCAGTCACGGCAACCGCGATGTAGAGCACGGCCGCAGCGGCCGTCGCCATCATGAGCGCGGCGGGAATTGTGGTCTGCGGATCTTTGACTTCCTCGGCGACGTTAATCGTGTCCTCGAAGCCAATAAACGCAAAGAACGTCAGCGCGGAACCCAGCATGACCAGATAGATGAGGCTGGTATCGGCCTTTTCGGCCGGCACTTCGAGCAGATCTACGCTGCCCCAATACGAGGCCCCGCAGGCGATGACGATCAAAAGGCCCAAGGCTTCAACAATCGTGCACACGACGTTGACCTGCATCGATTCTTGAATGCCGCGATAGACGATGCCACTGAGAATGAGGATGAAGCCGAGAGCGATGCCTTCGATGGGCAGTGTGCCGCCCATGATCTTATGTATGTTGTCGGCAAAGACCTTGGACTGCGTCGCGACAGAGGAGAGACCCGAGCAAACGAGCGCCAAACCGACGACGAAGCTCAGAATAGGGAGGCCATAAGCGCGTTGCGTGACATAAGCTGCGCCGCCCGCACGCGGGTAGCGCGAGCCGAGAGAAGCATACGAGAGTGCGGTCAAAAGCGCGGCGACAAGGGCAACCATGAACGACAACCACACGGCATTGCCAACATTGCTCGCCGCCTTGCCGATCAAGGCATAAATCCCCGAACCCAGCATGGAGCCGAGCGCGTAGAGCGCCAGCTGCGTCGTCGTAATGCTGCGATTGAGCTGCGGCGCGTCCGTGGTGCCTTGTTTTGCGGTATCATTCATGCAGGTCTCCTTCACGGCGTTGCGCACAGGATCGAGCCTAGCATCTCAAAACTTTTTCGCGAAATACTCGTTGGCGAAGCCCGGCAGCAGCCGTTGCGCCGCCGCCGCAATATAGGTTGGCGTCGTAACGTAATAGCGCCGCCGCGGGCGCGTGCTTTCAAGTGCATGGATCAGCCGCTTCGTGACGGCCTCTGGCTCCAGTTTGAAGGCTTCCTTTCCGCCCGCATCCATGGACGCCAATCGCGCAAGATATTTTTCACGATGGGGCGACGCTTCCATATCGATATGCGCGCGCATCCGCGCCACCGCCGTCTCGACAAAGCGCGAACGGATTGGACCTGGTTCAATAATCGATACCGAAATCCCGCTGCCTTCGAGTTCGCCGCGCATGGCAATCGACAAGGCTTCAAGTGCAAACTTCGACGCGCTATAGGCCCCGCGATAGGGCGCCGCGACAAATCCCAGGACAGACGAGCACTGCACGATACGCCCCGTTCCGTTGCGGCGCATGGCCGGAATAATGCGCCGGGTCAGATCGTGCGCACCAATGAGATTGACTTCGAGCTGCTCGCGCAAAACGGCCGGCGTCAGATCCTCGACTGCGCCCGGTTGCCCAAACGCTGCGTTATTGAAAATAGCGCTGAGTTTGCCGCCCGTCATGTCGAGAGCGGAAATCGCGCACGTTGCAATCGACGCCGGGTCCGTGAGCTCAAGATACAGCGCATCAACGCGCTCTATGCGCCGCAAGCGCTCAAGATCGTCAGCTTTGCGCGCCGTCGCGATGACCCGCCAGCCGCGCAGCTTCATCGTGCGCGCGGCATCGAGCCCGATCCCGGAGGAGCACCCTGTAATAAGAATAGATCGCGTCATCGTCGAGAACCGTCCGGGTCAAAATCTAGCCGGTACGTGCCTTATCACGCTTCGGCCCAGATGGGTGGTGATCGCTGCGTCCGGATGGAGAATCTCTGCAACAATTTCCGCGCTTTCGACCAGCCGCGGTCCCGGCCGGTTGAAGTAGGCATTGCCGTCTGCGAGGAACAAGCGGCCTTCGCGCACGGCCCGCAACGCTTGCCACTCCGGATTAACATCCAGCACCGCCATTTCCTCGCGCGTCTTTTCTATGTCGTAGCCACACGGCGCCACGAGAATGACATCGGGATCGGCGGCCACAATTTCTGCAAGGGAGATCCAAGGCGACTGCGCGCCGTGCTCACCGAAAAGATTGATGCCGCCTGCCATTTCGATCAACTCTGGCATCCAATGCCCGCCCGACATCAGCGGATCGATCCACTCGATGAAGGCGAGCCGGGGCCGGACACACCCTGCAAGCTGCGAGGAAAGCGCCGCCAAGCGCGTCTGCATCATGCCGTTCAGTTGCCGGCCGGATTCGGAGCGCAAAAGCGCGTCGGCGATCCGCTGGTTGTCGGAATAAATGTCGGACATCGTATGAGGCCGCAGCGAGACGACATTGGCACGGCATTCGGTCCAGCTCTCGACCGCGCGTTGTACATCGGCCAGCGACACGGCACAAACTTCGCATTGATCTTGCGTCAAAATCACGTCGGGTGCGATGCGCTTCAAGCCTTCCGCATCAACCTCGTAGACCGCGAGCCCTTGCTCGACGAGTCCCTTCACCGCCCGGTCGATCTCGATGCTGCTCCCTTGAACCTTGAACTTGGGCCGCGTCAATTGTGGAAGGGCAAGAACGCTCTCAGGCCAATCGCATTCGTGCGAGCGCGCGACATGCATATCGCCAGCGCCCAGCGCATGCACAATCTCGGTCGCGCTGGCAATGAGCGAGACAACGCGCGGCGTCGAATTGGCGTTCGTCTCGCTCATCGGCATATTGGTCTATTTCTTCACGCCTTCCACATCGAGCGTGATGTAGACGATGGCCGAGGAAGGCCCGAGTTCCTTCTTCATTTTGAAGTCGGCGAGCGTCAACTGCGTCGTGCCGGTAAAGCCTGCGCGTTCGCCGCCCCAGGGATCGGGGCCGCTGCCGACCTTCTCGGCATCAATGGTGATTTCCTTGGTGATGCCGCGGAATGTGAATTTTCCGGTGATCTTGGCCTTGCCGTCGCCCGCCGATTTGATCGACGTGCTTTCGAACGTGGCTTTGGGGTGCGCGGCCGTGTCGAGATAGTCGGGGCTGCGCAAATGCTTGTCGCGCTCGGCGTGGTTGGAGCTGATGGAATTAACATCGATATCGACTTTGACGTTCGACGCTTCCGGCTTTGCGTCGTCAAACGACAATGTGCCGTCGAAGTTATCAAAGCGGCCCGACATCCAGCTGTAGCCGAGATGCTTGATGCGCCACGTGATCGAGGCGTGCATGCCCTTCTTGTCGAAGGCGTAATCGGCGGCGGCGGCGGGCAGGGAAAAGATAAGCGCCCCGGCGAGAACGGCGGCGGCGAATGACTTACGCATGGAAGGGCTCCTCAGTTGCGGGGCGGACCGGACCACATTCTCTTCAGAATGGAGCTTCGATCCACGAAGTGATGCTTCAACGCTGCGGCAGAATGAAGGACTGCCAGAGCGATGACGATATAGGCGAGTATCCAGTGAATGTAACCGGCCGTATCCGACAAATTCTTGTCAACGATGGCAGACGGCACGGAAAAGAGGCCGAAAACATCGACCGGGCGTCCGTCGGAAGTCGTAATCAGGTAGCCGCTGACAGTAATTGCCGCAAGCAGGACGTAGAAGCCCCAATGGGCGGCCTTGGCGCCGATGCGCTCGGCCCGCGAAAGTTCGCCGTCGTCCGGGTGCACGTTGACCAACCTCCAGACAAAGCGGAGGACAAGTGCCAGCCCGAGCAGGATGCCTACGCTGCGATGCAGGTCCGGCGCGCTGTTGTAGTTGGGGTGGTCGTAGGAAAGCCCCACCATCCAAAAGCCCAGCGCAAACACGGCGAAAATGGCAATGGCCATCAGCCAATGGAAGAGGCGCGTGACAAGGCCGTAGCCGGTGTGGGTGTCGCGTATGATCATCGCCAACACCCTTACCACGACCCAAGCGATGCCGTCACCTGCACCGGCGGCACCAATACCAACGGATCAATTTGCTCCCTCAAGCAACCTTCTCGCAATCACTTGCGCCTGAATTTCAGCCGCGCCTTCGAAGATGTTGAGAATGCGGGCATCGCACAGCACGCGGCTGAAATCGGATACTCGAGCGCAAATCCGTTGCCGCCGTGTATTTGCAGCGCGTTGTCGGCGTTGGCCCAAGCGACGCGGGCGCCCAAAAGCTTCGCCATGCCGGCTTCAAGATCGCAACGTCGCCCAGCATCCTTCTGGCGCGCCGAGAAATACGTCAGCTGCCGCGCGATCATGGTTTCGACAGCCATCATGACGACCTTGTTGCGCACGCGCGGGAATTCATAGATCGGCTTGCCGAATTGCACGCGGTCAAGCGCGTACTTGAGACCCAAGTCCATCGCGCACTGCGCCACGCCGACCGCGCGCGCCGCCGTTTGAATGCGTGCGCCCTCGAACGTTGCCATCAGCGCCTTGAAGCCTTGGCCCTCGGCACCACCCAAGAGATTTTCAGCCGGGACCTCAAACGCGTCGAAGGAAATATCGTATTCCTTCATGCCGCGATAACCCAAGACTTCGATTTCGCCGCCCGTCATGCCTTTGGCCGGAAACGGATCGGCATCAGAGCCGCGCGGCTTCTCGGCCAGAAACATCGAGAGCCCCTTGTATCCGGGCTCGTTCGGGTTGGTGCGCGCCAGAACCGTCATGACATCGGCACGAACCGGATGCGTGATCCAGGTCTTCTGCCCGGTGATTTTATAGACGTTGCCATCCTTCACCGCGCGCGTCTTGAGGGATGCAAGATCGGAACCAACGTTTGGTTCAGTAAAAACGGCGGTGGGGAGCAACTCGCCCGACGCAATCTTCGGCAGATACTTCTTCTTCTGCGCGTCAGTGCCGTTGTGCAGGATGAGTTCGCCGGCAATTTCAGCGCGCGTGCCGAGCGAGCCGACGCCGATGTAACCGCGCGAGAGTTCTTCGGAGGCGACACACATGGCTTCCTTGCCAAGACCCGAGCCGCCGAATTCTTCAGGCAGCGACAGGCCGAACACGCCAAGCTCGGAAAGCTTCGCGACGATATCGAGCGGGATATATTCGTTCTTCAGATGCCACTCGTGAGCATGTGGGATGACTTCATTCAAGCTGAAATCACGCATAAGATTCTGAATATCAGCGTGTGTCTCATCAAGACCCGTATCGCCAAAGGTCATGGCGCCGGGTTGTGCAGCAATGAGTTCGGCCAGACGCGCCTTGACGGATTCAGCGCCACCTTCGGCAACGAGATCGGCGACAGAGTCCTCGAAACGGCGGATATCGGCTTTCGAAACACCCAGCGCATCCGTGCGGATGATCTCCAGCTGACTCATGGGAATGCCGCCGCCGATCTGCGCCAGATATTCGCCAAAAGCGGCGGCCAAGAGCAGCTGTTCAAACTCGCCGAAGCGGCCTTCGCCCGACATGCGCGCGGCCCAGTCGTGCATCTGGCGCAGGCCTTCGACCGCGGTCGCGAGCCATGCAAGCCCGTGGGCAACGTGCTGCGCGTTATCAATTCCGCCCGCTTCCTGGATCTTGATGCGGACGCTCGCCTTAGCAGCGGTCAGCACCTTATCGGCCGCCGTGACGGCTTCCCCGCAGCGCTCAATCAGGCGGCTTGGACCGGAGCCAAGAATATTCGTGGCGGCCTTAAGCGGCGCAACTGCCATGGTCGTCTCCTTTGGGAAGTCATTGCAACGGCAGGCTTGAAACTACCCGGCCAATTTCGCCGCAGGATAGTCATCCCTGCCCGGGCTGCAACCGGCAACCGACGCGACTTATGCGCGCCGATAAGGCGAGCGGTTCCAGTGGTATATCCTCGTCAAGTGTTCGAAGCGACGGGCGATTCGGATCACTCCGGGTTGGCGCCAGAGTTACTGCCCCGTCAGAGCCTTGAGGAACCGGCCCATCGGCGATCCCCCTGGGGTGACGGACTCGCCCGGACCGGCCCCAGAACCGGCCATCGGCGGCCGGCTGGCCTCGACAGCCTTCGCTGTCGCCTGGGCCGCACTGACCACTGCGGACGTCAGCGGCGGAGGCGCATCTGGCGTTTTCGCGGCTGGCGGGCGGCGCACGATCTGCACACTCGCTTCCTCGATCGATCCACGATAGGCGGCGTAACTGGTGCCGTCGAATTCGTCGGCTTGCGTCCCGCGCCGGGCACCGAGGTAAACCTCGGTGCCGCCAGACGAACGAAGCACCGGGTTCGGCAGCGCTTCCTCGGAACGCTTGATCGTGACCCGTGCTTCGACGGATGCTTGCCGGGATCTCGGTTCGGCATCATCGCGCATCGGCGGCGGAGCAACGGCAGGAAAGACTTGGGCCGGACGCGCCCCTGTCGAAACGGGCTGACTAGACGCTGGCCGAACGTGAGATGCGGCTTTTCCGTTCGTCACTTCTGAGGGGATAGGTGGCGGTGATGCACCCACGACAAGCGGCGACCGCGCGGCCACGACCGCAAGAAGCAGCGCTTCGGATTGTACGGCGGCCGCGGCGGGCTGCTCAGCCGGAGCTGGCGGTTGCGCCCGAGATTGCGCCCGTGATTGCACCTGGGCCACGTTCACCTGGTCTATGGGTGGCGGCGCATGGTGTGCCGATGGACGCAAAGGCAGCGGCGGTAACGTATGCTGCAGAATGTCTGCCGCCTTATCATTTGAACCAGATGGGGCTGCTGCGGTTTGCTTGGCTGGCGGCGCAGGAGACGCAACCGCCGCGGGCACAACGGACATGGCCGGAACGACCGGCGCAGTCGTGCGGTACGCTGGCGCCGGAAGCGGTTTTGCCGGAACGAGACCGGAATAGACCGCCCCATCATGCTTGGGCTCAAGCACCGCACCTTGGTAATGGCGCGCAGCAAGGGGCATCGTCGGAATTGGCAAATTCACAGGCTCATTCACAGACTGAACAGGGGCCGCCTTGGCTGTCTCCTGCAGCGCTGCGGGCGGCGAGCCTTCAGTCTTGTAGTTCCTCGCTGCCAAAGGCAAAGCCGGAACGAGTTTCTTCCAGCTCACATCAACCTCGGTTGGCGGAGTTACCAAAACGGCAGCTGCAACTCGCGCCGGTAACGACGTCCCGGCATTCGCCGCAGGTGCAGGGGTTGGAAGCTCCGGTTTGGCACCAGGTACGGCCTTTGGCGGCGCCGGAACAGCAGCAGCAGGAGCAACGGCGGGTGTCGCAACTGGCTTCGCAACAGTTTCAGGTTTCGCAACCGGTTCAGCCGGTTTCAGATCAACCGCAACATGAGCACCGGGGGAAGAAGTGGAAATTGGTGCAGGCGCCGGTGTCACATTGGCAACGCCGTTTCGCGCGTGCACCCAGGCATCACTCGCGGGTACGGCTGCGTCACGTAACTGAACGAGTTGTGCAGCCTGTCCAATCCAGTCCTGTGCAACGATCAGTTGGTCCAGACCTAAAGTATTGCCGACGTATTCTACATCGTCCGGCGTCCAGTTGGCGATCTGGCGAAACGAGCGGACGTTGAGAATGTTCAAACGCTTTGCGAGTCGCGCATCAATTCCGGAAATTTTCGACAAATCGTCATGCAGCGGTTTCGGCGTGTCGCTCGACGCCAGATTGACTTCCGGAGTTTCTGCTCGCGGCCCCAATCTTTGCAGGTCACGCGCTATTTTTTCCAGTTCGGCCAGCAGCATTTGCCGGCGCGCGAACAACGGATTAATCGAAAGGCTTTCCAAGAGCAGCGCCTTGAGCGTGTCGCCATTTATGCTTCGAACCGCGTCACCCTGCTTCTCGCGCGATTCGAGCTGGAGCAATGCGCGCCAATCCTCATAATGCATCAATAGCACATCGATCTCTGCGATCTCTGCCATGAGCTGGCTGGGCGCGATTGCGTGGTCGATGGTCATACGTGAAGCCTACTGTTCCGAGCCACCCGGCGTCATGGGTCGCCCTGTACCAAGTGTAAGTGCAGGAGGCATTTTCGTCCATCCGGCCAACCGCAGAGGTGGCACTGGCCAATAAATCGCGGGCTAAACTGTGACAGAAATGCCGACAAAGAACGCCTGCCGCCGGTAGACCGCACAAACGCGAACGATTAGGGTGCCCCGCGCAGCCAGTCCAGAACAAAGGCATCTGAAGAATGAAGCAATTCCGCAGCATCATGGAGGCGCTTTACAGGCTTTATGAACACTCCGGCTTCGCGCTGGCGGGTGCCGTTGCCTTTGCGTTCGTGGTCTCGATCTTCCCGTTCTGCATTTTTCTTGGCGCTCTGTCGGGCGTATTCGGCGGGCGGGAACTCGCCACACAAGCCATCGCCCAGCTTTTTGACATCCTGCCGCGACCGGTCGCCGAGGGCTTGGCGCCCGAAGTACAAGCAATCATGGGCACGAGCCGCATAGACCTTCTAACAGTCAGCGGATTTTTGGCCCTTTTCTTCGCCACAAGCGCGATTGAGACCATGCGCACCGCGCTGAACAGCGCCTACCGGGTACATGAGACCAGGACATATCCGTTATGCCTCCTGATCAGCATGCTCTTCGTTTTTGTCAGCGCGGTTTCAACACTATTCCTGACGTGGGCCGTCGTCGTTGGTCCCGTGCTGGCTGAAAGATTTCAGCCCGAGTGGACCAAACATCTTCTTGAGACGACATGGGTTGCGACGACACTGAAGATGATCGAAGCAATCTGGCTCGGTCCGGTGGCGCGCTATGCACTCGCCGGCGGCGTCATTGCAGTGCAGCTCTTCGCATTCCACCTTTGGCTTGCCGCCGGCCGCCGCCGCTTTCAGGATGTATGGCCCGGCATCGTCTTGTCGCTCGCGCTTTGGCTTGGGATTGCGGGTCTATGGTCAAAGTATCTCGCCTTGACGAACTACTCGTTCTTCTATGCGGGACTGTCGCAATTGATGATCGCCATGATCTTTTTCCAGTTCACCGCAATTGCCATTCTGCTTGGCGCAGAATTCAATCGCGGCATCATGGAATTCAAGCGCATGACCCGGACGGCAGGTGACACGCCTGAAAATCCTGCTTCGGAAACTTGAGCGCGGCGGCTATCGCACTTGCTCAATGCAAACCGGCGTGACTTAGCTGCGCCGCTGCCCAGCCTCGATCACATCTTCAATCGTTCGCAAGCCCGTTGTTGGCGCTGAAACAAGCACTGCCATATTCCCGGGCTTATGTTCGTTACGCAGCATACGCATATGTGCCTTGGGGATCTGCTCCCACGAAAACACTTCCGACATGCACGGGTCTATGCGCCGTTCAACGACAAGCTTATTGGCCTGAGACGCCTGCTGCAGGTTCGCGAAGTGTGAACCTTGAACGCGTTTCTGGTGCATCCAGAGATAGCGGGCATCCATGGTCAGATTATAACCGGTCGTGCCGGCGCAGATAACGACCATGCCACCACGCTTGACCACCTGGACGGAGACGGGGATGGTTGATTCACCGGGATGCTCAAACACGCAATCGACGTTGACGCCTTTGCCCGTAGTTTCCCAAATGGCCGCGCCAAACTTGCGCATTTCCTTAAGCCAAGCATTGTATTCCGGCGTGTTGACCTTCGGCAGCTGGCCCCAACAGTCGAATTTCTTGCGATTGATGACGCCTTTCGCACCGAGCTGCTTCACGAAGTCAACCTTGTCGTCATCCGACACGACGCCAATGGCGTTGGCTCCAGATGTCGCGCAGAGCTGAACAGCGAAACTTCCCAGCCCCCCCGACGCACCCCAGACCAGGACATTGTGACCAGGGCGAAGGACGTGCGGCCGGTGGCCGAACAGCATCCGGTAGGCCGTCGCTAAGGTCAGAGTGTAGCAAGCACTTTCTTCCCAAGTCAGATGTTTGGGGCGCTCCAGCAGCTGCCGGTCTTGCACACGGCAAAATTGCGCGAATGAGCCGTCCGGCGTTTCATATCCCCAGATGCGCTGACTCGGCGAGAACATCGGGTCGCCGCCATTGCATTCTTCGTCGTCGCCATCGTCCTGATTGCAGTGAACAACGACTTCGTCGCCAACTTTCCAGCGTTTGACCTTCGACCCGACGGCCCAAACGATGCCCGAGGCGTCCGATCCTGCCACATGGAATGGCTGCTTGTGAACATCGAACATAGAAATCGGCGTACCGAGCGAAGCCCACACACCGTTGTAATTGACGCCAGCGGCCATCACGAGCACGAGCACATCGTGACTGTCGAGCGTCCAGGTGGGTACGACTTCGACTTGCATCGCCTTATCAGGCTCGCCTTGCCGATCCTTGCGGATGGTCCAAGCGTACATATTCTTGGGGACATGACCGAGTGGCGGGATCTCGCCAACTTCGTAGAGATCTTTTTTCCCCACTCCCGACACGAACTCTTGCACGGTCATTCCGGCTCCAGATGCACTTGTAGCGGCGATAGTCTTACTGGCCATCTCGTTCCCGTCTCCCGGCCGGCCCCGCGGTGACGGGTTCGGGCCGCATTCTTTATTTGACTTTATGACCGATAGGCTCAGCCACTCGGGTGCGCTGTATCAAGCACGTTTTTGCGCTGCAATGAAGGGGGCTGAATGCGGCTTTGTCGCACTTTTTGGCATCCGTCAATAGGTCCTTAACCGGCTTGGCCGTAGAGTAACGTCTGAATTTAGGGCAATCGGCAACCAGCTTATTGGCAGGTGCAACTAAGACCGCCCGTCCGCAAGGCAAGAGGACATCATGTGGGAATCCATTTTTGAAGCGCTTCAAAAGCTCGGCGACGTCAATACCTTTACGATTATCGTCGTAATCGGACTTGTTGCCATCGCCAATTGGTTGATTAAGCTGCTGACCAACTCGACCGGTTTTGCCATCCTTTTCACGCCCGCGATGATTTTCGGCGCGCTTGCGGCCAACTACCTGTTCTTCGAATATTATGTAACGCCAACCCAGGACAAGAACTCCAACATCGTCATCGCTTCGGCACTTGGGCGTGTTGATCGCAATGGCTTTCATGCTGCTTGCGACGCGCGCCGTCGTTGCCTTATCCGACAGTCGCCGTAAGAAGCTCAGCTCCAGATTGGCAGGCACTGTCGGTCTCGATACGTCCCGTTCCGACGGCCGTTGATCCGGGGGACGCCCCTCAATCCTAACCATCTTGCCGGCGCATCGCTCAGTCGCATTTTTGCCAGCCAGCGGCATCCTAGCATTTTGCGTTGCGGGACACTCAGGTTAGCTTAAAGAACCGCTTTAGTACCCATCGCGCAAGCGGGGGCCCAAGCGGAGGCCCAAGCGGGCCCTTAAGCTTGAGACCGAGATAGAACCATGTCCACGAAGAAATCAGGCGTCCCAGACACCGCGCCGGTATCCGCAATTGCCGGCCCGAAAGGTCCCGCTGAACGGGACAAGCCGTGGATGTTCAGAACATACGCCGGACACTCGACGGCAGACAAATCCAACGCCCTCTATAAAATGAACTTGGCGAAGGGCCAGACCGGCCTCTCAATCGCATTCGATCTTCCAACCCAAACCGGATACGACAGCGATCACGAACTCGCACGCGGCGAAGTGGGTAAGGTCGGCGTGCCGGTCTCCCATATTGGCGACATGCGAACGCTGCTCGACGGCATTCCTCTCGACCAGATGAATACCTCGATGACGATCAACGCGACGGCCGCGTGGCTGCTCGCACTTTACGTTGCGACGGCCGACGAAACTGGCGCAAGCCGCACCAAGCTAACCGGCACCATTCAGAACGACATCATCAAGGAATATTTGTCCCGCGGAACCTATGTATTCCCGCCAGAGCCGTCGTTGCGTTTGATCAAGGACACGATTGTCTTCTCGACCAAGACAGTGCCCAAGTGGAACCCGACGAACGTCTGCTCGTACCATTTGCAGGAAGCTGGCGCGACGCCGGTTCAGGAGTTAGCCTACGCACTTGCGACCGCGCTTGCCGTACTCGACGGCGTAAAAGCGTCCGGTGAAGTTCCCGCTGCAGAATTCAGCAATGTCGTCGGACGCGTCTCGTTTTTCGTCAACGCCGGCATGCGTTTCGTCACAGAAATGTGCAAAATGCGCGCATTCACGGAGCTATGGAACGAGATCACCCATGATCGCTACGGCGTGACCGACCCAAAGCACCGCATGTTCCGATATGGCGTGCAGGTCAATTCGCTTGGACTGACAGAGCCGCAAGCCGAGAATAACGTCTACCGTATCCTGCTCGAAATGCTGGCCGTGACGTTGTCCAAGGACGCACGCGCACGCGCCGTGCAGCTGCCGGCTTGGAACGAAGCTCTTGGCCTGCCACGTCCCTGGGACCAACAGTGGTCGCTCAGAATGCAGCAAGTTCTGGCATACGAAACCGATCTTCTCGAGTATGGCGATATTTTCAACGGTTCGACCGAGATCGCACGCAAAGTCGCGGCTCTCAAAGAAGAAGCCAAGGCCGAACTCGCGACGATCGAGAAGATGGGCGGCGCCGTTGCCGCAATCGACTACATGAAGCGCCGGCTCGTCGAGAGTAATACGGCCCGGTTGCGCGGAATCGAAACCGGCGAACAGATTGTCGTTGGCGTCAACAAATGGACGGAAACCGAGGCTTCTCCGCTTTCCGCCGGAACGGATTCCATCCTCGTTGTCGACCCTGCGGTTGAAGCCCAGCAGATCGAACGCTTAAAGGCGTGGCGCACAGCCCGCGATAGCAAGAAGGTTCAAGCCGCGCTTGCTGACCTCGAGCGCGCGGCCAAAGAAGGCCGTAACGTTATGGAACCGTCGATCGCTTGCGCTAAAGCGGGCGTGACTACGGGTGAATGGGGCGGATTGCTGCGTAAGATCTTCGGCGAATACCGCGCCCCAACGGGGGTCTCGCAGGCGGCCGTCCAGCGCGACGGCGCAGGTCTCGACGCCGTTCGGGCTCATGTTGAGACCGTTTCAGGCAGGCTTGGACGCCGCATCAAGTTCCTGGTCGGCAAACCGGGCCTCGACGGTCACTCGAACGGCGCGGAGCAAATCGCAGTCAGAGCGCGCGATTGCGGCATGGAAGTTGTCTACGAAGGCATTCGCTTGACGCCCGCCCAGATCGTGCGCGCGGCGGTCGATGAAGCTGTGCATTGCGTCGGCCTTTCGATCCTCTCCGGCAGCCACGTGCCGCTCGTCAAGGACGTCATGGAGCGCATGCGCAAGGAGGGGCTGGAAGACATCCCGGTTGTCGTCGGTGGCATTATCCCGCCAGCCGACGCCAAGACGCTGAAAAGCTTTGGCGTGGCGGCCGTCTACACGCCGAAAGACTTCCAGTTGAACGACATCATGGCCGACATCGTGCGGCTGGTGGATGGCAACGCGAAGGCGGCTTGAGGGCAAATATCGTGCGCGAAGAAACACGGAAGAAACTTGAACGGGCCATCTGGCGGGAACGCGCTAAAAAGGCCGGCCTCGGCCTCCTTGGCGTTGCAGCGATTGGCGCCGTCATCACCTATCAAAACCTGGATCTTGAGGTCCAAAATACCCAGGTCGCAGGCACTGTTGAATCAGTCGATCCCTTGATGTCGCAAACAAAGAATGGCGATGGCGTATTTGTTGGCCTCAAACTCGAAGATGGCCGCCACATCAAAGTCATTGCGCTCAAATCTCATGAGCCTCATCCAGGCGACCACATTTCAGTGGTCGAGCATCACCACGGCACCGGCCGGATTACACATTCACTGAAGTAGGCGGCGCGACACTGCATGCCAGGACATCAAACGGGAGCCGTCTGTATTTCAAATGGAGATGCCGCGTTGACGGGATGCCTAGCACCACTATAGAAGGCGCTTCGGGAACTAAATAAGCCTCTGTGGCGGAACGGTAGACGCGGCAAACTCAAAATCTGCTATTCGCAAGGGTGTGGGGGTTCGAGTCCCTCCAGAGGCACCATATTTGAGACTTTGGCGCCGCGAACCCCGTTTGCGAAGGCTAGTCAGAGCTAGCCAAGCCACACCTGTTCATCATAACGGCGCATCTGCCGGCCGCTCGATTGCCGCATTCCGGCGGAATGTGGTATCCGGACAAAGATTGTTCTTCGGGGATGTTGTATGCGGTCCGTCGGAAATATTATTCTGGCCCTCGTGTTAGGGCTCACGGTCTCGTTGAGCAATTTGGTAATTGTCAACGTGGCGTCTGCTGGTCCAGCGCTGTTGTTTGAGCCATCAAATGGCAAAGTGCTTTATTCCGAGGATGCCGACAACCTCTGGCACCCTGCCTCCCTCACCAAAATTATGACTGCCTATTTGGCGTTTGAAGCGCTGAAGGACGGCAAGCTCAAGATTGACGACAAGGTGATCTGCTCACTTGTCGCAACGCTGCAGCCCCCGAGCAAAGTGGGTCTTCCGGTCGGCGGCGAACTGACCGTTGATTTGGCGCTCCAAGCCGTCATCGTGAAATCGGCCAACGACGTCACCGTCATGCTCGGCGAAGCAATCGCGGGCTCGGAAACGGCCTTCGTGCAAAAAATGAATGCGACCGCCAAGCGCCTCGGCATGACCCGCACGAATTTCGTCAACACCAATGGATTGCCCGACCCAGCGCAGGTCACGACGGCCCGCGATCTCGCTAAACTCGCGCGTGCGGTCGTTACAGAGTACCCAGAACACGCCCACTACTGGTCGGCACCGGATATGCGCCTCGGCAAGCGCCGGCTTGGGAGCCACAACGCTCTGCTCAAAACGTTTCCGGGTGCTGACGGACTGAAAACAGGTTTTACCTGCGACTCTGGTTTCAACGTGGTGGCCAGCGCAACCAGGGACGGGCGCCGGCTCATGGCCGTGGTGTTGGGTGAATCATCCGGCAACGAACGCGCCATTCGTGCCGCGAGCCTTCTGGAACACGGCTTCCAGAACTATGGATGGAAAGAACTCTTCGACCAGACAAGCATTGACTCTATGGCCATCGACCCCGCAGCCAAAGCGGCTGTCAGCGTTCGTGAAAACGTCGTGTCCTGGGATTGCGGAAACGGACGCCGCCGAGCCAATCGGGCAAACATTGCAAGCCGGAACAAGTCGCTGAAGGCCAAAGTCGCGGCCGTCAAAGCCAAGTCAAAAAAAAAAGGTGAAATCCAGCAGGCGCGGCCGGCGCTGAAGGGTACTCAGGTCGGATCAGAGGCCGCTAGTTCAGCCGCCGCCCCAAAAGCCGCCGCATCGACTGAGGCCCCCTAATCGGGGCCGGGCCGGAGCGGTGTCAGCGACTAGGTAAATTTCAAACCATCAGCTGCAGCGGTTTCCGGTCAAAAATGCAGCCTCCAATGGGCGGCTCGGGCGTTTCATCCAATCGGGGTGTTTCATCCCCGGACGATTGCCCGTCTTCGGTATCGGGCGGATCGCTCTCTTGGCGCGTGCCCGTATCGTCATCGAACGCTTGGTCCGCGGGACCGGCTACGTTTATCGCCCCTGTAACTTGGGCGCCGTTCGCTGATCCCGGGCACAATAACTGGACACCATTGCCCAGTAAAAATAGTGCCCCCCAAATGGCCAATCTGCCCCGCCAATGCCTTGTTATGCGATTTTTCACGGTGCCCTCCTATGGGGCCTGCAACAGCGCAAACTAGAGCCATTGTCACAAATTAACTCAGAATTGCACATGCAGCATATGCGGGCTGTGCAACATTCTGGCGAATGGCTCCGAACTTGCTTTGCAGCAGTCCATACATGAAATGTTAACGCCCCAATAGGACTTTGCAATGACCGCGACCTGGCATCCAGATGAAGACGCCACCCCAACTCCTGGTGACGTTTGCTTCATGGCTGAAGTCCTTGAGGGACGCCATGGGAACTTTGCCGCCGAAATCGCCGAATTTTTCGCGAGTTATCATTGCGAAAAAGGTGACGCTGGCAGAGCCTGGGCTTGGTCCGGCGTTGCCGAACTCGTCCGCAGCCGGGAGCGGGCACGGCTCGACCAACATTGAACGACGGCGATAGCGACAGGAAAGTAGTGCAGCCAATGAAGTCCGCGACCGTTCATCGGCTGCATCCGAAAAATACTACGCCTCGGGACCCAAAACCGGCCGGCGCAGAATCGTTCGATGTTGCCGACGACAACCCCGAATCTACCCCCCAGGGTATCGTCGCCAGCATTCTTGCACAGACCGCCAACATCCTGTCATCTCAAGGCGAGCGGGAAAAAACCCAGCGCAATGCAATTGTCGCATTCGGAGTGCGCTGCCTAAGCGCCGGACTCTTGTATCTCTCGCAAATCGTTTTGGCCCGTTGGATGGGCGGATTTCAATACGGCATCTACGTCTTCGTGTGGACGTGGGTTTTGATACTGGGCGGGCTTGCACACCTTGGCTTGAACGTGACCGCCATCCGTCTGACCCCCGTCTATCGCGAAACCGGCGAACTGGACAAACTGCGCGGGTTAATCCGGGGCGCACGCATAATCGCACTCGGCTCCGGCACGATCATCATGCTGCTCGGTGTCGCGGGTATTTGGCTTTTCAAGCCGTATATCGAGAGTTACTTCGTTCTTCCGATGTATCTTGCACTTGTCTGCGTACCGCTGTTTGCGCTGACAGACGTCCAAGACGGTATCGGGCGTGGTAACGCCTGGATGGGATTGGCTTTGATGCCGCCCTATGTACTGCGGCCGCTTCTCGTATTGGTGTTCATGTTCGCCGCCCACGCAGCGGGCCTCCCGATGGAAGCAACAACGGCGGCAGCGGCGGCAATCGTTGCCACGTGGGGTTCAGGCATCGTTCAAACGCTGATAATCAACAAGCGGCTTAAAGCAGTTATTCCAGCAGGCGGGCACACCTATTCGTTCGGTTCCTGGATCAAGGCTTCGCTGCCGATGCTCGTGATTTTGGCGTCCGAGCTAATGCTGCAGAACACAGACATCCTTGTGATTTCTCGCTACATGACACCGACCGACGTCGGCATCTATTTCGCAGCCGGCAAAACAATGGCTCTCATCATGTTCGTCCACTACGCCGTGGGCAGCGCCGTTGCCAACAAGTTTGCGGCTTTGAACGCGCGCGGTGACAAGGAGAACTTGCGCGCCTTCGTCAAGGACGCCGTGAATTGGACGTTCTGGCCGTCCCTTGCGGGTGCAATTATCATTCTGGCCCTCGGCAAACCATTGCTGTGGTTGTTTGGTCCGCAGTTTGAAAGCGGATACCCGGTCATGTGTATTCTGGTTGTTGGGTTCCTATTCAGATCATCGATGGGCCCGGCAGAATTTCTGCTCAACATGCTTGGAGAGCAGGCCCTATGCGCGACTGTTTTGTTCGCCAGCGCGGTTGTAAACGTGGCCCTCAACTTTGCACTTGTACCGACCTGGGGCTTGGTCGGTGCCGCTACGTCAACGTCGATCGCCTTGATGATGGCTGCGCTCATGAACTACGTGGTGGTCTGGCGGCGACTGGAAATTGAGATTGCCATCTGGCGCAATCTGCCTAAATTCTAAGCGAAAAAATCGATCAGCAACGGTTAGCAGGAGGACAAGCGCGGATCCGCGAGCTTAACGAATGCGATTTTATCCCAGCGTTTTACGAGTGTTGCTTCTGCGAAACAGTGGCACTTCAACATCAGAGTGTGCAATCCGCTGTCTATCCACACCGCACACTGAACCCCTTGTGGCGGGGGCCGCATGGCCTGCTATATAGCCGGTCGAAAATGCGTTTCGGCACCGCAAGCCGGGGGACTTGGCCATGCGCATACGGTTGAAGACTAAAGAGGGAGTACGCGACGTGGGACTTAAAGCTCCGGGCATTATTACGTTTATGGTTTCGGTCATTCTGGCCGTTATAGTATTGGTATCGACTTTCTTTGGCGCGGATATTCCTGGCCTCAAAGGTAACGAGTTCTGGGCCCTCCTGATATCCTACAGCGTACTTATGCTCGGGTGCCTCCTTCGAGGACTTTGAAGCACCGGGCCTATTTCATTGGGATATGCGTCAGCTGCGTTTGTGCAATGCAGTAGGCGCAATACACGGCGTGCACTGCACCAATTAGGATGCGCAATCGTGTCGCGCGGCATAGGGCGGGCTAGAGCACTGCGCTCTCGCTGAATATTCATCGCGCATGATGGAAGCGTCCTCGAACAACATTGCCCGGCGGGCCCGCCTTTGCAGAGCGGCGATCATTTTGGCAATTACGCTGACGGTTGCAGCTTTCGCGGCCGTGCTGCTTGCAAACGGCAGTTCTCAATCGGTTGAACTCAGAGTGGAAAGCGCGATTCACGACGCTTCTAAAGCCGCGCCATAAGCATCCATGAATACGGCTTGCAACTAGGCCGGGACAAGTGGCACGGCGCGCACGAGTCCACGTACAGAGTTTCCAAGATACACCACTTTCGCATGAGCCAAGTCATCAGGACGCAAAATGGCTTCAACTGCGCGGCCTTCGTCGATCAACGACGCACGCAATGTTCCGGGCAACACGCCTGACGCAATGGCCGGCGTGAGAAGCGTGCCATCGCGCTCTAAAAAAATCGACGTCCTGCTGCCTTCAGCCAGTTCGCCGCGCGTATTGAGATAAATAACTTCGTCCGCACCAAGCGTGTCCGAGAAATGCTGCCACTCTCTGTCGTACAATTCGCGCCGCGTCGTCTTGTGATAAAGGAACAAGTCGCCTGCCGACAGATGCGTATCGGAGATAACATACCGCATTGGTTCCCCGGATACGGCCGCGCCGAGTGGCGTAATAGAAACTGTTGTTTTGCCATCCTCATCCAGCAACAGCCGCACACGCAACCGCTGATCCTTGAATGGTTGGACAGCCTTGTCCAGCGCGCGAAGGACATCCACTTCGTCATAGATGAAGCCAAAATAACTGGCTGACGCTGAAAGCCGCTTCAAGTGATAAGGCAAAAGCCAGAAGCCCTTTCCCGGTTCGTAGAGCAGCGTCTCAATCAGATCGAAGCGCTGCACCGGATCGATCAAGAACTTCATTTTGAGCAGGCACTCGGCATACTCTTTCGACCCTTGACTGTCGGCAACGATACCAGAGCCAATCCCCATCTCGCCACGGCCGTTCCGATCAACGACCGCAGTGCGTATTGCAACGTTGAAAAGTGCTTCGCCATCGGGTGAAATCTGGCCGATCGCCCCGCAATAGATACCACGCGGCTCTGTCTCAAGAGATCGAATAAGTTCCATGGCGCGTATTTTCGGTGCTCCCGTAACGGAGCCAGGCGGAAAAATTGCCTTTAAAAGATCTTCGAGACCGACATCCTTTTTCAATGTCGCTCGTACGCCAGACGTCATTTGATGCAATGTCTTAAACGTCTCAACTGTAAATAGATCGGTTACGCTCACCGACCCTAGTTCCGCGATGCGGCCGATATCGTTGCGCATCAAATCAACAATCATCAAATTTTCTGCGCGGCTTTTGATGTCGCTTGAAAGCGACTGGCGCACTTCCCGGTCGCCATCTTCGGTTCCGGCACGCGGCGCTGTACCTTTCATCGGCCGTGTTGAAATTGTCTGTCCGTGCTGCTCAATAAAGAGCTCTGGCGACGACGACAGAATGGTGACATCCCCGGTGTCGACGAGGCCTCCGTAAGCAACGCGCTGCTTTAGCCGCAAATCGCGATAAAGCGCCAATGGCGAGCCGTGGAGCTTGAACTTCGCTTTAAACGTCAAATTGAGCTGGTAGATATCGCCAGAGCGGATGTTGTCTTGCACGATCTTGAAGCGTTCGAGATAGGCGTCGCTATCCCAAGTGTGTCTGACCTCGCCGAGCGAAGAATCGCCGATTGCCTCGGCTGTCAGCCAAGACTGAACGTCGGCGCCGCTCATATGGCGCGGTTCGCGATAGAGCCCGGCCCACAGAAGCGGCACGGAAAGGGCGTCAGGCAGCAGCGAAGCGAGACGCGGCTCCAGAATATATCCAAGCTCGTATGCAAAAAAGCCAGCCGCATGAAGTCCGGCCTCAAGGCCATTTCGGATGGCCGCCAGTGCGCCAGCCACTTGTTCCGGCCGGTCAGCCCGGATTATCTCTACTGGATGCTCGAATAGCGTCGAAACCGCGTCGAGCCTGGTGCTGTTGTCAAGCAGCACAAAGCCCTGCTGAAGCGCCGGCATTTTGGGCGACAAGCGTTTGTCTGTGACGAGACGAGATGGGCTGGATGAGGCTTTTTGCGGCGCGGATTGCTTCATGGATGCTTTTAACCCGGCTGCGCGGCAAAAACTACGCATGGCACTCGCAATAATCATTGGCTGATGGGCAGCGCGCCTCAGTGTCACATCTCCACGCCGTACGAGCCCTACACCGACCCGGAGTTACAACAATGTGAGCAAATCGTGCTCAAAATCCGCTCTAACCGCATGGGCCGCAATCGATGGCGCGGGGGTTCACAACCGTTTCGTATGTGTTATAAGGCTCGGACTGAGAGCCGCTCGGCAACGAGCGGCTTTTCTCATCGCCAGTCTTCAAGAACCCATTTGGGATCACGCTGGCGATCCGGCACGTGGTAACGCGGGGTGGAGC
>CAVUIN010000014.1:0-86634 GCA_963741545.1 uncultured Alphaproteobacteria bacterium
GTAATCTTGACCACCAGGCCACTTGTAGGGTGCTGGAAAATTCCCCGGCATTGATCCACCGGTTTATGGTTCCGCGCGGCTTGCGGAACGTGAAGAACAACCTCACCCATCAGACAGCGTTTCCGGGATTTGACCTTTGGCGGTTAGGACAATGTCTGAACCCGCTGGATTGAAAACTTCAAGGGCAACCTCGCTGCTTGATGTATTGAGGAAGTCCAACTCAAAATTGTTGTTAGTCATCGCACCCTCCACTGTCTGGGATATAGTTTCCAAGTACTGCGTGCCCCTTCACAGAAGCGGCTAGGACTGGGCGTTCAACGTTGCCGTTGCCGGCCTTTAAACCGGCGGGAACTCGATCATATTTCTTCACGGTGGGTCTCCTTGGGGTTGCGACCGAGGTAATCTCCACGCAACAGAGCGCCGTTCGCGGAAACGAGTTCCGGCGATGGTGGTGGTGGACCAAAAACGGAATTGTGCGGGGCTGAGCGCAAACGGTTGGGAGCCGTCGAGACCAGCAAGAGGAACACCCTCTAGGTCTCACGCGCAGCTAGGGCTGATCTATTGTGTGGGGTCAGACAGTGTTTTGGGCGCTCAAGCGTCCCGGACCGGGCCTCTCCTCCCCCTAGACCAGCCCCGACTAATACTTTCCGGGTAACGGGCCTGAAGGAGGGTGGTCATAATACTCTCGCTACCCACTGGCCATAAAGGCAGCAGGCGATCGATGACGCGGGGCTTGATTTTCTGGCGGTCTGTGCCATGGTCAGCGGTTCCGGGTTCGATGCGGCGACTTACGGGATAAATTGTACTCGATATGGTGAATAGGAGCAAGATATTGCGGCCATAGTGAGACATGTTGCTTGACTGTTGCAATATACTCACGATTTGGAGTGTGATTAATACTGCTTAAGAAAGTGTTAACGCCAACACCAACAGTAACGACACACGAGTTTTACTTGCAACGATTGTCCAGGCAGCCAACACTCCGGAATTTCCGGAGCGTTCGAAGTGGCGACTCAACTGGAATTCTATGACGCAATTCGCGTGTCATTTCAAGTCTGCTTTCAGCGACCATTTGCCGGAAGCAATAAATGGACTTGATCGAATGTCGCGCGAACGCGACTTTACGGGAGACAGCCTCCTGACGGGGATGACGCACTCACCGAGCACGATCAGCGACTCGGCGCACTAATTACTGTCAGCCGCCAAACGCACGGCTGACCGGTCGTCGATGATTGATAAACGTCAGACGTCACCGGTAAACTAATGCAAGATGTCATCGACAATGTATCGCTTTATGCGGCCGCTGACGGTGGTAACGCGACGTATGCACGCTTTGATGGTTATGTAGTGCTTCTCCCGAGCAAGCTCGTTGTTCTGCGCCAGATTGGATGCGCTCAGCCAAGATACGCGATATTCCTATTTTCGCTGATCCAAAATCGATAACCGCGCCCTACCTCGTTTGGCCGCCACCCACTTTCCGCCAGTGACATCTACCAATCCCTTTAGCGTGGAGTTCGTTCAGCTGGCGCACCCGCAAGCTACAATACTCCTGTTGAGGGTGAACAATTTCTGTCTCGAGATCACGTTTCGCGTCCAAATCGATTGTGGCTACTGGAACCATTTTGGCGTTCGCAGCCCCGCCCAACACCGTAATTTTTCTGACGCTTGTACCTACCGGTCCGGCAATTGCCGCAAGCGAAGGCTGAAGCATCTCGGCGACATCGGGGAAACATATCAAACCAAGGTTCTATTGGTATATCAGTACTTTTATCATTCTGGCCGACCGCGATTTGCCAAATCCGAATGAGCGCTTTCTCGATGTGAGGCTTAACATGATCGACGACTAATTGTTTCGCAAGTTCCTCACCGAGACCAGCAGTACAGTGAGGCCGAAGCTCCCCGCGATGGGGGAAGAACCATAACACTAGTGTTTCCTATATCTCTCGGACCAGATCGGCCGACTTGCGCAAAGTAGCGTTGTTCGCCGCGCAATGTTCGTAAGACCGGATAGCAAATCGCCAACCTGATGCGCTGGTAGAAGGTTCTGATCCGCGCAGCCACCTTCAGCAACAATTCCAAACTGGGTTAATCCATTGAACTCGGAATATCTTTCGATATTTGACATTGCCCACTTCCTTCTCGCGATGTGTAGCAAGCCTTTGGTACAGCTTTGAGCTGTGTGTCACCACCCATTCACCACGAAAACGGGTTCCGCCTGTGTCCCACCGGCTGCGTAGACTTCGCAGCCACTTCCGGGGGGCAAGCTGACGTAAGGAATGTAAGCCGCCAGAATGGAAACCTTGCCGAAAAGATGAAGAGGCGCGGCCAAGCTGGCCGCACTGCCCGTAGCCTTCAAACCAAATTGATCGAGATTTCTTTGCCAACGGCAGAAGCGGCTTTGACAAGGGTGTCTGGCTGGACGCGATCGTTGGCCGGGTTGAAGAAGCCGACCAAGTTGCGACGCACTCGTCTTCATGCGCCGGGCCACTTTCAGATTTCAAAATATTCTGCGCCGTCATTTCATGTTCGATTTGAAGCGCGAGGGTGCGCTTCGTCGCAGTTGCTCTAACGGCATGTATGAATACCTTGGTCCTTCAGGAAGCTATCAGAGCTCTCTCCGATATGCGGGTTTTTAGTCTTCATGGCGCTTGACGTCCTTCATGCATGCCAAGTTGGAGCGCGCTACCGTGCCGCTGCTGTCTTTGCCATTTCCGGGATTAAAAACCGCAACACCCGCCGCCTCGAATTCATCAACATTGCGCGTGACGACGGTCGCATCCTGATGCGCCGCCGTTGCAGCAATCAGCACGTCTGGATGAGAAAATGTGTGACCACGTTTGCGGCCATCTTGAATTAGGCCGCCACTTGAGTAAGACATCCTCGTTGAGTTCCAGAATCCGGCCATCGAACATGGGGCGCAATTTGTTGTCGAGCCAAAGTGTCAGATCAGAGCGCCGCGCCGGTTCAGTGACGAGTTCTATGCCAAACCGGATTTCGGCAAACGTGACGGCGCTGACATAGAGACTATCTAACGGTTGACCGGCAACGAAAGCGGAAACCTTGCGGCTTGGACTAGCGCGCCGTAGTTCTGACAGCACGTTGGTATCGAGCAGCCAGCCGCTCACAGGTCAACATCCCGAACCGGACCACGGACCCGGGCATGGTCAAACTCAACATCCTTGAGCGGCGATGATGCCAGGAGTTCGACAAGCATCTCGCCCGAACACTCCCGGTCAGGCGGGCATACTCTTCCTCAGTCAACACAACGACGCTGTCGCGGCCATGAACCGTGACATGCTGCGGCCCGTGCGTCTGCGCCCTGCGGACGAGCTCCGAAAATCGGGCTTTGGCTTGTTGCAAGGCCCATCGTCCGGTTCGGGAACGGCCATTCTGCCGGGTAGCGCCAGTTGCCATGAGATTTCTCCAAATCTAGTCAGAACGACTATATTTATTACTGAAGTCCGGCTGGAATGGAAGGGACCTCGAAGTCACCTGGTGCGGCAACACCAACCGCCAATATCTCCTCCATCCGCCGTCCCCAGGCGTCCAGGGCTTCGCGCTTCTCCTTGTCGTACGAGTACTTCACGTAGACCGCGCTGGTGATCGTGCCCTTCTGCGCCGAGATGTGATTGAGCACGAGGGAGATGGTGTAGGGGTTGACGCCGAGCTCTGCCATGCCGGTGGCGGCGGTGCGGCGCAGATCGTGAACCCGGAAATCACCCAGTCCAAGAACCGGGCGTGCCCGCTGCATGGCTTTGGTTGCGGCCCCGCGCCAATCGCCTGGCCGTGAACGAGGTGTGATGGAAACAAATAGGGGCTGCCATCGGCCAGCTCTTCGGCCTGCCTGATCAGCTTGACGGCGAACGGCGACAACGGAATGCGGTGCGAGACGCCATTCTTCGAGCGGTCGCCGGGAAGGTCCAAATTGGTTTTTCGTTTTTGAGATAGCTCGATCATCGCGATGCACGAGACTTCGCCGATGCGTTGCGCCGTGACGAGCGCCAGCTTTAAGGCGATACTCGAAGCCGTCCGTCATCGGGGCTGCATCTAAGGTTGTCCCAGAACTGACCGGATTTCATCGGGTGTCAGCACCCGTTCGCGCGGCTTTTCCTTTTTCATCGGGGCTTCAATCCAGCCGTTGGATCGCGCTCAAGGATATCGCGGCTCAACGACCAGCGGAAAATCGCGCGCACCATTTCGAAGACCCGATTTGGACGGTGTGACAGTGTGCCTTTCTTGACCAGAACCGGAACATCGATCTATTTGCGCTTTGCGGCCTCGCCCGGCTTTTTTTCAACCGGGCATCACCGCGCGCTGCGATACCAGGTCGATCAGGCGGATGATGTCGCGCTTGGTGACATCTTGCGCCCGCAGGTGGCCGATGATGGGACCAACATCGTTTTTCAGCATCGAGCGATTGTCATAGAACGACGCCCGGCTCTTCATGTGCTTGGCGTGCAGTTCGAACCAGTCGCTGGCTGAGTTCATTGAAGGTGACAGCCTTCTTGCGGTCCTGCTTTGCGCGCCGCGGGGTCGGCACCTTCATCGATTTCGAGCTTGAGCAGGTCGCCTTGCGCCGGGCGTCGCTGAGCGACATCTCGGGATAACTGCCAAGCGTCATGCGTCGCAGACGGCCATCGGTTTCGCGGGTATAGAGCAGCGTCCAGCTCTTGGCCGCTTGTCCGAGCCCCACCCGGAGCTCGAGCCCTGGGACCTTGGTATCGCGCAATTCGAGACGGATCTTGCCGGGCAGGCGGCGGTTTAGACGCGGCCAAAACACGGCGGTCGGTGAGCAATTCTGTTGGGCATGACACGTATCCGGACGATCAGACCACAAATCCGGGGCTGTTTGATTACGTTCCTGGGTAACCGTGGGGTAAGATTTTTACACGGGCTAGGAAAAGAACGGAAAGATCGGCACGAAAACACCCCTTCAACCGGAATATATTAATATAAATCAGACCTTTGTGCGCGCTTTTGATCGTCTCAACACGTCTCATTCTGTTCTGCTTTGTTTCACCTTTATTCCCGTTTTGTCCGCCTCATAACCTGAAGGTCGTTGGTTCAAATCCAGCCCCCGCAACCAATTTTTCCTAAATTCGCGTTGTTCGGGCGAATACTGACCTCGGTCACGAGCGGGGCGGCCGTTCGCACGGTCCAATACGATGACCGCGTTGGGTTTCGGTCATTGTCATATTCTTACCCCCCATTTTTATCTCGATACGCCCCTTAAAATTTTCGGGTAAGAGAGTATAGGTGGCCCGCGCTTGAGCGGCGTTTTTACCTTCGCACAAAATATCGAATTTGAGGTGTTCCTGGTCTTGGCGGACGTTCGAAGCCGGGCAAGATCCCAGTGGATTGTTTTGGCTAAGTACGGCTAGTCCGTGCGTTCCACCGGCACCGGTTTGAGATACGCAAATGGTTGCGACAGTCTTAGCCGGCAAGGCTTCGAGATGCGGCAATTCGAGGCTTACTGCAACTTCATAGAGTCCATCTTGTAGCAGTGCAGACTCATCGGCCGCAAATGCCGGAAGCCAGAGCGCAAGCGCAAAAGTTCCCAGCGCAAACCAGGAACGCGGCCAGGATCGCGCCAACTCGATGCGACATCCGAAATAGCTCATGACTTAGGATCCACGTTCGCGCTTCAGTAGTTGGCGCTTGCGTTCAATGCCCCAGCGATACCCAGAAAGTGCCCCGTCGCTGCGCACAACCCGATGACATGGGACTACGACGGCGATGGAATTTGCCGCGCACGCACCCGCCACGGCGCGCACGGACTTCGGCCGGCCGATCATATTGGCGACGTCCGTGTAACTGACAGTCGAGCCCGCTGGAATGTCGCGTAGCGCCTGCCAAACCCTGTACTGAAACGCCGTTCCCCTGATGTCGAGCGGCAAATCAATCTTACTTCCAGGGTGTTCGGTGTAGGCGATGATCTTGGCTGCGCGCTTCTCGAAACTGCGATCTCCTCCGGCAAGTTCGGCTTTTGGAAAGCGGTCCTGAAGGTCTTTGAGAAGTGCGGCCGGATCGTCTCCGAGAAGCACGGCGCAGACGCCCTTGTTGCTTTCCGCAACGAGGATCGCGCCGAGCGAGCACTCGCCGATCGCGAATCGAATAACAGCGTCTTTACCGCCAGAGCGAAATTCCGTCGGCGTCATGCCGAGCACTTTCGAAGACGAGGCGTAAAACCGCCCGTTCGAGGCAAAACCTGCATGATGGATGGCTTCCGTCACCGTCGCGCTCCGTATCAAGCCTTCGCGAACGCGCTTCTGACGATGTGCAACCGCGTACGCCTTCGGTGTCACACCCATACTCGACTTAAAGATGCGATGGAAATGAAAGGCGCTGAGACCTACGCGGGCCGCAAGGTCATCGAGCGGTACATGCACTTCGGCCGCCTCGATGATGCGGCACGCTTCGGCGATTGTCTTCGCGTATTGCGCTTCGATTGCTGGCTCTGTTGGCTTACAGCGTTTGCAGGGCCTGAAGCCTGCCGCCTCGGCGTCACGCGCCAAATCGTGGAAACGGACGTTTTCGCGCTTGGCGCGCCGCGCCGGGCAAGAGGGCCTGCAATACACGCCGGTCGTGGCGACGGAATAGTAGAACTTGCCGTCGTAGTTGCGGTCGCGGCTAACGATTGCCTTCCAGTAATCGCCGTCTCGCGAACGTGACGATGACTTAGGTTTCTGAATGAGGTGCGCCGCCATGGCCGAAATGCGTCCCGGGTTCAATGAGTTCCTCATTAATACCCCGTGCCAATGCCGGCGGCACTCTGTTCCTTGCTTTCAAATTGAAGAAAGTCGAGACGGGGAACGGCAGACCGATGGTCCGCCGCCCCCGGTCCCTGATCAGTACGATTTGTATTCGGTCTTGCCGTGCGACATGGCGAACTCCTCTTCGGGCGACAGGATCAATTTATGCCTGCCAATCAATGCGAAGTAGAGAATACCGACTGCAAACCAAGCAGCGACCCAAAGTACGCCCTTGACGTACAACGGGTCCTGCAACTGCATATAGATCGTTACCAGTGCGATGACGACCGTCAGGATCGCACCCAAGTTGCCGAGCGGGCTCTTGTAGGGCCTTTCGATATCAGGAAACTTCTTTTTGAGCTGAATGTAGGACAGGCCCTGCATCACATATGAGAACATTGCACCGAACACCGCCATATTGAGCAGCGTGCCACCGATCACTTTTGCACCCTGTTCAGCACCTTGCGAGAACCAAACTGCCAGCATAACTGCAAGGCCGATAAGGGACCCAACGATCATTGCGATATGCGGGGTCTTGCGCGTGCCGTGCGTAACCGAGAGTGCACTTGGAAAGTAACCTGCGCGACTGACCGAGTAGATCTGGCGTCCGAATGCAAAGATGATCGCGTGGAAACTCGCAACGAGACCAATAACTGCAACAGCGGCGAGCAGATTTGCGAGTTCAGAACCATAGATCGCTCTGAAACCGTCAAGCAGCGGTTCACCTGATGCCCCGAGTTTGGCCGATCCCACGCCGGTCACCGACGGGTTGAGATAGAGTACCGCGAACGCTGAGGCAATAAGTGTAAACATTCCAAGCATAATACCCTTTGGCATATCTCGCTTCGGATCAACGGATTCTTCAGCCGCCAGCGGAAGCTGTTCGATGGCCAAGAACAACCAGACAGCGAACGGCAATGCCGCAAGTATCCCGTAATTACCGAATGGGAAAAGCGGACCATTGCCGTCCGGAAGTTCGGCACCATCGGAGCCGATGTTCAACGCCCACCGGTTAAAATCGATATGGGGAACGGCACTGACATAGAACACGATCAAGCACAAAAGTGCTAACAGCGTCACGATCATCGAGAATTTGAAAGACTGTTCAACACCCAGAATGTTCAAACCGACAAACAACACGTATCCTGCAATCCAGAATAGTGGTTGCCACTCGGTCGGTGCACCGACAATCGCCGCAACGTAACTGCCGATGAAAAACACAATAACGGCAGCGGTCATCACATATTCAACGTTTTCTGCAAGGCCGGTCAGAAATCCACCCCAAGGACCAAAGGCAGTGCGCGCGAAAGAATAAGCGCCGCCGGTGTGCGGCATGGCCGGGCTCATTTCAGCGAGCGAATAGGTCAAGCCCAGATACATGATGGCGATGAGAACAGTCGCGACAAACATGCCGCCCCATCCCCCTTGCGCAAGTCCAAGGTTCCAGCCTGAAAAATGCCCGGAAATAACTGCACCGACGCCAAGCGCCCAAAGCGACCAAACTCCGGCGTGCCGTCGAAGTCCTCGAGCTGCAAAGTACGCGTCGTCAACCTTGGTATAGGTGACGCCTGTTGATGGCTCTTGCATGATGGTGTCCTGCCCCGTGTTTTGAGGTTCAAGGACAATTCGAGCGGCGGCTGTGTTCTGCTGCCTAGCTCACCACGAAGGGTCGCTCACTCGTCGTTTCGTCAATTCTGACCCTACCGAATGCGAGCAGCTCTGCTCGTCCTCAAAACCTTATTTCCCCAATCTAAAATAAACCCCTGCGAAGCCTCCTTGTGCTACGCGAGAGTCGGCACATGCTAACGTATCTGCGCATCATGGTCATCAACCGAGTGTAGCCGAAAGAGCGCAATTTTCGGGCAAGCCCGCACAAATGCGCTCATACTCTGCAAGATTATTGCTCAACGAGAAGCGGCGTCAGGTTAACCGGGCTTTGCCGGTCGCATTCTCGAGCTGGTAGTGCGACTCATCCTTAAGTTCGACGCCGGTCACCTCACGCCGGAATGCTTCTCGCGTGAGCCATGCCAATTTGAAGGCCGCCTCGTCGTAACTCAGTCCGCCTTTGCGGATATTCGAAATACAATTGCGCTCCCCATCCTTGCGCCCGACACGCGGCGCCCACGTGAGATAAGCCCCAAGACTATCGGGCGACGAAAGGCCCGGCCGCTCGCCAATGAGCAATACCACTGCCTTTGCACCGGCAAGCTCCGCTGCATCGTCGCCTAGTGCAACACGCGCTTGGCCCGCCAGCAGAACGGGTGCAATGCTCCATTGGTTGATTTCGATTTGCTTCTGGAATGACTTGAGCATGGGCACGACATTGTTTGCTACAGCAGTCGACGAAAGCCCATCGCCGATGACAATCAAGATGTCAGACTTGGCACCGTCGATGTACGCCAATTTCTGCCGGCTCTCTGGGCTGAGACGGCGCCCTAGATCCGGACGCCGAAGATATTGATCACGAGTTTCGGCCGCGCTTTCGACACGCATCGTCTCGAAACCTAAAGCCGAAAGGCCGCTCTCAATTGGGGTCCAATCGATCGGCGTTTTCACAGCATCGCGGGCCTGCGCATGCGCCATTGAAAATTTCAGTACTTCGCGCGTCGGAAGTGCCGATCCGGAGCGGCCAAGCCCTATGCGGGCGTCAGTGAAGCGTCGCAACGCGATCCAGGGGTCCTCGCCACTCATGCAGCCAAACTCCCTGCATGCTGGAGGAGTGGATGCATACCACTTTGCGGTTTCAGCACGCCACGTTCGTCGGTCAATCCGATACGCCGCAACCATTCTTCGAATTCCGGCGCGCGTTTCAATCCGAGCGTCTCGCGCACATAGAGCGCATCATGGAATGACGTCGATTGATAATTGAGCATGATGTCGTCCGCACCGGGAACGCCCATTATGAACGTAACACCCGCTGCGCCAAGGAGTGTCAACAGCACGTCCATGTCGTCCTGATCGGCTTCCGCGTGGTTTGTATAACAGACGTCGCAGCCCATGGGCACGCCAAGCAGCTTGCCACAAAAATGATCTTCGAGCCCAGCGCGGATGATTTCTTTGCCATTGTAGAGATATTCGGGACCGATAAAGCCGACGACGGTGTTGACCAAAAGCGGCTTGAATTTCCGAGCTACGGCATACGCGCGCGCTTCGAGGGTTTGTTGATCGGCTCCGTGATTGGCATCGGCAGACAGAGCTGAACCCTGGCCGGTCTCAAAATACATGACGTTGTCGCCGACTGTGCCGCGCTTGAGCGAAAGCGCAGCTTCCCTCGCTTGACCCAAAACGTTCATTGTTACGCCGAACGATGCATTGAGGTCCTGAGTGCCGCCAATCGACTGAAACACCAAGTCGACCGGTGCCCCGCGTTCAATGGCTTCAAGAGTTGACGTTACATGAGTGAGAATGCAGCTCTGTGTCGGAATTTCGAAACGCCGGATGACCTCGTCAAGCATCGACAGGAGACCAGAAATCGTCCCCATGTTGTCACTTGCCGGATTGATGCCGATAACGGCATCCCCACAGCCGTACATCAGCCCGTCCACGAGCGATGCCGCGATGCCCTTTATGTCGTCAGTCGGGTGATTGGGCTGCAATCTTACTGCCATCCGGCCTGGAAGCCCAATGGTATTGCGGAATTTCGTAACAACAGTCGCCTTGCGCGCTGCTAAAATCAGATCCTGATTGCGCATAATCTTTGAAACGGCTGCAACCATTTCAGGCGTCAGGCCCGCAGCAACACGGGCTAGAACTTCACTTCCAACAGCCTCCGAAAGCAACCATTCGCGAAATTCCCCGACCGTCATGCTTGCAACCGGCGCGAACGCGGCGGTGTCGTGCTCATCGATGATCAGCCGTGTCACGTCATCCGTTTCATAGGGGATGATCGCTTCGGATAGGAACGTCTTAAGCGGCAAGTCAGCAAGCGCGAGTTTTGCCGCTACATTTTCCTCGGCCGAGCCCGCCGCAACGCCCGCCAGAATATCTCCCGACCTGGGCGGCGTGGCTTTCGCCATCAACACTTTCAAACTGGAAAAACTATAGGTCGTCTGCTGCCACGAGGTTCGATACATGGCTAACGTCTTTCTAAGACGAGTTGCGGAATAGTGTCTTTCGTAAGATCATAGTCCTAGCTTGAAATCATAGTCCTGGGTACATCGAAGCGCCACCGTTCCGTTGCCGTGACGCGCTTTCATTGCCGTTTGCTGCTGCCGGCACGCACCGCAACACCGTCAATGAATGCCGTCACTGCAGTGTCGAATGCGGCGTCGGGATCGAGAGTTTTGAATGCAGGTATGAAAGCCTGGGTCGCGGGATATCCCAGTGGATCGAGAGAGCGCATTTCAACTTCTTCCATGTCGTTCAGCGGAAGCAGCAGACCCTCGGTCTCAGCCAGGGCAAAACCGAGGACAAATGCGTAGAACGCAAGCCCCAACCCAGCCGCCATGGAATCCGGCAAGCCGGTACTGCGCATCGCACGATAGACGACTTCGCTCGACGCGTGGTCCGCCGGCCCCGTCGCATTGAAACGGAAATGAAGATGAAAAAGTCGCGGATGACGGTGTGCAAGATCCCGATAAGCCTCTGCAACACTTCGCAAATCCTTGCGCCAATCGGCACTTGGCAACGGTAGCTCGACCGTTCCAAGGGCGCGGTCGGCTATTTGCCTCAGAAGCTCATTCTTAGACTTGAAATGGTGCAGAACTGTCATCGGATCGACGCCAACTCTGGCCCCGAGTTTGCGGACAGAAAAACCTGCCTCACCCTCTTGGGAGAGCATTTCGAATGCCGCTTCCAAAATATCTTCGCGATCCAATTTCCGGGGACCACGAGGGCGAGGTTTGATTTTTCGTGCGCTTTTGCTTGACAATTCTACACCGTAGCCCATAAATTCTTCGCTGTAGCCTATCAGCAGTACACCCGCGATTGATCCAAGCGCAAGTGCAGAGCGCCATTTACCGGGAAAAATTGCTAATTCAAGCTGCAGGGCAATGGAGGAAACGCGTGAACGGTTACACTCCGATCGCGAGCGGGTTCGGGCGACGCGCCACGAGGTGGCCGGGATGTGCCCTGATTGATATTTCCTCTTTTTCGTCGATTAACTCAAAAGGCCTCAGCCGCAAAATTCAACTTCTCGAACTTTGCGCTCGCATAGGTTACACGCCGCACGCACACTCCAGCCTGATTGATTGTTATCCGTCGAACGAATTGCTGGAGGATTACCCGTGTCGCAACAATATTCTCAGTTGAAAGAGCTGGACGCGCTTCACCACCTGCATCCCTTTACTAACCATAAGTCTCTCCGTAGCGGCGGCGCACGGGTTATCGTGCGTGGACATGGTCCCTATCTCTGGGACAATGAGAATAAGCGCATTCTCGACGGCATGTCGGGACTTTGGACCACGAGTGTCGGCTATGGACGGGAAGAGCTTGCCGACGTCGCACACGCTCAGATGTGCGAATTACCCTTTTACAATACGTTTTTCCGGACCACTCACCCCCCGGTCGTCGCGCTGTCGCGCAAGTTGTCGGAAATAGCGCCCGAAACTCTCAACAACGTTTTTTATGGATCGTCGGGCTCAGAATCGAATGATACCGCGATCCGCCTGATACGCCACTACTGGTGGCTCAAGGGCCAACCCAAGCGGCGCATCATCATCAGCCGCAAGGCTGCATATCATGGCTCTACCATTGCCGCCGGTTCAATGGGTGGCATGCCTCATGTCCATGCCCACAGCTATCCGGTCTACGACGGCTTCCGTCACGTCATGGATCCTTATTGGTACGGCGAATCTGAAACAGGCGAGACGCCCGAAGCGTTCGGACTGCGCGCCGCCAAGGCTATCGAAGACGAAATCCTGGCCGTTGGACCAGAGAACGTTGCGGCCATAGCCGGCGAGCCCGTTCAAGGCGCTGGCGGGGTCAAGATCGCGCCCTCTACCTACTGGCCGGAAGTTCAGCGCATCGTTGACAAGTACGGTGTGCTGCTGCTCGCGGACGAAGTCATTACTGGTTTTGGCCGCCTCGGCACATGGTTCGCGTCCGAATACTATGGAATTCGGCCGAATTTGATAACGTTCGCGAAGGCCGCAACTTCGGGATACATCCCGCTTAGTGGCCTCATAGTGGACGACATGATCGTCGAAGCCCTTATGCAGCACGATGATGACTTCAACCATGGTTACACGTTCTCAGGACATCCAGTCGCTTGTGCCGTCGCCCTGAAGAATATTGAAATCATAGAGCGCGAGCGCCTCATTCCAAAAGTGCAGGAATCCACGGGCCCATCACTCGCAAAAATGCTCGCAAAGTTTGCCGATCATCCACTCGTTGGTGAAGTGCGCTCGGTTGGACTGCTCGGTGCCATCGAACTCGTGGCCGACAAAAAAACCAGGCGGCGCTTTGACAATCCTGGCCGCGTTGGCCTCATCTGCCGTGATCACTTTTTCAGCAACGGCTTCATTATGCGTGCTGTGTTCGATACGATGGTGACAGCACCACCGTTGATCTGGACCCAAGAGCACTTCGATGAAGCGGAAGCTGTAATCCGCAAGTCGCTCGATCAGACCTTACACGATGTCGCAGGAGAAATCGCGGCATGAGCCGGCCGATCGTCATTATCCCCGCTTGTACCAAGAATATCGGTGGTCTCGATTTCGATGCTGTCGGCCGCAAATACACGGCCGCTATTGCCGAGGTCGCAGAATGCCAGCCATTGCTTGTGCCGGTTGGTCCTGGTCTTTCGGATATCGGCGGACTTCTCGAAATCGCCGATGCAATCTTTCTTTCCGGGAGCCTCTCCAATGTCAATCCGGCACTGTATAGCGATGAGAAGCCGTTGAAACCGGAGTCGATGGACGCTGCGCGGGACGCCGTAACGATCCCATTGATCCGGGCAGCGATCGAAAAAAGGAAACCACTATTTGCCATCTGCCGCGGCTTTCAAGAGCTGAACGTCGCGCTTGGCGGATCGCTTCACCAGGCAGTTCACGACGCCGATGGGCACATGGATCATCGCGAACGCGCGACGCCAGATATGGACGAAAAATTCGGACCTGTGCATCCGATTAATCTCAAAGGTCAGCTGCGTGATTGGATCGGCCAGGACGAAATCATGGTCAACTCACTGCATTGGCAGGGCATTAAGCGTCTATCCGACAGGTTGACGGCAGAGGCATTTGCCAAAGACGGATTGGTTGAAGCCGTGCGCGGCCCGGCAGATCATCCGTTTTGTCTTGGCGTACAGTGGCATCCCGAATGGCAGGCCAAGTCGAATCCTGTCTCTGTTTCGCTTTTCCGCCGGTTCGGCACGGCAGCCGGGGTTCGTTCAAAATGAGCAGCAAGTACGTCACCGTCGATGAAGCCAAATCGTTCCTCAGCGCGCACCCGGATGTCCGCTGGATCGACCTTTTTACCTACGACTTGAACGGCATTCCGCGCGGCAAGCGCCTGCGCCGGGATGATCTCATTGGTGCAGCAGAAAGCGGCATACTCATTCCGGGTTCCGTCTTCATCATGGACCCGCGCGGCAATTGTATCGAAGAGACAGGTCGCCTCTGGGAGACAGGCGATCCAGACTTGCCGTGCCGCATGATCGCCGGCACACTGAAGCATGTGCCCGTGAACGGCGGCACGCATGCGCAAGCCGTCATCGAAGTTCTTGGCAATGTCGATATCGACCCGCGCACGGTTCTTGCGGGACAGGCCGAGAAATTCACCAAATCTGGGCTCACGCCGGTCGTCGCGGTTGAACTTGAGTTTTATGTGCTGGCCAAGCGCCAGAGCGGTGCATTCCCGCTCAACACGCCTGAGGGACTATCGGCAGACCCCGATTGGCCGAAGACTTTTGAATTCGATGATATGGACGTGCTCGGCCGCTTGATCGACGATATTTACCGGATCGGCGAAGTCCAAGGGCTGCCAGTAGACGCAGTCATGCAAGAGTCAGGTCCCGGCCAATTCGAGATCAATTTGAAGCACCGGGCCGACCCCGTTGCCGCGGCGCTCGATGGCTTGCTTTTGAAGCGTGCGGTGAAGGCGGCCGCTCTCGCCAATAACTTGGAAGCCACTTTCATGGCAAAACCCCACCATGAGTGGACAGGATCGGGTCTGCACATCCATGTCAGCCTCATCGACGGCAAGGGCAACAATATATTTGCCGGCGATCCGAACGCTAAAGAGCCGTGCGAGCCCTTGGCACCGGCCTTCAAGCATGCCATCGGCGGCCTGCTGAAGACTATGCCGGACTTCATGCCGCTCTGGGCCCAATCGGCGAACTCGTATCGCCGCTACGTACCCAAGTCTTACGTTGCCATGGCACCGCATTGGGGCTTCAACAATCGCACGGTCGCACTGCGTGTTCCGGGCGGCAATGTCAAAGCCACCCGCGTCGAACATCGCATTTCTGGCGCTGACGCAAATCCCTATCTTGTTGTCGCAGCAATCCTCGCCGGCATTCAACATGGACTAACCAACAAGCTGGATTGCGGCCCCTGCGTCAAAGGCAACTCAGACGATTTGAATATCCCGCCGCTTCCGACGGCCTGGGTCAATGCACTCGATATCTTTGGAAAGTCGCAAGTCGTGCGTGATGCATTCGGTGCAGGGTTCCAAAACGTCTTCACACAATTGAAGCAGGTCGAACGCAGCAACTTCGAACGTGTTGTGACGTCGCTCGATCATAAATGGTATTCACAAGTCGCTTGAAGGATACGCCCATGTCATCGCTGGCGCATTTCGAAGCGATCGCCGGAACGATCGAGTTACCGTCGAAAGCGGTGATCGACGGGAAACTCAGCTCTGCGAAATCGGGCATGACTTTCGACAATATTTCTCCGCGCAACGGGCAACTAATCAACAAAATCGCACTCTGCGGCGATCAGGATGTCGATACGGCCGTTAAAGCCGCACGAGCTGCCTTTGAGGACCAGCGCTGGCGCAAACTGCATTACCGCGAGAAGAAGCGCATCATGTTCAAGCTCGCGGAGTTGATGGAACGCGACCTCGAAAAAATCGCCCTGCTTGAAAGCATCGATTCCGGTAAACCGATCCGCGATACGCTTGCCTTCGACGTGCCTTCCGCCATTCGTACGTTGCGCTACTACGCGGAGGCACTCGACAAAGTAAACGGAGAAGTCGGACCGGAAACCGCCGACAGATTCTCGTATGCGGTCCACGAACCCCTCGGCGTAATCGGCGCCATAATGCCTTGGAATTTCCCTCTGCATCTCACCATGTGGAAAGTGGCGCCGGCACTTGCGATGGGCAACTCCATTGTTGTGAAGCCTGCCGAACTCACCAGCATGACGGCTCTCAAACTCGGAGAATTAGCCCTAGAAGCTGGCGTGCCGGCCGGCGTCTTGAATGTCGTTTCCGGAAAGGGATCGGTCGCCGGCAAAGCCATCGCGCTGCACATGGACGTCGATATGTTGACGTTTACGGGGTCCGGTCCCGTCGGCCGCATGCTCATGAAGTACGCCGCCGACAGCAACTTAAAGCGTGTCAGCCTGGAACTCGGCGGAAAGTCCCCCCACATCATTTTTGCCGATTGCCCGGATCTCGACGCCGCCGCCGCACACGCCGCGTTCGGTATCTTCTACAATCAGGGCGAAGTCTGCACCGCCGGTTCGCGCCTGCTCGTTGATCAAAAGATTCGTGACGTCTTCCTGGACAAGATCATCACCGCGGCAAAGAGTTTTGTGCCGGGCGATCCTTTATCGCCTGAAACAAACTTTGGCGCCATGGTCTCGGAAAATCAGATGAACACAGTGCTTGGCTTCATCGAGACCGCAGGCAATGAAGGCGCAACACTGGCGCTTGGCGGAAAGCGCGTGCGCAAAAATAGCGGCGGATTCTACATCGAGCCGACTGTTTTCGATGCCGTCACGCCCGGCTCGACACTCGCTCAAGAGGAAGTCTTCGGCCCAGTTCTTGCCGTCACTACATTCCGCGATGCGGACGAAGCGCTTCGCATGGCGAACAACACGATATTTGGCCTCGCGTCCGGCGTTTGGACGAAGGACATCAACCTTGCACATCGCGCAGCGCGCGAAATCAAAGCCGGACTCGTTTGGATCAATGGCTGGGATAGCTGCGATATAACAATGCCGTTCGGCGGCTTCAAGCAATCGGGCTTTGGCCGCGACCGGTCGCTGCACGCACTCTACAAATATGCGGACCTGAAATCCGTTTCAATTACGATACGCTAGGAGAGACGAACTATGAACATGGCGCTGAGTAAGTATCCGGCCGCCGCGCTCATCGATGGCCAGTGGATCACATCGGCATCAACCTTCCCAGTGCTCGATCCGGCGACCGGCAAGGAAGTGGCTAAGGTCCCAAACCTTGGCCCAATCGAAACAAAAGACGCGATCGACGCCGCCAGCCGTGCGCTGCCCGCGTGGTCCGCACGCACCGCTAAGGATCGCGCGATAATCCTGAAACGCTGGTTTGATCTAGTGACTGCCGATACCGAGTCGTTGGCGCTGCTCATGACCACGGAACAGGGCAAACCGCTTGCGGAGGCGCGCGCCGAGGTTGCCTATGGCGCATCCTTTATCGAGTGGTTTGCCGAAGAGGGCAAACGCGCTTATGGCCGGACGATCCCGACAACGGTTTCCTCGCGGCGCTATATCACGATCAAACAACCGATCGGTGTCGTTGCCGCCATCGCGCCGTGGAACTTTCCAATCGCCATGATCACGCGCAAGGTGGCACCTGCTCTTGCCGCCGGCTGCACAATCGTCGTCAAACCGTCGGAAGATACCCCACTCTGCGCTCTGGCAATTGCCAAGTTGGCACTCGATGCCGGTGTGCCGCCCGGCGTATTTAACGTCGTCACAACCATGGACGCACCTACCGTCGGCAAAGTTCTGACCGACGACGGTCGCGTGCGCAAACTCACGTTCACTGGGTCAACCGAGGTGGGCAAAGCACTTTATCGCCAATGCGCCGGGACGGTGAAAAAGCTCACTCTCGAACTCGGCGGCAATGCTCCACTTGTCATCTTCGACGACGCGAACCTTGAACAGGCCGTCGCTGGCGCGATGGCCTCGAAATACCGCAATGCCGGCCAAACTTGCGTTTGCGCCAATCGCATACTTGTTCAATCAGGCATTTATGATCGGTTCTCAGCGGCACTTGTCGATGCCGTAAGAAAACTTCAAACCGGTCCGGGCACTGACACACGTTGCAACATCGGCCCGCTCATCAATGCCGACGCTATTGCCAAGGTCGAAACGCTCACAAAAGATGCGATATCCAAGGGCGCAAAGCTTTTGATTGGGGGCAAGCCGAATTCCTCTGGCCCGCTCTTCTACGAGCCAACCGTCCTCGGCGGAATTACCAAGAACATGGATCTTGTGCGCGAAGAAATATTCGGGCCGGTTGCGGCCTTGATGCGTTTCGATACCGAGGCTGAGGCCATTGCGCTTGCAAACGACACCCCTTTCGGACTGGCCGCATACATCTTCAGCCAAAACCTCTCGCGCGCCTGGCGCGTCGCCGAAAAGCTCGATGCCGGCATGATCGGCGTCAACGACGGAATATTCTCGAACGAAGTCGTCCCGTTCGGCGGCGTCAAGGAATCCGGTCTCGGCAGGGAAGGCGCCGCAGAGGGGTTGGAGGAGTATTTGGAAACGAAATACATCTGCCTCGGAGCCATCGATACTTGAGGCCGGACGCGACCAAAGTAAGCAACGACACTAGATATCCGATCAACACGAGTGGAGGAAATGGGAATGACGACCAGCTTCAGAAAACTCTTGGGTACCCCGGGTTCGCGTCGCACTTTCTTGAGCGGAATAGGCGCCGCAGCTGTCGGCCTCACATTCACGAACAAAAACTTCGGCCGCGCCGTTGCTGCCGCGGAAGAGAAGAAACTGAACTTCTACAATTGGGATACCTATATAGGAGAGACCACACTCGATACCTTCAAGGAAGCCAGCGGTATCGACGTCAACATGAGCCTGTTCGCAACCAACGATGAGCTATTTGCCAAGCTCCGCGCTGGAAATCCAGGTTACGATGTCATTGTACCCGGCAGCGAGTTTGTTGAACGCTTGGCGAAAGCCGAACTCTTGGTTCCACTTGATCACGCCAAAATCCCGAATATGAAAAATATTGCGCCTGAATTCATAACCGACGCGCCTTACGATCCGGGGCGCAAGTACTCCATGCCGTACACTTGGCTTGTCATCGGCATCGGCTATCGCAAGTCCAAGGTCAAGGGCGTGCCGGACAGCTGGAAACACGTCCTCGATTCGGCGGAATACAAAGGCCGTATCGCCGTCATGTCGGACGCAAGCGAACTCTACCGTCACGGATTTAAGTATCTCGGCCAATCTGCCAATGGCGCCACCGCCGAACTCATTAAAAAGGTGGAAGCGATGCTCGTGAAGCAAAAACCGAACATCAAAGCGTTCCATGAAGACAACGGTCAGGATCTCTTGCTCTCAGGCGAAGTCGACCTTGTGATGGAGTACAACGGCGACATCGCGCAGATCATGGCCGAGGATGACGACATCGGATTCGTCGTGCCCAAGGAAGGCAGCTTGAAACAGGCCGATACGCTGTGCATTCCAAAAGGCGCGCCGCATCCCGAGAATGCCCATGCGTTCATCAACCACCTGCTCGACGCAAAAGTCGGCGCCGAGATCTACAAGACTATCAAATATCCCGCGCCCAATGCCGCGGCAATCGCTCTGATGGACGACAACTACACGAAGAATCCAGCCATCTTCCCACCGGCTGACATCATCGCGAAGTGCGAGTATCCGCGTTATGCCGGCGAAGAAATCACCAGGCTGTTGGACGAGTCCCTGACGCGTCTACGTGCCGATTGATCGAACGCCGCTTGAGGCTTAGTCCATGGCAACGCGCCACGACCAAGGCAGATTGACATTCTGGGCAACGGTGCTGCCACCTACACTATGGGTGGCAGCATTCTTCCTCATTCCGCTAGGTATCGTTTGGCTCTACAGTTTCGGCGAAAACCGGGGGTTGACCGACGTTGCGTTGAGCGGAACATTCGCGAATTACATCCGCGCTTTCGAACCACTTTACCTGCAGATATTCGCCAAATCGATGTTTGTCGCTGGCATCACAACACTGTTGTGTCTCATTATCGGATTCCCCGTCGCTTTATCCATCGTCTTCGCAAGCGAACGCTGGCGCGCATGGCTGCTGCTGCTCGTCATGCTGCCCTTCTGGACCAACCTGCTGATCCGCACATACGCATTGATCGCGGTTCTTAGAACCGAAGGATTCGCAAATTTCACGCTCGAATGGCTGTGGAATAACGCGAGCGGCCTCATGACATTCGCCGGTCTCCAGCCGCTTGGTGAGTTTCAGCCATTTCAGATGCTCTACAATAACTTCGCCGTCGTCTTGGGCCTCGTTTACGTGCATCTCCCTTTCATGGTGCTGCCGCTTTACGCAGCCTTAGACAGGCTCGACAAATCGCTAATGGAAGCAAGTCTCGACCTCGGCGCCGGACACCTGCGCACACTCTATTCAATCGTCGTCCCTCTCGCCATGCCAGGGATCATCTCCGGCATAATCATTACGTTTGTTCCGGCACTCGGGGCATACCTCACGCCGGATCTTTTGGGCGGGCCCGACAGCCAGATGATTGCCAATGTCATTGAGCGTCAATTCAAACGCGCTAACGACTGGCCCTTCGGTGCAGCACTCTCGTTTCTTTTGATGTACGCAACATTCATTGCCATTGCTCTGCGCGCTTACCTGACGCGCGGCCAAGCAACCGATGCGCACGGGATTTAAGCCATGGCCGACCGTCCCGCACCCCTCGAATATAACCGCCGCTGGCCCATGCGCCTGTGGCTATTCGGGGTGTTCTTCTTCCTATACGCGCCATTGCTGGCACTCGTCGCATTCAGCTTCAACGACAGCAAACGCAACATTGTCTGGCGCGGCTTTACTTTCAAATACTACGAGCAGCTTTTCAAGAACGACGACCTGATGCTGGCCTTCGGCAATTCACTGACCATCGCGCTCATCACAACAATCATTTCCGTAGTGCTTGGGGCATTGGCCGCCGTCATGCTGTGGCGCTTCCGCTTCAAGCTGAAGCCCGTGATCGAAGGCGCGCTATCGCTGCCGATAGTTGTCCCGGAGATCTGCATGGGCGTCGCCATGCTTGTGTTCTTCGCCCGCGTTTTCCCGTGGCCAAACGACCTCCCTTGGCCCTTTAGCCTTGGCGCCATCATCATTGCTCACGTTTCGTTTTGTTTTCCCTTCGTGACCATGGTCGTTCGCGCGAGGCTAGCGAGTTTCAACAAGGAGCAGGAAGAGGCGGCACGCGATCTCGGCGCAAGCGACTGGCAAGCTTTCCGCGACGTCTTGATCCCGCACATGCGCCCGGCCCTGATTGCAGGCGCACTCTTGTCATTCACGCTATCGCTCGACGACTTCGTCATCACCTTCTTCACGTCCGGTCCAAACACGGTGACGTTCCCCGTCAAAGTCTACTCCATGGTCCGCTTTTCGGTGACACCTGAGGTCAACGCTGCGTCCACCATGCTTATCGTCCTGACCGTAGTCCTCATGGCCCTCATGATGCTCGGTCAGAAAAAAACAACAAAAGCAGATTGAGGCGGCGCCCAGTGGAACAGACATCAACCAGCGTTGCGACAACATCAGCAAAGCCGATCATCAGCTTCCGCAACGTCTTCAAGAAGTTCGGATCTATGGTGGCCGTCGACAACGTCAGCTTAGATATTCAGCCGGGAGAATTCTTCGCGCTCCTCGGGCCTTCCGGCTGCGGCAAGACAACTTTGCTGCGAATGCTTGCCGGATTTGAGGTGCCAAGCGATGGCCAGATCTTGATCGATGGCCAGGACATGGGCAACACACCGCCAAATCGGCGGCCCGTGAATATGGTGTTCCAATCCTACGCCGTGTTCCCGCACATGACGGTCGCGGATAACGTCGGTTACGGTTTGATGATTGACGGGCTAAACAAGGTCGAGATCGCCACCCGTGTGAACGAAGCGCTGGAACTGGTCCAGCTCGGTGCCCTTGCCGCGCGCATGCCAGATCAACTTTCGGGCGGACAGCGACAGCGCGTGGCGCTCGCCAGAGCACTTATCAAAAAACCTAAGGTACTATTGCTCGACGAGCCGTTGTCCGCACTCGACGCTAAACTGCGAGAGGCCATGCGCTTCGAGCTGTCGCAACTCCAGCAAAAAGTTGGTATCACCTTCATTATGGTCACGCACGATCAGGATGAAGCGCTTGCAATTGCCTCTCGCATCGCTGTTATGCACAAGGGCGCCATCAGTCAGCTCGGATCGCCATCCGACCTCTACGAATTCCCTGCATCTCGTTTCGTTGCCGACTTCATCGGCTCGGTGAATTTGTTCGAAGGGCACTCTCGTTAAAGATGAGCCGGACGAAGCAATTGTGTCCTGCCCAGAACTCGCACCGCACGCCATCTACGTGCCGCACGCGGTGCCGGCAGCGTGAACGCGTCGGTCTGGGTCGCTGTCCGGCCCGAAAAAATGAACATGCACAAGGATAGCGCCGTACCGCCGGCAGTCCCGGATTGTCCGGCGTCGCACAATATTGCGCGAGGCACGATCAAAGAGATCTCATACCTTGGCGATACCTCGATTTACCATGTGCAAATGGCCAATGACCGGCTAATCCGGATTTCGAGACCCAACCGCTCCCGCTACGACCAGGATAACTTTGGCTGGGGTGAAACAGTCTGGGTCAGCTGGTCGGGCTCCAGTCCAATTGTACTGCTATCATGACGGATCAGGCCCTTGCATACCTCGGCTCGGAAACTGCGCCCCAGGCAACGGAACTAAAATGACGACGAACCGATCAGAAGCAGCGAGTGGCGGGTTCCTCTGGGACGATCCCTTGTTATTCCAAGAGGCACTTCTTGAAGACGAGCGCATCCTCGCCGAAAGTGCGCGCAAATTCTGTAACGATAAGCTGATGCCGCGCGTGCTCGGCGACCATCGCCACGAAACTTTTGACCGGTCGATCATGACGGATCTTGGCACCATGGGATTTCTCGGTCCAACAATTCCGGAAGAATTTGGCGGCGCCGGTGTGAACGCCGTCTCCTACGGCCTGATCGCCCGCGAAATAGAACGCGTGGATTCCGGCTATCGCTCGGCCATGAGTGTGCAATCCAGTCTCGTGATGTACCCGATCTACGCGTATGGCAGCGACGTACAACGCGCAGAAATATCTGCCGCGACTGGCGACCGGAGAATTGGTCGGATGTTTTGGATTGACCGAACCTGACCACGGATCGGACGCCGGCGCCCTCACAACGCGCGCCAGAAGCGTCAAGGGCGGATACGAACTGACAGGTTCCAAGACTTGGATCACGAACGCACCCATCGCCGATATTTTCGTTGTCTGGGCCAAAACCGACGACGGCGTCATTCGCGGCTTTATTCTCGAACGCGGCATGAAAGGACTCACGATCTCCGAAGATTGACGGAAAATTCGCTTTGCGTGCGTCCGTCACTGGACAAATCGTCATGGATGGCGTCGTCGTTCCGGCAGAGAACATCTTGCCCAATGTGCAAGGCCTCAAAGGCCCGTTCGGCTGTCTCAATAACGCGCGCTTCGGCATCGCCTGGGGTGCACTTGGCGCTGCAGAATTTTGTTGGCACGCAGCGCGGCAATACGCGCTCGACCGCACGCAATTCGGAAAACCCCTGGCGGCCAACCAGCTGATCCAGAAAAAGCTGGCCGACATGCAAACCGAGATCACGCTTGCGCTGCATGCTTGCCTGCATGCGGCGCGGCTCAAAGACCGCAACCAACTCGCGCCCGAGGCGGTGTCTCTACTCAAACGCAACAGTTGCGGCAAGGCTCTCGATATTGCGCGCGCTGCGCGCGATATTCATGGCGGCAATGGGATCTCTGACGAGTATCATGTGATCCGACACATGATGAACCTCGAAGCCGTCAACACCTACGAAGGCACGCACGACATACATGCGTTGATATTGGGCCGTGCCCAAACCGGCATCCAAGCATTTTCTTGAGGAGACGTCTCTAACATGCCAACCTCAGCAGAACTTCACGCCCGGCGCGCAGCGGCGGTCCCAAGGGGCGTCGGCCACGCCACGGCCATCTACGCTAAGCGTGCCAAGAATGCCGAGATCTGGAGCGAAGACGGCAAACGATACATCGATTTTGCCGCCGGTATTGCCGTGGTCAACACCGGTCACCAACATCCGAAAATCGTTGCCGCTGTCGAAGAACAGCTCAAGTCGTTCAGCCACGTCTGCTTTCAGGTGACGCCCTACGAAAGCTACATCCGGCTAGCTGAGAGGTTAAACGCCATTGCGCCCGTCCCCGGCCCAGCCAAGACCATGCTGATTTCAACCGGCGCAGAAGCTGTCGAAAACGCAGTCAAAGTTGCTCGTGCCCATACCGGCCGTTCCGGTGTCATTTCCTTCGGCGGCGGCTTTCATGGCCGCACGCATATGGGCATGGCGCTGACCGGCAAGGTGGTGCCCTACAAAAAGGGCTTCGGTCCGTTTCCGCCAGACATTTATAATGCCGTATTCCCAAACGCTTACCACGGCGTCTCAAATGACGAGAGCCTCGCAAGCCTGAAGCACCTCTTCAAACACTCGATCGATCCTTCTAACGTTTCCGCCATTATCATCGAGCCCGTGCAGGGCGAAGGCGGATTCAATATTGCGCCATTTGAGTTCCTACGCGCGCTGCGCGCACTCTGCGACGAGCATGGTATTCTACTCATCGCCGACGAAATTCAAACCGGCTTCGCGCGAACCGGAAAAATGTTTGCGCTCGAACACGCCGGCATCAAAGCGGATATCGTCACGCTGGCGAAAGGTCTGGCCGGCGGTCTGCCGCTCGCCGCCATTGTCGGCCGCTCGGACGTAATGGACGCAGCGAACCCGGGCGGACTTGGCGGAACGTATGCCGGGAACCCGCTCGCCTGCGCCGCCGCGCACGCGGTTCTCGATGTCATCGACGAAGAAAAGCTGTGCGAGAGATCAGCTGCAATCGGAAAGATCATTCTCGATCGCCTTGGCCAATTAAAGGATCGCTCAAATCTCAACTGCATCGGAGACATACGGGGCCTCGGCGCCATGTGTGCCCTTGAACTCGTAAAAAACGCAGCCAGTGGAGAACCCGACGCCGCACTAACCTCAGCGCTCTTGAAGACGGCGAGCGAAAAAGGGCTTATCTTGCTCTCCTGCGGCACGTATTCCAATGTCATCCGCTTTCTTGTGCCGCTGACAGCGAGCGACGCTTTAGTTCAAGAAGGTATGGATATTTTTTCTGAGAGCCTTGTCGAAGCCGTCAGCCGCGCATCTTAAGAATTCGACCAAACTTTTAATCCGATCCCGGAGGCCGCTCATGAACATCCAGCACAAGACCAACGACCTATCGGCGTTCTGGATGCCGTTTACCGCCAATCGCCAATTCAAGAAAAGTCCGCGCATTTTTGTCGGTGCGGAACGCATGCACTACATAACCGATGACGGCCGCCGCGTACTGGACGGCACATCAGGGCTATGGTGCGTCAACGCCGGTCATTGCCGGCCTAGAATTGTCGAAGCCATTCAGAAGCAAGCCGCGACCCTCGACTTCGCCGGCACGTTCCAGATGGGGCACAACAAGGCCTTCGAATGCGCCTCACGACTTGTCAACATCGCGCCCAAGGGCTTCGACCACGTCTTCTTCACGAACTCTGGATCCGAGTCAGTCGAAACCGCACTCAAAATGGCGCTCGCCTATCACCGCGCCAAGGGCAATGCCACGAAGGTCCGCCTCATCGGCCGCGAGCGCGGCTATCACGGCGTCAATTTCGGCGGCACGTCCGTTGGCGGCATTGCCAACAACCGGAAGATGTTTGGCACGCTCGTTGGCGGCGTCGATCATATCCGCCACACGCACGATCTGGCACGCAATGCCTTCACGCGCGGCGAGCCCGAACACGGCGCAGACCTTGCCGATGATCTCGAACGCCTCGTTGCACTGCATGACGCATCCACAATCGCCGCCTGTATCGTCGAGCCTGTTGCCTGCTCAACAGGCGTCATCATCCCACCCAAGGGCTATCTGAAGCGGCTGGCGGCCATCTGCGCCAAACACGACATCCTGCTCATTTTCGACGAAGTCATCACCGCGTTCGGCCGTCTCGGCACGCCCTTCGGCGCCGACTATTTCAACGTTTCTCCCGACATCATCACGACCGCAAAAGGCGTCACGAACGGCACCATTCCGATGGGAGCGGTGTTCGTCACTTCAAAAATCCACGACGCTTTCATGAACGGACCCGAAAACGTCATCGATTTTTTCCACGGCTACACGTACTCGGGTCATCCCATGGCCTGCGCCGCATCGATCGGTACCCTCGATACTTATCAGGACGAGGGCTTGCTCTCGCGCGCGGCCGAACTCGCGCCTTATTGGGAAGAACGGCTGCACGCCTTAAAAGGCTTGCCGCACATCATCGACATTCGCAACATCGGCCTCGTAGGCGCGATTGAACTCGATCCCGCCCCGGGCGAGCCCGCAAAGCGCGCCTATGACCGCTTCGTCAAAGCCTTCGAGAATAATCTGCTCATTCGCCAGACTGGCGACATCATCGCGCTCTCGCCGCCATTGATAATTTCGAAACAGGAAATTGATCAGCTATTCGATACCCTGACGATGGTTTTCCAAACCACAAGCTAACTACGCGTTAATAGATCAGAACGGAACACAATGCAGTCACTCGAAACCATTCAGAATGCCATCGGCGGCCGCAAGGTCACGTCCGTCTCGCAGCGCACGGCACCTGTGTTTAATCCAGCGACCGGCGAAAAGTCGGCCATTCTCCCCCTCTCGGAAGCCGCAGAAGTCAACGCTGCGGTCGCCGTCGCTAAACAAGCGTCTGTCGAATGGGGCAACACGCCGCCCATGAAGCGCGTCAAGCCGATGTTCAAATTCAAGGAACTACTTGAGCGCCACGCCAACGATATCGCGCGCGCCATCTCGAATGAACACGGCAAGACCCACGCCGACGCGCTTGGTGAACTTCAACGCGGCATCGATGTCGTCGATTTTGCCTGCGGCATCCCGCATCTCTTGAAAGGTGAGTACAGCCGCAACGTCGGGCCCGACATCGACAGTTGGTCGGATCGCCAGCCCTTGGGCGTTGTGGCCGGCATTACACCATTCAACTTCCCAGCCATGGTGCCGATGTGGATGTATCCCGTCGCCGTCGCGTGCGGAAACACGTTTATCCTGAAGCCCTCGGAGCGCGATCCAACCGCCGTCATGATCGCTTGGGAGCTTTTTCAGGAAGCAGGCTTTCCGGCCGGCGTACTCAATGTCGTGCACGGCGATAAAACCGCTGTCGACGCGATCCTCGATCATCCTGACATTGCCGCTGTGTCGTTCGTCGGTTCGACACCGATTGCCGAATACGTGTATCAGCGCGGTTCGGCCGCTGGAAAACGCGTGCAAGCCTTAGGCGGCGCAAAGAACCACATGATCATCATGCCTGACGCCGACATGGACCAGGCCGTCGATGCATTGATGGGCGCAGGCTATGGATCGGCCGGCGAACGCTGCATGGCGATTTCCGTCGCAGTACCGGTCGGTGAAAAAACCGCTAACCTGCTCATTGAAGCGCTGGCACCAAAAGTCCGCGCGCTCAAAGTCGGACCAGCCTCAGATCCCCAGTCGGAAATGGGACCTGTCGTGACGCGCGAAGCCCAAGAGCGCATCACGCGACTTATCGGCCAGGGCGTAAAAGAAGGTGCAGACCTCGTCGTCGATGGGCGCGGAGTGAAACTCCAAGGCTACGAGAACGGATACTTCCTCGGCGGCTCGCTCTTTGATCGCGTCACCAAAGACATGGAAATCTACAAACAGGAGATTTTCGGGCCAGTCCTTTCCGTTGTTCGCACCGAAAGCTACGACGAGGCCGCACATCTCATCAACAGCCACGAATATGGCAACGGCACCGCCATCTTTACGCGCGACGGCGACGCAGCCCGCGCCTTTGCCGACAAAATCCAGGTTGGAATGGTTGGCATCAACGTGCCGTTGCCCGTGCCCGTCGCCTATCACTCGTTCGGCGGGTGGAAAAGATCTCTGTTTGGCGATCACGCAATCTATGGGCCGGAAGGCGTGCGCTTTTATACGCGCATCAAAACGGTTACCGCCCGCTGGCCAACAGGCATTCGCAAAGGGGCGGAGTTTAACTTTCCGACCCTGAAATAGGCCAAACATCGAACAGTTCGAGCACATTCGCAGAGCCTATTTCGACGGAGAAAATACTCCAAGGCCCTGAAACTTAGCGGCGCCCACGAGCGTACCTTCCCGGATGACCAAACCGGGAGCAGCACGCCATGTGGTTGAAGCGCATTTTGGCCTTGAGCCTACTTTGCCTGGTCTTAACGCCATCGGCTCGCGCCGAAACGGATCTGAATTGGCAACCCTGGTCCGCTGATCTCTTTGCAAAAGCCAAAGCAGAAAACCGGCTTGTCATTCTCGACCTTGAGGCGGTCTGGTGCCATTGGTGCCATGTGATGGAAAAAACGACCTACAAAAATCCGGACGTCGCTTATCTCCTCAAATCCAAGTTCATAACAGTTCGTGTCGACCAAGACGCGAACCCTGACTTATCGAACAGATACGGCGATTGGGGCTGGCCGGCGACAATCATCTTTGCGCCTGACGGCACTGAAATCGTCAAGCGCGCCGGATACATTGAGCCCAAAGGCTATGACGGCGCTGCTCGAAGCCGTGATCGCCGACCCTACGCCCGGTCCGTCGGTCATCAATGAGTTGCCTGTCGAAGCTGCTAAGTCCCACTTACTTTCGGCCGCGACCCGCGCGGAACTTTCCGCAAATTCCATCGACGCCTTCGATATCGAGTATGGCGGCTGGGGAACGATCCATAAGTTTATCGATGCCGATCGCATGGATTTGGAACTTTCTCTTGCCGCAGGCGGCGACCAAAACGCGGCGGCCCGCGCTAAGAAGACGTTCATCTCCGCACTTAATCTCATCGATACCGTTGATGGCGGCATCTATCAGTATTCCGACGCAGCCGATTGGAAGTCTCCACACTACGAGAAAATCATGTGGTATCAGGCGAACGGCTTGCGGCAATATTCCGAAGCCTACGCTCAGTGGCGCGAGCCACGCTTTCTAGAAGCGGCGGAAAACATCAAGAAATACTTGCTGAACGTGCTGCGCGGTCCCGGTGGTGCGTTCTTCACAAGCCAAGATGCCGATGCCAGACGAAGCGATACCCGGAAAAGCGTATTACGCACTGTCGCAGGCCGAACGTAACGCCCTATCCGCGAAGCCGAAAATTGACATGCACATTTATGCCCGCGAGAACGGCTGGGCTATCCGCGGACTCGCCGCCTATTTTTCTGCGACGGGCGACACTGCAGCGCTGGACGCCGCTAAAATCGCCGCCGAATGGATCGTGAAAAACCGCAAACTCGAAGGTGGTGGCTTCACTCACGGAGACGCTGATCGCGGCGGACCGTTCCTCGGCGATACATTGGCGATGGGGCAAGCGGCGCTCGAACTCTACGCCGCGACCGGCGACAGAAAGTGGATGAGCCTTGCAATTGAAGCGGGCGGATTTATCGCCGCCAAATTCAAAGACACTTCTGGCGGGCTTTTGACGTCCGTTCAATCCGAGGCCAACACTGGCGTCTTCACAAAACCTGCAAAAATCCCAGAGGAACAGATCCAAACCGCGCGCTTTGCCAATCTCCTGCATCGCTACTCAGGGGCTCAGGAATTTCGTGACCTTGCCGAGCATGCCGCACGCTACGCGCTCGCCGAGAACCATCTCGACAGACCAAGCGTGCATTCAGGCGCGCTGATGATCGACGCCGAGCTTGCAAGAGAACCAACCCACATCACAATTGTCGGGCACAAAGACGACAAAAGATCATCGGCATTACATGCTGCAGCGCTCATCTTTCCTGCACACTACCGGCGTATCGACTGGTGGGACAAACGCGAGGGTGCTCTTACCAATCCCGATGTCCAATATCCCGATCTCGATGAACCTGCGGCCTTTGCTTGCACAGACCGCATTTGCTCACTGCCAGTGTTCGACCCAGTCGACCTTGCCAACACCGTTAATAGGATCGTGCACCGGAGCACAGAGACCGCGCGTTGATTGGCCCTAATTTCAAAACTGAAGCCAAATTTAATAAGCAAAGAAAGTGTGAAACTTTTCTCAAGTTGGCAGCGTACCTCCCCTGATGCTGCACTCTCACTGCGTGAGCGGATCAGCAGGGCTCGTTTAAATCACGGCAACAACAGTGCCGACATCAGGAGGAACACAATGAAACTTTCCAAGACATCCGGTGCCACGCTCGCCGCCGCCGCTGCCACAATGATGCTCGCTGGGTCGGTGACAGCGCCGACGACGGGCCACGCCGCCGACTACAAGGTAAAGTGCTTTGGACTGAATGCATGCAAAGGCACCGGCAGCTGCAAATCTACCGGCAATGGCTGCAAGGGACAGAACGCTTGCAAAGGCCAGGGCGTGAAAATGATGTCCAAGGCTGCTTGCGTTGCCAAGGGCGGCAAGACCAGCCGTAGCTGATCGCGCGCTCCAAACTAAACTCCGAAATCATGATCAATAAAGTCACGGGCGGAGCGCACCTCTGTGGCCGCCCGTGGCACTTTTTTGTCAAAACGCCAGCCAGCAGTTGCCGCCAGCCGGCGTTTTTGCGACTGCCGGGAGCGTGGGACGCTGGCAGCACGGGGGTTCTATCAGACTTTATTCTGCCGCAACGCGAAAGGAGCGCGTGCCGTCCAAACTGTCGAAGCCGAGCGACAATGCAACCGACGCATGCATGATACGTCCGCCCTTCACGTTGAGTCCTGCGGCAAGGTACGGATCGCGATCGAATGCAGCGAGCCCTTTGTCGGCCAGCTTCACAACGAAAGGCAGAGTGGCATTGTTCAGCGCCTGCGCGCTCGTCACCGGAACGGCACCTGGCATATTCGCAACGCAATAGTGGATGATACCATCGACTTCGAACATCGGTTCGGCATGTGTCGTCGGCTTAGAGGTTTCAAAACATCCACCTTGATCGATTGCAACGTCCACCAGTACAGCGCCGCGCTTCATATCTTTGAGCATGGCGCGCGTTACAAGTTTGGGTGCGCTGGCGCCGGGAACGAGCACGGCGCCAATCACCGCGTCGGCGGCGAGGACTTCCGTTTCGATTGTTTCCATGGTCGAGGCCAGCGTCTTCACGCGGCCTTCGAAGAGTTCATCCAACTGGCGCAGTCGCGGCAATGAGCGATCAATGATCGTGACTTCAGCGCCAAGACCAACAGCCATGCGCGCAGCGTGCGTACCAACCACACCGCCGCCGAGAATGACGACCTTAGCCGGCCGCACGCCCGGAACGCCGCCCATCAGCACGCCACGTCCGCCTGTGGGACGGCGCAGGCCCATCGCGGCAGCTTCGATCGACAATCGGCCAGCTACTTCGCTCATCGGTGCCAACAGCGGCAGGCCGCCGCTTGCATCCGTCACCGTTTCATAGGCAATGGCCGCGCAACCAGATGCCATAAGTCCGCGCGCCTGCTCGGGATCGGGCGCGAGATGGAGGTATGTGAATAGGATCTGGTCTGAACCAAGCCGCGTGTATTCACTCTTCTGCGGTTCCTTGACCTTAACGATCAATTCGGCGTCGCGAAACACGGCGGCTGCGTCTGGAACAATCCGCGCTCCGGCCTTTTGATATGTTGCATCATCAGCCGAAATTCCAAGCCCGGCACCAGATTGGACGAGGACTTCGTGGCCGCGCGCTGTCAATTCGCGCACCGAGCCGGGAACGAGCCCTACTCGAAACTCGTTGCTTTTGATTTCCGTTGGAACGCCGATCCGCATGGGTTTTCTCTCCAAAGGCCTTTGCCGATGATCAAGGCTGCACTCTGACATAAATAGACATCGAAAGAGCGGATATATTCATTGAAAAATCACGTAAATACGCATATTATCAGCGCAATCTTCAGAAATTCGCAGGATTCAATCGATTATGAACCTAGACGCGCTAGATAAGGCCATATTGAAGGAACTGGTCCGAGATGGCCGCCTCAGCCAAGTGGAACTAGCCGAACGCGTTCCGCTTTCACCCACGGCGGTCGCGCGCCGCATCAAGGCGCTAGAGGAAGCCGGCGTTATCGAGGGCTATCAGGCCCGCGTAAACCGCCAAGCTCTTGGAATTCATATGACAATTTTCGTCGAGATCGCACTCAAAAGCCAAAACGAAGAGCTGCTTGCGTCATTCGAAAAAGCAGCCGCTGCAGCGCCTTCCGTTGTCTCTTGCCACCTCATGTCGGGCGAGAACGACTACCTGATCACTGTCATGGCGCGGGATCTCGCGGACTTCGAGCGCATCCACAAAGAGCAGCTTTCTCGCCTTCCCGGGGTCGTGCGTTTGAAATCGAGCTTCTCCCTCCGGGAGGTAACAAGCCGGCCCCTCCCTGAGGTCGGCGCTCGGCTTTTAGCGGCCTGAAATCTATGCACAACCTCCCAAATTCATGGAGAAAACTTGAGCAAAGTGTCGTTTTCGCAACAAACTCTAGCAACATGACCTCTACATCCAAGAACTTCTTGAGTGTTCGGCTTCAATTCTGTTTCCTGATGTCAACCGCAAATCGAGAGTCGTTTCTTGGGTTTGCATCTGGATGATTTGGGACGGGGGTTCTACGACATGACGAGGTTTCTTAAGCTTGCGGGCGCAGCAGCAATTGCAGGCATGGCTCTGACTGGCGCGGCACGCGCTGAGGACCCGCCAGCATTTGAATGGTCGATGACCGTCGGCGGCACCAGCGACTATATTTTCCGCGGCCTCTCGCTGAACAACGAAGATCCCGCCGCTCAAGGTTCGGTGGATATCGGTTACGGCATATTCTACGCGGGTGCCTGGGCGTCGAACGTCAGTGGCGCTGGCTACGAACCGATGGAACTCGACCTCTACGCCGGCATCAAGCCAGTGCTGGGTCAGGTCACATTTGACTTCGGCATCATCGGCTACTCGTATCCGGTCGTCAACGGCGACTCGCTCGATTACGTCGAATTCAAAGCCGGTGCATCGACCGAGCTGGTCAAGAGCCTGACGGCACGGTCGATTTTCTACTACACGCCCGATGCAGATAACTATCCTGAGACTTGGACAATCGAAGGCTTGCTGGCTTACGAACTTCCCGCAATCCACGTATTCACGCCAACCATTAGTGCCGGCGTCGGCTACTCGGATGACATGAACAACGTCGGGGCCTTCACCAGCGCCGATGACAGCTATGTCTACTGGAACGCGGGCATCGCCTTTGGTGTCGAGAAATTCACCTTCGATTTCCGTTACTGGGACACGAATATCGATCAAGTTCCTGGCGATATCTATACCGGCCTCAGTGATGAGCGGTTTGTGTTCACAGCCAAGGCAACCTTGCCCTAATCGAGACTTAGAATTACCCGTCCAACTTCAAAACCGGAGCCCTCGTGCTCCGGTTTTTTTGTGCCCAGCCCCTCTCACATCAAATCCTTCAGCCGGTAATACAGCATCCCCAACGCCAGCATCTGATTTCCGGCCCAACGGCCAACCGGCAGCCGAATGTGCCGGATGCGCTCAAAGAGATCGAACTTCTCAGTCGTTCCAGAAATCGCATCCGCAATGATGTCAGCGGCCAGATGCGTCGTGTTCACGCCGTGCCCGCAGTATCCTTGCAAATAGTAGAGATTGGGTTCCAGCCGTCCGATCGCCGGCACGCGCGTCAACACGATGTCGATGCGACCACCCCAAGTAAAATCGATGCGCTTGCCGCTGAGCTGAGGAAATATTTCAACAAGCCTCGGACGCAACGCCGCTGCCAAATCCTTGGGGTCGCGGTTCGAATAATTGCACCTGCCTCCAAACAGCATGCGCCTGTCCGCCGAGAGCCGGAAATAATCGAGCACGATATTGCTGTCGGCGACCGCGAGATCGCGCGGGTTGATTTCTTGCGCTTCGGCCTCAGTCAAAGGCTCCGTTGCGATGATGTAGCTCCCTGTCGGCAGCGTCAGACCCCGCAATGGACCTTGCTGGAAGGGGTGATCCGTACTTCCGCCGAGAACAATCGCGGTTGCATCGACGCGCCCCGACGCTGTAGCCGCATACGGTTTGGCCCCGCCCTTCAATTCTATCGCGGCTGAGTCCTCGAAGATTTTAACGCCGAGTCCCGCTGCCGCGCGCGCTTCACCCATGCACAGGTTAAGCGGATGCAGATGGCCGCTGCGCCGGTCTATAAATCCACCGTGATAAATCGACGTGCCGAGCACCGAACCCATGTCTTTTGGTTCTACGATTTCCAGCTGATCAACGTCCCCCTCGGCAACACGCTCCTCAACATATCCGCGCAAGCTCTTCATGTGACTAGGCCGGGCAGCAGCTTCCATCCAGCCATGCTTCAAATCGCAGTCTATGCCGTAGCGGCGCACACGTTCTTCAATGATGTCGTGTCCGAGATACCGGATATCCCGCAACAGCTTTGCGCCAGCCGCACCCAGTTGGCGCTTGACGTTATGCTCTCCGCTGATGCCGGCGATCATCTGGCCGCCATTGCGCCCCGATGCTCCCCACCCGATCCGGTTGGCTTCCAGAAGCACCACCGAGTACCCGCGCTCCGCAAGAGACAAGGCCGTTGCAACGCCGGAGAACCCGCCGCCCACGACACAAATATCCGCCTTGACGGAGCCTTCCAGCCGCGGATAACGCGTGCGATCATTGACCGTCGCGGCGTAATAGGATTTGACGTGCTCTTCTGCCATTGCCGCGCCTTAGGCAGCACCCTTGTTGGCTGCGCGCGCCTCGCGATCCTTCATCGTCGACGAACGTTTCGTCACGTAGGACGCGATCAAGACTCCCACTGTCACAAACGCGATCATGATTGTTGAGATGGCATTGATTTCGGGCGTAACGCCCAAGCGCACCTGGCTGTAAATCTTGATCGGCAAGCGTCGTCGCCCCCGGCCCCGACGTGAAGCTTGCGATCACCAGATCGTCGAGCGACAGCGTGAACGCGAGTAGCCAAGCTGAAATGACTGCCGGCGCGATGATCGGCAGCGTCACTTCGAAAAATGTCCTGACCGGCGTCGCGCCAAGATCCATGGCCGCTTCTTCGACCGACTTGTCGAAATCGAGGAGGCGGGACTGCACCACAACCGCCGCGAAGCACATTGCAAACGTCGAGTGCGCAATTGTGACGGTCCAGAACCCGCGGTCAAATCCCAGGGCCACGAACAGAAGCAGAAGTGACAATCCTGTTATAACTTCCGGCATGACGAGCGGCGCAAAAACTAGGCCGGAAAACAGCGTCCTGCCGCGGAACTTGCTCATCCTCGTCAGCACGATTGCAGCAAGTGTCCCGAGTATGGTGGCAATCGTCGCAGAGATGAGTGCCACGCGCACCGTCACCCACGCCGCATCCATTAGCGCGTCGTTCTTGAGAAGCCCCGCATACCATTTCGTTGACCATCCGCCCCAGACAGTCACGAGCTTCGATTCGTTGAAGCTGTAGACGATGAGCAACAGAATCGGAATGTAGAGAAATGCAAAACCCAATGCGATCGATGTGGCGTTAAACCAGGAAAAGCGCGTGTTCATCGGCCCGCCTCCTGCTGGTTCTGCTGCACCTTCTGGAACATCACGATCGGCACGACCAAGACAAGCAGCAGCACGACTGCAACCGCCGAGGAAACCGGCCAATCGCGGTTATTGAAAAATTCGCTCCAAAGCGTCTTGCCGATCATCAATGTATCGGAGCCGCCGAGCAGATCAGGAATAACGAATTCACCGACTGCCGGAATGAAGACCAAGAGGCATCCGGCAACGACGCCCGGCAGCGACAGCGGGAACGTCACTTGCCAGAAGGCTTTCCATGGCGGCGACCCGAGGTCTTCTGCCGCTTCGATCAGCGCGGGTTTGATCTTTTCGAGGCTCGAATACAGCGGCAAGATCATGAAGGGCAAATAGGAATAGACGATGCCGATATAGACGGCGTAGGTCGTATTCATGATGCTCAGCGGTTCGCTGATCACGCCCCATGTTCATCAAAAATAGGTTCAGCAAGCCCTTCCTTCTTCAGTATGCCCATCCAGGCATAAACGCGGATGAGGAATGACGTCCAGAACGGCAGAATAACCAGCATCATCAACGTCGGCTGCCAATCCTTGGGCGCGCGCGCCATGCCGTAGGCAATTGGATACGCGACAAGGAGCGTTAGAAACGTCGCCACCGCTGCGATTTTCACACTCGACCAGTAAGCGCCGACATAAAGCGGATCGGAGAAAATGAAGCTATAATTCTCGAAGTCGAATTGCGAGAAGTAAGTCTTGATGCCTGCCCATCCTTCCGAAATATCGAAGGTCGGAACATAGGGCGGCATCGCCGTCGCTATATCCGACAGCGATATTTTGAAGACGATGAAGAACGGCACAAGGAAAAACAGCACGAGCCAGAGATAGGGCGCTCCAATCACATACCAGCGGCGCATCGTCTCTACTCCGTAACTTGGCAACTGGCCGGTGAAGCGGATTACCGTCATTCTCATTTGGCCAGAACCATGCCGGCATCTTGCGGCCACTCGAGCCAAACATCGTCTTCCCACTTGATGTTTTGCTCGACCGTCTGCGCGGAATTCGTCCTGAGCGCGGTCACTGTCTGCCCCGACGCAACCTGCACATGGTAGTGAGAGACCGAGCCAAGATAGCCGACGTCAATCACTTTGCCCGGAATGGCGTTGTTGGAATTCGCCGGCTTACTCAGAGAAATGCGCACTTTCTCCGGCCGCAACGCCAGCCAAGCCTGCTGGCCTTGGTTTAACCCGTCGCTGGCCGTAGCCTTAAACCGCCCGTTGCCGGCTGGCCATTCGATCTGGGCAACGCCCCCTGAAAGCGACGAAATCTTGCCCTCGAAAATATTCACATCGCCGATGAACTGAGCCACGTAGCGCGACTGCGGATGTTCATAGATATCGCCCGGCGTCGCGATCTGGACCAGTTCCCCGTGGTTCATAACGCGCGATACGGCTGGCAACCGTCATCGCCTCTTCCTGGTCGTGGGTGACGATGATGAACGTCGTCCCGGTCGTCTCCTGAATGCGCATCAGCTCGAATTGCGCCTGCTGACGCAGCTTCTTATCGAGCGCGCCGAGCGGCTCATCGAGCAGCATGATGCGCGGCTTCTTGGCAATCGCACGCGCGAGCGCGACGCGCTGCTGCTGGCCGCCGGAAAGCTGGTGCGGCTTGCGATTGCCGAACTTTTTGCAGCTCCAGCAGTGCCATGGCTTCTTCAACACGGGCGGCGATATCGCCTTTGGCCATGCCTTCCTGGCGCAACCCGAAGCCGATGTTCCGCTCGACCGTCATATGCGGAAACAGCGCATACGACTGGAACATCATGTTAACGTCGGTCCGGTCATAGGGCGCCAGATCGGTGATATCATTGCCACCGACGAGGATGCGGCCCTCGGTTGGCTTTTCAAAACCCGCGAGCATGCGCAGCAGCGTGCTTTTCCCGCAACCCGAGGGCCCGAGCAGCGCGAAGAATTCCCGCTCGTAGATGTCGAGAGTGCAATTGTTGACAGCAACGAAATCGCCGAAGCGCTTGGTCACGTTCTCAAAGCGGACGATCGGCTTTTTCGCCGGGTCTTTCCATGGCGCGAAGTTTGACTGCGGCGCCGGCGTCCGGCCAGCCGGCTTGTGTGCGGCTGCACCCGAGGCTACGGCACTCGCACTATCGCCCAATACCACACCGGCCATTTTCTCAACTCCTGAACTTGAATGTCATTCCATCGGGCTTAGCGACGATTTAGCCGGCGTCGACTCTGAAGTCGCAAAACATCAGCGCCGGAGGTTTGCTCCGGCGCTAATTTCAGTCATCCTATTTCCCTGTCACGACCTTGGTCCACAGCCGCGTCACCACGCGTTGTGTCTTGGCATCGTAGGCCGTTTTAACGAACAACCGTTTCATGGTCTCGGCATCCGGATAGACCGAGGTGTTGCTTTTGACCGATTCGTCCAAGAATTGTTGTGACGCCAAATTGCCGTTGGCGTAGCTAACGAAGTTCGAAGCTTTAGCGATAACCTCTGGCTTCATCATATAGTTCAGGAAGATGTGGGCTTCTTCGACGCGCTTCGAGTCGGCCGGAATAGCCATTTGATCGAACCACATCTGCGCGCCTTCCTTCGGCAGCGAGAAGACAATCGTCTGGCCGTTCTTTGCTTCCTCTGCGCGGCTTTTTGCTTGCAGAATGTCGCCCGAATAACCGATTGCCAAGCAGATGTCGCCGTTGGCAAGAGCATTGATATACTCCGACGAGTGGAACTTGACGACATTCGACCGGATGCTTTCCATCAGGGCGCCGGCCTTGGCCAAATCTTCTGGATTTTTAGTGTTTGGATCAAGTTTCAAATAGTTGAGGACGGCCGGGAGAATGTCGTCCGCCGCGTCGAGGACATGGATTCCGCAGTCTTTGAATTTGGCCAGCACTTCGGGCTTGAAGAATCATGTCCCAGGAATCGACGGGAGCATCGGCCATACGTTCCTTGATTTTGCCTTCGTTATAGCCGATCGCTGTGGTGCCCCACATGTAGTTGATCGAGTACTCGTTGCCAGGGTCGTAGATCGACGATCTCTTTTGAATATCTTCCCACATGTTGGAGATATTCGGCAGTTTCGATTTATCAAGCTTGCGGAAGACCTTGGCGCTGATCTGGCGTGACAGGAACGGCCCCGTGGGCACGACCACGTCATAGCCCGATCCGCCTGCAAGCAGTTTTGTTTCCAGCACTTCGTTGCTGTCGAACACATCGTAGACGACCTTGATGCCGGTCTCTTTTGTAAAGTCCTCGAGAATGCTTTGGTCGATATAGTCAGACCAGTTGTAAACTCTGACCTCACGGTCCTTGGCAACAACTGCATTCCCCAACATCATCGCAGCCATGGCGACGCTCGTCGCAATGATGCGGCGGGCTCTTATATTTTCGATCATTTGTTTAACCTCCCTGGAGATACTTAACTGTCCCGCTCCAATGCGCGCCAACGCATGATCGTGGGGCTTGAGTGACCTTAATGACAAGGCGCCATGCTCTGTTGCCTAACAGTTCCATTGTGATCATAAATTCCCCGGGGTACAAGAGAGTATCGACACTGTTCAGTGGCCGAAAATCCAGCAACCCTTCTCTATGTGGATGCGGTACAAGACGTTTCAATCAGATCGCCAGGTGTAAACCATGACAGCCGATACCGGAGCCCCCCCTGTGGATGCCGAGGCCTATGGCGCGGGCTCAACCCCCGAAGGACTTCGTGATTGGTTGCGCCAACACCGCATCGAAGAGATTGATTGTGCCGTACCCGACATAGCGGGCGTCGCCCGCGGTAAGACCATGCCGGCCGAGAAGTTCGTGAAACTTGATGCAGTGCATTTGCCGATTTCCATCTTCCACCAGACAATCACGGGTGATTACGTCGGTTTTGAAGACGACGGCCAGGCGCTTTATGCCGAGAGCGACCTCATGATGGTCCCAGATCTCGGTACGATCCGCCCGGCTCCCTGGGCCTCAAGCCCAACCGCCCAGGTCATTCATGACGCTACTTGGCAGAATGGCGAGCCGGTCGAAATCGCCCCGCGCAACGTACTGAAACGAATCGTCGCTCTTTACCACAAGGAAGGCTGGGTACCGGTCGTCGCGCCCGAACTCGAATTCTATCTAACGAAGACCAACCCCGATCCTGATTACCCCTTAGAACCGCCAACGGGCCGCTCGGGCCGCAAAGGCGCCGGCCGGCAGTCATACAGTCTCGGCGCTGTCGATGAATACGATAAGATCGTCGATGACATTTATGATTTCGCTGAGCGCCAGTATCTAAAAATCGATACCATTATTCAGGAAGGCGGCGCGGCACAGCTTGAAATCAACTTACTGCACGGTGATCCGATTGACCTTGCCGATCAGGTGTTCTTTTTCAAGCGCACCATCCGCGAAGCCGCATTCACGCACGGCTGCTACGCAACTTTCATGGCCAAGCCGCTGGAAAACGAGCCGGGCAGTGCTATGCATATTCACCAAAGCATCGTCGACGCTAAGTCGGGCAAGAATATTTTCACGGATGCCGATGGTCAGCCAACCACGCTGTTCTATCAGTTTCTTGCCGGTCAACAGCAGTTTTTACCCGCCGCAATGTGTCTGCTTGCCCCGTATGTGAACTCCTACCGCCGCTTGGTCCCCAACGGGGCGGCACCGATTAATGTCGAGTGGGGCAACGACAATCGTTCTTGCGGATTGCGTGTCCCTATCTCTCCGGAGAGTGCGCGCCGGGTGGAAAACCGGTTGCCGGGCTCGGATTCAAATCCATACTTGGCCATCGCCGCCAGTCTGGCCTGCGGATATCTTGGGATGAAAAACAAGCTAGAGCCGCGCCCTGCCGTTGTTGGAAACGCCTACCGCAATTCACATCAACTACCGCGCGGCCTTCTCGAAGCACTGACCGACTTTGAAGAGAGCAAGCCACTGCATAACATTCTCGGCCCACGCTTCGCGCATCTTTATCTGCAATTGAAGCGCTCTGAGTTCGAGGAGTTTATGCGCGTCATCAGTCCATGGGAACGCGAACATTTGCTGCTCAGCGTGTGACAGACCAATTCAAGCCTGCAAGCTTTGCAGTCCCAACCGAATAAGGTCCGCCGTTCGTTCAACGCCAAGCTTCACCTTCATCTGACTGCAATTGTTGGCAACCGTCTTGTAGGCAATGCCGAGAGATTCGGCGATCGCCGTCAGGCTTTTCCCCTGACCGAGTAACCGCAGAATTTCAACTTCGCGCATGTTGAGAGTCTGCAAAGGATCATCAGTGCCGCCGGGATTTGCTGCCAGAAGCGCTGCAATTTCACGATCGACATAAACGCCGCCCTCTGAAACCTTGCGCACTGCTGCGACGAGCTCGTCGACAGGAGCACTCTTGCTCACGTATCCGCGCGCGCCCGCCTTTAGTGCACGAGCGGCAAACGCCGGATCGGCGTGCATCGAAAAAATAATGACGCGCGCGCTACTATTGATTGCAACCGCGCGCCGCAGGAATTCCATGCCGCCTGCGCCTTCAAGGTTCAAGTCGAGAACTACCAGATCAGGCTTATTGACGAGATAACTCTCTAACGCATGTGCGACCGTTCCCGCTTCGAAAATCGTCACGTCAAAATGCAGCGAGAGCAATCGCCGCACACCCTCTCGGACTACTTCATGATCTTCAACAAGCAGTATTTTCATAGTACACGCGCTTCTCTTTCCACTTTTGCCACAGGAGCCGATTTAGTCTCGTCTAGAGGCAACGCTGCGATCAATTCCACCCCGTGCCCGTCTGCGGCGTTTGCGATGATCAAGGAGCCGCCTAGCGCTGCGATTCGCTCTCGCATTCCCGCCAAGCCAAACCCGCGCGAACCGCTTTCAATCAATTGCCGGCCGTCGTTCGATACCGAAATCCGCAACATCCCGTCGCCGCCGGGTTGAATGGCGATGCCGATGACCGAAGGCTCCCCATGCCGGACCGCATTGCTGACCGCTTCTTGAACTATTCTATAGGCAACTTCGTCAATCTTGGCACCGTAACTCGTCTGCTCGGCGGACACATCGAATAAAATCTCCGGATGCCGCTTACCCCAAAAGGCCACGAGTTGATCGACAGCATGCGAGAGGCCGAGATCAAGCAGCATCGACGGCCGCAACCGGCTCAATATCGATCTGATATGGCTCTGCATATGCGCGACCGACTGGCGAATGGCGGACGCGCGCGACTCCGCGTCTTGAACAGCACCGCGATCCAAGTATGTCGGTATCGTTTGCGCATCGACATCGACCGCAAAAAGAAACGGGCCAATTTCATCGTGCAGATCGCGTGCGATGTCGGCACGCTCCTCTTCTTGAACAGTCGATAGTTGCGCGTTCAGCCTTCGGTTCTGCTTCTCCGCCGCCTGTAACTGATCGGCCATGCGGTTAAATTCCCGGTAAATCGCTGCTAGCTCTTGAGGACCGCTTTCCGGCACATGGGCTGCGAAGTTTCCATGCCCAACTTCAGCAAGCGCTCTCGATAGATTTTCGAGAGGCCTCAACGCACGGCCCAGCGCCCAATACACGAGCCCCAAAACAACGCCGAAGAAGCCGGCAATAATAGTCAGCTTCAACGTCACATCGTCCCAGACTTCCGTGACCTCGTTCAATGGATCTGCAGCGATTTGAAGATGTCCAAAGCGTTTGAGATCGTCAGGCAGTGCGATCGAAATCGATTTCTGGGGGCCGGCCAAAATGCGCGCGAGCCATGCCGGTGGCGGATCTCTCGGCAGGCTGACTTGCGATGCGGCTGCGACGCTGCCGTCCGCGCTGATGTGACTGACACGCAAGTGCCGCTCGCCCGTAAATGATGCAACGACACGCGCGAGGTGTTGAGCGGGGTCGGCGGACGGCACCATCGACGAAATGGCGTCGCGAACCGAGCTTTCGCCGAACGCAAGTGCGGCCGCCATTTCGGTTTCTACTTTGCGCACGGCATGCCAATAGGTCAGCAAACCTCCGGCCGCCAAGCTCAATGGCAGAACCAAAGCAATCAGGGTAATAAGGCGCTGTCTCAGGGTCATTCGGCACGAACTCGGCTTTTGCTGTTATGTTATAATGAACGGCACCATCCAATGAAAACACTGATGCGTGATGGACCGCCTGACCGGCGGCACAATTGGTTGGCCGCACAATTGGTTAAAAGACGTCTGTGCTGACGACGGATGGACCTATGAGCCACAAACCAAATCCGCGCCGAGCCACGGCATTGACTGATGAAGCAGGGTCATGGTCTCGCCCGCCAACGCCGACTTGCAGGCGGCCGTTAAATCACGCGGCAGACTGCCAAACTCTTGCCGCCTAGCGACCAAAGTGAGGGTCCGCGATAGCTTCGGCCCTGGTAACGCGACCGCCTCGACGCGACCGGGCGCGACAGCAGCCTCGGCAAGACAAAGCGGCGTCGAAATCGCAAAACCCTGGCCGCGCGCCACCATGTCTGTCACCCCAAAGGGCGTGTCGAATTCCTGACCTGACGGAAATTCCAAACCCAACCGCCGTAAATGCCTCTCGATGTCGATACCGGTTTTCGAGCGTGCGCTGTAGCGGATGAGCGGGAGTTTTGAAGCCAGTTTCGCCAAAGCCTGCGGCGTCTCAGGCCTTTCTGTTCCGCGCGGCAGCAACAAGACATAGGGTTCACTAAACAGCTCAAAACGTTCGAGCCCCGCAATCTCCACCATATCGTCAACACCAATAAAAAGGTCGAGATTGCGGGTGAGAAGCGCGCCGGCATGCGCGGCCGTCAAACCTGATTGCACCTGCACCGACTCAGCGCGCTTTGCCAGAAACGTTGCAACCGGCACGCTCAACGCCCGCACGAGACTATCGACCAGACCGATGCGAACCAGAGATAGTTTGCCCCGTTCTGTTTCTTTAAGTAACGGCCCGATTTGCCGTGCCTCTGAAAGAAGCGCAGACGCGCGCTGCCGCATCACCCCGCCCGCAGGCGTCAGTGCAAGCGGCCGGACGCTGCGATCAAACAGCGTCGTCGCGGTCCGACTCTCGAGATCGGCAATTGCCTGCGAGATCGCCGGTTGCGTCAGGCCCAACGCGCGAGCGGCTTGTGCCATCGCTCCCGCCTCACAGACGGCCAAGAAAATTTCGAGCCCTCGCAAATCGAACGGCAATGTGTCAGTCCTTGTCGCCATTCCGTACTATAACTAAAACTTATATTAACGGCAATAACAGCCATATGTATTAGTTGAGGCTGGCGTAGAACTGCCGTTTTGCCCGATCTGTGAGCTGGATATTCAAGCATGGCAACTGACCACTATTCGCTCTGGAACGTACTGCGCGAAAGCCTCACAGGCCACAAAACCTGGAAGCCTGCATGGCGCGCGGCTGTCCCAAAGCCCTCTTATGACGCCATCATCGTCGGCGGTGGCGGACACGGTTTGGCATCTGCCTATTACCTCGCCAAGCGCTACGGCGTCACCAACGTCGCCGTGGTCGAGAAGGGCTGGATCGGCTCCGGCAACGTCGGCCGCAACACCACGATCGTGCGCTCCAACTATCTGCTGCCCGGCAACATCCCTTTCTACGAAACAAGCATGAAGTTGTGGGAAGGCTTGGAGCAGGACCTCAACTACAATGCCATGGTCTCCCAGCGCGGCGTCCTAAATCTCTATCATTCGGACGCCCAGCGCGATGCTTATGCGCGGCGCGGCAACGCCATGCGCCTGCACGGCGTCAATTCCGAACTCCTCGACCGCGACGCCGTGCGCGACATGTATCCCTGGTTCAACTACGACGACGCGCGCTTTCCCATCCAAGGCGGCTTGCTGCAAAAGCGCGGTGGCACCGTCCGCCATGACGCCGTTGCCTGGGGCTATGCTCGTGCCGCCGACCGGCTTGGCGTCGATATTATCGAGAACGCAGAAGTTACGGGCTTCAAAATCGAAAATGGCCGCGCGACGGGCATCGAAACAACACGCGGATCCATCTCTGCCAAGAAGATCGGCCTCGCTTGTGCCGGAAACTCATCGCGCGTCGCCGCCATGGCAGGCCTTACACTTCCAATCGAAAGCCACGTTCTGCAAGCCTTTGTCTCGGAAGGCATCAAACCTTTCATCGATGGCGTCGTCACGTTCGGCGCCGGCCATTTCTACGTCAGCCAGTCCGACAAGGGCGGCCTCGTCTTCGGCGGCGACATCGACGGTTACAATTCCTATGCCCAGCGCGGCAATCTTCCCGTTGTGGAAGACGTGCTCGAAGGCGGAATGGCCCTGATGCCGCGCATCGGCCGCGTGCGTCTGCTCAGATCTTGGGGCGGCATCATGGATATGAGCATGGATGGCTCCCCCATCATCGACAAGACTCCGGTCGATGGACTCTATCTCAATGCCGGCTGGTGTTACGGCGGCTTCAAGGCAACGCCCGCGTCAGGCCTCTGCTTCGCGCATCTGATCGCCCGCGAAGAACCGCACGAGGTTGGGCGCGCCTACCGTCTCGACCGCTTCCGCACCGGGCACATGATTGACGAAAAAGGCATGGGCAACCAGCCGAACTTGCACTGAGGGGCCTAATCCCATGCGCATCAACTGTCCTTATTGCGGTGAACGCAGCCTCGACGAATTCGTCTATCACGGCGACGCGAGCCAGACACGCCCAGATCCCTCCGCAACGGATGCAGCGGACGCCTTTCACGCCTATGGCTATGAACGCGCAAACCTCGCGGGAGCACATAAAGAACTGTGGTATCACAGCGCCGGATGCCACGCTTGGCTCGTCGTTTCACGTGACACACGAACGCACGAGATTGCGTCAATCACGCCCGCCAAAAACGTCGCCATGGCACGCACCAAAACCTCAACTGGAGGCGCATAATGGCGACGCCAAACCAGCCAAACCGCATCGCCAACAAAGGTCTCATCGATCGCCGCACGCCGCTTCGTTTCACGTTCGACGGCGAAACCTATCACGGCTTCCAAGGCGACACACTCGCTTCGGCACTCCTTGCCAACGGCGTCACACTAACAGGGCGCTCATTCAAATATCACCGCCCGCGCGGCATCCTTTCTGCGGGCTCGGAAGAACCTAACGCGCTTGTTGAATTACGCTCCGGCGCGCGCCGCGAGCCCAACACGCGCGCAACAATGATCGAACTTTATCAAGGCCTCGAAGCGCAAAGCCAAAACCGCTGGCCATCATTCAAATACGATCTCTTGTCGATCAACGGCCTCTTCTCTCCCGTGCTGGTCGCCGGATTCTACTACAAGACCTTCATGTGGCCGGCTTCCTTCTGGGAAAAGCTTGTACGAGCCCATGATCCGCCGCGCCGCGGGATCTAGGTCGCGCCTCAGATGCCCCAGATCCTGACACGTACGAAAAGTCTTCTGCATTTTGCGATGTCCTTGTTATCGGCGCCGGTCCCGCGGGACTTAGTGCAGCCCTCGCTGCCGGCCGTTCGGGGGCCCGAGTCATCCTGATCGACGAAAATTTCGCGTTGGGCGGCCGGCTCCTCAGCGACGCTGAAAAGCTGGATGGCCTCACTGGGCTTGAATGGGTCCGTCAAACTGAAGCGGAATTGCGCACTTTGCCCGAGTTCCGCATCTTACTCCGCACAACTCTCACCGGCGCTTACGACAGCGGCACTTTCAGCGCTATTGAACGCGTTGCCGATCATGTTGCAAAACCAGCGCCTCACACGCCGCGCCAGCGCCTCTGGCGTATCGTTGCAAAGCGCACGATTGTTGCAACAGGCGCAACGGAACGCCCCATCGTTTTCGGCAACAATGACCGCCCCGGTGTCATGTTAGCTAGCGCGGTCCGTACCTACATCCATCGCTTCGGCGTCACCCCTGGACGAAATGCGGTCGTCTTCACCAATAACGACGATGGCGCGCGAACAGCGGCTGATCTTCACGCCGCAGGTGCCCGGGTTGCCGCTATTGTCGATGCACGGCCTGATCCCAGCGCGGCGGTCCGCAGAATAGCAGAAGCAACAGGCGCGCGGCTCATATCAGGTGTCGTGAGGGATGCTCAAGGCCGTCTCGCCGTAACGGGTGCGCAAATTCTCCCGCACAGCGGTACAGCACTCGAACTTGCCCTGCGATCTCATCGCAGTCTCGGGCGGGTTTAATCCCAACGTCCAGATCACGACGCACCTGAACGGGAAAGCAAAATGGGACGACGCGCTTGCGGCCTTCGTTCCCGGAAATCTCCCGAGTGGAATGAGTGTCGCCGGTGCCGCTGCCGGTGATTTCGCTCTCTCCAAGTGCTTGGCGAACGGCTCTAGCTGGGGCGCGAGTGCAGCCACGGGCACAGGCTATCCGGCCGAAGTTCCCCATATCCCAACTATCGCCAACACGGGCTACGACATTGTTCCGCTTTGGCGCGTGAAAGAGGCAAAACACAAGGCCTTCGTCGATTTCCAGAACGACGTGACGGTGAGCGACATCGCCCTCGCCGAACGTGAAGGCTATCGCTCTGTCGAGCACGTTAAACGCTACACGACTCTCGGCATGGCGACCGACCAGGGACGAACCGGCAACGTCAATGGCCTTGCCATTCTTGCTGAGATTACGGGCAAAACGATCCCTGAAACTGGCAGCACCTCGGCCCGCCCGCCTTACACCCCGGTTGCCATGGGCGCGCTTGCCGGACATCATCGCGGCAAGGATTTCAAACCAACACGCATCCCGCCCTCCTATGATTGGGCCAAAGCGCAAGGCGCGGTTTTCGTCGAAACGGGCCTCTGGCTGCGGCCACAGTATTTCCCAATGCCCGGCGAAGCTGATTGGCTTGAAACGGTCAACCGCGAAGTAAAAACGACCCGCGAGAAAGTTGGCATCTGCGACGTATCAACGCTTGGCAAGATCGAGGTTCACGGTAGCGACGCGGCGGTGTTCCTCGACGGCGTCTACATTAACGCCTTCTCGACATTGCCCGTTGGCCGCGCGCGTTATGGCGTCATGTTGCGCGAAGATGGCCTCGTCATGGACGATGGCACATGCGCTCGCTTCGCTCCTGACCGCTTTTTCATGACCACAACGACCGCCAACGCCGTCAAAGTGATGCAGCATCTCGAATTCTGTCACCAATGGCTGTGGCCCGAACTCGACGTGCAGATGACATCCGCCACCGACCAGTGGGCGCAATATTCCGTCGCCGGCCCCCGTGCGCGCGAACTTCTGACAAAAATAGTCGACGCACCTTTCGACATATCGAATGCGGCCTTCCCCTACATGGCGGTCGCGGAACTGACCGTGTGCGGCGGTGCCAAGGCGCGCCTCTACCGCCTCTCGTTCTCTGGTGAACTTGCCTACGAGATCGGCGTCCCGGCTCGTTTTGGTGACGCGCTCATGCGCCGCCTCATGGAAGCAGGTGCCGAGTTCGGTGCGATACCCTACGGCACGGAGGCCTTGGGCGTCATGCGCATCGAAAAAGGCCACGTCGGCGGCAACGAAATCAACGGCACAACAACTGCGGCCGATCTCGGTCTCGGCAAAATGATGTCAGCTAAAAAGGACTACATCGGCCGCGTGCTCTCAGCCCGCCCGGGGCTGACCGATGAAAATCGCCCTGCGCTCATCGGCATCCGCCCCGTCAATCGCACAGCCCGCCTCAGGGCCGGAGCACACTTCCTCGCCAAAGACGCCGCCGCCACGGCAAGCAACGACCAAGGCTACGTCACCTCCGTCGCCTATTCGCCCATGGCCGGGCATTGGATCGGACTGGGATTGCTATTGAACGGCCCTCAACGCCACGGCGAAATCATCCGCGCTTATGACCCCGTTCGCGGCGGCGACACGCTTGTCGAAGTCGTCGCGCCCTGTTTCTTCGACACAGAAGGAGTGCGTCTCCGTGTCTAATACAAAACTCGAACCCCTGTCCGCGCTCGACTCGGCAAAGTCCGCAAGCCGGTCTCACGTCGCAGTTGAAGTGCTTAATGGGCAGAGCGTCGTCTGGATCGCAGCGCGAAAAGGGCAAACGGCTGCACTCGTCACGCGCATCAATGAGCTCTATGGCGTCTCGCTGCCTTCAAGCCCTAGTTTGGCAACGGCCACCAGCGGCATCGAGTTCTTAGGCACAGCCCCCAATCAGTGGCTCGCCATCGCGCCGGCAGCAGACAGCGTCGATCTCGCGTCCGTACTCGCTGGCCAACTCCAAAGCGTTGCTTCCGTTGCCGATCAGACCGACGCACGAACCCTCATCCGTGTCTCTGGAGACAAAGCGCGCGACACGCTTGCTAAGGGCCTAACAATCGATTTGCACCCGCGTGCCTTCCCGGATGGTTCCGCCGCCACAACCCACGCGGCCCACATTGGCATTATTCTCTGGCGGCCTATCGGTTCCGATAGCTTCATTCTCGCGTGTTCGCGCTCTTATTCAGACAGCTTCTGGCGCTGGCTGACGGAGTTGGCCGCTGAACATGGTTTAGCCGTTTCATGACATGGGTCATCAAGCGAGCGTTTGCCACAATTGGATCTCGAAGGGCCGGATCCTCCCGGCACTAATGGGCCATCCTTTTGTGCATCAGATAATTTGAAATTATCCGCCAGCCTTGGCTATGATGGCGAGCAATAGCCACCAAGGGCACCCTATGGCGGAAACCCGCAACAAACCTGCCCGAGTACAGGCAGACCTCGATACGCTCACGACCGGTTCGGGCGCACCTACTGCATCTGAACGCACGCTGGAACAGGCGATTGGCTTGCAGGTCCGCCAAAGCCGCAAGGACGCGGGCTTGACGGTTGCCGAGCTCGCGATCGCGGCCAATATTTCGCCCGGTATGTTGTCGAAGATCGAGAACGGCCAGATCTCGCCCTCGCTCAACACGCTGCAAACGCTTGCATCCGCACTCAATCTGCCGATCGCCATGCTGTTTTCGTCGTTCGAGCAGCGGCGCGATTGCTCATACGTCAAAGCCGGCGAGGGCGTGGTCATCCGCCGCCGCGGGACAAAAGTCGGCCACCAATATCAGCTGCTTGGACACGCGCTTGGCGGCGATGTCGTAGTCGAACCCTATCTCATCACGCTCAGCGAAGACGCTGTTCCCTATACGGCCTTCCAGCATGACGGTGTCGAGTTCATTTACATGCTGACCGGCGAAGTTGAGTATGGTCACGCAGATCGCAGCTACCGTCTGAAGCCCGGCGACGCCATTCTTTTTGACAGCACCGCGCCGCACGGACCCGAGAAGCTGATCAAGACGCCGATGACCTACCTGTCGATTATTATTTACCCGCGCACCTAATCGCCGGCTGTCGAGCGACGCCCGGTCTATTTCCTGTTGGGAATATTTCTTTCCCTACAGTTGACACCACAGCGCCTTTTGCCTAGTTTATCGGCGGAATTGGCTGCTCGATGCGAGGACACAATGTGCGGTATCGTTGGACTTTTTCTCAAGAACAAGGCGCTTGAACCAAAACTCGGCAGCATGCTGTCGCAAATGCTTGGCACAATGTGCGAGCGCGGACCGGACTCGGCTGGATTCGCGATTTACGGTTCGGGCTCGGCAAACGCGATCAAACTGACGCTGCGCGGACCTGAGGAAACTGACTTCAAGGCGCTTGCCAAGAAACTCGAGCGCGTCGCCAATGGGCCCATCACCATCACACCTCGCGCCACACACGCAGTGCTATCGATTCCGGCCGCTGCCGAGAGCGATGTGCGCGACGAACTCACTCGTGTTGCACCTGAAATTTCCGTAGTTGGCGCCGGCACGCACATGGAACTCTATAAAGAAGTCGGCATGCCGACCGACGTCGCAAAGCGTTTCGCGCTTGAGTCGATGTCGGGCACGCACGGCATAGGCCACACTCGCATGGCGACCGAAAGTGCCGTCACCACTGCCGGCGCACACCCGTTCTCCACGGGCACCGATCAGTGCCTCGTGCACAATGGTTCGCTTTCCAATCACAACAATCTGCGCCGCGATCTTAAGCGCGACGGCATGACATTCGAGACCGAAAACGACAGCGAAGTCGCCGCTGCCTACCTCACGTGGCGTATGAAGCAAGGGCTCAATCTCGGACAAGCGCTTGAAAAAGGCCTCGACGATCTCGACGGATTTTTCACGTTTGTCGTCGGCACCAAAAATGGCTTCGGCGTTATTCGCGATCCGATCGCCTGCAAACCGGCTGTCATGGCCGAAACCGAAGATTACGTGGCTTTTGGCTCGGAATACCGGGCGCTCGCAAGTCTGCCAAATATCGGCAAAGCCAAAGTCTGGGAACCGGAACCATCAACGGTCTACTTCTGGGAACGGCAGAACTAAGACCGATCAATAGGGCACTTCACAATGCGGACAGTCGATCTATCAGTCACGCCACTACGCGAACTCAACAGCGATCTGCACCGGCAAACTGACGGCTCCAACGAGGGCAGTTGGGAAATTCTCAACCCTCGCGGCGCCCATGCCGTTGCCGTTGGACTTGATGCCCCGATCAACGTCGATGTACGCGGCCCCGTCGGATATTACTGCGCGGGCATGAACAAGAAGGCGTCCGTCACAGTCCATGGTTCAGCAGGTCCCGGCGTCGCAGAGAACATGATGTCCGGCCGCGTCGTCATCAAGGGCGACGCCAGCCAATACGCCGGCGCCACTGGGCGCGGTGGACTACTCGTCATCGAAGGGAACGCATCGTCGCGCTGCGGTATTTCGATGAAAGGCATCGATATCGTCGTTAAAGGCAACATCGGCCACATGTCGGCCTTCATGGCCCAGTCCGGGAGCCTGGTTGTCTTGGGTGACGCGGGCGATGCACTTGGCGACAGCATCTATGAAGCAAAGCTCTTCGTGCGCGGCAAAGTCAAAAGCCTCGGTGCCGACTGTATCGAGAAAGAGATGCGGCCCGAACATCACGATGCGCTGACCAAACTTCTGGAAACGGCCGGCATGAACGGCGTCAAGACGAGCGAGTTCAAACGCTACGGCTCGGCACGCAAACTCTATAATTTCAACGTCGACAACGCGGATGCGTACTGATGAGCTATCAAAACCCGCCGACAACGCCCCGCAAATCTTGGACCTTCGACGATTACACGCTCTCGGAGATCCGGCGAGCGGCGGCAACAGGCATCTACGACATTCGCGGCGGCGGCGCCAAACGCAAAGTCCCGCACTTTGACGATCTCTTGTTCCTCGGCGCCTCGATCTCGCGCTATCCGCTCGAAGGTTATCGCGAGAAATGCTCAACCGCCGTGACGCTCGGCACGCGCTTCGCCAAGAAGCCCATCGAACTCAAAATCCCGATCACCATCGCTGGCATGAGCTTCGGCGCACTCTCTGCCAATGCCAAGGAAGCCTTGGGGCGCGGCGCCTCGATAGCCGGTACATCCACCACAACCGGCGACGGCGGCATGACGCCCGAAGAGCGCGGCCAATCCAAAACACTGGTCTATCAGTATCTCCCTTCGCGCTACGGCATGAATCCGGATGACTTGAGAAAAGCAGACGCCATCGAAGTTGTCGTCGGACAAGGCGCCAAGCCCGGTGGCGGCGGCATGCTTTTGGGCCAAAAAATCTCTGATCGCGTCGCCGAAATGCGCAACCTGCCAAAAGGCATCGACCAGCGCTCCGCTTGCCGTCATCCGGATTGGACCGGCCCCGACGATCTTGAAATCAAACTTCTCGAACTGCGCGAAATCACCGATTGGGAAAAGCCAATCTATGTGAAAATCGGCGGCACGCGCCCTTATTACGACGTGGCGCTTGCTGTCAAAGCAGGCGCCGACGTCATTGTGCTTGACGGCATGCAGGGAGGCACCGCCGCAACGCAGGAAGTGTTCATCGAGAACGTCGGTTTGCCGACGCTCGCATGCATCCGCCCTGCCGTTCAGGCGCTGCAGGATCTTGGAATGCACCGCAAGGTGCAACTCATCGTCTCGGGCGGTATTCGCACTGGGGCCGACGCGGCCAAGGCGCTGGCACTCGGCGCAGACGCGGTGTCAATTGGCATTGCCGCTCTTGCTGCCCTTGGCGACAACGATCCCGCACACGAAGAAGAATACCGAAAGCTCGGCACAACGGCTGGCTGTTACGACGACTGGCACGAAGGCAGAGACCCGGCCGGCATCACAACGCAAGACCCCGAACTGTCCAAACGTCTCGATCCCGTGCGCGCGGGCCGCCGCCTCGCCAACTATCTCAAAGTCATGACACTCGAAATCCAAACCGTCGCGCGCGCGGCCGGCCACAATCACATTCACAACCTCGAGCCCGAAGATCTCTGCGCGCTCACCATAGAAGCTGCCGCCATGGCGCGGGTGCCGCTGGCCGGAACAAACTGGATTCCTGGAGTGACGGGATCCGGCGGCTTTTAAGCCCGCTTACCATTATTGAAGCCCTACGACGCGCCGGCAAAACAAGAACCGCACAACGAGGAAACGGACGATGGCTCAGGATCTTGCTCAACTCGCAAAAGAACGCGGCATCCGCTACTTCATGATTTCTTTCACCGATTTATTCGGAGCCCAGCGCGCTAAGCTCGTCCCGGCCGCGGCAATCGCCGATATGCAGAAAGACGGCGCCGGGTTTGCTGGCTTTGCAACGTGGCTCGACATGACGCCCGCGCACCCCGACATGTTCGCTGTACCTGACGCTTCCGCCGTCATTCAGTTGCCTTGGAAGAAAGACGTTGCCTGGGTCGCGGGTGATTGCGTCATGGACGACAAACACGTCGCTCAATCCCCGCGCGTCGTCTTGAAGAAGCTCGTCGCCGAAGCCGCCACTATGGGGCTGCACGTCAAAACCGGCGTCGAGTGTGAGTTTTTCCTCATCAGCCCGGATGGCACGACCATCTCAGACGACAAGGATAAGGCCTCCAAGCCCTGTTACGATCAACAGGCCTTGATGCGCCGCTACGACGTCATCGCGGAGATCTGCGATTACATGCTGGAACTCGGCTGGGGCCCCTATCAAAACGACCACGAGGATGCCAACGGCCAGTTCGAAATGAATTGGAATTTCGACGACAGCCTCGTCACTGCCGACCGCCACTCCTTCTTCAAGTTCATGGCGCGATCTGTCGCCGAAAAACATGGCCTGCGCGCCACCTTCATGCCCAAGCCCTTCGCGGGCCTCACCGGCACCGGCTGCCACGCCCATATCTCGGTCTGGGACAAAGATGGCAAGGTCAACATGTTCTATGACCCGACCGAAGAGATGGGCCTCTCGCAGCAGGGCTATCACTTCCTCGGCGGCATCATGAAACACGCCGAAGCCTTGGCCGCGATCACCAACCCAACCGTCAACTCGTATAAGCGCATCAACGCGCCGCGCACTGTCTCGGGCGCCACGTGGTCGCCAAACACCGTGACCTGGACCGGCAACAACCGCACGCACATGGTGCGCGTACCGGGCAAGGGCCGCTTCGAACTCCGCCTTCCCGATGGCGCGGCAAATCCTTATCTCCTGCAAGCCGTCATTATCGCTGCGGGCCTCGACGGCATCCGTTCGAAATCCGATCCCGGCAAGCGCCTCGACATCGACATGTACCAGCTCGGACATACGGTCAAAGACGCCATCAAACTACCTTTGAACCTGCTCGACGCATTGCGCGCGTTCGACCGGGATACCTCCCTCAAATCCGCGCTCGGCGAAGAATTCGCCTCCGCCTACGTCAAACTCAAAACCATGGAATGGAACTCCTACACCGCCCACTTCACGGAGTGGGAGCGGGACAACACGCTGGATTGTTGAGGCTTGTGGTGTCTGACCCGTCCAGCCAGAGGCGGGCAAGTATCAAGGGTCTGACACCACTGAAGCACCGTATTCTTGTCCTGGGTGGCAGACCCGGAGGGTCTGACACCAAGCCGCCATTGACCTGCCGCAACCTGTGTGCACAAGACACGGCCGCTATCACTGGCTGGCCAGACGCCAGTCGCCGAAGCGGCCATAACAACAAACACACGGGACGGATGACGCTCGAACCAGCTTCCGACGTTTCGCTTAGACCAGAACCCCGTTTCTTCGCTGGAACGGGAGAGCTGACGCGCGCCACCGCTTATGCGCAGCCGCTCACCATCATTGCCCTCGCGCTCGCCTACTACCACTGGCGCTACGAAGGCTGGCGCGAAACCATCATTTTCGCCAGCGCCATCACAGCCGCACTTGTATCGGCACTGACGTTCGTCACGCGCCGCCTGCTGTTTTCGATCGCGATCGTCGCCGCCATCGTCGCCATGATCGTCGTCGCCTCCGACGTCAAGCGCCGCTACATCGAAATGGTGCTGCACGCCTACGACATCGTCTTCTATTTGACGTCGTTCTCTACAATCAGCTTTCTTTGGACCGATCACAGCGCTTACCTCGTGGCGTTGCTCGCCGCCATTGCCGCCACCATCGCTTTGGGCCGTACCCTTTATCGCACCGACTGCACCCGCGTGCCGCGCCACGTCAGCGCGGTCCTGACACTCATCTTCGCCGCAACCGCGCTTTGGGCCTCATACGCCAAGGGCGAACGCCGCAATACGTTGTTCTACTGGGACAACCAGTACGTTGCGTCCTTTTATTCTTCTTGGTCCGAGACACTAGAAACGCTCATGCGCGGGCAGCTGCTTGAAGCGCTCGCCGCGCAGAAACAACCTCTCTTCAAAATCCCAGCCGTCTGCGATCCAACCGAAAAGCCGCCGCACATTATCCTGATCCACCAGGAAAGCGTGGTGCCGCCCTCGTACTTTCCGACCGTCAGCTACGACCAAACACTCGACCCGTTCTTCAAATCGTTTGACGGAAAACTTTATCCGCTGCGCACCGAAACTTATGGCGGCGCTTCCTGGCTCACCGAATTTTCCGTGCTCGCTGGCGTCTCGACCTATTCTTTCGGCGGCATGCGCACGTTCGTGCAATCGCTCATGCAGGGCAAGATCCACGACACGCTGCCTGAAACCCTGTCGCGCTGCGGCTACCGAAACAGCGTTTTCTATCCGGTGCCGAAGGACTTCGTTGGCAACGGCCGTTTCTACAAGGCCGTGGGCATGCCGGAGATCTTCGACTTCAAGGCCCAGAACGCGAAACGCTACAACGAGCGCGACAAGTTCTATTACAACAACGTGCTGACCCACATTGAGAAGCACATTGCCTCATCGCGTCAGCCCGTCTTCAACTTCATCCTGACGTCCGCCACGCACCTTCCCTATCAATTTGCCTACGACGCCGATGTTCAAGTGCCAGGCGGTGGCCCGGGCTCCGACCCAGAAATGCACGAATACCTGCGCCGCCTCGGCATGGCTCGCATGGACTATGACGAATTCCGCGCGGGGCTCGTACGCCGCTTCCCGAGCTGAAAAATTCCTCATTGTTCAGTATGGCGATCACCAGCCGGTCGCGACCCGCACCATGCTCGGCTTCGACAAATCCTATTCGTCCGAGGACATGAAGCTCGCGCCCGACTCCCCAGGCTTCATCACCTACTACGCCATCGACGGCATCAATTACACGCCGCCGCCGCTCCCCGCCGTCCAACACTCGACGTCCCCTATCTCGGCGCCGTCCTGTTGCAAGCCGCCCGGCTTCCCATGTCGGACGCCTATATAGAGCGTCTCAGGCTGCTCAGCGTTTGCGGCGGGCGTTACTTCACCTGCGCACATAAAGACGAAATCCTGGGTTTCCATCGCAGGTTGATGGATTCCGGCCTCGTAGATGCCCGTTAAATTTGGAAACAATCCTCACTGGCAGATTTTGTGATCAATTTTATGGGATTACCTTATACCTCCGACCCAATATCGTTACCCCGAATTAGGGTTTTTACGCTATCTTAGATTGTATAATCTAACCTTGAGCGTACCCATGAACCACAGTTCCGGACTTCGCAGCGACACGCATTTCTGGATTTCCAAGCAGTACGACGAACCAAATCCGCTTCTCGAAAGCATCGTCACAGAGACGCAAACGGCCGCGCTTCTGACGGCCACCATCGCAAGTTTTGCCAACGCCTTGCACCTGCCCGGCACAGTCCGGACACAGGCGGAACTCCAGATGTATCTGCCACGCGACCCGACCGTGCTCTCGGGATTTAGGCGTTGGGCATCGGAAGCCGGGATTTCAGCCAACGCGGCTGAATCCGTTACGGCGTTCTTTGCCGAACTCGGACCCGCGCGCCGCCAAATGCAGCGCTATTTTGCCGACGCGAACACCATCGGCCTTGACCGTGCCGGCGCGTTAAATCGCTTGACGCTCGCCAGTACCTGGCGCGGCACCTGCCGCAGCGCCGCTGCCGCCGTCAGGCACGTGGCATCCGAAACGGAGAAAGACCTGCCAGAACTCTACGTGCTGAGCGCGGGCGTCCTGGGGCGTATTCTCGACGCTGCGGCGCTTGGCGAAACGCCCTGCATCAATGCGGATGGCGCGCCCTTCCTGCCTGCCTTACCTCAGAGGCGCAATTCCGCGCGCCGCATGCTCGGCCAGAACGCCCGTATCACGGCCGCCGGCCGCACCGTGCAAGTCTACGTTCGCGACGTTTCGGCGGGCGGTTTTGGACTTGACCAGATCCCGGCCTTCGATCCCGGCCAAGTGTTATCGGTCGAACTCGCGTCCGGCCGCCGCTTCACGGGTACCGTCGTATGGTACAAGGCTGGCCGCGCGGGCATCCGCCTAAACCGCGCCTTGACCCCGAACGATCCGCTTCTTTGGGGTTAACCCTGCGTCATTGCCACGGCGCATCCCATCTACCAGCCTTCTCAAGATCAGATCCCAAATACCGCTCTCGTCTGGTATGCAGGGTGCCGAGGAGCAAGGTTGCCCGTGACTACAGCCAACAAAACCACGACCAGCAAGTCAACGTCCGCCGCGTGCGGTATCCGCGTATTTGCAAGTTCTCTCGCATCGACCCGCGATAGCGTTGCAGCCGCGAAAGCGGAACTCGGCAACCAGCGCTTTCAGCACATCATCGCCTTCTTCTCGATCGAACATGAAGCCGAATTGCTTGTCGGCGACTTGCAGTCGGCATTCCCCGAGATCCCAATTTCGGGTTGTTCTACCGCTGGCGAAGTCGGACCGCTCGGCATGATGCAGGGCGGTCTTGTCCTCATCGCCTTCCCGGAAACCGGTTTTCGTGTTTTGAGCGAGGTGATCTCGGTTGCCGACGAACCGGGCGTAAAGCGCGCAACCGACATTGCGCGCCGCCTCAAAGTCCAGATCAGCGACGGCCATAACAGCTCCCAAATTGGCAACACCTTTGCTTTGATGCTGGTCGATGGGCTCTCCAAAAAGGAAGAGGCCTTGACCGCAGCAGTTCACTGGGGCCTCGGCGATATCGAACTCATCGGCGGCTCGGCGGGTGATGGGCTCGCGTTCCACCGCACGGCGCTCGTACACAACGGCGATATCGTGCAAGCCAGCGCGCTACTCTTCGTCATCGAAAGCGCGTTCCCGTTCCGCATTTTCAAAACGCAGAATTTCGAGCCGACACCGATCAAACTTGTCGTCACGGCCGCCGACACCGAAAACCGTATCGTCTACGAGTTGAACGCCGAACCCGCCGCGCGCGAATACGCTGCCGCGATCGGCCTTTTGCCCAATGAGCTCGGGCCTTTCAGTTTCGCCTCTTATCCGCTCGTCGTCAAAGTCGGCGGCGACTACTATTGCCGTTCAATCCGCAACATGAACCCGGATGGAAGCCTATCCTTCTTCTGCGCCATCGATGAAGGTCTCGTGTTCACCGTCGCCCGGCCGCGCGATATGGTGCGATCCACACTCGACACGATCGAGGGCATCGAAGCAGCTCTCGGCGGCACGGATCTCATCATCGGTTTCGATTGTATTCTGCGCCGGCTCGATGCCGAAAGCCGCCAAGTCCGCCACAGCGTCGATGAAATATACCGCCGCTTCGGCGTAACGGGATTCCACACATACGGCGAACAGTACAATGCCATGCACTTGAACCAGACTTTGACCGGAATAGCTTTCGGCAAGACCAGCGAGGGCAACTGACCTGATGTCTGAACTGCCTCCCCACCTGACCCGGCCTCTTGCGAGCGACGACACCGAGCGGCGCATCGAGAAGCTAATGAAGATCAACAATGCCCTGATGCAGCGCGTCGAGCGCTCGACCGACCGGCAAGCTAACGCATATTCCTTATTTCAAACGGCTATTGGCCTCGAAAACCAGATCAACGCCCGCACGGAAGAACTCAAGAACGCGCTTTCTAACCTCGAACGAGCAAATCAGGAATTAAAGAGCGCCCGCGACGCTGCAGAGCGGGCAAACCGGTTCAAAACACGTTTCATCACCGCCGTCGGCCACGACCTTCTGCAGCCCCTGCACGCCGCCCGCCTCTCGCTTGGCGAACTCTCCGACGCCCAACAGCAACTCGCCAATCAGCGGCTCGCCGGAAACGTCGCCCGCGCCTTATCGACAATCGAAGATCTGCTCAGTTCCATTCTCGATATTTCGAAACTTGAGGCCGGAGTCTTCGTACCCACTATTCAGCCCATTGCTCTCGGCGACGTATTCGAACAATTGATCGTGGGGTTCCAACCCTTCGCCCGCAAAAAAGGCCTTGCCCTAACATGGCGCGCCACAGAGGCGATCGTCATGTCGGATCCCTTGATGTTGCGCCGGATCCTGCAAAACTTGATTGCGAACGCCACTAACTATACCGGCAAAGGCCGACTTCTTACTTGCCGCACGCCAGCGCGGCCCATCGGTCCGCATTGAAGTCTGGGACACCGGTCCCGGAATACCTTCCGCCGAACGCGATAGAATTTTTGAAGAGTTTCAGCGCGGCGCGGCATCCGAAACGGCAGGCGGAATTGGTTTCGGTCTTGGTTTGTCGATCGTCAAGCGCATGGCGGAATCTCTCGGCCATCCGCTTGAGCTCTGTTCGCGAGTCGGTCACGGAACTCGTTTCGCCATCACCGTGCCGTCAACGAAGCCTTCGGAACTCCCGAGCCGCACAACAGCCGACGCTGCACCCGTGCCGGCTTATGGCCGCCTCGAAATTCCCATCATCGTCATCGACAACGATCTTATCGTTCTTGAGGCCATGCAGTCTCTGCTTATACGCTGGGGCGCAGATGTGCGCCTAGCCCGCGATCTCGACGACATTTCAGAATTGATTTCCGACAACAAACTCAACCCGGCCATTATTCTGGCCGACTACCATCTTGATGGCGGGCAATCGGGCCTCGAAGCCGTCGCTCAGATCAGAGCTTCTCGGGGAGCGGCGATCCCGGCCATCCTTATAACCGCCGATCATTCTCCGGAAACCGCTGAAGCGGCCCGGCGGCACAACTGCGAAATTCTCCACAAGCCGGTTAAACCGGCCGAACTGCGCGCTCTGATGCAGCATATGCTTGCGTAACCAAAACGGCTTCTCAGTCAGGTTCGCCGTCGGCCGCTTGCGTGCTAAGCACGGAATCGAAATCGATCTTTTGCGCTTCGATAACCGCTTGCGTGCGCGACGCCACATTGAGCTTGCGCAGTATCTCGGAAACATGCGCCTTGACCGTCGTTTCCTCGATCTTCAATTCGTGTGCAATCTGCTTATTCAATAGCCCCTGACGCAACATGCGCAGCACACTCAGCTGCTTCGGAGTCAAGGTCGACAGGCGCTGCCCCAGATCCGTTTTTCCTGGCGCGCTTACTGCCGCACCAGGCGGATGATAACCTTTCGGCAGAGTGACCGAACCGTCCATGACCGATTTCAGCGCCGAAGCGATTTCGTCACGGCTTGCAGACTTAGCGATAAACCCGGCCGCTCCATACCCCATAACCTCTTGAACGATCCTCGGATCCTCCAGCGCCGACACAACCACAATCGGCATTTTCGGATAGAGACCGCGCAACTCCAAAAGCCCGTCAAATCCGCGCGTACCCGGCATCGACAGATCGAGCAGCACCGCGTCGAACCGCGTCCGCCCCTGAAGCACGGCCTTTGCATCCGCAATCGATGCCGCTTCAACGGTCGAGGCTTCCGGAAGCGCTGTCGCTATGGCGCGCTGTAGCGCCTCAAGAAAGAGCGGATGATCATCGACGATCAGAAAATTTGCCGGTCCTGCCAAGTGTGCAGCTCCCAGTTTGCAGCCACAAGAGTATCGGACAGGTTTCCCGGACAATCTGCCGGCCTGCAGTCCGTATATACGCCCTTAAACCACCCTATAGGCTTCCAAAATCGTCAGCGCTAGGGGTTCATCCTTCTAGGCGCTTAGAATTCCGCCAGGACGCCCTTCAGATAGTTGCCATAATCGTTCTTGGCATAGCGCTGCGCAATCAGCCGTTCCAAATCACCCGGCGTAATAAAGCCCTGCCGCACGGCGATTTCCTCGGGACTTGCGATTTTTAGTCCCTGGCGCTTTTCAATCGTCGCAACATAGTTCGCCGCTTCCAGCAGACTGTCGGGCGTCCCGGTATCGAACCATGCAAATCCCCGGCCCATTTTTTGAACCGCGAGATCGCCGCGCTTCAAGTAAGCATCGTTCACGCTCGTAATTTCGAGTTCTCCACGCGGCGATGGCCGCAATGACTTGGCGATCTGGACGACATCATTGTCATAAGCATAAAGCCCGATGACCGCCCAATTCGATTTTGGCTGGGCGGCTTTTCCTCGATCGATGACGGCTGTCCGCGCGCATCGAAGGCGACGACGCCATATCGCTCCGGATCGGATACATGATGAGCAAAAATCGTCGCCCCGCGGCGAGGCTCAAACGCCTGCCGCACAACATCCGACAGCCCATGTCCGAAAAAGATATTATCGCCGAGCACAAGGGCACACGGATCTTTGCCGATGAAGCGCTCGCCTATGATGAAGGCCTGCGCCAGGCCATCCGGGCGCGGCTGCTCGGCGTATGAAATATTCAGCCCCCATTGCCGGCCATCGCCGAGGAGCGCGGCAAAACCCGGAAGATCGCGCGGCGTTGAAATGATCAACACATCGCGCACGCCGCCCAGCATGAGCACGGACAACGGATAATAGATGAGCGGCTTGTCATAGACCGGGAGGATCTGCTTGGAAACCGTGAGCGTCATCGGGTAGAGGCGCGTCCCGCTGCCGCCGGCGAGAATAATGGCTTTCATGTTTTTCCCCGTACCGGCCGTAGCTTAGGCGGCTGCCGATTTCTTCTTTTTGATCAGACCCAGCCGCTCGCCGCTGTAGGTCTTCAGTCTCAGCGGCATCCACCACATTTCGTTGCTGACATACCAATCGACGGTCTTTTGCAATCCCGACTCAAATGTCTCTTTCGCAGTCCACCCCAGTTCGCGCTCGATCTTCGACGAATCGATCGCGTAGCGGAAATCATGACCCGGACGGTCTTCGACAAAGGTAATTGCCGACATATGCGAGGCACCGTCTTCGCGCGGCCGCAGATCGTCGAGCATCTCGCAGATTTTATGCACCACCTGCAAATTGCTGCGCTCGCTGCGTCCGCCGACGGCATAGCGTTCGCCGGGTATGCCTTTGGTGACCGCCAGAAACAAGCGCCCGCGCGTGATCTTCGACGTGCAGCCAATCGCGCACATTGGTGCCCATGCCGTACACCGGCAACTCGCGGCCCATCATGGCATTTGTGATCATCAAGGGGATGAGTTTTTCCGGAAAGTGGTAGGGTCCGTAATTGTTTGAGCAGTTCGACAGCACAACCGGCAGACCGTATGTGCGGTGCCACGCGAGCGCCAAGTGATCGGACGCAGCCTTGCTTGCCGAATAGGGAGAACTTGGATCGTATGCCGTTGCTTCGGTAAAATAGCCTTCGTCGCCGAGACTGCCGAACACTTCGTCGGTCGAAATGTGCAAGAAACGGAAGGCTTCTTTGCGCCGCTTGGGCAACTCTGCCCAGTAGCTCCGCGCCGCTTCCAGCATCGCATACGTGCCAACGATATTGGTCTCGATGAAAGCCGCCGATCCCGTGATCGAACGATCGACATGGCTTTCTGCGGCCAGATGCATGATGGCATCGGGTTGTTCCAGCCGCAGGATATCGGCGACAGCCTTCTGATCGCAGATATTGAGCTCGTAGAACGCGTAGTTGAGCCGGTCCGCGATGGGCTCAAGCGACGTCAGATTTGCCGCGTAAGTTAAGCAGTCGATATTGACCGCATCGACCCCGAGGTCTTTTACCAGCATGCGGCAGACAGCCGAACCAATAAAGCCAGCTCCACCCGTGACTACGATTTTCATATGACGCTACTGGACAGGGCGGGAACTTCTAGTCATCACGTAGCGGCCGTACGCTGGAAGCCGCCCGACGACCGCAACCGCACACCACTCGGACTAAACTTTCCCAGGAATGTCTTTAGAACATATTAACCGTGCCCCGCAGTCAGGCAGCACGCCTGCACCGCTGCGGAGTTGCAATCGTATTCTGCCGCACGGCACGTCATCACGTCAGCGCCCCTCTCTGCAAGATCCGCCCTGGCATTCCAAACGCCATATAATCCAGCATAACGATATCGGCTGCCGTGGTGCCTGAATTGGTGAACACGCCGCCACAACCAAGCTCGCGGCCCGAGGCGGTTGGAATGTTGGTCGTGATATTCACGGTTCCGAGCTGCGTTCCGGCCATGTCGTAGACAAAGAAATCCACGCCCGTCGCATTTGCGTTCACGACGATGCGCGCGTGATACCAGGTGTTCACGGCCAGCGTTGCAATCGTGGCGCTCGTCGTGCGGGTCGAGTTATTCGACGTCTTGCCGACAATGGCGCCGGTTGCCGGCATTTCGAAATACAGGCCGTCCACGGCATCGGCACTGGTTATTGTGTCGTGAAACCCAAACCGATACGTCAGAGCCGTCAACGCGGCTGGCGTTCTAAAAATGAGATCGAACTGCTCCCCGCCCGCAATACGCATACGGTCCGCTGCCGTACCCATCCCCGTCATGACATAGAAGCCGCTATTGGCGGTTGTCGACGAGCGCAGGAGAATAACGCCAGGATGGTTTCCGTCCACAACCCCGGCGGCGGGAGAGGTCGAGATCGTACCCGTCGAGATCGCCACGGCGCTAAAAGGGTGGAGCCCCTGGGCCGTGGTTGTTGTCAAGAAGTCGTTGGCTAATAACGGCTCTAGACGCGGCTCTAAGCTAAACAGCGCATTGTCGCCGTGCGTCGCATCGTTGTTTTGCGTTACGACCGTTAGTCCTGCTCCTGCTCTGAGCTTGAACGTATCGCCGCCAACGGCGTTGGCCGCTGTCGTGCCGTCGGTCATCGTCGCGTAGCCGTTCACGCCGATGTCGAGTTCGCTGTTGGCAACGTCGTCGGTTATCGTGACGTTGGCGGTGCTGGCGTTGATCTTCTTGAATTCCAGGTCCAGCCCGGTCTTCTGCTTGAACACGCCCACACCAGCGGTGCCGGCGTTCGAAGCGGTATTGGCTTCTCCGCCGCCAGCCCCTGGTGGTGCCGCGAACACGCCGTCAGCGCGCAGGAAGTTTGTCGTGCCGCCGCCAGACGCAGGCGCGAGCCCTTTGCGCACCGGATGTGAAGACGTCGAGCAGCGCGGTCTGTGCCGCAACGGTCGCCGCTGTCAGCATGGCCCGGCCCGCCGCTGTTGCGTCTGTAATCGCAGCGGCGGCTATGCCGATCGCCACGTTGGCCGCTGCCGTGATCAGACCCTTGGCGTTGACCGTAAATTGCGCGACAGACGCTGCCAGCCCGAACGATCCGACGTTCGCGTTCACCGTGGCAAGGGTCAGCGCGGTCGCCCCCGTTGCATCCCCGGTATGCGACGCGTTGGTCACCAAAGCCACTGTAGAGCGTGTTGACCGCGTTATCGCCGGTGTTCGTGCCCGTGCTCGTGCCGGTGATCGACCCGCCGCCGATAGCAAAATCGCGCGTCCGTGCAGGCCGTGTTGAACTGCGCGATCGTGCCGGTAATACCAACAATCGAAGTCTGATCGCCGGAGTTGGTGCCCGCCAGGTTCAAGCAGCGTCTTGGCCTGCGCCACCGTCAGATCTTCCGGGTCGCCCGCCGCTGCCGTCACGCGGCCTTTGAACGTTGCGGTTGGAACATTCGCCAGTTTGGCGTTGGTCACGACATCAGCGTCAACCGTCCACACCGTACCCGTGGCGGAAACCGTGATATCGCCTTTGTCGCCGTCCGTGACGCCGCCGAACGTCGTATTCGGAAACGTGCAAGCGCCCGTCGTCCGGTTGATGATGATGGCTTCGTTGAACGCGGCGCCGTTCGGGCTGACCTTAAAATGAAAATCGTCGTCGCCGGTCAGGCCGATTTCGGCGCGGCCCGAGAATGCGTCCTGAAACAGGAAGCTTGCCGTGTCTGTCGCGCTTGCCTTGTTGACCTTGATCTGATGCCCGCCGGAGCCGGCATGACTGAACAGCGACGCGGCCGATCCGACCGACAACCGGTTCGTCGTATCGGCGGTCGCGTTGATGCCAAGCGTCGCCGGATTGAGCGGCGTATAGCGTGCGTCGCCGCGCGCGTTATTGTGATACTGCGGGTGATCGTCGTCGCCAAGACCCGTGAGTAATCCGTGGTCGGTAACCCCGCCGCCACCGCCGCCGGCCGAAAGCGCAGTCCAGGCAGCGCCGTCAAACGCCACTGCAATATTCTCGTCCGCGACCCACGAGATCCAGCCTTCTTTTGGCGCATAGAATATCCAAGCGCCGTCTTGGTAGGCTGCAATTTTTTCAGCCTGACCGGACCACGCGCCGGCCGGAGAACTGGCAACGATATAGCGGTCGCCCTCAGCAGGCGCCACCGGCGGTGCCGTCAGGCTGCGGTCGAGAACGGAAAGCTGGACAATCGCGTCAAGCGCCCGAATGGCTTCGTTGTGGGGAACGTGTTTTTGGGACTGAGCCGCCAGAATATAGGGCAACCCGAGATTTGGCGTATCGACCATCGCCGGCCTTTCTGCTTGTTCCTCCTCCCTGGATTTGTGCAGAATAAGCCCTGCGAGCGTAGCGGGGAAAAATCTCCCAAAATTCTATTATTGGGGTTCGGCCTTAAGCATGCTTTGCCGCAGCCTGCCTGCAATAAGAAACGGCGTGCATACAGTGTTTTTCTACATAAAAGCCCGTGCCGGCTGCAGCCCAGTGTTGACCGTCCAGGCCTGCCCCTGTAGGCGTTCATCTTTGCCTTTAACCTCGATGGCCGGTTTTTAACCCTGCCGATAGCGCCGCAACTGGAGCCATTGATAAAATGCCGACCGACAAGATTGCCGTCATCGGCCTGGGCTATGTCGGATTGCCGCTCGCGATTGAGTTCGGCAAGGTCTTCGAAACCTATGGCTTCGATCTCTCGGCTGAGAAAGTCGCGGCCTACAAGAAACATATCGATCCCGCCGGCGAAATGACCAGCGAGGAACTCAAAGCGGCCAAGCACCTCGTGTGCTCGACCGATCCTGCAATAATCTCGAACGCAAACTTTATCGTCGTTGCCGTGCCGACCCCTGTCGACGAAGTCAACAACCCGGATTTCACGCCGCTCGTCAAAAGTTCGGAAACCGTCGGCAAATACATCAAGCCCGGCTCGATCGTCGTGTTCGAATCGACCGTCTACCCCGGCGCGACGGAAGAGATCTGCATCCCCATCATCGAGCGCATCTCCGGTCTCAAGTGGAAGAAGGACTTCTTCGCAGGCTATTCGCCCGAACGCATCAATCCAGGCGACAAAGAACGCACACTCACCAAAATCGTCAAGGTTGTGTCGGGCGATACGCCCGAGACGCTCAAGAAAGTTTCAGAGGTGTACGGCGCCATCATTAAGGCCGGCGTCTATCCGGCGAGCAGCATCAAAGTTGCCGAGGCCGCAAAAGTCATCGAGAACACGCAGCGCGATTTGAACATCGCGCTCATGAACGAGCTCGCCGTCATCTTTAAAAAAGTCGGCATCGATACGCTTGAAGTCCTGAAAGCCGCCGGCACCAAATGGAACTTCCTGCCCTTTCGTCCCGGCCTTGTCGGCGGCCACTGCATCGGCGTCGATCCCTACTATCTGACGCACAAGGCCGAACAGCTCGGCTATCATCCCCAAGTCATCCTCGCCGGCCGCCGTATCAACGACGGCATGGGGCAGTTTGTAGCCGGCGAGACCGTCAAGCAAATGATCGCCCAGGATTTCGCGATCAAAGGCGCCAATGTCATTGTGCTCGGCATGACGTTTAAAGAGGACTGCCGCGATATCCGCAATAGCAAGGTCATCGACGTTGTGCGCGAATTACAGAGTTACGGATGCAACGTGCACGCCCATGACCCAATTGCCGACAGCGGCGAGTGCGAACACGAGTACGGTATTGCGCTGACGCCCTGGGATAAACTGCCCAAAGCCGATGCCATCGTCGCTGCCGTTTCTCACAAGGCGTACATTGACATGGGCCCATCAAAGCTCATGACCAAACTCAACCCCAAAGGGATTTTCGCCGACGTCAAATGCGCTTACGATCCCGCTGCGGTCGCCGCAACTGGCGCAAGGCTGTGGCGCCTCTGACCTGCAAGACAGTCTACACCTAGGACAATTTGCCAATGTGCGGTTTCGCGGGCTTTCTTGGATCAAGCGGCCCCGCTTCGGCCAATGCCGCAATTGTCGAGCGCATGGCCGATGCCATCCGCCATCGCGGACCGGATGATAGCGGCACCTTTACCGACGAAGCTTCCGGCCTCGCGCTCGGGCATCGCCGCTTGTCGATCATCGACCTTTCACCCGCCGGCCATCAACCGATGGTCTCTCAGAGCGGGCGCTTCGTCATCGCTTTTAACGGCGAGATCTATAATTTCGCCGACGTGCGCACGGAGCTTGAATCCGTTGCCCTTGCGCCCCAATGGCGCGGTCACTCCGACACCGAAGTCTTGCTCGCCGCCATCGAAGCCTGGGGAACTGCCGCCGCCCTGACACGGTGCGCCGGTATGTTCGCGTTCGCTGTTTTCGACCGCCAAACGAGAACACTCACGCTCGCCCGCGACCGCCTCGGCGAGAAGCCGCTTTACTACGGGCATCAGGGCGGCGTCTTCCTGTTCGGTTCCGATCTCGCCGCATTGAAACAGCACCCGTCCTGGCAAGGCGAAATCGATCGCGACGCGCTCACCCTTCTTCTTCGGTACAACAGCATTCCCGCGCCGCATTCCATTTATCGCGGCATCGCAAAGTTGGAGCCCGGCTGCATTCTTGAAATGAAAGCCGGCGGCGAACCTTCTGTCACACGCTATTGGGATGCAACGCGCGAGATTGCAAATGCCGCTGCCAATCCCTTCGCCGGCTCAGCCAGCGACGCCGCGGTTGAGACCGAACGCTTGCTTCGCCAATCGCTCTCCGGGCAAATGATTTCGGACGTGCCGCTTGGAGCCTTCCTTTCCGGCGGCATTGATTCATCGACCGTCGTCGCACTCATGCAAGCCATGAGCACCCGTCCGGTTAAAACCTTCTCCATCGGCTTTCGCGAGCAAGGGTACGACGAAGCGCCTTTCGCAAAAGCCGTCGCTCAGCACCTTGGCACCGACCATACCGAACTCTACGTCACGGAATCCGACGCGCTTGCCACCGTCCCGCGCCTCGCTTCCGTCTACTCCGAACCCTTCGCCGACAGCTCGCAGATCCCGACGCTCCTTGTTTCCGAACTCGCGCGCCGTCACGTCACAGTCGCACTTTCCGGCGATGGCGGCGACGAACTCTTTTGCGGTTACACGCGCTATACGCTCGGGCAGAAAACCTGGAACCGGCTGCGCCACATCCCGGCTCCGCTCCGGCGTACGATCGCAAGAGCCGTCACAGCGGCCGGTCCCGAAGCGCTCAATCGCCTCCTCCGCCCGGCAACAAACCTCTTGCCGCAGCGCTACCGCATAGAGCGCCCGGGCGACCGCCTCGTCAAAGGTGCGAGCGTCGCCGCGCTCAACTCACTCGACGACGTGTACCGCGTGCTCATTTCGCATTGGCAAACGCCTGGCGACATCGTCATCGGCGGGCGTGAGCCGGAACTCAGATGCGCAGGCGGACTGCCGCCGGATCTCGATCCCGTGCGCCGCATGATGCACGACGATCTTGTGCGCTATCTTCCAGACGACATCCTCGCAAAAGTCGATCGCGCTGCCATGTCCGTCAGCTTGGAGACGCGCGTTCCTCTACTCGATCATCGCCTTGTCGAATTTTCTGCGTCATTGCCGATGAGGATTTTGTGCCACGAGGGGAAAAGCAAATGGCCGCTGCGCGAAATTCTCTTCCATCACGTTCCGCGCCACCTCATCGACCGGCCCAAGATGGGCTTTGGCATTCCGCTTGACGCGTGGCTGCGTGGACCCTTGCGCAACTGGGCCGAGGATCTTCTCGACGAAACGCGCCTCAAAAGCGACGGTTTCTTCCGGCCCGCGCCCATCCGCAAGGCTTGGATCGATCATCTCTCCGGCGCGCGTAACATGCACTACCCGCTCTGGGTTATTCTCATGTTCCAGTCCTGGCTCACCCAAGAACGGCAGGGTAGCGCATGACGAAAAAGAAGCTCCTCTACCTCGTCACGGAAGACTGGTATTTCGCGTCTCATCGCTTGGCGCTTGCCGAGGCCGCGCGCGACGCTGGTTACGACGTGTCAGTTGTGACCAACGTCGCCAATCACGGCGATATCATTCGCGATGCTGGGCTGAAACTGATCCCGATAAAATTCGACCGCTCCGGTCTCAACCCCCTTCGCGACAGCGCAACCATTGCCAAGCTCGCCGCGATCTACGCTCGCGTGAAACCCGATGTCGTGCATCACGTTGCTATGAAGCCTGTGCTCTACGGTTCCATTGCCGCCCGCGCCGCGCACGTGCCCCGCGTCGTTAACGCCATCATGGGGCTCGGCTATGTCTTCACCTCAGAGAGCGCCAAAGCCAAACTGCTTCGCCCAGCCGTCCGTGCCGCCCTCAGAGCTGCGCTATCCTCGAAGCAATCGCGCGTTATCGTCCAGAACCGCGACGACCGCACGCAACTCGTTGCGTCACGTCTCGCAACTCCTGAAAGCATCCGCCTCATAAGGGGCTCAGGCGTCGATATCGCCGATTTCCTGGTAACGCCGCCGCCCGCCGGCCGTCCGCGCATTATTCTCCCCGCCCGTCTCTTGCGCGACAAGGGTGTCGTTGAATTCATCGAAGCCGCGCGTATCCTGAAACGCGACGGTATCGACGCTGAATTCGTTCTCGCCGGCGCACCCGACCCGCACAATCCAGCGTCACTCACGCAAATTGAAATCGATACTTATGTGCGCGAAGGGCTCGTTACGGCACTCGGCTGGCACGACGACATGGCGTCCGTCTTTGCCGATGCCGCCATCGTGTGTTTGCCGTCCTACCGCGAAGGACTTCCCAAAGCACTTTTGGAAGCCGCAGCTTCGGGCCGCCCCATCGTCACAACGGACGTTCCCGGTTGCCGCGAAATCGTCGAGCACGATGTCAACGGCCTGCTCGTGCCGGCCCGCAACGCGCAGGCTCTGGCAGCCGCATTGCATCGCTTGATCGCTGACCCCGTGCTCCGCGCGCGCCTCGCCGCGGCCGGGCGCACGCTCGTCGAGAAATATTTCGCAGCACCCATCGTCATCCAGCAGACACTCGAAATCTACAATGAATCCGATCTGAGATCGTGACCTCAGTATCGTGCGAGTTCTGACCAAGATTCAATCAAGCTTTGTCTGTTCACTCCAAGCATGGGGTGCCAGCACACCCGCTTTCTTCCCAGACATCAGTCCACGATAAAGCGTGTCGTACTTCGCTACGCACGAGGCGATTGAAAATTCGTCGAAGGCGCGCTGCGCTCCGGCGGCACCCATTGCGCGCGCCTTCAACGGATGGAGGGCGAGAGACAAAATCGCGGCCCCTAAAGCGTCAGGGTTATGCGCCGGGACGACGATACCATCATGTCCATCGCGCACGGCTTCGGTATTGCCGCCAACATCGGTCACAACCATAGGCAATCCGGCTGCCATGCCCTCGATGATTGCGTTCGAAAAACCTTCCTCATGCGAGGCCGAAATTCCTATATCGGCAGCTTTCAAGAGGCGCGGAACATCCGAACGCGGGCCAAGGAATCGAACGTGCTTTGACAAACCTGCCGACTCGACTTTCTGCTCCAGGTCTTTCCTGCATCCATCGTCTCGGCCGGCGCACAACAAGATCCATTCTGATGGCATGCGATCGCAAATCAGTTCCAATCCCCGAACGAGGTCGGCGTGGCCTTTGTAGTGATTGAGGTTCGCAACGATAACTGCCACGAAGGCCGAAGCGGCAACACCAAATTCTCCACGCACGCCCGCCCTATCAGGGGCTACTTGGATTTGTGCAATATCGATACCATTGCGAATGAGCCCTACGTCCTCTGGGGCACATCCTTCTTCGCCTATCAACTCATCGACGATACGTTGCGAGTTGCCGAGAATGGCCGTCATCCTACCATGCAGCAGGAATTCGAGCTTCGCCGCGAACGGACGCTTCGCCAGATAGTTATTGAGGTTGCGCCGGCTCATGATCCGGACCGGGCACAAAGTCAGAAGGGATAGTGGCGCACCAATCAAATAAGGACCCGGCAGAAAGAAATGCACGATCTGAGGGCGGCGCTTAAGCAACAACCAAAAGAGATTGAATCCTGTCAGCGTAAGCCGCACGAATTTGGCCGGCCCTTTGAACCATGCGCTCCCTTCCATCGGCGGCCGGATAACGGCCACCCCTTGGGATGCAACACTGGCCGCCATCTCGCCGCGAGTTGCAACGCAGTATATCGAAACGTTCCAACCACATTTCATCAATCGAGGCATAATCCCAGCAAGATGCCGCTCGGTCCCTCCGCGTTCCAGCGAAAGAGACACAAACAGTATCTGGGGCCGGGCGTCTTTTTTGTTCACGGATTCCGCAATCTCATTATCGTGCCGCCCCATTCCTTCACAAGGCAAGACCCGCATATGCCTCAAACCGGTTCCGCGCAAAGGGTAATTCGGAAAGCGCAGAACCAGAGCTCATACCTCAAGTCCCCCTCGGCTTTGCGCGCGCTGTCGGAACCGCATTCGCCGGATCGTCGGGCCACACGTGTCTTGGATAGCGCCCACGCATATCGGCTTTCACTGCCGCCCATGATCCCGCCCAAAAGCCCGGCAGATCGCGCGTGATCTGGATCGGCCGGTGCGCAGGCGAGAGCAGGTTCAACGTCAACGGCAGTCGCCCGCCGGCAATTGCGGGATGCTGCTTCAGCCCAAACAATTCCTGCACGCGAATGTGCAGCGCCGGTGCGCCCGGCCCTTCGTAATCGAGCGCGTGACGGTTTCCCGTCGGCGCCTCGAAGTGCGTTGGCGCTTCCGCCTCCAAGCGCTGCCGCATACCCCACGGCAGCAACGCGTCCAGCGCGCTGCCTAAATCATCCGCCGTGATATCGCTAAGCCGCGCCTTGCCCGCAAGATAGGGCTCGCAGCCACGCACAATTGTCAGCGCTCAAGCCTTGATCTGAAAGATCCGGCCAATCGACGCCCGCTTTGCGCAAAAACGCGACGCGCTCGCGTAACTGCACCTGTGCTTTGGTCCACGCCAGTTTCCCCGCACCAAGCCGCGCAATGCCGGCCGCCAGCACTGCTGACACATCGTCGTCCTTCTGCAGCGGACGCGGCGCGCTCGCCAATGTGATTGCACCTAATGTTCGCGTGTGTTTCGCGCGCACCGCGCCGGCGCCTGCATCAAAACTTAATTCATCTTTCTCAGCGATCCTGTCCGCCGCAAATTCCATCACATCCGCTTCGTCCGCCGCAACCGCGAGTACAATCCGCGTCGCCGCTGCCTTGCCCTGCAATTCCGCAACAACCAGATACGGCTCCCGCGCCATCAGTTCTTTCACGTCGATATTTCCGGCGCGCCCGTTTGCCAGCAGAAACTGCCCCGGTGCGCCGCGCGATTTGGCAATGCGATCGGGATAGGCGAGCGCCAAAAGCCCTGCGGCTGAAATTCCGTCGTCACCTGCGCGCGCAGTACCAGAACAAACCGCTTTAGCCCATCCCTGCGCCAGCCTGCGCATATCGTCCGCGCGCCGAGATCTGTCGCGCGCAAAACTTTCGAGCCGTACACCTAAATCGATATCGTTGCCGCCCATGCCCCGCTCAACCAGAACCGCCGCAATCATCGCCGCGCGCTCCGAAGCTCCATGCGCAACCGACGCAACTAGCATGCGCGCTAAACGCGGCGGCAACGGCAGTGCTCTGAGCCGGCGCCCTTCGGCCGTGATGCGCCCCGCTTCGTCAAGTGCGCCGATCTCCTGCAGCTCATCGCGCGTCGCTTTGATGACGCCTTCTGACGGCGGATCGAGCCACAATAAGGTTCTTGGATCGGGCGCGCCCCATTCCGCGCAATCGAGCAGCAGGCTCGACAAGTCGGCCGATTTGATTTCCGGCTCAGTGAACGGCACGAGACCTTGCGTTTCCGGCTCATCCCACAACCGGTAACAGACGCCAGCCTGTGTCCGCCCCGCGCGGCCGCGCCGCTGATCGGCAGAGGCCCGCGACACGCGCACGGTCTCTAACCGCGTGACGCCCGCTTCGGGTTCGAAACGCGGCACGCGCGCCAAGCCGCTATCGATGACAACCCGCACGCCTTCAATCGTGATCGAGGTTTCGGCTATCGACGTTGCCAAGACGATCTTGCGCCGCCCGGGCTTGGCCGGCGACACGGCGAGATCCTGCGCGGTCATATCAAGCGCGCCATAGAGCGGCGCGATATCAACCGCCGGATCGTTGACGCGATCCCGCAAGCGCTCCGCCACGCGCAGGATTTCTCCTTGCCCCGGCAAAAACGCCAGAATAGATCCCGTCTCCTCCCGCAACGCCTTTTGCACAGCAGCGGCCATATCGTCATCGATGCGTTGCGACACGCGGCCTAAGTAACGCGTCTCAACTGGAAACGCCCTACCCTCGCTTTCGATCACAGGTGCCGGAATTTGCCCATCACCTAAAAGCCGCGCCACGCGTGCGCCATCAAGCGTCGCCGACATGACGAGCAGTCTCAAATCCGGACGCAATCCCACTCGCGATTCTAACGCCAGCGCTAACCCCAAATCGGCGTCCAGAGACCGCTCATGAAACTCGTCGAACAGAACGGCGCCGATGTTCGTCAATTCGGGATCATCGAGAATCATGCGTGTAAACACGCCTTCGGTGATGACCTCAATGCGTGTCGCTGCCGAGACTTTGGATGACAGCCTCGCACGCAAGCCGACAATGCCGCCAAGCCTCTCGCCCATCGTGCCGGCCATGAACTCTGCTGCCCCTCGAGCTGCAATGCGGCGCGGCTCCAGCACGATGATCTTCCGGCCGTCGAGCCAGGGCGCATCAAGCAGCGCCAAGGGCACCCGTGTCGTCTTGCCCGCACCGGGCGGCGCGACAAGCACGGCGCGGCCAGCCTCCGTCAGCGCCGCGATCACAGCGCCAAGCACGTCATCAATCGGCAATTGCGTGGAAAACTTCATCGCGCATTCCTTCAAGCCGCTGATAGTCCAGGCGCCGCCTCAACCGCAAGGGCGTATGACGCTTTCGCCCCTGGAAAGCCTGCGAAATGTCTGTTATGCGGCACCTACTTCGCCGCGTCCGCTTCCAATTGGGGCGCTGCTCCGGAATACACTCCGGGATAAACTTAGGAAGACTTATGAAAATCCTCGTAACCGGCGCGGCCGGTTTCATCGGCTCTCACACCAGCCAGGTCCTGCTCGACCGTGGTGACGAGGTGATCGGCCTCGACAATATGAATACCTATTACGACGTGCGCCTCAAGGAAGCCCGCTTGGCCCGCTTGGAAGGCCGCAATGGCTTTCGCTTCATCAAGGCTGACATCGCTGATCGCGACGCCATGCAAACACTCTTTGCCGAGCAACGCTTCGACCGCGTGATCAACCTCGCGGCACAAGCCGGCGTGCGCTACTCCATCGAAAACCCGCACGCCTACATCGACGCCAATATCCAGGGCTTTCTCAACATCCTCGAAGGCTGCCGTCACAACGCCGTCGCGCATTGCGTGTTCGCGTCGTCGAGTTCCGTCTATGGCGCGAACACCACCATGCCGTTCAGCGTCGGTCATACCGTCGATCATCCCTTGAGCCTCTACGCCGCCACCAAAAAAGCCAACGAGCTGATGGCGCACACCTACGCCAGCCTCTACCAAACACCGATGACGGGCTTGCGCTTTTTCACGGTTTACGGCCCCTGGGGCCGCCCCGACATGGCGCTCTTCATTTTCACGAAAAAGATTCTCAGCGGAGAACCCATCGACGTCTTTAGCGCCGGCAAACATGCGCGCGATTTCACATATATCGACGATATCGTCGAAGGTGTCGTGCGCACCATGGACAAAATCGCAGAGCCCGATCCCACTTGGTCGAGCGACAACCCCTCGCCCGCGACCTCGAACGTTCCCTATCGCCTCTACAATATCGGCAACAATTCGCCCGTCGAGCTTGAGTATTTTATCTCGCTCATCGAAAAGGAAACGGGCCGCACCGCCAAGCGCAATCTCTTGCCGCCGCAGCCCGGCGACGTGCCGAAGACCTATGCCGATGTCGATGCATTGACCGCAGCGGTCGGTTTCAAGCCATCGACGTCGATTGAAGACGGCATCCACCGCTTCGTGAAGTGGTACCGGGATTTCTACAAAGTTTAACGCGCTGCTTCCGCAGCCTTGCGGATGTCAGCGATATTTTTCGTGTACGCCGCCTGTGTACCGCCTTTGAACACGGCAGAACCTGCCACCAGCACGTTGGCACCAGCTTTGGCGACAAGCGGCGCCGTCTCGGGCGTCACGCCGCCATCGACTTCGATATCGATCGGCCGCGAGCCAATCATCTTTTTCACGCGCGCAATCTTATCGACCACAGACGTAATGAAAGCCTGCCCGCCGAAGCCCGGATTGACTGTCATCAGCAAAATAAGATCGAGCCGGTCGAGCACATGCTCGATAACGCTTTCGGGCGTCGCCGGATTGATCGACACGCCTGCCTTCTTGCCGAGACCCCTTATCGCTTGCAGCGAGCGGTCGAGATGAGGGCCCGCTTCCGCGTGCACGGTGATGATGTCTGCGCCAGCGTCCGCGAATGCCGCGAGATAAGGATCAGCCGGCGCAATCATCAAATGCACGTCGAAGATCTTTTTTGACGCCCCGCGCACCGCCTTGATAACCGGCGGACCAAAGGTGATGTTCGGCACAAAGTGCCCGTCCATCACATCGCAGTGAATCCAATCGGCGCCCGCTTCATCGATCGAGCGGATCTCTTCGCCGAGCCGGCCGAAGTCGGCGGACAGAATGGAGGGAGCAATCAGCATGGGCCGCGCCACGATCAACCTCTATTTTTCAAAGCCAAAAATCGTCTGATCCGGAGAGACACCGGCGTCAAGCCCGCACCCTACCCGGATTCGCTGGCCCGGCGCCAGCTTTGAGGCCTAGCCTGAGCGCCGCTTACCACGACCGGCGTTTACGCTCGACCAGCTGTAGAATGAGCGGCGTCAAGATCAACTGCATAGCGAGATCGAGCTTACTACCGGGAATGACAATGGAATTGGCGCGCGACATAAAACTGTTCTGCAGCATCGACAAAAGATAGGCGAAGTCGATACCGCGCGGATCGCGAAAGCGGATGACGACCATCGACTCGTCGGGCGTCGGGATCCAGCGCGCAACGAACGGGTTTGAGGTATCGACCGTCGGTATGCGCTGGAAGTTGATATCGGTCTCGGTGAATTGCGGACAGATGTATTTCACATAGTCCGGCATGCGCCGCAAAATGGCATTCGTCACATCTTCCGTCGTGTAACCGCGAAAAGTCCTGTCGCGCGCGATCTTCTGGATCCATTCGAGATTGATTACTGGCACGACGCCGATCTTCAAGTCGGCGTGTTGCGCGATATTGACCTTCTCAGTAATCGCCGCACCGTGCAGACCTTCGTAAAGCAGCAAATCGGACCCTGGCGCGATGTCGCCCCACGGGGTGAACGATCCAGCCGGAACGCCCGCGACTCTTGGCCTCTTCGCCATCATGAATGTAGTCTCGCGTTCGCCCGCTTCCAGTCGCGGCATAGGCCCGGAACAGTCCTTCCAAATCTTCGAGCAGATTGGCTTCCTCGCCGAAGTGACTGAAATTCTGGTTGCCCTTTTTTTCCGCCGCCTTCATGGCCTTTTCCATCCCGGCGCGATCATAACGATGGAATGCGTCGCCCTGCACGAACGCGGCATTCACATTTTCGCGCCGGAAAATGTATTCAAAAGTATGGCGGACAGACGTTGTGCCGGCACCCGACGAGCCTGTAACGGAGATGATGGGGAACTTGATCGACATCGTGCGGTTACCGGACCTCTTCCTAGAAACAAACAATCACAGCCATTGCGGCTTGCTCAACTCCAAGCCCGGAACAATCCCCGCCGCCCAAAGAGCGGCGAGCTTTGCCCTTTTAGGCTTTCGCCGCTGTAGAGCCGCACGACATGATCGACCTCTTCGCGCGAGCCGCAGATAAGCGGCGATTTCTGATGCAGCGTCACAGGAACGACATCCAAGATGCGTTCGCGGCCTGTCGTCGCCCGCCCGCCAGCCTGCTCAACCAGCCACGCGATCGGGCTCGCCTCGTAAATCAAGCGGATGCGCCCCTGTTGAAAGCCTTTGCGGCTATCGGCCGGATAAAGATAAATACCGCCGCGCGATAGGATGCGATAAACATCAGCAACCGGCGAGCCCGTCCAACGCATGTTGTAGTCGCGCCCTCGCGGACCGCTTACGCCATTCTCGCAATCGTGCACGTAGATGCGGATCGGCTCTTCCCAATAGCGGGCGTTCGACGAATTGATCGCGTACTCGTTCGCCGTTGGCGGGATCGCGACATTTTTCTGCGTCAACACGAACGTTCCCGCCGCCCGATCAAGCGTAAAGACGTGCGTTCCAGAACCAACCGTAAGCGCGAACACAGTCGCCGGGCCATAGATGATGATTCCCGCCGCCAACTGGTGCGAGCCCGGCCGCAGGAATGCGGCGACGCTCGTTGACGTTGGATGGCTCGGCAGAATGGAGAAAATCATTCCGAACGAAACATTGGCTTCGACATTCGACGACCCGTCGAGCGGATCGACTGCAACCAGCAGCGGCGCCTTGGCGTCGAGTACCACCGGCTCCTCAAGCTCTTCAGAGGCCAGCGCCGCAACCGGCGCGGTTCTCAATGCATCAATGATTTCATTATTGGCGAGGACGTCGATTTCTTTTTGCTCATCGAACTCTCCGGCCCGGGCCGTTACCCGGCCAAGGCGCCCGGGAATGCCCCCCCGCGCCACCCGCTCGGCCATGTCGACACCGGCCCCCGCCAACGCGATGACCGTCGCAGCAATGGCTTTGCGGGTCGCAAGCTCAAGCCCCCAGTCAGCCAGGAACTGGTTCAGCGTAATGGCCCCAGCACCTTGATCCACGTCGGCTTTCTCCGTTTCCGCGGGCCGTTTGAGGGACATTTACAGTTCCCGCCTGCCCAGACATCGCCCAAGCTTATTCTAACTTGTGTCGTAGACGCGAGATAACTTCGAGGGCTGCGTCAATGGGTTTGATGCATAGACAAGGCTTTGAAGTGGGGCCAAAATGTTGGACTGCGGATGGTCGCCACTGTCCGCTGCTGCTATAATTCGAGACGCTTGTTAGTTAATTCGTTAGATTTTCAGAGGAATATTGCGCCATGTTCAGCACAAAATCACAAGTCGTTCCGGGTGCCACGCCTGAGCCCGCGGAAGTTGCAAAACCTAATGGCGGCGCCCAAGCCGGCAGCCAGCCCCCGATGTCACCCGAAGCCGCTCGCAAAGCGGCCGAAGCGAGCGACCAGCGCGCGGCTGCGTTCGGCCGGATCATGGCCATCATGTCCGCCTCGAACCGCCACAATAAACTGACCCTCAGAGAGCTTAACACCTACGTTACCCCCGCAATCGCCCTTGGCCACTTCGCCATCGTCGGCGCGCAACAACAACAGGGCGGACCAATGGCGGTCGCGGGTGTTGTCTGGTGGGCGATGACGTCGCCCGAAGTCGATAAGCGGCTCTCCGAAAGCACGAGCGAATTCCTGCATGTCGAAGGCAAGGACTGGAAGAGCGGAACCCAGCCTTGGGTAATCGACACGGTTGGAGACCCGAAAATCGTCGGCGAACTTCTGAAAAAATTATCCGAAGGGACGTTTAAGGGGACACCCGCAAAAATTCGTGCCGCTATGCCGGATGGCCGGATGGCAGTGGGCTTCATCAAACCTAAAGAAGCCTAGCTTATCCGTTAGCCGTTCCAGTTGTAGTGGCAGAGTTACCTCGGGTACATGACATACCCGACGAAGCGTGTACGAAGTAGCGAAGGCACTTTCCGGCGACAGGCCCAACAGAGACGGAACGCTTAAGGCAAAATGGCTATTCAACGACAAACGGCAACGCACGCTCAGAAGCATCCGGTTGCTTCACTGCTCCTGAAGTATAGCCCTATTCTCACTAGTGTGGCGCTGTTCTCGGGCGTCATCAACTTCCTGGCGCTGGCCGGATCGTTCTACATGCTCCAGGTCTACGACCGGGTGCTGCCCTCGCAGTCGGTGCCGACGCTCATCGGCCTATCCGTCCTGATGGTTGGCCTTTATGCGATCAACGGCATACTCGAATTCATTCGCGCGCGCATCATGAGCCGTGTGGGCGTGCGCATCGACAAGAACCTGAGCCCTAAAGTTTTCGCTGCCGTTCAAATCCTGCCGCTTAGAACACGCGGCGGCGGCGACGGTATGCAGCCGATCCGCGACCTCGATCAGGTCCGCTCATTCATGGGCGGACTCGGCTTGATGGCCCTCTTCGATCTTCCTTGGATGCCGATCTACCTGTTCTTCGTCTATCTGTTGCACCCCTCCTTGGCGCTCATTGCCGTCACCGGCGCACTGTTGCTGATTGGACTGACGGTCCTCACGGAAGTGCGCAGTTCGAAGCCGATGAAGGCGGCCACGCAAGCCGGCGGGCAGCGTCTCGCCCTCGCGGAATCGTCGCGGCGCAACGCCGAAGCCATTTTCGCCATGGGCCTCGGCGGACATATCGGCAAGCGCTTCGACGCTCTGAACAGCGAGTATCTCGCCTATCAGCTCAAAGCCACTGACGCGGCCGGCGGCATTGGCAACCTGACCAAAGTCATCCGCATGGTGCTCCAGTCGGCCGTTCTCGGGTTTGGCGCCTACCTTGTCATCCAGCAGGAGCTGTCGCCCGGCGCAATTATCGCCGCGTCGATCACTGTTTCCCGTGCGCTCGCACCCATCGAATCGGCGATCGCCCACTGGAAGAGTTTTATCTCCGCCCGCATGAGCGCCAAGCGCCTCGGCGATCTCTTGACTGTCGCCGGCACGCTCGATCGCGAGGTTGTCGATCTTCCGGCACCCAAGCGCCAGCTGCTTGTCGAAGCCTTATTCGTCGGCCCGCCCGGACAACACGAAGCGATTATCAGGAACGTCGGCTTTGGCCTTGAAAAGGGCGACGCGCTCGGCGTCATCGGCCCAAGCGGTTCGGGAAAATCTTCGCTCGCACGGGCGCTCGTCGGCGTCTGGCTACCACTCAACCCAGCAAGTTCCATTCGCCTCGACGGCGCCGCACTCGATCAATGGACGCCTGAAAAACTCGGTAAACATATCGGCTACATGCCACAGGACGTGGAACTGTTCGACGGCACAATCGCCGAAAACATCGCGCGCTTTGATCCCGATGCAACCAGCAAATCCGTCGTCTCCGCCGCCAAGGCAGCCGGATCGCACGATCTCATTGTCCGCCTTCAGCAGGGCTATCAAACCCAAATCGGCGAAAGCGGCCGATCGCTCTCGGGCGGCGAACGCCAACGCGTGGCGCTCGCGCGTGCGCTCTATGGCAATCCGTTCCTTGTTGTTCTGGACGAACCGAACGCAAGCCTCGACGCCGCGGGCGACGCCGCATTGACCGAAGCCATTCTTTCAGTCAGACGCCGCGGCGGTATCGCCATTGTCATCGCACACAGGCCATCCGCACTCGCCGCCGTCAACAAGGTGCTTGTGCTAGCCAATGGCCAGACCCGCGCCTTCGGTCCCAAGGACGAAGTCCTGCGCAACATCTTGCAGACCGTGCCGCAGGCGAATGACGGCGCTCCGCCACGCATCGAAGGTCACGAGCAGCAACTGCCTATGCAAGTAAAGGATTCGGCATGAGCAAAGAGATCGTCGCGGCGCCCGAGGGCGCCAAGCTGCCCAAAGCTCCCGTTCGCCTCGACAACAAGCTGACCTCGGTCAAGAGCTATGTGGCGCTCGGCTTTGCAACGCTCGTCTTCTTAATCGGCGGTATGGGCGGCTGGGCCGCAACAACAGATCTTGCCGGTGCCGTACTGGCACCAGGCACTGTCGTCGTCGCCAGCAACGTGAAGAAAATTCAACATCCAACCGGCGGCGTTATCGGCCAAATTTTCGTCAAGAACGGCGACCACGTGAAGACCGGCGACGTTCTCGTTCGCCTCGACGAGACCATGACGCGCGCCAGCCTCCAGGTTATCACCCGGCAGATGGACGAACTCATGGGCCGCATGGCCCGCTTGCGCGCCGAGCGCGACGATGCCGCCAACGTGACGTTTCCCGAAGAATTAATAAAACGCGCCAGGGACCCGGCCATCACGCAGATACTCACCGGCGAAAAAACGCATTTTGAATCGCGCGTTAGCACCCGAGCGTCCCAGAAGAGCCAGTTGGGTGAAAGAATATCCGGTCTCGACGAGGAGATTTCCGGTCTTGTCTCTCAAGCCGCCGCGAAAACCCGCGAAATCGACCTGATCGCCAAGGAACTCACGGGCCTCGAAACGCTCGAAGCGAAGCAGCTTGTGCCTACGACAAAAATCAACGCTTTGCGCCGCGAAGGCGCGCGCCTCGATGGTGAAAAAGCCAATCTGCAGGCTGCTGCCGGAACAAGCCGCGGCAAGATTGCCGAAATCGAAATGCAGCGCATCGGCATCGATCAGGAAGCCAAAAGCGAAGTCGTCAAGGAATTGCGCGAAGCCGAAGGCAAGTTTTCCGAACTTGGAGAGCGGCGCATCGCCGCCGAGGATCAGCTGCGGCGCATCGACTTGAAGAGCCCAGTCAACGGACTTGTTCATCAATTGACCGTTTTTACTGTTGGGGGCGTCATCAACCCGGCCGATCCCTTGATGCTCATCGTCCCAGAGGGCGACCGCCTTCTTATCGAAGCGCGCATCGCGCCGCAGGATATCGATCAAGCGCGCTCCCATGAGGAAGCAACCATCCGCCTCACGGCATTCAACCAGCGCACAACGCCAACCGTCAACGGCAAGGTGATCCACGTCGCCGCCGATCTGACGCACGATCAGCAAAACAACATCTCGTACTACATCGCCAGAATTGAAATTCCCGACTCTGAAATGAAAAAGATCGACGGGTTGAAACTCGTGCCCGGCATGCCGGCAGACGTGCAGATCGTCACGACCGCGCGCACTGCGCTCTCCTACCTCACCAAACCGATTGAAGATCAGTTCGCCAAAGCCTTCAAGGAACGCTGAGGGCCGTCTCCGGCATCAGCGGCCGATGCCTTTGTAGTGCAGCCCGGCTTCAAGCGCTGTGCGCGGAACGAATATGTTCCTCAAGTCCACGAGTTTGGTGCCCTTCATGCGCTTGCGCACGTCCTTGAGATCGAGCGCGCGGAATTCGTTCCATTCCGTCAGCACGACGAGCACATCGGCGCCGTCCGCCGTCTCAAGCGCGCTTTGGCACCACTTGACGCCCGGCAGCAAGGATGCCGCGTGCTTTTGACCCTGCGGGTCGAAGGCTTTGACGATCGCCCCGCGATCCAGCAGCATCGGTAGAATAACGAGACTTGGCGCGTCACGCATATCGTCGGTATTGGGCTTGAACGTTACCCCCAGAATGCCAATCGTCTTGCCACGCAACGCGCCACCCAGCGCATCTTCAATCCGGCCTGTCATGGCAATCTTGCGCTCGCGATTGACGCGCTCCACCTGCTCGATGAGCGAGAGGGGCGCCTTATTCTCGCGCCCCGTTCGGATCAAGGCTTCGACGTCTTTCGGAAAGCATGAGCCGCCATAGCCTGGGCCCGGATGCAAGAACTTGTCGCCGATGCGCTTATCTTTGCCGATGGCGCTCGCTACTTGCTGCACGTCCGCGCCGACTTGCTCGCAAAGATCCGCCACTTCGTTGATGAAGCTGATCTTGAGCGCGAGGAACGCGTTCGCTGCGTACTTCGCAAGTTCGGCAGATTCGCGCGATACGAACATGACGGGCGACCCGCGCAACGACAGCGGCTTATAGAGCCGGTCCATGACCTCCTGAGCCGCTTTGCTATCGGTGCCAACAAGCACGCGGTCGGGATGCGTGAAATCCTGGATGGCTGAGCCTTCGCGCAAGAATTCCGGATTTGAGCAAACTGCGACGTTCGCATCCGGGCGCAAGTTGCGGATGCGGGCTTCGATCTCGCGGCTGGTGCCGACAGGTACCGTCGATTTCGTCGTTACAACCGTGAAGCCTTCGAGATGCGGCGTGATTTCGTCGACCGCCGCGTAAACGTAAGACAAGTCCGCATAGCCGTCGCCGCGCCGCATGGGCGTGCCGACCGCGAGAAAAACAACGTCCGCGCCTTTGACCGCTTCCGTCAGATCGCCCGTAAAGATGAGGCGCCCGGCGCGCATGTTGCGCTGCATGAGGTCATCGAGGCCGGGCTCATAAATCGGCGAGCGCCCGGCATTGAGTTCGGCTAGGCGGTCCTTATCCTTATCGACGCAGATGACGTGCCAGCCGAATTCCGAAAAGCAGGCTGCGGAGACGAGCCCCACATATCCCGCGCCGATCATGCAGATTTTCATGGGCCAGTCCCCGGGCGTTCTTGTCCTGGTGCCAAGCGCTATCTGATGCGCGCCGCGGCGGCAATGGGTTCCGGACCGAACAGCCAAGCGTTCTCGACTTGCCGCTGCACGTCATCGCGCCCAGCCGCCAAGCTGACCCTAGACCTTGAACTCGTCGATTTTTGCGAAGGCTTGCCGCAGCGCGTCCGACCAAGCCGACGAGAGACTTTTGAAATACTCGTCATCGGCTTCGATGCGCTTTTCGCGCCGGACGTCGAGAGAATCGCGTTCATAGACCAAGATATCAATCGGCATGCCGACCGACAGGTTCGAGCGCAGCGTCGAATCGAACGACAGAAGCATCAATTTTGCTGCTTCGCCGAGCCGCATGTCGGCACGCGCGACGCGGTCGAGGATCGGCTTGCCGTATTTATGTTCGCCTATTTGGAGGAACGGCGTGTCGTCGGTCGCCTCGATGAAATTGCCTTCCGAATAGATCTGGAACAGGCGCGGGCGCTCGGTGCCGATCTGGCCGCCAAAAATGAATGAGGCGGCAAACCCCGCCTTGCTGGTTTCCAGCGCCTGGCCATCGACGCGCCGGCATTCGCGGACCGCATCACCCACGACGCGCGCGGCGCGAAACATGTTGGGCGCGTTGAACAAGTGCGTTTGATCGGGCGTTTCCAGCGTCAGCTGTTCGTTCAAGAGACTGAGGACAGACTGGGTGACGCCCAGATTGCCGGCCGAGAGAAGCACCAAAACCCGGTCGCCCGGTTTGCGCCAAAACTGCAGTTTACGGTATTGCGCGATGTTATCGACACCCGCGTTGGTGCGCGTGTCGGCCGCAAACACCAATCCGCGCTCCAGGCGCAGCGCCACGCCGTAAGTCATTGCCGTCTCCTCGCAGGATGTTCCGGGGCTATTGCTGGCTGCTTGCCTGCTGAACTTCGACGACGACGTCAAGCGCTTCGTTGGTGCCCCCCCGCCTCGTTCCACGGATCGGGGCGGCAGACGCGGCATCAAGGCCAGCCGCAAGGCGAACATAGCGATCGGTCGGACAAATGCCGTTGGCCGGATCGAAACCGACCCAGCCTATCGAATCGGCCCACACCTCCGCCCACGCGTGGTGAGCCTCGGAGGGCTCATCGACGTCAGCGAAAAAGTAGCCGTTGACATAGCGTGCCGGAACCCGAAGTTCGCGCGCCGCAGCAATAAACACGTGTGCATGATCTTGGCACACGCCGCGTCCCTGTTCGAGGGCTTGCTCCGCGCTTGTGTGCTCGTTCGTCACGCCGATCTGATAGTCGACCGCCTCGCGCACGAGATGCATCAGCTTGTGGAACCGGGCGACGCCCGGGTCTGCGCCGGCCGCCCGCGCGAGGTCGCGAACGCGTGGGCCGGGAGCGGTCGCCACCGTATGGCGCAGATATGTGCGCAAGGGCGCCGTCTCGTGCAAGCCTTGCACAACGCCGGCACGATCCTCCGTTTCGACTACACCCTTTGCAATCACCAGACTTTCGCTATGGCTGCCTGAGTATGTGACGAGATGCGCCGCGTTGCCATAGCCATCGCGGAACTGTGTGGCCTTTTCGATGCCCGGAGCGCTGATCGTCCAATCAATGACGCGTTGGCCGGAAAATGACGGAGGTGTTAGCCGCAGCGTCTGAATGGAGTACGTTGCAGCCTCGCCGTAAGTGTAGCGAGAGACGTGTCCGATTGAGATGCGCATGTCTTACTCCCATCAGCCCGCAAAATGATAGGCACGCGAAACATCGCTGCCGAGTTTATTGTTGCGGCTTATGAAGTCTTGAACAAACTCATGTAGACCAGTCTGGAAGATCTGTTGGATGTCGCCCTCCAGGAGCAAGTCCCGCGTTGCATTGACCGTCGCATGGCACTCGTGCCTCTCGCCGTAAAGCACGCCGAGATCATTGAGGGCTTGTGTCAGTTCGTCGTAACAGGAACGAAGCGAGCGGGGCATCTGCCGGTTCAGAATCAGATAATCGGCGATCTTCCAAGGCCGGTATGCATCTTTGAACACCCATCTATAGCTGCGATGCGCCGATACGGATCTGAGAATGGCCGTCCATTGAAAGTTGTCTTTACCGCTCCCCACCATCTCGCTCGATGGCAGCAGATGGTAGTACTTCACGTCCAGAATACGCGACGTGCTGTCGGCCCGCTCAATGAAGGTCCCGAGCTGGCTGAAATAGAAGGTGTCATTGCGCAAAATGGTATTCATGAGCGCGCCGCGGTAGAGCGCGGACCGCGAGCGAACCCAATCGAGAAGGCCGGGAAGAGAGTTCGAGGTTACCGATTCCGGTTTAATGGCCGAGAACTCAAGCCAAGCGCTATTCAAGCTTTCCCACATCTCGCGCGTCAAGGCCGTCCGCTGCGCCCGCCCATTACGCCGCGCACTACTCAAACATGAAGAAATGCTCGAAGGATTTTCAGCATCGAAGAGCATGTAATTGATGATATTCGACGTCTCGAATTCGCCGTAGCGCAGCAAGTATCCATCGAGACATCCCGCGCTTTCCAACGTTGAGCGCCATTCGCCGTGAAAGCCTTCACCCTCGCGCGGGAGGAGCACGATGCGGTAGCCGACTTCAACGAGCCGCGCCATGTTTTCAGCGCGCTCGATCGAGCGAGACAGCCAATAGAGATCGTTTGCAGCGCGCCCGAGCATGTCTGGTTAGTCCTGCAGCACCCAAGTGTCCTTGGTGCCCCCGCCTTGGCTTGAGTTGACGACGAGCGACCCTTGTTTCAGCGCAACGCGTGTCAATCCGCCCGGCACGACGCGCACTTCGTCGCCAACTAAGACGAAGGGGCGGAGATCGAGATGGCGTGGCGCGACGCCGGACTTGACAAGCGTTGGGCACGTCGAGAGCGCGAGCGTCGGTTGAGCGATATAGTTAGACGGATTTGCCATGAGCTTGGCGCGGAATGTTTCGATTTCTGCGGCCGATGCGGCCGGTCCCACGAGCATGCCGTAACCGCCGGAACCGTGTACTTCCTTGACGACAAGCTTCTCAAGATTTGCGAGCGTATATTTGAGCGCCTCTGGTTCCCGGCAATTGTGGGTTTCGACGTTGGCCAGGATTGGCGCACGGCCAGTATAAAACTCGATGATTGCCGGAATATAGCTGTAGATCGCCTTGTCGTCGGCGATGCCCGCCCCCGGCGCATTGGCGATGGTAACGCGGCCGGCGCGATAGACGTCGAAAATTCCAGGCACGCCAAGCATAGAGACCGGATGAAATACGAGCGGATCCAGAAATTCGTCGTCGATGCGCCGGTACAGCACATCGACGCGCTTCAGCCCTTGCGTTGTCTTCATGAGCAGTTCGCCGTCAATGACGATCAAATCCGGTCCCTCGACCAATTCGATGCCCATCTGATCGGCCAGAAACGAATGCTCAAAGTACGCGCTGTTGTAGGGGCCCGGCGTCAACAGCGCGATCGTCGGCTCAATGTCGAGATTGGACGGCGCCACGCTCTCGAAAGTCTGGCGCAATTTCTCCGGATAATTCTCGACCGGACGCACGCGATTGCGGGAGAAT
>CAVUIN010000015.1:0-131238 GCA_963741545.1 uncultured Alphaproteobacteria bacterium
GAAATGATGGACCGCATTTCGACTGTCCAAAAGGACCCGAAGACGGGCCACAATAAGCGGATCAACTCGGTCTACATGATGAGCCACTCAGGCGCACGCGGTTCACCGGCGCAAATGAAGCAGCTCGCCGGTATGCGCGGGCTGATGACCAAGCCTTCGGGCGAGATCATCGAAACGCCGATCATCTCGAACTTCAAAGAAGGCCTCTCGGTTCTCGATACTTCAACTCGACACACGGCGCGCGTAAGGGTCTCGCCGACACCGCGCTGAAGACGGCGAACTCAGGCTACCTGACGCGCCGCCTCGTCGACGTCGCTCAGGACGCAATCATCTCGGAAGTGGATTGCGGCACACCACGGCATCAACGTCCAGGCCGTAGTCGATGCCGGTCAGGTGATCGTCACGCTTGCTGCGCGCGTTCTCGGCCGCACGGCTGCCGAAGACATCAAGCACCCGGTCACGGGCGAGATGATCATCAAGGACGGCGACCTCATCGTCGAGCGTCACGCGGAAGCCATAGCCAAGGCCGAAATCCAGGAAGTCCGTATTCGCTCGGTGTTGACCTGCGAAGCCGAACTGGCGTATGCGGCAAGTGCTATGGACGCGATCTTGCACGCGGGACGCCCGTCAACATCGGCGAAGCCGTCGGCGTTATCGCCGCTCAGTCGATCGGTGAACCGGGCACGCAGCTCACCATGCGTACCTTCCACATCGGCGGTACGGCGAACCTCGTCGACAGCTCGTTCATCGACAGCAACTTCAACGGTACGATCAAAATCAAGAACCGCGCTATTGCCAAGGACTCGAAGGGTCAGAACATCTCGACCGGCCGGATCATGTCGATTTTGATCTCCGATCAGTCAGGCAAGGAATTGGCCGCACACAAGATCGCCTACGGTGCCCGCCTCTTCGTCGATGAAGGCGATACGGTGAAGCGCGGAACCAAGCTCGCAGCTGGGATCCGTACACCCGTCCGATTCTTTCGGAAGCCAACGGCGTCGTGGACTTCGAAGATCTGATCGAAGGCGCGTCTGTGCGCGAACAGACCGACGAAATGAAGGGGACGTCAAACCGCGTCATCGTCGATTGGCGCACGAGCCCGCGCGGCAACGAGTTGAAGCCTGCAATCGTCGTCAAAGACAAGAGCGGCAAGCCGATCAAGGTGGCACGCGGCGGCGACGCCCGATACCTGCTTTCGGTCGATGCCGTGCTCTCGGTCGATCGCGGTGCCGAAGTCAAAGCCGGCGACGTTCTGGCGCGTATTCCGACGGCGTCTGCGAAGTCGGGCGACATCACCGGCGGTCTGCCGCGTGTTGCCGAACTGTTCGAAGCGCGCCGTCCTAAGGACCACGCAATCCTCGCGGAAATCTCCGGCACAATCGAGTTCGGCAAGGACTACAAGAACAAGCAGCGCATCAATATCAAGCCGGATGACGAAACCAAGGAGACGGTCGAGTATCTGATCCCGCGCGGCAAGAGCTTGGCCGTGCAACACGGGGACCGCGATCGAGCGCGGAGATTTCGTGTACGACGGCAATCCGGCGCCGCACGACATTCTCGCCATCAAGGGTGTCGAGGAACTCGCCAACTATCTCATCAACGAGATCCAGGACGTCTACCGTCTGCAGGGCGTGACCATCAACGACAAGCACATCGAAGTGATTGTCCGCCAGATGCTGCAGAAGGTTGAAATCACCGACATCGGCGATACCGACTTGATCAAGGGCGAGCAGATCGACCGCACCGAATTCGACGAAGTCAACGCTGCCATCGAGAAGCTGGGCAAGAAGCCGGCGCAGTCCAATCCCGTGCTGCTCGGCATCACCAAGGCGTCGCTGCAGACGAAGTCGTTCATCTCGGCGGCCTCGTTCCAGGAAACGACCCGCGTTCTCACCGACGCAGCCGTCAACGGCAAGTCGGACATGCTCGAGGGCCTGAAAGAAAACGTCATCGTTGGCCGTCTCATTCCGGCCGGTACGGGCGGCATGTTGCGCCGGTTGCGCAAGATCGCCCAGAAGCGCGACGACCTCATTGCCAAGGAACAGGCCAAGTCGGCGTCCATTCCGGGGCCTGACGCGGCCGGTGGGGCTGGTGCCGCCGCCGCCGCCGTCCGGCAGCAGATGAAGCGGCATAAGCGGCACTGCGCACGCGTCGAGACATTCTAAAACGGCGGCTTTTAGGCTGCCGTTTTTTTTGCGTTGAGATGCTAGCCGCGCGGAACAATAGGTGAAGTGCCTGCCCAGACACTCTGCCGCAGCCGCTTTTCTCAAGCATTGCCGCAATGCCGCAAATTAATTTCAATGGAGTGCGCTGCACCTGTTGACCAATATGCCCCCCGTGTATATAGCTCCCCCCACTCTCACGGTAGGTGGTAGGCCCACTTCGGCGCTCCTCAAGGGGTGCGACGACGGCCTAAACGCTACCGTCCACTAAAGCAGAGCACATCGACGGGCCATGATCTGTCTCCCCAAAAGGGCGGCACGATCCTCTGGTTTTTTCATGCTAGGGGCGATTTTTCGCCGCCTGGCAGGTTTGCTTGGCGCATTCCCGGTTTGGGATCAGCGTCGGGTCTTGGATACGAAGGCAGGATTTGTCGGATGCCGACGATACAACAGCTGATCCGGAAGCCCCGGGAGCCGAAAACATACCGCGAGAAATCGCGCCACATGGATGCCTGCCCGCAAAAGCGTGGCGTGTGCACCCGAGTTTATACGACGACACCGAAGAAGCCGAACTCGGCGCTTCGTAAGGTCGCCAAGATCCGCCTCACCAATGGCTTCGAAGTCATTGGTTACATTCCGGGCGAAGGCCATAACCTGCAGGAGCACTCCGTGGTGCTCATCCGCGGCGGCCGCGTCAAGGATTTGCCCGGCGTTCGCTACCACATCATTCGCGGCGTGCTTGATACGCAGGGCGTTGCGGCCCGGCGTCAGCGCCGTTCGAAATACGGCGCAAAGCGGCCGAAATGATCCGAGCGAAAGCGAAGGATCATCCCGGACAAGTGTCGCGAAGCAAAGCGCGATCTGGGATCTGAGGCAGATAGATAAGTTTGGGGTTGCCCTCGGCTGGCCCTTTGTTGAAACAGAATTCGAAGCGAAGGACGCAAGAATGTCTCGTCGTCACGCGGCGCAAAAGCGGGAAGTGATCCCCGATCCGAAGTTCAACGATCTCGTTGTCACCAAGTTCATGAACGCGGTGATGAAAGAGGGCAAGAAATCGGTCGCAGAGCGCATGGTTTATGGCGCTTTCGAAAAGATGGAAACGAAGGGCAAGGCAAATCCGCTTGAGCTCTTCAAGACGGCGCTTGAGAACGTGATGCCGGCGGTTGAAGTCCGTTCGCGCCGCGTTGGCGGTGCCACCTATCAGGTGCCGGTCGAAGTTCGCAACGAGCGCCGTCAGGCGCTTGCCATTCGCTGGATCATTGCGGCCGCACGCGCGCGCAACGAAACGACTTTGATCGACAAGCTCTCCGGCGAGCTTCTGGACGCTGCCAACAACCGCGGTACCGCCGTCAAGAAGCGCGAAGACACGCACAAGATGGCGGAAGCCAATCGCGCATTTTCGCATTACCGCTGGTAAGATACAGGATTACCGAGGCATCTCATGGCCCGTCAATACGACATCCAAGACTACCGCAACTTCGGCATCATGGCTCACATCGATGCCGGTAAGACGACGACGACTGAGCGCGTCCTCTATTATACCGGTAAGTCCTACAAGATCGGCGAAGTCCACGACGGCGCCGCCACCATGGACTTCATGGAGCAGGAAGCCGAGCGCGGCATCACGATTACGTCGGCCGCGACGACATGCTTCTGGACCGGCCGCGACGGCCGCAAGCGCCGCCTGAACATCATCGACACGCCAGGCCACGTCGATTTCACGATTGAAGTCGAGCGTTCGTTGCGCGTGCTTGACGGCGCCGTGTGCGTTCTCGATTCCAACCAAGGCGTCGAGCCGCAGACCGAAACCGTTTGGCGCCAAGGCGACAAGTACGGCGTGCCGCGCATCATCTTCTCCAATAAAATGGATAAGACCGGCGCTGACTTCTACATGTGCCTTGACGACATCAAGGAAAAGCTCGGCGCCAAGGCCGTGCCGCTGCAGATTCCGATCGGCGCTGAAGCCAATTTCAAGGGCGTCATCGATCTCATCCGCATGATTGGGATCACCTGGGATGGTGACGGCAAAGACGCCAAGATGGTTGAGGGGCCGATTCCGGCCGACCTCGCCGATAAGGCTGCCGAATTCCGCGCTAACATGATCGAAGCCGCCGTCGAAATGGACGATGCGGCGCTCGAAGCATTTCTCGACGGCAAGGAGCCGGACGAAGACACTTTGCGCAAGTTGATCCGCAAAGCGACCGTCACGCGCGCTTTCTATCCGATGATGTGCGGTTCCGCCTTTAAGAACAAGGGCGTGCAGCCGCTCCTCGATGCCGTCGTTGATTTCCTGCCGTCGCCGCTTGATCGCGAAGCCTATACGGGCGTCGATCCGAAGACCGACGCCCCGATGTTGCGCAAGCCGGCGGACAACGAGCCGCTGTCCATGATCGCCTTCAAGATCATGAGCTTCGAACACGTCGGTTCGATCACGTTCTGCCGCGTCTACTCGGGCAAGCTCGAGCAGGGCATGGCGCTCGCGAATACGACGCGCGATAAGAAAGAACGCGCCGGCCGCATGTATCTGATGCACGCCGACAATCGCGAAGAAATCAAAGAAGCCTTCGCTGGTGACATCATCGGATTGCAGGGCCTCAAGGACACGCGCACCGGCGAAACGCTGTGCGATCCGGCGAAGCCCGTCATTCTCGAAAAGATGGATTTCCCCGAGCCGGTCATCGCCCAGAAGGTCGAGCCGAAGACGAAGGCCGACCAAGAAAAGATGGCGATCGCGCTCTACACGATGGCGCACGAAGATCCTTCGTTCCGCGTCTCGGTCGATCAAGAGTTCGGGCGAAACCATTCTCAAAGGCATGGGCGAACTTCATCTCGACATCAAGGTCGATATCCTGAAGCGCACCTATGGCGTCGAAGCTATCGTCGGCGCGCCGCAGGTTGCTTATCGCGAGACGCTCGCACGCGCCGCCGACATCGACTACACGCATAAAAAGCAGACCGGCGGTACGGGTCAGTTCGCGCGCGTCAAGCTCAAGCTTGAGCCAAACGAAACCGGCAAGGGCAACGTGTTCGAGTCGACGGTCATCGGCGGTACGGTTCCGAAGGAATTTATTCCGGGCGTCGAAAAGGGCATCAAGTCAGTTTGGGAAAACGGCATTCTGATCGGCTTCCCGCTCGTCGACATGAAGGTCACCCTTTATGACGGCGCGTTCCATGATGTCAACTCGTCGGCGATCGCCTTCGAAATCGCGACGCGGGCGGCGATGAAAGAAGGCTGCGAAAAGGGCGGCGTGAAAATTCTCGAACCCATCATGGACGTGGAAGTCGTGACGCCAGGTGATTTCGTCGGCGGCGTCATCGGCGACATCAACAGCCGCCGCGGCCAGATCCGCGATCAGCAGATGCGCGGCAACGCGACTGTCGTTCGGGCTTTCGTGCCGCTTGCCAACATGTTCGGTTACGTCAGCCAGTTGCGTTCGATGTCGACGGGCCGTGCGGCCTACACGATGCAGTTTGCTCACTACGCAGAAGTTCCGCGTAACGTCGCGGAAGAAGTCAAGGCGAAGTACGCCTAATACGAACTTGGGTCCCGCCAGTCAGGCTGTATGCCTGACAGATGCGGAACCCCGAGAAGCTGAGTTTGAGAATCTCTGGTGAAGTGCCAGGGGCGAGTTAGGAAGACGAAGGAGAGCCACCATGGCCAAAGCAAAATTCGAGCGGAACAAGCCGCACTGCAACGTCGGCACGATCGGTCACGTCGACCACGGCAAGACCACGCTGACCGCAGCACTGACCAAAGTTTCGCATGATCGTGGCTGGACCGCGACATCGATCGCTTATGACGAAGTTGCGAAAGCTTCCGAAAGCCAGGGCCGCCGCGACCCGACCAAAATTTTGACGATCGCAACCTCGCACGTCGAATACGGAACACCGAACCGGCACTATGCCCACGTCGACTGCCCGGGCCACGCCGACTACGTCAAGAACATGATCACCGGCGCCGCTCAGATGGACGGCGCGATCCTCGTCGTTTCGGCTGTTGACGGCCCGATGCCCCAGACGCGTGAGCACATCCTGCTCGCCCGCCAGGTTGGCGTGCCCAAGATCGTCGTCTTCCTGAACAAGTGCGACATCGTCGAAGATCAGGAGCTTCTCGACCTCGTCGAAATGGAAGTTCGCGAACTTCTTACGAAGTACCAATTCCCGGGCGACGATACGCCGGTTATCCGCGGCGCGGCCGTTAAAGCCTTGAATGGCGAAAAGGGCCCGCTGGCTGACGAAGCCATCATCAAGTTCTACGAAGCTCTCGACACCTTCATCCCGATCCCCGAGCGTCCCATCGACCAGCCGTTCCTGATGCCGATCGAAGACGTGTTCTCGATCTCGGGCCGTGGCACGGTCGTCACCGGCCGTATCGAGCGTGGCGTGATCAAAGTCGGCGAAGAAGTCGAGATCGTCGGTTTGGCCGACACGCAGAAGTCTGTGTGCACGGGCGTCGAAATGTTCCGCAAGCTGCTGGACCGCGGCGAAGCTGGCGACAACGTCGGCATCCTGCTGCGCGGCATCGAAAAGGACAAGGTCGAGCGCGGCCAGGTTCTCTGCAAGCCGGGCTCCGTTAAGCCGCACAAGAAGTTCCTCGCCGAAGCCTACATCCTGAACAAGGAAGAAGGCGGACGCCACACACCGTTCTTCACCAACTACCGCCCGCAGTTCTACTTCCGCACAACGGACGTAACGGGCACGGTGAAGCTCGCTGAAGGCACCGAAATGGTCATGCCGGGCGACAACGTCTCGGTCACGATCGAGCTCGTTCAACCGATCGCCATGGAAGAAAAGGTCCGCTTCGCAATTCGCGAAGGCGGCCGTACCGTCGGCGCCGGCGTCGTTACTAAAATTCTTGAATAGGTCTTCAACGAGGAAGCGTCACCTGAACGGGGCGCTTCCTCAAGTCTTTTGCGAAGAGTGGAAACGACACCATGCACGGCCAAAACATCCGCATCCGGCTCAAAGCGTTCGATCATCGGATACTCGATGCATCGACTCGCGAGATCGTGAATACGGCGAAACGGACGGGCGCTGAGGTCCGGGGGCCAATCCCGCTTCCCACGCGCCTTGAAAAGTTCACGGTGAACCGCTCGCCGCACATCGACAAGAAGAGCCGCGAGCAGTTCGAAATACGCACGCACAAGCGCTTGCTCGACATCGTCGATCCCACGCCGCAAACGGTTGATGCTTTGATGAAGCTCGATCTCGCTGCCGGTGTCGACGTCGAGATTAAACTATAACCGGCAGCCAACGAGCAGGCAACGGAAGAAAGGTAGGCGACTGGGAAACATGGATCGATCGCAGCGGGCAAAAAGCCCGGTTGCCGGTTACCTGTTGCCTGTTGCCGAACTAGGAAGGACAAGACCCATGCGGTCAGGAATACTAGCACTGAAGGTGGGCATGACCCGCATCTTCACGGACGCGGGGGAGCACATCCCCGTCACCGTGTTGAAACTCGACAATCTGCAGGTGCTGTCGCACCGCACGGTTGAAAAGAACGGCTATACCGCGCTCCAACTCGGTGCAGGTACGCGCAAGCCTTCGCGTCTGACGAAGGCCGATCGCGGCACGTTCGCCAAAGCTGAAGTCGAACCCAAGCGCAAGCTGGTGGAGTTCCGCGTCAGCCCAGAAAACCTCATCGAAGTTGGCGCCGAAATTACGGCCAATCACTTCGTGCCGGGGCAGTTTGTCGATGTGACAGGCACTTCGCAGGGCAAGGGTTTCCAGGGCGCCATGAAGCGCTGGAACTTCGGCGGTCTTCGCGCCACCCACGGCGTCTCGGTTTCGCACCGTTCGCACGGTTCGACCGGTCAGCGTCAGGATCCGGGCAAAGTCTTCAAAGGCAAGAAGATGGCCGGCCACATGGGTGATGATCGCATCACCACGCAAAATCTCATCGTCGCCAAAGTCGATGTCGCACGCGGCCTCGTCATGGTGCGCGGCGCAGTGCCGGGTTCCAAGGGCGGTTGGGTTCTGGTGCGCGATGCCGTCAAGAAGGCAGCCGCCAAGGACACGCCGAAGCCCGGCGCATTCAAGCCGCGCGCAGCAGCAAATAAGGAGAGCGCGTGATGAAAGCGACTGTCACAACGCTCGACGCCGCTAAAGCCGGCGACATCGAACTCGCCGATGCCATCTTCGGCCTTGAACCGCGCCCCGACCTGATCCACCGCATGGTGCGTTATCAGACGTTGAAGCGTATGGCCGGCACGCATCACGCCGCTGACCGCTCGGAAGTCGCGGTTACGGGCAAAAAAATGTACAAACAGAAGGGTACCGGCGGCGCCCGTCATGGCGACAAGTCGGCTCCTCAGTTCCGCGGCGGCGGCAAGGCATTCGGCCCAAAGCCCCGCAGCCACGCTGTTGATATGCCGAAGAAGGTGCGTGCACTCGCTCTTCGTCATGCGCTCTCGGCCAAGGCCAAAGCCGGCGAAATCGTCGTGCTCGACAAGGCGTCGTCCAAGGACGGCAAGACTGGTTTGCTCAAGACCCAGTTCGCCAAACTCGATTGGAAGAACGTGCTGATCGTCGATGGTGCCGAGCTCGAGCCCGCCTTCACGCGCGCCGCGCGCAACATTCCGAACATCGACGTGCTCCCGGTTCAGGGCATCAACGTCTACGACATTCTGCGTCGTAAGAAGCTGGTCTTGACTAAAGCCGCCATCGCTGCGCTGGAGGCGCGCTTCAAATGACGAAACGCACCGCATACGACGTAATCCTCGCGCCGGTTATCACCGAAAAGGCAACGCTCGCTTCCGAAGCGAACCAAGTCATTTTTCGCGTTAACCCGCAGGCGACAAAACCTGAAATCAAGGCTGCGATCGAAAGTCTGTTCAAGGTCAAGGTCAAAGCCGTCAACACGGTTGTCCGCAAGGGCAAGCTAAGGGTCTTCAAGGGCATGAAAGCCATGCTCAGCGATACCAAGAGAGCCATCATCACGCTCGAAGACGGTCATTCCATCGACGTGACGACTGGGCTCTAGGAGTAAGGGACTATGGTACTAAAAACATTCAACCCGACCTCGCCCGGCCGCCGCCACTTGGTGCTCGTCGATAAGAGCCACCTGTGGAAGGGCGCCCCAATCAAGGCGCTTGTCGAAGGTTTGAAGAAGACCGGCGGCCGCAACAGCGACGGACGCACCACCTCGCGCTTTATCGGCGGCGGGCATAAGCAGAGCTATCGCAAGATCGATTTCCGCCGCAAGAAGTTCGACATGCCGGCAAACGTCGAGCGTCTGGAATACGATCCGAACCGCACGGCTTTCATCGCGCTGCTCAAGTACGCGGACGGTACTCTATCGTACATCCTGGCGCCTCAGCGCTTGGCTATCGGCGACACGGTCGTCTCGGGCGCCAAGGTTGACGTGAAGCCCGGTAACGCCATGCCGCTCGCGGCCATGCCGGTCGGCACGATCGTACACAACGTTGAAACGAAGCCGGGCAAAGGCGGACAGTTTGCACGTTCGGCCGGCGCTTTCGTTCAGCTGGTCGGCCGCGACAGCGGCTGGGCCGTTTTGAAAATGAACTCGGGTGAAACGCGCAAGGTTCATGCGGAATGCATGGCGACCGTTGGCGCGGTCTCAAACCCGGATCACATGAACGCCGTTGTTGGCAAGGCCGGACGCACCCGCTGGAAGGGCCGCCGTCCGCATAACCGCTCAATCGCTATGAACCCGGTCGATCACCCCAACGGTGGCCGTACCAAGGGTGGCAAGCACTGGGCGACGCCGTGGGGCAAGCCGACCAAGGGCTATAAAACTCGTAAGAACAAGCAGACCACGAAATACATCATCCGCAGCCGGCAGAAGTCGAAGTAAGCGCGGATAAGTGAAGGAGACGAACATTGTCACGCTCAGTCTGGAAAGGCCCGTTTGTAGACGGTTACATCCTGAAGAAGGCGGAAAAGTCGCGTTCATCGGGCCGTAGCGAAGTCATCAAAACGTGGAGCCGCCGCTCGACGATCCTGCCGCAGTTCGTCGGTCTGACGTTCGGTGTCCACAACGGCAAGAAGCACATTCCGGTCGCCATTACAGAAGACATGATCGGACATAAGTTTGGCGAGTTCTCGCCGACCCGTCATTTCCAGGGTCATGGCGGCGATAAGAAGTCAACCAAGGCGAAATAAGATGAGCAACCCTAACGCAACTCAGCTTCGCCGCCGCGCTAATAAAGAAGCGCAGGCCGTTGCCAAGAGCTTGAGGATATCGCCCCAGAAACTCAATCTGGTGGCCGGCATGATCCGCGGCAAGAAGGTCAACCAAGCCATGGCGGAACTTGAGTTCAGCCAAAAGCGCATCGCAGGCGATGTCCGCAAGGTCGTCATGAGTGCTGTCGCGAACGCCGAAAACAACCACGGCCTCGATGTCGACGAACTCGTCGTCGCTGAAGCCTACGTCGGCAAAAATTTGGTATTGAAGCGCTTTCATGCACGCGGCCGCGGCCGTGGCTCCAGCATCTTCAAACCCTTCTCGCAGCTGACCATCGTTGTCCGCGAGGTCGAAGCGAAGGAAGAGGCGCCGAAGAAGGCCGCCGCAAAGACAAAGACTGCGGCCAAGCGCCAGCCCAAGGAGGCCAAGTAATATGGGTCAAAAAGTAAACCCCGTCGGGCTTCGCGTCGGTATCAACCGCACCTGGGATAGCCGCTGGTTCGCCCGCACCGGCGAATACGGCAAGCTCCTGCATGAAGACCGCGCCATCCGCGCCCACATCATGAAGCAGCAGCGCGAAGCCGGCATCTCGAAGGTCGTCATCGAACGCCCGCACAAGAAGTGCCGCGTCACGGTTCACACCGCCCGCCCCGGTATTTTGATCGGCAAGAAGGGCGAAAGCATTGAGCGCATCCGCTTGGAACTTGCGCGCTTGACCGCGTCCGAAGTGCATCTGAACATCGTCGAAATCAGGAAGCCTGAGATCGACGCGTCGCTGATCGCCGAAAGCATCGCGCAGCAGCTTGAGCGCCGCGTGGCCTTCCGCCGCGCCATGAAGCGTTCGGTCCAATCCGCGCTTCGCCTTGGCGCAGTCGGCATTCGCATCAACGTTGCCGGCCGTTTAGGCGGCGCAGAAATCGCACGCACCGAATGGTATCGCGAAGGCCGCGTGCCTTTGCATACGCTGCGCGCCGACATCGATTTTGGTTACGGCAAGGCCGTGACCGCGTACGGCATCATCGGCATCAAAGTTTGGGTCTTCAAGGGCGAGATCATGGAACACGATCCCATGGCGTCCGAAAAGAAAGCCGCTGAGATGCAAGAAGGCGGTAGCCCGCGTCCGCGTCGCGATGACGGCGAGCGCACCGATCGCCGCGAACGCCGCGGCGGCCGTGGCGGTCCCGGTGGCGGACGTGGCGGCGCGACACGGGGCGGTCCCGGCGGATCTTCGGGCGGCGGCGGCGACGTCACTCCCGAAAGCAGCACTTAAGAATTTCGAGGCGAGAAAATCATGCTGCAACCTAAACGAACAAAATTCCGCAAGGCCTTCAAAGGCCGGATTCACGGCAATGCCAAAGGCGGCACGACGCTGAATTTCGGCGAAGTCGGGCTTGAAGGCTATGGCGCCGGAACGTCTGACCGCGCGTCAGATCGAAGCCGCGCGCCGCGCCATTGCCCGTCACACGAAACGTGCCGGCCGCCTTTGGACCCGCGTCTTCCCAGACGTGCCGGTCTCTAAGAAGCCTGCCGAAGTACGCATGGGCTCGGGCAAGGGTTCGCCTGAACTCTGGGTCGCGCGCGTTAAGCCGGGCCGGATTATTTTCGAACTCGGCGGTCTCAATCAGCAGATCGCCAAGGAAGCTATGTTGCTCGGAGCTGCAAAGCTGCCGATCAAGTGCAGGGTTGTGACGCGTCTCGGTTAAATCCCGGGAAACGTCGTGAAGAAACGAGTGAGGACAGACTATGGCAGCCGGGTTCAGCGATTTGTCGCTTGATCAGCTCGACGACCAGCTGGTGAAGTTCAAGAAGGAGCAGTTCAATCTGCGCTTTCAAAGAGCTTCGGGTCAGCTTGAAAACACGGCACGTATCCGGCTTCTTCGCCGCGATATCGCGCGGATCAAGACAGCAGCCCGTTCAAAGCGGGCTGGCAGCGCCAAAAAGGGCGCGTAAAGGAGAGACGTAATATGCCGAAGCGCGTGCTACAGGGCGTTGTGGTGTCCGATAAGAACGACAAGACCATTGTCGTGTCTGTCGAACGCCGTTACACCCATCCGCTCTTTAAGAAAACCGTGCGCCGTACTAAAAAGTACCACGCGCACGACGAGAAGAACGTTTTCAAAATTGGCGATAAGGTCTCGATCGAAGAGACGGCGCCGATTTCGAAGAACAAGCGTTGGGTTGTGCTTGCGGACAAGGCCTCGTAGCAACTAGGCCTGATTACTGGGCAGAGATGCCTATGCTGCAAGTTTTTGAGACTTGAGAGACAAGTCCTTTGAGCCGCCGGAGCGTTGGGAAGCCTGATTTAAGGCCCGTCCCAAGACCCCGGGAGCGAAAAAGGATCCAAAGAAATATAGCGGCTCCCGCGAGCTGCGAAAGAGAAGGAACGATGCGATGATCCAGATGGAGAGCAATCTCGACGTCGCCGACAATTCCGGCGCGCGCCGCGTTCAGTGCATCAAAGTGCTGGGCGGATCGAAGCGCCGGTATGCGACGGTCGGCGACACCATCGTGGTGGCAGTTCAAGAAGCCATCCCCAAGGGCCGCGTCAAGAAGGGCCAAGTCATGAAGGCGGTCATCGTGCGCGTTGCCAAGGGCGTGCGCCGCCCGGATGGCTCGCTCATCCGTTTTGACCGCAATGCGGCTGTGCTCATTAATGCCAACGGCGAACCGATCGGCACGCGCATCTTCGGACCCGTAACGCGCGAGCTGCGCGCTAAGAACCATATGAAAATTGTAAGCCTTGCGCCGGAGGTGCTGTAATGGCGTCGTTCAAGATTAAGAAGGGCGACAACGTCGTCGTTCTCGCCGGCCGGGATAAAGGCAAGCGCGGGGAAGTCATCGAGATGATGCCGAAAGAAAACCGTGCCCTCGTGCGCGGCGTCAACATCGTGCGCCGCCATCAGCGCCAGACGGCGCAACAAGAAGGCGGCATCATTTCCAAGGAAGGTCCGATCCAGATTTCGAACCTTGCTATCGAAGATCCCAAGGACGGCAAGCCGGCCCGCGTCGGTTTCAAAGTTCTGGCCGACGGCAAAAAAGTTCGTATTTCGAAGCGCTCGGGCGAGCAGATCCCGGAGAAGAACTAGGTCATGGCTGAGAAAGACAAAACACCAAAGGGCGGCAAAGCTGCAGACGGCGCCAAGGGCGGCGAAGCGAAAGTTGCAAAGCCCCAGAAGGCCGGCGGCGACAAGAAGGCAGCGGCTCCCAAGGTCGCGAAGCCCGCGACCCCGCGGCCGAAAGACTACAAACCGCGTATGAAAACGCACTACGAGAAAGTCGTGCGCGACGCGTTGATGAAAAAGTTCGCCTACAAGAACGTCATGCAGATCCCGAAATTGGAAAAGATCGTGATCAACATGGGTGTTGGCGAAGCCGTCAACGACCGCAAGAAGGTGGATGTCGCGGCAGCAGACCTCGCACTCATTGCCGGCCAGAAGCCGATCATCACCAAGTCGCGCAAAGCCATCGCGGTCTACAAGCTGCGCGAAGGCATGTCGATCGGTGCCAAGGTTACGTTGCGCGGCGACCGCATGTACGAGTTCATCGACCGTTTCGTCACCATCGCGCTGCCGCGCGTCAAAGACTTCCGCGGCTTGAACCCCAAGAGCTTCGACGGCCGGGGCAACTTCGCCACGGGCCTCAAAGAACACCTCGTGTTCCCTGAAATCGACTACGACAAGGTCGATAACGTCCTCGGTATGGACGTCATCGTCTGCACGTCGGCCCGCACTGATGACGAAGCCCGCGAACTACTCAAAGGCTTCAACTTCCCGTTCCGCAGCTAGAGGACCTCGGCCCCGCTTCATTAACGAAGTCGCCGAAAGGCCTTTGGAGGAGACTAAATGGCAAAGACCAGTTCAATTGAGAAGAATAACCGCCGCCGCAAAATGGTGGAGCAGCAGGCGCCCAAGCGCAAGCGGCTGAAAGCGGCAGCGAAAGACAAAACCAAAACGCCGGAAGAGCGTTTTGCGGCTCGTCTGAAGCTCGCTGAAATGCCGCGCAACGGATCGAAAGTCCGCGTGCGTAACCGCTGCGAAATCACAGGCCGCGCGCGCGGTAACTACCGCAAGCTCAGGATGTGCCGCAACCAGCTCCGCGAACTCGCGAGCCAGGGCCGCATCCCGGGTATGGTCAAGTCGAGCTGGTAGGAGAAGCGCACAATGGCAATGAACGATCCGTTGGGCGATATGCTGACCCGCATCCGCAATGCGCAGATGCGCCGCCGCCCCAAAGTTGCAACCCCGGCTTCAAGCCTTCGCGCCCGCGTGCTCGACGTCTTGACGGACGAGGGATATATCCGCGGTTACACGCGCGTCGAATTGAAGGGCGAACCGGCCCAATTCGAAATCGAACTCAAGTACTATAATGGCCAGCCGGCCATCAAGGAAATCGAGCGAATCTCGAAGCCCGGCCGGCGTGTCTACTCGCCCGTTAAAGATATCCCGACCGTCGCGAACGGCCTCGGCGTTGCCATCCTCTCCACGCCCAAAGGCGTGATGTCGGACAGCAAGGCGCGCGAAGCCAACGTCGGCGGCGAAGTTATCTGCAACGTTTTCTAAATATTCGCGAAAGGGCCGGCACCTGCCGGTGAACTAAAAAGGTCTTAGATCCCATGTCGCGCATCGGTAAAAAACCCGTTCCCGTTCCGTCGAGTGTGACGGCGACGGTTTCCGGCCAAAACGTCAAAATGAAGGGTCCCAAGGGCGAACTCGCCTTTAGCGTGCCCGAAGATCTGAAGGTAGAGAAGACCAATGACGGCATTTTGGTCTCGCTCATCGCAGATACCAAACTCACCCGCTCGAAGTGGGGCATGTCGCGCACGCAGATCGCCAACTTGATCGATGGTGTGACCAAGGGCTACACGCACGATCTGGAGATTCACGGCGTCGGTTTCAAAGCATCGATGAAGGGCAAGGATCAGATCACCTTGAGCGTTGGTTACAGCCACGATGTCGTGCTGAAAATTCCAGCCGGCATCGATGTCAAAGTTGGCGGTGCCAAATCGGAATTGGTGTCGGTGTCTGGCATCGACAAGCAGGCAGTCGGCGAAATGGCGGCCGTTATCAGAGCTTCGCGTAAGCCAGAGCCCTACCAGGGCAAAGGCGTGCGCTACAAAGGCGAATACATCTTCCGCAAGGAAGGCAAGAAGAAATAAGGACGGCAGTTATGGCCAATTCCAAAGAGAAGTTCGTCAAGCGGAAAGCGCGCGTGCGCAAGACGCTGAAGCAATATTCGAGCGGCCGTCCGCGGCTCTCAATTCATCGTTCCTCGGCGCATATCTACGCCCAGGTCATCGACGACGCGAAGGGCACGACAATTGCCGCCGCGTCGACGATGGAGAAATCGTTGAAAGGTGCGCTCAAGACCGGCGCCGACAAAGCAGCAGCCGCTGCGGTTGGCAAACTGGTTGCAGAGCGCGCTGTCAAAGCCGGTGTCAAAGAAGTTGTCTTCGACCGCGGCGGTTTCCTGTTCCATGGGCGCGTCAAGGCGCTCGCTGATGCCGCCCGCGAGGGCGGCCTTAAATTCTAGACGCTTGAGAGGATTATAACGTGGCACGTGGACCTCAAAGAGATCGTGGCGGACGCGATCGCGAAGAGCGCGATAGCGAGTTCACCGATAAGCTGGTGCACATCAATCGCGTCGCGAAGGTGGTCAAGGGCGGTAAGCGCTTCGGCTTTGCAGCACTCGTCGTTGTCGGTGACCTCAAAGGCCGCGTTGGCTTCGGTCACGGCAAGGCGCGCGAAGTGCCTGAAGCGATCCGCAAAGCAACCGAAGCAGCCAAGCGCAATCTTTTGCGCGTGCCGCTAAGAGACGCGCGCACCTTGCATCATGACACCGCTGGCCGTCACGGCTCGGGCAAGGTCATCTTGCGTTCGGCGCCCGCCGGTACCGGTATCATCGCGGGCGGCGCCATGCGCGCTGTGTTCGAAATGCTCGGCGTCCACGATGTCGTCGCCAAGTCCTTGGGTTCGACCAATCCTTACAACGTGGTGCGCGCCACTTTTGACGCTCTCAAGGCTCAAGAAAATCCGCGCGCCGTCGCCGCCCGCCGCAACAAGAAAGTCTCCGATATCGTATCGCGCCGCCGCGACGGTTCGGCGATCGACGCGGGCGTCGAGGCCTAATTCACACGCGAAGCCCTCCGATTTTGCTTTGGGGGGCTTCACATTCGTAACTGAGGTAACGATATGGCTGCCAAGAAGACGATAACGATCGAGCAGACGGGGAGCGCCAACCGCCGCCCCGAGCGCCAGACCCAGACCCTGATCGGTCTTGGTCTCAACAAGATTGGCCGCCGGTCGACGCTTGAAGACACCGCCGCGGTTCGCGGTATGTTGAATAAGGTTCTCCACCTCGTCCGCGTTGTGGACGGGAAATAATTTCTAAACTGACGACGCGAAGGAGCGTAAGGCCCATGCGGCTCAACGGCATTAAAGACAACGCGGGTTCCCGCAAATTACGCGTCCGTATCGGCCGGGGTATCGGCTCGGGTGTCGGCAAGCAAGGCGGCCGCGGCGGCAAAGGTCAGACGGCTCGTACCGGCGTCGCCATTGGCGGTTTCGAAGGTGGCCAGATGCCGCTTCATCGCCGCTTGCCCAAGCGCGGCTTTAACAAATACCGCCCCGCCAAGTATAACGAAATCAATGTCGGCGGTCTTCAGCAGGCGATCGAAGACAAGCGTATCGACGCGGCGAAGCCGCTCGACGTGGCGTCCCTCGTTGCGGCAGGCGTCCTGCGCCGCCCAAAAGATGGCTTGCGCCTACTCGGCGACGGCGAAATCAAATCCAAGATTTCCATCACCGTGAACCACGCCTCCGCAAAAGCGAAGGCTGCGGTCGAAAAGGCCGGCGGCACCGTCAATGTGATCGCTGTCAAGGTTCTCGAAGACGACGAGAAAAAACGCGCCAAATCGGCGGCCAAGAAGGCAGCTAAAGTTGCTAAGAAGGGCGGCGGCGGAACTGTTGCTGCCAAGAAGGATGAAGAATAAGGACCCGCGCGAGTAGGGCAGCGAAGCGAGTTTGCCCTGCGCCCTGCGGCTCGTAACCGGGCTGAACGGGCAAAAAATCTAACCGGCGCATCGCGCGCGATGGTCAGGAGTGACGACACATGGTTTCTGCTGCAGAGCAGCTTGCCGCTAACATGAACCTCGGTGCCTTCTCGAAGGCCGAGGATCTGAAAAAGCGCATCTGGTTCACGCTGGCGGCCCTGGTCGTATTCCGGCTCGGTACGTTTATTCCGTTGCCCGGCATCAATATTGCCGCCTACGGCGAAACCTTCAAAAGCCAGGCCGGCGGCATTCTCGGCATGTTCAACATGTTCTCGGGCGGTGCCCTTGAGCGCATGGCGATTTTTGCCTTGAACATCATGCCGTATATTTCGGCGTCGATCATCATGCAGTTGATGAGTTCGATCAATCCGAAGCTCGAAGCCTTGAAGAAGGAAGGCGAAGCGGGCCGCAAGCAGATTAACCAATACACGCGCTATCTCACGGTGTTCCTCGCCGCCTTCCAAGCCTACGGCATCGCCGTTGGTCTTGAGGGATCGCGTAATAACGCAGGCTCGGTCGTCATCGATCCCGGCGCCTTCTTCCGCGCTACAACCGTCATCACGCTTGTCGGCGGCACCATGTTCCTGATGTGGCTCGGCGAACAGATCACGCAGCGCGGCGTCGGCAACGGCACATCGCTCATCATTTTTGCTGGCATCGTCGCCGGCCTCCCCGGCGCCGTTGTTCAACTCTTCGAACTCGCCCACACCGGCAGCATCAGCGCAGTGACGCTCATCGGCTTCATTCTTTTGGCGCTCGCCGTTATCGCGGCAATCGTCTTCTTTGAGCGCGCGCAGCGGCGGTTGCTGGTTCAATATCCCAAGCGCCAGGTTGGCAACAAGATGACGGGCGGGGATTCTTCGCACTTGCCCTTGAAGCTCAACTCTTCGGGCGTCATCCCGCCGATTTTCGCGTCTTCGCTCCTGTTGTTGCCGATCACGATCGCGCAGTTTACAGCCGGTCAAGGGCCTGAGTGGCTGAACAGTGCTGTTGCCGCGCTCGGACAAGGTCAGCCGCTCCACATGCTTGTGTACGCGCTGCTCATCGCCTTCTTCGCCTTCTTCTACACAGCCGTCGTCATCAATCCGAAAGAGACGGCCGACAACTTGCGCAAGTACGGCGGCTTTATCCCGGGGATCCGTCCCGGCGAGAAGACGGCCGAGTACATCGACTACATCTTGACCCGCATCACCGTGATAGGCGCGCTCTATCTTGCAGCCGTCTGCGTGCTGCCTGAAGTGCTCACCTCTTATGCCGGCATCCCTCTCTATTTCGGTGGCACATCGCTCTTGATTGCCGTCAGCGTCACTATGGATACGGTCGCCCAAGTTCAAAGCCATTTGATAGCCCAGCAGTACGAGGGGCTCATCAAGAAGGCCAAGCTCCGCGGCGCGTCGTCGCCCAAGGGGCGCAAATGAATTTGATTTTGCTCGGGCCGCCCGGAGCCGGTAAGGGCACACAGTCTCTCGCCATTAGCCAAAAAACCGGCATCCCTCAGTTGTCGACCGGGGATATGCTGCGTGCCGCCGTTAAGGCCGGGACGCCAATTGGTCTCAAGGCCAAGGCAGTGATGGCGGCTGGCGGGCTCGTCTCGGACGCCATCGTCGTCGGCATTATTTCCGACCGCATCTCTGAGCCGGACTGTGCTCGAGGCTTCATCCTGGACGGTTTCCCGCGCACGCTGGCGCAGGCGGATGCCTTGGATAACTTGCTGAAAACCAAAGGCAAGAAGCTTGATTGCGTGATCGAGCTCAAAGTCGACGACACCATATTGGCCGAGCGCATCGAAACCCGTGCACGCGAGACTCTGGCAGCTGGCGGCACGGTGCGGGCGGACGACAACGCCGAGGCGCTCAAAACGCGACTTATGGCTTACTACCGCGAAACGGCACCGCTGGTTGGTTACTACTTCGCCCATAAGTTGCTGAAAAACGTCGATGGCATGGCCCCCATTGCCGACGTGACGCGGCAGATCGACGGCGTTTTGGCAGGATTTCAAGTCGCTTGAGGACAATTGTGGCAATTGACGGAAAAGGAAAGCCGGGCTACAACGCCCCCATATTTTAGCGAAGGCTCAGTGTGATCCGGACCCGGGCGAAGGCCAGGGAGCCGCGGTCTCTGTGCTTTTTTGCACTTTGGATAGGCGCGGAATTCATACCCGCCGGACTGACTGAGGCATTGGTGAATGGCGTGCTTGGTGCACCATCTCGCCTGACGGGACGACGGTAGAACAAGACAGAATACGACGGAAACGCATTTAACAAATTCAAAGCCAACTCGACTACGGCAGGAGACTTCAAGTGGCCCGCATCGCAGGCGTCAACATCCCAACGGCTAAGCGCACCATCATTGCGCTTCAGTACATCCATGGCATCGGCTCGAAGTTCGCGAAGGAAATTTGCGAAAAAGTCGGGATCCCTGCCGAGCGGCGCGTCAATCAATTGACGGACGCCGAAGTCCTGCAGATCCGCGAAACCATTGACCGCGACTATAATGTCGAGGGCGATCTTCGCCGCGAAGTGCAGATGAACATCAAGCGCCTGATGGACCTCGGTTGCTACCGCGGCCTCCGTCACCGCAAGGGCCTGCCCGTTCGCGGTCAGCGCACGCACACGAACGCACGCACCCGCAAGGGCAAGGCTGTTGCGATCGCCGGCAAGAAGAAGGCGACGAAGTAGTCTTTCACAAAATTAGCGGGATTTACCCCGCACCAAAAGCGAAGCCCCGAGCCGGGGCAAGGAGCATGAATACCAATGGCCAAAGAAGCAGCCGCCGGTCCTGGCAAAGGCAAAGTCAGAAAGCGCGAGAAGAAGAACATCACGTCGGGCGTGTGCCACGTCAACGCGTCGTTCAACAATACCATGATCACCATCACGGATGCTCAGGGCAACACGATCGCCTGGTCGTCGTCGGGCACTAAGGGTTTCAAAGGTTCGCGCAAGTCGACGCCTTATGCCGCTCAGGTTGCTGCTGAAGACGCCGGTAAGAAGGCCCAGGATCACGGCATGAAAGTGCTCGAAGTCGAAGTTACGGGTCCGGGTTCGGGCCGTGAATCGGCGTTGCGCGCGCTGCAGTCGATTGGCTTGCAAATTACGTCGATCCGCGATGTCACGCCGATCCCGCACAACGGTTGCCGTCCAAGAAAGCGCCGTCGCGTTTAATAGTTTTACAGCCGGCGCCTGTGTGCCCGTTCGGGGCATGTGTGCCGGCGGCACGAACCAAGACCGGATTTCAGCGATGTGCGGCCCGAGGTCCCAAAAGTCTCAGCCGCGCCACATCCATAGACGAGGCCCCCCGTGGTGAACGTTCTCCAGAAGAACTGGCAAGATCTGATCAAGCCATCGAAAATCGATATTCAGCCGGGCCGCGACCGCACGCGCGTCGCGACCGTTGTCGCAGAACCGCTTGAGCGCGGCTTCGGCATGACGCTCGGTAACGCACTGCGCCGCGTGCTGCTGTCGTCGCTGCAAGGCGCCGCCATCAAGACCGTCCAGATCGACGGCGTGTTGCACGAGTTCTCGTCTGTCACGGGTGTGCGCGAAGACGTCACCAACATGATCCTGAACATCAAGGAAATCGCGCTGCGTCTTCATTCGGACGGCACGAAGCGCATCGTCTTGAAGAAGGATGGCCCAGGCCCCGTGAAGGCCGGCGATATGGAAGCCTCTTCCGACGTCGAAATACTGAACCCCGAGCACGTCATCTGCCATCTTGACCAAGGCGCGTCGATCCGTATGGAATTCACCGCCGATATGGGCAAGGGCTACGTCTCGGCCGAGCGCAACCGCCCGGAAGATGCGCCGATCGGCCTTATCCCGGTCGATAGCCTCTATTCGCCGGTCAAGAAGGTTTCCTACAGGGTTGAGAACACCCGTGAAGGTCAGATCCTAGATTACGACAAGCTGACCATGTCGGTTGAAACCGATGGGTCCGTCCGTGCCGAAGATGCTGTCGCTTTGGCCGCTCGCATTCTTCAAGATCAGCTCGCCGTCTTCATCAACTTCGAAGAGCCCAAGAAGGCCGTCGAAGAGCGTTCGCATCCGGAACTCGCGTTCAACGCCGCCCTTCTCAAGAAGGTCGACGAACTCGAATTGTCGGTGCGCTCGGCCAACTGCTTGAAGAACGACAACATCGTCTACATCGGCGACCTGATCCAGAAGACGGAAGCCGAGATGTTGCGCACGCCGAACTTCGGCCGCAAGTCGCTCAATGAAATCAAGGAAGTCCTGGCGACCATGGGTCTCCATCTCGGCATGGAAGTGCCGAACTGGCCGCCGGACAACATCGACGAACTCGCGAAGCGGTTTGAAGATCAGTATTGAGAATTCGGCAGCGGGCAGCCGGCAACCGGCAGCAGCGCACTGAGAAAAACGGCTGCCGGCTGCCTGTTGCCTGCTGCCAAACTAACAAGGCGAGGCCATAGAACCTCCCATAACCTAAACAAACACTCCAAAAGGAACTTTACAAATGCGTCACGGAAAGCTCGGCCGCCGTTTCGGCCGCCAGCCCGGCCACCGCCAGGCAATGTTCTCGAATATGGCTGCTGCTCTCATCAAGCACGAGCAGATCGTCACCACGCTCCCCAAGGCCAAAGACTTGAAGCGCGTCATCGACAAGTACATCACGCTTGCTAAGCGCGGAGACTTGAACTCGCGCCGCTTGGCGGCTTCGCGTCTGCGCGACGAAGACATGGTCAAGAAATTGTTCGACGTCTTGGCGCCGCGCTACAAGGATCGCGCCGGCGGATACGCCCGCGTTCTCAAAGCTGGTTTCCGCTATGGCGATAGCGCACCCCGCGCCGTCATCGAACTCGTTGATCGCGACGTCTCCGTGAAGGGCGCTGAAGACAAAGCCCGGCACCAAGAAATGCTGAAGGCCCAGGAAAGCGCTACCGCTTAACCGGCAGCGCCACCGGCTCGTTTTGTCACAAGCTCACGTTTAAACCGCGCCGGGAAGCTTCGTCCGGCGCGGTTTTTCTTTGGCCATCACGCCGCCCATCACGTCGATTGATAAACTGAGCCTGCGCGCTCGAAGCGCCGTTCTGCAAGGTCGTCGTCGCGGATCAAGATAAAAGTATTGCCGTCCCCCGGGAACGCCGGCGTGATTTGCATGTCTTTTGCATAGCATTCCCCGGCATAGGAAAAGAGATGCCGCCACGGCGTCTCGCCCGGCATTATCGAACCAGCGTGATCGCCCTCGATCTCGAGTTCCGGATGGTGCTGAATGTCGTGCGGCCAGCCGCCGAGATGATCGCCGAATCCCGTCACGTCATTCGCGCTCTCCGGCCAGTATGTCCCCTTGGGTTCCATGAACCACTCCCACATCATGTCCCACCGTTTGGAGCTGCGCGCGTATGCGCTCTTCCAGTGATGCGGAACGGAAAGCACGGAGTGAGGCACGAGCAAGCCGCAATTTGTGCGTTGTGACCACGGCAGGCTCGGCAGCTCTGAAAGCGCATCGCTGTAGGCGACGAGATTGGGCGGTACATCGGTGCGCACAAGGTCCGCCGCACCGCAGTCATGCCAGAAGACGCGCGGCACTGGGAGCGGCTCGCCGCACGTTGCGTCCTCGAAAATCGTCAGAAATCCCGTGTCGGGCAATGCCGGTTCGAAGCCAGCCTCAAGCGAAAGGCGGGATAGGTCCAACTGGGCGACGAAGGCCAAGGGGAACGGCTCGAACAAGGCATTTTCCTTGGTCTCGTATTCCAAGTCGAGTTCGTTGAACTGCTTGTCTGTGATGGGTTCTCTCTCGCCTTTGGCGACGCTCTCGGCATGCCATGGTTCGGTCTTCAAACGCTCATACATGTCAGCGACGCTGGCCTTGATTTCGCGAAAATGATTGGCGTTTCTCTGGGCGTTCGCCAGTGGCGGCCGCACCGGCCACGTGAAGCCCCGCGGTAAATCCGGCAGTCCGCCAATTTTGCTGGCGCCGATGGCCGCCACTGTGTCACGCACAGTCTGGCGCTGAAAATAAATCGCGGGCCGGGTGCTCCGGGCGACCTCCGCCGAAAGCATTCCCAGTCCTGCGGCGCGGAGTGAACCGGCCAGTGCATCTTGATCGGCGAAGAACATGCTTACAGAGTAATGAAAAGCTTCAAGTTCGCCAAGCTGTCCGTAGGCATAGCGCATGAGGCGTGGTAAATATCCCCTGGTTCCTAATCTCGATATTTCCAATCGTTTATCTCGTGTTTTTCTGGTTACGAAAGCCGTGCCAGACCATGTTTGCTGATGAAGGGCCGCTGTTTCCGGCCGGGAGGGATGCGCGATGAGCAAGGACTTGGTCCTCGTCACGGGGGCGACCGGTTTTATCGCCAAGCACATCATCGTTGAACTCTTGCGCCAGGGCTTTGCCGTGCGCGGAACGGTGCGCGATTATCTCAAGACGCAGCCAGTTCTGAGCACCATCGAAGCAACGGGCAGCGATGTTTCCGATCTCTCATTCGCCGCCGCAGATCTTGAATCCGACGACGGTTGGGACATGGCCGCGCGCGACGCCAAGTACGTCATTCACACGGCGTCACCCTTTCCCATGCAGCAGCCCGACGATGCGGAAGAGGTTGTCCGCCCGGCGCGCGAGGGAACGCTGCGGGTGCTGCTCGCCGCGCACCGCAACGCCGTCAAACGCGTGGTGCTAACGTCTTCGACCGTCGCGGTCATGTACCCTGAGGCCTACACCCGCGATCACATTTTTTCCGAGGAAGACTTCACCAATGAACATACCAAGGGCATCACGCCCTACATCAAGTCCAAGACTATAGCTGAAAAAGCCGCCTGGGATTTCGTGCGCAGCAAGCTCGGAGCGCCCGAACTTGCCGTAATCAATCCCGGGTTCGTGCAAGGCCCCGCTCTCGATGCCGATCTCTCGACCTCGCACGAGCTTTACCGCCTCATGGCGCGCGGCGTTTATCCGGCAGCGCCGCGCATTCGCTTTCCTGTCTGCGATGTGCGCGATGTGGCAGCGGCACACGCAGCGGCGCTGACGAACCCGAAAGCCGCCGGCGAACGTTTCATCAATAGCAAACGGCGAAACCGGACTTTTTGCGCTGGGCCAAGCGCTCGCCGCCGAGTGCCCAGATCTCAAGTCCAAAGTGCCGAAGTTCCAGCTTCCAGATACCGCCGTCCGGGGGCTCGCAATCTTCGACAAGCGCCTGCGCACTATTCTCCCCGAACTCGGCCGACATAAGAAGTGCACAAACGCCAAGGCCCAGGAGGTGCTTGGTCTCGCCTTCCGCGATAGCGATACGGCCATTCGCGATGCCATCCGTTCCATGCGGGACTTGAAACTTATTTAGAGCAGTGCGGGTGAAACGGAGTTTGCGCTCCACTGCTCCCCTCCCCTGAGGGGAGGGGGATTTGCCGAAATCATGTCAGACTAAATCTAAAAGCGCTCAACTGTGTGTCCAGCGAGCTCGGAGGTGCGCATGAAATGGCAGCGGGTTCGCCCTTGAGCGGCCGCGATTAAAAGACTAAGTAGCAATTCAGAAAAGCTGCCTTTCAAAATGGATTTGATGCTCCGATGACACGCTCCAAATCGGCCCTCAACGCTTTGATTTCAGGCGGCGTCGGGGTTGCCGCCGTTCTCACCGCCGCTGTAGCGCTGCAAGTCTCTAGCGCCAGCACCGCAGCTCTCGCCCAGCAAAAAGCCCCGCCGCCATCGCGCGAAGCTGCACAATATTCGTTCGCACCCATCGTGCGCAAGGCGGCTCCCGCCGTCGTCAACGTCTACGTCCGCAGCAGAGTTCAAACCTTCAATTCGCCCTTCGCCGACGACCCGTGGTTCCGCCGCTTCTTCGGCGAGCAGTTCGGCCAACCATCTGAACGCGTGATGAGCTCTCTTGGCTCGGGCGTCATTGTCAGTGCCGACGGCCTCGTCGTCACGAACACGCACGTTGTCAAGGCGCGCGGCGAAACCGAAATCCGCATCGCACTTTCTGATAAGCGCGAGTTCGATGCCAAGGTCATCGCCCAAGACGACAAAACTGATATCGCCGTGCTGAAACTCGAAAACGGAGACGGGAAATTCCCGTTCCTCGAGTTTGAAGACAGCGATAGCCTCGAAGTCGGCGATATGGTGCTCGCTATCGGCAATCCGTTCGGCGTCGGCCAAACTGTTACCAGCGGCATCATTTCCGCGCTTGCCCGCTCGGATGTCGGCATCTCGGACGCGCAGGTCTTCATTCAAACGGACGCCGCCATCAATCCCGGCAACTCGGGCGGCGGCCTCGTTGATATGAACGGCCGTCTTGTCGGCATCAACACCATGATCTTTTCCAAGTCCGGCGGATCGGTCGGTATCGGCTTCGCGATCCCCTCAAACCTCGTCAAAGTCTATGCCGAAAGCGCTCTCTCTGGCCGCAAAGTCGAACGCCCGTGGCTCGGTGCCAAGCTCGATGCCGTGACGCGCGAAATTGCCGAAGGCTTGGGACTCGCCCGCGTCGCCGGCGCCGTCGTCACGCGCGTTTCCGACAAGGGACCGGCGTCGGCTGCCGGGATTGAGCCGGGTGATGTCATCATGCGCGTTGACGGCGTTGAGGTGACAGATGCCCGCGCGGTCTTCTATCGACTTACAACCAAAGGCGTCGGTCAAACCGTCAAACTGTCGGTCATCCGCAAGGGTAAGCCGCTTGATCTCGATATCGCGCTCGTCGCCCCGCCGGCGGCTGGCAAGGACGACATCAAAAACCTCTCCGGTCAGCACCCGCTCGATGGCGCCCGCGTCTCGAACATTCTGCCCGCACTCGCCGACGAAATGAGCCTCGACCAGACGGACGGCGTGGTCGTTCTCTCCATCCGCAATGGTTCGATCGCGCAGAATCTCGGCTTTCGCCCGGGCGACATCATCGTCGAGATCGGTGGCGAACCGATCGCCAATGTCGCGGCCCTTGAAAAGGCCGTTTCCACCCGCAAGCGCTTGTGGCAGGTCGCCGTGAAACGCGGCGAACGCCTCCTGCAACTTCAAGTGCCGGGGTAGGATCATGCAGGTCATCAAGGCGGGTGTGATCTACTTCGCGATCGTTTATCTCGTAGGGTTTGTCCTGGGATCACTCCGGACTTTTCTGTTGGAGCCGAGTCTCGGTATTGTGGTTGCCACTCTCATTGAAGGGCCTCTCATCCTGGTGGCAAGTTTCTTTGCGGCCCGGGCCCTGGTCCGCCGCTTTTTCAATGACACTGACATTGCGCCCCGCCTCGGGATGGGACTCGTTGCGTTGAGCTCGCTCCTTGCGGCTGAAGTCGCAATGGCAGGACCTGTGCGCGGTTGGACATTCGCTGAGTGGCTGGCGCATTTCTCGACCGCAGAAGGAATTATCTCCTTCTGTCTGTTCCTTATATTTGCCGCCATGCCTGCGCTTTTGCCGCGCCGTTTACCTTGAAACGTCCGGCGTGCACGCCGCAGCCGACAAGCTGACACATTCGTGTCCGAAACTCGTGCGAGATCAGATTTTTGTGGTGGGGGTTCCCGTGTCCGACAATCGTGGCGTTTTGATTATTGGCGAAGAAACGGTTCTGACCGGTGAAATTAAGAACTGCCGCGAGATCGAAATCTACGGCCATGTTGATGGCAAACTGGATGCTGGCAATATCATCGTGCACCAGCAGGGCAGCCTGTTTGGCACCGTCAAAGCCGAAACCGCAGAAATCCACGGCACCATGCAAGGCGACGTGCGCATCAAGCAGCTCATCTCCATCAAGAGTTCGGGCACCGTCAACGGCAACGTCAAATACGGGCGCCTCGCCATGGAAGAGGGCGCGGAACTCGCCGCGACCGTGCGCAACGTGCCGCCTTCCGTCGCTGGCGACTTAGATTTGAGCGTCACAAAAGGCCGCTCGGTGCGCATCACCACGGCCGATCTGACGGCGATTGATCCCGACGATAAGGCCGCAAATCTTACGTTCTCGGTTTCGAACGCTGCGAACGGATTCGTGACCTTTGCTGCGCGCCGGGTTTGCCGGTCTCCACGTTTACGCAAGCCGATCTCGAAGACGGCAAGGTTCTGTTCGCCCACGATGGTTCTGGCAGCGATACCGCCAAGTTTGACATCGTCGTCGCCGACAAAGCCGGCGCAACGTCGGGCAAAGCGCAAACCGTGAATGTTGCGGTGAGATCGTAGCACGAGATCAACCGCCTTCTGTCAGTAACCTTCAAAGTTTCATAATCGAATAAGCGCAGGCCCAGCCCGCGCCGTAATCCAATGCGTGGAACGAAATCTTCCTTCAAACGTTGCTGTCCATGACGCTCATCCGCATGGCGTTGTCTGGAGGACCTCGTGAATCTTTATTTCACACCGGAAACATATACACCCGTCGATCACTTCACCCGCGACGTTCAGATAGATCGCGAAGAATTCTTGAGACAACTACCTGACGCCATCGACAAGCGGCAGTTCAAAATCGACGGCGATATTATTTCCATCCCCGAGAAAGATGGCGCAGTCCATATTCGTATTACGGATCTCGGCGTAAAAGAAATGGGCGAACTCAAATTGCCAATGCTTCGTCTCGACTTTGCCTTCCAAAACATGCGCGACGAAGACATAGATGCCTTCATGGACATTTATGAGCAACGCACACTTCGGGGTTCGGGCGGAATGTAAAAAACTCGCGCTCGAAAATCGTCCAATCCACTAAGCCGAGGATTGGTGTCTGACCCGCTTTGCCGGAGGCGGGCACGTATCGGGGGTCTGACACCACGGCTCAGTTCACTTGTAGGTTGGGTTAGGGCGCCCCGCACTTGCGCCCGTAACCCAACAACTTTGGCAAAAAGAGTCGTTGGGTTACGCACCGGATAAGAGAGCGTCATTCAAATCGTAGCAACTCGGCCGCTACTAACCCAACCTACAAATTACCCCATCAAAAACGCTGCATACTGCTCGGCAAGCGTCTTCCTCAGCATCACATTGTACGCCCCATACGCCGCGTGGCTCGCCGGGATGCGCCCATAAGATAATTTTTCGCCGGCCTTAATCGGCCTCAGCACAATCGGCGTCGCAATTGGTGACAAGTGCGCGCCCTTGCCCGATTGCAGCGTCGTCAGCAGACCGTGCATCGCGCCCCCAATCGTCGGCCGCGCCAAAATGATCAATCGGTGCTGTCCGTGCCGGTTGGTGACGAGATAGATGTGCCCCGACTGATGCGGCACGGCGACCGCGCCAAACTGCACGTAATCGGTATCGACGCGCTCGGCCTCGCGAAATAACAGCCGTGACGTTGCCGCATCCCACGAAATATCCGTGCGATAGGCGTAGACGGCGTTTTTCTCGCCGAACGACGGGCGCACGGTGAGGTACGCCCCCTCAAGCCATGCGACCGACGCGCGATTGTACGAGCCCAAGTTCATCCGGCGCATTGCCGTTCGTCTCGGCCGTGTCTGCGCCGTTCGTTTTTTGCGGCGATAGAAGATTGAGCCCCAAGCCTTCTTCCAATCGCACAATCGTCGCGAGCGTGAACGTGCGCCGCCCAGCCAGCACTTTTTCCAATGTCGAAATCGAGATCTTGGCAGCATCCGCGAGCGCCTGCCGCGTCATGCGCCGCCTTGCCAATTCCTGGCGCAGACGCACGGCCAGCGCATCGCTCTGTTCGGCCGTCAGTTTCGGCGTGCGCACGTCTGTCATTGATTGCTGCGTCCCTCGGCACCCCCACCTTACCCTCACATATCCGCACAGATAAGGCCGCTGCAAGGCCGGGGAGGCGGTTTTGAGACGGAAATTCAAGGAAATGATGCTGCCGGGGAGGAACGGACTCCGCGACAGTTGCCGGAAGGGGCAGGGCAACATCACCGGATCCAGGAGTTTATCAGATGCATATTGCGCACCACGCCGACCCGCGCTCAGCGGTCTTTTGCCTAGTGCTGACCGCCGCCGCGCCGCCGCCTCGCGATGCGGTCTGTGCATTTGGGCTGCGTCTTCTCGCTCGTCACATCGCGGCGCAGATTTGAAGGGCAGCCCCATGAAAATCCTCATCATCAATCCGCCGCACGAAGCCATCGGTTCCCGCATGCCGGGCGAGATGCTCCCGCCGCTTGGGCTTCTCGCCATTGGCGGGCCGTTGATCGACGACGGCCACGACGTCACGCTGCTCGACGCCGATGTCGACAACCTTCCGTTCGAGGAAATCGTCACCCGCGCCGCCGACCATGCGCCGGAAGTCCTGCTCATCGGGCACAACGGTTCCACGTCCGCCCACCCGGCCGTCCTCCAAATTCTTCGCGACCTTCGCCCGCTTCTGCCCGACACGTGGATCGTCTACGGCGGCATTTTCCCGACCTATCACTGGAAGGAGTGCCTCGAAGAACTGCCCGAGGTTGACGCCATTGTCCGCGGCGAGGGCGAGGAAACGCAAGGCTTCTGATGCGGACGATCTCTTCTCCTCCCCCCTTGTGGGGGAGGCTGGGAGGGGGGGAACCCCAACTCTCGCAGTCTCGGATTCCCCCCACCCCTAACCCCTCCCCACGTCGTGCCGAAGGCTCGCCTTCGGCGCAAGGGGGAGGGGAACCGCAGCTTATGCACATCCCCGGCCTCGCTTTCCGCCGCAATGGCCGCCCGCACGCGACGCCCCCCGCGCCCATGATCCAGAACCTCGACGACTATCGGGTAGGCTGGGAACTCATCGACCATTCGAAATACAGCTACTACGGGGGCAAGCGCGGCGTCGTCATTCAGTTCTCGCGCGGCTGCCCGCATCTGTGCAGCTATTGCGGCCAGCGCGGATTCTGGACCCGCTGGCGCCATCGCGACCCCAAAAAGCTCGCCGCTGAGATCGGGCGGCTGTATCGCGAGCATGGCGTCACCATGATTTCCTTTGCCGACGAAAACCCCACCACCTCGAAGAAAGCTTGGCGCGATCTCCTCAAAGCCATCATCGCCGAGGATGTAAAACTGACAATGATCGCTACACTCCGCGCCGACGACATCGTCCGCGACGCCGACATCCTGCATCTCTATCGCAAAGCGGGTTTCGAGCGCTTTCTGATCGGCATGGAACACACCGACGAGGCGACGCTTGCCAAAGTCCGTAAGGGCAGCACCACCAAGACCGACCGCGAGGCCATCCGCCTTCTGCGAAAACACGGCATGCTCTCCCTCATGTCCTGCGTCTTCGGCTTCAACGAAGAACGCGACCGGGATTATTGGCGCACCTTCCGCCAGATCCTCGCCTACGACCCCGATCAGATCATCACGCTCTTCGTCACCCCGCATCGTTGGACGCCCTTTTTCCGCGACGAGAAAGACCGCCCGTCATCCAGCTCGACCAGAAGCGCTGGGACTACAAGCATCAGGTTCTCGCCAGCCGCCACATGCCGGCATGGCGCAGCTTTCTCTGGGTAAAGCTCATCGAAGTTCTCGTGCAAACCCGCCCGCGCGCGCTGTTCCGAACCTACCTCCATCCCGACCGCGCCGCCCGTCATGGCATGCGCTGGTACGCGCGCATTGGCCGCCGCGTCTGGCTGCACGAAGTGTGGACCTTCCTCACGCGTGACACGCGCATCGCCAACGGGCCAACGCTCAGCGCTTTTTGGGGCGCGCCTCAAGTCGCTGAGCAAGAAGCGCTCAGCCTGCGCAAAGACATCGCGCAGGAAGGGGAGACATGTGCGCCGGCCCCGAACGTGGTCACGTTGATTGCTAACGCACCTGCCGCCCCAGCTGTCATCCCGGCCAAAGCGACCGTGCGCAGCAGGTTCGCGTAGAGCCGGGACCCATCTGAAATCGCCCGTGACAATGCCGCTGGGTCCCGGCTCTCGCCGAGAACGATGGCTCGGCCGGGATGACAGCGGTGTTACTGCCGCACGGCCCCGAGTGAAAACCGCGCCACCCGCGGCCGCCGCCAAAATCCCAAATATCAAAACCCAAACCAAACCCAACATCTCGCACCTCGCGTTTTACGGGATGCAGTATGCGGCCGCAGGGAGGGGGCGGGGAAAAGTCCGCCGGAGGTTTTTTTGTGCGTCCTCGCAAAGCCCTGAAAAACCTGAATCAGATATCGTTAAAGAAATCGGGCGCATTCTGGCGGGGGAGAGGCGTTAAGCAATAACGCTCTGCCGTGGGCAGGTAGCGCTGTCGACTTTGCATCACACAACCATTGAATTCGCTTGCAGAAATGGTTTTGGCGGTTCCATTGCGGACCATCCTTCTCTAGCCTCTAGATTGGAGGACGATATGCTTCGCGGCAGCCGCCAACGGATCTTGGGAGTTATAGCGCTTCTCGCCATCGCCATGCAGATGGTGCTTTTGTTCGCCCATACGCACGTTGGCGCCAGCCATCTCTCTGGATTTGACGCGGCCTCCATAAACTGCCTCGACAGCACCGGCACCTCCTGCTCTGCGCCCGCGCACATCATCCGGCCGATCACGATCACGATCACGATCGAAGGACGAAGCTGTCTGCCTCATCTGCCTCGCCGCAAATCAAGCGGCGGCGGCTGTTCTCCCGGCGGCACTTGAGGTTGCACTGTCCGCAACTCACGCCTGCCGCGTTTAAGCCCCTGCGCTCCGCGCCTGTGCATGCGAAAACAAAGACTGCAAACTTTTACGCGCGCGGACCTCCGGCCGCTTAAGCCCTTTCTTCATTGTGTGATTGTGTCCTGACTTTTAGGAGTTCGAAACGCGCATTCGTGCGTGTTGTGAGCGGTCACTTCGAGCCCCTCACATCGAACCGCTATGTCAGTGCGATTTTCAAATTCGTTCCGGAGGACAATCATGTCCAAACGATCCTTGCGCCTTGCATTCGCCGTTGCCGTGTCTCTGGCGCCGATGTGCCCGCTTATAGCCAAGCGGCCGAGCAGCCGCCCGAACAATCCGCGCCCGCCGCCCAACCTGCGCCAACGCCTGAAGTAGAGCCAGCGCCAGAGATCGAGCAGAAACTGCCCGACGTGGAAGTTATTCAAGAAGCGCCGCAGCCGGCGCCCGCGAAAGAAGCCGCGCCCAAACCGCAACCCAAGCCGGCCGCCGAGGAAGCCGCCTCACAGCCAACACCCGCTGCAAAACCGAAAAAGAAAAAAACGGCGGCAAAGCCAAAACTGGCAAGTCAAAAGTCGGCGCAAGTCAAGCCCGCTGCGCCACCGCCGGAAGAATTCCCGGAACCGCAACCGCCTTCGGTTCAAGATACATTCCCTCCGGCGAGGCGCACTGCAATCGCCCCGCCGCCGGGCACGCTCATCGTTTCCGGACGACGCCTTCGCGCCCATCACCACCGTGACACCGCGCGAAATCGAGCGCCAAGCAAGGCCAAACGCTGCACCGATACGCTCGCAACCAAGCCCGGTATCAACGCCTCGTCCTTCGCGCCGGGCGCCAGCCGCCCGATCGTGCGCGGTCTCGACAACAATCGGGTGCGCGTGCAGGAAAATGGCATCGGCTCGCACGACGCCTCCACCTTGTCCGAAGACCACGCCGTCCCTATCGATCCCTATGCGGCCGATCGGGTTGAAGTCATTCGCGGGCCCGCCACGTTGCGCTACGGTAGCCAAGGGGCAGGCGGCGTGGTCTCGGTCGAGAACGATCGCATTCCAAGCGTCATTCCGCCCGGTGGCTTCAGCGGCGCACTTCGCGGCGGATGGAGTTCGTTGACGACGGCGGCGACGGCAGTTTCAAAGCGACCGCCGGAGCCAACGGCGTAGCCGTCCATGCCGACGGATTCAAGCGCGCGGCCGATGATTACGTCACGCCGCTTGGCATCCAAGAAAACTCTTTTGTCGAGAGCGAAGGCGGGGCACTCGGGGCTTCATTTATTGGGTCCGATGGTTTCATTGGCGTCGCATTCGTGCGCGTTGAAAGCCTCTACGGCATTCCGGCGGAAGAGGCGCGCATCGATTTGAAGCAAGACAAGATCCTGTCCAAGGGCGAATGGCGCGCTCAAGCCGGCGGCATCGATGTCGCGCGTTTCTGGTTCGGGGCTTCCGATTACGCCCACGACGAAGTGGCAGGACGGCGAAGTCGGATCGCGTTTCACAAACCGCGAGCAGGAGGCCCGCGCCGAAATCGAACAGCAGGCTATCGCGACGTCCTTTGGCAAACTCGACGGCGCGCTCGGTATGCAATGGGGGCACCGGCGCATTCAAGGCGAAAGTTTCGAAGGCAACTCGTTGCTCGAGCCTGCAACAACGGACCGGATCGCCGGCTTCGTGTTCCAGGAATTGAGCCTTTCGCGCGCCCTCAAACTTCAAGCTGCAAGCCGCATTGAACACGTGTCGGTCGATGGCACGGGTATCGTCGATTTCAGCGATCCTCTCAATCTTGTCCGCTTTACAGGCGAACGCAGATTTCACGCCATTCGGCGCTAGCACCGGCGCTGCTTATGAGTTTCCGCTTGGAGTCGTTGCGCGCTTCACCGGACAATACACCGAGCGTGCGCCGGAAGCCGAGGAGTTGTTCTCGCAAGGACTGCACGAAGCGACCGGCACGTTTGAAATCGGCAATCCGAACCTCGAAAAGGAAAAAGCCAAGACAATCGAGTTCGGCGTGAAGAAAGCCGCCGGCGCCTTCCGCTTCGATGGTTCGCTTTACGCCACGCGCTTCGATGGCTTCATCGCCAAGAGCCTGACAGGTGTTGGCTGCGGCGACACGATTGACACGTGCGGCACGGAAGACGAACTGGATCAGACTCGTATTCGAACAACGCAATGCCCGTTTCTACGGCGCCGAGTTCATCGCCCAATATGACATCGCGCCTATCTGGAACGGTGTGTGGGGCATCGAAGGGCAGTACGATTTCGTCAACGCCAAGTTTGATAACGGCGAGAACGTGCCGCGCATCCCGCCGCATCGCTTAGGTGGCGCGCTCTACTATCGCGATGGGCAGTGGTTTGCGCGTGCCGCGGTGCTCCACGCTTTTGATCAGGACCGCATTGCCTTGAGCGAAACGCCGACCGAGGGCTACACGCTCATCAGTGCCGAATTGTCCTACACGGCGAAACTTCCGGGAAGCGCAAGCACGTCGCCCGAGTTCACCATCGGCATCAAGGGCGAAAACCTCGGCGACGAGGAGGTGCGTGTCCATTCCTCGTTCAAGAAGGACGAAGTCCTTCAGCCCGGCGCCAGCGTTCGCGTGTTTGGTTCGGTGAAGCTGAACTGAAGGGTGTGCCGCATTCTGCCCCTTTCCCCAGTATTCAATGGGGAGAGGGGAACTCCGCTGCCCCATTTGCCCCGTTACCCCGCCGCCCCTATAACTCCTCCCCATGACCAATCTCTTCGAAGCCGCAGGACTGGAAAAAAGCGCGCCGCGTCCGCTCGCCGATCGCCTGCGTCCGCAAAAGTTATCCGACGTCACCGGGCAGGATCACATTGTCGGTCCCGAAGGCACGCTCACGCGCATGTTGAAATCGGGCCGCGTGCCGAGCCTCATCCTCTGGGGCCCGCCCGGTTGCGGCAAGACCACGATTGCGCGGTTGCTCGCTGGCGAAACCAATCTCGCGTTCGAACAGCTCTCGGCGATCTTCTCCGGCGTCGCGGAACTGCGCAAATCCTTCGACCGCGCCAAGATGATGCGCGAGCAGGGCAAGGGCACGCTGCTCTTCATCGACGAGATCCATCGCTTCAATCGCGGCCAGCAGGATAGCTTCCTGCCGCACATGGAAGACGGCACCATCACGCTCGTCGGCGCGACGACCGAAAACCCTTCGTTCGAACTCAACGCCGCGTTGCTCTCCCGCGCCAGCGTTCTGACTCTGAACCGCCTCGACGACGCAGCACTTGAAACCGTTCTTCAACGCGCCGAAACCGAGATGGGCCGCTCGCTCCCCGTGGACGCCGACGCGCGCGACGCCGTCAAAGGCATGGCCGATGGCGACGGCCGCTCCATCATCAATCTTGCCGAAGACGTTTTCTCGGCTTTTCCCGAGACCGCGAAACCGATCAACCGCGACGCGCTCGTCAAGCTCGTGCAGCGCCGCGCGCCGCTCTACGACAAATCGCGCGAAGGGCACTACAACCTGATTTCAGCCTTGCACAAAAGCGTGCGCGGCTCGGACCCCGACGCGGCGCTCTATTATTTTTGCCGTATGCTGGACGGCGGCGAGGATCGCCTCTTCCTCGCGCGCCGCCTCGTCAGAATGGCGGTTGAAGATATCGGCATGGCCGACCCGCAAGCGCTCGTCGTGTGCAGTGCCGCCAAGGACGCTTATGATTTTTTAGGGAGCCCCGAAGGCGAACTCGCCTTGAGCCAAGCCGTCGTCTATCTCGCCACAGCACCCAAATCGAACGCCAACTACGTCGCCTACAAAGCCGCCATGCGCGCCGCCAAGGAATACGGCTCGCTCGCGCCGCCAAAGGCAATCCTCAATGCGCCGACCAAACTCATGGAAGACGAAGGCTACGGCACCGAATACCTCTACGATCACGATCAGCCGGACGCCTTCTCAGGCCAAAACTATTTTCCCGACGATTTCAAAAAACGCCCGCAATACTACGATCCCGTCGAACGCGGCTTCGAGCGCGACATCAAAAAGCGTCTCGAATATTGGGCCAAGCTCCGCCGCGAGCGGGGGGCTAAGGGGTGAGTAGACTTTGATCCAGCGCATCCTCAATCAATACTGCCTGCACTAGTCTTCCGCTAAACCACGTCAAGACCACAACCGGAAACGCGCCCATGAGCCGCTTACACGCACACCCTGAATCGCATCTCGTCGAACGCATCGGCTGGTTGCGCGCCGCCGTGCTTGGCGCCAATGACGGGATTGTCTCGACCGCCAGCCTCATCGCCGGTGTCGCCGCATCCGCCGCCACGCCGCAGGCTGTGCTGATCGCCGGCATCGCCGGGCTCGTAGCGGGTGCGATGTCCATGGCGGCCGGCGAATACGTTTCGGTCAGTTCTCAGTCCGACACCGAAAACGCCGACCTTGCGCGCGAACGCAAAGAACTCGCAGAAACGCCAGGACCCGAACTCGACGAACTGACGGGCATTTACGTCAAGCGAGGCTTGGACGAAAAGCTCGCGCGCCAAGTCGCCGTGCAGTTGACGGCCAAGGATGCGCTCGGAACGCACGCACGCGAAGAACTCGGCATCTCGGAAGTGACGTCTGCGCAGCCGGTCGTTGCCGCTTTGACGTCAGCGGCGACATTTGCGGTCGGAGCATCCCTTCCACTGATCGTGACTCTCATCACGCCATCGGACAAACTCGTCCCCGTCGTCACCGCTGCGTCGCTTGTCTTTTTAGCGCTTCTCGGCGCCGTCGGCGCGATGGCGGGAGGCGCCAACGTGGTCCGTGCAACGGCGCGCGTGACCTTCTGGGGTGCGCTCGCCATGGCACTGACAGCAGCCATCGGCTCGCTCTCGGGGGCTGTGGTCTAGAGCCAAATGGCTCCTGGATGATAGCATCTCCCCCACTTGTGCCCCGGCCGCCGCTGCACCACATTGAGTGCACGAGGTTCGTATTTGGGAGGGATCCGCCCCATGGACCTGTTCACCGCACTTGTTAAGTTCGCAGTCCTCATGCTCGTTGCCGGCGCGGCCTTCATGGTCATCGCCTCGCTCATCGCATCGTCTCCGTGGTACAAGAGGATCTGGAACATACCTGCCCGCCTCGACGACGGGCTCGGCCCCTACGCGGGCGCGGCCGGTCACACCCACAAAAAATCGCGAAACGAAGAGAGTGATGGCGATTCGAGCGGCGAGACCGGCGGCGACGGGGAATGAGACCGCGGCACAAGCCCTTGCCCTCGCTCCCTATCGCGGCGACACTCCTCCCAATTGATTCGCCCATTAAGAGCTTGATCGTGATCCTGCACGCACCCCGCATTCCGGAACTCGCGCAACGCGACCGCTTCGTCAAGCGCGCCGTAAAAGAAGGCTCTGTCTACACGCTCGCCGACGAAGAAACGGCCTGCGTGCCCTCGCAAAAGATCGAAGGGCGGACGGTGCAACTATTCTGGTCGTGCCCGAAGGAAGCCAAGCGCTGGGCGACGGCGCTCACCGGCGACGACGGCTTGCAAGAAATCCCGCTCGACGAATTCACATCCGATATTCTCCCCGGCCTCAAGGCAGGGCGTGGATTTGCCGGCACCGATTGGGTCGCGGACCCGGTTGAAGCCGAGGTTGAACCCGCCGATCTCATTTTGCGCCTGAAGCACGAAGCGGTGACGGCGTTCCTCGCGCATCTTTCAGAAAAGGGCGAAGTGTTCCTTGCCGAAGCCGACGAGGGGCCGCTGCTGCTCCCCATCATGCGGCGCGGCATCGAGTGTCAGGCGCTTTATATTTTCGCCGCCCGAGCTGACGCCGAGCGCGTGTTGAAACGCATCGTTCCGGGGCGGCGCATCGTTGCCGACCCGATCGCCGATTTCGCAACGTCCACGCTCCCCTGGCTGGCCTCGCGCCACCATCACGTCGTCTTTGAGCCGATCCCGCGCGCGGGCACACTCGAACTCGAAGCCAGCGACATCGCCGCGCGCTTGAAACGCTTGGCCGAAGCGGCTTAGACGCCGGTTCTCCAGCGCCAAAATACCCCTGGCTGCCCATAGGGTTAAAGCGACCCATTGGCCGCGCTTGCGCTTCGTCTCAGCCATGCTATCAGACCCGTCTCCCATTCAATTTCTCGGATCAGGGTCAGCCCACGCCATGAAAGACATCATCGACGAGCTCGAGAAGCGCCGCGACAACGCCAGGCTTGGCGGCGGTCAGGTCCGCATCGACAGTCAGCATTCCAAGGGCAAGCTGACGGCACGCGAACGCATCGAGCTTCTGATGGACGAAGGCTCGTTCGAAGAATTCGACATGTACGTCGAGCACCGTTGCATCGACTTCGGCATGGAAAAGCAAAAGACCCCTGGCGACGGCGTTGTCACCGGCTGGGGCACCATCAACGGACGCGTCGTCTACGTGTTCGCCAAGGACTTCACTGTGTTCGGCGGCTCGCTCTCGGAAAGTCATGCCAAGAAGATCATGAAGATCCAGGATATGGCGCTGCAGAACCGCGCGCCGATCATGGGTCTTTTCGATGCCGGCGGCGCACGCATTCAAGAAGGTGTCGCGGCCTTGGGCGGCTACGGCGAAGTGTTCCTGCGCAACGTCTTGTCGTCGGGCGTCATCCCGCAGATTTCCGTCATCATGGGCCCGTGCGCGGGTGGCGACGTCTATTCCCCCGCCATGACCGACTTCATCTTCATGGTCAAAGACACGAGCTACATGTTCGTCACCGGCCCAGACGTCGTCAAAACCGTCACGAACGAAACCGTGACTGCCGAAGAATTGGGCGGCGCCAAGGTGCACACGACGAAATCCTCGATCGCCGACCGCGCCTACGAGAACGACGTCGAAGCGCTCCTGCAGATGCGCCGCTTGATGGACTTCCTGCCGTCGAACAACGAGACCGGCGTTCCTGAGATGCCGACCAACGACAATCCCGACCGCATCGACACGTCGCTCGACACGCTCATTCCCGATAATCCGAACAAGCCCTACGACATCAAGGAATTGATCACCAAGGTCGTGGACGAAGCCGACTTCTTCGAAATCCAGGAAGCGTTTGCCAAGAACATCGTCACCGGTTTCGCCCGCATGGAAGGGCGCACCGTCGGCATCGTCGCCAACCAGCCGATGATGCTGGCCGGCGTCTTGGACAGCGACGCCTCGCGCAAGGCCGCGCGCTTCGTGCGCTTCTGCGATTGTTTTGAGATCCCGATCCTGACCTTCGTCGATGTGCCCGGATTTCTGCCCGGCACCGCGCAGGAATACGGCGGCCTCATCAAGCACGGCGCCAAGCTCTTGTTCGCCTATGCCGAAGCGACTGTGCCGAAAATCACGGTCATCACGCGCAAGGCTTATGGCGGCGCTTATGACGTGATGTCTTCAAAGCACATTCGCGGCGACGTGAACTATGCCTGGCCTACAGCCGAAATCGCCGTCATGGGCGCCAAGGGCGCGGCCGAAATCATTTATCGCTCGGAATTGGGCGACCCGGAAAAAATCAAAGCCCGCATCGACGAATATCAAGCGCGCTTTGCAAATCCGTTCGTCGCCGCCGAGCGCGGCTACATCGACGAAGTCATCACGCCCTCAACAACGAGGAAGCGCCTGTGCCGCGCGCTCAACATGCTGCGCAACAAGACCGTCGATAATCCCTGGAAGAAGCACGACAATATTCCGTTGTGAGTTGGCATGCGAGTAGCAGCTGCGCGATGGCTTTTGTCCTTGCTGTTACTTTGCGGATTGATAGGTCCGCCGGCTTTTGCCGTGGGCCTGAAGGAGACTGCGGCGCTCGAGAGTTTGCGGATCGGTCTCAAAGCCGATGAGGCGGAGTTCCCCTCCGATTCGTCAAGCACCGGAAACGCGCAGCAGCTCGCAACCTTCATCGACGCGGCCATTGACGATGTAATCGCGATGCCGGTGCCACGGGACAAGATTGTGCTGCAGATGAGGCTGCAGATTTTGCTCGACGACACCAAGATTTTTGCGGTGGCTCAGCGCCAGCAGGCAGCGCATTACGCCGTCAAAATCTGGCGGGCGGCAGGTTTCACCGATGAATTGGGTTTATTGAGCGTTAGCGACCAGGAGATGCTGGAGCGCCCATAGGCGCGGAGCAAACTGCGGCGATTGACGAGTTGAACGAAACCGCCGGTCCGATCGCTCGAGCCGGCCGGACGCGTCCGCTAATGAATTTCGTCATCGCCGAGTCGCGGGAGCGAAGATGGTGCGCGCCGATCTCCGACCCACAACACGACAACCCCCGACAACACCATCACGCTGGCTATCGCCGCCACCGCCGCGCCGGACGTCAAGCCGGCCCCCTTCAGCCAACCGACAACATAAGGCCCTGCGAACCCGCCGGTGTTGCCGATGGAGTTGATGAGAGCGATGCGCCGGCCGCTGCCGCCGTGCCCGAGAGCAGCGCCGTCGGCAACGTCCAGAACGTCGGCAATGCCGCGAAGATGCCAAGGGCCGCGACCGTCAAGGCGAGAAGCGCAAATGCAGGCTCGCTCACCAATGACCCCGCGATCAATCCTGCCGCGCCCAGAAACGACGGCAGCGCCACATGCCAGACGCGTTCGCCCGTTTGATCGGAATGGCGCCCCCACGCGCTCATGACAAGCGCGCCCGCCAGAAAAGGTATCGCCGCGATGAACCCTGTCTGAAGATTGGAATAGCCAAACGCTTTCACGATCTGCGGCGTCCAGAACGTCAGGCTGTAAAGCCCGCAGACGATGCCGAAGTAGACGAGGCTCAGGCTCAAAACGCGCCCGTCGGTCAGCGCTTGGCGCAACGTCATGTGCCCGGACGCGGACTTAGCCCGGTCTTCGTCGGCGATTGTCTGAGCCAAGGCCGCGCGTTCTTCCACTGTGAGCCAGCGCGCATCCTCCGGCTTGTCATCGAGGAAGAAAAGCACGGCCATGCCAAGAGCAACGGCGGGCGCCGCCTCTAGAATAAAAAGCCACTGCCAGCCCTTGAGACCGCCCCACGCCATTGAACGCGTCTAAAATCCAACCCGACAGCGGCGCGCCGATCAACGCGGAAACGGGAACCGCGACCATGAACGCGGAAACCGTTCGCGCCCGCTCCGCAGCCGGCACCCATCGCGTCAGATAGTAGATGATGCCTGGAAAAAACCCCGCTTCCGCGACGCCTAAAAGAAAGCGCGCAACAGCCAGGCTCGTTGTCCCGGTCACGAACGCCATGGCCATGGACACAAGGCCCCACGTAATCATGATGCGCGCGATCCATATCCTCGCGCCGAATTTGGCCAGCATGACGTTGCTTGGCACTTCGAACAGGCAATAGCCGAGGAAGAAAATCCCGGCCGTGAAGCCGAATGCCTGCGGGCCGATCCCGAGATCAGCGTTCATGGTCAGTGCCGCGAAGCCGATGTTCACGCGGTCGAGGTAGGAGACGAAATAGCACAGGATCAGAAACGGGATCAGCCGGTGGCTGACTTTGCGCGAAGCGGATGTGAGCGCTGGGGACTGCATCGGTCTCATGTCGGTTTCTGCGGGCGTGTTGATAGACGTGCGTGGCGAAAGGGTCACGGGTGCGCTCAAGCGTTTGACATTTGTGCCGCACAGAGTCGAGCCATGTGTCGGGCCAAGTGTCGAACATTGTGTCGAGCGCAGTGTCGAGCAGTGTTCATCTGCGTGGCCGTGAACAAAAAAACGCTTCCCCCGGCCCTCCGCGTAACGATTGAATGGTCCACGGCGAACATCCAGCGTAGACTCTAGATTATCGACACACTTCGAGGAGAACACGCCTATGAAAAGCCTGCTCGCTTTGGCCATTACGGCCCTCGTCGCCGTTAGCCTCGCCATGCCGGCCGAAGCCGGTAAGAAGTGCAAAGAAGGCAAGGTTTTCAATCCTGAATCCGGGAAATGCGAAACCGACCGCGGCTCGTGAGCTCGGAGACGATTGAACGCGTCGGAGAGGCAGGCTGGTACGGCACCGGCCTGCTTGTTGTCTTGTTCGCCGCCGGTCTCACCATCGTATCCGCCTGGTTCGGCTATGACACGGAAGTCATCGACATGCCAATACTGGCCCTCACTGCAGGGCTAGTGGTGGCGGGGGCGATATTTTTGGCTGCGATGGCCTGGCTGCTGAAGGGTGTGGACGGCAACGGCCGTTCGTTTCCCACCCGCCTTCTCTGGTTCATTTTCGCGATTGGCATCGCCGCGCGGCTCATATTGATGGCGAGCCAACCGATCCTCGAAGACGACTATCAGCGCTACCTCTGGGACGGCGCCGTTGTCGCTGAGGGCTTGAACCCCTATCTCAAATCGCCAGAAGAAATCCGCTCTCGGATCACCGAAGGCCCGCTTCAAGCGCTCAAGGAAGAGGCGGGCCCCGTCTTCAAGCGCATCAACCACAAAGACCTGACGACCATCTATCCGCCGCTGACACAGGCCGCGTTCGCGCTTGCCCATGCCATCTCGCCGTTCAGTCTCACCGCCTGGCGCGGCTTGCTGCTGCTCGCTGACGCCGCGACGTTTGCACTCCTCCTGCTTGCACTCGATGCGCTCGGCCGCGCGCGTGTCTGGAGCGCGCTCTATTGGTGGAACCCGGTTCTTGCTCAAAGAGGTCTACAACTCCGCGCACTTTGAAGTTCTGATCTTTCCGTTTCTGTTGGCCGCGCTGTTGTTCGCCACCCGCCGCCGGCCGGTTGCGGCATCCGCCATGCTCGGGCTTGCTGCCGGTATCAAACTTTGGCCGGCGATCCTCCTGCCGCTCATTTTGCGGCCATACCTCAATGAGCGGCGCTCGCTCTTATTGGCATCAGGTGTATTCGCGGCCCTCATGGCCTTGTGGCTATGGCCCATTGTTTCGGCGGGACTTGGCGATAGCGCGGGCCTTTCCGCCTATGCCGCATCCTGGAGTAAGAACGGGCCGGTTTTTGCAATAATCCACGGGGCTATTGCGCGCGGCGCCGCAGCGCTTGGCTTGTTGAGCGATGCGACCGTCAATCTGACCGCACGCGGGATCATGGCCTCGATTGTTGTTACTGCGGCGGTCGTGGCGGCTTGGCGCCCAATCGCGGGCTTTGACGACCTCACGTCGCGCGCGCTGTTCGTGGTCGCGGCGCTCGTCGTATGTTCGCCCGCCGTTTATCCCTGGTACACGTTGTGGCTGCTGCCGCTGCTTGTCCTGCGCCCGGAACCGGCATTGCTCGTGCTGACGGCTACAATCCCGGTCTATTACTCCTACTTCTACTTTGCCGCGCGCGAGACGACGGAGATCTTCCACGCCTACGTCATGTGGCTGATTTGGGTGCCGGTGCTGGCGCTGGTCTACTGGCGTAGCATGTGCCGTAGCGAACCACCCGCGTGCGTTTCCGCTATTTCGCGCGGAGGGTAGGGGACATGCGTCAGGACAAACGTATCGGCGTCGTCATTCCCGCCCTCAACGAAGAAGGCGCCATCGGCCGCGTCATCGCACGCCATTCCCGATTGGGTCGACGAGATTGTGGTCGCCGACAACGGCTCTAGCGACCGCACGGCCATGGCGGCCGAAGTTGCCGGTGCGCTTGTTACGATAGAACCTTCGCGCGGTTACGGCGCCGCCTGCCAGGCCGGTATCAAGGCTCTTCCCCCTGTCGATATCATCGTCTTTCTCGACGGCGATTACTCCGATTATCCGGAAGACATGCATCTGCTCGTCGATCCGATACTGGCCAATGAAGCCGATTTCGTTGTCGGTTCGCGCGTTCTGGGCACGGCCGAAAAAGGCGCGCTGACACCCCAGCAGCGCTTCGGCAATTGGCTCGCGTGCCGCTTAATGCGCCGCTTCTTCGGCACGCGCTTCACGGATCTCGGCCCCTTCCGCGCCATCCGCACAGAAGCGCTTCGTGCCCTCGACATGCGCGATCGTGCTTTCGGCTGGACGGTCGAAATGCAAATCAAGGCGGCGCGCGCCAATCTTGCGATCCAAGAAGTGCCCGTGCGCTACCGCCCGCGCATTGGAGTGTCGAAAATTTCGGGAACCGTGCGCGGTACGGTCCTTGCCGGTTATACGATCCTGAGCGTCATTGCCCGCTCGGCGCTGTCGCGCCCGCCCGCGTGCCCGCAGGGGTGAAGGCGGCGAAAACAATAGGGGGGGCTAACGCGACAGATGTGTCGTGCCCTGCATGACAACGTCTTTATTCTTGGGGGGTACTTTTGCTGTTTCGGGGTCACCGCGCACGACCACTGTCGAGCCGCCATGGAACGTGATCGTTTTGGCGACCAAGAATGTGTAGGACGAGGGCAAAATGCTTTCTGAATTGCCGCCGTAGGACAAGTCGTGTGTTGGCAAATAGACCGTGCCTTCGATGTCCATTTCAACCCCGCCCCCAACCTTCGAAGCCAAAACCGGTTCCTCACGGCCGGCAGCGATGACCAGACCTTCTGTCGGCCCGCTGATCGGAGCCGAAAGGTGCACGGTTGCCGAGCCGAGGAAATCGGCATGGGAATCGGTGCCGGTCAACAGGATCGTGACACCGGTCCCGGTGATGCTGGCTCCAGCGTTGACCTTTAGGGAGCCATCCTTGATGACATAGATGCCGGGCTCCAGAAATAATTCTGTTGCGCCACCAACTCTTAGTCCGCCACAGTACACGCCTGGAGTGAGCGTAACTGGGCCGTTGTCGAGCTTCTCGAAGTTCGACTGATCGCATATGGCACTTGCCGGAGGCGTCCAGCTAAGGAACGGATCGACCGCTGGTTGGCAATTGGGCTCGGCGTCGGGCGTAATGGCGAACGAATTTCCCGACACGCCGCCAACGGCGCAGTTGCGGTCCGAAGAGGCTGTACCCGAGCCGTTAAGATCGAACGACGTCGCGCTCGTGGAATTCGACCAGATTGCACAATCAATCGCGGTGACCGATCCAGCAAGCGAAAAATCTATGCCGACCGGAGCGGCGGGATCGAGAGCAATGATGCACGGCCGCGCGGCTTTGCCCTGGGCGACGGCCTCGGCGACGACTTTTATAGTTGGCGCTTCCAGGCCAATCACTGGTGACAAATATCTGCGGCCTGTTTCTGTGATTGTAACAGTGACCGTGGCCTGCTCCGCTGTTCACAGTCACATTGGAAGTGCTGGGCGCAATTTTCTTTGCCTGCAGATACGTTTGCGCGAATTGCGTAGCACTCTCGCCTCCTTCTGAAGCCGCAAGCCGTGCAACTCCTGCGAGTGCTGCTGCATCGGCTGTGCTTGCAGATCGGACGTGCGGTTCATCCAGGCAGCGTAGTCCACGGCCAGGGCCATCACGCCGAAGACCGCAACAAGAGATACCGCGAATAACGTGGTCGTAGAGCCGGTCTCAGATCCCCTAAACGAGTTCACGGTGCACTTGGTGTAATTGTTCTCTGAGGACATTTGGGGCTCATTCGTAATGGGGCGTAGCTTTCCGGATTGAGCCGATAAAATCGCACCAAAAATTTTCACAAGCGCTAAGAAACCCGGTTAAGTCTGCGTAAACTTCAGCTTGTGCATTGTTGAAGTTGCGAATTGGATAATAATCCGTGAATTGTCTTATTGAGGCGCCAGCCGCGGCCGTTCGTTTTGAACTTGGTGATTTGTGCTGCAGTTCTAACCCCGTCGGCGCGTTGCCCGCAGGGGGTGAAGGTTTCATTTAGACAGCGCTTTGCTTTTGCTGGGCTTCCCGCGCCCGCTGGAAGTGCATGAGGATGACCACGCTCGCGGCCGCAGCAAAGAAGCACCACACAGACACAAACGCGTCCCAGTAGGCGACATATGCCACGACCGATCCGAGCACCACGATGATTGCCATGATATTGACGGCGCGATGCGAGGAGAGGGCGGGACCGAGCCCCGTGGCGATGAGATAAAATATGCCAACGGCCCCAGAAGGTGGCGGCTGGCTATCGTAGATGAGATGGCCGTCCTTGACGATTGCCGCATGCGTGCCGTCAAGCAGGACGCTGGCAAGATAGAGCGCGGTGCCAATTCCAACGGCGGCGCAAAGGGCGATCAAGCGGCGGCGCAGCGGATCATCCTCCATCGCCATCGCAGCGAGCGGAGCGTAGAGCGGCCAGAAGATCAGCGCCAGAAACAGAAACGAGTGGGTGAGCGCCTGACACGCGGCACCTTGCGGCGCCACCGGCAGTGCGAGCCACAAGGCGCCCTCGATCGTTTGCTGGGCTGCGAAAAATAGCGGCACGGCGGCCAAAGGCAATTCGCGCCGCTCGGTCGTGCGCGAAACGGCGGCCGCTCCCGATAGTCCCGTAACCGCCGCGGTCAAAAAACTCGCCGTTGCTGAAAAACACATGAATGGGTCTCGACTTGTCTGAAATGCGTGGAAGTAACCTACCCCAATTGCTCTGAAACACTAGGCTCTGAACTGGCAAAGCCTGCGCATCTGCAACCTGAAGCACGACGGAGTGTCGCTTTGCTAGTCTTGGGGCGCCGCAGGAGCGGCAGCTAAGCCGAAAGGGGGCGCCCCAATATGAAATCACATGCCTTTTCAAGTTGCTGGCCGAGATGAACGCCAGTTAACGGCGCCGTTCAGGCCGAGTTCAAAGCGCCCTGTCTAAAACTCGCCTCATCGAATTGACTTAGACAAAGAGGCTCACCCCATGAACAAGATCGCACTTATCGCTACCGGCATCATGCTCGCTTCGAGCGCGAGCGCCTTCGCATATTCCTCGACCGACGCACGCCAATCCGAGCAGTGGAACAAAATCGAGCAGGGCCGCAACGACGGTTCCATCACCTGGCGCGAAGGCATCAAGTTGCGCCGACAGCAGACCGAGATTGCCCGCATCGAAGCGGAGATGAAGGCCGATGGCCGTCTGTCGCGCAATGAAAAACGCACGCTTCATCGCGTTCAAGATCAGGCACAGCACAACATCGTCCGTGAGGCAAATGACGGCTGGCAGCGCCCCTGGTGGTTGCGCCGCTTCGGCTTCTAAGTTCCCGCAGAGTGTTTTCCTCCCGCGTACATCCAATCCCCCCGGATAGTACGCCACCTCGAGAGCCGCTCAAAAGAGCGGCTCTTTTTTTGCGCTGCGAAGAAGCTGGGCGGATTCGCGGCGCAACTCTGAAGCCAACATGAAGTGCTGCTTCAGAGTTGGTTCAGCCGGGATTTAGCATTCTCCAGAACATCAGTTTTGCGACTGAAGCCACGGATTAAGTCAAACCCAAGGAGAATGTCATGAAGACCAAATTGATTGCCGCCGCACTTCTCACATCGATCACAACGCTCGTGACTGCAGCCGGCTCTGCGGATGCCGCCGATCGCTGGCGCTATGAAGTCGATGCGCGCCAAGCCCGGCATATGGAATTGATCCGCGAGGGCCGGGCCAATGGGACCTTAACGTGGGGCGAATTCCAGATGTTGCGCAGCGAGCAGTTTCGCATTGCCCGTATGGAACGCGCGTTTCTCGCAGACGGTCACTTGAACTGGAACGAACGCCAATCGCTTCGTTACGCTCAGGATGCTGCCAACACTCACATTTTCTCCGAGCGCAACGATCATCAGAAGAGCCGCCGCTGGTGGCGCTTGGCCGGATACTAAGCGGCCCCGCTGGGCGGCGAAAAATGTTGAGTTTGCGAATGAACCTTTTGCTGCCGCCCCGCGACGAATGTTTCGAACCAAAAAATATTCTTTAACCCCAGATCTCTATGGAGACCCAAATTATGAAAACGGCCCTCATTCTAACCGCCGCCGCCGCTGCACTTCTTGCCGCCTCCATGATTCCCGCCAAGGCTGGCGACGTTCAGGGCGACGCCTACGAGTGTAAGGAACTCTGGGTGATGCGGAACGAGATCTATAAGGACAACGGCTATTGCTTTAAAACGGCCCGCGCCATCAATTATTTCGGCAATGGCGGTTGCTCGTATCATAGCGAAGGGGCGGTGCCGTTGTCGCGTGGGGAGCGCTCCATGGTCCGGGGCATTCGCGCTTCTGAACGCCGCCAGGGCTGCTGATATCGGGAAATGGCTCGCCGCTGGTCGCGCCACAAAAATGGCCGGGGCTTTCTCCCCGGTCATCTCATTTCATGCTAAGTTTATAGCTAAGCTGACCTCCGCTGCGACTGGCTTTCGCGGGTTGGTGCTGCTGCGGTTTTGGTGTTGCTAGGGCTTCAACGGGGAAATCTGAAATGAAAGCCAAGTCTTTGCTCGCGTTGTTTGGGATGGCGCTCCCTCTCGTTCTCTTTGTGCCAGCAGCTCAATCCGGCGATGAAGTCAGATCTGATTCGAGCTGTCAGGAGCTTTGGGCCGCGCGCAACCAGATTTATAAAAACGCTGGGTATTGCTTCAAGACCACGCGTGCGCGCGAGCATTTCGGTAATGGCGGGTGCACGCACGACAATGTCGATGCCGTACCGCTAAGCGACGCGGACCGCCGCTACATTGGCCAAATCAAAAAGCTCGAAGCCCAAAAGGGCTGCTAGGTCCAAAGGTGAGTCAGGCCGCCGCCCAGCAATTTTCGCGCTCTGGCTTCATGAACGTAGCCTAAAGAGCGCCTTCAGAACGGGTTCAGCGGCCCTCGTCTAATTTCCCCTCATGTTCAACCGGCCGGCGCATGGGCGCTGGCGGCCAGAGCAGGGGAGAAATCCGATGAAATTCGCAGCACTTTTTAGCCTCGCCGCGATCGCAGCGACAGCAGCCGCTACAACTCTTCCGGTCTATGCCGCCGAGGACGACGAACCAGCCCACGTCTCGCGCAACTGGAAGAGCGGCGGCAGCACCGTTTCGCGTGGCTCGGCACCAAACCAGCGCGGCTCCACGCGCACCACCACGGCGACGCGGGACACAAGCGGCGCTAACGATGAGCCTAAAGTCACCTACACGCGTCCGAGCCGCAACAACGACGATGACAATGACAATGACAGGCGCCGTCATAGCAATAGCCGCGAGCGCCATCACGAATACGGAGGCCTAGACCCTGCTGAAGCCGCGCGCATCCGCAACGCTCATCGCGAATCCGATCGCCGCGTCACCTTGCATCGCGACCGCGACGACCACGAATACAGCGTGCCATCTTACAGTTCGCGCGGGTATCGCCGTCAGCACTGGTGGTCGTTCTGGTGGTAACCGCCACCAGCGGTAGTTTGTTCATGAAGGGTCGCGGACAGAACCGCGGCCCTTTCTTTTTCGTGGTGCCCCGCGCACGCGGCGAAATGTGCTCTCTCAGCAACAGCTCCGAAATTGCGGTCTTCATGGCATGCCCGTTAAGTGGCGATTAAGTAGCCAAACCTCATGTTCTCCGCAGTCATTATGTCTCGTGCTGCGGAGATTTCCATGAGTGGTCTTAAGTCGATTCAGATTGAAGAAATTGTCGCGCGCGGTTCGATTAAAGACAGCGACGTGCTCGCGTTCCGCAAAATTTTCTACGAAGACGGCGTTACCTCGGCCGAAGAAGCCGCAATTCTTTTCAAGCTCAACGACGCCTGCAATTTGTTTGACCCGTCGTGGGCGCCCTTCTTCATCGAGGCGATTACAGATTTCATCGTCTTCCAGGCCCAACCCCAAGGCTACGTTACGGCCGACAATGCACACTGGCTGATCGAGCAGGTCTCCTCGGACGGCAAGACTGACAGCAAGACCGAGCTGGAGCTGATCGTTAACGTGCTCGACAAAGCGCGCTGGGCGCCCATCAGCCTTGTCAAATATGCGCTCGAGCAAGTGAAGCACGCAGTGATCTCGGGCACCGGGCCGCTCAGAGACGGCAAGTCACTGGCTGCGGGCGAAATCACCGCCGGCGAAGTCGATCTGCTGCGCCGTATGCTCTACGCCTTCGGCGGCGATGGGCATGTCGCTGTGACCCGCGATGAAGCCGATATTCTGTTCGATATCGACGAAGCCGTTGAGAATGCGAACCCCAATCCGGCATGGACCGATCTCTTCGTCAAAGCCATCGCCAACGTGATTATGGCGTCGTCGGGATATTCTGTCCCCTCGCGTGAAGAGGCTCTGCGCCAAGAAGCGTCCCTTGAACACCCGGGGCAAAAAACATCCGTTCTAGCGTTTTTGCTGTCGATGGTCCGCACGAACCTGTCGTCGGTTCAAGACGCCTATCACGACCAGTCGCCGGAAGAGCGTGCGCTGGCCCGGCTCGAACATCAGCGCATTGAGATCATCACAAACGAAGCGATCACGGAGGCCGAAGCCTCCTGGCTCGCCGGCCGTTTGGGCCGTGATGGCCGCCTCTCGCCGTCCGAGACTGCACTCGTCGCCTATTTGAAGCAGGAAAGTCCGAATATTCACCCTCTTCTCATCGAGGCCGTGGATCGCTTGGCTCGCGCCGCATAACCCCTTGATCCGCCATACTTGGGCACTAAAGTACCCTGTCTGACGATGAGAGACGGGGACAATGCTCAGAAATCTGCTTGCGCGGCAGCGCATTTTGCAGCGCCGCGAGCTGCTGATTATCGCCGCTCCGGCGATTGTATTGGCGTTGGCCGCTCTGTGGCTCGCTTATCAATTCGTGGAGCCGGCGCCGCCGCGCACGATCCTGATGTCAACGGGCTCGTCGAAAGGCGCCTATCACTTATTCGGGAAAAAGTACGCCGAGATCCTCGCCCGCGATGGCGTCAAACTCGAACTGAAGACGTCGAACGGCTCGAAGGAAAACGCATCCCGGTTGTTAGACGTTTCATCGGGCGTCAAGGTCGCACTCGTCCAGGGCGGCGCCGTGACCGCAGCGGAAGGCCCGGATTTGCTCTCGCTCGGCCGGGTCTACCAGCAACCACTTTGGATTTTCTACCGGTCTGAAACCGAGAAAACCCGTTTCACCGAATTTATCGGGCAGAGGCTCGCAATTGGCCCTGAGGGAAGCGGCACCCGGGCGCTGATGTTTCAGCTGTTCGCGCATTCGAAGATCTCCGATACGAATGCCACTTTCTTGGCCTTGGAGAACGACGATGCCGCCACAAAACTGCTGGCTGGCGAAGTTGATGCCATCTTTCTCGCAACGGGCGCTGACAGCCCAGTGATTAAGCGGCTGATCGGCGTCGATGGTATTCGTCTGCTCAGCGTCGAGCAGGCAGAGGCCTATACGCGCATTTTCCCGCAGCTCGGCAAAGTCGTTCTTCCCCAAGGGTTGGTCGATCTCGAAAAAAACGTGCCGCCCAAGGACGCGGTGCTCCTTGCGCCCCAGGCCTCATTGTTGATCCGCAAAGATCTGCATCCCGCCATCATAAGTTTGCTCGTCGGCGCCGCACGTGAAGCACACTCACCCGGCGGGTTGTTCCAGCGCACCGGCGAATTTCCCCAAGCCCTCGATCCTGAAATTCCCATGTCCGAGGACGCTGAGCGTGTGTACCGGTCAGGCAAGACGTTTCTCCAGCGCCATCTGCCGTTCTGGGTCGCAACGTTCTTCGAGCGTATGCTGGTCATGATCCTGCCGGTCGCGACTATTCTGCTGCCGCTTTTCAAGATCGTGCCGTGGATTTACCGCTGGCGCGTGCGCAACAGGATTTTGCATTGGTATAGCCAGTTGAAACGCCTTGAGAGAAGGCTGACCGACGACGGCTCCACCGGGGCCCGCATGACCCATAAGGCTGACCTCGCCCGCATCAGCGACGCTGTCGGTGTCATTCCCGTGCCGTTCGCCTATAACGACGAGCTTTACATGCTTAAGGCAGCCATTGAGCTTGTGCGGCAGCGCATCGCGGGCAGAGCCTAAGCGCGTGCCGTCAAACACGGTTTACGATCCCGCTTAGAGCCTCTAGAACGGCCCTGAGAAGTCTGCCAAAAACACCGGTCAGACCGCCAATCGAATTCCAAGCCCAAAGGACGAGCGCGCCCGATGTTTAAGAAGATCCTGATTGCCAACCGCGGCGAAATTGCCTGCCGCGTCATCAAGACCGCGCGCAAGATGGGCATCAAGTCGGTCGCCGTCTATTCCGACGCCGACCGGGACGCATTGCACGTTGAGATGGCCGATGAAGCCATCCACATCGGCCCCCCGCAAGCCGCGCAATCCTACCTCGTCATGGAAAAGATCATCGACGCCTGCAAGAAGTCGGGAGCTGAGGCGGTTCACCCCGGTTACGGCTTTCTCTCCGAGCGCGAGGCGTTCCCGGTTGCCCTCCAAAAGGCCGGCATTGTGTTCATCGGGCCGAACCCCAAGGCGATTGCAGCCATGGGCGACAAAATCGAATCCAAGAAAGCTGCCGCCGCCGCCAACGTCTCGACCGTTCCCGGCTACATGGGCGAAATTCAAGACGAGAAACATGCCGTGAAGATTGCCGAGGAAATCGGCTATCCGGTGATGATGAAGGCGTCCGCCGGGGGCGGCGGAAAGGGGATGCGGATCGCCTACGACCGCAAGGAAGTTCTGGAAGGTTTTCCCCTCGCCCGCTCGGAAGCCAAAGCTTCGTTCGGCGACGACCGGATGTTTATCGAGAAGTTCATTGTCGATCCGCGCCACATCGAAATCCAGTTGATTGGCGATAAGCATGGCAACGTCGTCTACCTCGGCGAACGCGAGTGCTCGATCCAGCGCCGCAACCAGAAAGTTCTCGAAGAAGCACCGTCACCTCTCCTTGACGAAAAAACCCGCAAGGCCATGGGCGAGCAGGCCGTGGCGCTAGCCAAAGCCGTCGGCTACGACAGCGCCGGTACGGTCGAATTTGTGGCAGGCCAAGACCGCTCGTTCTTCTTCCTCGAAATGAACACCCGCCTGCAGGTTGAGCATCCGGTCACCGAGCTCATCACCGGCGTCGACCTGGTCGAGTTGATGATCCGCTCGGCCAACGGCGAAAAGCTGCCCTTTAATCAGGCTGGCGTGAAGCTCAACGGCTGGGCTGTCGAAAGCCGCGTTTACGCCGAAGACCCCTATCGCAACTTTCTTCCCTCCATCGGCCGATTGGTCAAATACCGCCCACCCGCTGAATCGGTGTCAAATGGCGTGACGGTTCGCAACGACACGGGCGTGTTCGAAGGCGGCGAAATCTCGATGTACTACGATCCCATGATCGCCAAGCTCGTGACGCATGCCGCCACGCGCGAAGCGGCAATCGACGCCCAGGCCGATGCGCTCGACGCCTTTTACATCGACGGCATTCAGCACAACATCCCGTTCCTGACGTCGGTCATGCAGAATCCGCGCTGGCGCTCGGGCAAGCTCTCGACCGGCTTCATCAAGGAAGAATTTCCGGACGGCTTCAAGCCGCGTGCGCCTGAAGGCGCGCAGCAACGGGTCTTAGCCAGCGTCGCCGCCATTATCGATCACTTGGGTAATGAGCGGCGGCGCGGCATTACCCACCAGATGACCGGGCAAGCCGTGCGCTTTGCCAAGCGCCGGGTTGTTAAAGTCGGCGAGACCACAGTCACACTCGAAGTGTCGGGCGAGGCGCCGGGCCCCTACCACGTCTCTTTCCTTGATGCGTCGGGCCGGGCGACGGAGACGCTCGCCGTTCAATCAACGTGGTGGCCAGGCGACCCGGTATGGACGGGGTCCGTTGGCAAGCAGACCGTCGCCGTGCAGGTTCGTCCCATCGCCAATGGCGTGAACCTCGCTTATCGGGGCATTCAAGTGCCGGTTTACGTCTATACCGCCCGCGAATCCGAACTTGCAGCGCTCATGCCGGTCAAGGCAGCGGCTGATATGTCGAAATACTTGCTCTGCCCAATGCCGGGGTTGGTCAAAGCCATCAGCGTTGAAGAAGGCGCCAAGGTGCAGGCTGGTGATAACCTCGCCGTCGTCGAGGCCATGAAGATGGAAAACATCTTGAAGGCCGAGCGTGACGGAGTGGTCAAAAAGATCAACGCCAAGGCGGGCGACAGCCTCGCCGTCGATGCAGTGATCCTCGAATTCGCTTGAACGAGGCGGCCGCTAACCGTTCATGAACCGATTTGGCCTACCCTCTGCAACCCGTAACCTAGGTTTGCGAGAGACAGCCAACATGCCCGGTCCCGGCCTATTCGACATCTTCGACCCGCGCGGCCGTGCCAATCGCAAAGGCCTCGTCATACTTGCCGCGATCCTGCTGCTGGCGCAGGCGTGCGCCTATGGCGGCTGCTATCTCGCCGGAATTGAACTGCACGGGCCGGTCAGCTGGGTTATCCACAGCTTGTTTATTTGGCTCGGGACGGCCGCCCTATCGAAGCGGCTGCATGATCTCGGGATCAGCGCGTGGTGGATGCTTTGGTCAGCAATCGGCGTGTTTATTTGGACTTTTATCGTGTCTTTCGCGGTCGTGTTGACGCTTGGGATCGAGGCGGCTGAGCCCGGCAGCAGCGGCATGATGATCGCTATGTCTGTTTCGTTTGCGCCAATTTTAGTGTTGACGCTTTGGATGCATTTCGCGCTTGGCGAAGAGGGGAACAACAAGTTTGGACCCGTTCCCGGCGCGTCGGGTTTCTCGAAACCCTACCCATCGGTTGCCGATGAACAGAGAACAGCAATTGCATCTCTAGCAAGCTGATTTCTTGTCCACACTTCGCTTGCTTCAGTTGAAGCGGGCGGCTTCCCGCCTCAAGCCGTCAAGAATGGTCTCGTAAGCTTCCTCGTTGCGCGTCTCGGGGTAGACCATGCACACGGGATAAACGAATTTTCGCCCACGCTTGGGCTGCCTTAGGCGTCCGCGCGTGACGAGCGCACGCACCATGCGCGCTGGGAAATACCCCGAACATTCATTTGCCAAGAGATAGTCGAGGCTCATAGGGCCAAGGTCGAGCGTGACGGCGGGGTTGGCAAGTTCGGGAAATGCACCGGCATGATCCTGGATAAATTCGGCACCCCAATCTACCAGAATGTAATCGGAGGACGAGCGCCGTCCGCCCTGTTTTGCACTGGAAACAAGCACAAATTCCTCATCAAACAGGTGTTCGATGGTCAATCCCGGGGGCGAAGACGGACGGTACATGACGGCGACGTCGAGCGTGCCTTCGATCAAGCGCTGAGTGAGGATGGCGGATACGCCGGCGGTCGCCGTGATGGCAACATCGGGCATGGCGGTTCGCAATCCAGACGCCCACTTCAAAAGAAAGAAACTCCAAAGGCTCATCGGCGCGCCCACGGACAGATGGTCGCGGTGCTGGTCGGCGAGGCTGACTTGAAGCTGTGCCTGCTGCCAGACGCGCACCATGGCGAGCGCGTGCTTTTGGAACAGCTCGCCTGCCCCTGTCAGCTCCGCACCGGACTTCGAGCGCTTAAACAGCGGGCGCCCTAACATATCTTCGAGGCCTTTGATTCGCGCAGAAACTGTCGATTGCGTGACGTTCATCCGCCGCGCGGCGTCGATGAAACTGCCCGTCTCGGCGACCATCAGAAAAGTTCGTGCGAGAATCACATCCATTGGGGTGCTCGTGCTCCAAGCGTCGCAAAAAAGTATCTATCGGAAAAATCGATATCACCAACCATCAAATTTCGTTTGTGAACAAGCTTGAAATTCACCACAGTGCAATTGTCTCGATGTGAGTTGAGTTCGCAGCGTGCTCTGCGCGCTGCATAAAGCCACAACAGAAGGACGACATCAGATGGCTAAAGCTGCAAAGAAGGCAAAGAAGGCCCCGGCTAAAAAGGCTGCGAAGAAGAAGAAGTAATTCGTTTCTGCCGCGATCTGGAAGGCTGTAATGACCCAAATGGTGCCTGCAGCCGGTATGATCGCAGCTCTTCTTATGACCTCGGCCGCCTCTGCGGCCACGGTCACCAACCGCGATGTGAAAGATATCAAAATCATTCTCATCGAGGGCGACGTGAGGCAGGAAAAGCTCCTGTCTCCTGGTAAGGTGATCGATGGGGTCTGTCAGAAGGGCTGTATTGTCCGCCTCAACGACAGTGAAAACGACGAGTACGAGCTTTCGGGTTCGGACGCCGTTTCGGTCGAAGAGGGCTTCCTCTACTACGATAATCCGGTTGGAGAGGGTGCGCCGCAAGCCGGCAGCGCGGTTTCCCCGGTCAAAAAGAAGTCGCAGTAGAATCCGCATCGCGGCGGTCCATAAAGCGCCTGTTCCCACCCGGAGCAGGCGCTTTTCTTTTGCTTAAAGCGCCGGCTTTCGCGGCTCATAGCAGGCGTACCGGTTGGAAAAGCCGCAACAGTGCCTTGTTGGCTGTGGCCGGCCGGAAAACAGGCGGCGGCGGAAGAAAGCTAAGCGGCTTCGGAGATCAGGCCGGTGCAGGGGCCCGCTTGACTGGTCCGAAAATATCTTCGAACGCGCTTCTCAATTCGATGTCGGCGTCAGCCATGGTCACGGTCAGTCCGAGGTCCGTCAGGCTGGTCACGCCGTGTCCGGTGATGCCGCAGGGGACAATTCCCTCGTAATGTGTGAGATCGGGTTCGATGTTGAGGCTGATGCCATGCGTCGTGACCCACCGGGATACCCTGAGCCCGATTGCTGCGATCTTGTCTTCGCGGCCGTCGCCCTTTTCCGGGCGTTTGACCCAGATGCCGACGCGGCCTTCGCGCGTTTCGCCTTTGATGTTGAAGGCGGCGAGGGCTTGAATGACCCATGCCTCGAGATCGTGCACGAGGCCGCGAACATCGCTGCCGCGGGCTTTGAGATCGAGCATGAGATAGACAACGCGCTGGCCGGGGCCATGATAGGTGAACTGCCCGCCGCGTCCGGTTTCAAAAACGGGCAAGAGGTTTGGGTCGATGAGGTCTTGGGGCTTGGCACTTGTACCTGATGTATAGAGCGGCGGGTGCTCAAGCAGCCAAATGAGTTCCGGCGCGCCAGAATCGCGAATGGCGGCCGCGCGAGCAGCCATTGCCGCGAGTGCGGCCGGATAGTCGACCGGGTTCGCAGAGATGGCCCAATGGGCCGGTGTCGCGGTGCGGCGGAGGTCATGCATTTCGTGTGGCGTCTCGCGGTGTTCGTTGCGATAAATCCGTTCGTATAGTGCCAGAGTCGAGGCAAAAGTGCCGCCTTATCGTGCGGCTAGTCCCAGCAGCAAACTGCCGCTTGCGTTCACTGGAAGGCTCTGTTACCTGGGGCAACCTCTAAGAGTTGGGCGCGCTTCTCGCGCGCTTTGGAATGCGGTTGTGGCGGAATTGGTAGACGCACTACCTTGAGGTGGTAACGCTGGAAACGGCGTGGAGGTTCGAGTCCTCTCAACCGCACCATTTTCAATCAGATGATACCATGCCGGGCAGCGGGCAGAGCTGTTCTGCGGTCGTTTGCCCGCCGGTATTTGCCGCTGCGGCCTCAAAATCTGCCATGCAGCAACAGCCACCATCACGGCAAACCCGGCGGCGTATGCGAGCACGCCCCCGGCGTAACCGCCTCGCTTCAATGCCAAGGCTGTCAGCGGAATGTTATCGAATAGGGTCACGGCTTGTAGCCGGTCTCGACTTCCGGCGTCCATTGTTCGATCGCGGCAGGCGGCGCGGGACCTTCGACAATGACGGGCGGCCCGCTGGAGAAATCGCCGGGTTGAACAACCCAGCCTGTGGTTGTCGCCGGTGCGCGCTTTGGGTTGGACGCCGCCGGCTGACGTGGCTCGGAGCGGACCCGCACGACCGGTGCCCAACCCAACGGCGTTGACTTCGCCGCGGCCGCCGGGCGCGCGGCAAACCGGTCGCGGGCGGCAGGCTTGATCGACGTAACTGCGAGGCGGCCGAGCATGTTTTCTTTTTCGGGCCCGATGGCACCATAGAAAGGCAGCAAAACCTTATTCTTGGCGGTTGCTGGCAGCATCTTGGCAATGCGCGGCGCGTACTCGGCCATGAGTTCCGGCAACGGTTCGGCGGGTGCAATAGGCACCATGTGGGCGACCTTATACCCTTTGTCGGCGAGCCGGCTCAGGATGTGCGGCAGCGCTTTCGCCGTCACGGTCTTGATGTCGTGAAAGAGGATGATGCCGCCGCCATTTGCTTCGACTTCGGCGAGCGTGCGCGTCACAAGCTGCTGAGGATCGGAGATGAAGCTGTCGTTGGAGACAACATCGACGGTGAACGCCGCGATCCGGCGTTGCTGCAATCGATCAAGCAAGGATGCGGAATCGGAAAGGCCGGGAAAGCGGAAAAACGGTGCGACCGGCGCGCCTGCCGCCGTTGCGACAGCAGCAATGCCTCGTTCCACTTCTGCGACTGACGCGGCCGGATTCATGCTTGGCAAGTGATAGGGGTGAGAGAACGTGTGCGAGCCGAGCGTGTGCCCGCGCGCCATAATTTCCCGGACGGTTGCCGGGTACGCGAGCGCCATGCGTCCGACCGCAAAGAATGTCGCCTTGGTGCAAAACGTATCAAGCGTATCGAGGATCGACTTTGTCACCCAAGGCATCGGCCCGTCGTCGAATGTCAGCACAATTTCCTTCTGCTTCAGAAAAGATGCTTCCCGGGCTTGCTTGGTCACGGATCCGAAGAGTGCGCCAGTGCTAGCGTCGATCTCGATGGTGCGGGATACGCCGATGCCGCGGCCGGTTTCGCCGCAGGTGCGGGCTGGCTCTGCCGAGAGCGGCGCATAGGTTGTTGCGGAGCCCAGCACGGCAACGAAGCACGCAAGCCAGGTCGCGCCGCTACGTGCCCCATTGTCTGACGTCCGCCCCATATCCTGGGTGTCGATGGATTCGGGGCCGCAAACAAGAAGCTGCGCGTCTTGGGCTGCGTTTAGCCACAAGCAATTACGTGCGACTGGTTGATATCACTGTGAAAAAATGCGCATCTGCCAGGGTAGTTCTTCAATCTGGCGGCGCGCAGGCCGCTTGGCTGCGGTGGCGCCGGTACGGTTCGTGCTTGAGGTTGTGACCTCGGGGTTCTTCTTTACAGGCGAAGTTGCAGCGGGTGATTTGCCATTCAGCCAGGGCAGATCGTCGCCGGTTTCGGATTGCCCGTCGCTGGGCTTTGCCGCCGTCTTCTTTGCGGCTTCTGGCTTAGGTGTCTGCCCTTCGTTGGCCGCGCTGGCACCGGGCGGGGCCATGGTCCAAACAATCGAACGTTCGGTCAAAGGTTTGGCTTTCGCGGAGCTGCTCTTCGCGGCAATCGCTTTTTCGGCGCTGCCGTCGTAATCTGCGATTGTATCAAGCGATTGCTTGGGCACCATGTGCACAACCTTGTAGCCCTTATCGTGCAACGCCGCGAGCAAGCCGCTGATCGCTTTGGCGGTCGAAGGTTGAATATCGTGCATCAAAATAATGCCTTTGCCCTGTTGAGCCAGCTCGCTCATGATCCGGCTGTGCACAACCTTTGGGTCCCGCGTTCGGAAATCCTTGGAATCGATGTCGATGAAGAACGTCGCGACATTGCGCTTTTTTGCGTGTTCCCGGACCAGCCGGCTGTCACCCAGAAATGGAAAGCGGAAAAACGGTGCAATTGGTGTCCCTGCTGCCTTACTGACAGCGGACATGCCAAGTTCAAACTCGTTCCGGCCTTTGATGAGGCCGAGCGGGGTCAAGTTTTGATGAGACCAGGTGTGCGAGCCGATCGTGTGTCCGGCAGCCCCAACTTCTTTGACCATCGCAGGGTCCGCAGCTGCCATTCGCCCAACCATAAAGAAGGTGCCCTTGGTACAGTGGGCCGCCAGGGCTTTCAGAACGGAACGCGTATAAGCTCGCATCGGACCGTCATCGAACGTCAGGATTACTTCGCCGGCTTTCAGGAAATTGTTGCCCTTATGGCTGCCGCCGAACACCGGACCGCCGGTCGTGTCGATTTCGACAACGCGGGAGATTCCCAATACGCCGGGTTTGGCCGCGCACTCATCGACAATCGCGCCCGCCATCGCCCTGTCCGAGGACACGACGGCCGCGAGCACTGAAAGTGCAACAAGTTTGGTCAGCGCGGTTCGCATTGTCCCCGTTTTTGGTCCCCGTTCTTGCGTCCGTAATTTTGGCGTCCCTACTTCGGTGTCCCCAAATCATCCCCTACCCGTCTCTAGAACCCCTTTTGGGTATCGAGGTCAAGACTGAGCACAGGTGTTCTGGATTTTTACAAAACTGTCACAGTTATCTCCGTCACAAGTGAACAGAAAATGCGGCCGAAACAGGGGCATGGCCGTGCTTATTGCGTGACAAACCTGCGCCAAAAGGGGTCGCCAAGCGGCATCATTCCTGCTAGGCGGCATTCGTAGGCCGAGTGCTCATTGCAACTCAAAGGCCTCTCGCCCATACCGGTACAAAAATAAACGCATAAAAGTACACACAGGGACCCCAGGTGGCTGAGGAACTGGAAAGCGGCGCGCCGGCCGAAGCGGCGGAAGAATCGAGCACGGCACTCGTGCGTTCGATTTCCGCCGCATTGCAAAATGGCGAAACCCAGCTTGCCCGGGATCTCGTACGGGAACTCAAGGCCCCAGATCTCGCCGACGTTATTGAGTTCCTCGAGCCCGATGAGCGTATCGCGCTCATCCAAGCCTTAGGCACGTCGTTCGACTACGAAGTTCTCTCGGAACTCGAAGAAACAGTCCGCGACCAAGTCTCGGAAGCCCTGCCGAACGAGCTTTTGGCCCGCGCAGTCACGGAACTCGATACCGACGACGCGGCCTACGTCATCGAGAACCTCGAAGAGAGCGATAAGCAGGAAATCCTGGCCCAACTCGATTCCGGCGACCGCGAGGCGCTGGAGCGTAACCTTGATTACCCGGAAGAAACCGCCGGACGCTTGATGCAGTCCGACTTCGTGGCGGTCGCTCCGTTCTGGACCGTCGGGCACGTCATCGATCATATGCGTGAATCCGTCGAATTGCCGGACCATTTCTCGGCCATCTTCGTCGTCGATCCGACTTACCGGGTGCTGGGTTCGGTGGATCTCTCGCGGTTGCTCAGAACCAAACGGCACGTCCTGGTTGAAGCGATCATGGACACCGAGCGCCATTTGGTCATCGCGACGGACGACCAGGAGGAAGTGGCGCGCCAGTTCAAGCGCTACGATTTGATGTCGGCGCCGGTGGTCGATGCGAATAATCGTCTCGTCGGCGTCGTCACGGTCGACGACGTTGTCGAAGTTATCCAGGACGAAGCCGAAGAAGACATGAGGGCGCTTGCGGGCGTCGGCGACGAAAGCTTGGCGGGCACCGTTTTGGAAACCGTGCGCTCGCGGGTGCCGTGGCTCATTGTCAATCTCGGAACAGCCATTCTGGCGTCCTCCGTGATCAAGGCCTTCGACGCCACAATCGAGCAGATGGTGGCGCTCGCGGTTCTGATGCCCATCGTCGCCTCCATGGGCGGGAACGCGGGGACACAAACAATGACCGTGACGGTCCGCGCGCTCGCCACGAACAAGCTTGGGCGCCTCAATGCCCCGCGCGTTATCACGCGTGAAGGGTTGGTTGGTCTTTGCAATGGCATCGTTTTATCGACGTTGCTGGCGCTCGTGGTTTATATTTGGTTCGGACAGGGTGCGCTCGGCTTGGTGATCGGCGCCGCTATGATCGTCAATTCCATTGCTGCGGGTTTGGCCGGGATTTTGATCCCCCTTACCATGGATTCTCTCGATCTCGATCCAGCCCCTGCGTCGGGTGTATTTGTGACCATGATTACCGATGTTGTCGGCTTTTTCGCCTTTCTGGGTCTCGCTTCGATCTGGCTGATGTGAGGATTGCATGTCTGATCTTCAGGTGAGAGCCATTGCAGCGCGCGACGAAAAACGGTGGCGCGAACTCTTTCAAGGCTACGTCACCTTTTATGAAGCGCCGGTTCCGGAAACGGTCATCGCGCTGACGTGGCGCCGTTTGCTCGGCGGCGAGGACGGCATGACGGGACTTGTTGCTGTTGATGAAAGCGACCGGCCGGTCGGATTGGCACATCTCGTCTTCCATCGATCGACGTGGTCTGAAACTTGGTACTGCTATTTGGAAGATCTGTTTGTGGATCCGGCTGTGAGGGGCAGCGGCATCGGCCGGGCGTTGATTGAGGCCACCTATGCTGAAGCCGACCGGCGTGGTGCAGACCGCACCTATTGGGCGACGCAGGACAAGAATAGCACCGCGCGCCTTCTCTACGACAGAATCGGGCATCTGACCGAGTTTGTGCAATACCGCCGCTAAAATCAGGCCCCGCCTCAGCTCGATGGCGCGTCAAGCTTGCGCGTCAAGTTCTCGAACTCCCGGCGCAATTCGTCGTTCTTGAAAATCTGGTCGAAGCTCGGCGCTTCCAGCCTCTGGATGGCTTCGAACGAGGCTGAGCTTTCGCGCATCAGGTTGCGCAACTGCACGCTGGCCTCGACCGTCTCGAAGGTGTTGTCGGCAATCTTCAAGTCGTGCGTCGCTTTAATGCGCGCTTTCGCAATTTGTTCGCGCTGCTGCTGCAGATAGCGCCGGTAGGCTTTGGCTGCTTCTTCCGCCAGCTTCTGGCTTTCGCGATTGGCGTCGAGCGCGCGCTTCTGGTCAGGGCGATTTTCAGCCTTGAGCAGGGCGTTCGTCTTGTTTCGTGGCCGTCACGATGTCACTGAGTATGGCGTCGAGGCGCGGCATGTACTGTGTGTCGATCTTGGCAATGGTCGAATCCTGCGCCTGCACCAGCATGGCGAAAAGAGCTGCGTGCATGGCGAAATACTTGCGCGAGGCGTTCATGTTGTCGCCGGTGACGCCGATGAGTTTGGCGAGCTGCCCGTCGATGAGTTTGGCGGCGTTGAAAACGGCGACGAGGCGCACGAGATCGCCCGACAAAACGCTGTCAAGCAAGAGATCGACTTGTTCCGGCGCGAGTTCGACGCCCGCGGCATGAAGTGCGGCCGCGATCTCGCCTTTCGCATTTTTGATTTCAGTCCGGTTGGCTTCGATGCGCTTGGCGTTTTCAGCAGATCGCGGTGTCGAGCGAGGCGACCGTGTCATTCAGAATGCCGGGCAACGTCGCGTCCTTGGGCGCGGAGAGCTGCTTTTCGCGCAGTTTCGCGTTCTGGTCCTCAAGTTCGCGGATGTTTTGGCGCAACCCTTCGACTTTTTTCTGGACATCGACCACCGGCACGTCCGTGACGATGCCAAGCGCACTGTCGAGAAGCGCGCGAACTTTTGTCTCGCGGTCTTCGCGGGTTTCTTTCCAAAAGGGCGGAATGATATAGTCGTCGCGGCTCGGAAGCTTGCTCGCATCTGTGCGGTTGTCGGCCGTGTCTTTCAGAATGGCGTCGATCGCCGCCATCAACTGTTTGGCTTGTTCGTATTGCGGATCGCCTTCGCGCGGATCTTTCTGTGCCGTGGCGGCTTTTGCCGTGTCTGCGTGCGGCTGCCCCGCTTCAGGGGCCGTCTCGATGGCCACTTTGTTTTGGGCAATCTGCGCCGCCCCGGTCTTATCGCGGCGGATGATGTCGGCGATGCCGTCACGCCTCGCGGCTTGCGCATGAAGCGCCGTGGCGCCAGCGACAGCTCCAAGCGCGATCAGCAGACAGGCAGACAATGCGCGACACGCGACGGTCATGGCGTCCTCCAGCACCCACAAACGCCATGAAAATTCAGGCAAATCCATGGTCCCGGCATGACTCTGCCGATGCAACTCATGTCCGGTCATTTCAGGGAGCGGGTATAGGCTGAGGCGATAAGGTCCCGGAACGCGCCGTCAATTTGGCGGGCGTCGTTCAGAACGAGCACCTCCGGGAAGGGCGGCGTGCCCCTGGCCGTAGACGCGTCGGCCTTGCGGACCCGGCCCCCGGTATCTGCTCCAAAATCAGCGTAGAGCCGCAATTCCTTTGATGCCGGATGAAGGGCTGCAAAAGCAGCGGGCGCCGCAATCGTCAAGTGCGGCGCGGTGACGGCGTAGTTAATACCCGGAACCGCCGCCTCGATTTCGCGAAGCACGAATTCTGCGAGTGGTTTTAAGCCTTTTGCGGCGGCCAAGAATTGGCCAACTTCGGCGGGCGACGATCCGCCCAAGATGTCGTGCTTAAATTCCTGATGTCCCGCAGGTTCTGCGGCCGGGGCTACGATGGCCTCTGCAGCGATGTTGTCAGAATTCGGTGCCGCGCCCTCAAAAGGAACCATAGCGGCAGGTCGCGACATCGTCCCCGAACGCCGCGCGTGCGCCACCCCCGTTTGACCATCCGCGTAAATCAGGCGTCCGCCATTGTGGTGAATGCGTTCAAGCCACGAGGCTTTGGGAAAGGCAAAGCCCTGCTGGCGCAACCAATCGATAATGTCGTTTCGCTGGCCATGGCCGGCCGCCGCAATCGCCTGCATCCATTGATCGAGGTCGCGGCCGGTATCCTCCGCGAGACTTTCAACAAATTCTCGCTCTTTTTCAGCGTAGTCGGTACCCATAACAACCTTATCGAATATCGTTTTTGTCAGATCCAGCGCTTCGCCCGCTTCTTGTATTCGAGATAGGCGTCACCAAAGCGCGCTTCGAGATGGCGTTCTTCGGGAATGATCTGCAAGGGCGTAACGAGCACGGCAAATAGCAGCGCTGCGATGACAAACCAGACGTTTTTCGTGACTTCAGCAAGTCCAAATAGCATCATTGCGTCACCGAGATAAATCGGATTGCGAAAAAAGCGGTACGGCCCCGTTGTGACAAGGGCCGTCGCTGCTTTGTCCGGCAGCACCGTTGTCTCATAACGGCGTAACGTGACGATACTGGCGATAATGAGCGCCAATCCAAGTGCGCCAATGCCAAGCCCTACGAGACGCGCTGGCGTATCGTCCACGCCTGGCCAGGCAAGTGGGTAGACACTCGACAAGCCGGCGCTGGCAACAATCGCCGCAACAAGCAACACGGGCGGCCAGGGAAAGGTGTTGGCGCGATCTGTTGCGTTTCCGGATGGCTGGTTCTGAATCTGTTCAGTGTCGGTCATCGGTAAATCATAACGGCAAATCCGCAACTGCACACGCGAAAGCGGGCGGGTGATGATGCCGCAACCGTGACTTTGGTGCGCAAAAACATGTTGCGGCGATTACTTAAGGTGTCTTGACAGCCGCCTTGCTCTTCGAGGGCGGGGCGATTGCCGGTTGCGGCGGCGTATCTTGCCCGGCGAGCGTTTGCTGAATGTCGAACGACTTGCAATCCTGGCTGACCAGCTGGCGATTGTACGATTTCGAGTGCTGCGTAATCGCGGGCATGCTCGCCTTTAGGGTCGATCCCGGCCGAGGTGCCGCCAAAAACGGTCTTGTCGGCCGCGTGCATGGAACGCGACAATCCTGATGTCTGGGCCGTTGTTGCGTAGGTTCGCATTTCGAGGATGCGGATCTGCATGCGTCCTGTCAGCTTCTTGCAGTCGAGTTCTGCGTCGTCCCTTGAGGGAACGCCCGCGGTTGTGTCGGGAGCGCCGCTTGGACCCGCGGCAGGCGCAATGGTAAGACCGCCAGCGTCAGTTGCTCCGCTCGCGCAGCCGGCCACAAGTGCCGCCGCGATAAAGGTCAAAAACAGGGCACTGGACTTCGACATCGTGTGAGAGGGCTCCGCCTCGAAGACTTGGCTGAGTATACGGGCGCTTTGAGGGCCGGTTCGAGACATTCCGGGCCACATGTTTACCAAAAACTGGAACAGTTGCCGTTAAGCCGCGCTTGATTGGCGCGTAAAATGGGGCCAGAGAATCAGGCGTCATCACGGGGAAGGGGGCCTATGCCTTCATCTGGGGTGCCGTTTCCAATGTCGTTGACCTCCAGGGTGCAATGCCCTCGACGGTAAAGGACGCCAGTAAAAGGACCTGCCCGCATGACCATGGCCCGCGCCTTCGTTCTCTCCTACATGTTCTCCGTTTCAGCGGGTTATCCCTCGTTCCCTGCCTTTGCCGCCGAGGAGTTCCCGGCGCAGTTTTCCTGCAAGTTCGAGATGGGCAACACTTGGACCTATGACGCTGGCAAGTTCCAGTCTGCGCCACCTGCGGCTCTCTCAATCGAAATTCAGGAGATAAACCTTGAGGCGCAGGCCGCCAAACTGATCGCCGATCAAAAGCCTGCGGGAACGCTGCGCATCGTGCGTGCGCTCAACGCCAATCATTTCCTCGAGGTGGCGAACGAAGGCTTCCTCAACCTGACGACGATTTACGATCTCGATTCCACGACCGGCAGCTATCCGGCCGTGCATTCGCGTCACTTCGGTCTCATGGGTCAGCCAATTTTTGCGCAGTACGCCGGGTTCTGCAAAACGAAGTAAGCCTTCGCACAACTTTGTGAAAGTGCCGGTTGCACGACAAGGCTACCGCGTGCCAAATTCCGCACATGACCCTGCATATGATCAAACTCTGCGTGGGAGCCGCATCCATCGAAGACCTCGCCGAATGGCAGAAGGGGCGCATGGCCGCGCGCAAAAAGGCTGGGCATAATCCACTACCTTACCACACGACATTCCAATCTCCGAAAAAGCAGGCCGAACTGCTCGACGGCGGTTCGCTCTATTGGGTGATGAAAAGCCTGATCACAGTGCGCCAGCGCTTTGTTGGTTTTGAAGACGGGCACAAGGAGGACGGCTCGCCCTGCTGCCTCTTGATCCTCGATCCGAAGCTTGTGCCCGTGCGCCCTACCCCCCGTCGCCCATTTCAGGGCTGGCGCTATCTGCTGCCAGCAGAGGCCCCTGCCGATCTCAAGCGCGGGGACGTCAATACCATAGCCGAAATGCCGCCCAAAATGCGCAAAGATCTTGCGGATTTGGGCTTGATCTGACACCAAGGCGCGCATGTCCCGTCCGCCGTTCACACCCGTTATTGAAGCGCTGCCTCACCTCGTGCCGTTTGTCGGGCCGGAGGCGCTTGAGCGCGCGCGCGGAAAACCGTTTCGGGCGCGCCTTGGAGCGAATGAGAGCACCTTTGGGCCCTCGCCTGCGGCCGTTGCCGTCATGGAAAAGGCCGCCGCCGGAAGTTGGAAATACGCCGACCCGGAAAATCACGAACTCCGCGCCGCGCTCGCCGCATTTCACGGGCTGGCGATTGACAACGTCGTCGTTGGCGAAGGCATTGACGGGCTGCTCGGCCTTACCTGCATGATGTTTTTGCAGCCCGGCGAAACGGTGGTGACGACCGACGGCGCGTATCCGACCTTCAACTTCCACGTCCTCGCGCATGGCGGCCGTTTGGTCAAAGTACCGATGCGCGACGATTGCGAGGACCTATCCGCGCTAATTCAGACCGCCGCGCGTGAGACGGCCAAAATTCTCTACGTTTCAAATCCGAATAACCCAATGGGTTCGTGGTGGCCGGCAGAGGATATCAGCCGCCTCATAGCCGGACTGCCCAAGGGCATGCTCCTCATTCTCGATGAAGCCTATAGCGATACGGCGCCTGAAGGCACCACGCCGCGGCTCGACATGGCGAACGCGCAGGTTGTTCGCTACCGGACGTTCTCAAAGGCCTATGGATTAGCTGGCGCCCGCATCGGCTATGCGCTCGGCCACGCGGATGTCATTCAAGCCTTCGATAAAGTGCGCAATCACTACGGCATCAACCGTGCCGGCCAGCTCGGTGCGCTCGCGGCCCTTCACGACCAAGCCTATCTCACTGAGGCCGTCGCCCGCATCATCCGCGCACGCGGCAGAATTTCAGAGGTAGCACGCGCCAACGGGTTGACAGCGCTCCCTTCCGCCACGAATTTCGTCGCTATCGATTGCGGGCAGGATGGGGTATTCGCCAAGCGTGTCCTCGACGGCCTTATCGCGCGCGACGTTTTTGTCCGCAAACCCGCTGTGACGCCGCAAGATCGCTGCATTCGGGTCTCATGCGGACGCGATGAGGATATCGCCATTTTTGCCGGCGCGCTGGCGCACGCATTAAAAGACGCTAAGACCTCCTGATTCCTGGGCTTGTCTTCAAAACTCCCATTCCCAGACGGTCGCGCTACAATTGATCCGGAATCGTGGCGCAAGGTACTTCGCGTGACTGGATCAAATGGCTGACAAAAAATCCATGACGCGCTCAGGCCGCTATTTCGGCCGCTCAATCGCGATATCGTTTGCGGCGCTGGGTTTCGCAATTCTTGGCCTGGCCGGGTATTGGCTTTACGCCAGCTCTGGGCTCGTATTCACAGGCGTGCGTTCAAGTGGTGTCGTAACCGGTCTCACCGCTGTCATGGATGCGCAAGGCCGCGCACTCGGTTTTGCGCCTGTTGTCAAATACAGCGACGAAAGCGGAAGGGCTTTCGTCCATCGCACTCAAGTCGCTGACAATCCGGCGGCTTACGCGCCGGGCGATTATGTGCCGGTCTATTACGATCCGGCCAATCCAGAGAAGGCTATTGTTAGAAGCTTCCGCGAAACATTTGCCGTACCGCTGTTTATTGCCATCGTCGGCAGTTTTTTCCTGCTTCTGGCCGGGATCACCTCCAAGCCGCCGCCGCGCCGGACAGTCCGGCAGCAATTAGAAACTTTTCGGGAGCCAAAGGATCGCGCTGGCCCGGATCAATCCCAACGTTTGCAGTTCCACCCGTTCAACGCGGTGGCCTACAAACATTACCTTAGCGAACTCAAAAGCACGAACGCACGAAAGGTTAAAATCACCGATGCCGCGGCGTCGCTGCCTGAGGGACGCTGTCCGGTCGTGCTGTGCGAATTTCTGGCCGCGATGGCTGCGATTTGCTATGCGAAAAATGCCGAAGCCTACATTGCGGAACATTGCCCACATCTCGCGCGGCCCAAGGTTTTCAAAGCGCGCAACACGCAAGGCCTCGCATTTCTGTTTGAAGATATCGCCTTCATCGTCCTTTGCCCTATCGATCTCGATAATCGCTGGCGGCGCTTTGCCATTGCGACCGCAATCCGCTGCGGCCGTCATGATTTCGTTCCCGGCGATGTTATCTGGGAGGGGGCACCCCGTCATACAGGTTTCGCAAAAGAGTGGGACGGGGTCCGCAGCGAGATCGAGCAATGGGTGAAGGAGACGGCACTTAAAGATGATCCGGAGCGGCCCTTCATTTTTGCGGGACACGCGACCGGCGGCGCTCTGGCAAATCTGGGCGCTTACGAGTTTGCCAAACGCGGACGCGTCGTTTCCGGTGTCATCACGTTTGCGGCCCCGCCGCCGGCCGGTCAGGCATTTGCGGAAGAATATAATCAGCTTGGGCTCGACGACCGCACGTTGCGGTTGGAGTTTGATGCCGCAGCCCAGGCAACGACACCGTTGCCATTGCTTTACGTTCCCGTTGGCCGCGAATGGCGTTTGGACCGGCAGGTTTTGCCGGGACGCGACCCGCCTCTGTCCGATACGGCGCCGCCACGCACGCGCACGGCATACGCCGCGTACAGCTTGCAGCGCCGCTTTTGCCTCACCCTTTCTACACTCGTGTATCAGCGGTTGCGCGAGTTGACCGGTGCGAGCGGCACATCGGCCGATTACGATGCGGCCTACAACGCCCTCGCGGACCATCTCGCTCATATTCGCGGAACGCATTCCGATCAAACGGGAAGCATTTTTCCGGCTGTGAAGGTTCTGCCGGTCAAAGTCAAAGACGCGGCCGATTTGGCGGCGCTTGAAGCGGCCTTTCCCGATTATCTCATTTGAATTGCCACGGGCTCTGCAACTTGCCGGAGCAGCGCTGCGGCGGAGTCTGCGCTCGCGCAATGAGCCGTTTAGAACTTCGGCGGGTGCGCTATAAGCAAGTTCGCAACGGGCAACGGGGACCGCACTTGCCACACGATGACGCAAAACCTTCAGGGCTCTCGGCCTGGCAACAGACGCTCAGCCTTGCTGCCGTGATTGCGGCGGCGTTTGGTATCGGCTTGTCGTTCGGCGTCGGGCTTCCGTTGACTGCTTTGACGTTAGAAGCTTGGTCGGAACCCAAATGGGTCATCGGTCTTGCCGGCGCCACGCCCTCGTTCGCCATTCTTCTCGTCTTGCCGCTCGTGCCACGGCTGGTTGCGCGATGGGGCGCGATCGCGACGATTTTGGTTGGTTGTCTTATAGGCGCCGCTGGGTTTTTGGCGCTCTACTCATTCTCATCAACGCCGGCCTGGATCGCGGCCCGCTTTGTGATGAGCGGTGCGTTGGCGCTACCTTGGTTGGTCGGGGAAACTTGGATGAATGCGGTCGCGACGGAAGCAACGCGCGGCCGCGTCATCGCCATCTACGCCATCTCTTTCTTTTTAGGGTTTCTCGCGGGCCCCCTGGTTCTCGATTACGCAGGCCTTTCTGGGCCGTTACCGTTTCTTGCTGGCGCTGCCGGATCAGGCCTCGCGTGTTTGCCAATCATCCTGGCGCAGCGCCTCGCTCCCGATCTCACCCACACGCAGCACATGCCCGTCAGGGCCGCACTCGGACTTGCGCCGATTGCCATGGTCAGCGGCTTTCTCGGGGGCTTCGCCGAGATGAGCTACCTCTCTCTGATCCCAAATGTCGGGCTCGCGGCAGGGCTCGATGAAGGCCAAGCGCTGCGGCTGTTGAGCGTGCTCACGCTCGGCGGGATAGCCTTGCAGTTTCCAATCGGCTGGCTGGCGGATAAGGCGCCGCGCATTGGCGTCACGGTCGCACTTGCTCTACTTTTTATTGGCTTGTCGCTTCTGCTGCCCGTTGCGCTTTCGAGCGCATTCTGGGCGCCTGTCGCTGCGTTTCTGCTCGGCGGCGTCATTCTTGGTTTTTATACGCTCGGGCTAGTCATCGTCGGCGAACAGGTAATGCCATCGAATCTGGCCGCGGCAAATGTCGCCTTTCTGGTCATGTATCAGATCGGCGCCATTGCAGGTCCAATAGCTTCAGGCGCCGCCATGACGTTATCGCCGGTCAATGGATTCGTGGCAACGGTCAGCGCCGCAATGGCCGTCACAACAGCCTTCATCGTCTGGCTTTCGCGGCGCATCAAGGCCAGCGCTTGAGGCTATCTGCTGGAAAGGTCCACTCGGGCGTGACGAGTTCGCCCGGCGGAGGCGCATACCAGGGCGAGCCGTCGCTGTTCGCCGGGTTTTTCAAAATGTGCATCTCTTGCGCTGGCATATAGCTCTGGATCAGCAAGAAGCGCTTGGCCTTCGTCACCGCGTGCTCGGCCATATCGGCAACAAGCACCGCGTGTCCAGGAAACCCGCCCTTGATGAACACATCGCCGGTCTGAACGTCACCCACAGCAGCAGCGTCGAGCTCTTTATCGAGTGACGCAGTCCCGGCATAGGCAAACACGTTGTCCATATACTTGCGAAAACTCGCGTAGCTCTTATCCGCTGCCGCCGATTTTTTCCAAAGTTTTCCCGACGCACCCGGCCTCTCGCCCTTCGCCCATCGCGAGAATGGCACGCGCCCGCCTTCTGTGAAATTGAACGCGATGTCGTCGATACGCTCCGACGCGAACAACCACTCGGCTCTTAGCCGCATGATGGCGTCAGCGCACTGCTGGAGGTCGCGCGTGCCGGTGTCGATGGCGATCACCGCCGCATGCGCGTCCTGGCGCGGCTTCTCCTGGCCATTGTAAAGAAGTAAAGGCTCGCGCGCAGGCTTTAGGGGTAAGCCACGCAACCAAGCGGCAAACGATCCGCTTTCGGCCGCAACCCGTTTGAAACCAGATGGTGGAAGAATGGCGCCCTCAAGTGTGCCAGCGGCCGCACTGCCGTCGGACCAGGCATAGTAGCCAGCGGCGGCAACCGGCCTAAACGCCCCGATGGCCAGGACTGACGCGGCTGCGCCGGTCAAAAAATGGCGTCGGCGGCCACAAATTTTCGAACTGTAATTTCGCGGCTCCGGCATGATTTGCCCAAGGTTAACAAATTCTTTGGCCCTGTCCCCTACTGTGGGCGCGTGGCGGTACAAGGGCAAGGTCCCGTACGCCAAACCGTACCAACGGGTGAGACGCCATGTTGCGCGCAACGCTGACATTTTTCTCGATGCTGGCCCTCGGCACCATGACGGCGGCCGTCATCCTGGCGCTCATACCTTGGGCTTCAGGACGCGCGGGCGCAGGCGGTTATTCGGGCAGCGGGCTGCATTTTGAATCTGTGATGCTGGGCCTTGTGCTCGGCCTCATGCTTGGCATCATGAGCCGCTACAATTGGGCCGACGTCCCCCGCCGCATCATCACATGGGCGCTCATCCGCGAGCGCCAATTCTTCTACTACGCCTTGATCGCCGGCTGCATCGGCGTGATGCTGTTTTATTGAGCGGCGCAAAGTATTCGACGCTCACGCCATCTCCAGCTCGCGCACGTCTTGTTCGCGGTCGAGGACGAGGAACGAGTTTCTAACAACACCCCAAGGCTTCACCGCTCTCAGGATAGCCTCCTTGTCGAGAACTCCGCAGGTGTAGAAATCAAGCTGAATAAGGGCCGGCGAGGTCTCGTCCCAGATGTGGATCGCGACATGCGACGTTTCGATGATGGCGACGCCTGTCAGCCCGCGATTTCCCGGCGTATCGACGTGGGCGACATGGGGGCCTGAGAGCACGTTCATGCCCTGGCCCTTGATGAGTGCTGCCATCCAGCCTCGAAGATACTCGAGCTCAGCTTCGAGCGGCGGATTGGTAACTTCGAAGCGTCCGATGAAATGATGGTGTTTGATCATGGCGGTCCTCGCAAGGGTGAAGCAGCCGGCCGCGCGCGATGCCGGGGCATCTTCAGCGCTGCCGTCAATCAGTCCTCAGGACGCGTCCTCCGGCAGCTCTTTCATCTTTTGAAATATGGGATACCGCCTGGGTGAATTTTAGCACCGTTTCGGTCAATGATGCGTGAAGACCGCGCGTTAAGCTTGCCAATCGACGCTTCATGCGGCGGCGCAACAAGAAAGGGCGGCCATTAGACCGCCCTTTCTCAGTTCCAATGTTGTTCGACCGGCGCTGTTAAACCGAATAGTACATATCGTACTCGACCGGATGCGGGGTCATCTCGTAGCGCATGTTTTCTTCCATGCGCAGCGCGATGTAGGCGTCGATCATGTCGTCGTTCATGACGCCGCCCTTCTTCAGGTAGTCGCGGTCCTTGTCGAGGCTTTCGAGAGCTTCGCGCAAGCGAACCGCACACCGTCGGGATCTTGGCGAGTTCGGCCGGCGGCAGGTCGTACAAGTTCTTGTCCATGGCCGGGCCCGGATCGATCTTGTTCTGAATGCCGTCGAGGCCGGCCATCAACATCGCCGTGAAGGCGAGGTAGGGGTTGGCGCCCGGATCGGGGAAGCGGATTTCGATACGCTTGGCTTTCGGATTGGAAACGTGCGGGATGCGGCACGACGCCGAGCGGTTGCGCGCCGAATAAGCGAGCAGCACAGGCGCTTCGTAACCCGGGACGAGACGCTTATAAGAGTTCGTCAGCGGGTTGGTGAAGGCGTTGATCGACTTGGCGTGCTTCAGGATACCGCCGATGTAGTACAGGCACATCTGCGAAAGGTCGGCGTACTTGTCGCCGGCGAACATCGGCTTGCCGTCTTTCCAGATCGACTGGTGCACGTGCATGCCCGAACCGTTGTCGCCAAAGAGGGGCTTGGGCATGAAGGTCGCCGTCTTGCCGAAGGCCTGCGCGGTTTGGTGCACGACGTACTTATAGATCTGCATGTGGTCGGCCATCTGGATCATCGGGCCGAATTTGACGCCAAGTTCGTGCTGAGCGGCTGCCACTTCGTGGTGGTGCTTTTCAACGGTGACGCCCATTTCGGTCAGATACGTCAGCATCTCCGAGCGGATGTCCTGGCAGCTGTCGATGGGCGGCACAGGGAAGTAGCCGCCCTTGACGCGCGGACGGTGGCCATTGTTGCCCATCTCGTAGTCGGTCGAGTTGTTCGTCGGCAATTCGGATGAATCGAGCTTGAAACCGACATTGTACATGTCAGCCGAGAACTTGACGTCGTCGAAAATGAAGAACTCGGCTTCCGGGCCGAAGTACACTTTGTCGCCGATGCCAAGCGACATCATGTACGATTCCGCTTTCTTGGCGATGCCGCGCGGGTCGCGCTCGTAGGCCTGTCCCGTGGACGGCTCAATGACGTCGCAGAAAATGGCAACGGTCGTCTGGGCGAAGAAAGGATCGATGTGGGCTGACGTGGGGTCGAGCATCAGCAGCATGTCGGAGGCTTCAATCGACTTCCAGCCGGCGATCGACGAGCCGTCGAACGCGTAGCCGTCTTTGAAAACTTCGTCGTCGATGCACGATACGTCGGCCGTGACGTGCTGCATCTTGCCCTTCGTATCGGTGAACCGGAGGTCCACAAACTTCGCATCCTTGTCCTTGATGTACTTCAGGACATCACTCGCGCTCTTCATTGCAACTCCCCTGGCTTTGACATTCAGCTGTTGATCGACACGCAATCGTCTCGGACCGCGACTTGCGTCTTTTCGCGGTCAAACTCTTAAAAGCCGGCGTCAGATGGCGTCGCGGCCGGATTCGCCGGTACGGATGCGGATTGCTTCTTCTACTGTTGAGATGAAGATCTTTCCGTCGCCGATGCGGCCCGTCTTGGCGGCCTTTTGAATGGCCTCGACGGCCTTGTCCAGCATCTCGTCAGCAAGAACAACTTCGATTTTCACTTTTGGAAGGAAGTCGACGACATATTCGGCGCCACGGTAAAGTTCTGTGTGGCCCTTCTGGCGTCCGAAGCCCTTTGCCTCGATGACTGTAATGCCTTGCAGGCCGATTTCCTGCAGCGCTTCCTTCACTTCATCGAGCTTAAACGGCTTGATGATCGCTTCGATTTTCTTCATAGCGCCCCTATATGTTGCGAACTTTGGCCAATACCCTGCGCCGGTCACTCGGCCTTCAGTTAGCAGGGCGCGTGCCAGACTGCAAAGGCGTGGAAAACTCTAGGGTTTTCAATGTCTTGAAATCGGTCCAAGACGCTTGCCGCCGAGCACATCATTGCCATGCAGCTTAAAAAATATGCAGATTGATAAAAAAGGAGGCGCGCGATGTGGCCAAATATCCGGCACGAACGGGGCCTCCGCTCTGGGGCGCACCGCATCTATAAATGAGAGAAAGCCTGCGCGCGAACGCTGAGAACGAGAGCCTCATGCATGAACTCCTGACAGTGGAAGAAATGGCGGAAGCGGACCGGTGCGCGGTCGCGCTCGGCGTGCCGTCGCTGACGCTGATGGAGAACGCGGGCCGCGCGGTTGCGGACGAGGCGGCGAAGATGGTTCCGGCCGGAGCGCGTATCGCCGTGCTGTGCGGCCCCGGCAATAACGGCGGCGATGGGTTCGTCGCGGCGCGCTATTTACGCGAACGCGGGTTTGACGTGCGGGTCGCATGCCTCGTGCCGGTCGATCAGTTGAAGGGCGACGCGGCGGAGATGGCGAAGAGGTGGCCGCTTCCAATCCGGGTGGCATCAGAAGATTCTCTGCAAAGTATGGACCTCGTCATCGACGCGCTCTTTGGCGCCGGGCTGGTGCGTCCAATTGGCGGAAGCGCCGCTGAACTCGTTTCGGCAATGAGTGCGTGCGGTGCTCCAATCTTGTCCGTCGATGTGCCGAGCGGCTTGAACGGAACAACCGGCACACACGATGGCCCCGTCGTTCGTGCAAGCCGCACGATTACCTTCTTCCGCAAGAAGCCGGGGCATCTCCTCATGCCGGGCCGCGTACTTTGCGGCGACGTTGTCGTTGCAGACATCGGCATTCCCGAGGACGTGCTCGGAAATCCCCCTCCCCCTCGCGGGGAGGGGTTAGGGGTGGGGGGATTGCCAAGGGCGGAATCTCGCGGACCAGGCGACACACTTGCAGCGTCTGTGCCTCACGTTGCGCATTCCGCCCGCATATTCACCCCACCCCCATCCCCTCCCCGTCAAGGGGAGGGGAGTACCACCGAGCCGCTGTCTTCGAGCGCGTTGCGAATATCCACGTTCGAAAATCACCCGTCACTCTGGCTCTCGCAATTCCCCTGGCCGCGCTTAGACGCGCACAAATACGCGCGCGGACACGCGCTCGTCGTGTCGGGGCCGGCGTTCCAGACGGGCGCAGCGCGTCTTAGCGCACGCGGGGCGTTGAGGATCGGCGCTGGGTTGGTGACGGTGGCGTCGCCGCCTTCGGCGCTTCTTGAAAACGCGGCTCACTTGACAGCAATCATGCTGAAGCCGTTTGGAGACGCGCGCGACCTCGCTGAAATCCTCGAAGACAAACGCAAGAACGCGGTACTCATTGGCCCCGGCGCAGGCGTTGGCGAAGACACGCGCGCGCTGGTTGAGAGTGCGCTTCAAAGCGGCGCGCGTGTGGTGCTCGATGCCGATGCGCTGACGTCGTTTGCAGCGGGTGGCGATGCGCCAGCAGAGACGGTGAGCTTCGGCTTCACAGGCGCGGCGATCAAACATTCCGCGACGCCCAGCCGAACTCTTTGCGGCGATCCGCGCCAAGCCGGATCGCACTGTCGTCATGACCCCGCACGAGGGCGAGTTCGCGCGGATCTTCCCCAATGTCGCGCCGCTCGGGTCCTCTAAGCTCGATCGTGCACGCGATGCGGCGCGATTGTCCGGCGCCATCATCGTTCTCAAAGGGCCCGATACTGTCATCGCGGCGCCCGATGGCCGGGCCGCGATCAACACCAACGCGCCGCCGTGGCTGGCGACGGCTGGAAGTGGCGACGTGCTCGCGGGATTCATCACGGGACTCTTGGCGCAAGGCATGCCTGCGTTCGAAGCTGCCTGCGCGGCCGTCTGGCTGCATGGCGAATGCGCGACGAGCACTTACGGTCCCGGATTGATCTCAGAGGATTTGCCCGAGCGCTTGCCGGAAATTCTCGACAATCTTCACCACGCCGCCGGCCGTCCGCACTGGGACCCCAAGAAATCAAATGGCGGGATTGGCTAGCGGCGCGCCGTTTTTGATGCCGACTTTTTCTTCTGTTTCCTCGCCGCCGCAGCGCCAGCAATTTGTTTGACTTTGAACTTCGCAATTTTGCCGATAAGCCCGTAAGGAATGGGCCGGTCGTGGGAGAAGCGTACCGTGCCCTTCGATTGCGCAAACCCGGCGAGTTCTTTCGCGAACGCTGCCTTGACATCGTCCGTCACGGGATAGAGCCCGATGTGCGCCTTGAAAGCTGCAAAGTAGAGCAGGGGGCGGCCCGCCAACTTGAACGCTGGAATGCGATAGCTGATCAATTCTTCCGCGCCCGGCGCCGCTTTGCGGATGGCCGCGCGGATTTTCTTGAGACGCGCCTGATGTGTCCGCTGGGAACTCCGCGATATACGCGTCGATCGTTGCGGGCACTGCGTCTTTTGTTCTTCATGGCGTGGCGCAGATTACCCAAATATCGGGAACGTCTCGAACTTGTCGCGCAGGATGGCGGCACTATCCTTATGCTGCAGCCAGCCTTCGATCATGGTTGCGTAAACCCGGCGGAAATCGACCGTGTATTCGAGATTGCCGTCCGGCATCAGCTTCGTCAGGCTCGAGCGCGTGCCGTATTGCCCGCCTTTGACGTTTTTGCCGGCGAGGTACATCAAGTTCGCCGTGCCGTGGTCGGTGCCGAGATTGTCGTTTTCCGCGGCGCGCCGGCCAAACTCGGAGAAGATGAGAACAGACACATCATCCCCTCGGCCAATGCGCTCCATGTCCTTGATAAAGGCCGCGACCGCATCTGCGGTGTAAGTCAAGATGCGCGCATGCACGTCGCCTTGATGCACGTGCGTGTCGAAAACATTGTGCGGGTATGATGTGTAGTAAAGCCGCGTCGGCATGCCGGCGGCAATGAGCGAGGCAATCTTGTTCAAGCCAATGGGCACGATGCCGTAATCGACCGGTGTCTTGTAGCTGGTCCAAGCTTCCCGCACCTGCTGGGACGCTTCTTTGGCGCTCCGCGCTACGTCGAGCAGGAACTTCTGAGACGCGTTCGCGTCCGCTGCGGCCGGTTCCACGTGAGTGAACATCGGCGCGATCGTGGCATCTCCCTTGCGCATGAAACGCTCGGGGTCGTTGAAGACGACGGGCGTGTGCCGGCTGGCGCTGACGGCGAGCGACTGCGCTTCGTCCACATTGACGATGAAGTTGGGCATGCCGTCGGGCGCTAAGCTATCGGCGAGTTTGCCGACCCACCCGAGCGACTGGCCGCTGTTTGGCGCGGCCGTGTGCCAATAGGCCATCGAGGTGAAGTGCGAGAAGTTGGGCTGCGCATAGCCGCACCCGTGCACAATCGCCAGCTTGCCGTCTTTATAGAGTTGCTCGAAGCCTTTCATGCCGCCGCTGAAGCCATGCATGTCGTCAATCCGCAAAAGCTTCTTCTCGGAGATGCCGAGCCGCGGCCGGAGCTTGTAGTAGGTGTCGTCTGCGTAGGGCACGAATGTGTTGAGGCCGTCGTTGGCGCCGGAAAGCTCAAGCACGACGAGGATGCGCCCGCTGCTCTTCTTTGTCTCTTCGGCCGCGCGCGCGAGCGTTGAGGTCAGCCCGAACGTCAGTCCTTCTCCGGCTGCGCCAAGTGCCAAGGCAGAGGCGCCGTTGCGAACGAGCGCGCGGCGGGAAATATGCGGGGACATGTTTTTCATGAGTTCACTCCCTCAGCCGAGTTGATACTCGGGCTGACTCAAAATGAGATGCAGCAGCGAGCGCAAGCTCTCTTCCATATATGTGCCGGCCTGCGTCATGTCCGGTGTGCCGAGATCCTGTTCGAGATACTGCGCTAAGCGCGTGCGGGCTTCCGGCGACGGCGCGACAATGAACATCCGCTTCACGAGAAAATCGACGACCTCGGCAGCGGTCTTCAGTTTGTTGTCTTGAACCAACTTGGTCAAATCGAGCCGTGCGGTGTGGCGGGGCAGAGGTTTTACGCGTTCAATTGCCATTTGCCAGCCGCGATAGCTGGCATAGCGCGTGTTGAAGTCTTCGTCGCGGTCCGCCATCATGTTGGAGGTTGCCATCACCTCCTTGTCGGAACTCGTCGCGGCCGCGATATCCAGTCCGCGCGCCAGTCTCTCGCTCACCTGCAAAATTTGATAATCGTTGCCCGGGTGCCGGTCTTGCGGAACGAACCCGATATCGGGGAAAACGATTTCGCGCGCGAAGTTTCCGCGTTCAATCAAAAGTCCGGGCGTAATCCAGCTACGGCCCTGTGCCCAGCCCGCAACCGTCGGCGGCCATAACAGTTTCTGTCCCAAAGCGGTCGTCGTTTCGTGGAAGTCGGGTACGCCCGGAACCACGCCAAGGCCCAGTTTTTTGTAGGTCGAGATCACAAGTTCGACCGGGCTCTTGATATGTGTCCCGCAACTCGCGCTCGAGTAGAAATCTTTTGAGAGCAGAATTGTTTCGAGCAGCGGCGCGATTTTGTATCCGTTGCCTCTGAAGGAGATCGCCAAGCTTCTTGCGCAAATCCGGGCTGATCTCGTCGCGTACAAAAAAACGATGAATGCGTGCTGCGACGAACTCCGCCGTCACCGGCTGCTTCAGGATAATATCGATGGCCTCATTGCCATTGAAATTGCCCTTCTGCCCGAGGAAAGTTCTTCTCGGCTGCCATCGTGCTGGGCTTCGTTCACGACGAAATTCACACCTTTGAAGTTCCAGCCCGTGAATGCGCGCGCACCTTCGCGGATGTCGGCTTCCTTGTAGTTGCCGACGCCCATGGTGAAGAGTTCCATGATTTCGCGTGCGAAGTTCTCGTTCGGTGCACCTTTGACGTTCACGCCGGCATCCAAATACGCGAGCATGGCTGGATCTTGGGCGACGCTGATGAGCAATTCGCGGAAATTGCCGAGGCCCTGGGTTTGGAACATCTGCAGCTGCTTCAGCATTTTGCGATAGTCGCGCACTTTGTCTTCGCTGGTCGCGAAGTGCCCATGCCAGAACAGCGCCATCTTTTCTTCGAGCGGCCGTTTGGTGGTGAGCATGCGATTGGCCCACCAATAGCTCATCCGCTGCGTCTCGAGCATGCTTGCCCGCAGCCAATAGAAAAACCGGTTGGCAACCGGCTGCAGGCGGCGATTGCCCGTTGGTTTTACTTTGATGCCCAGAGCTTCGCCGGTCTTTTTGGCGAGATCGGTGGCAGCCGGCCGGCTTGGCGGGAATGGATCGAGCGAGTCTTCAAACACGCCGGACTCATCGAAGGGTGCTAGGTGTTTGTTGTCGATGGTGCCAGGCGCAACGAGGCTTTTCACCAGTGAAGCGGGGTCTTGTTTGGCAAGCTGGGCTATACCCTCCGGCGTTTCGCCAAAGCCCGCGCGCTCGATGAGGTGTGCTGCGCGTGCCGTGTTCCAGTCACTTGCGCTGATGGGTGTCAGATCGCCAACCCAAGCGTCGCCACCCGAGCAGGTGTCCGCGGCGATCAGCGCCGGAGGCTAAGCCCAGCAGGAGGAGGAAAGCGATACTTGTTTTGAAGGCTGATTTTCTCATGCGTTTCACCGATAGCTGCAGTCTTAAGCTGTTGCCGAATATAGCGACAATTCCGTTCGCATGGCAGCAGCTTTGGGCCAATTTTGGTCGTTAACTTGGCACCTTGGCCCGATTCCGGCAATTGGCCGGAGGGCTAGCTTTGGGTCACAGGCCAACACAGTGGCGTGAGTGACTCGTGAGTTAACGTGAAGCGGGTGCCAAATAGACCCCGGGTTGGCTACAGCCGGTCGCGCCCGCCCGCCGCAATGTTCCTGCCGCCGGTATCCGAGCGCTTTGACCCGGATTGTGGACGGGCAATCTCCAACGCGATGCTGACTGTTACATTGTCCAGTACTGTGTCCAGCACTGTATTGTGCCGCCTTCACTAATTATCTGCCGTCACCGTTAGGCAATCTGGCAGGCGGCGCGTGAACTCCAAGATTTGTTGCGCTAGACTTTCCTGCAATCAGTTGGTTCACCCCGCCATATTTTATTACTATTTTTCCGGAGACCGCGATCATGTTCGGACTTTTTCCGGCCGCAGCGCGTGCCATGCTGGCTGCGGTTACAATTTCGGCCACGTCGCTCATCGCCACCGCTGCCGATCCGCTCGATCTTAAATCTCTCCCGCGCATGCCGGGCGAAACAGATCTCTTTACCGTTGGCGAGAGCCTGCTCTACATCTCGCCGGAAAGCGTCGACGCCACGGGCCGGGCGCTGCGCGAAAAATTGACAGCCGCCGGATGGCACCTCTTCGACATGGGCCGGGTCTACGAAGGCCAGACGGAAGAAGATTATTCGGGTCAGGACTTCACGAACGGCACACATACAATTCAGGTCTACGTCGTCTCCGCGCCGGCAAAAGATAATAAGACAAGCGTACAATACGACCTGCTCACCGTGGCGGAGCCACTTCCAGTACCGAAGGACGCGACCAAGCTGGCATACAACTTTTTGGGGACCACGTTGTCGTGCGAGTCGGCGCAACCGGCCGAAGTGCTCTTCGAGTTCTACAAGACCGAACTTAAAGCGCGCGGCTGGACGCTCTTCGCGCCGCCGCAGCCGGAGTTCTGAGAACAAGCCGGGCAAGACGATCCGCACGCATTTCATCAAGGAAAGCCAGAAGCCACTTAAGCTTATCGTCCACCCCGAAGAACCTGGCCGCACGATCGTCGATATAGAACTTGTCGCGCACGAAGAGATGATAGCCGCCTACGCGCCGAAGAAGGCCGCAGCACCGGTTCCCGCGCCCGAAGAAAAATCGGAGCCTGCGCCAAAAGCAGAGGACGAAGACGCAGACGGCGAAGACCCGGATGAAAAGTTCGCGGCCATGGTCAAAGACCTCGTCAAAGGAGGCGATGAAGCCTGTCGCGAAAGCGAAGAAGGCCGCAAAAGATGATGAAACGGACGCCGCTGCCGGGACAGTTGAGGATCTGCGCCCCATGTCCATCAACGTCGCACCGGTCCCCATACCTGAGACCGCCAACGACATCGCATTCGATTCCGGCGAGGGAGAACTCAAATTCAAGGCTTCGTCTCGCGTCAAAGATCTGGCGGTCTTTTACCGCGAGCAGATGAAGTCCAAGGGATGGAAAGAAAAGCGTAGCGTCATCAATTCCGACTCCATGGTTGTGTTGAATTTTTCCAAAGGTAAGAAAGACGATATTTCGTTCACGATCATGCGCATGGGTGAACGCACCGATGTCAGCGCCCGCGGCAAAGGCCTGAAAACCGCAACAAAAGTGGCGGCGTCTAAACCCTCGCCCGTGCCAGAACAGGCCATCGAACCGGGTGCCGCTCCGCCATCGAAAGACCTGTTGCCGGAAGAGCTGCCGCCTGACGCACCTCAGGAACTTGCAGCCAAAGATCTCCTCGTCGAGGACAAGGCGGGCCTCCCGCTCCCCAAGCCGCACTCGTCGTCTGGTACGATGAAATCGAAGTTTCAATATGCGTCGATGGCCAGCGTTGCGGCCAGCGTGGCGACGGTCGTTGCGTTCTATCGCGGCGAACTCGGTAAACGCGGCTGGAAGGAAGACGAGGCCGCCGCCAAGGTTACGCCTGAGAGCGGCGTGCTCAAATTCTCGACCGGAGAAGGTCCAGCGATCCTGAAACTCGGACGCCAGAGTGGTGAGACGACAATCGAACTGATCGTGCGCCAGAAGTCTGCCGCAGAAGCTTCAGGCCTGATGCCCAAATCCGGGAGTGCGAAGATCATGTTCGGCAACATTCTAGATGAAACGAGCGAGATTTCCGTCAACGGCAAAAGTTTCGCAGTAAAGGGTGGCGAAGGCGCCGATCGGCCCGGCGGCCCACAGGTCGAACTGAAGCCTGGCAAATACAAGTTCACTGTCAAACCCAAGGGGAAACCGGCACAGAGTGAGGAGGCCGAATTTGGCGCCGACGAAATCTGGGGCGTTCTGATAGGTCCTGGCGGCGTCCTGCCATTGCAAATGTACTAGAGTGCAGCTGGTAGACAGCCGTTACCCTCGCGCGGCCTGCTTCAATTCCGCATCGGCCTTCAAGAACGCCTCGATCTCGGGCGACGGTGCAGGGCTCTCGGCCGATAAGCCGATTGTCTCCATGAGCCGGGCTATGGGCACAAATGCCTTTGCGCTCCGGTCATACAGCCCGCCCTTGAACAGCGCCCGCGCCGCAACTTGCCCATCGCGAACGCCGCCGTCGATAAGAAAAATCTGCTCCATCACGACGTTCGACGCGTCCCAGTTGATCAGCCGGGTCTCAAGCCGGAATTTTTGGAAAGGGCGAAGTTCGCGCCGGTAGCGGATCGTGATGGCACTTGCGATCGGCGTCCACTTATGGCGCAGGACCGCCCGCCATAGACCTGAGCCAAGCATGATATCGAGCCGGCCTAAGTCCATCAGCGTCAGGTAACGGCCGTTATTCATATGCAGAGACAAGTCGAGGTCATGCGGCCAGACGCGAAAATGGAGCACTGACGTAGCGCCGGGCAAGGTCAGCGGCGGGTGCCGTGACGCAGTCAGCAACAGCCAAATCAGTCGGAGCCACAGGTTCATCAATCCCCTCAATTCGTCATTTCTGCCTTAACCAGGCTGCCCCAATGGGTTACACTGACGCAAGGCCTCGATAAGGCCTTAAATATTGTGTTTCGACGACGTCCACTAGCCAGTAAAGATGCGCGGATAGAATCGGATTGAGACTGCCAGCTGTATCCAGGGATCGATGCGCAAAACGCACCACCGAATTGTTGTCTTCATAGCTTCATCGGCGGCGCTCGCCTCGAGTGCAGCTTTGGTATGCGCAGGGCCTGGCGATGCTACGCAGAAAAATCCAGCGGCGCCTACGCCGGGCAACGACGGCGCGAAAGCCGGAGATCCACAGCCCGCTCAGCCCAATCAAGCCGTCATAATCCCCGCGCAACCAAGCTCAATCCGCAACGACCCCGCACAAGCGATTGCTGCTTTCACCGAGGCGCTCAAAGACACGGGCCTTGCCAACGACCGCCGCGCGACTATCCTGAACGATCGCGCCGTCGCCTACAGCCGCACCGGGCAGATCAAACTGGCGCTCGAAGATTTCAATAAAGCCGTCCAACTTTTCGCCGAGTACCCCTCTGCATACAACAATCGCGGCAACCTGTTGCTCTCTGTCGGGCAGTATGCCGAAGCCATCAAGGACTTCGACCGCGCGATACTACTTGCGCCGGGTTATGCCGCCGCCCACAGCAACCGTGCGAATGCGCGCCTGAAGCTCGGACAAACAGCCGAAGCCGTCATCGATTTCACGCGTGCCATCGAATTGATGCCAGCGAGCGCGCCGCCGCTCTCGGGGCGCGGCCTTGTGCATCTTGCAACCGGCAGGCCGCACGCCGCGATCCGCGATTTCTCCCGGGCCGTGAATGCAGATGCGCGCTTTGCCTCCGCGTACCGCAACCGCGCGACCGCCCGCCTCGATATCGGGCAAAGCGAAGAAGCGATAGAAGATTTGTCGCGCGCAATCGCCTTCGATATCAATAATCCCGAGATCTACGTTCTGCGCGGGTTCGCTTATCTCAATACAGTCAACGCGCCGTCCGCAATCAAGGATTTTACCCGCGCCATCGAGTTGAACCCAGCTTCCGTTCAAGCGCATCAAGCGCGCGGGCTTGCACACGGCATGGCGGATGCTTTCGATGAAGCCTACGCGGATCTCAATAGAGCTATTGAACTCGATCCGCGCTCGTCCGCTGCCTTTGCGTACCGTGCCTTCGTCTACAAGCAGAACCAGCAAGTCGATGTTGCCGGGAAGGACCTCGAGACAGCCTTGAAGCTCGATGCCAACAGCGCCGACGTGCAATGGGCCAACGGCGAAATCGAGGAAGCTCGCGGCCGGCCCGATGCGGCCATCGTCAGTCTGCGCAAGGCGCTCGAGTTGCGGCCGGGATGGCGGCTCGCCGAAGACGCACTTAAACGGCTTGGGGCCGGCGCCGACTTGAGCGAGGATAGCTTGATCGCAGGGGCCGGAATGGGCAACTGGCGCGTTGTCATGCAACGTAACGCGTACTTTGCCGTCAACGACGATTTTCCCGCTCTTCGCGTTGCGCTCGAAATGATGGGCGAGGGCCAACCCAAAATCTTAGAGTGGGAACTCAAGAAGCCGCCGCACAAAGGCTACGGCGTCTTGCGTTTCTCGGGCGGCAGGGTCATCACCAAGAATGGGCCTGAGGACACCGAACTTGCGGCTATCGTCGATATCGAGAATGCGAAGCTCTTGAGCATTCAGCCGCACCGGCAAGGCCAGCGGGTCGCAGGCTGGACATGGGAAGAGGATCGCGTGCAGATTGCCAGCATCGATGGCGTAACAGACGAGTTTGCACTTCGTTCGTCCAAGCCTGACGAAACGCCAGTCGCGGCTATTCCGGTTGCTCCCAAGCGGCCAAATTCGGGCGCCTCGCGACACACCGGCTGGTCGCCTTGGGATACGCCATTCAGCACCTCTCAGCCCGAGCGGCGCGAACCCAAACGCCAACAGGCCCAAAAGCGGCCTTCTAAGCCCAAGAGCTTGTTTGACCTGCTGTTCAATTAGCGCGATTTTTCCGGCGCCGGGCGTTGTAATCCAACGTCGCTGGCTGGTGAACTAAGCCCGCCATTGTAGCGTTTAAAGCCAAGCGCGCCGGTCTGCGGCCGCGAAGACCAGCTGCCGTTCTAAGCTGGCAATGAACACAGGCCCCCAAGAGGCCCGGAAAGACGCTCATGTCAAACGCTCCGGTCATTGTTTGGTTCCGCAACGATCTCCGGCTCGCAGACAATCGCGCGCTGACGGCTGCCGTGAAGACCGGCGCACCAATCATACTGCTCTATGTGCTGGACGACGAAACACCCGCAAAATGGAAAATGGGCGGCGCGTCGCGCTGGTGGCTGCATCACAGCTTAGCGGCGCTTGCCAACGATATCGCGAAGGCGGGCAACACGCTCATCTTGCGCCGTGGCTCAGCGCGCGAAATCGTGCCCAAAGTTGCCAAAGAGTGCAACGCGCAAGCCGTATATTTTTCGCGCAGTTATGAGCCCTATGCCGTAGCACTTGAGGCGGATCTCAAATCCGCACTCGAAAAACACGGGGTGACCTGCCGGCGTTTCGCCGGCGCGCTGCTGCGAGAGCCGGAAGATATCCGCACGAACGCCGGCGGCGTGTTTAAGGTCTACACGCCGTTTTGGCGCGCGTTATCGGCAGAGTTTGCCGTCGCCAAACCATCACCTGCGCCCGCAAAACTTTCACCTGCCGCATCGCTGCCTAAAAGCGATAAACTCGCAAGTTTCGCGCTGCTCCCAAGTAGGCCGGACTGGTCTGCAGGCCTCGTGGCCGAATGGCAGCCCGGCGAAGTTGGAGCCCGTGCGCGGCTCGATTCGTTCCTCGATGGTCCGATGAAGGATTACGCGGATGCGCGCAATAGACCGGATCTCCCGGGCACATCGCGGCTTTCTCCGCATTTGCATTTTGGCGAAATCACCCCGGCGCTTTGCTGGTATCGCGCAAGTCAAGCGGCGGCGCGCATGCCGGGCTCTGACAAGGGACACGAGACATTTCTCAAAGAGATCGTCTGGCGAGAATTCGCTCATACGCTGCTTTTCTACTGGCCGAATTTGCCAGAAGCTCCTTTCCGGCCGGAATTTTCGGCATTTCCTTGGTCGGAAAACGCGGAACACCTCAAAGCCTGGCAGCGCGGACAAACCGGTTACCCCATTGTCGATGCCGGTATGCGCGAACTTTGGACGACAGGCTATATGCACAACCGCGTGCGCATGATCGCCGCCTCGTTCCTGATCAAGGATCTGCTGGTACCGTGGCAGTGCGGCGAAGAATGGTTCTGGGATACGCTTGTCGATGCCGATCTCGCCAACAACGCGGCCGGATGGCAGTGGGTTGCCGGATGCGGGGCCGATGCAGCGCCTTACTTCCGCATTTTCAATCCCGTGACGCAGGGCGAGAAGTTCGATCCTGACGGCAGCTACGTTCGAGCCTGGGTGCCTGAGATTTCGAAGCTGCCAACTGAGTATATCCATGCGCCATGGAACGCGCCCGATGACGTACTTGCAGGGGCGCAGGTTAAGCTCGGTAAATCCTATCCGTTGCCGGTCGTCGATCATGCGGCGGCGCGCACGCGCGCTCTTGCGGCGTTTGCCGATGTCAAGATATCTGCACAAAAATAATTTGCGCCAGGAATTCTGTTTCAACGCCAGCACCAAGACCTAGGTCTCTTGCCTTTGCGTCGCGCACTTGCAAGATATTTTAGAGGGATACCAGGCGGAGTTGCGACATAACTCGAACAACTCAGAGCCTCGGCCCTGGACTGAAGGTGTCAATCTAACATTCGAGAAGGAACGGGTACGATGCGGGGTTCGTTTGCGTTCGCGCTGCTGTGCTGCGCGGCAGTTTTGGGAAGTGGCGCGGCAAGCGCCAACGTTGCAGTCGAGGTTGATGTCGGCTCCCAGACCATGGAGGTCTATGTCAACGGCAATCATAAATACACGTGGCGTGTTTCAACCGGCCGGAGCGGGTATGAAACGCCAGGCGGAAATTATCGCGCAAAGCGCCTCGAAGAAGAATGGTACTCGACACAGTACGATGACGCGCCTATGCCGCACGCGATTTTCTTCAATGGCGGTTACGCGATTCACGGCACCGGCCACACCAAATGGCTCGGCCGGCCGGCCTCGCACGGCTGTGTGCGGCTGGCGCCTGGCAATGCCCGGCGGCTCTTTTCGCTGGTCGAGAGCTACGGCTTGAAGCGGACGCGCATCACCATCAACGACTAACGATATCGCTTGCATTTTATCCAATCGACGGCGCGCCGCATTGCCGTGGCGCGCCGTTTTTATGTGTCTTGAGAATAAGTTAGGTCACATTCGGCGGCGTGGCAAATCCGCCATGCGGGCGAAAGGTTTTTGCCCAGCGTTAACAGTTCCTCATCTTTCGCCGTATTAGTGTGCCAATATTAGTGTTGCCGCATCTGTTGTTTGGAGTTCCGAATGTTGCGTCGTTGCGTCCTGGCTCTGGCTTGCCTCGTCATCGTGAAAACCGGCCCGGTACAGGCCGAGGCCGTAAAGGCCGAACCCGCCCCTGCCAATGGCCCGTCTTCGGCCGCAACACCATCAACCTCAATTCAAACCAATTCGGATTCCAGCACCAACGCTGGCGCGCCTCAGCCGTCTGCGGAGGACGTCAAGCCGGAAGCGCCGGCCCCCGTAACCACCAGCGAGACACCAGCGCCGCCAAGCGAACCGGCCAAAGCGGCCGAAAGTGCAGCGCCTGCAAAGCCCGCTCCGCCGCCTCAACCAACCATGAAGGTGGCAATCGATCTTAAAACGCAGCGCATGACGGTCTCCGAATATGGCACGGCCAAGTACACGTGGCCGGTCTCATCCGGCACGGCAGAATTTCCGACACCGCGCGGCACCTTCCGTCCGCAGTGGACCGCGAAAATGTGGTACTCGAAAAAATATGACAACGCGCCGATGCCGCACGCCGTCTTTATCAACGGCGGCGTTGCAGTCCACGCGACCTATCATACGCGTGCACTCGGCCGGCCGGCGTCTCACGGCTGCATCCGTTTGGCGCCCGCTAACGCGGCAACGTTCTACAAGCTCGTGCATAAGCACGGACTGAAGATGACGCGCGTCTCCGTCTACGGCACACCGAAATATAGCGCGCCGGCTGTTGCCAGCCGCAACGATCGGGCCCGGCGCTATGCTGCGCAACAAAACCAGGGTTCGTTCTGGGGCGGTTCCAGCTACAAGCCAACCGCCTATTCGCAAGGCTACTATCAACCGCGCTATCAGCGTCAGGCGAAGGTTCGCTATTATGCCGATTCGCCGCGAGCCTATCGCCGCTACAACGGCCCGCGCGTCGTCTATCAGCGTGCCCCGCGCCGCGTCTACTACAACCGTTATGGCTATGGATATGACGGCGGCTGGTGAGCCGGGGCCTTGAGACGGAATCTTGTGGAAGCCCGGTCCTGCACCGGGCTTTCTCTTTTGCGGTTTTCTAGAACGGATTCCACGTCGGCTGCGGCGTGAACCGGACATATCCGATGCTGGCGCCCAAGCGCAGGCCCAAACCGCTGCGAATAGGGGCCATGATGACATCGCCGCCCTTCAACACCGTCATGCCGACGCCGCCAACGAAAAAAGCCGAACCGTCGATACCGGTGTAGGTGCGAAACAGCGCCTCTTGGTCCGCCAGTTTATAAATGAGAAACATGGTGCGCGTGCCGGAGGCTCCAAAGTCGGTGCCAAGCGACGGCCCGTGCCACCAGACTTTGCGCGTACCAGGGCTGTTGCGCATGTAGAGCGTGCCGTCGCCAAACCTCAATCCGGCGAGAAACGCGCCGCCGCCTTCTGTGCCGAGCACATATGCCGTCGGCCGCCCAGAGGTCTTGAAGGCGTGTTCGATCACGCTCGCAAGGTTGGTCGAGACGGTTCCGAAAAAGCCGCGCGTCGCGTCGCGTATTTCGTCGATCGAGTAACCATCGCCGGCTGCCGCAATCGCCGCGTCCGGCGCGGAGGATTGACCCGGTGCTTCAGCAACGGGCGGCGGAACATAAGCGTCGTTCGACTTAGTCTTTGTATCCCAAGTTTTTGTGTCCTGAGGTTCTTCAACCGCTTTCGCAGTTTTTTCGGCCTTCGGTTCCACCGGCTTCACAACTTGCTTTTCCGCCTGCTTTCCGCCGGCCTCAGCCAATTTCGCGTCGAGCCGCGCCAGCATGTAATCTGATTTCGTGCGCACCACCACGAGAAGCTCGCTACTCAACGCTTTGATCTCGTCGAGTTCGGCGCAATTCGCTTCCTTGCCATCGGGCACGCGCCCGAGACCGTCGATCTTTAGGAGAAGCTCGCTGCTTTTTGCGTCGAGGTCTTCGAGCCGCTTGTCGAAGATGGCTTCAACGGCTGCGGCTTCGTAGTCGCTGTCGCTCAATCCCTTTGCGGTTTGATAACGGCGCATGCGCTCTTGCAGTTTCGGTTGCGTCTCAAGACTTGCGGCGCGCAACGAGGCTCCTGATTGATCGACGGCAGCGGCGTAATCGGCCGCCGTGCAATTGGCAGCCGCAGGCTGGTAAGCACCAGCGAGCGTGAACATGGCCAACATCGCGGCCGTAATGGCTGGTCTCATAGACCCTGTCTCCATTCCAAAAAACGTCGTCCAAAGTCCAGACTAGCACGGGCCGGAGGGGCGGGGAAAACGCGCCCGGACATAAAGCAGGCCATTAAATATGATTCATTTTTTTGTCGAAGACGGGGCGCTTGAAGTTTGAGCCCCAACAGCCTTTGAATCGAGGCGCGCCATGAATCGCGGGCTATCGACGACGACGCGGGTGTGCGTTCCTTTGCCGATCATCTCGACGCCGTCGTGCGCCTCAACCGCAAATGTCAGCTTGCGCCCGTCGATCGCCATTAGTGTCGCGCGTGCGGTCACAGTCAAACCCTTTGGCGTCGCGGCGATGTGGTGCACATCGAGGTGCGTACCAAGGCTGATGTGTTCGCTGGGCAAGAATTTCTCAACGCAATCGACAGCCGCGCCTTCCATGAGCGCAATCATCGATGGGCTGGCGTAAACCGGCGCGCTTCCGCTTCCGGCGTTTGGCGCCATGAGCGCGTCCGTCACCATCGTTGACGCTGCGCCGGTGAGGCCAGGCGTTAGCTTTGAGAAATCGGCCATCATTTTACTCCTACCCGGGCCGGGGATAGCCCGCGGCGCTTGCCGCGGCAAGGGTGCCAAGCCGCTCACCCTGTAAATTGCGCATTCCGGCACCTGACATTCCAGTTCCAATCGGCTAGATATGGTCCTGAATTGGGGAGCCGACGCATTTCAAATGTATTTCAGCCGCCGCACCTTTGTTGTCTTAATTGGGTTCTGCCTGTTGCCGCTTGCTGCCGTCATAGTCAGCGCGGCGCTGGCAGCACTCATGGGCTGCGAACTCAATGAGGGTGTGACAAACGTCTGTAATGTCGCCGGTATCGACATCGGCGGATTTCTCTCCGGACTGTTTGTCATGGGTTGGCTCGCGCTGATTACGCTGCCGCTCTTGATGTGTGTGCTCGCGCTTTGGGCCTTAGTTGAGTGGGGCTCGTGGTGGCGCAAGAAACGGCGCGATCATAAATCGGAGGCCGCGCGCCATACGGACGCGTGATGGGTTGTCCGCTGTTGCGGCCTTATCGGCTTGCGAATTCGACGAGACCGGGCATGGATTTTCCGGCAGGGCCAATTTCTCCTTCGGCCGCTAGGCAACTTTTGTCCATGATGATCTTGCACTGATTGGGGTCGGTTGCGTTCACGCAGTTTTTGACGCCGTTCCAGGCTTCGAACACGCCGGCCGCCGCAGCTTTGAAGGCCTCGAGTTCGGCGCCCGAGTACGTCTGAGACAGGCTATCGGCTTTCGCGGTCAGCTTCGAGCCGTGGCAAACCTCAAGCACGCCTAATGCTTGCCCGTAGCGCTGTCCGGCAACTTTCGGCGTCATCGGCGTCGCTGCGTCTCCGGCCAGCGTTCCTTGCGATGTTGCGAACGCTATCAAAACGGCGGCGATTGTCCGGTTAAGCCATATCATGGCGCGTCTTTGCATCCTGCGTTGGGATCCTGCGTTGGCGAAGATTGAATTATGGGATGAAGCTCCCTTGGACGGGCATACGGTGGCGAGTTCGGATTGGATCGGCAGACCGCACGCCCGCACAAGAACCGGCTTCAAGATTCAAGAAAAAATCCGCATGAGCAGCGACAGTACAATCGACAAGACAATCGACGTTGTGATGGGAAAGTAAAACTTGAAATTCCCGTTCTCGCTCTCGTACTTGATATCGCCCGGCAGCAGGGTGAGGTTCGCTTGGCGCGGCTCTCCGTCTTTCCCCGGACTTTTCTCAGCGACATAGGCTATGGCCCCGAGGGTCAGCAGAATGATGCCAGCAGTAAGGAGAAAGGTGCTCATTGAGCAAAACTAGCCGTCATGCGGGCCGTGTGCAACCCGCATGACGCTTAGGTGATAATATTGGGTTTAACGCTTGCTGTTGCCGCTATCGCGCTGCCACTGCAGGAACATGACCGTGCACAGCGCGGTCAAGACCATGGTGCCGAGAATATCGGGTCTGCGGATGAAGCTCATCCAGACGTCAATGCCGTTGAGCCATCCCCCGCGCGCCGTCAGCACATTGTTCAAGAGGAGGATAACCAGCGCCACGAGCGCCGTTACGCCAGTCGCTAGAAGCGCTTCCAGGATTCGCTTCGTAATGCGTGGAACGCTCATCGTATTGCGCCCGATTGCGAGTTGGGTCCGGTCCGACATCTGAGAGCTCCCTTTGGTGCTGATGCAAGGGAGAATAATACCAGATTCGGACGCATCTGGGGCTCGAAGCTTTTTCGAGAACTAATTTGGCTCGCCAATCATGTTCCAGGGAGCCCGCGCATCAATTGCTGGCGCGCCGGATACGCTTCACTCTGCGCTCGGCAAGCGCCAGCCAGCGCTTGCAGCTCGGCAGTGAGAGCTCGCACGCAACCGCGATGCGCGGCCGGGCCGGCTTTTCTGCCTTCGCGCCGCGCCCTGCCGATTGGACAGCCGCAGCATCGGGTGTCACGCCCGCGACGCTCTTTGGGTTTGCGGCAATGTCGCGGGCCGCGCGGGCGATGAGGTCTGCTGCCGTCAATTTGGCCATAAACGGATTGGCACCGATGACCGTTGCGCCAAGTAATTCGGAAGCGGCGCGATCAGGTCCCGCCATCAGCACGCGCAATGCGGCACCAGGTCCGACTAGAAAAGCCAAACGCAAATTCGGAAACGTCGCCTTTTGTCCTTGGCTGACAAGGTATGCCGCATTCTGTTCCGTATAAATTTGCGCCGCCCGCCGTGCGAGCCCGGGATCGGTACGAAGCGCCAAAATTTGGTCCGGGCGCAGGCCGCCGGTCTCTTTGGCGAAATCTTTGCGTGCAATCATAAACCAGGTTGATGCAATGAACTGGTAGGGGCCGAGCGCGGTTGAGAGCGGGTTCTTTGCGTGCAATTTGCCGCCGCTTTCCGACATCATCAGCCGGTCGAGAAAGACGTCCATCGTCATCTCGTTCTCACTGGACGTTTTCGCCTTTTCTTCCGCCAATGCGGGTGCGAGGGGAGCAAACAACAAGGCAACGGCCGTCGCCGCGAACCTGCAGCGGCCGGCTAAATTCCAATGTGTTGCACGACGCTGGCGCACTTCGAAGTCCTCTATGGCACTCAGACATAAAGCACCGAACGTGAGATGGCACGCCTTGGCCAGAGGCGTCAAATGCTCAGTTCGCGCCATAGCCGTTATGGCTGGTCTATCGGATGCCGTTAACTGCGTCTTGCCGCCCTATGCGCCGCCCTTGCCGAACATGCGCAAAAAGAGCGCCGTTGCAAATCCCCACACCGCATTGATGAGGGCATATAAAGGAAAGCGTGACATGAAATCCGGGATGGGCTGTCCTTTGAGCAATGGCACGACGAAGATGGCCACCAGCGGAAGCGCCACGGCGCCAAGCACGGTCCATCCAATCCAATAGGCAGCGCCGCGCGTGTGGTTCAACATCGCCGCAATCAATATCGCCCACAGGCCGCCCCAGAAGGCTTTCGAAATAACGGTTGGAACGCCAAAAGGTGGCACAGGATCAAACGACCATGCGGGAAACCCAGCGGGCAGAATGCCGGCTGCATTCAAGGCCGCGACAATCACCTGATGCCCGGCGATGACGGCGAGAAACCCGGCCGCGAACGTCAGCAGGAGCGACGGCAGTGACGACTGTGCTGACATTTGATTCTCCCGCGCACCACGCCCGCCGGAGCCGTGCTCCGGTGCAGCGCGTGTGAATGTGTAAGTACCTTAGCCTGCCATATCTGACAAAGCCAATACACCGGACGCATGAAGACTGCCGCTAGGGCGATTGAGAAACCTTCGCTGGCGCTGCGGCAGTCACTGGATCGGAATCGATCTTTGCGAGCAACGATGCGATCACCGGCTTTGGGATGTCGATGATTGACGTATCGCCTGATCGTGCGAAGAGCTTGATCGGGTAGCCGTTGGCCCCCGCGCCCCGCAGGCCCGCCTCTGGGATCACGACATCGACGATTTCGCTGAAAGTGCAGGTATCAAGTCTCTTGACGCAGTTCTTGCGGGATTTCTCTATTTTGACGAGTTGAAGCGGTTCGGCACTGCTGCTTCGTGCGGACTCGAATTTGCGGCGCCGGTCTTCGCTGTAGTGGAGCAGGACTTGGACCGCGAATTTCTTGCTCCCTGTTTTTTTATCCACGCGACCGATGAGAACGTTGGCACGCGTGCCGTCTTGCGAGAGTAAACCGCCGGTCTCTTTTATCAGACCGCTTGTGTATTCGCGGTAGGGGAGGAACTGATCGTCGGACGTTTTGATTTCGCTAGCCGAGGCGATTTTCTGTTCCTGGGACGCACAGCCGCACAGCAACAGTCCTGCCGCGACAGCGCTGATATACGTCCTGATCACGGCGGAACTCCCACGCAAGTCCGGACAAAGACTATCACGCAAGCCTGCCTCCCGACAGGGCCAGTAGGAGGTGCGCGACAAATATTATGGGCCACGGTCCCGCGCCCGGTCCCGCGCAGGGGGTGCCGATAGGTGCCGGCGGGCCGGGTGGAGGCCATCTTGCGTGCATATTGTCGGGCTACAGCCCCGGTACTGGCCGGGTGATCCGCTCTAAAAGAACCGCCAGTCATCCACAATTGCCACCAATTTGGGAGGACACAACATTGTTCAAGAAATTGCTTCTGGCGCTTGTCATCGTCGTTCTCGGCTTCGCCGCTTACGTCGCAATGCTGCCGGGTGAATTTAAGGTCACGCGTTCCGGCAAGATCGGCGCACCACCGGAAAAAGTCTTCGCGCTCGTCAACGATCTGCATAAATGGAACGATTGGTCGCCTTGGGCCAAAATCGATCCCAACGCCAAAAATGGTTTTGAAGGTCCTGACGCGGGCGTTGGCGCGTCCTTCAACTGGGACGGCAATGACGAAGTGGGCGCGGGCAAAATGACCATTGTTGAGAGCAAGCCAAGCGAGCTTGTGCGCCTGAAACTCGAATTCACCCGCCCGATGCAAGGCTCAAACGACACAGAGTTTACGTTCAAGCCCGATAACGCGGGCGGCACGCTCGTGACCTGGACGAACTCTGGACACAACGACTTTATCGGCCGCGCCGTCTGCCTGTTTATGAACATGGACAAGATGATCGGCGGCATGTTCGAAAAAGGCTTCGCCAACATGAACGAGGCTGTTGCAAAGCTGTAAGCACGATGCGGTCGCATGTGCTCTTGTCGCATGTGCTCCTTGTGACATCAGGTAATCGGGCTGCATTGCTGGCAAATCGCTGAACAACGTCACACCTTTGACGTGTGGCCTCGTCTCAAACGGCTTGCCATGGCCCTGGTGAAATTGCGACAAGTGTAGGATTGCGACGCTGCGCACGGATCCCCCTATTTGGAGGCGGGGCGGCATTTCGGAGGGGATATGGGATTTTGCGATTGGCCTGCCGATTTTGGCAGGCGCAACCTGGCAGGGATGGCGTTATTCGCAATGATCCTCGTTCTTGCCGTTCGGGTAGAACCTGCGCGCGCTGTCGAGGAAGCGGCCGCTGCCCAAGGCGCGCCCTTCAAGATTCATGTGTTCGTCAGTTCGCGATCCGATGTCTGTTACAACACGGGTGACGTCGCCGCCATCAAGCACTTGAGCCAAATCGAACGCGACCGCATCAATCTGCGCGGCGGCGTTTCCGGCCGGCCCATCGAACTCACCTTTCATGACGACGCGCGCGATGCCGATAAGGCCATCGCCCACGTGCGCACTGCGCTCGCGGATCCAGAGACGCTGGCCATGATCGGCTTGACGAGTGCCAATCGCGGCAAGGCCGTATTTGAGGCGCTGGGAAGCGACATTCTGAAAAGCGGCATTCCGTTTATCTCGGACGTCGCGGTCAACACCTTGTTTGCCGCGTTCCCGAACGTCTACACGACACGCGCGTCGCAGGATACCGACAGCGTTCCGGTCATTCAGCGCTTCACGCAGCATTTCAACTTTGCGCGCACGGCGTTCGTTGGCCTCAAGGATGCCGTCGGCTCGGCCGCACTCGGAGATGGTTTGCGCACGGCCTTGCCCGAAGGTCTGATGGTCGCCGACATGCGCATTGCGGGCGACGCCGAGAAAGTATCGGCTGAGGAAATAACGGCCATCGCCAACGAGATGAAAGAGAAGCGCCCCGACCTTTTGTACCTCTATATAGGCGGCGCCAATGTTCCAGCCCTCGTCAAAGAACTGGTTGCTGCCGGCGTCACGCCCGCCTTGTTCATCGGCGGGCGCATCGAAACCCTCGAACCTGAGGTCACGGCAACCTATCCCAATGCGATTTATAGCCTCGGCTGGGACCGCCCGCCCGAAGTCTTCAACGACACACTGCGTTCCATGATTTCGCCCGTCGCGGCCAACGCCTGGATGTTCGAAGGCGAAAAAATACCAACAGCACCGGGATGGGCGAAAGGGGAGTGCAAGCCGCGTACCGGCGAGGAAGCCGCCGATCCATTCAACAGCGCCAACATGCGCGCTATTGGCGTCGGCAGCCAGCACGCCGACATGGTGGCCCTCGTTGCTGCGTCTGCGCGGACCGGCGAGCGCAGCACAGATATCGTGCGCCTGCGCAGTGAAGTGCTGAGCCGGTTGCGCAATACTTACGCTGCGGGGCGCGGTTCGTTCAAAGGCACGTTCGACACCTGGTCGTTCGTGCCGTCCACCCGCGCAGCCGCCCGCGATCCGTTCATCATCATCCTGCCACAAGGTCTCGGCCGCACACAGCTCGCGCCCATTCAGTTCATGCGCACCAAGGACGGCGGGTTGCGCCAGATACAAACACTTTACGCCGACATCGATCTCATCAAAGCCCACCGTGTCGATGAAAATGCGAAATCGTTTTTTGCAGAATTCTATCTCTCGATCCGCGACAATCCGGATGCCTCCATCGAACGCCTAGAGTTTTCGAATGCCTATCTAGATACGAGCGGCGGCGGCAGGCAGGTGTCAGTCGAGACCATTCATCCCGGCGGCAAAAGCGCCGCTTACCCGGATTCCATGAAAATCTACAAAGTCTCAGGCCGCTTTCTGTTCCAGCCCGAGCTCTCGAACTATCCTTTCGACACGCAACGCTTTTCGATCGACTTGCAGCCAAAAAGCGGGGAGGCCCCGTTTATCGTTCAGCCGCCGCCGCTCGATTTGCGCGATCAACGCGTCGTCACCGATGGTTGGGAGCAGCAAGCGCAGTACGTCGGCTATAGCGAAGAATTTGTGCCGCTGGTTGATGCCTATACGCATACTCCGAGCGTCGTGCCGTTCTATCAGACGCGCTTCACTTGGTTGATGCAACGCGAGGCTACCGATTATTTTTTGCGCGTCGCGGTGCCGCTGGCGTTCATCCTGTTCGTGGCCTATCTCTCGATCTTTATTCCGCGCAATCATTTCGAAGCCATCGTCACCATCCAGGTGACGGCGTTGCTGTCGTCTGTCGCTTTGTACTTGTCGTTGCCGAAGATCGACTCGGGTGCCGCGACCTTGTCCGACCGTGCCTTCGTGTTCGCGTATTTGATATTGAGTATCATGATCGGGCTGTCGATCATGCGAATCAATCCGCGCGTTGGCGGACGCAAAGGTGCCGAACACACGCTTGAGTTCCTGCACATCGTGGCGCTCCCGGCCTTCGTCGCCGTTGCCGCGTATTACGTGTACGGGTTGAGCATGGCAGTCCGGTGAGACGCAGTTTACGTAGTGTGCTGTGCGTTGAAGCTTAGGCACGAGGTCATGAGCGCAACGGGTATCGAAACAGGTCATTGAGCCTGGCATTGAGCCTGATGTGGGCGCCGCCAATAGCGGGCTCGCGCTCCTCGCTGGCGAGCGCTGGCAGGCGGCGTCGGCGCGCGACCGCTGGTTTTTCGCAGCACTTGCCGCGACGGCACTTTTCCACGCAGCTCTCGTCATCGGCATGGTGCATGCGGTGCCGCGTCAAATGGGAGATCCAAGCGGCGCCGACAACGCCATCAGCATCGCGATTGTCACCGAAGCCGATCTGAAAAGCTTGTCTACAGTGCCGGAGCAAGGCGATCCGCCGCCGGGTGCGCCAGCCAGCGCGCCACCGAAACCTGCGCCGCCGGCCAAGCCCGAGCAGCAATCTATACCCGATCAACCGGAGACGCTGCGCCAGTCCATTACCGAGGATACGCCCGAACCCCAGCCCGAATCCAAGCCCGAACCTAACCCTGAGCCCAGGCCGGACCCGAAACTTGATTCAATTCCCGAACCTGGCCCGGTGCCCGCGCCCAAAAAGCCCGTGGCCAAAGCTTTGCCGCAACCGCAACCGCCGCAAAAACCAAAGCAATCGGCGAAGCTTGATTTGACTCCGCCCGCGCCGCTCTTCAACGCGCCTAGTGGTGGTGGTGGGTCCGCGGGTTTCGAACGTCCGCCCGGCATCACGCGATCGGGTGCCAACGATGCCTTCGCACGTAACGTCATCCGCGCGCTGCAGAAAACCATGCCGCAACTCAGCGACACGCTCGGGCGCGTGACCGTGCGCATCGTTCTCAATCAAAACGGAAACGTGGCGGAGGTCCAGGTCTTGCGTCCGTCGAACATCGCAGGCCTCGACCAGAGCGTCGTGTTTGCCGTCAAGCAAACCAGCTTTCCGTTTCCACCCGCCAACTCAATTGATGTCGACCGGATTTTCCAGGTGACGTACATTTATCATTGAGGTGGCGTTTCAACAAAGGTGGCGGCCGGCCCTCGGGGCGCGAGAGCTGCGGCCGCCCGCCTCAATCAGGCTATTGTTTCGTCGTGCTGCCGGTCGTCGTGCCGGTTGCACCGCCAGCAGCACCAGCGGCTGAGGCTTGCGCTTTCTTCACGCAATCATCTTTGGCTTTCAAATCAGTCAGCTTTGCACATTCTGCCGGAACCACGGCGGCTGCGGCGCCTCCGGCTGCCTGTCCAGCGGCCGGTTTCGCCGCCGGTGCAGCGGCGGCAGGGGCCGCGGGCTTTGGCTGAGCGGCAGGTTCCGCCGCAAACGCTGGCGCTGAAAACAACAGTGCCGAACCAAGCAGTGCTGCCGTTACAATCGTCGATTTGGTATTCATCGCAAATCTCCTTCTGTTGTTTGCGAGACCCGGGCCTCTTCCAATCCAATGGTGGCGAGAATGCGTGATGCGCCGTTCACGAAATGATGACAGCGCGCAACGAACGAAACTGCAAAAAAATTGCCTTGCTGAAGGCCCGTGTTTGCGGGCGTTTCGCGATGCCTTATCGTCAGACCTCAGCTAAGCGCTTCCGTTCGCCGCACAAATGTTCGAAACCGGACTTTGTGTAATCCGGGTTTATGAATGATGTCGAGCTGGCTGCCGGATGCGCTACGATCATGCTAACATCCGCTACAACTGTCAGGCAAATGGAAGTGACGCTCATGCAATATCAGTCAACAGGGAGGCCCATGCCATGATGAAACTGGCTATGAAGAAGATAATGTTTGCAGCAATCGCGACCGGCGTACTTGCTTTGAGTGGGCCCGCCACAGCTCGCGGGCTTGGCGAGGCCGGCGAAGCAGAAGCCGCGCGCATGCACGCCAAAGCCGGCGGGCCGACCAATTACCGCGATGCCGAATTGCTTGAGCGCTACGGCTGCCGCGACAAAACCGACAGCGACTACTGCTGGTACCTCTACAAGAAACAGCGCGGCCACTACCGGCATGCGCACCGGAACGGAAAGAAATACCGCCGTTACTAACGGGGGACCTTGACGTAAGCTGAGCCGGCCGGGGCAGCGTCCTGGCCGGCGCCGGACCGAGGGCCACATTAGTAGGGCCACATTAGTAGGGCCACATTAGTAGGGCCACATTAGACTGATACCCGGCAGATGAGCCCCGGCACTGGCAAATGTCGAACGCGGCTAACATTCTGCTCCACTGACATTGTGCTCGATTGTCAGCGGGTTTGGCCCCTGCAAGCGCCCATTTCTCTCCCAATTTCCCCTGATCATCAAGTCCATGAACCTCATCGCGAACGCTCGTTGCGTCATGCGACGCGGCCGCGCTTGCACGCTTTCGGGCGAGGGGTTAGCAACGGGCCAGGAACGTGAAGCCGGGGAGACTAAGTCAATGGCAGATAAGAATGACGTCAGCGCAGATATTGCGGCTTTGAAGCGCGAGAACGCCGAACTTCAGGGCCTCGTGCTAGCAACAGGCGTCATGCTCACGCAACTTCTGCAGTCGAATTGCAAGCGCGAGCTTAATCCGCAAGCCGCCGCCGGGCGCATCATGACCAGCGCACGCGAGGCGATCGAGGGTTTCACGACCGCGACCCACGCCAACCCGGTTATGAAGGCGCGGGCACTCGAAGCGGTGAAGCAGTACGAGGAACAGATCAGAAGCGTGCTGGCGGTGTGAGACAGTAGCGCCTGTTTCCGCGCTGTTTCGTTCGGAACAGAGTGAGTGGTTCGCCAAGACTACGTTGCTGCTTTTCGCATGACGGAGAGCAAAGATGTCACTCGAAATACGGCGCGCGACGTGCAGTGATCAGAACGCCATAATCGCCCTGGTGCGCAACGAACGGCTCAATCCGCATGGACTGGGCTGGCAGAATTTCGTCGTCGCGACGGAAGGCGGCCGCTTGATCGGCGCGGCGCAGATCCGCGTGCACTCAGATGGGGCGCGCGAACTCGGTTCACTCGTGGTCGTGCGCGACAAGCGCGGCAATGGACTGGCCGGGCGCATGATCGACGCACTGCTAGCAGAGGAGAGCGGACCAGTCTCTATGGTCACTGGCAAGCCGCACGCCCCTCACTATGCGCGCTGGGGCTTTCATCCTGTGGCAGCCAGTGAGGCGCCTCGCCGGGTGCGCCGCAATTACATGCTCGGGCAATTCATGGGTGGCGTCCATGCCGTACTGACGCGGCGGCCCGTCAACCGGCTTGTCATCCTCGTGCGCACACCAGCACTCCCGTTAGGGAGCCATGAGGCGGCGCAAGCCAGGTACTGACGACAGGGAACGGCCGCCAAGTGCCGAATTTGTGAAACCAACGGGCAAATTGGCGCGTAGCTTGGTACGGTAGCGCCGGGCGGTAACTGGGGTCAGTAGCGTCAGACGACGGCCCCCGGCTTATGGAACGCACCCATGCGCAAGCTGCTTAAATTTCTGCACTCGCTCGCCTCGTGCGGCCTCATCGGCGGGCTGACGTGCTACGCCCTGCTTCTCGTCTATGGGCCCCAGGATACGCCTGCCACCTACGCGGACTTGCGCCAGAGCATCAACGCGATTTCGGATTACGTATTGTTGCCGTCGCTCGCCCTGGCGCTTGTCTCGGGGCTGTTATCCATGGCTGTGCACACGCCATTCCAGGACATGCGCTGGGTGTGGGTGAAAGCCTTGCTCGGCCTCAGCATGTTCGAGGCGACGCTCGGCATTATCGGCTCAAAGGCGAATTATGCGGCGAAGGTTTCGGCGGAGATCGCGGCCGGGACGGCCAAGCCCGATGCGCTCGCGAGCGCGCTTTCGACCGAGTGGAGTTCGATCTTCGCGATCATGGTGCTCTCGATCGCCAATGTCGTGCTTGGCGTCTGGCGGCCGAGGCTGTCCCGTACTCCAACCTCATCCGGGGCCTGACGAGAACCTGAAGTTGCGTTCCTGGAGTTGCGCTCAGGTTGCTGCGCGCTGGGAAGAGTGCACATCGCCGGGCCGAGGAACGGCAGCGGCAAGGGCGGCGCGGCCACGCGCGCGCCCTGCCATCCTTGTGTGGCCGCTCCAAATCACTTCGCCGGCGGTGTGACCGCAGGTTTGCTCTCTGGCGCTGCCGTGGTGACGACAACGGCAAGCGCCGATTTGATGTCGGCGACCGTTTTCTCCAGCGTCGAGAGCCGTGACTGCGCGTCCGCGAGCGCTTTTTCTGCGGTGGCTTTCACTTGCATTGCCGCCGTCTTCTCCGCCGTGGCAGCCGCGATGGCCTTTTCCGCTGTTGCCTTAGCTTGCGACGCGGCGGACTTGTCGGCCTCTACCGTCGTCAGCGCCGCTGTTGCAGTCGCGAGTTGAGACCGCGTTTCGTTGAGCTTCATATAGCTCCAGCCGGCGGCAAACGTGGCGAGCGCGGCAACTATGGCCAGGAGCGGAGCTGCCAGCAGTTGCGATGTCGAAGGGACCTCGCGCGTTTGCGATTCGAGCCGCTCCGGCGCTTTCGTCTCGGCTATCGTAGACTTGTCCGGCTTTTCGAGAAGGGTCACCGCAAGGCCTGCGTTCTCGGCGTTGTAGCTTTTGGCCGGCGCCGGTTCTGGTACGATCGCCACATGCGCTGCTGCCTTGTCAGCAGACTTCTCCGCCGCCTTCAGTGCTTCGCGTGTTTCGGGCCGCTCAAACGAAACCTTGAGTGCAGGCTTGCCGTCGGCGCCTCGTTCTTGCTTGGCGCGCTGCGCATCCTGCACCGCATCGCCGTTCGGGTTCTGCTTGTGCGGCGGAAACTTCCCTGCGTCCTGCATGGCATTACTCCCTGTAAACTTGATACCTGATACTTGGACTCGTTTTCCTAAAACACGGCGCTTGTTGCGCGGTGCGCGGCTTCTTTCGGGGTGTGCACATGCGCCGTTGCGAGGGTGACCGCTGCGCGGGGCGTCTGACGCAAGTAATCAGACGTACAGCACGGCGAGGCAACGGCGGCCGCACCTGCAATTATAGTCCGCGCGGGGCGCATGTATAGCACTCTCAGGCCGTTGTGCCCGTGAATTGCTGTGGAACAAGTTGAAGTGCGGCGCGCAAGAGGCTGATTGTTCCCGCGTTTATTTGTGTGCCTAGTAATGACGGGGAATTTCAAATCTTGATTTGGGATAAGTTTTTAGGGTGCGTACAGGCTGGCGGCATCGCGCCTTATCCAGGCAACTGCTGGCCCGCGATCGCCGCCAGCCACGACGTGTCGGTGCCGACGGAGAGCACCTGCCAGCCCATTTTGGACATTTGCTGCCCGTACTCGGCATCATTGGCGAAGATACAGGTGATGATACCGGCAACCGTCGCGCGCGCGTGAACGTGTTGAATGGCGTCGAGCACCTCGGCCGCGCGAATGTCGCGGTGTTTTCCGTTCGACAATGACAGCGCAAGGTCGTTGGGCCCGAGGCAGATCATGTCGAGGCCCTTGACCGAGCAGATCGCGTCCACGTTCTCGACCGCGCGGCGCGTTTCGATCTGGGCGCAGGCGATGGTCCAGGCATTCGCCGCTTCGACGTAGTCGCCTTCGACCAGGAATTTCGCGCGGTAGGGTCCGAAGCTGCGGCCGCCGAGTGGAGGAAACTTCGCGGCGTGAACGAGGCGCGCCGCGTCTTCGGCCGTATCGATCATGGGAACGATGACGCCCTGAGCGCCCGCGTCGAGCGCGCGGCCGATGAGGCCGGTGTCGAGTTGCGCGACGCGCACCAACGCCGGAACGCCTGCTGCCTTCGCGGCCGTGAGGCAGGCTGAGGAGTTCCGCGTTGCCACCGAGCCCATGCTGTTGATCGATCGTGACCGCAGGCCAGCCGGCCTCCGCTACGATTTCAACGCCAAGCGCTGACCCGAGCCCGAGCCAGGCGAGCGGCACCGGGCGGCGGGATTTGAGGAGATCGCGGAAAGAAGGGGGAGGGGAGGCGGGCATGGGGATTTCTGCTTCGGGTTGATGCGGTTTTGGTGAGACTATCTCAGCAGACGATCATATGCATCATGCGTGCCGATCCAGATCCAGAGGATGCCGTCGTCCACTGGCACGCCGAGGGCCCGATAGTCGCGACCGACGCGAGCTGACCAATAACGGCCCACCCGCTTCAAATGAAGCGATGGGTGTTCAGAGTTTACTTTAAGGAGTGCAAAATTCTTGTCAGCAAGCGCGCGGATGGGTTCGGGTAAGTCTTCGTAGCGGGCCCAAAACGCTCTGCTTGCGTAATGGCTCACAGCTTGCGGCTCTTACCCTGTGCATGTTCGACAAGCGCTTCCTCGGCTAGTTTATCCAACTTCCCCGCTTTCGCGTCCCGCTCGATTTTCTCGTCGAACAGGCGCGCGTCGAGTTCGTCGAGCCATTCGCGCAGTTTCGCGATCTCGGCTGACGAGAGGTTTTCGATTGTTGCCTGAATTTGTTCGAGCTTGGTCATGGCGGGAATATAGCAGGGAAAGCGGCTTTCGAGAATAGGGGCCACGGCGTCATCCCGTCCGCGATGGCGCTAAAGGATGTCATCCCGGGCGAAGCCGGCCGTGCCGGCGCGACCCGGGACCCACCATATGAAGCGAAATTTCGTGTCGGCTCCTGGGTCCCGGCTCTGCGCAAACGCGACGGCGCGTTGACTCCGGCCGGTATGACAGCAGTGACCCGCGTCCCTGGCGAGCCACCGCGACGCCGTCGCGGCGCCTGAGCGCGCGGAGGAAGCCCGACGTGACGCGCGCCGTGAACCAGATCTCCGGCTCGCGCGACTGAGGGGTGCAAGCGCTATTTGCGCGTACCATCCAACCGAGGAGTTCGATTATGTTGAAAATTGCATTGTCTGCAGCCGTATTCATGAGCTTGAGCGCGCACGCCGCTCTTGCTGCGCCTTTTGTCCCCGGTGCCGCGAATAGCATTGCGGCGCAAAGCGATCACGTCACGCTCGCAGCCAGCCGCACGAAGAAGCCCGCGGGACAAACGGCGCAAGCGTTCAAAGGCAATGGAAGAACCGTCAAGGACACGTGTCCTGGAAACAATCAGGCGTGCATCAACGAGCTGATCAAGAACTGTGACAAGGCCGGCGGCGGCCTCTCGACCTGGGAGGACGGCAGCGTCGATTGCTACGTCGTCGGCATCCACGATCAGCCGTGATGTCCCGGTGCTAAGCCCTCTCCCCGTTCTTGCGGGGAGGGTTACTCTGCCGCCACAAGCAGCGGACGCGGATAAGCGTCCCAGGTTCGGCCGTTGAGGATGCGGCCGGACTTTTTCTTGTTCACACCGCCCCATTGCTTGAAGAAGAACGCGGTGCCGTACTTCGCGCAATTTTCTTGAATGGCTGTCACCCACTTGGGGTCCATCGGCCGCGCCGAGGGACCGGACTCGCCGCCGACGATGGCCCAGTCAATGCCTTTGAGGCTTGGGCGGCCAACGGCGCCAAGCAAAGGCTCGAACGAAACAAAGCGCACGTCTGCTGGAATTGTTCGTAGGATTTTGATGCGGTCAGCGTACTCGGCGCTTTCGACCGACGTGCCGAGCCAGACGTTGGGCAAGACCGGCAGCTTTGCGGCTTTGAGAACGTCGCGCATGTTGTCGGGGCGCTTGGTGAGCACTTGGAACGAGTGCCAGTGCGCGCGCGTTCCATGACGTCCCAGACTTTTTCGATGAAGTCTGCGGGCACGCCGTCCTGGAATAGGTCGGACATTGAGTTGACGAAGACGCGGCGCGGTTGGCGCCAGCGCAATGGAATTTCGAGTGCGGCATCATTGAAGTGCAGTTTGCCGGTCCAGACTTGCCGCTTGCCGCTCTTGCGCGTGACGGCTTTGTAGGACGGATGCTCCATCGCCTGCAGCCGCCCCGCCATGCGCATGGCGTAGCAATTCGTGCAGCCGGGCGAGATCATCAGGCAACCCGAGACCGGGTTCCATGTGGCGTCGGTCCATTCGATGTCAGTTTGGCCGGCCATGTTTTCTGCTCCTTGCGACTGTGTATGCAATTGCTCCGGACGTTTAAGGCCGTGGTGCTGGTTTCACAGTCGTGTTCCATTCATCAATTGTGGTCCGAGACTTTCCGACCCAGTCGAATTGCCACTGCGCTACAGCCACTAGAACGAACGCGACTGTTGCTTTCACGGCGATTTCATGTGCGCTTTCGCGCAAATACCGACGCAGCCATGATGGAAATTCGTAAGGAGGTCTTTCAGATTGCATGTTCGACTCCGAAATCTTGACGGCTTTATTTCTGAGGGTAGTTCAAGGCGTCAGCCAAATGCCAACGATCGCCTTTCTTTTGGAGTAGGCGCCGTTCAGGTGAGCTAAATTCGAGTAGATAGGCTCGAAATGTTATGATGTTTAGGTTGCGATGATGCTCAAGAGCAGCCTGATGCAACTCTGCGGTCGTCATGCCCGCGCGCCGGGAAGGATCGATCAGGATCTCTTCGATGCTTGCCCAGACGATCTGCTTCTTCTGGTTTTTCTTGGTTGATCGACCAAGAGGAAGTTTACTCTCCAATTGAATCGACAGTTCTTCTTTTCGGAGACGGTTTAGGCGCCCCTCCCAATACGTAGTTTTGGCGACCGCCGACTTAAAATTGCGTTCAGCGATGGTTATCTGATCGCGTACTCGGTTCAGTTTGTTGGTGCGTTCGCGCTTCATGCCGTTGAATATGAATCACGATGAGCAAATGGCAAAATGCGCGACACTGCGTAAAGAGCAAAATTGGCTTAGAATTACCAAATAAAATCAACAAGATGCTGATCTCATCTTGACGAAAAATCGAATTTTCATATCATCGGCTAATCGCCAGAGACGATGATATGAATGCAAGCTGATGATTTAGGTTGTCGTGCTATGTTAGAATGCAGCGCGAACTAGCTGTGGAAAACCGGCCTCACTCCGCCGCCTGCTTCTTGCTTTCGCCGCCGCTAGTCTTTGCGGACTTGGCTGAAGCAGCGGCAGGCCGTCTAGCGAGAAGTTCGCAGCTACTTCACCGCATAACTCTCCTCCACCCCACCCCGCCCCACCCCCTCTCCCTACTTCTCCGTAACGATCACCGTGCCAGTAGCTTGGGCTTCCCATTCGCCGCGGTGTTGCGACATGCCGACAAACGAAATCTGGTCGGACTTGATCTGGAATTTGTAAGAATTGAGCGCGAGCAGCGTCGGGTCGGAGACCTTGTAGCCCTTGATCGTCACGAGGCCCTTGCCGCGATTGAACTGGCCCGAGACATATTCGATGCCGGTGGCGCCGATGCGCCCGGCCAAATGCGATTTTGGCGGCGTGGCTTTGAGTTCCCAGCTGATCTTTCCCTCGGCTTGACCGCTCTCGGCCGCATCGAGCTGCATGGCGAAGCCATAGTGGAAGCCGTCGCGCGATTTCCAGTCGCCCTGCCACGTGCTTTCCAGTTGCGCTGGCGGCGACGTCCATCGGTTCCACAAGCGTCCCACGCCGTCGATGGCGCCTTCCGCGTTGGCGAAGACGACGAACAGACTGCCAATGGCGCCGATGATGGCGACGGGATTGCGAATGAGACGCGATACCAAGCTTCGAGGATCAGCGGCCATGTTTTGATTGCGCGATCTCGCGATTGCGCCCCCACGCTTCACTTCGGCGGCAACGCGCCACGAGGCCCCATTCAATTATCACGTGGCGCCGCGAAAGTCATGTGGCTGGAGGTCTACTCCGCCGCGATAGGCTTCAATCTCGTAAATGCGGGCGAGCTTGCTTGCGAGCGGAAAGATTGCCAGCCTGCGCAGGGCAACTCGGACAGCGTCAAGCTTCATCGGCATCCTCAAGCGAAAGTAGGGCGACCACTCGTGACCCTCGGTTTCAATGAGTGTAACATCGACTTCAGCGGCGTACTTCCCCTCATGGACCATTTCGATCGTGGGTTGGCTATGTGTTCGTTTCATCATTTGCGACTCCTGAAGTCAGCGGACCAAAGCGCCTGGATCGGGATAATAAGCCGTCACGATCACTGCAGGTTCCGTCGTTCCTTTCTCTATGCCCCAGACCACATGCAGTGGCTCCCCGTCGCGGGTCGATTGCAATAAAAGCACCGATGGCCCTATGTGCGCTTCCGGATAGTCTTCGAGTACATTGCCGTTTTGTGCGCCGAGCAATAATGGTCGGACGCATAGAATACCACGTTTGTCCAAGCGCGCGTAGCTGTGATGCCGAAAGCCGGACATATTTCCAAGGTCTTTAACCAACGCGCAAACTTCGCTGAAAAGTAGGGTTCATACTTTCTACTCACTCCGCCGCCTGCTGCTTCTTGCCTGTGCCCTTCGCGGGCTTGGATGGAGCTGGCAGCAGCAGCGGGCCTTCTCGCCAGCAGTTCCCGCAAATACTTCCCCGTATAACTTTCCTTCACCTTCGCCACATCTTCAGGCGTGCCTTCGGCAACAATACGCCCGCCGCCGTCGCCGCCTTCGGGGCCGAGATCAATGATCCAGTCGGCGGTCTTGATGACTTCCAGATTGTGCTCGATGACGACGACGGTGTTGCCCGCGTCGGCGAGCTCGTGCAGCACTTCAAGCAACTTGGCGACGTCGTGGAAATGCAGGCCCGTGGTCGGCTCGTCGAGGATGTATAAAGTGCGGCCCGTGGCGCGGCGCGACAGTTCCTTCGACAGCTTGATGCGTTGCGCCTCGCCGCCCGAGAGCGTCGTCGCCTGCTGGCCGATGTGGATGTAGCCCAAGCCGACGCGCGCCAGCGTCTCAAGCTTGTCGCGGATCGACGGCACGGCCTTGAAGAAGTCCGCGCCTTCCTCGACCGTCATGTCGAGCACGTCGGCGATCGATTTGTCCTTGAACATCACCTGCAGCGTTTCGCGATTGTAGCGCTTGCCCTTGCATTCTTCGCACGTGACGTAGACGTCGGGCAGGAAGTGCATCTCGATTTTCAAAACGCCGTCGCCCTGGCATTTCTCGCAGCGCCCGCCTTTGACGTTGAACGAAAAGCGCCCCGGCTCATAGCCGCGCGTTTTGCTCTCCGGCAAGCCCGCGTACCACTCGCGCATGGGCGTGAAGGCGCCCGTGTACGTCGCCGGGTTCGAGCGCGGCGTGCGCCCGATTGGCGATTGATCGATGTCGATGATCTTGTCGAAGAATTCGATGCCGGTGATCTTGTCGTGCTCGCCGGGGTGCTCTTTGGCGTTGTTCAATTTGCGGGCGACGGCTTTGTAAAGCGTGTCAATCAGCAGCGAGGATTTGCCGCCGCCAGAGACGCCGGTGATGCAGGTGAAAAGCCCGACCGGGATCGACGCGGTGACGTTTGCCAAGTTGTTCGAACGCGCGCCGATGACCGTCAACGCCTTGCCCTTTTCCGCCATGCGGCGGTTGCGCGGCACGGAAACGCTGCGGCGGCCCGCGAGATAATCTCCCGTGAGGCTCGCGCGCGTCGCCATGATGTCTTGCGGAGAACCTTGCGCCACGATCTCGCCGCCGTGAATGCCGGCACCCGGGCCAATATCGACGACGTGGTCGGCGGTCATGATCGCGTCTTCGTCGTGCTCGACGACGATCACCGTGTTGCCGATGTCGCGGAGGTGCCGCAGCGTTTCCAAGAGCCGCGCGTTGTCGCGCTGATGCAACCCGATGGACGGTTCGTCGAGAACATAGAGTACGCCCGTCAAGCCGGAACCGATCTGCGAGGCGAGGCGGATGCGTTGCGATTCCCCGCCCGACAGCGTGCCCGATCCGCGCGAGAGCGTGAGGTATTCAAGCCCGACGTCGTTCAGGAATTTCAGGCGGTCGCGGATTTCCTTCAAAATGCGCGTCGCGATTTCGGTCTGCTGTTTGGTGAAGGTCTTCGGAATATCCGCAAACCAAATGTTGGCCGCCTTGATCGACAGATCGCCGACCTCGCCGATGTGCTTGCCCCCAATCTTCACGGCGAGCGATTGCGGCTTCAAGCGATAGCCGCCGCAGGCTTCGCACGGATGCGCCGCTTGATAGCGCGAAAGTTCCTCGCGCACCCAATCGCTGTCGGTTTCTTTCCAGCGCCGTTGGATGTTGCCGATGACGCCTTCAAAGGGCTTTTCCGTCGTGTAGTTGCGGTTGCCGTCCCAGTAGGTGAAGGTAATGTCCTCATCGCCCGAGCCGAAGAGGATGGCGAGCTGGACGTGCTTGGGCAGTTTCTCCCACGGTGTCTTCATCGAGACTTTGTAGAATTTGGCCAGGCTTTCGAGCGTCTGTTCGTAATAGGGAGACGAGGTGCCCGATTTCGCCCAAGGGAAGACCGCGCCGCCGCTCAAACTCAGGGCGCTGTCGGGGACGACGAGATCAGGCTCAAAGCGTAATTCAGAGCCAAGCCCGTCGCACGTCGGGCAGGCGCCGGCCGGCGCGTTGAACGAGAACAGTCGCGGCTCAATTTCGTCGATGGTAAAGCCCGAGACGGGGCATGCAAAGCGCGCAGAGAAGACGATGCGTTCATGCGTATCGTTTTTCGATTTATTGGCGCCTTCCGTGTCGGTCTTCGACAACGGCTTATCAACGTACTCGGTGATGGCCAGGCCGTCGGCGAGCTTGAGGGCCTGCTCGAAGGAATCGGCTAGCCGCGTGCCCAAATCTTTCTTGACCACGATTCGGTCGACGACGACGTCGATATCGTGCTTGAACTTTTTATCGAGCTTCGGCGCGTCGCCGATCTCAAAGACCTCGCCGTTGATTTTGACGCGCTGATAGCCCTTCTTCTGCCACTCAGAGAGTTCCTTGCGGTATTCGCCCTTTCGTCCGCGCACGACCGGCGCGAGCAGCAGGAGGCGCGTGCCGTCAGGCAGCGCCAGCACGCGATCAACCATTTGGCTGACAGTCTGGCTTTCGATTGGCAAGCCCGTCGCCGGGGAATACGGCACGCCGACGCGGGCAAACAGCAAGCGCAGGTAGTCGTAAATCTCGGTCACCGTGCCGACCGTCGAGCGCGGGTTCTTGCTCGTCGTCTTCTGTTCGATGGAAATCGCGGGCGACAGGCCATCGATGTGATCGACGTCCGGCTTCTGCATCATCTCGAGGAACTGGCGTGCATAGGCACTCAAGCTCTCGACGTAGCGGCGCTGGCCCTCGGCATAGATGGTGTCGAACGCGAGGCTGGATTTGCCGGAGCCGGAGAGCCCCGTGAACACGACGAGCGCGTCACGCGGGATTTCGAGATCGACGTTTTTCAAGTTGTGCTCGCGCGCACCGCGGACGTGGATGGTTTTCATCAGGTCGGAGCCGGGGCGTGCGGGAGTCTTCGAGGCGGATTTTTTCATTCTAGTTTTTTTATGCCTTACGTGTTTCGAGCCACTTGCTCAGCGACTGTTGAGATTCTTGCGAAGGCCGTCCTGCCAATAGTCCTTCGATACTCAGATCTTCTTCGATCAATGGCCAATGAATGCCTTCGCCGCCGCCGATGAGCTGCCAGTTGTCGCGTTCTGCTGGCGTCGCGTGGGCAAGGCGGGGATACCAAGCAAGAGGTACGGACAATGAGCGGCCGTCGATCAGTTCGACCGAAAGCGTATCTTGGGTAACTCGCACGCTTGTCGCGCGGGGTCGATTGAACTCAGGCGCCGAAATATTCATTCCATGCCTCAAGGAGACGAAATTCGTTGTCAGAAACGAGATGCTCGATCTCGCTAAGGTCTGTGCGGTTATAGCCGCCGCTTCGCGCGAGCCGCACCGGGTTCAGCCAGAATTTGGCGATCTGGTCGTCCCGCTCCACGTGAATGTGCTGCGGCTCAAGCCCATCGCCAGAATAGAAGAAAAAGCGATAAGGGCCAATGCGCAATACAGTTGGCATCAGTACTCACCTGTTAAGTCTGTCTATATTGGGCCCAAAGCGGGATATGGGTCGATGGCTTTTTCATGGGGCAAGGGTGTAGCCGAGACCCCGCCAAGCGGCAATGCGGCGGTGCGGCCGCCCGTTCGGGAACCTGACTTAGGGTTTCCCCGACTTCTCCGGAAACCATCACTTGATGCGGCGATTCCGGTTGCGGGCAAGGTTGGTGAGGAAAACGGAGGGCCGGGCAGGACAGGCGCATCGTCATTGAACGTCTTCGACACCGTTTCAATATTGGAGTTCTTCGTCCCATTCCCCTTCGATAGTGGCTAACAAAATCATAATGGGATCGCGAAGTTTGTACGTTTAAGTCAAATGCAATTGTTCCTTGCGCATTCTTCCGTGCAAAGAGCCACTGGGTCGATGGTGCGTGGGCACCGCATCCTGGCGCGTGGGAAGCAAGAGATGCCGTCAGATCAGTTTGACGACAGCCGAAGCCGGCGCGCACCTCATTCGTACGGGCTACGCCTGGACCACGACGCCCGGAACCCCCGTCGAGCTGACGTATGGCTTCCGCGAGGGCGCTCCTCTTTGGTACAACTCGACCCACAACGAGCAGGCCTCTTTTTCGCAGATGACGGACGCGCAGAAAGCAACTTTCTCGCTCATACTGTCGCTATGGAGCGATGTCGCCAACATCACATTCACGCCCGTCAATCCCTCCGGCTATACCGAAACTGCGGTGATGCTGTTCGCCAACTACAATAATGCGGCGTCTCAAGCTGGCGCCTTCGCGCAGTATCCGACTTACGCCATTACACACCCCGACAGCGTCGAAGGCGACGTCTGGGTCAATCTGGCCCACGAATTTGCCAGCCAGCAACCCCTCGGATCCTACGACTTCATCACGGTACTTCATGAGATCGGACATGCGCTCGGCCTCGAGCACCCCGGTGCCTACAACGGCGGCGCCATCCAGACCTACTACAACAACGCAGAATATATCGAGGACAGCCGCCAATACAGCGTCATGAGCTATTTCGATGCCTGGTCGACAGGTGCGACGCATTTTGTCGATTTACCCTACAACGCCAGGTATGCTGCGACGCCGCTTCTGCACGATATTGCCGCCATTCAGGCGCTCTACGGCGCGAATACGACGACGCGCACCGGCGATACCGTCTACGGTTTCAACAGCACGGCCGGGAAGGACGTGTTCAACTTTGCGGTCAATGTAGATCCCATCGTCGCCATCTGGGATGCAGGTGGATCTCATGATTGCCTCGACGTTTCCGGTTATGCGAACAATCAGGTCATAGACTTGCACGCCGAGGCCTTCTCAGACATCGGCAAGCTCACCAAGAACGTCACGATTGCCGCCGGCGTCGTCATCGAGGATGCGGTCGGTGGTAGTGGAGCGGATAAGATCTCCGGCAACGCCGTCTCGAATAGCCTGAGAGGCAACGCCGGAAACGATGCCATCTACGGAAATGAAGGCAGCGACCTCCTATTGGGTGGACTTGGCGCCGATACACTTTACGGCGGCGCGGAGAATGACATCCTGACCGGCGGCACCGGCCGGGACATCATGATAGGCGGTACTGGCCTCGACGATTTCGATTTCAACTCAATCGGCGAAATCGGCAAAGCCGCAACGCGCGACATGATCAAGGATTTCGCGCACCTCCAAGACGACATCGATTTATCGACAATCGACGCCAACGGTTCGGCGGCCGGCAACACGGCATTCAAGTTCCTCAGCTTAAAGGCGCCGCGTTCACCGGCGTCAAAGGTCAGCTGCACTGGCTCCAGATCAACGTCACCGGCACCGCTAACGACAAGACCATTGTCGAAGGCGATATCAACGGCGACAGGAAAGCCGATTTTCAAATCGAATTGACGGGCCTCAAAATCCTGACGGCCGCGGATTTCATCCTGTAAGCCCGCAACGCCGGTTTCGGCACAACATATTGTCATCATTTAGCAATCTCTCGCCCAAGTGTTTTTCCGGGCTTGTGACAAGTTTACCCGCGTTCCGGCCTAGGTTTGCCCCGATTGATCTGGTACTGACCGATCTGCGTCGCAGACCGGGGGGAGTGCGTGACCAATCCGTATATCGATGTGCTCGTAGGGACCGATGAGCAGTCGTGGCTGACGGAAGGCCGCGACAACCACATCACGTACTTTCTGGACCCGGCACCCGGATTTGGCGGCAGGGCTTGGACGGCTGCGGAAGCCAGCGCTTTTGCGGCGGCACTTCAGTCATGGGCCAATGTCGCCAACATCACGATCGAGCGAGTATTTTCCGCGGCAAGCGCAGATCTTGTTGAAGGATTATACACGACGGCCGGAATGTTGGCTGAGGGATTTGACGAGTTCACTCTCGGCGCACACGAATATCCGGTTCCTGAAGGTCCGGCCTACGGCTTCTTCAATGCCAGCGGTGCCACGAACGGTTTCGGTTTCGGTTACCTCGGTGTGGCGCCGCAGCCGGGCACGCTCCAGTTTGAAACGCTCGTGCATGAACTTGGGCACGCACTGGGGCTTAATCACCCGCACGCGGATTACGAAGGTGATCCCGCTTTCGCCGGTGTGACTGACCCATACGAGACTGGCGATAACGAACTGAACCAAAACATCTACACCGTGATGTCGTACAATGAATACAACGAGTTCTACGATCCGATTCTGTCCATCATTCAGGGACACGTCGCGGGGCCGATGGCCTTCGACATTGCCGCCATCCAGCAGATGTACGGCTCCAATGCGACGTTTCAGAATGGAAATAGCGAGTACAACCTAACAGACAGGCTCGACGGCAGTGCGCTCGTAGCCAGCAGTTGGCTGTGTATCTGGGATGCGGGCGGCGACGACACGATCACTTATGCCGGCCAACAGAGCGTTACGATCGATCTGCGCGCCGCGACGCTTCTCAGTGAACCGGGCGGCGGCGGATTTCTCAGCACATCGAAATTCGTAGATCAACAGCTTGGCGGTTTCACCATCGCCAACGGCGCCGTCATTGAGAACGGTACGGGCGGCAGCGGCAGTGACATTCTGACCGGCAACGACGCCCATAACGTTCTGACTGGCAATGGCGGAATCGATACGCTCACAGGCGGCGCGGGCAACGACACGCTCGACGGCGGCGCTGGCCAAGATACATTTGATGGCGGCACGGGCGACGACACGTATGTCCTCGACGGTGACAGTGGGGAAGCGATCACGGATTCTGATGGCAACGACACGATTACGTCGACGATCACACGGACACTATCGGGCTATGCCAGCATCGAAAACTTGACACTTACAGGAACAGCCGAAACAAGCGCAACCGGCAACGGCCTGAACAACACGCTGCGCGGCAATTCGGCAGCGAACATACTCGACGGCGGCACCGGCACCGACATGCTGATCGGCGGCGGAGGGGACGACCGGTATCTCCTCGATGACGCGAGCGACGTTGTTCAAGAAGATGCTGGCGCGGCAGGTGGCATCGATACCATTGTCGCGCTATTTTCCTACGACCTCGGCATGTCGGACACGAATGTCGAAAACCTGACGCTGTTCGGGGCCGCCCTCATGGGCCGCGGCAATGCGCTCGACAACACCATAACTGGCAACGAACTCGACAATTGCTTCGAGGGCGGCGCAGGCAGACGATACCCTTGATGGCGGCGATGGCATCGACCGCGCCTTATTCGCGGCAGCGAGCAATCTCTATAGCTTCGAACATGTCGACGGCCTCATCTGTCAGCATGGGCAATCTGGGACACCGATACGATTTAATGCACCGCTTGACGGCCGGGATATTCTAGCGAACATAGAATTCGCAGATTTTGGCACTTCCGGTTGATCGAGACGGTCGGACTCTCGACGTTGGTTGGCTTGCTGTCCGACACCGATGCGGCAGTCAACACCGTCGCAGAAGGCGCCGCCGCTGGCAGTGCCACGGGGATTACAATAGCTGCAACCGACGGCAGCACCGATACCGTGACCTATGGGCTTGTTGACGATGCCGGCGGACGTTTCCAGATCGACGCTAATACCGGCGTTGTCACCGTCAAGGCACCGGAATTGCTCGCGCCGAATGCGGCCCTCAATTACACGATCAAAGCCATCGCGTTGAGTGCCGACGGCTCGTTCACCCATAAATCGATTGTCATCGATGTGACCGGTATCAACGACGCACCCACGGCCATCAACTTAAGTACTGAGGCCGTCACCGAGAACACGTCTGACTTGGTTCCTATCGCAACCCTGACGGCGTCCGATCCGGACCAGCAAGTGAGCGGGCTTGCCGGACCGTTCACCTATCAGGTTGTTGCATCGCCCGATTATCCCGACGGTACGAAGTTTTTTGTCGTGGTGGACAAACTCATGATGATCGGCTCTGCCGACTATGAGACCCAAACGAGCTACGACATTCTCTTGCGCGTGACGGATGCCGGGGGCGCGTCCTTCGACGTCGCGAAGACAATCACCGTGACCAACATCTCGCCCGAGACCATCTATGGGACCAGTGGAAACGATGTCCGTTCGGGCGGCAGCGACATCGACAAGCTCTTTGGCCTTGCCGGCAACGACGCGCTCTTCGGTTTTGCCAATAACGACATCCTGACCGGGGGTGTCGGCCGCGATGTCATGACCGGCGGCACCGGCTACGACGACTTCGATTTCGACGTCTACACCCACACTGGAAAAACCTCGGCCACGCGCGACGTCATCAAGGACTTCCAGCACCTCATCGACGATATCGATTTGCGCACAATCGACGCCAACGGTTCTGCGGCCGGTGTCACGGCCTTCAAGTTCTTGGCCCTCAAGGGTGCCGCCTTCACCGGCGTCAGAGGCCAGCTGCATTGGTATCAAATCAACGTCGCCAACAATGCCGCCGACAAGACAATCATCGAAGGCGACATCAACGGCGACGGCTGCGCCGATTTCCAGATCGAGCTGACTGGCCTCAAGACACTGACTGCGAGCGATTTCATTTTCTGATCGCTCGCGCGCGCCCCGAACGTGGATTGCTTTCATCAGGTCTGACGGAGCGCGGGTCCCGGCCGGCAAGCGGCTACCGTGGGACGATTTTGTGGATGGTTTTTTCATGGGGAAAGGGTTTGGCGGAGGTGCGGGCAACCGGCAATGCGGAGTGACTGTCCGCCCACAAGTGCGGGGTGAAGCGCGCCACAATCCTCGGCGGCCCCAAACCTCCCATCGTCCTTCGGGCGCTGAAGCGACGTCGTGGCCGAGTTGAGGCACAGGCCGCGAGCACTCCAGAGGCTTAGGAGCTTCGATTACAGTTTGTTTACCATGTCCATTGTACGCCCTCTGAGGTTTCCGGGAGTTGATTCGGAGACATATCCGGCTCGCAGCGGGACGACGGGGCCGATTCAGCGCCTACGCATTGTGTGACGTGCCCGTCCGGCTGGGACCGCGAGTATTTTCCGTTGCAAGCCGAGCCGAGGGGGGCCGCGACATGGCAGACATTGTTCTTTTATCGACGACCTACAACAGCAGCGATGACTTTTGGGACCTGAGAGTGGGTCTCCCCTCCATTGCGAACTCGGAAACCTATAGGTTCTTCAACGGCACCTCCTACGTCGAGGTCCGCGGGACGGACCTGACTTATGACGGATTTGCTCCGGCCAGCGGCACGTACTTCGAGATCAGACTGTACGACAGCCCAACCTACACCGCCGGAACCGAAATCGCGGTCGCCTACGATTTGAACAGCGATTTTGCGACCATCTTCTCAAACGGTGGCCTCGATGCGATGGCCGGTGACGACACTATAGATGCCAGCGCGGGTGGCGGAGCCAGGCTCGTCGGCGGCGGCGGCGCGGACAATATGATCGGCTCGACTGGGGTCGACACCTTCAGCTACGTTGCGGGCTCCGACATCGGCTCGGGTGAGGTGCTCGACGGCGGAGGCAGCATTGACATCATCCGGTTGGCAAACGGCGGCTACTTCAACTTCAGCCTGGCGACGATCTCGAGTGTCGAGAGCCTCGAGTTCACCAGCGGAGATTCGAATGCTGTCTTCAACGCCACCCAGCTCGGGTCTACCGATATCCTGTATTTCTACGGCTCTGGCAGCACCGACACCGTGACCGTCTACGCCGAAGGGTCAGCCGATCTTTCGGCACTCACCTTCTTCTACTGGACCTCGGGTGTAGACGTCATTGACCTCTTCGGCTCGAGCCTCGCCGATAACCTAATTGGCACGAGTGAGAACGACACCATCTACGGCAGCAGTGACAACGATTCGGTGAATGGCGGTGCGGGCACGGATACGGCGGCCTACTTCGGTGCACGCAGCACGTTCACCATCGAGCGCGTTGAAGGCTCAGGCACAACCTGGCTCGTGACCGATACCGACGGCGCCAATGTTGGCGACGAGGGCGCGGACACACTCACGAACATCGAGCGCCTGTCGTTTGGCGCGGGCGCCGGCGCCGTCTCGCTTGTCGTCAGCGAACTGATCGGGGCCCTGTCGGATACGGACGGCACGCCCGAGATGGTGGCGGAGAATGCCGGCGTCGGCACGGCCGTTGGCATTACCGCTCAGGCTAGCGACGGCAGCAGCGACGCTGTCATCTATAGCCTGTCCGACGATGCCAGTGGACGGTTCGCCATCGATGGTGGAACGGGTACCGTCACCGTCACCGTCGCCGGAGCACTCGACTTCGAGACGTCGGACAGCCAGGGCATTGTGGTTCGCGCAACAAGCGCTGACGGGTCGTTCACGGAGAAAACGTTCTCCATCGGCGTGACCGACGTCGATGAAGCCCCGACAGATATCACGATCTCCCCGCCGGGCTTCGATGAGAACAATACCGAAAACTTCTCGATGCTTCTAGCTGCCGTCGATTCCGACGTTGGCAACACCTTTACTTATGTTCTCGATTCCGGCGAAAACGAAAGTGATAATGGATTCTTTTCCGTCAGCGGTGATCATTTGATCTTCAACGACGTGGCGAATTTCGAAGGTCAAGGGAGATACATCATTGGTCTTCGGGTCACGGACTCGACCGGGCTCTCGTACCAAACGATCAAGACCATTAGCGTCGGCAACGTCAACGAGGCCCCGTACGCAATCGACTTTTCGTCGTCGAGCTTCAATGAGAACCAAGCCCCCAACGCTGTCGCCGCGACGCTCTCGGGCGGCGATCCCGAAATCGTCGACACGTTCACCTACGCCCTCGTGGCCGGGGACGGCGACACCGACAACGCAAATTTCAGCATTGACAACAACCTGCTTGTTTTCCTGAGTTCGGCCGATTTCGAGACCAAGTCGAGTTACGACGTCCGGCTCAGCGTGACAGATGCCGGCGGGTTGACCTTTGAGACCACACAGACATTGACCGTCAACAACATCTCGCCAGAGATCATCAACGGCACGTCGGCTGTCAACGATCTAACGGGCGGTAGTGATATCGACAAGATCTTCGGCTTCGCTGGCAACGACGTACTCTCCGGCCTCGGCGGTAACGACATTCTGACCGGCGGTTTGGGTCGCGATATCATGTCAGGCGGGACAGGCGCCGACGATTTCGATTTCAATTCCGTCGCGGAGATAGGCAAATCCGCGACGCGCGACCGCATCACGGACTTTCAGCACCTCATTGATGACATCGACCTCCGCGACATCGACGCCAACGGATCGGCGGCCGGCAATGCGGCATTCAAGTTCCTCGCAGCAAAAGGTGCCGCCTTCACGGGCGTCAAAGGCCAGCTGCACTGGCTCCAGGTCAACACTACCGGCACCGCTGGCGACAAGACGATCATCGAAGGCGACATCAACGGCGACAGAATTGCCGATTTCCAAATCGAGTTGACGGGTCTCAAGGCTTTGACCGCTGCCGATTTCATTCTCTGATCGCTCGCGCGCCTGCCTTGGCGCGGCACCGCGTGAGGTACGCCTTTGGGCAAGCCTCCGCCGGTCTCATCCGCTTGAGCACCCCACCTGGACCACGCTGGCTGTGACACCCCTAAACCGCTCCGGCCATGCCTGAACGCCAGCTGAACCACCCGCTCAAGGGCCGTTCAAGGCCGCCCAGGTATCCCGCGCAGTGATCCCGCGTAGTGATCTCGCCATAACCCGGCTATAGTCAGCGAGTATACCCCATGCCATGCGCAAGTATTTACTTCGAAGAGGCAATGCAAATGACCGACTATTCACAGAATTCCAAGCTCTCCGCGCTCGCGGCGCACGGCGAAGTCGCCGTCAACAAAACCATGTCGCTGGTCAAACTCGGCGTCCTCGCCGTCTCGGTGGCGGCCGCAATCCCGACAGCGCGCAATCTCTATTACTCCTGGACCACGGGCGTCCCCTTCAACCAGGTCGAGCACCGGCTGACGCAAGCCGAGCTGCTTGAGAAAAACTTCGATTGCAAGATCGACTACCGCGCCTTGTCGGCCGCCAGTGGCGCCAAGGTCGATGTCGGCTCGTGCGCCAAGACCGGCGATATCTCGATCAAGATTTCCGGACCCAACGGCCAAGTGAACTACGAGTGGATCGCGTTTGAAAAACTCCCCAAGCCCGCGACCACGCAAGCCGCGTCCTCGATGCTCGACCTTTTCATAACGGCGGCGATTGCTGAAGAATTGGCAAAGCCGAAAGCAGCAGCGCCAGCACCCGCCGCAGCCCCGATTGTTGTCGCGGCAGCCGAGACCGAAGTTCTTTGCCAAGCGAAAGCCAAGGACATGATCACGCGCGTCGTCAAGGAAGCCGGCAAGTGCTTCAAGGAAACCGTTTCGCTGTTCAAAGGCACGGTTGAGAAGCGCGAGGAAGTTGCATGCGATAAGGCTTGCCCCGCACCTTGAGTATGCACCTTAATAATTCACCGTAATTTTTGAGACGCGCGGCGAGCGCTCAGAGAAACATTTCAGAAATTTACGCGCGGCGCTTCAGACAAGAAGTGCCGCGCTTTTTTGCCTGCCGGCTCTTGAGCACGCGGCCAGTACACGCCAAGCCCGCGCAAGCAAGCGTTAGATATCTTCTGACATCTACAACAAGATCACTTGACGCCAATGAATTAGGGGTATTCACTCGTATCTCGTGAAGCCGCCGCTGCAAGTTGAGAAAAAGCGAGATGGATCCCGGCCCATGCGGCCGCTAAACCCTCGGCTTTCCTTGCAGTACCGAAAAGGTTTCGAGGTCGCGCCTCACGCAGTTGAAACAGCTGATGGAGGAAGGATGACGCCACCTGGTACATTCGGACCTCGCCAAGGAGCGAGGTCACGGCTTGGATAGCGGACTCGAGCCAATAGCTATGCTCCCTGGAGCCATGTTCTCTGGAGACGTGTTCATTGGGGCCATGCTCATCCTAGCCGCCACAAGCAAAATTTGGATACTTCAAACGAGGGCGTTGGCGCGATCACGCCGGCAGAGCCTCGCAGCAAAAGCCCGGTTATAGTCTGGGCATACCATCTAAGGTAAAAGGAACCCCGCGCACGTCTGAGGACAAGGCGCGGGGTTTTCGTTTTTTATGGGTGCTTTCGGCGATACTCGACCGTTCGAGCAAGCCGGCGGCCCCAGCTTGCCGAGGTCTACGCACGAAATGTTACCCACTCCAGACGCCCCAAGTTATGAGCCGCTCAAACGGGCAACTGCTTCTACAAAACTAATGATAGGCACTTTTGGATGACACCATGCGTCTGGAAGTCTGCTATGAATTAATCCGTCTAATATCCGCACCATTGATGTGCTCGATGCTTACCCGCCTCATGCGCTTCTGACTGGCCAGCCGTGCCTCAAGCGCCATTTGCCGGTGCGCGAATTCGATCCCGGGAGCAACACAGAAAAGCAGCCGTCAGCCTGGTCCGCTCATGCGCCGGCGCCATTGCGCGCGGCATTGAGCAATATCCAAGTATTCGGTTTTTGCGCGTCGTCTGTGAAAACCAAAGCCCTTTCCCCTGCTCTAAGGACATACACCAAATGGCCACGATCAAAGGTACGAGCAAGCGCGACATTCTGAAGGGCCTCGCGTCGGCGGACAGCATTTTCGGCTTCGCTGGCAATGACGATCTCTACGGCGGAGCAGGCAACGATAAGCTCGACGGCGGCGCCGGCAGCGACAAGCTATATGGTCAAGCCGGTAACGATACCCTGACGGGCGGCACTGGAAACGACGCGCTCAGCGGCGGCTTGGGCAATGACACGTTGATTGGCGGCGCAGGCGCCGACAAATTTATCGGCGGGGCAGGCATCGATACGGCCGACTATTCGAAGGAGACGAGCGGTCTGACCGTCTGGCTCGACAACTCTAACATATCTGGTGCGGCTTTCGGCGACACTTTCAGCAGTATCGAAAACGTCACCGGCTCCAACTTCGGCTGTGATATTCGCGGAAGCGCAGTTTCCAATGTCCTGCGTGGCGGTGGTGGCGCCGATGGATTATATGGCTTTGCGGGAGCGGATACTCTTCTGGGCGGTGACGGCGATGACTCGCTGGCGCCGGGAGATGACGCCGTCGCCGACGTCGTCAACGGTGGGGATGGCATAGACCTCGTATACTATGCGGACGTCAGTGTTGGCGTCATAGTGAACCTCGAAACCAACACGACGGGCGGGGGCGCCGCCGGAGATGTGCTGATCTCAATCGAGAATGTTTACGGCAGCAATCAAGACGATATCCTGACCGTGGATAGGGGCGGATACGCCCGAGGCCTTAATGGTAATGACACGCTTTCGGGCAGCACGACTCTTTTGAATCTCACGACTGAAACCCTGCAAGGCAACACCGGAAACGACAATTTTCTGCTTCATCTCAACACTGGCATGGACGTCATTGAGGACTTTACGTTTGGGCAAGACCTGCTCGTCATCAAGGCCTCTGAATTCAACAACGTGACCTACAATACGGTGGGGATCGTCCATAACATCGTCAACAACATCACCAACGGTGTTATTCAAGCCAGCGTCGCGGCCCCGCAATTCATTTACGACGAAGGCAGCGCCATACTGTATTTCGATTCAGACGGCACCGGGAACGCCGGACCTATCGCGGTGGCCATGCTGAGTGGCTATCAGAACACCGCCCTGTTTAACGGCGGCATCGGCTTTGGCAGTGACTTCTTGATTATTTGAGCCCGTGCCGTGCAGCCCGGTTCGACCCGACCACTTGGAAGTCCCCTCAGGAGGCGAGCTTGTTCTGGATGAAACGGATTCGCCGCAGTTTGCCTCCCCTCCCCATCTCGCCGAAGGCGAGCCTTCGGCTCGACGCGGAGGGGTTAGGGGTGGGGAGAAGCCGGGCGACTGGTATCGAAAAATTCTTGTCGCGGGACGGGACGCTCGGTCGAGCCAACATTCTGGGACTACGCCAAGTGCAGAAAAATAATTGCCAGGAACCGTAAAGCTTTATTCTGCCTATTCGGCTTGAACCCTCCGCAAAGGGAATCCCCCGCTCCGGTTCCTGGCTAGACACATAATCGCGCGCCTCGTGTGCTCCTGCAACATAGAATGCTGTGCTGCAGTATTTTTTTCGGGGAGGAACGGCGGGTTTTTTCTAGGTCAGCAAACAGCCGCTGTCACTTTTGTTGATCGTGGCGCACCAGTCACAGATCGCAGCGAAGTTGCTGCACCAGGATTTTGCCGCAGCTTCAATCTTTATGATTGGTGATGGCGACAAACTTCGGGTCCTGTTGCACCTGGCGCTCGTGCATCAGAAAATCATAATACCCGCAGCGGCGCTTTTCTCCTGGATAGTCGCGGCAGTTTGCGGGTCGCGCCTTATAAATCGTGCAGCGGCGTTCTTTGGTATCGAAGAACTGGCAGATGCGGCCGAAGTGCTGGTCCTTCTTGCGCCGCATCACGTATTTGCGCCCGTGCGCCGCGCGCGTGAATTTTTTCTGCGCCTTCTCAAACGTCATATCGTGATGTTTTGCGAGCCGCTTGACGTCCGCCTTGTTCAACGCAATGAGCGGATAGGAACAGCAGTACCCGGGACAGTTGAGACAATTGTAGTGGGCCATCGGCGGCGCTGTTCTTTCTCGAGGTGTGTGCATGCCGCCTTGCCAATAGGGCGGCAGCGTAGGGCCGGGTCAAGCAAGGTGAGGCCGAATAGCGAAAGTGTGGCCGCGGTGGCGGGGATGCGTAGGGCGTCATTAGCTTCGCATTCTGCACTTATGCGAAGCGTAATGCGCGCGCCATGGTTGCAGGCACCGGTGCAAGCCATAGTGCAATACGACCCGCCCGAGGCCGACAGGCCTCAAAACCAAACTAGCAGTGCGGGTCTATTGCACCCTACATCCCGCGAATATGTTATTGTGACGTATGCCCGACTATCGTCGTGTTTTCATTCCCGGAGGCACATACTTCTTCACGGTCAATCTGCTGGAGAGGAAGGGACGATTGTTGACGGAGAATATCGTCTCGCTTCGTCACGCATTCTTCTGGACCAAGCGCCGTTGGCCGTTCCGCGTCGAGGCCTTGGCTGATTCTGCCCGATCACTTGCATATTCGTTATCACGCTGCCCGAGGGCGACACGAATTTTCCGCTGCGCTTGCGGCATATCAAAGGCCAATTCTCGCGCCGCCTTGCCAAATCGGAATGGCGCAGTGATGTGCGCGAACGGCGCGGCGAACGCGGTATTTGGCAGCGTCGATTTTGGGAGCATTCCATTCGAGACGAGATCGATTTCAATCATCACATCAATTATTGCTATTTCAATCCCGTGAAACATGGCCTGGTCTCGAACATCGGAGATTGGCCGCATTCGACATATCATCGCGATGTGCGGTGCGGGCGGTATGCAGCGGATATAACGAGCAATGACGTTTCGAAATGGCAAAAAAGGTTAGGGGAGGCGTAGGGCGCAATAGGTTCGTGCCCTGCACTTGCACGAAGCGCGACCACTTGGAAGTCCCCTTGCGGGATTTTGCGCCGAAAGGCAGCAGGCTCCGGCGCAAGGCTTGGTGCAATACGACCCGCGCGGGTTGTCTCTGGGCAACTGAAGAGCACACGAAAGGTGCGGGTCTATTGCACCCTACAATTCTTCGCGTTTTTATTGCGGGCTACGCGAGCTGTCGCCGATTATAGGCCGGCCAGAGACCATCGCGGCGCAAACTCTCGCAACGATGCCACTGCCCATCCGGTTAGAACGCCCCATCCGTTCCTCGATAGGCGATGACGGTTCCACCCGAGAATGTGTAGGCTGGGCGAAGAAGCCGTTGGGGTCTCCGTCGGTCTTGACTCAAACTGAAGTTGCCGATCGCCCCCAGAGGCATTGAGCCACCCTCCCGCTTTTCGTAGACATCCATAGAAAGCAGGGCCATCTCCAAGATCGTCGGCATCACCAATCTCCCAATAGGTTTCTTGCGTGCAACACAAAAGGCGAAGGTTTCATCGTCAATCCAGAGCGTTCCTGCTCTTCAAGTTCACGAAGCCAGGGTAACTTTTCGTAGAGCGAAGTATCGGTGATTTCGTCGCAGATTTCGACGCTTACGGAAACAAGTCGCGCTCCGAGAAGTTGGGAAAATTCGATTGGAGGAACTTGTCGAGCCGAAAAACGATCCAGAGGGTTCGGAAGCCAAATAAACTCTGGCATTTGGTCTTCTTGGAGCAGGCGCACACCGCGCTGACTGCGAATGCTTTTCACATTTTTTTCAACTATCCCCGGAGACTTATGAGTTCGCCCCAAAGTACGCGACGAACGAGAGGCTCCCAGCAGTATAAGGTTGCGGCTCGTAAGTTGAAACCATATGTGTCTTAATGGCGGCTAGTAGTATCCCACGCTTACCCAGATCAATCCACGGCGATGGCCCTCGAACCACCCGATGCCACCTATCGTACCCGATTGGGAATAGACCGTTGTCGGTATCCGAAACCGTAATGACGCTCGAACCCTCTTTCACCTGCCCATCGACTTCGACCTGAAACGTCAGCCGGAACCGGTGCGTGTATGTCGGAAACGCAAAATAGTAGATGGCGTAGATGCCAACGACGAGCGCTGCGAATATCTTCAGCCACTTCATGCCGCCGCTCCATCGCGGCTGGCCTGCTTCAAAATATCTCCGAGCATCAGAACCTGCTTCTCCCCCGATGAATTTCGGGTCCAGACATAGACCTGCTTATTCGCGAACACCGTCTCATTGAGTTTCCGCAGCGTCGCGGCGAGTGCTCGCGGCTCTCCCGCCATATCGATGAGCCACGTGATTTCGCCGCTCTTCCATTCAGCGGGCGCGAGCTTGACACGTTCGTCTGCCTGCGCGCGCAGCCTCTGATCAACCTCGAGCGAAACATACGCCCACGTCACGGCGGCGACGGGCGCGCGCACACCCTGTTCCTTGTGCGCAAGCTCCGCGACATAGAACTGCCCGAGCACAACGGGCGGCACAATCATCCACTGGATATCTGCAAGCGCAAAATGCTTGTGGCTCTCGACGCGCGAAAATACGACCGCGATATCGCCAATGCTCGCGGACACGAGCTTCGACGCCGCGCTACCCAATTGCTGTTGTGAAAATGCCGGCGCCTGACTGTTGTCAGCCGGTAGGGCGATTGCCGCTCCCGCCAGCACCCCCACCAATCCCGCCAACACCCGCACCAACCAATCCATCACCGCGCCTCGCAATCCTCGACTCAAGAGCGCTCAGTATGCGGCCGCCGGCACCCCCCGGGGATGAAAAAATTTCCGCGCAAAATTTTTCGCGCCGATTTCAACGGCTTAGCGAACCCGTTCATCTCGGGTTCCCACCCCCCTTAACTTGTGACTCCATTTTGTCCGCCCGCCAAACGCTGGTTTTCCGGGACTTGGCCCCGAAAATTTTTTCGCTTGCTTCTTGTTGGTTTATGGACTAGAACAATACAAGAACATTGCCACTCAGCCCCGCATCTGTGCCGTCTCCGGAGGGCCGGACAAAGAGGTGGACAACATCTCCGCCGATCCCCCGAGCGGGGCTCAAAGGGCTAGGGTAGGGTGGACTAGGATTCGGCGTTGGCGCGCCGATGCAACTCGCGCTTTTATGCGCGCAATATGGATTATTCCGCGCTTGGCGGCCGACTCCCTGCAGGGGAGTCGTCAAGCGCCAACGAAAGAGGAGTTTTTGAGATGGCTGGTTCCGTAAACAAGGTGATCCTGGTCGGCAACGTCGGCAAGGACCCCGAGATCCGCCGCACGCAGGACGGACGGCCGATCGCCAACTTGAGCATCGCCACGTCGGAATCCTGGCGCGACAAGGCGACGGGCGAAAAGAAAGAAAAGACCGAGTGGCACCGCGTCGTGATTTTTTCCGAGCCGCTGTGCAAGATCGTCGAGCAGTACGTCAAGAAGGGCGCCAAGCTTTACATCGAAGGCGCGCTGCAGACGCGCAAGTGGACCGACCAATCGGGCGCTGAAAAGTATTCGACCGAGGTTGTACTGCAAGGCTTCAACGGTTCGCTGACCATGCTTGACGGCGCGGGCGGCGGACGCGGTGCGGGTGCCGGCGCTGGCATGCAGGAAAGTGGCGGCGACTACGACAGCGGCGGCTTCGGCGGCGGCTCATCAGGCGGCGGCTCTGGCGGCGGTTACAGCGAGCCTAAGCGCGGCGGCGGCAAAGCAGCGTCAAACGGCGGCGCATCCAAGGGCGGCTTCGACAAAGCCCTCGACGACGAAATCCCGTTTTAGATTTTGCAAACGCTGTAAGGGTGGCCGCAATAAGTGCGGCTGCGCCAACAGCACGGCGGCGTCAAACCCAGGAGCTGGCGTCCAGCATGCTATTGGGTACGTTGATTTCTTGTTGACGGAAAATAGCAATTTGGCTCATTTTCTTCTGCTTTTAGCGATCTGTTAACGCAACGAGTTTCAAAAAACTTAAGTTCCATCTGCTATCTGCTTCTATGCAAATTCATTTGGTCGCAGATATGCGTCGCTGTGGCCCCCGATCGCGGGAGCTGAAGGATGGCCGGTTTTTATTCTGATGAGCGCGGCTCAATCAGCATTATGACGGCAATTGTCCTAGTGGCGGTTCTTTCGTTTATGGGCTTGGCTATTGACGCCGAACTCTGGTCCAAGCGTAAAGCCGAACTGCAAGTGCTAGCCGACGCCGCCTCCGTAACCGGCGCAAAAGCGCTCGGCGAAGCAGGGCCAGAGGAAGCGATTCAATTAACTCAGGCGCTTCTTCTGCAAAAAGGCGCGGCTCCGAACGCTTTCGAGATCACCCCCAACGAAGCGGAAAAATCAGTGAGGGTCACGGCAAAGGCCGCCGGAAAGCAGTATCTCTCAATCTTTATGCTGCGGAAGGCACCGGACACCCCTGTAATGTCGGTTGCCGTCTACGACCGGTCAAACAAACTTTGCGTACTGGCCATGGACCCTTCTGCCAACCCTGGCATCGTATTGCGCGGAAGCGGAGAACTCACCGGCCCTGACTGCGCCGCTTGGTCCAATTCGGGATCGCCGAAATCAATCAGTGTGGAAAAGGCGATCAACGTAACGCTCGGCAAGATGTGCGCAGTCGGCGAGGCACAAAATCATTCTTCAGGTATTGTGTCGCCGGCGCCCAGCGGAGCCTGCAACATACAACCGGACCCGCTGGCCGGTTTTAGCCTTCAGGTTCCGGCTGGATGCGATCATACGAATTTCACGTCGCAGCAACCGGTCGTCAATCTTTCGCCGGGCACATACTGCGGCGGTGTTACAATCGTTTCCGATACGGTCATTGCGGCGCCTGGAATTTACTTCATCAAGGATGGTGATGTGAATATCTCTGGCACGTCTGAGGTCAGATTTGAGAGTGCGACGATTTATTTGAGCGGGAAGGATCTGGGCCTCACAGTGAAAGGTGATTCCAATCTGCGCATATCTGCCCCAGTTAGTGGTCCGACCAAAGACATTGCGGTTGCCATGGACCCCAGTGGCGTTCCGGCCAAACAATCGTCATTTGGCGGGTCATCGCAAATCTACATCTCAGGTGCGATGCATGTGCCGCAACAGAAGCTCGTCATAACAGGCGACACCATCGGCACCGCCGAACTCGACAACGCCATGCTCATTGCCAAGCAGATTGATTTTGGCGGCGGCTCGGAATGGAAGTGGGTCGCGACCGATAAGCTGCCTCATCCTGAAAGCGGTGTGAGTGTGCGGCTGGTTAGGTAATGACTGCAAAACGGCGGTCAAAGGCGGGAGCCTTATCGCTGCCCCGCCACAGTACCTCGCCGTTCCGTCGTCATCGCGCGAGCAAGTGCTACTTCGCCGTTTTCAAATACTCGACGATGGTTTTGCGCAACCCCGCATCCTTGATACCAGGATACGGCTTCATGGTATTCCCGGGGAGAAAAGCCTCAGGATCGGCGATCATCTTGTCGAGGTTGGCTTCATCCCAGACGATGCCGGAGTCCTTGACGATGGGCGAATAATTGAAGCCCTCGGCCGCACCCGCCTTGCGGCCCATAACACCGTTCAAGTGCGGTCCAAGCCGGTTGTCGCCGGGTTTGACGGAGTGGCAGCTGCGGCATGCGGTGTTGAACGCGGCTTCTGCTTTGGCCGGGGCATCGTCCGCTGCGTGAGCCGATTGAAGCACGGCGAAAATAGCGAATGGTATGCGAAACATTGTCGAGATCGTACGCATCGTGAACTCCTTCATTCCTGAGGGGAACATGAGCGGACTGAAAAGTCTTCCACTCAGCCGTGAGGCGGGGTCCTCAGGCAAATCATCAAGCCCTTTATAGAACTAGGATCGCAGGTAGAAGTTCCAACCCGTCCTGGCAACACGAGGGGTCACAGCGCCATCAGACGAAGTGGACACGAAAAACCCCGCCGCATTTCTGCGGCAGGGTTATAAACGGCCGTCAATGGCGCGACGCGATTACGTGGTGCTTCGGCCGTTTCAGCAGGCGCTGCATCAGCCGGAGCAGCGGGCGCTGCATCAGCCGGAGCCGCTGGTGTTTCAACAGCCGGTGTCTCAACTGCGGGCGCAGGTGCCGGTTCGGCAGGCTTTTCAGCTGCGGGAGCAGGCGCGGGTTCCGCAGGCTTTTCTCAGCGGCTGCAGGTGCAGGCGCCGGTTCAGCGGCTTTCTCAGCTGCCGGCGCGGGCGCCGGTTCGGCTGCTTTTTCCGCTGCCGCAGGCGCGGCGGGCTCCGCGGCGGCCGGTGCCGCAGGTTCAACAGGTGCTGGCGCTGGTGCCGAGTCCGCAGGCTTTGCCGCTTCCTTGGCCCTGTCGACAACGTCCTTCGCCTTCTCCTTGGCGCTCTCGAGCGCTTCCTTGGCAGCGTCGCGCGCCTTCTGCACCGCAGGGCCCGCGTTATCAAGCGCTTCCTTGGCCTTTTCCTTTGCCTTCTCGATCGTTGGCGCGGCCTTGTCCTTCACGTCCTCATAAACGTCCTTGGCGCTGGTGCCGGTCTTATCGCGAATTTCTTTGGTCTTCTCGACCGCGCGCTCGAACAGAGATTTCTTGGCGTGGTCACGCACAAATGCGGGCGCTGCTTCGAGCACGTCCTTGGTTGCCGTGACGAGCGTCGCGCCGATCTTGCCGTCCACGACGTCGAACTGAATGGCGCCGACTTCAACGCCGACTTTCTTTTCAAACAAGCCGAAGAACCCGCCGGTGCCCATGACGACGCCGACGACCTGATGATCGCCAGAGAGGATGATGTCTTCGATGTCGCCGATAATCTTACCGTCGGGGCCTTTGACCTTGGCGCCGATCAACCGGTCTTTGGCGAGATACTGCACCGGGGCTTCCGCCGCGATAAAGGTATTCGGCGGCAGGCCGTTTCGGCCGCAGCTGGCAGCGCGAGCGCGATGCCGGCCGCGAGGGCGAGGAAATCCTCGTATAGTTCATGTGTGTTTCCTCGTTGGGACGTGAGCGCCGTTCGCAGTGCAGCGCTGATTGCGACGAGAGATTAGTGCCCGCCGCGGTCTACCGCCATCTAACCTTTCAGTGTGTCGCCAGCAAGTCAAATTAGCGCGCGGCAGCCGGGCCCGTGCCGGAATTGCGAAATACCATCAAGCAATTGAAATTGTGTAGAAAAATCCTGGGGACAAGAGCCGTGGCACGTCGCCGCTGGCTTGCCCTTGGCCGTCCCGATCAGGTAAGTTCTCTGCTTCGCATCTGTTGCCTGCGCGAGGCCGTTTTGGCGCGCCTCCGGCCCAAGTCCATTTCGAAAGATCCTCACCTTGGCAGACCGTAGCGACGACGACAAACCAGGCGGCAAAGAGCCGAACGACACCCGGCCCATCTCCATCGCGGAGGAGATGAAGCGCTCGTATCTCGATTACGCGATGAGCGTCATCATCTCGCGCGCGCTGCCCGATGTGCGCGACGGCTTGAAGCCGGTGCATCGCCGCATTCTGTTTGCGATGAACGAACTTGGGCTCGACTGGAACAAGAAGTACGTCAAGAGCGGCGCGCATCGTCGGCGAGGTGATGGGTAAATATCACCCGCACGGCAACTTGGCGATCTACGACGCGCTGGTGCGCATGGCGCAGGAGTTTTCGTTGCGCGTGCCGCTGGTCGATGGCCAGGGCAATTTCGGCTCGATCGACGGCGATCCGCCGGCCGCCGAGCGCTACACGGAATCGCGCCTTGCCAAAGATCGCGCGGCTTCCTGCTCGACGATCTCGACAACGATACGGTCGATTTCCGCGACAACTACGACGGCCAGCTGCAGGAGCCGTCGGTGCTCCCGGCGAAGTTTCCGAACCTGCTGGTCAACGGCGCGGGCGGTATCGCGGTCGGCATGGCGACGAACATTCCGCCGCACAATCTCGGCGAAATCATCGACGCCTGCATGGCCGAACTCGACAACCCCGAAATCACCATCGACGAGCTTTGCCAGATCGTCACAGGGCCGGATTTCCCGACCGGCGGCATCATCCTCGGGCGCGGCGGTATCCTCTCCGCCTATCACAAGTCGCGCGGCTCGATCATCATGCGGCGCGCGTCGAAGTCGAAAACATCCGCAAGGACCGCGAAGCGCTGATCGTCACCGAGATTCCCTATCAGGTGAACAAGCGCGTGCTGATCGAGAAGATCGCCGATCTCGTGCGCGAAAAGAAGATCGAGGGCATCTCGGACCTGTGGGACGAGAGCAACCGCGAAGGCATCCGCATCGTCATCGAACTGAAGCGCGACGCGGTCGCCGAGTCGTCTTGAACAACCTCTACAAGTATTCCGATCTGCAGACGACGTTCGGCGCCAACATGCTGGCGATCAACGGCGGGCGGCCGGAAAGCCTGAAGCTGATCGACATGGTGAAGGCGTTCACCGCCTTCCGCCAGGAAGTGGTGACGAGGCGCGTCAAGCATCTGTTGACACAAATCGCGCGACCGCGCCCACGTCTTGGTCGGCTTGGCGATCGCGGTCGCCAACATCGACGAAGTCATCAAGCTGATCCGCTTCTCGGCGTCGCCTGCGGACGCCAAAGAACAGCTGATGGCGCGCGATTGGCCAGCAAAAGACATGGCGCCGTTGATCGAACTCATCGCCGATCCGCGCCACAGCCTCGCCGAGAACAACAGTTACCGGTTGTCGAAGAACAGGCGAAGGCCATACTCGATCTGCGCCTTGCCCGCTTGACCGCGCTCGGCCGCGAAGAAATCGCCGACGAATTGAACAAGATTGCCGACGAGATCAAAGAATATCTCGCGATCCTGTCATCGCGCGCCCGCGTCATCGACATC
>CAVUIN010000016.1:0-57500 GCA_963741545.1 uncultured Alphaproteobacteria bacterium
CGCTTCCTCGAAGAATGCCAGAAACTGGGCATCAAGAACATCCACGTCCACAAGGGCCCGACGATCATCCCGCTCAATCGCGACGCCTTTGACGTGGCCGACATCGACGATTGTGCCACCTCGTTCCAAGGCTGAACTTCATCATCGAACATTGCGGTCTGCCGCGCCTCGACGATTTCTGCTGGATCGCCACCCAGGAAACCAACGTTTATGGCGGACTAGCGGTCGCACTTCCCTTCATCCACAGCCGCCCTGGATACTTTGCGCATGTCATCTCGGAGTTGCTGTTCTGGCTTGGCGAAGACAAACTGCTCTTCGCCAGCGACTACGGGATTTGGACGCCGAAGTGGATCATCGACAAATTCATGGCGTTCGAATTGCCGGACGATGTTGCCAAGGAAACTGGCGTTTCGCTCAATCTTCAGGCCAAAAAGAAGATTTTAGGGCTAAACGCGGCTCGCCTCTACGGCATCGATATTGAAGCTCAGAAAAAGAAACTTTGGACCGGTGAGGCCGCAAAGGCAGCCTAACGGTCTTTCGTCAAAAGGAGTTCGACGGTGGACAGCACGGAGCAGCGCGTGAATAAAAGTGAAGAAGTCTGGCGTCAGCTTGCGACCGTCGTCGATCCGGAACTCGACGAATCCGTTACGGAAATGAACTTCATCTCGCGTGTCGACGTGGACGCAGGCGATTGCGTTCACGTCGATTTTCGCTTGCCCACCTATTGGTGCGCGGCGAACTTTGCATTCCTCATGGCCGACGACATGCGCACGGCGCTCCGCGCATTGCCATGGGTGAAAGACACCAAGATCGTGCTTGGCGAACATATGTATGCCGATCAGATCAATCACGGCGTTGCCAATGGGCTCTCGTTCCAGCAGACGTTTGCGGACGAGGCGAACGGAAATCTCGACGAGGTGCGGCGCACGTTCCTGGTCAAGGCGTTTCAGCGCCGGCAAGAAGCGCTCATCAAGCACATGATGAGCAATGGTGCCTCACCTGAGGACATTACCATCCTCACAATGGGCGCTCTCGAAACACACAAAGCCGCCGCAGATGAAGAAGGTCAAAAACTCGTCGTGCGCTATCAGGAGCGGCGCGCAGTGATAGGGCCATATACGAATGCGTCACCTGCGTTTGTCTCGACCGAGGGTCAGCCTTTGGAAGCCGGCAGTTTGCCTGGCTATATGTCGGCGCTCAGACGCATCCGCGCCAACGCCGAATTCAACGGTGAGTTGTGCCGCGGATTACTCGAAGCCCGCTTTGACACCACGACACCGCTGACAAAAAAGAACGGCCACGTGTGCTATCCGCGCCCCGTGGCTGTGCAATAATAAAAATCAGCATAACAACACCAAGAAACGGAAAGTACCTGACATGCCCAAAATGATGATTCATGACGAAGCCGCGCGCGAAGCACTTGGCCGCGGCGTCCGAAACTCGCCCGCGCAGTCGGCGGCACGCTTGGGCCCCGCGGCATGAACGCCATCATGGACCGGCCGACCGGTTCGCCCATGGTCTCGCGCGACGGCGTCAGTATCGCGGAAGAGATCGAACTCGAGTGTCCGTTTGAGAATATGGGCGCGCAGATCCTCCGGGAAGTCGCACGTCAAACAAACGAAGTCGCAGGCGACGGCACGACCACTGCAACCGTACTCGCGGATGCGCTTGTGCAGGATGGGCTCAGATGTTTAGCCAAAGGCTCAATCCGGTCGAACTCGTCAACGGCATGGAGCTCGCCGTCGCTGAGACAATTGAATATCTCAAGAAATCAGCGCGCCCGCTTTAGGGCAGTGCCGGCCGGCTGGCCATCGCCAGCATAGCGGCGAACGACCCCGTGCTTGGAGCCATGGTGGCCGAAGCCTTCGATAGGGCAGGTCCGCAAGGTATCGTCGACGTTCAATACGGCATTAGCGTTGAAACCATCCTCGACGTTGTCGAAGGCATGTCGTTCGATCGAGGTTACCTGTCGCACCACATGGTGACAGACGTCGAAAACATGCACGTCGTCTTGGACAATCCGCAAATTCTGCTGACGGATCTCAAGATCCAAACGCCGGATCAATTGGCGGCGGTCTACAAGCTCACCGAAAAGAGCGGCCGGCCCTTGCTCATCCTGGCCGAAGAACTATCGCCCGCATGCATTGTCGATCTTCTGACCCGGCGCGAAAAGTATAAGCAGCTTATCGCCTCCGTCTATCCGCCGGACTATGGCCATTGGCGCAAAGCCATGATGGACGACATAGCCATCATGACGGGCGGCAAGGTCATTGCGCGCGATCTCGGCGGCAAGTTGGAAGATGTGCAACTCAGCGATCTCGGTGGCGCCGACCAGATTCGAATCTCATCCGACGCAACGGTCATCACCAAGGGCCACGGCAAACCGGACAAGATCACGGCACGGCGCGAACAAGTGCAAACCCAATACGCCGCTGCGCCCGAAAACGTCGAACGCGATAAATTTGCCGAACGCATGGCCAAGCTTTCGGGCGGAAAGGCCATCATTCTGGCGGGCGGGGCAACTCCGGTCGAACAGCGCCGCCGCGCGCAGCTCATCGAAGATTCGATTAATGCGACGCGGGCGGCAATAGAAGAAGGTGTCGTGCCGGGCGGCGGCGTTGCCTTGCTCAGGGCTGCTCCCGCCCTCGACAAGCTGATCAAGAGCCTCGAAGACAGCACGCGCCAGGGCGCAAAGCTGGTGCAGCGTGCCCTGACACGCCCGTTGGCCAAGATTGCTGCCAACAGAGGTTTGGACGGCGAAAAGCAGGTTGAGAAAATTTCCAAGGCCAAAAACGGCGTCGGTCTCGATGCCCGCACCGGCAAGGAAGTCGATCTCATTGAAGCCGGCGTCATCGATCCGGTCAAAGTCACCTATTCAGCACTGCGCAACGCGGCGTCCGTCGCCGGGTTGATCTTAACCACGCAGACGCTGGTCGCGAAGAAGCCGGATGACTATGACCCAACCGCCGGACCTGCACTCGGCGGTGGGGCGGAGCGCCTCGGTCTCGACTGATCCGGACTGCGAATTTATTAAGCATTCGAGGGTGGGCCGCCATTCGGGTCAGGCTACCTGTATGCAAATTTTCTTACGCGTTGCCCATCTCAGTTCAATGTGCACATTTAGCCCTCAGGGCACGAACGCCGGGATGGACACCTGAATGTCAAAGAAAATACAACGCATCCTTGTCGCCAACCGTTCAGAGATCGCCATCCGCGTGTTTCGCGCGGCGACCGAACTCGGCATTCGCACGGTTGCGATCTATGCCGAGCAAGACCGCCTTTCGTTGCACCGCTTCAAAGCAGACGAAGCATTCATTGTCGGCAAGGGCAAGGGGCCGCTCGAAGCGTATTTGTCGATCGACGAAGTTCTGCGTGTTGCCAAAGACTCGAAAGCCGATGCGATCCATCCGGGTTATGGGTTTCTGTCGGAGAGCCCCGAATTCGCCGACGCCTGCAAGAAGGCCGGCATCATTTTCATCGGCCCAACGCCGGACACCATGCGCACACTCGGCAACAAGGTCGACGCGCGCAATCTCGCGGTCTCGTGCGGCGCGCCCGTCATGCCGGCCAGCCCGCCCTTGCCCGACGACCCTGCACAAATAAAAAAGCTAGCCGCCGCAGTCGGTTACCCGGTTATGCTCAAGGCCTCGTGGGGCGGCGGCGGGCGCGGCATGCGCGTCATTGAGCGCGAAAGCGAGTTGCTCGATTCCGTCATGATCGGCCGGCGCGAAGCCAAAGCCGCGTTCGGCAAAGACGAAGTCTATCTCGAAAAACTCATTCGCAACGCGCGCCACGTCGAGGTGCAAATTCTAGGCGATCAGGCCGGCACAATCGTTCACTTGTTCGAGCGCGATTGCTCCATTCAACGGCGCAATCAAAAGCTGGTCGAGCGCGCGCCCGCTCCTTATCTCGACGACAAAGCACGCCACGGCCTCTGCGAAGCGGCGATGAAAATCGGACGCGCGACAAATTATGTCGGCGCCGGCACGGTCGAATTCCTCATGGATAACGACACGAAGGCCTTCTACTTCATCGAGGTCAACCCGCGCATACAAGTCGAGCACACGGTGACCGAGGTCGTCACCGGTCTCGATATCGTCAAAGCGCAAATCAAAATCTTGGAAGGCGGCAGGATCGGCGCAAAAGGATCGGACGGTCATTGGCAGACTGGTATCCCAGGGCAAGACGCGATCCGCCTCAACGGTCACGCCATCCAATGCCGCATCACGACTGAAAACCCGGAAAACAATTTCATTCCCGACTTCGGCCGTATCAGCGCTTATCGCGGCGCCATGGGCTTCGGCATCCGCATCGACGGCGGCACGGCGTTCTCCGGCGCCGTGGTGACCCGCTATTACGATCCGCTTCTTGAAAAGCTCACCGCCTGGGCGCCGACGCCCGACGAAGTCATCGACCGCATGAACCGCGCGTTGACCGAATACCGCATCCGCGGCGTCGCCACTAATCTAGCCTTCCTGCACAATGTCGTTTCGCACCCGCGTTTCCGCGCCAACGACTACACCACGCGCTTCATCGACGAAACGCCGGCGCTGTTTGATTTTCCCAAGCGCCAGGACCGCGCGTCGAAACTTCTCACCTGGATTGCCGACGTCACTGTCAACGGCCACCCCGAAACCAAGGATCGCGTTAAACCGGCCGCTAGTCTCCGCGCGCACGACGCGCCCGCATTCGAAGCAGCACCCGCGCCCGGTACGCGCCAGATCCTCGAGACGAAAGGCCCGGCCGGATTTTCCAAATGGATGGCGGCGCAGGACCGCATTCTCATCACTGACACGACCATGCGCGACGCGCATCAGTCGCTGCTGGCAACCCGTATGCGCACGCGCGACGTCGCGGCGGTTGCCGATAGCTATGCCCGCGGGCTTCCGCAACTCTTGTCGCTTGAGTGCTGGGGCGGCGCGACATTTGATGTCGCCATGCGCTTTCTGCGCGAAGACCCTTGGGAACGCCTCGCACTCGTCCGCGAGAAACTTCCCAATATTCTGACGCAAATGCTGCTGCGCGGCTCGAACGGCGTCGGCTACACCAATTACCCCGACAACGTCGTGCGCTACTTCGTCAAGCAAGCCGCTGCGTCGGGTATGGATCTGTTCCGCATTTTCGATTGCTTCAATTGGGTCGAAAACATGCGCGTTTCCATTGACGCCGTGTGCGAAAGCGGCAAGCTCGCGGAAGGGGCGATATGCTACACTGGCGACATCCTTGACCCGGACCGGGCGAAATACTCGCTGCGATATTACGTCGATCTCGCCAAGGAATTAGAGAAAGCTGGAGTTCATATTCTCGGTATCAAGGATATGGCCGGGCTATTGAAGCCAGCCGCCGCGCGCGTTCTGGTTAAAGCCTTGAAAGAAGAAACCAGTCTCCCCGTGCACCTCCACACGCACGACACGACGGGAATTTCCGCAGCAACAATCCTCGCGGCCGTCGATGCCGGTATTGACGCAATCGACGCCGCCATGGATTCGATGAGCGGCGGCACATCACAGCCCTGCCTTGGCTCCATCGTCGAAGCGCTCGCCCGCTCAAAGCGCGATTCTGGTCTCGACCCGCGCGCCATCCGCCGCATCAACACCTATTGGGAGGGCGTGCGTGCGCATTATGCGGCGTTCGAAAGCGGGCAAACATCGGGTGCGTCCGAAGTCTACTTGCACGAAATGCCGGGCGGACAGTTTACCAACTTGAAGGAACAGGCGCGCTCGCTTGGGTTCAACTCGCGCTGGAGCGAAGTCGCCGAAGCCTACCGCGCCGCCAACGACATGTTCGGTGACATCATCAAGGTGACGCCGTCCTCAAAAGTCGTCGGCGACATGGCGTTGATGATGGTGGCGCAAGATTTCACAGCCGCCGAAGTGTTGGACCCCAGCGTCGATGTCAATTTCCCGACGTCCGTCATCGAGATGTTGCGCGGCGATTTGGGCCAGGCCCCCGGCGGGTGGCCCGAGGGCCTTCTAAAAAAAGCATTAAAGGGCGAAAAGCCTATTCAAGTGCGGCCAGGCGCGCTGCTCGCGGAAACCGATCTTGCGGCCGAGCGCTCGGAAGCCGAAACCAAATGCGGCCGCCCTCTCGATGACGACGAATTCGCCGCATACCTCATGTACCCGAAAGTGTTCACCGAGTTCGCGGCAGTCAACGCCAAGTACGGCCCCATCTCTGCGCTTCCGACGCCGGTGTTCTTCTACGGCATGAAGCCGGGGAGCGAGCTCACAATCGAAATCGAGCGCGGCAAAGCCATCGTCGTGCAGCTGACAGCTGTTGGCGATACGCGCGCGGACGGCCAAGTCGAAGTCTTCTTCGAGTTGAACGGCCAGCCGCGCGTCATCAAGGTGCCGGACCGTTCGGCCGCCGCCTCAACGGAAACGCGCCGCGTGGCCGAAGACGGAAACGAGGATCACGTGCCCGCTCCCATGCCCGGCGCCGTCTCGTCGATTGCCGTCGAAGTTGGGCAAACTGTTAGTGCCGGCGACGTGCTCTTGACCATTGAGGCGATGAAAATGGAGACCACCATTCACGCGCAGCGCGACGGCAAGGTTTCGGAAATTCTCGTCGCCGTCGGCAATCAGATCAGCGCCAAGGACCTGATGATGGTGGTGAAAGGGTCTGCGAAGGTTTAAGGCACTTTGCAATAGTCTGCTGGTCTTGCTAGCCTGCTTTTGAGTGGAACCCGAGACCTTCGGCGGATTTTTATCGCGGTGCGTCTCGCATAATGTCCGCATGAACAAAATAGTCCGGCGAGAAGCCGGCAATTCTAAAGTTTGGGGAGCAATTAAAATGACGTCGTCGCAAGTGACATGGCCGAAAAAGACGCGGGAATATCAGAGCCATCACTTTGACTCGACGATGTGGAACGACTTCAAGTTTCGCGATGGCGACATCATCATCAGCACCTACGCCAAGTCCGGCACGACGTGGATGCAACAGATCGTCAGCCAGCTCCTATTCGATGGGCAAGAGGGTTTGCCGACAGCGGATATGTCGCCGTGGCTCGACATGCGCGTGCCGCCTAGGGAAGTGAAACTGCCGATTATGGAGGCGCAGACGCACCGCCGGTTTATCAAGACGCATCTGCCCGTCGATGCCATCGTCTTCTCGCCTAAGGCTAAATACATCTATATCGGCCGTGACGGACGGGATGTCGCCTGGAGCTTTTACAATCATCACGTCAACGCCAATGAGATCTACTATCAGGCGGTCAACGACACGCCCGGCCGCGTCGGTCCGCCGTTCGAGCGGCCACAGGGCGACGTTGTCGAATATTTCCGCACGTGGCTGGCGCGCGACGGCCATCCCTACTGGCCGTTCTGGGAGAACGTCAGGACCTGGTGGGAAATCAAGGAACTGCCGAACGTGCACTTCGTGCACTTCAATAATCTCAAAAACGATTTGTCCGGCGAGATGCGCAAGATTGCCGCGTTTCTCGATATCCCGGTCAACGAAGCAAAGTGGCCGGCTATCGTCGAGCACTGCACGTTCGATTACATGAAGAACAACGCGGCACAAACCGCGCCACTCAATGGCGCGTTGTGGGAAGGCGGCGCGCAAACGTTCATTCACAAAGGGACGAACGGCCGCTGGAACAACATGCTGACAGCCGAAGACGTGAAGCAATATGAAGCAAAGGCTGTCGAAGAACTTGGGCCTGCCTGCGCCAAGTGGCTTGCGACGGGCCGGTTTTGACGGGCTCAAACGAAGACCGGTAACTTCCGATTGCCGATTGCCGATCGCCGATTGCCTAACGCCGTTTGCGGTTGCGCGGTTCGCGCACGCGTCAACCATAGGCAAATATTCTCACCCAATCTCATCCCCGCCCTCTCTGGCGGCCGCATACTGCTGCCCATCTTTCCACGCGCGAAGGGCACAGGCTCGAGCTGCGGTCCGTGAGTGGGAAGAACATGCCGGGGCGGGAGCCAAGTTCAGCGTGCCAATTTAGTGAGAATGCGGTTACCTGCCGGCCCGCGAGATGCGCACAAAGGTGCGATAACGGGGTACAGCGCCCGCTCGATTTTTCGGGATGCACGGGCGTCATGTGGGTTCGACGGCTCGAAGACGAGGTTTACTCGTCTTCAGTTCCGGGAGTGGCGCCGAACGCTCAAGGGCGGCGTTATTGAACCCGGGGTTGGCATGTACGGGACGGCGATGGCTGCATCGCGGAACGAATAAAACAGAAGATCGAGGCCTCGCCGCCCCGTCCTTCGCACTGATTTTTATAGAACCGGCGCGCCCATTGAGGCACGCCGGAAAAAGATGTTGGAGACCTGAGCTCCGACTGGTACAAAGCAAGAACATGTTTGCCATACAAGTCGTGGGTTGTCCTGATGGCCGCATCTCGTCGCCCCCGAAAACAGCTCGCACGGCGTCCCTACTCGTGTATAACGCCCCCATCCCGCGCGGGCCTCAATAGTCCGCGCGTGGCATTTGGCGACCCTGCTGGACGACATCCCGGCTGTGGCCGTCCCGATCCACTCCAAACATTAAGGAGATCCCGATGTCGGAAGTAGCGCCGCACCGCCGGCTTGCGAAGACTGCTGTCATCAAAGGCAGCGCCATTAAAGCCAACGACACTGGTTCGCCGGAAGTTCAGATAGCGGTCCTTACGCACCGCATCAACGAACTGACCGACCATTTCAAGATGCACAAAAAAGACAACCATTCGCGCCGCGGTCTTCTGAAAATGGTGTCGCAGCGCCGTCAGCTCCTTGATTACGTCAAGGGCAAGGACGTTGGCCGTTATCAGAAGATCATCGAAAAGCACGGCATCCGCCGCTAGAGCGTACAGCAAAGGTGTCTGACCCTCCGGGTCTGACACCTTATGTTTTTGCAAGCCGAACGACACGTACGCGCATGAAAAGCGGTGTTGGACCCGTTCCGCCGGAGGCGGACAAGAATTGGGGGTCAGCCACCGTTCGACCGACCGATGAGTGAAGAGAAAAATCGAAAACGAAAGACCGAACATGTTTGATATCCATCGAGTGGAAATTGATTGGGGTGGCCGCAAGCTTAAGCTCGAGACCGGCCGCATCGCGCGCCAGGCCGACGCTGCAGTGATCGCCCAGTACGGAGAAACGACTGTGCTGGCGACTGTCGTCGGCGCCCGCTCCGCAAAGCCCGGCATCGACTTCTTCCCCCTGACCGTGAATTATCAGGAACGCACCTACGCCGCGGGCAAGATCCCCGGCGGTTATTTCAAGCGCGAAGGCCGCCCGACGGAAAAAGAAACGCTGACTTCGCGCCTCATCGACCGGCCGATCCGTCCGCTGTTCGTTGAAGGCTTTAAAAACGAAACCCAGGTCGTCGTCACCGTCATGTCGCACGACATGGAAAATGACCCCGATATCGTTGGCATGGTCGCAGCGTCTGCTGCTTTGACGCTCTCCGGCCTTCCCTTCCTCGGCCCCATTGCCGCCGCCCGCGTTGGCGTCATCAATGGCGAATTCGTCTTGAACCCGATGGTCGATGAGATGAAGGAATCGGCTCTCGATCTCGTCGTCGCCGGCACCAATGACGCCGTGATGATGGTCGAATCGGAAGCCAAGGAACTGAGCGAAAAGCAGATGCTCGAAGCCGTCATGTTCGGCCACAAGCACATGCAGCCCGTTATTCAAGCGATCATCAAGCTTGCTGAAACAGCCGCAAAAGAGCCATGGGACATCAAGATTCCCGACAAAGGCAAGTACAAGGCCGACGTCAAAAAGATAGCCGAGAAGACTTTGAAAGAAGCGTTCTCGACCAAAGAAAAATCCAAGCGCAACGATCTCGTTGGCGAAGCCAAGAAGGCAGTTTTCGCAGGCATTGCGATCCCGGCCGACGACGCAAACGAAAAGGTGCTTCTGACCGACGCTTTCAAAGCGCTCGAAATGGACATCATGCGCAGCGACGTTTTGAAAACCAAATTGCGTATCGATGGCCGCGATTTGAAAACGGTTCGTCCGATCATTTCGGAAGTTCATGTTCTGCCGCGCACGCATGGCTCAGCGCTGTTCACGCGCGGTGAAACTCAGGCGCTCGTTGTCGCAACGCTCGGTACCGGTGAGGACGAGCAGTACGTCGATAGCTTGGAAGGCACCAAGAAAGAGCGCTTCCTGCTGCACTACAACTTCCCTCCCTACTCGGTTGGCGAAGTTGGCCGCATGGGTTCGCCCGGCCGCCGCGAAATCGGACACGGAAAGCTCGCCTGGCGCGCTGTCCGGCCGATGTTGCCGACGGCTGAAGAGTTCCCCTACACGCTGCGCATCGTCTCGGAAATCACCGAGAGTAACGGCTCGTCGTCTATGGCGACGGTGTGCGGTGCGTCTCTCGCGTTGATGGACGCTGGTGTTCCATTGAAGTCGCCGGTGGCCGGCATCGCAATGGGTCTCATCAAGGAGGGCAGCGATTACGCCGTCCTCTCTGACATCTTGGGCGATGAAGATCACTTGGGCGACATGGACTTCAAGGTGGCCGGAACCGAGAACGGCGTCACCGCTCTCCAGATGGACATCAAGATCACCGGCATCACCGAAGAGATCATGCGCATCGCGCTCGATCAGGCGCAAGCTGGCCGTCTGCATATCCTTGGCGAAATGTCCAAGGCGTTGACGGGCGCGCGCGCTGAACTCGGCGAGCATGCGCCGCGCATCGAAACGATCAAGATCCCAACCGACAAGATCCGTGAAGTCATCGGCTCGGGTGGTTCGGTTATCCGCGAAATCGTTGCGGAATCTGGCGCTAAGATCGACATCGACGATGACGGCACAGTCAAGATCGCGTCGGCAAACCGCGAGTCGATCGAGAAGGCCCTTGCACGTATCCGTGGCATCACCTCGGAGCCGGAAGTCGGCCTGATCTACAAAGGCAAGGTCGTCAAGATCATGGAGTTTGGCGCGTTCGTGAACTTCTTCGGCGCGAAGGATGGCCTCGTTCACATTTCGCAATTGACGAACGGCCGCCCGGCCACCGTCGGCGAAGTTGTGAAGGAAGGTCAGGAAGTCTACGTGAAGCTCTTGGGCTTCGACGACCGCGGCAAGACGCGCCTTTCGATGAAGATCGTCGATCAGGCAACGGGCGCGGAAATCCCGCGTGCCGAAGGCGAGCCAGAAGAAGTGTTCGAGAGCCGCCCGCCGCGCCGTGAAGGTGGCGATCGTGGCGGCCGCGGTGGCGGCGGCGGTGGTCGCGGCCCGCGCCGCTAAGCGCAGTTACGACGCAAAAAAAAGGCCGCTGGAGTTTCGCTCCGGCGGCCTCTCAATTTGCAGAGCTCCTAGAAGAACTCAGTAATAGCGGCAGCTCGTGCCGCCCCAATTATTCTTGAAGCAGCGGCGCGTGCTGCAAGTAATTCGGCCGACGCCGCGCACGTGCTTATGCCAATCCGACCAGCCCTTGCGGCAGCGGCGATGCCAGCCGTGAGTTTTCTCGACCATCGACTGCTCAAGCGAGAGCGCTTTGAGCGGGCTTAAACCCGCCGCTGGTGCCGCCGATAACTGTGCAGTGGCCGATACGAGGATCGCGGCTGCGACTGCAGCGCCGACTGCAAAACCAGAAAACCGCATGGGTTACTCCTTCTCGAATGATTGCCGGAACGGTCTAAGGCCGGCCTCCGAAAACCAGCTTAGCCGGATTTTGAGACAAACCAGGGGCGCGTACCTGCACCCGCCGCCAGCAGCCTGCCAGAAGCCACATCAGCTTGCAATATCGAGGCGCTTCGTCCCTAGCCTCAAGGCGTTGGCGATCACTGAGACAGAAGATAGGCTCATCGCGAGTGCTGCGATCATAGGTGAGAGCAAAACGCCGGTAATCGGATAGAGCACACCCGCTGCAATCGGAATCCCGAGGGCATTATATCCGAAGGCGAACACCAAATTCTGCTTGATGTTGACGACGGTCGCGCTGGCTAGGCGGCGTGCGCGGACCATGCCCCTGAGGTCACCTTTCGGCAGAGTAATTCCCGCGCTCTCGATGGCTACGTCCGCGCCTGTGCCCATCGCGATGCCGGTGTCGGCCGTCGACAGTGCGATAGCGTCGTTGATCCCGTCTCCCGCAAACGCGACGATGCGGCCGCGCGCCTTGAGTTCGGAAATCAGCCTCGATTTTTCGTTGGGTAACAATCCTGCATGGACCTCAGAAATACCAAGGGTACGTGCGACTGCGTCTGCAGTTTCTTGCCTATCCCCAGTCGCCATGACGACCCTTAGTCCGAGTTCTTTGAGCTGCCGGATTGCCTCGGACGCCGTGGCCTTGATTGGATCTGAAACGGCGAGAAGCCCAGCCGCGCGCTCATCGATTGCGACAAACAGCGGGCTCTTTCCATCGGCTGCCATGCGGGCGGCCTCTGCAAGAAACTGATCTGCGCCGATATTCAAACTGGCAAGGAAGCGGGCGTTGCCAATCACGACGCGCTTGCCTGCAACAACGCCCTTGGCGCCCTGCCCGGTTACGGCTTCGAATTGGCTTGGCGTTTGGATTTTCAACCCGCGCTCGCGGGCCGCCGCGACGATGGCGCTGGCGATCGGATGCTCGCTGACCAATTCAAGACTTGCCGCGATCGTCAGAAACTCCAGTTCGGGAATTCCACTCGCCACCATAGCGGTGAGCTTGGGCTTGCCTTCGGTTAATGTCCCTGTCTTATCGACAACGAGGGTATCGGCGCGGCTCAATGTTTCAAGCGCTTCGGCATTGCGAATTAGAACCCCTTCGCGCGCACCACGTCCTGTTGCCACCATCACGGAAATTGGCGTTGCTAGTCCAAGTGCGCAGGGACAGGCAATGATGAGAACAGAGACCGCCGCGACGACGGCATAGGCCAGTTGCGGCGCAGGGCCAAAGAAAAACCATGCAAAAAACGCGGCAACTGCAGATGCCACAACTGCGGGAACGAAATAACGCGAAACGCGATCGACAAGATTTTGCAGTGGTGCGCGGCTCCTTTGTGCCTCCGCAACAAGGGCGACAATGTGCGCCAGTACCGTCTCTGAGCCGACGGACCGGGCTTCCATAACGAACGTACCCGATGTGTTGAGCGTGCCGCCGGTAACGGTGTCACCTGGAGACTTATCGACAGGGAGGGGCTCACCTGACAGAAGCGTTTCGTCGATCGCCGAGGTACCTTGTAGAATCGTTCCATCGACGGGAATGCCTGCACCTGGCCTGATGCGCAGGTGGTCGCCATGCAGGATCTCGTCGAGAGGCACTTCGGTTTCCTCACCCGAGGCCGAGACGCGTAGTGCCGTCTTTGGTGCTAGATTTAGCAGCGCGCGCAGCGCGTCGCCGGTGCGTGCTCGTGCGCTCAGCTCCAAGACTTGTCCGAGCAAGACCAGTACAATTATGACGGCGGCGACCTCAAAGTAGACGGGAATTGCACCGCTATGATCACGCATTGCGTCTGGGAATAGGCCTGGCGCTAAAACGGCAACAAGACTGTAGAGAAACGCGGCGCCGGTTCCGAGGCTGATGAGAGTCCACATGTTCGGACTATTGTTAAGCAGCGATGCTAAGCCGCGCTCGAAGAACGGCTTGCCACACCAGAACACGACCGGCGTCGCCAGCAAGAGTTCAATAAACTGACTGCCTTGTGCACTAAGCCAATCATGCGCCGGTAATCCGGTGTGGCTTCCCATGGCCAGGATAAAAAGCGGAATCGTAAGGATCGTGCCAATTTTCAAACGGTGGAGGAAGTCCTTGAGTTCCGGATCGGGCTCGCCCCCCAATGCATCGGGCAGACCCATAGGCTCCAGTGCCATGCCGCATATCGGGCAGGTGCCTGGCCCATCCCGGATGATTTCGGGATGCATGGGGCAAGTGTATTTCTTGGCAACAACCGCCGCTTCGTGATGAACAGGTATCGCGGGTTTTTTCCGGGCGGCGTTGAGATAGCGCTGCGGATCGGTTTCGAATTTTGTGCGGCATCCATTACTACAGAAATGATACGTGATGCCGTCGTGCCGACACGTGGGTTTTCCGGCGGTCGTATCGACCGTCATGCCGCAAACGGGATCAATGGCCATTTCCGCGCTCGTTGCCGGCTCATGATGTTCGCAGCAACCCCTGCCCTGAGATTGAGCACTCGGCGATCCGTTGTCTGTGGTGTCATGTGCCATGATGTGGCGACTAACCCGGAATTGCGAACTCGAAAGTGGCATCCAGAACATTGGGTGTGTTGGCCAAAATTCAATCGGATCTGAGGTAGGCAAAAACGGCACATGGGATTATCAGCCACTGTAAAAAGGGAACTAGCCCAATTTTGAGGGCGGGAATCAGTGGCATCAAATCAGAATACGCCCACGATTTTCGAATGTAGACGTTCACCCATTCGCTATAGCACGTGTAGATCAGACCAATAAGTACGGCCCCGGCTGCAACGCATCGATAACGCTCAAGGGGCCATTGTGAATTGCCCAAGATCAATACGGCCGCGAGTAAAGACAGTGAGCCGATAAAGACATCAACTAGCGCGCAATGTAAGGGGGAGTATACAAGATCGTACACACTGCCGTTGCGCCACAGCGTGTAGAATGGCAGTTGAGCGAACTCCCAAAGAAGGTTGAGCGCGGCAATTGCGCCGGCGTAGCGCAGCAAAAAGCTGTGCCATGTCAAATTGGACCCTCGATGTGGTTGATGCAGGCGCATTGGTGCCGGACCCGGTGGGATAAGGCGCAGCATACACTCAAAAGTACGAGATAAGTGGCTTATGTCCGTCGGGCTGGTTCAAGCGCGCGCGAATTTGGGGACTTGCGGCCAGAACACGCGCGCCTTGGCGCTGACTTCTGCGGGATCGCCGGTTGTCAAAAGCGTGAGCCGTCCACCTTCGTTGCCGGCCAGATAATGCGGACGGCGCGCCAAGTAATCCTCGAAGCTGTCGGCCACGACTTCTGGCTGCGAGAGGATGCGCGTGAAGGGCGGCAGGTGGCGCCGGAAGAGATGCTCGACCAGAGGGAAATGCGTGCAGCCTAGAATGGCGCGATGTGGCGGCATATTGCCGGTCTGCGCCAGAATACCCAAAACGCCTTCGCTAACGAGGCGATCAAGTTCGGCCTCGGGCCGCTTGTCCTCAATGGCACCCGCCAGCTCCGAACAGATCTGCTGCACGATCGTGACTTTGGGGCAGCGCTTGCGGATTTCTTCCGGGTAGACACCGGCTGAAACCGTGCGCGTCGTGCCGAATACGGCGATCGTGTCGGTGTTGTTCTTCTGAGGATACTGCGGTGAGGTGACGGCCCACGGTGTCTGCGTCGCGGCCTCAACCGTGGGCGCGACGATCCCGAGCACGTTGTGCGTGCCGCGCCATTGGCTGTTGGGGAGCCATTGCTGCTGTAGGCGGCGCAAAGCCACGGCGGTCGCGGTATTGCAGCCGAGAAGCACCAGCTTGGCCCCGCGATGGAACAGATCCTCGGTTGCAGCCCTGGTCAGCTCGACAATCTCGTCGGATGCGCGGTTGCCATAGGGGACGTTGGCATGATCGGCTAGATAAACGAAATCCGCGTGCTGGAAGCGCGACGTTAGTTCGCGCAGCACTGTGAGGCCGCCAAGGCCAGAATCAAAGACACCGATCATCGCTGCCGTGTTTGCGACGCCAACCCCGGGGACGTCAATGGGCATCCCCGCGGAGGGCGGGGCCCTAAATGCGCTCGGCTTTGATCGAGATTAAAGACGCTAGGGGCGCGACGTGCCACGTAGTCCGCTGGGGTACGAGAACGCCATTCGGAGGCCGTGCCATGATCAGCTTGGTTGATTGTATTGGATTATGCGGACTGACAGAGGCTGAAATCATGGCCATTGCCGAGCATGAGCACCTGCCTGAGATCGCGGCGGCGGCCATGGCAAGCTACATCTGTCAAGAACCGCAGGGCTCAAAAATCATCCTCAAAATGATAGTTGATGATATCCGGCTGGCTCAGGACCGGGGCGACGCCGGGCACGTCAAAACGCTACTGCACGTGCTGCATCACTATCTGAAATCCCACCCGGAGGCCAAGCCTGAGGTGCACCCTTGGAGTGCGCGATTCTAGGCGTGTCGTGTTGGCCTCAGTCGCGGAACCGCGAGGCTACTCCGCAGCTTCCGAAGGCGAGCGGCCAGCGGACGTCTTGGCGTCCTTGGATTCGCTATCGTGTTCTTTGAGGCTTTGCAGGTTCGGCATCGAGACCGTGCTGTAGCCGCAATCGACGAAGTGCACTTCGCCTGTCACAGCGCCCGACATGGGCGACAGCAAGTAGAGCGCCGAGCCGCCAACTTCATCGAGGGTCGGCGTGCGCTTCAACGGAGAATTCTCGCGCTGGAAATTGAAGATGACGCGGGCGTCGGAAACGCCGGCTCCCGAGAGCGTGCGCATGGGTCCAGCCGAGATCGCGTTGATGCGAATGCCCTGCGGCCCTAGATCGGCAGCAAGGTAACGGACGGAGGCTTCGAGCGCCGCCTTGGCAACGCCCATAACATTGTAGGACGGGACCCACTTTGTCGCGCCGCCATACGATAGCGTGATCATCGAGCCGCCATTCGGCATCAACTCGGCTGCGCGTTTGGCGATCTCAGTGAAAGAGAAGCACGAGATCACCATCGTGTTGGTGAAATTCTCGCGTGTCGTATCGGCGTAGCGGCCGGAAAGTTCTTTCGGGTCGGAGTACGCAAGCGCGTGGACGACAAAATCCAGTCCGCCCCATTCCTGCTTGATCCGGGCGAAGACGTTATCAACGCTCGGCAGGTCGAGGACATTGCATTCTTCGATGATTTTTGATCCGAGAGATTGCGCGAGTGGCAGTGCGCGGCGGCCGAACGCGCCGCCCTGATAAGTGAAAGCCAATTCGGCGCCTTGGCCGGCTAATACGCGAGCAATGCCCCAGGCAATCGAGCGATCGTTGGCGACGCCCATGATGAGCCCACGCTTGCCGGCCATGATGGGGCCTGGCTTTGCGATATCGAAATCCGTCATGGGGCGCCTCGTATTCTTACCAAATGTACGTCCGTGAACCTGAAACCAGCCGGCCCCGCGTTTATAAACTCGCATCACTTATTACCGTCAGTCGTTACGCAAAACCAGTAAACAACCGCCACGGTTCGTCAGTTAACCATCGTGGCGGCGGAGTATGAGAGTCGCATTTGTTCCGCCAAAACCGAAGCTATTCGACATCACACAGTTAAGAGACGCATTGTCTATGCGACTTCTTGCGATTGGCATGTCGGCGAATGCGGGATCGATTTCTTCGATATGTGCGCTCTCGCAAATAAAGCCATTGTTCATCATCAGAATAGAGAAGATGGCTTCCTGTACGCCGATCGCGCCGAGCGAGTGCCCGGTGAGGGATTTGGTCGCGGCAATTGTTGGTGAATTGGCGCCGAATACAGCCCGGATGGCGTCGATTTCCTTGGCATCGCCAACCGGCGTACCCGTGCCGTGCGGGTTGATGTAGTCCACTTTCGGCACGCCCTTGCCGTCTAACCCTTTGAGCGCGAGCTTCATGCATCGTGCAGCGCCTTCGCCCGATGGCGCGACCATGTCGTACCCGTCAGACGTCGCACCATATCCGGCGACCTCTGCATAAATTTTTGCGCCGCGCGACTTAGCGTGTTCAAGCTCTTCGAGCACGAGCACGCCCGCGCCGCCCGCAATTACAAATCCGTCGCGGTTTTTGTCATAGGCGCGGCTCGCGGTTGATGGCGTCGCGTTGAAGGCACTCGACATAGCGCCCATGGCGTCAAACAAATTAGAGAGTGTCCAATCTAATTCTTCGCAGCCGCCGGCAAACATCACGTCCTGCTTGCCCCATTGTATGAGCTCTGCGGCATTGCCGATGCAGTGCGCGCTAGTTGCGCAAGCCGATGAGATTGAATAGTTCGTGCCCTTGATTTGGAACGCCGTGGCAAGGGCGGCTGATGGGCCAGAACACATGGCCTTTGGCACTTCAAAGGGACCGATTTTTTTCGGGCCACCGGATTTGATCGTGGTTTCGGCGGCGTCAACGATGGCGCGTGTAGAGGGGCCGCCCGATCCCATGATGATGCCGGAACGTTCGTTGATGACATCCGTCGTCTCGAGGCCAGAGTCACGGATCGCCTGATCCATAGCGATCCAGTTCCAGCCGACGCCCGGATTCATGAAGCGCTTGGGTTTGCGCGGAACCATGGCTTCCCATTCGATTTTGGGCTCGCCGTGCACTTGGCACTTGAAACCAAGCTCGGCGTATTTTTCCGAACGGGTGATGCCGGACTTCGCCTCACGCAAGGAAGCCAGCACCTCCTGGGTGTTGTTTCCTATCGAGGAAACAATTCCCATGCCCGTGACGACAACGCGCCTCATCGAAAGTCCTTCCCTGACGCCCTCATTTGGCGCGTGGCCTAGCCAACCCGCGTATCCTGCAATGCGGACCGGGCTGTCCCGTTTATCCGAAAGTTGGGGCCTTGCTCAAGCACCAGTTGCGGAAGGCGCTTCGCCGGCTTGGAAAAGACCAACTCTGAGGTCTGTTGCATGATAAATAGGCTCTCCGTCGGCCTTGACGATGCCATCGGCGATTCCGAGTTTCAACCGGCGGAGAATCACCCGCTTGAAATCAATGACATACTCGACCTTTTTGGTGGTCGGGAGCACCATATTCGAGAACTTGACCTCGCCAACGCCGAGCGCGCGGCCGCGGCCCGTCGCTCCGAGCCAGCCCAGGTAGAAGCCGACAAGCTGCCAGAGGGCGTCAAGCCCGAGACAGCCGGGCATGACGGGATCTCCTTTGAAGTGACAGTCGAAAAACCAATCTAAACGCGGGTTTCCGGCCACTTTTAGCTCGGCCACAATCAGTCCCTTGCCATGGGTGCCACCCGTTTCCGATATCTCGGAAATGCGGTCAAACATGAGCATGGGCGGCAGCGGAAGCTGAGCATTTCCGGGACCGAATAGCTCGCCTCTGCCGCATGTCAGCAGGTCTTCAAACTCAAAACTCGATCGGCGATCCGCCATTCTCGTCCTCGATTTCCTAAGTTCGTGCCCACCAGGGTGCCCGAGCGTCAAATTGCGCCGCTGTCTAACACAACACCCAAGGGTCTGAAAGCGGCCCCGGCTAGCAGTAGGTGCGACAACCGGGCCGGATAACCACTAAAAAACCAAGCTTTGACGGTTTGTTGCGAATGAACTGTGGAGTGCTTATGATACAAAGCTATGTAGGGCCTCGCAATTCATCCCCGTTTTGGGGGCAGGAACCTGCCCGCTTTGCAAAACAACTGGGAAACCGGTCAAAATGTCCGATATGATGTCACAATCGAATGCCAATCGCGGCACTGCTGAGGTAGGTGGTTTGTTGCGCCAGGCCGGCCTCCGCCCAACGCGCCAGCGGCTTGCATTGGGTGCGCTGCTGTTTACGGGTGAAGACCGGCACGTCACGGCCGAGCAATTGCACGTGGAGGTCGTCGCTCAAGGAGAGCACGTATCTCTCGCGACAGTTTACAACACATTGCATCAGTTCAAGCGCGCAGGCTTGTTGCGCGAACTCGCAATCGATGGCTCAAAAGCTTATTTCGATACCAACACGTCGAACCACAATCATTTCCTGCTCGAATCGGATGAGCGTCTGACCGACATTCCCGGTGACGCGATCCAAGTCTCAGGTTTGCCCGAGCCGCCAGAGGGCATGAGAATTACGCACATCGATGTGGTTGTGCGGCTGGCTAGGAAGTAGCCGCCGCTATTTTATCGTCTCGCCTTCGTAAACTCCCCAAAGCTTTTTTTGCTCAATGAAGCCCGTGTAAGCGTCAATTGTGACGCGGCACCAGCGGCCGTCGCAGCCCTGCAGATTGGCAATGACGCCTGCTTCAACACTCGCAACCACAGTTGAGTTTTCGCCTTCGCTGGTGTGGACCGGCACTTGCGGCGGCGTTGAACCTGCTTTGAGTTCCCACGGCAGTATGAGCGCTGTGCGCCGCCCAGATAGCAGCGATTGAAGGACCCAGCCTGTCGCGCCCTCCGCGTCGCGCACTTGCCGCCAGGCGTCGAATTCCTTAATGACCTCGAGTGGCAGACCGGCTCTGCGGAAAACCCATCCAGTTGGGTATTCGGTACTTGGACCATTTCGCAGGTTCACCCGGTCGGACTTTAGGCTGACGAATCGGGGTACCGGCAGGCCGCTTCCGGTCGGCGCGGCGGCCGGCGCTGTCGGTTCGGCGGTGTCTTGCCCTGGCTCCTGGGCGTAGCCATAAGCGGGCAATAACATGAGGCAAACGTACAGCGTCGCCATGGACGCGCCTCGGCGCCAATGGAATAGCCCGCGATTTCTGAACGTGGTCTCGACCCCCTTGGCGGTAAAGCGGCGGGAGCAGAAGATTGGTCTGGGATCTTGCTTTGTCACGGCTTGTTGACGCTCGATTTTCAAAATATGGGCACAGGAGTTGCCCGAGGCGGTATGCTGCAGACAGGCACCCTAATCAGCACTTTGTCATCGCCAAGGCCATCTGTTAGACACGAGCAGCATGAATGCCTCGAAGGCCATCCGGGTCTTCATACCAGCCACATCTTTCCCCCTTTGGAATCAATATGCCGAGCCCACAAAGAAAACCCGTTGTGATCGTCACGCGCAAGCTGCCAGACGCGGTTGAGACGCGTATGTGCGAATTGTTCGATACCCGGTTGAATGTTCACGACAAACCCATGTCCCAGGCCGACTTGGCAGAGGCTGTCAAAATCGCCGACGTTCTGGTGCCAACGGTCACCGACCGTATTGACCGTTCAACTCTCACCCAAGCCGGTGCTCAGCTCAAACTCATCGCCAACTTCGGCACCGGTGTCGATAACGTCGATCTCGATACCGCCCGCAACCGCGGCATTCTTGTCACAAATACGCCCGGCGTTCTGACCGAAGATACCGCTGATATGACGATGGCGCTCATACTCGCGGTGCCGCGCCGGCTTTATGAAGGTGCGGCTTATCTCAAGTCTCCGGAAACCAAGTGGACCGGTTGGTCTCCAACTTGGATGCTCGGACATCGCATTTTCGGCAAGCGCCTTGGCATTATCGGCATGGGCCGTATTGGACAAGCCGTTGCCCGCCGCGCCAAAGCCTTCGGACTGCAGATCCACTATCACAATCGCCGCCGCGTTGCCGCCGAAGTCGAACAAGAACTTGAGGCGACGTACTGGGAAAGCCTCGATCAGATGCTGACCCGCGTTGATATCGTGTCGGTCAATTGCCCGCACACGCCCGCGACCTACCACCTCTTGTCGGCGCGGCGGCTGAAACTATTAAAGCCATCGGCCTACATTGTGAATACCGCACGCGGCGAAGTCATCGACGAAAACGAACTCGCCCGGCTGCTCGAATCAGGTGCCATTTCCGGCGCTGGTCTCGACGTGTTCGAGCATGAACCCGCCGTCAATCCCCGCCTGTTAAACTCGGTTCGCGTCGTTGCCTTGCCGCATATGAGTTCGGCGACCATCGAAGGCCGTATCGACATGGGCGAGAAGGTGATCATCAATATTAAGGCGTTCGCCGACGGCCATGCGCCGCCGGATCGTGTCCATCCCGCGATGTTCTGAGGATTTTGTGAGCGCGCCAAGGTTCGCCTCCCGGCACGCGTCAATGGCGCAAACGTGAGCGCCCGACATTGGCACATCCCGCAAGGCGGTGCGCGCTTCATTGTCCCCCGATTGGACAACGGTCCCACTTTGACAATCGCCCGTCGCCGCGTTGTCCTGAAAGAGAACGGCGGTTGAGACGCGCGGTGCGCCGAATTCTTCCCTATCTCCGGTAGAGGTGGCGCGATCTAAGGCAGCGGCTTTTGGCGTGTTATCGATTGTAAATCCGTGGCCGTCTCGGCCCAAAACGCAATTATTAATCGTCAGGCCGGTGATTGTCCGCTGCAGTTCCAACCCATGACGTGTGACGTTGGTGATTGCAACGCGGTCCAGCAGGATATTGAGATCGCGAGAGGTGACTATTGTTTTCCGGCCCGCAGAAAAATCCATCGGCGTCGCCAATTGTACCGGCTCTATTGCCGTTGATCGTCAAGCTTTCAATGCGCACGTTCGATGCCGATTTTTCGCTGCCATCGGCATTCATTCCGCCAGAATCTGTGCGCACGATGCCCGTGACGCCTGTCGAGCCAGTGGCCAGCGTGATGACTGTTTCTCCCATGCCGGCACCCATGAGCACGGTATTGCTGCCCACACGTAGTGCACCATCGCAAGCCTTACCCCGGCCCGTGACCGTATAAGCTCCCGCAGAAAGTCTCACAAAGCCGCCGGCGTGACCGGCAACAGAATCGAGTGCCTCTTGAATGATAGAGGTCTGGGTGGCGGCCAGATCCGTTGTGTAGAAGGCGATCGTTTTGGTTTGAAAATTTTTGTATCCGTACGTGATCGTCAGCATATGCGCGCTCCATTTTGAGGCGCCCCTCCTGAAGATCATGCAAAGATCGAACCGTCAAATTCGATGCAATATTGCCTATAAATGCTGGTCTAATTGAAGTCTTGCGGGGCGGCAACTTCGCCACCGGAACCGGCGAGAATTGCGGTATAGAAAACGATTGTTGCAGCATAGGCAGACAGCAGAACGGCGAGTTCCATTGACGATATGGGCGGGATAACCCGCGCGCTGGCATTGCCGTTGGTGGCGACGGATGGTGCTGCAAGCAAGAGGACCATCAGCAGCAGAAAGCTGCCGAGATACAGCGCAATGGCACCGCCTGCGAGTAGGGCCGCCATATGGAACACGCGCGAGATCGCAGGGTCTAATCGAGAAAGCAGTGCCTGCATGATCTGCCCGCCGTCGAGTGGCTGGACTGGTAAGAGATTGAAGCCGTTGAGGAGTGCGCTCATAAAGGCGAGTTCGCGCATCATGGGCTCGCCACTCTGCGCGGCAAAAAATGCGAAGATTGCCGTGGTGATCAGGCTGAAGCCCGGCCCCATGAGGGCAACGATGCCGCGCTCAACTTCGCTCCGGTAGCGGTCGCCGCCTACAGCCACGCCTCCAAAAAACGGGATGAAGTAGATGCCTTTGACTGGAATGCCGGCCCACCGCATGGCAACGACATGGCCAAGTTCGTGGATTAGGATGAGCACGATCAGCATGACCGCTGCTGAGGTGCCGAACATGGCAAAAAAGCTGGCAAATGTCAGCGCGCCGGTGATCGCAGCATTCTTGATCTGGCTAGAGAGATCGTCTTGCACCGAGCCAGCCCGGATTTCCGCATTGCGCTTCACGCGCAGACTGTTTTGGATGGCCGCCAATGGCATCAAGAACCGTGACGACAATTTGGTGTGTGTGACTTCGAAAGTCGATGTGATCGTCGAGGCCGGGCCATCACCCGCAACTGCAAAGGCGCAAACATAATCGTCTCCCGGGCAACATTCGGGAGCGGATTCCTCTTTTATGACTTGGATGAGCATGGCCTCGCCCGGCCGTTCATCAATCACCCGGTAGGAGATCGGAAATTCCCGTTCGGCGATTTTAAAGATTCCGGAATGAACGCCGGCTCTTTCGCGATCTGGCTGGGTGGCGATCTCGATCGGCGGAGTTCCTTCAAGTCTAATCGAGTGCGCAGAGGCGACCGACCAAGTGACTTCTTTCGGGGCTTTGACGCCAAGTTCTATCGTGTATGTACGGCGGCGGGCGCCTGTCATCATGTCAAACGGCGCACGCACCAATTCACGCAGTAAGAACCAGAGATTGGAAAAAAACATAATCACGTAAGTGCTCGCGACAGGTGCGGGGTGTTGTTAAAATCAAGCACGAGTTTAAAAGTCCCCTCATCATTGATTCCTTCCCGGGTTGAATCAAGATGAGGGGCGCTTAACTCTGGCAATAGATTTAAGTACAGTATGCTAGTTCTGTCGCACGAGGCTGCCAAAAGGTTCAGTTCCGCGCGTGACACCTATTCTGCCGCGCACGCTGCACCTGTAGGACCCTGGTGGATCGACAAATCAGTAATCGTCGGGTTTTGGCCTGAGAGCGGGTTCATTGGGTCATAAGCCAGCTGCACGGTATCGAAGCGGCTGGATTGCGCATCATAAATCATGAGGCGTCCGGCAAGACTGTCGCCAAGCCCCAATATCTCTTTGACGATCTCGGTTGCTTGCAGTGTACCGATGACGCCAGCCACGGGGCCGAGCACGCCGACCTCCGAGCAATTGGCGACAAGGCCAGCGGGCGGCGCTTCCGGGAAAATGCAGCGGAGCGAGGGATAGGGCGTTCCGTCAGGCTGTTTTTCGTGCGGCTTGAAGACGGAAACATAGCCATCAAGCGGTCCGAGCGCGGCGTAGACGAGTGTTTTCTTTGCGAGATAGCAAGCGTCGGAGACGAGATACCGGGTGGCGAAGTTATCCGAGCCATCGGCAATGATGTCGTAACGCGAGATCAGCGCCATGGCATTTTCGGCGGTTAATCGCACGTGGTGCGCCTCGATGGCGACGTTTGGATTGATCCGGCGAATAGTATCGGCAGCACTTTCGACTTTGGGCCGTCCCGCGTCGCTCGTTCCATGCGCGACCTGGCGCTGCAGATTGTCGATCGAGACAGTATCGTCATCGACGATGCCGAGCGTGCCAACGCCTGCGGCCGCGAGGTAGAGCAAAACCGGAGACCCAAGGCCGCCCGCGCCAACAATCAGCACGCGCGCGGCCTTGAGTTTCTGCTGACCCTGCCCGCCGACTTCCCGCAACACCAGGTGCCGCTTATAGCGTTGCGATTCCTCTGGCGTGAGCGTGGTCATGGGCGGTGTGGCCGGCTTAGGTTTTAGGGAGTTCGGCGAAAAGCTCGCTTGAGAAGTAACGTTCTGCGCACGAAGGCGCGAAGGTGACGATTGTTTTGCCGGCCATGTCAGGGCGCTGGGCAACGGTCATTGCGGCGGCAAGATTAGCGCCCGTCGAGATGCCGCCCGGGATGCCTTCGACGCGTGCCAGCATGCGCGAGACTTCGAACGATGTTTCGCTCGACACGGTTACGATTTCATCGATCAGTGATGTATCCAGAATGGTGGGAATGAACCCGGCGCCGATACCCTGAATCTTGTGGGGGCCGCGCTGGCCTCCGGAAAGAATAGGGCTGGTCGAGGGTTCAACTGCAATAATTTTGATGCCGGGCTTGCGTGCTTTTAGAACGCGCCCGCAGCCTGTCAGCGTACCGCCCGTGCCAACGCCCACGACCAGCGCATCGATATCGCCTTTGGTATCGTTCCAGATTTCTTCGGCCGTTGTTTTTTCATGCACCAGCGGGTTTGCCGGGTTGTCGAATTGGCCTGGAATAACGGCGTCGGGCAGGGTCTTGGCGAGTTCTTCAGCGCGCGCGACGGCGGCTGGCATGCCGCCGGGGCCGGGCGTCAAATCGAGCTCTGCGCCAAGATGCACCAAAATCTTGCGCCGTTCGATCGACATCGTTTCGGGCATCACCAAGATCAAGCGATAGCCGCGGGAGGCTGCAACGAATGCTAACCCAATACCCGTATTGCCGGATGTCGGCTCGACAAGAACGGTTTTGCCAGGCGTGATGCGGCCCTGCGCTTCAAGCGTGTCGATCATAGAGACGCCGATGCGATCCTTGACCGACGAGAGTGGATTAAAGAATTCCAACTTCATCAAAATGTCAGCCTTGAGCTTTGAAGCTTCCTTGACGCGCGACAGGCGCACGAGCGGTGTGTGCCCGATCGTTTCCGCAATGCTGTCGTAGACGCGGCCGCGGCCCCAGGTGCGGGTTGCGGCAAGGGTTTTGATATCCATCTGGTTCATCGTTCGTCCTAACTTCAAGCTTGACGTGCGGGCAGATTAGCCACCCGGCAACTGATCAGGTTTCTGGTAAGCGTTGTCGCAGGTTACCGGACGAGGCTCAAGAGGATAGGCCGGAATTGACGTTGCGCGCATTACGCTCATGCGGGCAGAGAATTATACTTCAGCGTCGCTTCGGAGTGGTGCGGGACGAAGTGGTTGTTTTCGTTCTTCCCGGTTTTGCGGCAATAGTTTTCTTCTTACCGCCGCTATCAGTCGTCTTGCCAACCACCTTAACTCCCGTCGAGCCAAAACCGCCAGTGCCGCGCTTGGTCGCGGAAAGTGCCTTGGTATCGACGATGCGGGCCTGTGCAACCATGCCGATAACCATCTGAGCAATGCGGTCGCCACGCCGGATGACGAAGGGATCCTTGCCGTGGTTTATGAGAATGACGCCAACTTCGCCCCGGTAATCGGCGTCGATGGTGCCTGGGCTGTTGAGGACCGTGACCCCGAATTTGGCGGCGAGACCGGAGCGCGGCCGAATCTGTGCTTCGGTCCCCGGCGGGAGTTCAAGCGTTAGGCCCGTGGGTATGACGGCGTAGGCCCCTGCAGCAAGAGTGCGCACCTCGTTTTCAGGAATAGCGGCGAGCAAATCCAGTCCCGCCGCGCCTTCCGATTGATAGGCCGGTATCGGCAAGTCCTCGCCGTGGGGTAAACGCCTGACCTTCACTTTGATAGCGCTTTTGCTCATTCGGCGGCAATTCGCTTACGCGCGAGAAATGCAGCGGCCTCGGCTGTGAGGCGCTCGGCGACCTTGTTCTTGGTCATATCAGGCCAGCCGCTCGTGCCCTCGCGGGTAATCAAATGCACGGAATTGCGGTCGCCGCCCATGATGCCCGTTTCAGGCGATACGTCGTTGGCGACGATCCAGTCGGCGCCTTTGGATTTGAGTTTCTTTTTGGCGTTTTTGAGTACGGTTTCTGTTTCCGCGGCAAAGCCGATAACCAGGAGCGGCCGGCCGGTTTTCAAAGTCCCGATCGATTTCAAAATGTCCGGGTTCTCGACAAGCTTTAGCTTTGCCGGATCCTTGCTGCCCGTCTTTTTGATTTTCTCGGCCTTAGGCTTCGCCACGCGCCAATCGGCGACGGCGGCGGCGAATATCGCGATATCGGCCGGCATAGCTGCTTTGACGGCTTCCAGCATTTCCATGGCTGTGACGACGCGCTGCACGCGCACGCCCTCTGGGTCTGCGAGTGCTACGGGCCCCGATATGAGCGATACATCTGCACCAAGCCGCGCCGCTGCTGCGGCAATTGCATAGCCTTGTTTGCCGGACGACCGGTTGGCGATGTAACGCACGGGATCGATGGGTTCGTGTGTTGGACCAGCGGTGATGAGAACGTGACGGCCGGCGAGCGGGCCGCGATGATTGGGATCCTGGTATCTTGCGGTGGCAGTAGGAGTGGCCTGCAACGCGAGTCTTGGCGTACCGCCGAGGATCTCCTCGATTGCTGCTACCAGTTCTGGAACTTCCGCCAGCCGTCCTGGGCCGGCCTCGCCTCGCTCGGCCATTTCACCAATACTAGGGCCAACAAAATGTAGGCCGTCGGCCTTGAGGCGAGCGACGTTGCGCTGAGTTGCGGGATTGAGCCACATGCGCGGGTTCATTGCGGGCGCTACGAGCACAGGCTTGTCGGTCGCGAGCAAAACGGATGTCGCGAGATCGTTGGCGTGGCCGCCCGCTATCTTGGCCATGAGATCGGCCGTTGCTGGAGCGACGACAATAATGCCGGGGTCGCGCGCTAGGCGGATATGGCCGATTTCCTGCTCGTCATCGAGATTAAAAAGGTCGGTGAAAACGCGTTCGTTGGTGAGGGCGCCAACGGATAGCGGCGTTACAAACTCTTGTGCGGCCTTGGTCATGACCACGCGCACGCTATGTCCGCGCTCACGCAAGCGCCGGATGAGATCCAGGCACTTGTAGGCAGCAATACCGCCGCCGATAATTAAAAGGATACGTTTCTCAGTCACGCGACGGTACTCTGAATCCGGCCCAAACGAACTTCAAGTCTAACATAACCTTCTCTTTAGAACTGTTAAGCGCTACCCGCTTTGGCGTGATTGACTAATCGTTAAGATCAGACCGGCACGGCGCTTGATGCCGCATGCCTCTTGCCGCACCATTTCCCCTATATGAAGCGCTGGTTTGGCATTTACATGAGGGATATCGCGGGCATGGAAAAGCGCAGTCTAGCTTTCATCACCTCTATAGCGGCCTGCTTCGGCCTTTTTCTCGCTGGGGTGCAGGCTCTGGCCCACGAAGGCTCGAACAAAGGCGTGACCGTTGCCCATCCTTGGGTCCGGGCGACGCCGGGCGGAGCGACGATCACCGCCGCGTTCATGGAGATTAAGACTGCGGCAGGTATTTCCGACAAACTCGTGGCGGCTTCCTCGCCCGCTGCCGGCCGGGTCGAGGTCCATACCCACATCAAGGACGGCGATATTATGAAGATGCGCCGCGTCGAGACGCTTGAACTCAGACCCGGTGAATCGCGCGTCATGAAGCCGTCAGGCGACCATGTCATGATGTTCGACCTCAAGGCTCCGTTGAAGGAGGGCGACTTGGTAAAGCTCGTCCTATCCTTCGAAAATGCGGGTTCCATTGAGGTCGAGGCGACGGTCGAACCAATTGGCGCGACTGGCCCGCACGGGATAGATCAGCAGCCTGGTTCCGATGATCAAAATCCGGGCAGCGGCGGCGAGCATCAGCACCACTAGAGGTGTTTCGAAGTAGGTAAAATTTTTCAGCGTTCCGGGAATAAATTCTTATGGCGCGCTGACTTGACGCACGGCCAGTCTTGTAGCATGTTGCCGCCGCACTCGGAGCCTGGACCGGCCCGAAGCTCCAAAAAGAACAAAAGGTCCAAGTCTAGGGACGTAAAGATTGGGGCGGTGCTTTCAGGCACCGCCTCTTTCTGTTTCTGGACCGCAATTTTCAGAATTTCATGTTGAGCAAAAAGGAGGCGATCTGTCTTGATCGCCGCCACTTCGACTGTATTGCGCCTAATGGGAAGCCGAACCTGACGAGCCTATCCCAGTTTGCGAGCGGACGTATTGGGCATCATATCCAGCCCGGTCGATAGCGCCACGGGCGCTTCCGTCCAGTTTAGAGAAAAGCCATATGCCGACGAAAGCAATGGTCATCGAGAACAGCGCCGGGTTGGTATAGGGCACGGGCGCCGAGCCTTTCGGATTCCCAAGCACCACTTCCCAAACGCCCGGTGACAGCACGACCCCAACAAGGGCCGAGATGAGCCCCAGGAAGCCGCCGATTACCGCGCCGCGTGTTGTCATGCCCTTCCACATCATCGACATCAATAAGACCGGGAAGTTGCACGATGCGGCGATGGCGAATGCCAAGCCGACCATGAAGGCGACGTTGATCTTCTCGAACACGATGCCGAGGTAGATGGCCAGGATGCCGAGGATGACGGTCGCGATCTTAGAAACGCGAATTTCATCCTGTTCGTTGGCCTTGCCACCCTTCACAACCGTAGCATAGAGGTCGTGGCTGATGGCAGAAGCGCCGGCTAGCGTTAGGCCCGATACGACGGCGAGAATCGTAGCGAAAGCGACCGCGGCAATGAAGCCGAGGAAGATGTCGCCGCCGACAGCATTCGCAAGATGGATCGCGGCCATGTTCGATCCACCCTTGATCGCGTCGATCGTGCTCTTGGATTTTTCCAGGATGCCGGCATCCAGGAATTTCGGATCGGTTGAAACAAGCGTAATGGCACCGAAACCGATGATGAACGTCAGGATGTAGAAATAGCCGATAAATCCGGTGGCATAAAAAACCGATTTTCGGGCGGTCTTGGCGTCGGCCACCGTGAAGAAGCGCATGAGGATATGTGGCAGCCCGGCCGTGCCGAACATCAACGCGAGACCCAGAGAGATTGCCGATATCGGATTCGAGATCAGCGACCCCGGCCCCATAATGGCCGATGGATTGGCGCCAGCAACACCGTCGACGGCCGTTTTGGGGTGAACCTCAACGGCTTTGGCGAAGAGAGCTTCCGGGCTAAAGCCGAATTTCAGCAGCACCATGAAGGCCATGAACGTTGCACCGCCGAGGAGCAAACAGGCCTTGATGATCTGCACCCAGGTCGTCGCAACCATGCCGCCGAAGGTAACGTAAATCACCATCAATGCGCCGACGATGATGACCGCCATCCAATAGTCGAGACCGAACAGGAGTTTGATAAGCGTACCAGCGCCAACCATTTGCGCGATCAAATAGAACGCGACGGTCACCAGCGTGCCGCATGCCGCGAGAATGCGGATCGGCGTTTGACTGAATCGGAAAGAGGCCACATCTGCGAATGTGAAGCGGCCGAGATTGCGCAAAGGTTCCGCGATCAAAAAGGTCACGATGGGCCAGCCGACCAGCCAGCCGACGGAATAGATCAGACCGTCATAGCCTGAAAGGTAGACGAGGCCTGAAATGCCAAGGAAGGAAGCCGCCGACATGTAATCGCCAGCAATCGCGAGTCCGTTTTGAAGACCTGTAATCCCGCCGCCGGCAGCGTAGTATTGCGAGGCGGATTTCGTACGTTTCGCCGCCCAGTAGGTGATGCCGAGGGTCAGTAACACAAAGATGCCGAACATAATGACGGCGTGTAAATTCAATTCTTGCTTGGCGCCGCCGCCGGTTACGGCATCGGCAAGAGCTGGGGCGGTCAGCGCCACTGCGGCCGCAGCAGACGCCGCTGACATTGCAAGGAAGCGGGCTCTCATTTCTTTGACTCCTGAACGATTTCGCGTGTCAGCGAGTCGAAAGTGCTGTTGGCCCTAGTGACATAGTAACCCGTCAGTACGAACGCGGAAACGATGACGAACAGACCGATCGGGATGCCTATGGTCGTGACGCCGCCAGCGAGCGGAGTTGCCAGAAATTTTGGAGCGTAGGCAACGAGCAGAATGAAGCCGAGATAGATCGCCAGCATGATTAAGGAGAGAGCAATCCCTAGTGACTTTCGACGCCGCACCAACTCCTGATATTTCGGATTCCGCTCTATCTCTTCATATGAAAGCATGTCTCTCTCCCCAGACGGCTCTTATTGCTGGCCGCTCATTTCGCCCGATAGGCCAAAAGAAAACGGATTGTGCTCACCTTAGTCTGCCTTTCAGCCGCAAGCGGTTGTAGACCGGCCTTTTTCTCAGGCCATCCGTGTCGCGTGCGGTGCGATCGGCGCACTTTTTCCGCTGGCCTGCCAGTGGTCCCTCGACGCGGCAACGTGAACTAAGGGTCGTAGACAGTCAATTGGCGCCTTGAACGAAACGCAGTCCTTGCCCAAAAGGCGTAGGTGCGAGGAATCGGGGGAGTGCTCATGACGAACGGAGAGATCGCGGGCGCCAGCCGCCCAACCCGTAGGCTGACCCAAGTATCAATCGCAGTCTGGCTACTGCTGGCATTTCTGCTGCCGCTTGTTGCGCTGACGCTCAATGCCGTGCGGATCGCAGGGTTTCCCGTCGGGTTCTGGGTAGCTGCCCAAGGCAGTCTGATCGGGCTTGCGGCACTCGCGTGGGGCTTCACCCGGTACGCCGGCGGCGACCAGGGCCGCGAAGGGCTGGCACCGCCTTTGGTCATGGCAGGCGAAGTCATCGCCAGCGCCGGGTTCATCGGGTACGTTGGGCTCATTGCATCTCTGGGCTTCGACGGACTGTCGTATCCCCTTGGAGTTATTGCTGGGCTCGCACTCCTTGTCATCCTCATTGCGCCGCGATTTGTGCTCTACCCAGTTTCGACAATAGGCGGCTTTTTTACCGAACGCTTCGGGGGCCCGTGGCCCCGCCGGGTCGCGCTGGGTATTTGCGGTGTCGCGTCGGTGTTTCTACTGGCCGCAGATCTCCGGGGCGCAGCGCTCGCATTTCAAGCGCTGACTGGCCTCAGTGGAGCGCTCAGTCTGGCTGCAGCCGCGAGCTTGCTGAGTGCCTTGTGGCTAGGAGCCTCGTTCATGCAGGATCGCCGTCATAGCGGGCTCGCCTATGTCGTTCTGCTTTTGGCATTTCTAGTGCCACTTGCTGCCCTGGCCTGGACGCATGGCCGATTGCCGGTGCCCCACCTGCTCTTCGGGTTTGCACTCGAGGACGTTGCCCGCATTGAGCAAGGCCTGATTGAAAAGAAACTCGCGGACGTGCGGGCCTTGAAACCTTTGACGTCGCCGTTTCTGCAGCTCCCCGCGTGGAACTTTGCCGGCATAGTCCTCGGAATTGCGCTTGGCCTTGCCGCACTTCCGCAACTCCTAGGCCGGCATCTCTCTCAAGCGGCGGTAGCACCGGGAGAAGCACCCCGGCGCGCGGCTTTTGCTGCGGGTTGGGTGACCGCCTTCCTTTCGGGACTCGTAGTCTACGCGGCGCTGTCCCGGCTGGCATTGGCGAATTTTATCGATCAGGGCGTCAAAACCACCGAATTGCCCGGCACAATTACTCACGCGAGCGGTTTGGGCTGGATCGATGTCTGTGGCTCGAAATCAGGTTCAGCCGCAGAACTCGCTGCGGCCTGCGCCAAGGTATCGGGACACAAGGGCGTCCTGCGCCTGCAGGACTTAAACTTTGCAAACGACACGTATCTTTTCGCGTCCGCTTCGATTGCCGGTATCGGGCCGGTGCTGTGGTATGTGTTGGCGGCGGGTGCCCTTGTAGCCGCTCTTGCTGCCGGGCGCGCCATTCTGGCTGGATACTTAGCGTCCGAGGGCGAGGCGCGACGACACGGTGTGACCCTGAACGATCCAATTGAGCCGAGTTCGGTGGTCATCGCCGCTGTACTATTGCTACTGGCGGTGTGGCTAGCGACGTTCGGATCTCCAGACATCGCGTCTCTCGCATCTGAGGGATTGGCACTCATCGCCGCCGGCATTTTTCCAGCACTTCTGCTTGGACTGTACTGGCGCCGCTTCGCGGCATCGGGCGCGATCGCCGCTATGGTTACTGGATTTGCCGTTGCAGGATTTTACATCGCGGGAGCCAAATTCTTTCCGCTGACGTTGTTCGATCTGACTAGTGGACTGTCGAACGCGCCGCCAAGCGCCGTTCGAAAACTAACGGCTCTAAGGACTGCGATCGATAACGCACGTGAACCTTCAACTAATGCACTTGCTCAATTCGAACTTCATCGCCACGCCCAGCTCGTTGCAAATTGGTGGGGATTGAAACCAGGTGCCGCCGCACTCTTCGGTTTGCCTGCGGGCTTCCTGGCGGGTGTAATTGCAACCGTGCTCTCGAAAAAGGGGCCGCCGGAGTGAATGAAAATACGCCGCCAGACTCAACCGGACGATAAGGGGGCCGGGATCGCTCGCGCAATTTATACTTAGAAATACTACTGTCTCATGTGTAGCAACAGAGCAGAAGTTGCGGCAGCTCGCCGCGATTTTCAACGTTAATTTTGGATAAAGGTCCTCTATTAGACCAGCGTATCTTGTTCGCTTTGAGTAATACTGAATAGCCAAAGAAAGAATGTATTATTGGAGATTATCGGCAAAGTGTAAAATTTGCGGAAACTTGGCCGTTAACCAATAAAATCAATTGCTGGTAGTCTTTAGAGCTTCTCCCGTGTACGGCCCCGTTGTTCAAGGTGCTGAGTAGATAGGGGTTCGATCACTCCGACTAAGGTCCGCTGGACCGGTTTTCGATCGAACGTAGGGAGAGTTCAATGTTTGTATCGCGTCATTCCGGCGATCGCCGGTGGAACACCATTCGTAATTTCTGCATCGCCATGCTTGCCGTCATTTCGGCGTCGGTTTGCCCGGGCGACGGCGCGCGCGCCGATGACTTGCCGTTCTGGGAGCAGTCTGACGCCGCCTCCAAAGCTGCCAAGGCTAAGACTTCGAAAAGCTACACCAAGAAGGTTTCCTACAAGAAATCCAAAAAATCTTATGCGTCCAAATCGAGCGGTAAGAAACTCGGCGGATATGCAGAGGCAACCGAGCCAAAGAAAAAGAAGAAGGGCGTAAAGGTTGCGGCACTCGATGGCGGCAGCTACGGATCGGAACCCAAGAAGAGCTTGTCCGGCGGATCGGTGCGCTGGGTTGCTTCGTCTGGCTGCGTCGATAGCAGCCTAAAGTCGGTTATTTATAGCGTCGCCTCGAACTTTGGTCCCGTGACCGTCAGCTCGACCTGCCGCAGCAAAGGTCATAACCGCGCTGTTGGCGGTGCTAAGCGCTCCAAACATTTGACGGGCGACGCTATCGACTTCCGCGTGCACGGCAATAACCGGGGCGTCTATGCGTATCTGCGCAGCAATGGCACCGTCGGCGGTTTAAAACACTACGGCGGCGGCCTCTACCACATCGACAATGGCGATCGCCGCACCTGGTAAGCGGAAATCGGGTTTCTTCCATTAGCCTCTGGCCGGAGCGGCTTCTTTAAGAACCGCTTCGGCCCGACCGGCCGTCTGCGATTGTCCTGTGCAGCAACAGCACCGGGATCATTCCAATCAAGACGATCATGACGGCACCGAGTGCGGCATGCTCGAACTGCTCAACCGCCGCCAATCCATAGACATGCGTTGCGAGCGTTTCGAAGTTGAACGGACGCATAAGCAGCGTGGCCGGCAGCTCCTTCATGGCGTCGACGAATACCAGCAACGCGGCTGCGGCCAGAGCCGGCCCAAGCATCGGCATGTGAACGCGCACCAACGCTGAAAAACTTCCCGCGCCCAAGGTTCGTGCGGCGGCATCCAGATTGGGCGAAATGCGTTGCAGCCCGGCTTCGATCGAGCCGAGAGCGACAGCCAAAAAGCGGATCACGAGCGCAACTGTTACTGCAAACAAAGAGCCGGACATCACCAGCCCCGTCGATATGCCGATGTGCTCCCGCGCCCAGGCGTCAATTGCATTGTCGAATGCTGCAAGCGGAATCATCAAGCCAAGTGCGAGAACTGTTCCAGGCAGGGCGTAACCGGTAGCGGCGATCCGCGCGCAGGCGTCTGTGAGCGCGTTCTTGGCGATGCGCGCCGCATAGCCAAAAAACAACGCAAGAGAGATCGATGCGAGACTAACGAGGCTTGCGAGTACGAGACTGTTGCGAGCCGCCGCGATGAAATTCGCGTTGAGCGCTTCCCCGAAGTAATCAAGCGCATGCGTGAGCAATAGGCCAAAGGGGATCGCGAAGCCGGCGACGAACGGAATAATCACCAGAGCCAGCGCGGTCTTGCCTTTCCAGCCGGACAAAGTTTCGAACGGAATGGCGCGCTGCCGCCCTGTCGTATCCTGCGTACCAGCACCTCCGCGTGCGACGCGTTCGGCAATGAGGAGACCGACGACCAAAATCAGCAGTACGCTCGAAAGTTGTGCAGCGCCTGGCAAATTCGAGCGCTGAAGCCAAGTGGCATAGATACTGGGGGTCAACGTTTCAAAACCGAGATGCTGCACCGCCCCGAGGTCGTTGAGGCATTCCATGGCAACAAGCGCGACGCCGGCGGCCAACGCCGGGCGGGCCATCGGCAACGCAACGGACCAAAACGCGCCAAGTGCTGTGCGTCCGAGTGTGCGGGCGACTTCGAGCACACAAACCGATTGCTGCACGAAACTCGCTCGTGCCGCGAGGTACACATAGGGATAAAGCACCGATGAGAATATGAACACGGCACCGCCCGCCGAGCGGATATCCGGGAAATAATAATCGGCCGGGTGCTTGAATCCGAAAATGGATCTCAGTTGCGATTGGACCGGGCCTGCATAGTCGAGAAGTTCAACATAGGCATAGGCTACGATGTAAGTTGGAATAGCGAGCGGCAGAACAAGAAGCCTATCGGCGAGGGCCCGTCCTGGAAACCGGTACATGGTGACGAGCCATGCTGCTGCCGTGCCCGCGACCAATGTTACCGCACCTGCGCCTGCCAGCAGCACGAACGTGTTCGTCAAAGCCCGCGGCAGAACAGTTGCTGAAAGATGGTCCCAAATACCATCGCCGGGCCCGAATGCGATGAACAGTACAGACGCCGCGGGAACTGCGAAGCAGGCCGCCAACAGGACCGCCGTTATGGACCAAGCTCTCGTCTGGCCCTCAACCAAACCCAACCGGCGCCAAAGCACTTTGATACGATGCGCAACGCTTGAGAAGCCATCCGCTATCTCGTGTGCCGGTCTCTGGCTTGGGGCGTTTGCCATGAATGGATGCAGCCTCGCGCAACTAAGAGAGTTTGGTGCGCGGTTGCCAAAGCGGACAGTTCGCCGGGCAAATCGAAGAAGTGCTGAGTATTTGTTGTGCGTCGCGCAGGCCGGATGCGAAGCGCTGGGCGCCGAGCAGCGCGTCCCCGATGTCGTCCGTGCCCGTGAGCGCCACAGTGCAGGCTCTCAGTTCAGGGCGCCGGTCATGCTGACACGCCGCAATCACCGAAATGGCAAGGCACTCGTCTCGGCAAAAGCCGCGGCAGCCGGACGGATAGACCTCAATGTCGCGGCAGCAGTTGGCTTTGATCGCGCGCACGAATTGGGACAAATCCAATAGCAGTGGCTTTGCTAAATCATGGCCGAGGGTTGTTTGGTAGGTCGTCCAGGCCTCTTCCCAGGATGCGACGTCTCCCGCATCGAAACCGGTCAGCCAGCAACGAAAACCGACGCCGACGAGGCGTTCGGGAATCCGGCCGGGGAACGGCATCACTTTGGCAGGCGCGGCCGCGCGTTGTGCTGGGGGTTGAAAATTCGAACTCGCCATGGATCTTACTCGCCGGTGAATATTGAAAAGCCGTCTATCGCATAGATTTATGCATCAGGGATTTGGGCCCTGATCGAAGGCGACCTTATCGACGAGTTCAGAGGCTTGTTTGCGGAATTCCGCGAGCTTGGCAAGTGCGAGCGGATCCGCTTTGAGTGGGCCCCACGCTTCTACAGCGGAAGATGCTTTGATGCCGGCTACTGCCGGATATTCGCCATTAGCCTCGGCGTAGATTTTCTGAGCTTCGTCCGAGACCAGGTACTCCATCAGCTTCACGGCGTTTGCTTTGTTCGGCGCATTGGCAGTCAATGCCATGCCGGAGATATTGACGTGCGTGCCACGATCGCCGGCGTTGGGGAACAAAATCTTGACCGCATCGGCCCAGGCTTTTTGATCGGGCGAATTTTGCATCGCAACCATGTAGTAGGTGTTGCCGATCGCGAGATCGCACAATCCTGCCTGCACGTCGCGCACCTGATCGCGGTCGCCGCCCGCTGGCTTTCTAGCGAGATTAGCCTTCAGGCCTTTGAGCCACGCTTCGGCTTTTTCAGCGCCAAGATTGGCAATCATCGAAGCAACGAGAGAAACATTGTAGGTGTGCTGGCCCGAGCGCACGCAAATCTTGCCGCGCCACTTCGGATCGGCGAGTTCTTCGTAGGTGATCGTGTCTTGCTGTACGCGGTCTTTAGACGCGTAAACAATACGCGCCCTCCGCGTGAGGCCAAACCACTGGCCGGCGGGATCGCGAATCTCGGGAGGAATACGCTTTTCGAGCAAGTCCGATTTTACGGGTGCTGTCACGCCTGCCGTTGTCGCTTGAAGCAGAAGGCCGAATTCGTTGGTCAGAAGGAGATCTGCCGGGCTGTTCTTGCCTTCGGCCGCGAGCCGCTCAACGAGACCCGTGCTGGCAAACACCACGTTCGTTTTGATGCTGGTTTTTTCAGTGAATCCCTTCAACAAGGGATCGATCAGTTTGGGTTCGCGATAGGAAAAGATATTGACGGCCTCTTCCGACATTGCCTCTGAACATAAGAGCGTCGAAGCGAGGGCAGCCGATGTAATCGATGCAGCGATGATACGAAGAGTTGTGCGCCGGGCGGCGCGGGCATTCCAAATCATAAACTATCTCCAATAATCAGGGTTCAAGGCCCCGGTATCGGGTTGACGCCGTTCCGACAGCGTTGGCGCGTCAGTGCGCTCGAAGCCGGAGTAGCCCGAAGCAGCACTATGGTCAATCGATTGTTGATCGTGGCTCTGGTTTAGAATTCTTATAATTATCAACTGGATGTTTCGCTGAAATGGCAGTGTTTGATTTCATGTTGTGAGAGGGCGGCCGCTGTGGTTAGCGCCGCGTCGGAAACGATATCAAGACGACGGTGCCCTTACCTGGTGCGCTGTCAATTTCTATTGTCCCACGATTGGCTTCGGCCAAGCGCCGCACCATCGGTAGGCCAAGACCGTAGCCGCCGCCGGGCCTGAGGTTCATCTCGCCGGCTTCGTCGTAAAATGCTCGTGACAGCATATCCTCGTCCATGCCCTCGCCGGTATCCCGCACGACGAGATAAATCGAACCATCCGGCAGATATCCGGTGCCGGCGTGCACCTCTCCGCCTGCACTTGTGAATTTCGTCGCATTGGTAAGAAGATTAAACAAGATTTGGCGGACAGCTGTTGGGTCGGCTGTAATTTCAAGCCGTCCTTCGTCTGACTCATGAGCAATGATCAGTCCTCGCGCATGCGCCAACGGCTGCATAGCCGAGACGGTTGCGACCATTACCTGGTTCAAGTCGAAGGATAGAATTTTCTGGCTCGCCGTGCTCGCGGCGGTTTCGAGCATACCGGTGACAAGCGCTAGTGCGTGATGGGCGCTTTCGTGGATATCGCCGGCATACCCCAGATAAAGATCGTTACCCATTGGGCCTAAGCGCTGATCGCGCATAATTTCGGATGCCGCGATGATGGCGCTAAGAGGGGTCTTGAGCTCATGGGCCAGTTTCGCAAGTGCCGCAGGTTCCGCGGACTCTGAGAACGCGTCCGTGCCGGACTTTTTTCGCGCCTCGCCGTCTTGGTGTGACGATCGCCCCGGCCCGGCTTGAGGTGTAACCGGCTTTTGGGCCGGCATGCCGAGATTTGCTTTTTGCCCTTCGCGAATGCGGCGCGCAATCTCGCGCAATGTTTCAGCATCGTCGCGCAGCTTTATCGGTGGCAGGGCCTCCTCTGCAGGCGGCATGTCTTCTTGGCTTGTAACAGCTTGGGGAGCTAAAGGCGCTGCCGGCGCTTCTGCGATAGGGCCGAGTTGCATCAATTGGATGAGATGCTTGGAGCCATTGGCGTTCACCGGTTTAACCGAGCACGTGAGCGTGGCGAGCCGGCCATTGATCCAAAATGTCAGCGTCTCGCGTTCGTCCGGCGCTTGCCCAGAGGCGATCAGACGTAGCCTCTGCATGGCAGGCATTGCACTGTCGAGCGCGGAAGGTAGTTCGGCCGAAAGGGTTAAGCCGAGAAGGAGCCGGCCTGCAGCATTGGCAGCTTCAACGCGCGCGGCCGCAGCATCTATGACGAGATAGGCGATTTGCTCTTGGCCTGAAGCACGAGCGAGCGCCGCATCAAGTGTGTGGTCTTGTGGTTCTTGGGGGCCGGCGCATGCCATAAATTAGCAAAGCCTTTGAGAAAGTTATCAAGCGGCGCTCGCATTTTACACGAGGTGTTCGCGGAAATCTTGCCTTATCCGCTGATTATCCAGCATTTGGCGCTGGGAACGCTGTATTATCGCTTCGCGGTCTTTGCCGCATGGTTATCACAGTTGGCAAGGCAGGGGTTCGGGCAATGTACGATCAGCCCCAGTTTGAAATTCCAGCGCAAGTGCGCGAACTTGCGGAGCGCAATGTGGCTCAAGTGCGTCAGGCTTACGAACAGTTCTTGGGTCTTGTGACAAAGGCGCAGGAGACGATGTTCAAGTCTCAAGGCGCCATGACGATGAGCGCCGTTGAAATCCAGGCGAAGGCACTGCATTTCGCACAAGCGAATATCGAAGCGAACTTCCGCTTTGCCAGTGAAATAGCCAAGGCGCGTGACCTTAAGCAATACCTTGAGGTGCAATCGCGCTATACGCAATCGCAGCTGGAGACCTACGCGAAGCAAACACAGGAAATCACCCGGCTGATGGGCGAAGTAGCACACAAGACTCAGGCATAGAGCTGAAGCGCACCAGTGGCGGCACAGCGGCGATCCAGAAGCAAACCAGTTCTGACCAGTTCGGGCAAGAACTCGGCGGGCTTTGACGTCGCGGGAGCGGTACGGCCGCCGTTTTTCACTTGACGATCAGGCCCCAAAGCGCCTTTTAGGGCGCTCGGGCGCGCGATAATCTTAGAGCGCAGCCCTGCCGGTCCATGTCTCATGGCCCTGTGCCGCCTTAGCTCAGTTGGTTAGAGCGCTGGTTTGTGGAACCAGAGGTCGGTGGTTCGGATCCACCAGGCGGTACCAATTTTCCATTTTTGGCGTGACGTGGGCAGCACTTTGAGTTCGCGCTCAGCCAATACGCCGCCGCTCGATTCTGTCCCAAAGCCCGAGTTTTCCGAGCTGATTTTCTATAGCCCACACTGTTCGCGCATGTTCGCGCGACAGTTCGTCGATTGACCGGCCAGCCCTGAATTTCACCGCGAGTTCGTCGCTTTCGCTCTCGGCCCATCGTGCCCCTGCCCGAGGCGGCAAGTTTTCCTCCGCCGCTGCTTTGGCTTTACGGCTCGTCTTGACGGCATCAAGCATTGCTTCCCACACAACGAAGGGAAGCGCGAATTTCCGCCCGTCCGAAACGCTGAGGCTGCCAATGAGCCCACGATCGCGAACCTCGAATAAATACGTCTCCGCACCCGACTTCCAGGTAAAGCTTTCCCACACGACTGGCTCGATTGACATGACTACCTCCGCTCTCTCGAAGTTAGGCAATTATGGCTCATGCAACTCGATATGTAAAGAACAAATATAGAAAATATGAAGAACAAAAAGTTTGGGTTCTTACTCGTTGACTTGGGCGTTGCGGCTAACTTGTCGTGGACGGTCTGGCACGACGGCACCTGTCAGAGCAGTATCTAACCTCATTCCAGTGCCGCTCCCATTTTTTGCGCCACGAGAACGGCCGGTTGCATGCCGCACATGTCTTTGTCGGCAGTCCGGACTTTTTGGGTTTGGCAGGACGCGCAGGCTTAGCCATCACACTGGGCCGTCACCCCGGCTTCGTTGCAGATGCCAGATAATTGACATCCGTATCGGCGGCGAGCGTCCAAACATCGCGCAGCGGATTGTAGACCATGCCTTCGAAGTGCGGCGCCGCGAGCCCCGCGTCTGCACAATGGCGTGCGAGTTCTTCAGTCGTGACAAAGCGGTCCCATTGATGCGTGCCGCGCGGCAGCCAGCGCAAGACATACTCGGCACCGACAATAGCCAACGCCCAGGCCTTAAGCGTTCGGTTGATCGTGGAAAATATGATCAAACCGCCCGGTTTCAGGGCCTTGCTGCATTCAGCGATAAACGCGCCAACATCCGGCACATGTTCAACCACTTCGAGGCAGGTGACGATATCAAACCGCTCACCCGACGCGATGAGGTCTTCCACGCGCTGGGCCCGGTACGTGATCGACAAGCCCTGTGGTTCGGCATGTCCCTTGGCAATCGCAATATTTCGTTCCGAGGGATCTATCCCGGTAACGGTGGCGCCTAGTCGTGCCAATGGCTCTGCGATCAGACCGCCGCCACAGCCGACATCGAGCACACTTAGCCCCGTCAGAGAGCGCACGGCATTAGTATCGAGCTTAAAGTGAACTTCTGCGGCGTTTCGGATGAACTTGAGCCGCGGCGGACCAATCTGGTGCAACGGACGGAATTTGCCATGCGGGTTCCACCATTCGGCAGCGAGCTTCGAAAACCGCGCGACCTCAGCAGGGTCAAGGGTGTTCGAGCCGGTTGGTTTCGATGACTCTTTATGGATGGATTGCATCTAAGTTGCGCGGCGTCCTTGTGCATTCGATTGTATCATTACTCGCCCGAGCTATTTTCGGATTGCCAAGAACGGGCATCTCTTGGCTTGAACTGGCGGTGGACGGCACGGCTGCCTCACTTTCCCTCCTCCGCCACTATCGTGCCGCTGGGTCCGATGCCGCTGATCTGTACGATAACTTCCTCGTCTTTAGCGCCGTCAAAGTGCACCTTTCCGGGTGTATGCACGGCAAATCCGCCCGCCGGCACCGGAACCGTTGCATTGGGGTCGAACTTTGCACCCGTACCTGCCCACCACGTCCCTTTTAAAACGGTGACGTAGCGGGCTTCGGGATGCGAATGCGGGCGGCTCATCGTGCCGGGAGCGAACTTAGCGCGGATTGTATAGAAGCCCGCATCCTTTGGATTGCCCGCAATCACAGAGAATTTGACGCCGGGTAGGCCCGGATAGTCCTGCCACACGAGGCTTTGTGATGCCGTTATCGCGATCGTGCCATCGCCCTGCGGAGTGCCGGGAGCTTGAGCAGGTTCCCCGGCATTGGAGTGCGAGGGACTAAGTGCAGCGAACAGTACACTGATCGAGACAAGTCCGGCCAACTTACGGTTCATAGAAGCTCCCTGTAGAGGTGCATCGAATTGCATCGAATATGCCGGAACCTTAGTGCGTTGGTTCCGGCTACGCACGCTTTTTGCGATGAGCGGAGATCGCGGCCCCTGATTACAGGTTCACGTGGGTGAGGGACGAGACCAGGAATTCCGCTAGTTGCACCCTTGCGCCGATGCCGTTATGAAGCGGCGTCTCAAGCATATTTTGAGGTAGCTTTAGGAGATGCGGCGATCGGCGTGCCGCAGGCCCGGCTGGGGACGTTCCGCTCGTGGGACAGTCCCGCACAACGAACGGGGCGGCAAGAGCGGCAGGCACAATGGCAGTTGTAGTCATGAAATTCGGCGGCACGTCCGTCGCCAACGTCGAGCGCATCCGCAACGTGGCCAACCACGTCAAGCGCGAGGTGGACGCCGGCAACAAGGTTGCTGTGGTGGTGTCTGCCATGTCGGGTGCCACCAATCAGCTCGTTGCCTGGGTTAAAGAAGCGTCCGAACTCCACGACTCGCGCGAATACGATGCTGTGGTGGCTACAGGCGAACAGGTCACAGCCGGATTGCTCGCAATCGTCCTGCAATCGATGGGCCTTAAAGCGCGCTCGTGGGCTGGTTGGCAAATCCCAGTCAAGACCAGCGAAGCACATGGATCGGCGCGCATTCTCGATATTCCTGGTGACGACATCTTGAAGGCGCTAAATGCCGGCGAGATCGCGGTCGTGACCGGATTCCAGGGCATCGAGCCGAAACACAACCGCATTTCAACACTTGGCCGCGGCGGCTCGGATACAAGTGCCGTCGCGCTTGCCGTCGCTCTCAAGGCTGATGTGTGCGATATCTATACCGACGTTGACGGCGTCTACACGACCGACCCGCGCATCGTGCCCAAAGCACGCAGGATGCCCAAGATCTCCTACGAAGAGATGCTTGAAATGGCATCATTGGGGTCAAAAGTTTTGCAGACACGGTCTGTCGAGCTGGCCATGGTGTACCGGGTGCGCACGCGCGTGCTGTCGAGTTTCGTGGCGCCGAACGCCATGAAAGCCGTCGATATGAAGAATTTGGAGAATATTGGGACAATCGTTTGCGACGAGGATGAGATCGTGGAGCAGCAGGTCGTAAGTGGCATCGCTTATGCAAAAGACGAAGCCAAGGTTACAATTCTGAAGGTCGATGACAAACCCGGCATCGCGGCGCGCATTTTCGGGCCGCTGGCCGAAGCTAACATCAACGTCGATATGATCGTGCAGAACGTCACGCCGGATGGCAAGCACACCGACATGACCTTTACGATACAGGCCGCCGAGCTGCCGCGCGTTCTCGACGTCTTGAAGAAGGCGAAGGGCGACATCGGCTCTTTCGAGGTCAAGAGTTCCGCCGATGTTGTGAAGATCTCCGTGATCGGCATCGGCATGCGCAGTCATGCAGGCGTCGCCTCGCAGATGTTCAAGGCACTTTCCGACAAGGGCATCAACATCCACGCCATTTCGACGTCGGAAATCAAGATCAGTGTGTTGATCGATGCGGCCTATGCCGAGCTTGCGGTCAGGACGCTGCATACGGCATATGGATTAGACAGCGATTGAGCGAGCGGCATGCCCCCAGGTCATGCTGCTTTCTGATCGGCAAGATCCCGCGTGAAGAGCGCGGCGAAGAGCGGCAAAGACCATGGTTACCCGGCGCGGAGAAGACCCAAGACCACTGCCAAGCGAGACGTCGCTGCGTGTCATCATGCGCGGTCTCCGGGAAATCATGTCCGATGACGGGTCGGGGCAGGAAAAGCTTGACAAGATCGTGCGCCAGATTGCCGGCGTCATGGTCGCGGAAGTTTGTTCGATCTATTTGAAGCGCCAGGATGGTTCGCTCGAACTTTTCGCGACGGAAGGGCTTAATCCGTCAGCCGTCCATTCCACACGGCTAAAGCGCGGCGAAGGGCTTGCTGGGCGATGCGCTGAACTCGGCGTCACAGTCAACGAGCCCGAAGCATCAAGCCATCCGGCGTTTTCCTACCGGCCTGAAACGGGCGAAGAAGTCTATCACTCGCTCCTCGCCGTGCCGATTGAGCGATCGGGGCAGATCCTTGGTGTTCTGGTCATTCAGAACAAAACGCAACGGGAATATTCCGACGAGGACGTCGAAGTTTTGCACGCCACCGCCATGGTCATTGCCGAAAATTTGATCTCCGGCGCAGTTGCCGGGACGGGCGCTGCGATTGAAATTTCGAAATCGCAGCCGATGGTCATCGAGGGAGAGTCTCTCTCGGACGGCATCGCGCTGGGGCACGTGGTCCTGCACGAACCCCGCATCGTCGTCACGCAATTGATGTCCGACAATCCGGCCGTTGAAATCGAGCGGCTTGACGAAGCTCTTGAGAAGCTGATTGCCCATATCGACGATATGTTCGAACACGAGCAATTGGCTGGCGCCGGAGAGCATCGCGACGTCCTCGAAGCCTACCGGATGTTCGCGCACGACAAGGGTTGGCACCGGCGATTGCGCGAAGCGGTTCTCGGCGGATTGACGGCAGAAGCAGCGGTCGAGCGCGTGCAAAACGCCATGCGCACGCGCATGTTGCGTCAACACGATGCCTATTGGCGCGAACGTCAGCGCGATCTCGACGATTTATCGGATCGGCTCATGCGTGTTTTGGCCGGGCGCATTACCGGTGCAGATGAACCCTCGGGACTGCCACCCGATGCCATTCTGGTAGCGCGTACCATGGGTCCGGCTGAATTGCTTGACTACGACCGGACCAGGCTGCGCGGGCTCGTCGTCGAGGATGGTTCGAGCCAGAGTCACGTCGCTGTCGTCGCCAAAGCGCTCGGCATTGCGGCGATCGGACAAGCAGCGGGCATTGTCGAGCGGGTCAATGCGGGCGACGCGGCCATTGTCGATGCGGTCTCCGGCGAAGTTCATCTTCGTCCAAGCCAGGAAGTCATCACCGCCTATTCCGATAAGGTGCGTTTCCGTGCGCGCAAACAAAAGCGCTATCAGGCGTTGCGCGATCGCCCGGCAATCACAAAAGACGGCGTCAGAATAGCACTGCATATGAATGCCGGGTCTGCTCGTCGATATGCCGCATTTGGCGGAGAGCGGCGCGGATGGTGTCGGGCTTTACCGTACCGAACTTCAGTTCATGTTGTCGGAGACGTTTCCGCGTCTCGACAAGCAGACGCAGCTCTACAGCGCCGTGCTCAAAGAAGCCGGAAACAAACCGGTTATTTTCCGGACGCTCGACATTGGCGGCGATAAGGTTCTGCCTTATTTGCGCCAGCCAAAGGAAGAAAACCCAGCCATGGGCTGGCGCGCCATTCGCATGGCGATGGACCGCCCTGAACTGTTCCGTATTCAGGTCCGCGCCATGCTCAAAGCGGCGCCGGATCGCGAACTGCGCATTATGATACCGATGGTGACATCGGCGTCCGAATTGAAGCCGCTTCGGGAAATGGTTGAGAAAGAAAAAGCATTCCTCACCAAGCATGGGCACAAACTTCCGGACAAAGTTCTGATCGGCGCAATGTTTGAGGTGCCCTCGTTGCTCTTCGAACTCGATGCCTTCATGCCGGAAGTTGATTTCATTTCAGTCGGGTCAAACGACCTGATGCAATTTCTGTTTGCCTCAGATCGAACAAATGCGCGCGTTGCCAGCCGCTTCGACGTCCTGGCGCCCGCGCCGCTCAGAGCGCTTCGGACGTTGGTAAAATCGGCAAAAAAACATCGCGTGCCGTTGAATTTGTGCGGAGAGATGGCGGGCCGGCCGCTCGAAGCCATGACATTGATCGGGCTCGGGTTGCGTTCGATTTCCATGGCGCCCGCTTCGATTGGCCCGGTGAAAGCCATGATTTTGTCGCTCAATGCGGAGCATATCACTGATTGTGTCGAAGACCTGATTAAGTCAGGCGCACCAAACATCCGTGAATCCTTGCAAAAATTTGCTGCGAAAGCTCGCATCGAGATTGAAGGTTGAGCATAACGAGCCGGGCATAGCGCCGGGCTTTGACAAACCTTTTTTTTTGATCAAGATGGACGTGCAGGTGTGGGGCGTCTGCAGTATCGAAATTTGTAGTCGTTTGCGTTGGGGTGTGGGGCTAAGTGAATACGTACGGGGTCGAGGCCAGAGGCGACCGTATGTTGCAGTCAGGCGTTCACTCGCCGGGCGTGCCGCACCAGTCGGCTTCACCTGTTCATAGCCAGGTTGCCGTGTTTTTCCGGGATTTGCGGAAATTCCTCGGGGTCACACAGCAGCAGGCCGCTGCACAGCTCTTGACGCACGTGCAAGTCATCGACGCTTTGGAAAATGCCGACGTGAGGTATTTGCCGGCTTGGCCGGAGACAGCTCGCATTGTCATGGCCTATGCGGCTTGGGCCAGAATTGACGGCCGTCCTGATACTTAGCGCGCTTGCTGCCTTGCAAAATAGTTCGGTTCCGCGCCGGCCGCTGCCGGTTAGAAATGCTGCCGCTTACGCCAACATGCAGCAATCGGTCGTGCGTTTACGCCAGGCCGGCGTTGTACTGGTCGAGGGCGCAAAGCGTCTGCCGCAAGAAGCCATAAACCAAGCGCGCGAACGTCCTGCGCGGACGTTTTATGCCGTCTCGTTACCGATGTGCCTTGTCCTGTTGATGCTCAATACGACTGTACTTCAGGGCACCTTCAACACGATTGGCGGGCCGGTTGCGAAATTTGCTTCAAGCCTGCGCGCAACGCTGGCCGTGCAGTTTGCTCCGGTTCGCGAGGGTTTGCGCTGGATCGAAGTGGAAGATCCCCGTTCCCGCCGCTCCGACAAATTGCCCCCCGCCGAGCGTTAGCGGGCCAGGTTCCCCGCCGGTCTTGCGGGCCCTTCCTGCAGGCATCACTGGCGCGCCGGCTCAATCGCTGGCAAATCGTTTCCCAAAGTACCCCTGATTCCACCTGAATATTGGCGCTGAACCTATGACCGGACTACCGACCGAAAAACTGGACCGTCTTGTCGAACGCTGGATGTCCATCCAGGACGAGTTGAATTCCGGCGTGCCGCAGGCAACCTTCGTCAAGTTGAGTAAGGAGTTTTCCGATCTGAAGCCCGTCGTCGAGGCCATTCAAGAGCTGCGCAAGACGGAAGAAGAACTGGCCGGCCTCGATCAGATGATCGCCGATCCCGCTGCCGGCAAAGACATGATCGAGATGGCTTACGCGGAGCGCGCAGAACTCCAACCAAAGCTCGACGCCTTGACGCAGCAAATGCGGATCGCGCTACTCCCCAAGGACGCTGCCGACGAAAAGAGCGCGATCCTTGAAATTCGCGCGGGCACGGGCGGCGATGAAGCGGCACTTTTTGCGGCCGATCTTTATCGCATGTACACGCGCTACGCAGAACTCAGAGGCTGGAAGGCCGAGGTCATATCCATTTCGGAAAGCGACCTAGGCGGTTATCGCGAGGTGATCGTATCGATCACCGGGCAGGGCGTTTTTGCCCGGCTAAAGTTCGAAAGCGGCGTGCACCGGGTGCAGCGTGTCCCGGCGACGGAAGCAAGCGGACGCATTCATACCTCCGCTGCAACTGTCGCAGTTTTGCCGGAAGCTGAAGACGTCGATGTAGATATCCGGGCGGAGGACGTGCGTATTGATACCATGCGCGCTGGCGGCGCCGGCGGCCAGCACGTCAACAAAACTGACAGCGCCGTACGGATGACGCATTTGCCGACCGGAATTGTTGTTGTTTCGGCTGAAAAATCGCAGCATCAAAACCGGCGCTTAGCGATGCAAGTGTTAAAGGCACGAGTTTACGAATTGCAGCGCGCAAAGCTGGCAAACGAGCGTTCGGAGAACCGCAAATCGCAGGTTGGATCGGGCGATCGTTCGCAGCGCATCCGGACCTACAATTTCCCCCAAGGGCGCGTGACGGACCACCGTATCAACCTAACGCTTTATAATCTCGATGAGGTCCTGCAAGGCAACGCCCTGGATCAGCTGGTCGATGCCTTGATCACCGACCATCAGGCGAGCCTGATGGCCGAAGTGAGCGCTGCGTGAAGAGCGGACCGGAAGCAGTGCCGGTGAAGGTCGAATTTGATCGTCAGGACAAACTCGGCGCTATGGTGCGCCGGCTGAGCAAGGCATTTTCTGCTGCTGGTCTTGAGACGCCGGAGATCGATGCGCGCTTTCTTGTGCAAGGCATAATGAAATTAGATGCAGCAGATTTCTTGCGGTCACCCGATAGGATAGCCGGAGACTTTGCAGAGGCTCTATCGGCTGCGGCTGCACGGCGCCTGTCGGGTGAGCCCATTTCAAGAATTCTCGGTGAGCGGGATTTTTACGGCCGGACGTTCAAAATCACGCCGGACGTTCTAGACCCGCGGCCTGATACTGAGACACTCATCAGTGCGGTTCTCGAAATTGCCAAGTTGAGAGCTTGGTTAGAGCGGCCCATCCGCATTGCCGACGTTGGCACGGGCTCTGGGGCCATTCTTGTGACGCTCCTCGCCGAGCTGCCGGACGCAACGGGCGTTGGCACCGATGTCAGCGCTGCCGCGCTCGATGTTGCACGGCACAATGCAGAGCGGCATGGTGTCGCCGGTCGCGCTGCCTTCGTTCAAACCAGCGCGCTAAAGGGCGTTGCGCAGCCTATAGATCTTGTTGTCTCGAACCCGCCCTATATTGCCTCAATCGAAATCGGTGGGTTGGACGCCAGTGTCCGCAACTACGATCCCCTCGTGGCCCTGGACGGGGGAGGCGACGGCCTCGAAATTTACCGTGAAATTGCTAAAGATATCAGCAAGCTTACTCCAGCAGGGGTTATAGTACTCGAAGTTGGAGCGGGCCAACACGCGAGCGTTTCAGAGCTTTTCCAGCGTCAATGCCTGGCCCGGCCGATAGGTACGCTGAAAATGCTAACTGACCTCGGCGGCCATCTTCGTTGTGTAGCATTGGAGATACATCTCTAGGCAAACCTGCGAATTGTATTGGAACGGCGATGTTTCCAGGATATGATAGTCCTTGGCGGTTTTGATCGGGCACGATCAGTTAAAGGGACGCTCGCAGGGTCGAGCTTATTGACAAGTTTCCCGGCGCTGAAGGTACCGGCAGAGATTGCGAAGCGCGAAGCTGGCCTGCCGTGTGGTGGTGCTGGCGAAGAAAATGAGCCGTAGGGTTTGTCCACGGCTTCCGCGCTAAACGCCCCACTTCCTATTGGATGGACACAGTATTCTGTTTCAAGCGTCGCAGCAGGGATTAGCCGCTTCTGGCTTTGTGCCGGGGCAAACGGAGCGTCAAGCGCACCAAGCATGCAGCCGGCTGAGGCAGCAACACTTTCGATCCAACACTTTCGGTCTAAGACTGACGATCCAACACTTTCGATCCAAGATTGAAGCCGAAAAGACTGAAACCCTAGACTTGTAAGAACGGGAGCCAATGAGGCAAGGACAGCAAAATCGCCGCGGCCGCGGGCGTAACAACAACAACAATAATAATCCAAATCGCAAGTCGCAAAATCCGATGACCCGTAGCTTTGAGAGCACCGGGCCGGACGTCAAACTCCGCGGTACCCCCTCTCACGTCGCTGAGAAATATATGTCTTTGGCGCGCGACGCTCTGTCGTCGGGTGATCCCGTGCTTGCGGAAAACTATATGCAGCACGCCGAGCACTATAACCGCATCATCATGACGTTTCGCGAACAGCAAATGAGCGCGGGAGGCAGCGATCCCTACACGACGGGCATGGGCCGTCCCGCAACCATGGGCGGACCTGAGGCAGACGCTGACGATTTCGGCGACGATGAAGGCGACGATTTCGGCGGAGATAACAGGCCGATGATGGCTCAGCCGGACCTGCAATCGCCGCCGCAACCGATGCATCAGACGCGTTCGTTTGATCAGCCGCAGCGCTTCGACAATCGTCCTCAAAACCAAAACCAGCATCAGCGGCGGGACCAACGGCATAATCAAAACAACAATCAAAACTATCGCAATGACCGGGGTGAAAACCGCTTTGACCGCGGAGATCGCTCAGATCGTCAGGACCGCCAGGATTTCCGCTCAGATCGGGGCCAAGACCGCAATCAGGACCGCGGAAATGATCGTGGGCCGGATCGCAATCAAGACCGGCAACAAGACCGCAATTTTGATCGTAACGGCGGTGGCGGCGAACCGCGCGGTTTCCGGGACGAGCGTCCGGTGCAACCCGCGCCGCAATTTGTGCCCCCTACCGCTGCAATTGAGCCCGTGAGTGAAGTCGCCGCGCCGCGCCGCCGCGAAAGACCGCCGGTTGCTGCAGCGGAACAGCCAGCTCCTGCAGCGCTGCATCATGAGCAGCCGGAGTTCCTGCGCCGTCCAGTGCGCCGCCCGCGTGTAGAGAAAGACGTGCCACCGGCCCCGGCACCGGAGGCGGCCGACGATCAAGATTGATCGATTGCCCTGCGGTTTTGGGAGTATTAGAGAGCTGCGGATCGTACCGCAGCTTTTCTATTTTTGCTCGATCCGGATCGCGTGCATCAGTCCAAAATTGAAACCGGGTCGCTGGTCTGCAAATCGCCGCTCTCGGTCACCCGCGCGTATATGCCGAAGTCCGTGTGGCCGATATTTCGCGACAAGAACGATGGGATTTTTAGATCCCGCGCTCCCGTTTCGGGATCGACGTTGGTTGCCGCGCACCGCTCGGTGCGTTTGAAAACGTTGAGGGTGGCCCCTCCGGCTTTCAAGTTCTGGCCCACGAGTTCCAATTCCGACCATGCCGGCCAACCGGACAACACGATATTCGGCCTGAACCGCAGCGGATCTATTTTGGCGCCAATCGCGGTCTCAAGCGCGCGTACGCTCTCGAGATTGATGATGTGCAGGCATTTCGCCGCGACGTCCGAAAAGCTATGGCCAGGGCTGACTACAATGCGTGGCGGTCCTCGGAGAGATGCGGTCATGTACCCGGAGATGAAGGCCTCGATTGTCTCCCGGCCCTGAGCGGTGCGCAAATCGCCGCGCGTGGTCTCCGTACCGTTGTGCACAATCGTCAGAGTGTGGGTGTCAACTTCGAACCTGGTTTTCAGTGCGGCCAGCTGTTCATTGCGCATCAGCATGATAAAATGGACCTTGGGCAGGTGTGCTGGTGCTTCGGGATTGAACGGCCCCGGTCCGTTTTCAATCGCGTAGGTCCGGTCGAACGGCAGGGTTTCACCCTCCCGGAGGCGCGTGCTTGCGAGGGCTTCCCCCGTCAAACCCTTAACGGGGTAACGATAGAGCGCCGCTACTGTTGCCGAACCTACGCTCGCCATCGATCTACAACCTCGAACTTGTGCGACAGGCCCGCTCGGCCCCTTTTGCTTGGCGTGTGGCGTACTATATCTGTGTTGGTCCGGCTACCAGGGGTGCTCATTGAGGCCCGCAGGCGTTGTGCCACATCAATGCAAGACGGCGTCTTGCCGTGCCCATTGGGCGGTTAGGACGCGCCGAGGAGAAAACGGATGAATTTCGAGCGTTATACCGACCGCGCCAAAGGTTTTGTGCAAGCTGGCCAATCCCTGGCGCTTAGAGAAAACCACCAGCATTTCGCGCCGGAACACCTGCTCAAAGTCCTGCTTGATGACCCTGAGGGACTTGCCAGCGGGCTCATCCAGCGGGCAGGCGGGGACGCAAAGGCAGCACTCGCCACAACTGAGCGAGCGCTCGCCAAGCGGCCAAAAGTGTCCGGTGGAAGCGGGCAAGTGTATGTTTCGCCGGAAGCGGCGCGCGTTTTCGAAACGGCAGAAAAGGCGGCCGATAAGGCCAGCGACAAGTTCGTTACCGCCGAGCGGTTGCTACTCGCCATCGCACTTGAAACATCGACGGACGCCAGCAAGGCTCTGCGCGACGCCGGGGTCACTCCGGAAAAACTCAACACCGCGATCAACGATATTCGCAAGGGCAGGACCGCCGATAGCGCATCCGCCGAGCAAGCTTATGACGCTCTGAAGCGTTATGCGCGCGATCTGACGGAAGCAGCGGCGGCCGGCAAGCTTGATCCGGTCATTGGCCGCGATGAAGAGATACGCCGCACGATCCAAGTGCTCTCGCGCCGCACCAAGAATAATCCCGTATTGATTGGCGAGCCGGGTGTCGGCAAGACGGCAATTGCCGAAGGGTTGGCGCTCCGCATCGTCAAGGGCGACGTGCCGGAAAGCCTAAAGGATAAGAAGCTGCTTGCGCTCGACATGGGTTCGTTGATCGCGGGCGCGAAATACCGCGGTGAGTTCGAAGAACGCTTGAAAGCCGTACTGTCGGAGGTACAGGCGGACGCGGGTGGCGTCATTCTGTTCATCGACGAATTGCACACGATTGTTGGCGCCGGGAAATCCGAAGGCGCGATGGATGCGGGCAACCTTTTGAAGCCGGCCCTCGCGCGCGGAGAACTTCATTGCGTCGGTGCCACAACGCTCGACGAGTACAGAAAGCACATCGAAAAGGACGCTGCCCTCGCGCGCCGCTTCCAGCCGGTTCTGGTCGACGAGCCCACAGTTGAGGACACGATTTCGATTCTGCGCGGGCTCAAGGAGAAGTATGAACTGCATCACGGCGTGCGCATTACCGATAGCGCGCTCGTCGCGGCTGCAACTCTATCACATCGCTACATCAGTGATCGGTTTTTACCCGACAAGGCTATCGACCTTATGGACGAAGCGGCGTCGCGCCTCAGAATGCAGGTCGACAGCAAACCCGAGGAACTCGACGTCATTGATCGCGACCTCATGCAAGTCATGATCGAGCGCGAAGCCTTGCGCAAGGAAACGGACGCGGCCTCCAAGGATCGCCTGCAAAAGATCGAAAAAACCATCGCTGACTTGAGTGAGCAGTCGAAAGCGCTGACTCAACGATGGGAAGCAGAGAAGCAGAAGCTTGGCTCGGCGCAGAAGCTCAAAGAGCAGCTTGAAACCGCCCGGATCGAACTTGAACAGGCGCAGCGCCGTGGGGACTACAACCGGGCCGGCGAATTGAAGTACAGCGTTATCGATGCGTTGGAAAAGAAGCTGATCACAATCGAAAGTCAGGATGGCAAGGGCGCGATGCTGGAAGAGGCGGTGACGCCCGACCAGATTGCAGGCGTCGTCTCGCGTTGGACCGGCATTCCCGTCGATAAGATGCTCGAAGGCGAGCGCGACAAACTGTTGAAGATGGAAGATGCCATAGGCAAGCGCGTCGTTGGGCAAAAGGAAGCCGTTATCGCGGTCTCAACGGCTGTGCGCCGCGCACGCGCAGGCTTGCAGGATCCGAACCGGCCCATCGGCTCATTCATGTTCTTAGGCCCGACAGGTGTCGGCAAGACCGAATTGACTAAGGCGCTCGCTGGTTTCCTGTTCGACGACGACACCGCGCTCATCCGTATGGATATGTCGGAGTACATGGAGAAGCATTCGGTCGCGCGGTTGATCGGTGCGCCGCCGGGGTACGTTGGCTATGAAGAAGGCGGCGCGTTGACCGAAGCCGTGCGCCGGCGCCCCTATCAGGTCGTTCTTTTCGATGAAATCGAGAAGGCGCATCCGGATGTGTTCAACGTGCTGTTGCAAGTGCTCGATGATGGGCGCTTGACGGATGGTCAGGGCCGCACGGTCGACTTTAAGAATACGATTATTATTCTGACTTCGAACACCGGTTCGGAATTCCTCGTCAACCAAAAGGAAGGCGAGGACACCGACGCTGTCCGCGACGACGTAATGGAGGAAGTGCGCGCACGCTTCCGCCCGGAATTCTTGAACCGCTTGGACGAGATCATCCTGTTCCACCGCTTGCTGCGCGCGGATATGAGCAGGATTGTCGATATTCAGATGATGCGGCTGGCGAAGCTCTTGAGCGACCGCAAAATCACAATCGAATTGGACGATTATGCACGCAGCTGGCTCGCCAATCGCGGTTACGATCCGGCCTATGGCGCGCGGCCGCTGAAACGCGTGATCCAGCGCCACATCCAAGACCCGCTCGCCGAGCAGATCCTAGCCGGCGGCGTCAAGGACGGTGACAAGGTGACAGTTTCGGTCCGCGATGGCGTGCTGACCATAAACGGCTGGCCGGTCAAGGCTGCTGCGTGATGCCGCTTGGCAGGTGTTGGCGATAGAATCAGCCGAAAGGTATGAAAATAAACAGCGCCGCGTCATTCATTTGAATGATGTGGACCCTGAGCGGTTGGGCGTATTCTGGCGGCGATTTGAGCACCTAATGCAATATTAAAATGCAGAAGGGTGGACCGGTACTCCCGGCCCACCCTTTATTTTTTATCGTCTGATCCGGAGGTTCCGGAAATAAACTTACAGAATAAAGTCGACCGCGCGAAGTTGTGCTTCCGTCACGCCGACGAGTGTTACCGAGTCGCCGGTGCCGAGATCGATGACGACGCTGCCAGCAACGTCATGCGCCCTGGCGAGAACCTGATCGAAGCGCACAAAGTTGAAACCTGCGTCGCGCAGATCAAGTCTGTCCTCAGTGCCGCCGGCGACGAAACCAGTGATGCGGTCGTCGCCTTCGCCGCTGTCGAACACGAAGCGGTCGTTGCCCGCGCCGCCGTTCATGAAGTCGTTGCCGTCGTCACCGGAAATGACATCGTTTCCAGCCCCACCGAAGATTCGTATCTGCCCACCGCCGCCTTCGATGTTGTCGTTCCCGGTGCCGCCATAGATGGTGTCGTTGCCGCGATCGCCGTCCATGATGTCGTTGCCGCCAAGTCCGAACAAGACGTCGTTGCCGGCTTTGCCTTCGATAATGTCGGCGAATGCGGTCCCTATCAGGCGGTCTGCGCCGCGCGTGCCTTCACGAATTGCCATGGTCGAGAATCCTTTGAATTTCGGGTTACGGTTTCAAATTCTCCGGCCTCAATAAAAGATTAGCCTGACAGTAGGCCGCGATCGCGCGTCAGGCAGCTGTCAGATTGGGCTTGCTGGAAACCAATGTGGCGCAGAACGGAGCGAATTGAGCGCTGCGGCCTATTTGCTCGCCGTCATAACGGGTGCGCGTTTCATCAGATCGTCGATCCGGGCGCGCTCTTTCTGAAACTCCGCAAGCTCTTTGCCTTCGAGCTTCTTCTCGCGCGGAACTTGGATGGACATAGGATCGACGAAGCGGCTGTTGACGAGCACTTCGAAGTGAAGATGCGGGCCTGACGAGAGGCCTGTCGAGCCGACATAGCCTATCACCTGGCCCTGGCGGACCTTGACTCCCGGTTCCATGCCGCTCGCAATCCGCGACAAGTGGCTGTAGGCGGTGTGATAGCCGTTCGCATGGCGCAGGCGGACGTAAATCCCATTGTAGCCCTTGTGTCCCGCCTCTTCGACGATGCCATTTCCGGAAGCAAGTATGGGCGTGCCGGAGGCGGTCGCCCAATCGACGCCGGTATGCATTTTGCGGACGTTCAAGAGTGGATGATAACGAACGCCATAGCCGGACGTCAGACGCACGTCATCACCGCGAACGGGCTTGCGCATGAGGAATTTTTTCGAATTGTTCCCTTCCTCATCGTAGTAATCGACGATGCCATCGGGTGTGCGGAAGCGATAAAAGCGGAACAACGAGCCTCCTCCGGTAATGCCGGTGTAAAGCAACTCGCCGGGCGGCCCGTCGGCCGATTGCTCTTCCTTCATGTCGAAAAACAGCTCGACCGTGTCGCCTGGGCGCACGCGGCGGCGAAAGTCTGTATCGAACGCGTGCACACGCAAGACTTGAGTGATCGTCTCTGGATTGAGATTTTGAACAAGCCCCGCGTGATAGAAACTCGCATAGAGGCTTGATTGCTGCTGGTTATCGTTCTCATTGCTGGCGCGCTGCAGTTCTTGTCCAATGAGCGGCTGAGCACTTGCAACAAACTCACCTGCGGCGCTGCGCACGACGCTCACCAAATGGTCGTGACCGTCGGAAAATATCGAAAAGCCGGCGGGTTCTTTCTTTTCAGCTTGCGTTAGCGACGGTACCAGCGTGATGCGCACTTCCTGGCCTGGTACGAGTGCATTCTCGGGGAAGGTGCTGTGAGCGGCCTCGATCATGGCGCGCGCTTGCCACGGGTCTCCGCCGGCTTTGGTGAGAATTTTCGCGAGCGTGTCATCGCGTCCAACTTTGACGACGCTGACTTCGCCGCGCTCGAAATCGCTTTCCGCTTCTTCGTAGGTGTCGGTCGATTTCATGATCGACGTTGCGTTTGCGGGCTGCTGAAGTGCTCCAGGCCCGGGTTCGCCGGTCAAGGGATCGACAGCGGCGGCCGGGATACCATCGAGTGGAGCGCCGGTGGCGTCGGCCGCGCTGACGGGCGGAGTTACCAGCTCTGCTGTGCGCTCGACGATCTCTTGCACTTCTTGTGTATCGAGTTCCTGCCCGTCTTCGCCGGGTAATATGCCACCGAGCAGTTCGACGACCTTAATCGAAACGTCCGACCGGCTGAGACCGCTGCCGGCATTTTCGTCGCTGTCGTCATTCGAGCTGACGGGCTGGCTGTTTGCATAAAGTTTGAAGGGATTGAAGGGAGGGATGACATCCGTGTAGTTCGATGGGACGGGCGCCAAGCGTGCAACAATGCGGGCGTACGGTTTTTGCCTTACGTACTCGCGGCCGTCGCGGCGCTGTTTGGACGACTCGTGAATGATATAGCGGGTCGATAGCGCGCCGGTTGTTAGCTGCAAGCGATCGGATTTTGGCGAAACCCATTTTAATCCGTCGGCATTTTTCACCGCGGGCGCAACTTGAGTTGAGCCACTGCCGTCGAGAATATTCTTAAACTCGGGAAGCAGCCGGTCGTCGATCGCGTTGCGATCGGCAGATCCGTAAACGACAACAAGAATGGCGACCGCTCCAACAGTTGCCGCGAGACACGTACTCAGCATCCAACGGAAGCGGCCCGCTTGGCGCGGTTCGACGTGGTCACTGTCGTAAATATCTTTGAAAAAGCTGCTTTTGCTGCTGCGGTACGTATCAGGCAGTCCGCGTACAGGCGGATCGATTGCTAAAGCGCCGGACTGGGTGCGCTGCAATTTTTTCCGGCGAAGGAACACGGATCTCAGTCTCCCCCGGGCTCAAGGCCCATTCAACTTTTAGTGCGGCTGCCGCGGCCCGGCTTGCCCCTTGAAGTCCGTCCCTCAAGCGCCGCCGAGCGCTCCTGAGCGCCATGCGCATCGATTTAAGCGCCCGAATCAGCGCAAAGCAGAACACCTCAGGGCGATCTCCTCAAGCTGATCATGGTACGACGCTTTCGCCCGGCACCGCCACTAACTTCGCAGAATCGGCCCCGATAGACTGTGTATTCAAGCGCCTGAAAACAGGCAGGTTCATGGCGCATTGGTCATGCCTGCGACATGCGCGCCTGCTTGGCCGTTGGCCAAATGCTGGAGCCTCCATTCAGGCTCGGCTTTGCTAGGATTTCCGCGCTTTTTTCGGACTCCGGCGTTGAGTTCTCAACATGGCAAAAATTCTTTAAGTCTGTTGTTGACACCAGCGAGCCGATGTTGTTTAAAGGGATCTCGTTCGGGGCACACAGTGCTTCGGCGCCCTTCGGGGCATGAACCAATCGAAACTCTCGGGTTCCACGCCGGGTTATCTGGCAGGGGGCCTTGTTGTCTCGAAAAAC
>CAVUIN010000016.1:60000-646609 GCA_963741545.1 uncultured Alphaproteobacteria bacterium
GCATCTGGTGGATGCCTTGGCGGTAAGAGGCGAAGAAGGACGTGGTACGCTGCGATAAGCTTGGGGAAGGTGCGAACAGCCGTTGATCCCAAGATCTCCGAATGGGGAAACCCACCTTCGACATCTTGTAATTCGCATCCGGAAGCAATTCCGGGTTCGAGTTTCAGGGTGTCATCAGAGGGTATTTAGCCCTGAATACATAGGGGTTAAAAGCAAACCCAGGGAACTGAAACATCTCAGTACCTGGAGGAAAGGACATCAACCGAGACTCCGCGAGTAGTGGCGAGCGAAAGCGGACTAGGCCAGTGATAAGGCAATGACAACTGGAACGATCTGGAAAGGTCGGCCTCAGCGGGTGACAGCCCCGTACAGGTAATGCAGAGCTTTATCCTCGAGTAGAACGGAACACGTGCAATTCTGTTTGAACATGGGGGGATCACCCTCCAAGCCTAAGTACTCCTTACCGACCGATAGTGCACCAGTACCGTGAGGGAAAGGTGAAAAGCACCCCGACGAGGGGAGTGAAATAGTACCTGAAACCGGATGCCTACAAACAGAAGGAGCTCGCAAGAGTGACTTCGTACCTTTTGTATAATGGGTCTGCGACTTAGTCTGACGAGCAAGCTTAAGGCGATAGCTGTAGGCGAAGCGAAAGCGAGTTTGAACAGGGCGTTCAGTTCGTCGGATTAGACCCGAAACCTGTCGATCTTGCCATGGTCAGGTTGAAGGTGGGGTAACACCCACTGGAGGACCGAACCGGTGTCTGTTGAAAAAGCCTCGGATGAACTGTGGCAAGGGGTGAAAGGCCAATCAAGGCAGGAAATAGCTGGTTCTCCGCGAAATCTATTTAGGTAGAGCCTCAGATGAATACTCGAGGGGGTAGAGCACTACATGGGCTAGGGGTCCCCACAGGATTACCAAACCTAAGTAAACTCCGAATACCTCGAAGTACTATCTGGGAGACACACGGCGGGTGCTAACGTCCGTCGTGAAGAGGGAAACAACCCTGATCGCCGTCTAAGGTCCCTAAATCAATGCTAAGTGTCTAAGGATGTGGGAATCCCATAACAACCAGGATGTTGGCTTAGAAGCAGCCATCATTTAAAGAAAGCGTAACAGCTCACTGGTCTAAATAAGGGTTTCTGCGCCGAAAATGTATCGGGGCTAAAGCATTGTACCGAAGACGCGGGTGTGCAGCAATGCACGCGGTAGCGGAGCGTTCCGTAAGCCTGTGAAGGGATACCTGTGAGGGGTCCTGGAGGTATCGGAAGTGCGAATGCAGACATGAGTAACGAAAGGGGAGTGAGAAACTCCCCCTCCGAAAGTCCAAGGGTTCCTGCGTAAAGTTAATCTGCGCAGGGTTAGCCGGCCCCTAAGGCGAGGGCGAAAGCCGTAGTCGATGGGAACCACGTTAATATTCGTGGGCCAGTGGGTGAGTGACGGATGCAGCAAGTTGTTTTCCCTTATCGGATTGGGAGGGCAATGAATGTGTCCCAGGAAATAGCCCCCACATAGACCGTACCCGAAACCGACACAGGTGGACTGGTAGAGTATACCAAGGAGCTTGAGCGAAGTGTGCTGAAGGAACTCGGCAAATTACCTGCGTAACTTCGGGAGAAGCAGGCTGCATTTACGGGCAACCGTAAGTGCAGGACACAAACCAGGGGGTGGCGACTGTTTACCTAAAACACAGGGCTATGCTAAGTCCAACGACGACGTATATGGCCTGACGCCTGCCCGGTGCTGGAAGGTTAAGAGGAGAAGTGCAAGCTTTGAATCGAAGCCCCAGTAAACGGCGGCCGTAACTATAACGGTCCTAAGGTAGCGAAATTCCTTGTCGGGTAAGTTCCGACCTGCACGAATGGCGTAACGACTTCCCCACTGTCTCCAGCACACACTCAGTGAAATTGAATTCCCCGTGAAGATGCGGGGTTCCTGCGGTTAGACGGAAAGACCCCGTGCACCTTTACTGCAACTTTGCACTGGCAATCGTGACTGCTTGTGTAGGATAAGTGGTAGGCTTTGAAGCAGGGGCGTCAGCTCTTGTGGAGCCGCAATGTGAAATACCACTCTAGTGATTATGGTTGTCTAACCGCGATCCGTTATCCGGATCCGGGACAGCGCATGGTGGGCAGTTTGACTGGGGCGGTCGCCTCCTAAATCGTAACGGAGGCGTGCGAAGGTTGGCTCAGATTGGTCGGAAATCAATCGTCGAGTGCAATGGCATAAGCCAGCCTGACTGCAAGACTGACAAGTCGAGCAGAGTCGAAAGACGGTCATAGTGATCCGGTGGTTCTTCGTGAGAGGGCCATCGCTCAACGGATAAAAGGTACGCCGGGGATAACAGGCTGATGACGCCCAAGAGTCCATATCGACGGCGTCGTTTGGCACCTCGATGTCGGCTCATCTCATCCTGGGGCTGGAGCAGGTCCCAAGGGTATGGCTGTTCGCCATTTAAAGAGGTACGTGAGCTGGGTTCAGAACGTCGCGAGACAGTTCGGTCCCTATCTGCCGTAGGTGTTGGAGAATTGAGAGGATCTGTCCTTAGTACGAGAGGACCGGGATGGACATACCTCTGGTGGACCTGTTGTCGTGCCAACGGCACAGCAGGGTAGCTATGTATGGAAGGGATAACCGCTGAAAGCATCTAAGCGGGAAACCCACCTCGAAACAAGTTCTCCCTCGAGAGTTGTGGTAGACCACCACGTTGATAGGCCGGGTGTGGAAGCGCTGCAAGGCGTGTAGCTTACCGGTACTAATAACTCGATTGGCTTGATTGCTCTCATTAAGCAATGCTCATCGACATCGTTCTTGGAGTTAAATCCGTGCTTGAGAAAGCGCGTTGACACTCCGAATGACGTGCTCTGCGCTGCCGTAAGGCTACGGCGCGAGCTCGATGGGCGTAAGCATTAGAAAATGGAAGACCAGAAAAATAGTGTAATTCATATGACGTCTCCGCCGACCTGGTGATTATGGCGGGGTGGCTGCACCCGATCCCATTCCGAACTCGGCCGTGAAACGCCCCTGCGCCGATGGTACTTTGTCTTAAGACATGGGAGAGTAGGTCGTTGCCAGGTCTGCAGAGCCGTCATGTGAATTTACGACCAAATAAGTCAATCATCCTCTTTGCGATTTCAATCGCATCAACGCGCCGCGTGGGCTTCGCCCTCCGGCGCGTTTTTGCGTTTGTGCACGAGCGCACCTATTCCCCCTCTTCCCTCTCAATCCCGTAAGGCTTGACCAGCCGCCAGACATGCTCGGGAATCATGTTTTTCATCATCGCCGGGCGTTCGCGCCGCAGATGTAGGACTGTCTCGATCGCCTTCATCTCAAGGCGTGCGCGCGCGAATTCAAGTCCGCGCGGACCAATTCTCGGCATCAGCCAGCCCATGATGGGGCGTAGCCAATTCGGCATTGCGCGGAGCGGCAATCCGCCGGCCGCCAGCTCTACGTTTTTCATGAAACCGCTGACCGGGCCGCGCCGCTTGCCTTTGCTGCCTGGTTCCGACAGGACAACGTCGTTGCCGAGCAGGCCCAACAGCTCTTCGCCGCGTGCGTTGCGTACGAGTAGCCATTGTTCTCCTTCACCACCCATGTAGCCGACAGTGATATCGGCCAGAACGTTCGTGTAATCGACGCAGGTGCGGCAGGTGAGCGGAAAAAAGTCCCGCGGCAGTTTCGACAAGGGCAGCATCAGGAACGGAATTTCTTTTTTGCGCCCGTCGTTGAACCGCAGCTCGACGTGATAGTCGGCGCGGAATTCGAGGTAGGTGATCGTCGAAGGGTCTTCGGAAAGTAGGCCTAGAAATTCGTGAAAGCGTTCGGTCGTGGTGTTGTCCGAGCAGGGCGTGCCGATAACGTAGATCTTTTCAAAGCCAAGTTCGGCTTCAAGCGCGCGCAGTGCGTAAACTTGACACGGGATGCCGATGACGGCGATGCGTTTATGTCCCGCGTCGCGCGCGGGCTCGAGAAGTGCCAGGAGTGGCGCGTAGCCCATGCGCATGCCGCGGCACTGGGCCATGCCTTCGGCGCGCGTGACGAGAACCGGCACCGGGCGCCAGCTGTCGTTGAGATCGGGTGCCATGGTCAGCACGGCATCGACCGCGCTTGTTTCCAGTAATCGCTCGGCGAGGCGAGTTGTGATGCCGGTCCATTGCGCACCGGGTTTTGGCGGCGCCAGGCGCGCCCGCACCATGCGCCGGAACGGGCCAAAGAATTGTTCGTCCGTGCGGCTGGGATCGCGGGTGCGGCCATGGACGCGGGTCTCTAATCCCTCGTAGTCTGGTTTGATGAACTGGCAGGCGCGGCCGCAGCGCTTCGGCTCGGTTGAGCGTGAAATGCCGCAGTCGGTGCATAAATCGCGCGGTCCGGCTGCCGCAGAAATTGCTGGCTTTGCGACACCGTCATCACTCTGCGAAATATCGCGCACGCCCGCCTTACCGCTCTTGTTTCCCTGCCGGCCATGTGACCATGGAACAGCGCCAACGTCTACAGGTGGACCTCCATTACAATCCCAGGTCACTCAAGCCTGGATGATCGTCAGGGCGGCGGCCATTGTTTGCGTCGCTGGGCCAATGGAATTTCCGCTCGCTCTCAGAAATCGGCAGATCGTTGATCGAGGCAAAGCGCAGTGCCATCAGGCCGTGCTGGTCGAATTCCCAATTTTCATTGCCATATGACCGGAACCACTGATGGCTCGTGTCGTGCCACTCATAGGCAAAACGCACGGCGATGCGGTTGTCGGCGAAGGTCCAAAGTTCCTTAATCAGACGGTACTCCAGTTCACGCGCCCACTTGCGCGTAAGAAATGCAACGATCTCAGCACGCCCCACCGGGAACTCGGTGCGGTTACGCCAGCGGCTGTCTTCCGTGTAGGCCAGCGAAACGCGCACCGGATCTTTGCTGTTCCAGCCATCCTCCGCCATGCGCACTTTTTGAATGGCGGTTTCGCGCGTAAACGGGGGCAGCGGCGGGCGGCCAGTTATAGGTTCAGCCATGCGGAAACTCCTGCTTCTGGGGGCTCGATGGTTTGTGGCCTTGACCTCTCCCTGAAAGGGCTAGACGATTCAAGCCAAATCGCTGTTCCAGCGAAGGGGACGATGCAAGGAGACCCGCCGATGTACGACGCCGCCAACCTGTCAAAATTGCCGCATCTCAAATCTCTGACGCCGCAAACGATGCAGGCGTTCGAAACTTTTGATCGCGCTGCCATGGCGCCGGGGGCCATTCCGCGCCGCTATAAGGAACTGATTGCGGTGGCAGTCGCGCTCGCCACGCAATGCCCCTACAGCCTCGAAGTGCATCGCACGAATGCGGTCAATGCGGGCGTCACGGAAACCGAACTGGCGGAAGTGATTTTTATCGCCTCCGCCATGCGTGCGACCGCCGCGATTGCACATGGCACGCATTTGATCGGACCCAGAAAAGCCAAATAAAAAAGCCGGGCGGCGTACCACCCGGCTTTTATGCATTTCGTGAATGTGCGCTTAGAACGAAAACGCGATGCCCGTGACGAGCTTCCAATCTGGATCAGGCTGCAGGCCGTTCATATCTTCGACGATGGGAATGCCGGCGGAGGCAAAGCCCGACCAGTCTCCGGCTGAAAGGCGCACGCCGGGCGAGAGGTAAAGCGTGTGGCCGCCTGAGTTGTCGTCGACTTCGGTCCCGGCCTTCTGCTTGTCGTGCCATTCGCCGTTGAGTTCGAGAACAAGATCGACGTTAAGCGCTTGCGAAGCGGGCTTGTGCAGATGCACCGCGCCATCTGCATGAACATGCTCTTCGGCCGCCGGGCCGCCCATCACGCGATAGGAAAGCGCGACGCCATAGAGCAGACGGTCGCCTAGATCGGTATTTTGAGTGCCCTCGGTGATGAGGTGATAAAGGGCGCTTGTATCAAACGACCAGGGGCCGGACCGCATAGTGGCCGCAAGGCCGAACTGGCCATCCCAAGAGCCGGAACCCGGCTGGAATTCCGCTTCAAAGCGTTCGCCTTCGTTGGCGTTTCGCTGGTTTTGCCTGTCGGCAGCTTGACGCCGAGAAGCGCTGCCATCTCAAATCCGGAGCCAGCGTCTTTCAAGAAGCGATACTGGCCGAGCAAGGTTACATCGCCAACGCCGGACGCATCACCAAGCGTTTCGATAACAGTGGCATGCTCACCGAGCACGGGGTGCTCGTGGAAGTGCAGACCCTTCGCGGACATCCGTGCGGCGCACGAATGGAAGTCGTGCCGAGACAGTCAAGTCATCGGTGATGCCATAAGCGAGCGCGATGTTGATGCTTTCGATGGATTTCAGGCTGTGCGGGCTTTGGCCGTCGGCTTCTGCATGGCCGTGTCCCGCCTCTTCTTCCTCCGGTCCTTCTTCTTCGTGGTGGACAGCGGGCGGGGCGTCAGCGTGAGCGGCTTCGCCAAGCGTTTCGTCCGAAAGTGGTTTGAGGCGGATGATCTCGAACATGACAGCCGCCGCGCCTTGGCCAGCGCGCAGGGTTGATGCTGAAATGGTGTTGATAGGCCCGCTGCCGCCGGTATTGCCGACGCCGCCGGGGTGATGTGCGAATGCAGGCGCGGCTGCAGCGCAGGCCGTTGCTGCAGCAAGGATGCGAAGTGATTTGGTCACGGGAGTACTCTCCTGAAATGTCCTGAAACACGCAACGCGTTACGTGTTGATCCGAAATGATGGGATGTCAGGCTTGGAGAGGCGGGCCGCGGCTTCCGAGAGTGCCCGAGGCGCGGCGCGGCCGTGACGTGGCGCGTCTTCGCTGTTGGCAACGTCGTCAGTGAATGTGTTTGGAAAAACTACGAATGCCAGAATTGGTTGTGGCAAGGCTGCGGGTGCCGCAGCGGCCGCGCAGGCAAAGGCGCAGCAGGCATGTGCGGCGCCGGGTGCGTGCTGAGGGGTGCCGCCGCTGGATTTCCCAGCCTGAGACGGCGCGCAAATTGGCATCCAACCGAGGACCGCGTCATAGACTTGGCGGCCAGATTGCGCCGGATGCGGAACGGCGATCGCCGCCAGCGTGCCAACAAGCAGCACGAGCGAGGCGAGCCAGCTCAATCCGGATCTATGGCGGCGGAATAGTCTCATGGCTGGCATTTTGATGGGTGGGTGGCAGCTCGTCAAAGCCGCGATTGTCGCGCAGAGGCGACAAACGACTTTTCGGGTTCAGATGATGCCGAAATGCTTCAAGAGCAGAGCGCCGAAGCTCAACGCCGCAAGAATAAAGCCGGTTCGCGCCAAGCGGTCCGTTGTTTTCTGGCCCTGGGAAATTTTCTTGAGTGTCGCATCATCCAGCCGGATGCCATCGCGCGCCATGGCGGCGAAACCTTGCGCGGCGGATTGCGCTTGTTGAAGCAGGCCCGGTGTTTTCAGTATCAATTCGCCGATGGTTTGTGCTCCCGCGCCCGCTTCTTTCAGGCGGCCGAGCGGTCCGAGATTGTTTTCAACCCACTCGCGCGCAATGGGTTCGGACGCCGTCCAGACATTGAGGTTGGGATCAAGCCCGCGCGCCACGCCCTCGACGATCACCATGCTCTTTTGCAATAGAATGAGCTCCGGCCGCGTCTCCATGTCGAACACGTCGGTGTAGGCAAAAAGCTGACCCAATAAATCCGCCATCGAGATTTCTTCGGCCGTACGGCCGTGGATCGGCTCGCCGATTGCGCGCATGGCCTGGGCGAATTCCGCGACGCTGTGGTGCGTGGGAACATAGCCTGCCTCAAAATGAATGGCGGATGCGCGCGTATAGTCGCGCGTAATGAGGCCGTGCAGGATTTCCGCGAGAAAGCGGCGCTCGTTCAATCCCAGCCGGCCCATGATGCCGAAATCGACGGCGACAACTTTTCCGGCATTGTCGACGAAAAGATTGCCCTGATGCATGTCGGCATGAAAAAAGCCGTCGCGCATGGCATGGCGCAGGAACGAGCGCATGACGACAAGGCCAAGTGCCGAAAGGTCGAAATCGCGTGCACGCAGGGCGGCGTGATCGGCAATCGGCGTGCCGTCGATCCATTCTAGGGTGAGCACGCGCTTAGCCGTGCGGCGCCAATCGACAACCGGCACGCGAAAGCCTTCGTCTTCTTTGATGTTGTCGGCCATCTCGGAAATGGCGGCCGCTTCGAGCCGCAAATCCATTTCGAGATCGGTTGTGTGCTTCAAGTTGTCGACAACGGCAACCGGCTTCAAACGGCGCGATTGTTCAACGAAACGCTCGATTTGCGTGGCGGCGAAGTAATAACTGTCTAGGTCGCGGCGGAAGCGCTTTTCGACGTTGGGGCGTAGAATTTTGACGGCAACGGTTTTGCGCACGCCCTGATCGATAATCACGGCTTTGTGGACTTGCGCAATCGAGGCGGCAGCAACGGGCGGGCCGAACTCCACGAAGTGATCTTCTAGTTTTCCGCCAAGCGCCTGTTCAACGGCAAAGCGGGCTTCAGCCATCGAGAATGGCGGCAGGCGATCTTGAAGATGACTGAGATCGGCGGCGAGTTCGGGTCCAATAACGTCGGCACGCGTCGCCATGAACTGTCCGAGCTTGATGTAGCTCGGACCAAGTTGCGTGAGCGCCGCTGCAACGCGCCGGTGTTTCGGCTTGCCCCAGCGAAAGGGTGCCGTGATGAGGCGAATGGGGAAGGTTGCAGCTTTCGCGAGCTTCAGCGGCAAAGGCACGGGCATGCCCTTTGGCACAAAGCGCACGCCGTGCTGAGCGAGCACGATGCCGGCGCGCGCCAGTCTCAGTGTATTGATGATGGCGTTGGCCATGCTTGCGAGACGATCCGTTCTAACGAGCGTGGCCGCCTGAAACGTCCCTGCAATGTCCTGCGGGACGTCCCGGTGTTTCGGGGCTGAGATGTACCCCGATGTGGAAGCGGCGGCCACCGGCTTTTATGACCGGTAACCGCCGCGTTCGTCCTTAACTTTCCGGCATCAACCTTTCGTGCAGAAGGTCGCACGTCCGTGGCAAGTGACTTGGCCGCCTTCAGGGGCGCATTTGTAGCGTTCGTTCTTAACGCTGTAGCCAGCCACCTTGCCGGTCGACAGCCAACCGGGCCACAGGCCCCAGCTAACGCCCTGGACCATGGTTTCCATGGCAAACCACTTGGCATCTTTGTCGGAGCCCGCGGTGGCCACTGCACCCTTGTTGACGCAACCTGCGTTGGCAGTTGGCACCCCGAATGCGAGCAAGGCTATGGCCGACATTGAAATTATGTGAACAGCTCTCATGAAAAATCTCCCTCCCGAATTGCCTCGAATCCAGTCTTTGGATCGCACTACAGGCTAAACGCAGCGCTCGGCTCCGGTCAACGCAAGAATAGCTAATGGATTTCACTTGTGAGCCCCGCATGCCGCGTTGCAGCAATGGCGCCGCTCGTCATGGCCGGTCATGTTGCGCTTGAGTCCCGGTTGCCTAACCTTGCGATGGTGCGCAGGCGGCAGCGTCTTGCGCCATATGCTCAGCGCACATAATAATGAGATGCGCTCTCGCGTATTATGACGTTGGGACGATTTACGTTGGGACTATTTTCGAGCGGCAGCGCTACTTCACTTCGGTTCAAATTTTTTCAGGGAGTAAGGCTTATGATTGAAGCAAAAGCAGCTCAACGCGCCTTTGTGGGGGCTTCGATTATACTCGCAGGAATTGTGGCAGGCTCCGCTTCGAGCCAAGCACTTGATCGCAGCGATTGCAAATGGGGACGGACGGTCGTTTTCCGCGTAGACGCAAATCTGACTGACAATAATAAAAACACCGTGTGCTCGGTTAAGGCAGGACAAAAAGCAACGGCCCGATCGCTCGGATCGAGCAGGAGAAACTGCAAGGTTCAGGCTTGGGGTAAGTGCCGCGAGTCAGACATTGGCTGGGCATCTTTGGAAAAGCTCCGCCGCCCAAGGTAATAGTGGTCTGCCCGGAAATTAGTTTAAAGTCGCCAGCCGGAATGGATGGCGGCTATTCCCCCTGTCAAATTGCGGTAAGTGACGCGTTCAAATCGGGCCGCGCGGATCATCCCGGCGAACGCCTCTTGTTTGGGAAATTTGCGGATGCTCTCGACGAGATATTGATAAGGTTCGGCAGCGCCCGTGGTCAGTTTTCCGAGGCGCGGAATGACCTCAAAGGAATGGAAATCGTAGAGGGAGTTGAGAAGCGGCATCTGACATTCTGAAAATTCAAGACAAAGGAAACGCCCGCCCGGTTTCAACACGCGGAAAGCTTCCGAAAGTGCTATATCGATGTGCGTGACGTTTCTGATGCCAAAAGCAATTGTGTAGGCGTCGAAAGTCCCGTTGGCGAAAGGCAAAGTTTCAGCGTTACCTTCAACGCACGAAATGCGGCTGTCCAATTGGGCGTCGCGGACGCGGCGTTTGCCGACTTCAAGCATTTCCGGGCTGATGTCGCAAATAACAGCCGTGGCGTTCGGTCCGCTCGCCGCCGCATAGCGCAAGGCGATGTCGCCCGTGCCGCCCGCAACATCAAGCAATCTGAAGGGCGATTGCCCGCCCGGAGGATTAAGTGCCGTGATGAAGTCGCGCTTCCACAACCGGTGCAGTCCGCCCGACATCAAGTCGTTCATCAGGTCGTAGCGTTCGGCGACGGCGGCAAAGACCTGGTTGACCATACCCTGGCGTTCGCCTTCCGGCACCTCGCGGAAACCGAACGAGGTCTTGCTAGAGCCGGTATTGGGAGTTGTCTCTTCCATCCGGTCACAATAGCGGAAGGCTTCCCGGCGCGCTATGGTTGGAGCGAATAAGCGTCAATTTCGCGCGACGAGGATCATGCCGGAGTTACCTGAAGTTGAGACGGTGCGTCGCGGATTGGCGCCGGTGCTAATCGGCGCGCGTATTAAGCGCGTCGTCGCCAACCGTCCCGATCTGCGCTTTCCGCTCCCTGAAAGGTTCAATGAACAGCTTGCCGGTCAAACGATCGTAAATCTAGAACGGCGTGCGAAGTATTTGATTGCGGTCCTCGACGGCGGCAATGCGCTTGTCATGCATCTTGGAATGACCGGGCGGTTTGCTATCGAGAAAAACAGCGGCCGGACCGCGCTCGGCGAGTACGTTTATGCGGGTGGCGCAAACGCGCGCCACGATCATGTCGAGATTTACACGTCCGGCGGCGCGCGGGTGATTTACAACGACGCGCGCCGGTTTGGCTTCATGCTGCTCATGCCGGAGGACACTCGTGCCGGCCACCCGCTGTTTAAGAACCTTGGTGCTGAACCGCTGGGTGAAGATTTGACGTCCGCGTATTTGGCAGCAAAGGCGCGCGGTAAGAAGGTCAACCTCAAAGCGTTTCTTATGGATCAGCGGACGATTGCCGGGCTTGGAAACATTTATGTTTCGGAGGCCTTGTTCCGGGCCGGATTGTCTCCCGAGCGCGCCGCGCACACGCTGAGCGGCACGCGCGGCAAGGCGCAAGATCGTTCGCAACGTTTGGTTGCCGCCATTAAAAGCGTCCTTTCGGACGCCATTGCCGCCGGCGGATCAACACTTAAAGACTATCGCCAAGCTGACGGCGCATCGGGCGCGTTCCAGGAAAATTTCCAGGTCTATGATCGAGCCGGTGAGCCATGCGTCAGACCGGCATGCACTGGCCGCGTATTTCGCGCGGTGCACGGTTCGCGCGCTACATTCTATTGCAGCAAGTGTCAGCACTAGGGGAACGCAAAGTCTATTTGGAAGCATCACTGGCGCGCGTGATCTCGTGATAGGTCTTGGTCACGAAGGCGCTGAGGCAGACCATACTCAGGCCGCCGGCAACGAAAATGAGATTGGCCGCCCAATCCGTGCGCGGCGTTAGAATTTTCCCCGATGCGACCAGAAAAAACAGCACCAAACTGATCATAACGCCCTGAGCCGACGCCAGCATAACGGCACGTTCGATGGCATTTTCGCTGATGAGGGCAGGGTGGCCTTGATCGAGACGTTTCACGTATTGCACCATTCCGGCGGCGATCAGCGCCATCGCTAGTCCATATTGCCAGCCGTGCTGCCAACGCAAACCGGACGCAGTGTAGACGAGAAGGAGTGCGGCTGCCCCCCAGCCATAGACCAAAGCCGAAAGATTTGTCGATGCAATCAACATCGGAATAGCCGCATGGTTTGCGTCACTTGCCGTGCCACCGCGCCAATACTGCCGGTTGACCACAAACGCTGCGATTGAAGCCGTAAAGCTGAAGACGAATGCAGAAGCGGCGAAGAGCCATCGGTTGGACCAAGACGCGCCGAAAAACATGCCAGTTAAACTTGCCACGACAACGACGCTTAAAATGAACATGAGGCGGCGCGAAATCATATTGTTGCAGTGTCCTGCCGCTTAGGAGCAATCAAGGCTTGGATGATAGCAGAGCATTGATACACATTGCACCGACAGCGAGAGCACCGAAGAAGAAGATGTTGCAGGCAGCCCAGTCAGGGTGGCTCGTGTCGCGGGGAAACTTGCCATCGATGAACAGGCTGGCAATTGCGATGACCATGCCGACGAGCAAAGCCATGACAAGCAAGCGTCCGAGCTTGATGACGGCCGGATCTTCGCGCCCGGATTCAGCGTCGCGCGTCAGCATGTTTGCGAATACGATGCAGCCGACAGCCGCAAACAAAAAGCCGATAAAGAACTGCCACCATTCGGCCCAGCGGCCTTCGAAAATCAAAGAATAGATCACCAGCAAACCGATGGCACCCCATGTCCAGATCAGTCCGATGTAGCGCGCGGTGGAAGCGGCGATGACGTTTTTGCTTGCACCCTCGGCAATGAGAGCGTGGTTTTCGCGGATTGCCATAATCGCGAAGACGACGGAGATGAGACCAGTCGCCACCAGATGCCAAGCCGGTTGATTAATAGCCGCCGTCAAGATGACCGCGCACAGGCCAAGTGTGAGGCTAATCATCCAAGCCGATAATGACGTCATTATTGTATTCCCCCAGTGGCCGGTGCAAAGGCGCTCCAGATAGTGTCCGAAGCGAAAGTTGGCGGAACATACATGAGTTTGGGTCGCATCATGAGCGGATCGTGGCGAAATACGCTTGAAATCTGCAGAAAATGCTCAAAACTCTATGAGCCCAAGATTGACCTTGCGTGGCTTGCCGCGTATACGAAACCCAAGTGCCGCTCCGGACAATCGTCTTGGGCGGTAAAATCATTTGAAATCAACCTGTTGGCCGCATTTGTGGGTGTTGAGCCCGCCATAGCTGCGCCCGTATCAGGTTTAGGCAAACCATAGGGAAGTACGAAAATGGCCAATACGTCGTCGGCAAAGAAAGCCGCACGCAAGATGATCCGTAAGACCGAAATCAATAAAAACCGCCGGTCGCGTCTCAAAAGTGAAGTGCGCGCCGTCGAAGAGGCCATCGCATCGGGCGACGCCGGCAAAGCCGCCGCGGCGCTAAAAGCTGCACAGCCCCTTCTCATGCGCACTGCGCAGAAGGGCATCGTGTCCAAGAAGACGGCAAGCCGCAAAGTCTCGCGCTTGACGAAACGCGTCAAGGCACTCGCAAAATAAGGAGCCGGGCACCGCGTTGGCGACTTTTCCTCCCTGTTGCGTATTCGCAACGGTAAAGAGCGGACCCTTCGTGGGTCCGTTTTTTTTTGAACGGGGCTAACTCCCTGGAATCCCCTCTCCTAACCGGAGTCGAGATGAGTGAGGAAGGTACTCGGAGCTCCTCCGAGTCCGGGCGCACCTAGCATAAAATGACGTTCAGGTGACTGACGCCGTATGTCAAAAAACTGCCATCGGATACCCTCCGCAAATCACGAATTTGTCGTTGGGACTCAGGGCTCTTATCCACAAGTGATCCTCATCAAACGCAGGTTTTCCCCGCCGCTGTGGAAAGTCTTTCGCCATCATGTGAGACGAGCGCTTGGCCTGTTGGCCGGGTTGCGTCGCGGTTGGTTAATGGTTAGTAAAGGGACGCCGGACGTGAGAGGGCTAAACAAGCGTCTGGACGTGAGTATGCGAGCGTAGAACGCAGGTGTTGTGCCGAGTATTGGCCCCCTGAATTCATCGTCAAATCTTAGCAAGTGTGCGTTTGTTTTGGGTCCATCATGGATTCCGAAGAGTAATAGTCGTGTTGTTACTTCGAATTCTGTTTGCGGGGACGCTGGTGATCTTGAGCAAGATCGCGAGCGGTGCGTAGGAGATGCTCTTGGAGAATTCAGAAACTGTCCACATCCCAGATGTCTCGGTTGCAGAGACATGGGACCACCTCGCGAACGATGGGCGCGCTGTATTGGTGGACGTACGGACAAACGCTGAGTGGGCCTTTGTCGGCATCCCGGATCTTTCGGCGCTGGGCAAGAGAGTCGTGGCAGTCGAATGGCAGACGTTTCCAGACAACCGGGTTGATCCCGAATTCCCCGGGCGGCTGAGTGCGGCTCTGAAGAGCGCAGGAGCTAACAAAGACGACGAAGTTTTTTTCATTTGCCGCTCAGGCGGACGCAGCCGGATGGCGGCTGAGGTCATGGCGGCAGAAGGTTTCCGGCGCTGCCGGAACGTGGCGGACGGTTTCGAGGGGCCACTCGATGCCGGCCGTCATAGGGGGCTCGTTGGCGGCTGGAAGGCCGCCGGGCTCGCTTGGGTGCAAGGTTAAATGGGTGCAAGGTTAAATCGAAGCGAAACGGAGGAGGACGGCATGCTCTAGCCGGGGCCGGTTAGAGAGATCCTGACACGCAACAGGATGAATTTGAGTTTTCAGTAGGGCAAGTAAGCGGGGAGCTAAATGCCAATGCAACCGATCAAAAAAGCGAATGACGCGAGTTCCAACGAGGACAGCCGCGGAGACGGAAATCAAGTTGAAGGGCGCGGCCACAAAGCACGCGCCATGCTCAAGGCACAACTTGGCGAGGACATCTATTCAAGCTGGTTTAATGCCATGGAATTCGACAGCTTTGACGGGCGGCTCGTCAAAGTATCGGTGCCGGTGAAATTCCTGCGCACCTGGATTCAGGCGCACTACTCGGAGCAATTGCTCGCCTGCTGTAAGGCCGAGTTCAAAACTGCCGAGCGCGTCGAAGTCGTCTGGCGCCAGCCGGGCACCGCCGCAAACCGGGCGGATGCTGCGCGCGCAGCAGAAGCAAGCGCAACGGAGGCCGCGAGCCTCACGCCTGCTCAAAGCGAAACATCGCAAAAGCCGGCCGGCATCGCAGCCGGCATGATCCGCCCTGCAGCGCCCATCACGGTGCGTACGTCCGCTGGCGGTCTCGAAGGATCGCCTCTCGATCCGCGTTACACGTTCGATAGTTTCGTCATCGGTGCCGCAAACCGCATGTCTCATGCGGGCGCTACGCAAGTTGCAGAAACGGTTTTGACCGATAATCCGGGCTTTAACCCGCTTTATATTCACTCGTCGGTCGGTCTTGGAAAAACCCATCTTCTCCACGCCATCGCCTGGGAGGTGAAGCGCCGCGCGCCGAACGCCCAGGTACTGTATCTGACGGCCGAACGATTCCGCTATCAGTTCGTCGAGGCGCTGCGCTCGTCCGATCCGCTCGCATTTAAGGAAAAATTCCGGCACATCAACCTGCTCTTGATCGACGATCTCGAATTCCTGCACGGCGAACAGACCGAGCGCGAATTCGACCACATCATCAACGCGCTGCTCGACGGCGGCAAGCAGGTGGTGGTGGCATCGGCCCGCGCACCCAACCAAATTGACCGCTTGAACGAGCGCATGCGTTCGCGCTTGCAACGTGGTCTCGTCACCGAACTTGGCGCGTTCGACGACGAACTCAGAATGAAGGTTCTGGAAAAGCGGCTTGCAGAAAAGCGCGCGGTGGACCCGTCCTTCAGCCTGTCGCGCGACATTCTCGAACTTCTGTCCGCGCGTCTGGTTGAAAACGGCCGCGAACTCGAAGGCGCCGTCACGCGGCTTTACGCAACGTGGCAATATATGCGCACGCCGATCACGATCGATATTGCCGAGACCGTCATCCGCGATCTCGTGCAGAACCTCGAGCCGCGCCGGCCGAAGATCGAAGACATCCTGCGCATCATCTCGCGTCACTACGGCGTGTCGAAGGGTGACCTACTTTCGCAGCGGCGTCATCGTTCGGTCGTGTGGCCGCGCCAGATCGGCATGTATCTCGCCAAGCAATTGACCATGCGGTCGCTGCCTGAAATCGGCCGCCGCTTCGGCAACCGCGATCACACCACGGTTCTCCACGCGATCCGCAAGATCGAAGGCGAGATCAATGGCAATCCGCGTTTGCGCGACGAACTGGAAGAGCTGAAAAAGCAGCTCAACCACTAAGCGTCCAGCAACTGCACAGACGTCACGAACCCGTCGTAAATCCCTCGAATATCCCCTGTGCCGGGGCCGGAGCCGCAAAAAATGCGCTCCGGCCCTATTTTCTTTGGCCCGAGCGCTGTTTTGCGGCCAATTTAAAGAGGATCAGGCGACGTCTTCGCTTGAAATCTGGGCTGCATTCGGCTCTCATCACGCCCCGCGTGCGATTCCGGAAGGGGTGGCGCGCGGGTTCTGTATCTTCATCGTTCTGTTTCTTCGTCCATGAGCGCTCAGGGCCAGCCGGCGAATTTGCCAGCGGCTGCTCGCGCATCACACATAAAAAGCCTGGGGAGCCCGAATGCGTCTCGAGATTGAACGTGGTGATTTATTGAAGGCGCTGAGCCACGTGACCAGCGTTGTCGAGCGGCGCACGACCATTCCGATATTGTCGAACGTGATGCTGAAGGCATCCGGGTCGTCGCTGCAGTTCAAGGCGACCGACCTTGAGCGCGAAGTGAGCGAAAGCGTTTCGGCTAAGGTGCAAACGCCCGGCACGCTGACCGTTCCCGCCCACATGCTGCACGACATCGTCAGGAAGCTGCCCGAAGGCGCGGAAATCGAAATCAAGCGCGAAGCCGACAAGGAGCGTTTGACGCTGACGTCGGGGCACTCGCGCTTTTCGCTGCAGACATTGTCGGCGGAAGACTTCCCCGATCTGGCGGTCGGCGAAATCGGCCACGAGTTCACGATCGATGGCGCGGATCTGAAGCGCCTCATCGAGAAGACGCGCTTTGCCATTTCGACGGAAGAGACGCGCTACTATTTGAACGGCATCTACCTGCACACGGCAGAGACCGGCAAGACCAAAACCTTGCGCGCGGTCGCGACCGACGGGCATCGTTTGGCGCAAGTCGAGCTGCCGAGGCCTAAGGGTGCGGACGGCATGCCGGGCGTGATCGTGCCGCGCAAAACAGTGCACGAACTCGCGCGCCTCTTGGAAGATTCAAGCGCGAAAGTGAAAGTCGGCGTATCGGCCACTAAAGTGCGCTTTGAAATCGGCGACGTGGTGCTGACATCGAAATTGATCGACGGCACGTTCCCCGATTACGGCCGCGTCATTCCGCACAACAACGACAAAGAGATGAAAGTCTCGAACGCCGCCTTCATGAGCGCGGTCGATCGCGTCTCGACCATTGCCAGCGAGCGCGGCCGCGCGGTGAAGCTCAATCTCGCCAAGGACAAGCTCATCCTCTCGGTCAACAACCCGGAAGGCGGCAGCGCCACGGAAGAAATCGCCGTCGCCTATGATGCGGGCGCTTTGGAAATCGGCTTCAACGCGCGTTATCTGCTCGATATCGCCGGCCAGCTCGAAGGCGAAGAAGCGCGGTTTTTGCTCGCCGATCCCGGCTCCCCCACCATGGTCAAAGACGGCGGCGGCGAAGGCGCGCTCTACGTTCTGATGCCGATGCGGGTGTAGTGGGGACTGGATTTAGTGGGACTGGATTTAGCGGGGTTTGTCATCCCGGCCGCAGCGATGACGTGAAACGTCTTCGCGAAGAGCCGGGACCCACACGTTTTGTAGCCATTCGCGTGTTGTGATTTATAGGGCTGGGTCCCGGCTCTCCGAAATCGCGCACGCGCAATTTCTCCGGCCGGGATGACACGCTTAATGCGACGCACATATTTTTGAGCATGCGTGAAATCGAACGGATACGTTCCCAGAGAGAGCAAAGATGGCTGAAAAAAAATCGCATGATCTTCACGATTTTATGCAACAGATCAGTGCTGAAATATCCGCCGAGTACGCCCGCATCCAAAAGCGTTCGACCGAAGATCCTGGTTCCGGCTGGGGATCAAGGTGAAGAAAATTGGGCAGAGATATTTGCGAGATTGGCTTCCTCGGACATCCGAAGTGGTCACCAAAGGTCACATCAGAAGCCAAAGCGGCGACACTAGCCCACAGATCGACGTGCTTGTGCTCAGCGGCTCCTATCCAAAGAGAGCTGCTGAACAAAAAAATGTATCTCGCGGCCGGTGTTGTGGCGGCGTTCGAGTGCAAGAACACCTTAAAAGCATCGCATATTCTGGACGCCATTAAAATGGCACGAAAAGAAAGAGTTTGTATTCGCCGCGTGTTGGATCGCCATACAGGGAGTTGCACTCGCCGATCATCTACGGGCTATTGGCACATTCACATGCTTGGAAAGGTGAGGCGTCGACACCAGAAGATAATATCGAACGCAATCTCCTCGAAGGCGATTACTTATTTGTAGATCATCCACGCCTGCAACTTGATCTTCTGTGCGTTGCCAATTGCGGTGCTTGGGCATCATCAAAAATGACTTTTTTCGGCCCGTGTCTAATTTCATGACTGGTCAAGTATGTCGGCAATCTATGGCCCAACAGGTTCGGCGACTAGCGCTTATGTCGGTCACTACGCATACCCAACGAGCAACAGGTGTGAACACTTCAACCCCGGTCGGGGTAATCATCTCCAGCCTTGCGCAAAAACTTGCTTTGGGAAACTCCGACGCTTCGGAGATCTTGCTGAATACTATAGAGTTACGATATATTTCGGGAGCCGGCTCTTGGAAAATGCGAATGTGGCCAAGTTCAATCTAAGTGAAGGAACCCGCCAAAGAGTTGAAGCTGGTATTCTATCAAACGGCACGTGGTGGGATGAATGGAGCCTTGCATTTATGACTTGCACCCCGCTTTTGCGACGCTCCGAACGTAGGGCACACTCCGCTTCACTTCCCCCTCAATGGGCGGGCGGCGGCAAACCAAAATCCGCGTTCATGGCCGAGGCGATGCGTGAGCAATCGCGTAGTCGTCGGCCATCCACGGCAAACATCAGCAATTGAGGTTTGAGATTTGTGTCACGAGTGTGCCGCACCACTGGCATCGCATGCGGAGACGCTTGACGTGGGTGGCCGCCTGTCGTGCGTTTCGCACGATCGCTGGCCGACCCGGCCATGACGTGGGTTGTGGTTTGCGCTGCTCATTAACGCTAGCTTTTTTGTCGCCTTCGCGACTGGCCCCCTCCCCGTTCGCCCGGAAGAGGGCGGCGGGGAGAGGGAAAATACGCGCGACCGCGCCAGAATCTACATGCGCACCCGTTTTGCGAATCTCCATGCGATGCTAAGCGCTTCTTATGACTTCATCGGAATCACCTGACACATCCAATATGCACTCCCTCTGGGTCGAGCGCCTCGCGCTCACGAACTTCCGCAACTATGCGAGCCTCGTGATTGAGGCGGGCGCGGAGCCGCAAGTGATCGCGGGCGCGAACGGGTCGGGCAAGACCAACATGCTCGAAGCGCTGTCGCTGCTCGCGCCCGGACAAGGCATGCGCCGCGCGCCGTTCAATGAAATCCCGCGCGCAGGCGGCGACGGCGGCTTCGCGGTCGCGGCGCGCGTGCACACGTTGAATGGCGCGGCGGATATCGGCACGGGGTTGCAGCCTGGTGCCGTGGGGTCAGTAGCCGGCCGGCCTCGCCCCAGACGGTCGCGCCATGGTGAGCGCAGGCAGATCGCGCGACAGTCCACTGCCCGACCTCCGGGGAGAGGGGGAAGTGCGCGGCCGCATCGTGCGCATCGACGGCGTTGCGCAGACGGGTTCGGGCGTGCTCGCGGATTATCTCGAAATCGTCTGGGTGACGCCGGCGATGGATGGCCTCTTCACAGGTGCTGCCTCCGAGCGGCGCAGATTTCTCGATCGCCTGATCCTGTGTTTCGATCCCGGCTATCGCACCATCGCAGGGCGCTTCGAACGCGCGATGACGGCGCGCAACAGATTGTTGTGCCGATGGCGTGCGCGACAACGCGCAGCTCACAGGCTTCGAGCGCGTCATGGCGGAATCAGGCATCGCGGTGGCTGCGGCGCGGCTCGAGGCGGTGGCGGCCATGGCGGCGATTGTCGCGCGCCGGAAAGAACGCGATGCCAATTCAGCATTCCCGTGGAGCACGCTCGCGCTCGAAGGCGAGATCGAAAGCGGTCTTGCGCGCGATGCCGGCAGTCGAAGCCGAAGACGCCTATGCCAAAGTTCTGCGCGACACGCGTGAACGTGACAGGGCAGCGAGCCGGACACTAGAAGGTCCGCATCGCTCGGACCTGGTTGTCGCGCACGGGCCGAAAGCAAATCGCGGCGCGGCTGTGCTCGACGGGCGAACAGAAAGCGCTGCTGCTCGGCCTCGTTCTGGCGCACGCGGAATTGCTGACCGAACGCCAGGAGGGCGCCAGCCCCATTCTCCTGCTCGATGAAATCACCGCGCACTTGGACGAACATCGCCGCGCAGCCCTCTTTGACGAGATTCTGCGCCTCAAAGCGCAGGCCTGGATGACCGGGACGGACAAAAACGCCTTCGAGGCGCTGGCTGGGAAGGCCCATTTCTGGGCTGTTGAGGACGGCCTTGTGCGCGCGTCTGAGCAGTTTTGCTCACCGGCGATTTGCCGCGCGCAACCAGTTGAAAAAACACATGTTTTTCAGGCTTAATTTCTCCGATTTTTCGAGCTTTCGAGGGCCGTTTCGTGCTATAAAATCGGTTCGAGATTTGAGCCAGGAAATCAGACCCAAAATGACCGCCACGCCCGCCAAGAAAACACCCGCCGTCGAGGACTACGGCGAAGACTGCATCAAGATGCTGAAGGGCCTCGACGCGGTTCGCAAGCGCCCCGGCATGTACATCGGCGACACCGACGACGGCTCGGGTCTGCACCACATGATCTACGAAGTCGTCGACAACGCGGTCGACGAAGTTTTGGCCGGACACGCGACCTCGTGCCAGGTGACGCTGAACCCGGACGGCTCGTGCACGGTGCGCGACGACGGACGCGGCATTCCGACCGGCATCAAGAAAGACGACGACAACGATCCCAAGCGCTCGGCCGCCGAAATCGTATTCACGGAACTGCACGCCGGCGGCAAGTTCGACCAGAATTCCTACAAGGTGTCGGGCGGCTTGCATGGCGTCGGCGTTTCGGTCGTCAACGCGCTCTCGTCTTGGCTCAGGTGCCGCATCTGGCGCGAGGGCAAGGAGCATGCAATCGAATTCAAGCACGGCGTTCCGGTGGCCCCGCTCAAGGTCGTTGGCGACGGCAAGGGCGAGCGCGGCACCGAAGTGTCGTTCCTGCCCTCGACCGAGACGTTCCACAACGTCATGGAATTCGACTACACGACGCTTGAGCATCGCCTGCGCGAATTGGCGTTCTTGAATTCGGGCGCCAAAATTCTTTTGACCGACGCGCGCCACGCCGACATCAGACGCGAAGAGTTCATGTACGAGGGCGGCACGAGCGCGTTCGTGCGCTATCTCGATCGCTCGAAAACGGCGGCGCTCAGCGAGCCGATCATGATCCGCGCGGAAAAGGACGGCATCGGCGTTGAGGTCGCGTTGTGGTGGAACGACAGCTACCACGAGAATGTGCTCTGCTTCACGAACAACATTCCGCAGCGCGACGGCGGCACGCATTTGGCGGGCTTCCGCGGCGCGCTGACGCGAATCATCAACAAATACGCGGAAGAAACCGGCATCGCGAAAAAGGAAAAGGTTGCGATCTCGGGCGATGACGCGCGCGAAGGTTTGACGTGCGTCTTGTCGGTCAAGGTGCCCGATCCGAAATTTTCCTCGCAAACCAAAGACAAGCTGGTCTCAAGCGAAGTGAAGCCGGTGGTCGAAAGTGCCGTCGGCGATACCTTGAGCGCGTGGTTCGAGGAGCACCCCAAGGAAGCGAAAGCCATCATCGGCAAGATCGTCGAAGCGGCCATCGCGCGCGAAGCGGCGCGCAAGGCCCGCGATCTGACGCGGCGCAAGGGCGCGCTCGACGGGCTTCGTTTGCCGGGCGGCTTGGCCGAGTGTCAGGACCGCGACGCGACGAAAACCGAACTCTTCATCGTCGAAGGCGATTCGGCCGGCGGTTCCGCGAAGCAGGGCCGCAAGCGCGAATTCCAGGCCGTGCTGCCGTTGCGCGGCAAGATCTTGAACGTCGAACGCGCGCGCACCGACAAGATGCTGTCGTCCGAGCAGGTGACCAACATCATCGCCGCGCTGGGCACCGGCATCGGGCGCGAAGAGTTCAAGCTCGACAAGCTGCGCTATCACAAGATCATCATCATGACCGACGCCGACGTCGACGGCGCACACATCCGCACGCTGCTGCTGACGTTCTTCTACCGGCAGATGTACGAACTCGTCGATAAGGGGCACGTCTACATCGCCCAGCCGCCGCTCTTTAAAGTCGCGCGCGGCAAGTCGCACATGTACTTGAAGGATCAGCGCGCGCTTGAAGACTATTTGATCGATCAGGGTCTGCACGACGCCGTGCTGGTGTCAGGCGATGGCGCCGAGCGCGGCGGGCGCGATTTGCGCGATATCGTCGAGCAGGCGCGCCAGATCACCGGCGGCATCAACGGCCTGCATTCGCGCTACGCGCGTTTTATCGTTGAGCAAGGTGCGATCGGCGGCGTGTTCGATCCCGCACTTTTGCAATCGGTCGAGAAGGCCAACGCGGCGGCAGAAAAGATCACCAAGCGGCTCGATGCCAATGCGGACGAAATGGAAATGGGCTGGGAAGGGCGCTTCGGCAACGAAGGCTTCGTGTTCAAGCGCGACGTGCGCGGCGTCACGGAAGTGCACACACTCGATCGCAACTTGCTCGGCTCGCTCGATGCGCGGCGCTTGAACGAGCGGCACGCGCACTTGGCTGAGATTTACGAGAAGCCGGCGAAACTGCGCCGCAAGGACAAGGTCGAGCTGATCTCCGGGCCGCGCGCATTGTTGGAAGCGGTGTACGAAACGGGCCGCAAGGGCGTCGATCTGCAGCGCTACAAGGGCCTCGGCGAAATGAACCCGGAGCAGCTCTGGGAGACGACGCTCGACCCGAATATCCGCACGCTTCTGCAAGTCAAAATCGGCGATAGCGTCGAAGCCGACGAGATCTTCTCCAAGCTCATGGGCGACGTCGTCGAGCCCCGCCGCGAGTTCATCCAGGACAACGCGCTGAATGTTTCGAACTTGGATGTGTAGAGCTGGATGAATTCGGTCGCTGCCCCGTTTGATCGTGCAACGCTTGAGGCAGCTCTTGAGCGGCTTGGAGAATTGCTGCAGCGGAAGATAAGGTAATCGAGATTTCTATTTATGGAGGCTCGGCACTCTTATTGACGTTTGACCAGCGTGCAGCAACCCGAGACGTTGACGCGGTCTTCGATAAAGACCGCGAGTTCGTGCGCCGCGCAGCAGCTCAAGTTGCGGAGGAATTTGGCTGGAACAGTAACTGGATAAACGATGGTGTTAAGGGTTTCCTGAGCGCGCGAGACGTCCAGCCAGAGGCAAAATCGCTGTTCCGGTCATATCCGGCTGGTGACGGCGCCGGGTTACGGGTTTTTCTGGCCACTCCGTCCTATCTTTTTGCCATGAAGTGTTTGGCTATGAGGGTAGGAGGCGTGGAAGCGAGCCAGGATGTCGATGATATCAGGATTTTGGGACATGCCTTGGGCATCCTCACGTTCGATGAAGCAATCGCGCTCGTTTCGCGATATTATCCGGATGGAAGGATTTCTCCGAAGACGAAGTTCGGATTGCAAGAGATTTTTGGAAGCGGCGACGCTGAGGATCAATGATGATCGCTGGTCATGCCCTGCCTGATAGCATTGCGGAGATTGCCCGCCGGGCGGCCGCTGGCGTTCAACCATTTGACTATGCCGTGCGCGAATTCCTGGATTGCTGGCAGACGATGGATGGGGCCGCCAGGTGCAACGCAATTTTGGCAGAGCCATGCCATGTAAAACCCCTTGAGGACGCGTACTTGGCGGCGCTAGCAGAGCATGTGGCTGTTATGGAGCGGCTGCCTGTGCCTGACTGGACAGAGCAACCGGAACGATTTCTTGGAGACGCCATTCTTCGCCGGCGGCCTTCAATCCCTCAAAGCCTCGCTCATCGTCGAGAGCCCGGCAGCGTTCCGGCGGCGACTGATCTTTATTAGCGCGAACGCACTGTCCCGGCCCCGCCGCGAGTTCATTCAGGACAATGCGCTCAATGTTTCGAATTTGGATGTGTGATGGCATCCCCTCTCCCCATGCGCTGCGCTTGCATGGGGAGAGGGTAAGGGTGAGGGTGAGGGTGAGGGTGAGGGTGAGGGTGAGGGTGAGGGTGAGGGGCGGCAACGCGAAGGATTGCCAATTGATGCATAGTCCAGGTAACCTGGAGATTGGGGTCACAAATATATCGAAGCATGGCTTCTGGCTACTCACCTCAGCCGGGGAGAAATTTCTCGCGTTCGATGACTTCCCTTGGTTCCGGGATGCGCCAGTCGCGCACATACTCAATGCCGAAGAGCCGTCGCCGGGCCATTATTATTGGCCTGATCACGATATTGACCTCTCTTTGAAAATCATAGAGCGGCCGCAAGATTATCCGCTGAAGGCGAAGTAAATGTGGCCTTCCCCGAAGCCGCGCGTGTCACGCGTTAGCGAAACGGTGCGGCTTTCCGGGATCATTCGGTGCAGGAGCTCTGAGGACGTGATCCCGGATCTGCGCAATTGATGCTTCGCATCATCGCTCGCCCGGGAAGGCAAGTGGAGGGAGTTGCGCTCGCCCGCATTTTTTTTGGTGTGCGGCGCCGGGCATCGCAAGAGGTCTTAGCCCGACCTACGTGGCCAACGTGCGCCGTCTTTCTCACAAGTGCTGATTGAACCACTCAATCGCCAACGCTGTCGCCTTTTCGCGCGCTTCGCCGTAGACGCCGTAATGTGCAATACCAGGAATGACGACACGCTTTTTGGGCTCCGTTGCGCGCTCGAAGGCCCGCTGCCCGTGTTCGCGGATGTCGAACAATTCCTCCTTTTCGGCATCGATGATCAGCATGGCGCAGCCCTTCATCGCCGGAATGTCGTCGATCGGTGCGTAGCGCAGAAAGCTTTCCTGCACGGGGCCGCCGCGCAGGTTGCCGATCTCCTGGGCGCCCGGCGCCGGATAGCCGATCTCGCCGCGGGCGCGGCGCGTTGCAGCCGTTCTCGATTGCTGAAGTTTGTCCGGGTTCATGGCCGCAATCGAATCGCCAAACCAGGCGGTTTGAGCGACGATGGCTTTCACGCGGGAATCGCGCGCGGCAACGTAGGCCGCTAACCCGCCTGAGAAACTCGTGCCCCACACGCCGATGCGCTTGACGTCGACGCCGGTCTCGCCTTGCAGCCAATGGATGGCGTTGAAAATGTCGGTCGCTTGATCGAGCGGATGAACGACTTCGCGGAGATCGCGGCGCGCATTTTTATCCGTTGCCGATTGCTCATCGCGAACGAGGCGCGCATCGCTTTCGCCCCAACCCCGGTAATCGATGACAAGCACGAAGTATCCTGCGTCCGCAAATCTCTCGGCTTGCGGCGTGAGCATCGCTGCCGTGCCGCCCCAGCCGTGGGACATGATGATGGCTGGGAGCAGCTTTCCTTCCGCGCCCGGCGGCGCGTACACCGTGCCGCTCACGCGCACGCCTTCGCTGTAGATGCCGGCCTTGCGCTGCGCAATTTCTGCCGCCGCCGCAAAGCCTGGCAGGCAAACCGCGAGCAAAGCAAAAACTTGGATTGTTAGAACTTGGATTGCTAGCCGTTTCATTCTTCGCGCCTCCCGTGGCCGGTTTCTTGAGCATCATAACCGGCCCGGTGGCATTCGCGAAGCGGGGCTCAATTGGGCGCGCCGGGATTTGCCTTGTGCTAGCGCGCTTCCAGCGCGACAGGGCTCAGCCCGGCCTACGTCTTCGTATACTCCGCACTAATCGTGCTATCCCCGCCAGTCCCATGCTTTTCGATGTGGGCCTTCAGAAGCGCGACGTTCTTGCGGTTGGACTTGTAGAAAACGTCGAATACGTCGCCCAACAGCGGCACGCTGCCGAGCACTGTATCGATCGTGGTGTTGGTCGCCATGCGTGCGAGCAAAAAGCGCGGTGCGCCGAGCTGTTTGGCTTCCCAGATGATGTAAGCGCCGATCGAACTCGAAATGATGTCGCCGATGACGGGGAAGAGGCCGAGCGCCGCGTCGAAGCCGATTGTCACTCTTGAACCGGGAATCGTGATGGCGCTGTCCATGACGCGCGCAAGTGTGTCGAGGCGCGCCAGCGCCGCCGGGACGGTTTCGTCGCGCTCAGGCATGGGGGAAACATGCTCGCTGGTTCTCATCGTTGGCACGGCTGCCCTCACTGATCTCGCCGGCACACCGGCTCGATAAAAGATGGTGGCGGTAAGCGGGAAGATCAAGACGTCTGCCCCTGGGAGCACAAGCTGACAGATTATTGGCTTTACTGAGCCGCGCGATTATAAAACCCAGAACGCACACAATGTTTAGACCTTGGTTTTCGATTTGGATGTGTCGCGAAGTTTGTATGTGATCGAGGAAGAATGGTTGCGCCGACAGAACCAGCTTGCCGGGTTTACGCGATCTTGGCGCGGGATGGGCGCTCGGCGGTCGTGTTCCGGCGCGGCCCGTCGCGGCAGGTTCTCGTGCTGCGCTGGTGGCTTGGCGATGACAGGATTGAGCCCGGCCAATGGCTGAAGGGGCGCATCTACGAACGCCGCTGTGATCTGTCTCCCGACGGCGACCTTCTCATTTACTTCGCCGCGAAGTGGAACACGCCGCTTGCAAACCTGGACGGCTGTGAGCCGCACGCCTTATCTCACAGCGCTCGCGCTTTGGCCGAAGGGTGATGCGTGGGGCGGCGGCGGGGTCTTCATGGCGCCGAAGACCATCGGCCTCAATCATGCAACCGAGGACGCGCCGCGGCTGCTCGATGCGAAAAGTGCGAAATGGCATCCGCTCGGTCAGGAAAAGCAGCAGCTTCCTAAGGACTACAAGTTTCAGCGCTGGAGCGAATACGCCGGCAGCGGCGAGGACAATCCTATCCTGTATCACCGCGCGACGCGCGATGGGTGGGTCCTTGTCGATGAGGGAGATGCGGGGCACCACAGCCAAGGCAGCTTTGCTTGGCTATTCAACCGGCCCGAGATTTATGAGCGCGCGGCTCCCGGGCAAGATCTTGTGCTGCGACGCTATCTTCGAGCCATTTATCAAAAGAACGGGCCCTGGTACGTCGAGGATTTTGAAGTTCGCAAAAGCGATGGAACGGCGCTGCGGCTGATCGCTGGGTGCAGCTGGGCAGATTGGCAGGCAAACGGCGATCTTCTCTTTGCGCTCGGTGATAGCCTTTACCGGCTACCGGGAAAACACGCGGGCGAAGCGGCTTCTGATCCAGTCGACAAAGCGATATGTGTCGCGTCGCTCGGCGAGCTGCGATTTAACGACGTCATTGCGCCAGACTGGGCGCGGCAATGGCCCTGAAGGCGCGAATGAGCTTGGCGCTTCTAGCGCGGCCCTTGATATGGGAACAGCGTCGCCTTGGTTTCGTCCACTAAACCCTCCGCAGGCGCAGTTTGCGTGCCGCCGGGCTTTAGCCAGGAAAAGAATTTGGCGACGGGGCCCTTGGCGGTTTCGTCTTCGGTTTTTACCGCACCCGCGTCAGTGTTTTTCTGATTACCGGCGCTGTCAGCGGCTTCGACGGTTTCAGTTTTCCATCGGTCCGGTTTTTTGAGGCGTTTGATATAGCCGCCATCAGCGCGCGCGATTTTTGATTTGCTGCGGGCGGAAGCGCGGCGAACGTGTTTGCGCGGTTGTGCTTCCGCCTCATTTGCCTCGACTTTGGGCTCGGCTTTCTCTGCTTCTGCCAATGCAACAGGCTCTTGAGGCTCAGGTGTGGCTTGCGCTTCCGCTACAGCTGCAACGTTTCTGCGCAATTCGAGATGTAAGTTTCCGAGCGTTAGGCCTGCGTGCGAGATGAGTTCGACGTCGGCGGCAACGGGTTGATCGGAACCCTCGCCCAATGTCTTATCGAGCTGGTTAGGATCGCCGGCCGCCATAACCCATTCGCCTTTTCCAGATGGCGCGCCGGTCGTAAAGGTGACGTTCTCCGGTAAGTTGCGCAGGATGAGAAGACCGGGCGCGTCGGGCGGAACGCTTGGATCGGCGGGTGGAAGGGCGGCTTGCGCTGGCACATCCAAGTTCGCGAGTGCTAACCCAAATTCAAGGCGCGCCTCAAGCTCAGCCGCGGTTTGTAAGGTATCGGGAACCTGAGCCGGAGCTTGGTCTATCGACTTCACTTGAATGACGTTGATTTGCGCCGGGGCCGCGTCCAGAACGAGAGCTGCGGCGGCAGGTACGAGCACAACGAGCGCGGCGGCGAGCGCCGCCATCCGGCGTGGCGCCACTCTCCTCATCATCCATTGCACGCGCACGTGCCAGGGCGCGTGCGGCAACGGCGGCGGCATGTTGGTCATGGGTTCCGCGTCGTCGCGGCAAAGAAATCGCGGGAAATCGGTGAGTTCATCTAATTCAGCGGATTGATGAGCGGAAAAAATCGTTGCGCCTTGATAAGCGTTCGTCTGAATAACTAAGCCAGACATAGGTACCCCCTTGGAACATGGCCCTTGATGAAATGCCCAGGGCCCCGAGAGATTTTTGGTCTCTCGGCCCGAAAGGCCGGCTTGTTCCCGCTAGTGCGTCCGCTTGCGAAAGTTTCGCATCCGGCACCTGCATGGCGCATGACCGGAAAACTTTGGACGCATCGTTTTAATCATCCACCCCAAGTACTTAGTAAGCGAGGGCGAGGGGCCATTTGTGGATCATTTTAAGTTCAAATCTGGGCGTCAGTGCTCATGACGAGACCCATCGATGCGAGCATAAGAAGCGCAATCGCAGCATTCGCGGGCATGCGCGTGGATCCCGCCAAAAAGTGCTAGCTGCCCTTCCGTTTCGGAAAGGCTCTGCTCTCGCGGCCCGCTTTTTTGGCGGCGCCCTGGAGTGCGGAACGGAACACGTCACGGCGTTCGTGGATCGACGCGATGACGAGGCCGGTTGGTACGCCGAGGCCGACGAGAGCTGCTTCAGACAATTGCAAACTCGCTTCGATGGTTTCCGGCACTGCGTCGTTGACGCCGAGCGCGTAGAGATGGCGCGCGTGTTCGGCGTCCTTGGCGCGGGCGACGATCACGAGCTTAGGGTAGGCCTCGCGGATCGCGGCAACAATCTGATCGATGTCGCTCTGGGTGTGAATTGTGATGATGGCGGCTTTGGCGGTGTCGAGTCCGCAACGCTTCAAAAACTCGATCTGACGCACGTCGCCGAAGTAGACGGGCTTTCCCTGGCGGCGAACGGAGCTGACCAGAGGTGCCGCGTTGTCGGCGGCGATGTAGGGTACTTTGTGTTCTTCCAGCATGTCGCCAATGAGTTGCCCGACGCGGCCGTAGCCAACGACGAGGGCTTTGATTTCGCCATCGCCGGGCGGCAAAGCTGAAAGTTCCGGATCGGCGGCGGTGGGTGGCGCGCTTGCCTTGGCGAGACGCCGTCCGAACGCGCCGATAGGCGGGATGAGCGCCATGGTCAGCGAAACGGAGGTCAGGAGCATGCTGGTGTGCGTAGGCGGAGACAAGGCCGTAGCTAAGCGCGAGCGTCAGCACGATAAAGGCGAACTCGCCGCCAGGCGCAAGGAGCGCTGCCGTTTCAATCGACGCCGGCTTGGAGATGCCGAACCAACGGCATAGGCCGAAAATAATGAGCGCCTGCAAAACGAGCAGCAGCGCCGTCATCCCAAAAATATTGAGCGGGTTTGCTACAAGGACAGCCGGATCGAGGCTGAGGCCGACAGAAAAGAAAAATACGCCGAGCAGCAGAGATTTTATCGGTTCGACGATGGCTTCGATGGCGCGGCGATACTCGGTTTCTGCAAGAAGTAATCCGGCAACGAAGGCGCCGAGCGCCATGGAAAGGCCTGCTGCGGCTGTTGCGAAGCTGGTACCGACCGCGACGAAGAGTGTGGTCGCGATGAACATGTCGTGGCTGCCGGTTTGCGAGACCAAGCGGAAAAGCGGTTGCAACAGGAAGCGGCCGACGACGACAATGACGGCGAGTGCTGCGGCAGCCTGGGCCAGCGCCTTGAAGATACCGGCTGTGATGGATCCCCCGGCGCTTGGGTCGAGAACGCCAAGCAGGAACAGGATGGGCACGACGGCGAGATCCTGAAACAGCAGGATCGAAAAGCTCGTGCGGCCGGTCGCCGTCGCCATGCGCTTTTGTTCGGACAATTGCTCGATGACGATGGCGGTAGATGAGAGCGACAGAGCGGCCCCAATAACCAGCGCGCTGACGGGCGTTATTCCAAACGACACGGCAAGGAGCGCGATGACGCTCGACGAGATGAGAACTTGGGCCGCGCCCAGTCCAAAGACGAGACGGCGCATGGTCAACAGGCGTTCGAACGAAAGTTCGAGACCAATTAAAAAGAGCAGAAAGACGACGCCCAACTCGGCAAGTTTTCCCACGCGTTCGGGGCTTGAAACTGTTATCCAGCTGAACGGCGGAAAAATACCGGACAGCGCGCCGAGACCTTTTGGGCTGAGAAACGCGCCAGCAATAAGGAAGCCGAGAACCGGACTGACCTTGTAGCGGTTCATGAGCGGTACCACGACGCCTGCCGTGCCGAGCACGAGCAGAACGTCCTTGTAGGCTGCCAAATCGACGTCCGGTGCCATGGATCTCCCTCGATTCAACTCAAGCAACTATGGGGGAGGGATGCGTCATCTGCCACCCCGAATTTGTCCGCAACAGATTGTGCAGGGTAGCCATTCTCTGCGCTGCTACAACCTTGACGGTTCCCCTCAGCCCGCGCCGTTGACGTAGTTAACCGGACCTTAGCTGCCGTCCGCTATTTTTATGGATTGTCGCGTTGGCTCAAGGGGGCCGGCGTAAGGCGTTGTGGCGTGGCGAGCGTTTGCGTATGCGGGTTATCTGGGCATTTATCGGCGTATTACGCAGGAACCGCGAAAGCGGTCCAGGCGATATGGGCCATTCTTTGAATGCCTCTATCCCCGGGCACACCGGGCTTCAGCCGCCGCCTTTGCCCAGACCGTTTCATCTTTTTGCGCCTTTTGGCGTCGCGCCCGGAACAATCATGGATGGGCCGCAGCACGACAGCGAGCAGGCCGCGACACCTGTTACGCGCGGCGGCATTTTGCGGCGCATGTTTTTCACCCTGTCCTGGAAATGGCGCATCGTCGTTGGTGTTCCGGCGCTTGCTGTTGCCACGGTGCTTCCCTGCCTTAGCGGCCATGATGATCTATTATACGGTGTCGTTTCCGCATCCGCTTGCAATGCGTAATAAAGAGCGCGCGCCAGTTGTTCGGATCTTGGCGCGCGACGGCTCTGTGCTCGCCGAACGTGGTGCAGCGCATGATTACATGCCGCTCGACCTGTTGCCGCGGCATGTCACGGGCGCTGTCGTTGCAACCGAAGACCGGCGCTTTTTCGAACACTACGGGCTTGATCCTGCTGGCTTGGGCCGCGCGTTTTTCGCCAATCTCCGCGCCGGGCGTTTTGCGCAAGGCGGCTCTACGCTCACTCAGCAGCTGGCAAAGAACTTGTTTCTAACGCCCGAGCGGACACTCTCTCGCAAAGTTGAGGAACTCGCACTCGCGCTATGGCTCGAACTCAGGCTATCGAAGCCGGACATCTTGGAACTCTATCTCAATCGCGTGTACTTCGGCGGCGGCGCATACGGCATTGAAGCTGCAAGCCAGCGCTACTTCGACAAATCGGCGCGGGAATTGTCGCTTGGAGAGGCGGCACTCATTGCCGGCTTGCTCAAGGCACCCTCGAAATACTCGCCGGCCGTCAGCCCAGAGGCAGCGCGGGCACGTGGCCGGGTGGTACTCGCCAAAATGGTCGATGCGGGAATCATTTCACGCGCGGATGAAGCCAAGGCCCAGGCCGAACACATGGTCTTTGCCGAAAACAAATCTCAGAAAGATGCATCCGGCATCGGATATGCCGTAGATTTCGTGCTTGAGCGTTTGCCCCCGCTCGTAGGCAGCGGACACGCGGAAGTCATTGTAGAGACGACACTTGACGCCGGGCTTCAACGCCGTGCCAACGAGATCGTCGCAAAGTCCCTTGCACGCCAAGGTGCTGCGCTCGGAGTTGGCCAGGCAGCTGTTGTATTGCTTGATAACGATGGCGGCATTCGCGCTCTGGTCGGCGGACGCAATTACGCAGAGAGCCAATTCAACCGGGCTGTGAAGGCGCGCCGCCAGCCAGGTTCCGCCTTCAAGCCGTTTGTATATTTGGCGGTAATCGAAAATGGAATGACGCCGGACAGCGTGACGTATGATCTTCCGCTCGCCATCGACGGATGGGCACCGCGTAACGACAACGGCCAATATGTCGGCGAAATAACTTTGCGGCGTGCGCTCGCGCAGTCTGTCAACACGGTTGCCGTCCGCCTCAATCAAGAGGCCGGACGCGGGCGCACGATTGCCGTGGCGCGCCGTCTCGGCATCAAATCTGATTTGAGGGAAGAACCTTCGTTACCCCTTGGAACGTCGGAGGTATCGCTGCTGGAATTGACTGGCGCGTATGGCGTCTTCGGAAACGGCGGCACGGCCATCGAGCCGCACGCCATCCGCCGCGTTCGCATGAGTTCGGGCCGGGTTCTCTTCGCGCGCGAGGCAACGCGCACGGCGCAGGTTGTCGATCCGGTGCATGTCGGGGCTATGAACGACATGCTCAACGCCGCCCTCGTTAGCGGAACGGGCCGCCGGGCGGCTATCCCAATGCACCCCGCGGCCGGCAAGACCGGTACCAGCCAAGATTTTCGCGACGCATGGTTTGTCGGCTATACGGCGCATTTGACGGCAGGCGTTTGGATTGGCAACGACAGCGGCAAGGCCATGAACAAGGCCGTTGGCGGCGGATTGCCAGCCGAGATCTGGCGCGAGATCATGACGGTCGCGCACGCCGGCAAGGCACCGCTGATGCTGCCCGGAACGGAATCGCGCGCTGCGACAGGTTCTGTGGCCACAGCGCCGGTGCCGAGCCGTCCAGATTTAAACACCGTTCAGGAAAATCTGCCATGGCTCGGCAATAAATGGCTCGGCAATAACACGGCGATCAAAGAGGTCCCGCGCGCCGTGCCACCGCAAGGTCGCATCAAGGTTGAGCCGCCCGTTCTGGCCCATCCGGTTGAGCCGATCGGCGAGGATTTCATTGATCAAGCGATTGCTAACTCGGAAGCCGCACCGTCCGGCGAAATGCTCGCGGCAAATGCCGAGAAGAAGGTAGATCGCCCCAAAGGCATGATGTCGCTTGGCGGCTGGTGGTAAGCCTCAGGCCGGGCTATTCGGTGCCCGGCTGCTCTGCGCCATAGCGGTGAAGATCGAGTCCGTAAACTTGCAGCCAGCGCTTGGATGTTTCGAAGTCTGGCAGTGTCTTGCGCACCAGCGCCCAGAAGCGCGGCCCATGATTCATTTCCGCAAGATGCGCCACTTCATGAGCGGCGACGTAGTCGAGTATGGCCGGCGGAGCCAAGACCAGCCGCCAAGAAAATGACAGAACCCGGGTGGTCGAACACGAGCCCCAGCGGGTCGTTTGATCGCGCACGACGATGCGCTTGGGTTGCACATTGAGGCGTTTGGCGTGGAGCATGACGGAACGGTCGAGATCGCGCTTAGCTTCGTCAAACAACCACCCGCGCAGCCGCTTTTCTGCCGTGGCCTCAGTTCCCGGCACGCGAATTTCGGGTCTTGGTGTTGCGGTGCGGTTTAAGGCAACGAGCCGCGAGGAACCGGCATCTGTAAAGACGATGGCATGCGGTTCGCCGCGCAACGGCATAGCGCTACCGTGTACAAACGGCACGGGATCGGGAAGGTTGTCGAGACGTTCGCGCACCCAGTCGATGTTGCGCGAGATGAAAGTACCTGCTTCGTCGAGATCGCATTGCAGAGGAATAGTGACGATTACGGCGCGGCGTGTGCGGCTTACACGCAACGTTAAGCGCCGGGCGCCGGCATGACGCCTCACTTCCACGCGGGCGCCCATGTCTTCGATGCCGGTGGCGCGGCCGCTTGTGGAAACGGATCGTCTGGTCTTGCGCATGCCGATTGATCCCCGGTGATAAAAAAGTCTGCGCTGTTCGCCTGCACTTAAGCCGCGTGCGGGCTTTAATAGAAATACTGCAGTTCGCACGTCACGCGGCGTACTCGTTTGCATGAACTAGCAAGCTTCGCGGTGCCGCTCCAGGCGTAATAGCCCTATATTGGACTTTGATGGTCTGAGCTGTTGCGCGCCGGTCGCACGCGACGCAAACTGCAATTATCAGAGTGACTTGTTGAGTATCGACACAACTTGTTCAACGTTTGTCGTGTGCGGTATGTGCGTAATAAACGTTCCGTCCGCGCCCATCAGGTAAATAATCGCGGCGTGATCGTATGTATAGCTGCCAGGTGTCGCATCGTCGCTGACCTTCTGAGCATAGACCCTATAGGCCTTTGCTGCTGCTGCAAGTTCTGTTTCACTGCCAGTTAGGCCAACGAGACGCGGATGAAAGCTTTTGACGTATTGTGCGAGTTTTTCCGGTGTGTCGCGCTGCGCGTCGAGCGTGATGAAAATGGGTGTTACTTTGGAGCCCTTATCGCCGAGCTTATCAAGGGCGGCTGACATTACCTGCAGTCCCGACGGACAGATGTCGGGGCAATTTGTAAAGCCAAAAAATATCAACAAGGGCTTGCCGAGAAAGTCTTTTTCGGTCACGCGTTTTCCCGTGTGATCGGTCAATGTGAACGGACCGCCGATCAGAGCCTTTCCCGTTTCGGCGGCGGTGCCTTGCGCGGGCATGCGTGTATCTCTCGCGGGCAGGGCGACGAAGGCGAGCGCGGCCCCAGCAACAATCCCCAAAAGAGCAAGTACAAGGGTTTTCGGTTGCATGCTGTGGTTCCAATTGTATTTCTAGACGGCTCGGGTGTGGACTGTGTAGCGCATAATTTCAAAGTGGAATTGTTTTGGTCAATGCGCCTTTGACAGTGGGCTAATGGGCGGCGCTGGGCAAGCCATGCTAGGCTGCGGCGTCGGGTCACGAGAAGGAAAATTAGGGCCGTGAATACAAGACACCGGGACACCAAGGCGAAGGGCATCGTCAGCGAGCGTGATAGCCAATTGCGCTTGCAGACCAGCGTACGGCTCAGATGGCTCGCGATCTTTGGCCAGCTTCTGGCAATTGGCGTCGTGACCGGGATTTATGGCTTTGCCTTGCCGGTGGGCAGCTGCCTGGTTTTGATTGCGCTTTCGGCATGGCTCAACGTGTTTCTTTCAATCCGTTTTCCAGCTCGCCACCGGCTAGATACCAGGTTTGCCACCTTGCTGCTCGCTTACGACGTGCTGCAACTCGCCGCCCTCCTCTATTTGACAGGGGGCATTCAGAATCCGTTCGCAATTTTGATGGTCGTTCCCGTGACTGTTTCGGCGGCGACGCTTCCGGTCCGGTCAACACTGCTTCTCGGTGCCATCACGATTATGTCGGCTGCGGTCCTTGTGACCCAGTATCATGCTCTACCCTGGTACGACGGCATCCGCTTTGAATTGCATAGAGACTATAAAGTGGGAAGTCTTGCCGCGCTTTTTGCCTCAACGGTCTTCCTTGCATTTTATACTTGGCGCATCAGCAAGGAAGCGCGTCTCATGTCGGCGGCCCTTGCGGCGACCGACATGGTGCTGGCGCACGAACAGCGATTGCACGCACTTGATGGACTAGCCGCCGCCGCCGCACATGAACTTGGAACACCACTTTCTACAATCGTGCTGGTCGCCAAGGAGCTCGAACGCGATTTTGGTCCGGACAGCAAGTATATCGAGGATCTGTCGCTCTTGCGTAGCCAAGCGCTGCGCTGCCGCGAAATCCTGCAGAAGTTGACCAAAAGTCCGGACGAGCAAGACCCGATGCACGCCAGTGTCTCCGTGCGCGAAATCATCGACGAGTCCGCTGCACCCCATAAGCACAGCGGCAAGCGCTTGGTGATCACGGCAGGGGCGACTGCCCATGCCCAGGGCGATGCCCGTACCGAGCCTGTCGGCGAGCGCCGGCCGGGCGTCATTTATGGACTGGGCAATATCATCGAGAACGCTGTCGATTTCGCCGTGGCCGAGGTCGAGGTCGCGGCTCAGTGGAGCGAGAATGACGTTGTCGTCACGATAGCCGATGACGGCCCGGGTTTTCCGGCAGAACTCATGGATAGTATCGGCGAGCCTTACGTATCGACGCGCCGGATGCAGGAGAAGCGCGAAACCGAACATTCGGGGCTGGGGCTTGGCTTCTTCATCGCCAAAACGCTTCTTGAGCGGTCGGGGGCCGCGGTCGTGTTCTCAAACCGGGCCGCGCCCCGGCAGGGCGCCGTTATTCAAGTATCCTGGCCTCGGCAGGTCTTCGAACGCCGGGACCGCGGTTTGGGACAGGCAGACGTACTTAAAGCCTGATACTTTCGACCCCCAACAGGCCATTATCCGGGATTGATGGCCAAAGCGTCGTCTTAAAGTAACCTCTTAACGCTTTTCCGGCAGTCAGCCTATTGCGCCGCAGTTGCGGGCGTAGGACAAATGGGCACATCGGAGCCGCCCGGATCGCGCGGCAAGCGGAGGCTGTTGTGACCGGCGAAGATCTTTCATTCAAACAGGATGAACTACCTGAAGACAAATCCTTGCTCATTCTCGACGATGACAGGGCGTTTCTGCAGCGTCTGGCGCGTGCCATGGAATTGCGTGGATTCGAAGTGCGCAGCGGCCATTCGGTGGTCGAAGGCTTGGAACTCATCCGCCAGAAAGCGCCGGCTTTTGCGGTTGTCGATATGCGTCTTGAAGACGGGACCGGCCTCGACGTTATCGCCGAGCTTTCGCGCGTAAGGCCGGACGCCCGCGCCATCGTGCTCACCGGCTACGGCAACATCGCGACGGCGGTCAGCGCGGTCAAACTCGGTGCCGTCGATTATCTCGCCAAGCCAGCCGATGCCGACGACGTGACCGACGCGCTTCTCGCCGGAACAGACGAGAAAGCGCCACCACCGGAAAATCCCATGTCGGCCGACCGCGTGCGCTGGGAACACATCCAGCGCGTCTACGAGCTTTGCAACCGCAACGTCTCGGAAACGGCACGCCGCCTCAATATGCACCGGCGAACCTTGCAGCGCATTCTGGCAAAACGCGCGCCGAAGTAAAACGTCCCGGTATCCGCTTCAGCTTACTTACCCCGGCTGTCCAGGAATGGGCGGCTCGATAGCGTGTGCAAGCCGTGCGGCGGCGGCGCGCGCAAATGCAAGTGTCACCGCCTTGCGCCGGGCGGCAGAGAGGCGCGTCTCCGGGGCATCGCGGATAATCTCGCCGCCATACCGATCCGCGAGCATGAGCCCCGTATCGGGTGGCAATATCTCTGCGGGAAAATCCGGAGCGACGGCAAAAAAAAGCCGGTCGCAGTAGTCGCGGTATTCGGGCCATTTATTGTCCGTACGGAAATCGGCAATGCTCGATTTGATTTCAACTATCCAGACGTCGCCATTGGGCCCTATGGCCATCGCGTCGGCGCGCCGGCCATTTGCGAGGCTTGCCTCCCCGATACTTTCGAAACCATGGGCGCGGAGCAGCCTTTGTACCCCACGCAGAATTGCGGCCGCGGCGGGCGGGAGGCCGGGGCCTTGTGCGGTTTCCATAGGATTTGGTTCGGTGGAAGGGGGCTTGGTCATGGTCCCGCCATTATGGACGTGAGATGTCTGAACTCAAGCCACCGGCGGGGGGCGGCACCAAAGTTTCATGGCGTTTAACCGGTGATTTTGACGGGGCAAGTGAGCGATGTTTTTCTGGCGCGCGAAGAAAGAGGCGGAACTACCGTCCATTGAGCCAGAGGCAGCTGCACCCGCAGTCGCCGTGGCGGACGTTGATCCAGGTGCGATAGTTTCCGAAGAAGCCGGCGACTCCGATGCCGCAAATCCCGATCCTCCGGCGGCGATCCCGTCAGCGAGCAACGTGGTCGCGATCACGACCTCCAAATTGTCGGACCGGCTGGCGGCGGCGGCATCGAAGACCGTGTCGATCGTTACCGGCGAAACGGACGCGGCAACCGTTGAGGCGTCTGTTCCGGGTTCGGCGCCGCCAGGGCAGTCCCATGCTTATGAGATACTGACTCGCGCCGTCGAACGCACGCATTGGAATTCTCATGTGCTTGCTCTCGGGCCACCCGGAACGGGCCGCCGCACAGCACTCGCCACGCTTCTCGAAAAACGCCGCACAGAACTGCCGCGCCCCAGCGATTGCGTTTACCTCTGGTCCTCCGGCATGGGGCGTGCCTTGCAGGCATTTGCACTTCCACATGGGCAAGGCGCTCTCTTCGCGCGCGAAGTGCAAGATGCAATTTCGCGCTCCACATCGACATACGAGCGGCTGATTGCGAGTGACGATTATAGACTTGCAGTTGAAGTGATCGACGAAGAATTCCGCCATCGTGCTGATAAGTCTCTAGACGACCTGAAACGGCGCGCGGAAGCGCAGAACATCGCGTTATTGAAGACTTCTGAAGGGTTTGTTCTGGCGCCGATGCACGATGGTAAGGTCGTTAGGTCTGAGATTTTCCGCTCCCTGCCAGACGGCTTGCAGCGCGACGTCGAAACGAAAATCGCGGTGCTTGAAAGCGAGCTCAAGGTATTGATTGGGGCCTTGCCGGGCGAGTGCATGGCCCAGGGCGAGCGCATCAGCGTTTTGAATCACGAAACCGCAAGCCGGGCGGTCAGGCCACAAATTGAGTTGGTGCAATCGGCATTTGGCGGCGCGGGAGCACTGTTGCCGGCGATCGAAGCCGATTTCATCCGCGCATTCTGCGAACGTAGCGGCGGTGGGCCGCGGTCCACCGGTGTTCCGGCCGTCAAAGTTCTTCCCGTTCAAACGTCGAGCGATTTTTCCGAGGCGGCGCCGGTGGTCTTCGTGCGCGACGTGTCGGCTGCTCATCTTGCCGGGATCATAGGGCTCGACAGCGATGGGCGCGTAGCTTTTCAGCCAGGTCAGCTGATGCGGGCTAACGGCGGCTTCCTAGTCGTCGAAGCATGGCGCCTTGCCGCCGCGCCAGAGGGGTGGGCTATTCTCTCGGCAGCCCTTGAATTGGGCGAGATAAAGCCACGGGTCGCGCCCGGAATGATCATCGATGCCGAGCCAATCAAGTTGGATGTGCGCGTCATTCTTGTGGCCGACTTCAAATCGCTGGAGAAACTTTCCGGGATCGATGCCGGAGTTACGAAGCACTTCCCGATTGTTGCGCAGTTTGAGGCGACAGCGCTTTGCCGCGACGCAGATGCGAGTGCGTTCGGTGCATTTTCTGCGGCAATGGCCAAGGATAATGGCTTTCGCCCTGTCACGGAATCCGCAGTAGGGCTGATTTATAAAGATGCTTGCCGCCGGGCGGAAAAACCAGATTGCGTTTCTCTGGATTTGACCGCGCTTCGAACGCTTCTCGCTGAAGCCGATCAAATTGCAGCGGCGGGGAGTTCCGGCGTCATCCGGCGCGCCGACATCGAAGTCGCGTCACGCGCGCTGCAAAAGAGCTCCCCGCTATGATGGCTCACGTCGCCGAAGCGTCCGAAGCGAGCGGACGGGTTTTGTTCTGGACCGATCACAATGCTCCGCTGAATCTCGTTGCTGCCAGTGCGGCAGCCAGACTGGCGGCGGCATTTCAGGCAGAAATTGAAACGGTGACGGTTGACGCGGGGGATATCGGGCTCAGCGGCGAAATGCCTGCAACAGGTTTTGTAGCGCGCGGCACTGGCACGGCGCCGGTTGAAGTGACGAGCGGCGCATCGCATTTTGATCGTTCCGCACGCGCAGAGTCGTTGCTGATGCGCCGCCAGCGCCGCGAGATTGCCGACTGCGCGCGGCGTCATGGCGTTGCGTGCCGGCACACGAGCGCATCGGGCGATGCAATCGACGTTTTAGCGGAACTGTGCACCGTGCGCGGACCCTGGAACGTGGTTGTTGCCGCGGGCGCCACTTCCGTACCGTCCGTCGGGACGCTCTTTGCCAATGTTAGTGGTGCAACGGGTGTCGTTGTGGCTCCACTTGGCAGCGGAAACCGCGATGGTCCGATCGCCGTCGTTGCCGAGGATATTGAACGGCTGCCTTCGATGTTGCGCGCGGCAACGCGCTTGACGCGCATGTTCGGGCGAATTCATGTTCTCTTTGCTGCAAGTACGCGTGCTGAACTGAGCGGCCTTGAGGCGCGCGCGCGATTGGTAATTCCGCTGCAAACGGAGGTGGTTTTTGAGGCGACAGAGCCGTCGTTCGGCGCTGAAGAAGCCTATGACGGTGTGCTTCGTAAGCTGGCTCCAAGCTTTGTTGTGTGCCGGTTCGGGGGGACAGTGTTGCCGACAGGGCGGGCTTTGTCGCGCACCATTGCTAAAACCGGCGCACCGTTCTTGCTAGTGAGGTGATCGGTTAGCGGAGCCGCTGAAATGCTTCCAGGAGCCGGCGCACTTCGGGATCGCCGCTTTTCTCAAGCGAGCGCAGGTACTCGATGATTTTCTCTTGATTGGCCTGCATGTCGCCGGGCGAATTTCCCCGGGAAAGTCGCGGTGGTTGCGGGCGCGCGGGTGGCCGTTTGGATATTTTCTTACTCTTGGCGGCGTCTTCCTCACCATCTTCAGGCCGAATCCCGGCAACTTCGACCGGCGCGTATCCCGTGCTTTCGACAAATATGCGCACGCTGTTGACGTTGAGTAGACCGACAAGTGTCGTAGACACTTCGTTTTGCAGGTTGATGGTCAGACTTTTTTTGTCCGGGTTGATCGTGAGATTATAGGGATTGTTTTTCTGGTCTGGCGGCAGATTGGCAATGAGATATGCCTTGACCATCGGATCGACCTGTTCGTCGGCGCTGCCAAGCAATTGTGCGCCGGCTGCTGCAGCTGCATCTGCCGCAACCTGCATGCCAGCCCTCATCCGCTCGATACGGGCAATATCAATCGCCGACATGGCCATGCCGACGAGTGCGACGGCCATGAGTGCAAAGAGGATAGCAACCGCGCCACGCTCGTCCGAGCGCATCGCACATGCTTGTTTGAATAGGTAACGCCCCATCCGCTGCATTCTCGAAACCCTTGATTTACTGTTCGTCCGATGGCTGGATATTGCCTATCGCAAGCAAAAGAAAGGTTTTTGATGCCGGTTTTTCCAGTGCGCGCCCGTTGTTCAATGGCAACGCGGTAAAGAATTGCACTCCGGTTGTCCCGGAAGGGAACGGTCACGCGGTCTGAAAGAACCCAGGGCCAGAGCCTACGATTTTGGCATCTACTTGCCCAATCGCCTTGGCGTCCTTGCTCTCGTAGTCGATCGCGGACAAGACGACACGTATCGCTTCAAGCCGCGCGCGGCGCTGATCGTTGGCGCGGATGACGATCCAAGGCGCAATCGTCGTGTGCGTGAAGCGAAACATGTCGGCCTGTGCCTTAGAGTAGGCTTCGTACTTGTTCAGCGCCGCGATATCGATGTCTGATAGTTTCCACTGCTTCAACGGATCGTGGCGGCGTTCATGAAAGCGTTTGAGCTGCATTTCACGGCCGATCTGCAGAAAAAATTTGAAGAAACGGAAGCCGTCGCGAACGAGAAGGCCTTCAAACTCCGGGGCTTCTCGCAAGAAAATTGCGAGCTGGTCTTCGTTGCAAAACCCCATGACGCGTTCGACGCCGGCGCGATTGTACCAAGACCTGTCGAACAGAACGATCTCGCCGGCGGTTGGCAGGTGTGCAGCGTATCGCTGGAAATAAAGCTGCCCGCGCTCGGTTTCAGTCGGCTTGGTTAAGGCTACAGCACGTGTGTTGCGCGGATTGAGGTGTTGCGTGAATGCGCCGATGCACGAGCCTTTGCCGGCGCCATCCCGGCCCTCAAACAGCGCGAGGATGCGGCCGCGCGTTTTGATGTTGTGGGCCTGCAATTTGCAGAGTTCGATCTGAAGGCTTTCGAGCTCTTCCGCGAATGCTTCGCGCTTCATTTTCTTTTCATATGGGTAGCCGCCCGATGTCATCGCGGCGTCATCGAGGTCTTTAGGAAATTTTGGATCGTCGAGTGAGAAACCCGGAGGCAGGGTGGAGGCTTCGGCCGTGGCGGCAGGCTTCTTGTTGCCGGGCGCTTGCGCTGGAGGTGGTGCCGGGGAAGCGTCTGCCGGCTTCGACTTGTCCTTGTTCTTCTCTTTGCCGTTCTTGTCGCCGTTCTTGCCCATCGCGCGTCTCCAGACACTGAAGTCTGATGTCTAGCACGGACGGCAGGCGACCTGCCAAGCGACAGATGCATCAGTTAAAATGTCCGGATTTGTCTCGTAAGCGGCACCCCAAACAAGAAAGCCAGCGGCCCCCCGGCCACTGGCTCTCTTCCCCGTCCCCGGGGCACGAATGCCCCGTTCCCTCAAGTGTTCGTAATCAAGCTCGCTCTTTTTGCAGCGCTTCTTTCGGTGCTGCGACAGCGACTGGTGCCTCGATTTCGGTGCGTTCGCGCCGGCGCGGAATGGCCGGCTGGAACGCCCGGCGGGCATGAAATTCGCAGTAAGGCAAAGCCGGAACTTTGTTCTTGCCACAGAAGTGGAAGTCCGACGCTTGCGGATCGCCGATGGGCCAGCGACAGCTGCACTCGGACAAAGTTTGAATGGACTTGCGCTCGGCCATCGGAATGACGAGTTCTTCGACCGGCGACACGTATGGTTCTGCGTCGCCGATGTAGAGGGCGCGGACGGCCGGGTTACCTGCCGTTGCAAAGCGAGCTTTCACGGCACGCTTGGCATTGGCAATGCGGGCGCGTGGCCGATGCGTTTTCATGCGCGAGGTTGTCGCCCGGCCCGAGAGGCCAAGGCGATGCACTTTGCCGATTACGGCATTGCGCGTCACGCTGCCGAGGCGGCCGGCGATCTGGCTTGCGCTCAGTCCCTCGCCCCAGAGTTTCTTCAAAAGATCGACGCGATCATCCGTCCAAGACATGTTCCAGTCGCTCCCTGTCGAGCCGCGCGTGCGGCGGTGCACCCCCCGGTGCCCGCTTAGTCGGCCGCGACAGTCCCTCGATGCGCGTATGGGCGCGCAGACAAGGGACGACAATCCCGGCCGGGTGGTAGACGCAAGAACTCGATGGAAACGCAGAACTACGTGCCGCAGAATACGCGAGGGCGCCGAAAGGGCGGCTCATGGCACGTTTGGACCAATGCACTTACAAGTACGGTGACAAAGACGGCCAACAAGCCGCCACATGTCGTGGCCCAGTCAGGCTAAGTTACAACATGCTGAATTCCGTCTACAAGACGAGCGTGGCGAAAGAGCGGCCATTGACAGGGAGAAGTGGCGTATCCGCAACAGAACGATTCGAGTTGCACTGTAAGGAAGGGCGCCTGCGCATGGTCCTCAAGTTCTCAACGGCTGATTGACTTCGCGGACGAATGGCCGCCGTCACTGTTGCACCTGGGTGCTTCGGGCCAATTTATTGACAGTTCCGCATCGTGCGCGTATCAGGAGTTGTAAAGGGCCGCCAGGATTGGCGGCTTTTTTGATTTTCTGCGCGAGGTTGGTGCTGCCATGTCAGCGTCGCAGTCAACGTCAATGGGAGCGCCCGGGGGAATGACTCCTGCCGCACCTGAAAAGGATCTGCCTTTGAGCGCCGTGATGGGCACATATGCCCGTCAGGATCTGGTGTTCGCGCGCGGCGAAGGATCATGGCTCTATACAACTTCGGGCGAGCGCTTTCTTGATTTCGGGTCCGGCGTCGCGGTCAATTCGCTTGGCCATGCACATCCCCGTCTCGTCGCAGCATTGACAGCGCAAGCGGCAAGGCTTTGGCACACGTCAAATTTATACCGCGTTGAGGGGCAAGAGGATCTCGCGCATCGTTTGTGTGCGTTGACGTTTGCCGAGCGCGTCTTCTTTTGTAATTCGGGCGCGGAAGCGTGCGAGGGTGCGATCAAGATTGCGCGCCGCTATCACTTCGTGTCGGGCCGGCCAGAGCGCCACCGCATCATCACATTCAAAGGCGCGTTCCATGGGCGCACGCTTGCAACTCTGGCAGCCGGGGGGAACGAGAAGTATCTCGAAGGGTTCGGACCGGAAGCCGGAGGTTTCGATCACGTCGAGTTCGGCGATCACGATGCGCTAAAAGCCGCGATTGGGCCTGAAACCGCAGCAATTATGATTGAGCCCATTCAAGGCGAGGGCGGCGTCCGCATTGTGCCACCGCAATGCTTGCGCGGTATTCGCGAACTGTGTGATCAGCGCGGCCTGCTCCTCGTTCTCGATGAAGTGCAAAGCGGCGCCGGACGCACGGGCAAACTCTTTGCACACGAGTGGGCCGGGATAAGACCTGACATCATGGCGGCAGCAAAAGGATTGGGCGGCGGGTTTCCTGTTGGCGCGATTTTGGCGACAGAAGCAGCAGCTATCGGCATGACGCCCGGCACGCACGGCTCAACATTCGGCGGCAATCCGCTGGCCATGTCGGTCGCGAGTGCAGTCCTGGATGTTATGACGGAGCCTGGATTTCTCGATGCGGTTCAAGCGAAATCGCTGCGCTTGAAACAAAATCTTGCGAGCATCAAAGACCGGTTCCCTGCGATCGTGGAAGACGTGCGCGGCGCTGGGCTATTGACCGGGCTGAAGCTCAGTGCGTCTGTAACACCAGCCCAAGTCGTCAAGGCGGCGATCGCGGAAAAGCTGCTTCTCGTTGCGGCAGGCGACAATACGGTTCGCGTTATCCCGCCGCTCACGGTCTCGGACGAGGAAATCGCCGAGGCTACCGGGCGCCTCGCAAAATCTTTGGCCGCCATTCAGAAACAATTGGCTCTCTAATCCATAGGAGAGCCCTAAGAAGCTTATCACCCATGAAATCAAAAACAGAAACGAGACATTTTCTCGACATCTCCGCAATCGACGCGAAGACGTTGCGGCGCATCATCGACAACGCACACGCCATGAAAAAAGCAGGAAAGCGCGTGCCCGCCGCCTTGAGGCCGAAAGGTATTGAAGACTGCGTTCTCGTTATGATTTTCGAGAAGCCTTCGACGCGAACGCGCGTGTCGTTCGATATAGCCATGCGCCAGCTCGGCGGCGGCGCGCTGTCGCTCAATCATACAGACTTGCAATTAGGGCGCGGAGAGTCCGTTGCCGACACGGCGCGCGTTCTGTCGCGCTACGCTGACGCCATCATGATCCGCGCCAACGCTCACGACACCCTCGTCGAACTCGCCAAGCATGCGTCGATTCCCGTCGTCAACGGACTGACTGACAAGAGCCATCCATGCCAGGTCATGGCCGATGTCATGACCTTTGAGGAGCATTCCGGTTCGATCAAGGGCCGCACAGTTGCCTGGGTCGGCGACGGAAACAACGTCGCCGTCTCTTGGATGCACGCGGCCGCGCGTTTTGGCTTCACGCTGCGGCTTGGCTGTCCGGACGCACTTCAGCCTGAAGACGAAGCGATGGAATGGGCGCGGCGCGAGAAAGCGTCCGTCACGTTGACCAATGATCCCGAGAAAGCCGTCAAAGGCGCCGATTGCGTCGTGACGGATACGTGGGTTTCGATGGGCCAATCGGATGCCGCGCGGCGCAAGAAAATCCTGGCACCCTATGCCGTCGATCAGAAGCTCATGAGCAAGGCTGCCAAAGACGCTATTTTTATGCATTGCCTGCCCGCTTATCGCGGACACGAAGTCTCAATCGAAGTCTTGGAAGGTCCGCAATCGGTTATCTGGGACGAGGCTGAGAACCGGCTGCATGCGCAGAAATCGATCCTCGCCTGGTGTCTCGGCGGCTAACTTTGATTACCGTCGTCAGTATCGCTTGCCCGTGCCCGACACGGCATCCGGTGTTTTGCCGCCGTCGTCGCCCTCTTTGGGTTTGGCTGTCAGATCATACTGTGTCTTGGATCGGGCGCCCGCCACCTGCGCTCCATTGAGCGTGCAGGTCTTGCCGGGGTCGAGCAAAGTGAATGCGGGATTGGGCTTATCGATGAATTCTGCCCGCGCCACCTTCCCGTCGCGGCTAGCGTCGTAGTAGCTCAAATCAGCCGTATCGAACATGCGATCGACTTTGGTGATGTTGCCCCATTCGGTGGCATCGACACTATCGTCGGCATTTGCGTCAGCGCTGTTGAAGAGTTCCGTCGCATACGCCTTCCACTCGTCACAGGTTACATTGTTGTCGCGATTGCGATCCCAGCTCCCTGCCGCCATCAGGAACACGCGGTCGGTATCGGGGATCGAATTGCTGAATGGGTTGATGGAGCCGATTGACGGAAGCGGTGACGACGAGCACGCTGACACGGCAGCTGCTGCGAGTAGCGCAAGCAGCGCGGGCGATCTCGGCGTCATTGTCAGCGTCATGGATATCACTCTCAAGGCGGTCGAATCTGAATTCTGTCTCGAATATTCTGATTGTTTAACCGGGAATTGCACCCAAGACATGGCATGGTCAGGTAGTCTGTTGGGGAGAGGTTATTCCATTGTTTGTGTGTCGCAAAGGTGTCACAGGCTGCTATTAGACGGCCTGCTTATGTAGAGGTGCTGGGGCGAGGTATATCGGGCCGCTGGGTCAATGGTACCAGTCAAATGCGCTAAGGGAAAATTCGCGTGGGCCGGGATTGCCATGATTAACGTCCTCGTGCTGTGCACCGCCAATTCGGCGCGCTCCATCTTGGGCGAAGCGATATTGAATAAGGTGGGTTCTGGCCGTTTCCAGGCCTATTCTGCGGGCAGCCACCCGCGTGGGGTGCCCAATCCCTTAGCCTTGGAACTCCTCGAGCAGCGCGGCTATCCGATTGGCGCGCTGCGTTCTAAATCGTGGGATGTGTTTGCTGCAGCCGGGGCGCCAAAGATGGACATCGTGATAACCGTCTGCGATGCGGCCGCTGGAGAGTCATGCCCCTTTTGGCCAGGATTGCCTGTCAAAGCCCATTGGGGCATTCCGGACCCGGCCGGTGCACCGGGCGGTATCGAAGCCGAACGCGCGGCCTTCCGTCAGGCCTATGACCGGTTGCATGCCCGCATGTCGGCGCTCGTTGCGTTGCCCGTCGAGTCGATGTCGCAGGCCGAATTGCAAACGCGAGTCGCGGAAATTGGCGGCCTTGAAGGCGCAACGGATTTAGCCGCAGGCAACGGGAACTCAATGAAATGACGTTTGATCGCAACCGGTGCCTAGCCAGCGAATTTCTTGGAACAGCCTTGCTGCTCGCGGCCGTCGTTGGCTCTGGGATCATGGCGGAGAAGTTATCAGGCGGGAATACCGGCTTGGCACTCCTGGCGAACTCGCTTGCCACAGGCGCTGCGCTGTTCGTACTGATCACAATTCTCGCACCCATTTCCGGCGCACACTTCAATCCCGCCGTTACGCTCGTGATGCGGTTGAAAAACGCCATTTCAACCAGTGATGCTGCGTTCTACGTCATCGCGCAAATTGCGGGCGGCATTGCCGGCGTACTCGTCACGCACGTCATGTTCGATCTCGACGTGTTTCAAACGTCGGTCACGGCACGAAACGGGGTTGGTCAGTGGACCGCCGAAGCGGTGGCCACGTTCGGTTTGATTTTAACGATCCTTGGTGCGGTGCGCTTTGCAGCTGACAAGGTCGCGATGGCTGTCGCGCTCTATATCGTATCGGCTTATTGGTTTACCGCCTCAACGTCGTTCGCCAACCCTGCCGTTACAATCGCGCGGTCCTTCACTAACACGTTCGCGGGCATCGCGCCGGCGGATGTCGCCGCCTTCATTGCCGCACAATTGGCGGGCGCGCTGTTGGGCCTTATCGCCGGGTGTTGGCTGTTCGAGACTGGCAGCGCGAAGGCCAAAGGTTAACCTGAAGGTCAGGCCGACGCCCAATCGGCTAGCCGCCCCATGAACGCCATGCATTTATCGATTTCGCTATCTGCAATCCACTCATCGGGTGTGTGGGCTTGGGCGATGTCGCCCGGTCCACAGACGATCGACGCAGAACCTGCGTCTTGAAACAGCCCTGCTTCCGTCGCGTAAGAGACAGTGTGCGTGCCGTTATGGCCCGTAAGTTTTAGAGCAAGGCTGGTCGCCTCCGAATTATCTGCCGCAGCAAACGGCGGCACCGTGTTGACGCGTGTGATAGTTATCGCGGTTTCGTCCGCGACGCGAAGCATCTCGGGCAGGCAATTGGTTTCAGCGTAGGATCTAATGCGCCGCTCGATCCCATCGACATCGACGCCGGGGAGCGCGCGCACTTCGAAGCCGAAGCGGCAAAAGATCGGAATGATGTTGTTTGCCGTCCCGCCCTCAAGTTTGGTCACTTGCAGGGTCGCGTAAGGTGGCATGAAGCGGTCGTTGCGCGACGTGACCTTGAGTTCCGTTTCCATGCGCTCGAGTTCGCCGATGAGACGCGCGCCATAGGTAATGGCGTTGACGCCGAGATGCGCCATGCTGGAGTGGGCTGCACGGCCCGTGACTTCCACTTGCCAGCGCACCGGACCCTTATGGGCGTCAACGACCTGCATGTTCGTTGGCTCACCAACGATGACGAGGCGTGGCTTGGCTAGGGTTTTGCCAAATTCTGCAATCATGGGCCGGACACCGAGGCAGCCGATCTCTTCGTCGTATGAAAATGCAAGATGGATTGGCGTTTTTAGATTTCGCCTCTTGAAGTCTGGCACAGACGCCAGCATGCAGGCGAGATAACCCTTCATATCGCATGCGCCGCGCGCATAGTGGCGGCCCGCTTCCGAGCGCAACGAGAAGGGATCGCTGGTCCAGGTTTGCCCATCGACGGGCACGACATCCGTGTGACCTGACAATGCAACCCCGCCGCTGTCGCCAGGGCCGATGGTGGCATACAGGCTGGCTTTCAGACCATCGGCAGCGGTAACGCGCGCGCTGGCCACACCATGTTGTAGTAAATAGTCTTCGATGAACGCGACAATTTCCAAGTTGCTCTTGTGGCTCGTGGTGTCGAAAGCAACGAGGCGCGCGAGAAGTTCGACCGGAGTATAAATGGGTCCCGCCATTGCGCCTCTTTGCTTCGTTGGACGACCAATTCAGTTCATAGCGGCTAGTTCATAGCGGCTTGCGTATACGGGCTATCGAGCGAAAACGCAGGGATCGCGACGTCGAACAGCTTTCCCTTTTCGTCCGCCATTTGATAGCTGCCGACCATGATGCCCTGCGGCGTTTTCAATGGGCAACCCGACGTGTAGCTGAACGATCCGCCGGGCGGGATCGTCGGCGTCTGCCCAACAACGCCGGGCCCGCGCACTTCTTCCGTACGCCCAAGCGCGTCGGTGATCCGCCAAGTGCGCGTTTTCAGCTGTACCGGCTGTTTGCTGTCATTGCTGATTTCAACCGCATAGGCCCAGACGAAGTGGCTTTCGTCCGGCGCGGATTGGTCTTCGAGATAGTGCGGCTCAACGCGAATGCGGATGCCGCGTGTGATGGCCTCGTACATATGAAGGTCCATTTTTTTGGCCGTTTTCTTGCGTGCCACTTTAGGGGTGCTCTTTCTGCGGTCAATATCAGCTTTGCGAATTTCACTTATTGAGCTTTGAGCGCCGCTGACAGATCGGCTGCCAAATCCTCATAGGCTTCCAGTCCGACCGAAAGGCGGATCATGCCGTCCGTAATGCCAAGTTCTGCGCGCGGACCCGCACCCATGCGCTGGTGCGTGGTCGTCGATGGGTGTGTGACGAGGCTTTTGGCATCGCCGAGGTTATTGGAAATCTTTATCAATCTCAGCGCATTGAGGCAGCGGAATGCGGCGTCTTTGCCGCCTTCGACCTCGAACGTGACGATCTGTCCGCCGCCCGGCATTTGCTTTGCGGCGAGTGCCGCCTGCGGGTGGTCGGCGCGGCCCGGATAGAGGACGCGGGTGATGCCCTTGAGGCCCGCCAAGTGGTCAGCAACTTTCGCTGCCGACTCGCATTGGGCTTTCACGCGGATGGGCATGGTCTCAAGTCCCTTGAGCATGACCCAGGCGTTGAACGGGCTGAGCGACGGCCCGGTCTGGCGCACCCAATCCTGCACATATTTCGTGACGAAATCGGTTGAGCCGAGAACCGCGCCGCCAAGGCAGCGGCCCTGGCCGTCGATGTGCTTCGTCGTCGAATAGACGACGATATCCGCGCCGAGCGCCAAGGGGCGCTGCAGCATTGGAGTAGCGAACACATTATCGACGACCGTCAGAATATCGTGCGCTTTGGCAATTTTGCAGACCGCCGCGATGTCGACGAGTTCGAGCGTTGGGTTCGAGGGCGTCTCAAAGAAGAACATCTTGGTGTTCGGCCGGATCGCTTTTTGCCAGGCGTCGAGGTCCATGCCGTCAACGAGCGTGCATTGAATGCCAAAGCGCGGGCACAGCGTTTCGACGATGTAGCGGCACGAGCCGAAGAGTGCGCGGGCCGAAACCAAGTGATCGCCGGCTTTCATGTAGCACAGCAGCGCGGCGGTGACGGCCGCCATGCCCGTTGCGGTCGCGCGGCAATCTTCAGCGCCCTCGAAAATGCGCAAACGTTCTTCGAACATTGATATCGTCGGGTTGCCGAAACGCGAATACTGGTAGCCCGGGTCTTCCTGCTTGAAGCGCGCTTCCGCCTGCTCGGCGCTGTCGTAGACAAAGCCTTGCGTCAGAAACATCGCTTCCGACGTTTCGCCCCACTGTGATCGCATGGTGCCGCCGTGAACGAGTTCCGTTTCGGGGCGCCACTTGGGATGGTCGCCGGGCTTCACCGGTTTGGATTTATCGTTTGCCATCTGAGACTGCGTCCTCGGCGCCAATAAAAAACCCGGTTTACCACAAGCGCCGGACGGGAAGCCGGGCGCGGGAAACCGGGTGCGCACTCGGCCCTTTAGCGACTTATTTTACGTGGCTGCAAGCCGGCCGGCCAAAGGACCACGGAATTCCCTGCCGGATTACCCGGCGAACCCCCTTGGCGTCAAGGGGCGCTTCGGATACAGCCAAGCTTAACGAAGGGGAACGTAATCGTGAAAACAACGGCGAAAAAGGCTCCGTTCCGAGCCGTTGCTCCGAACAAGGCGACAGCATCCCAATGCGGGATCCTGCCAAGCCAAGCGATTAGTGGACTTATTGCATCCGGTGCATTGCAAATTGCCGAGCCGCTCGCTGAAAACCAATTGCAGCCGGCCAGCCTCGATCTCCGCCTCGGTGCCGTCGCCTATCGGGTGCGCGCCAGCTTTTTACCCGGCCCAGGCGTCCGCGTGCAGACGAAGCTTGATGATCTCCAGATGCACACGATTAGCCTCAGCCAAGGTGCCGTGCTGGAGACGGGCTGCGTCTATATCGTGCCGCTCTTGGAAAGCCTGGCGCTGCCCGCTGATTTGTCGGCCGCTGCAAATCCAAAGAGTTCGACAGGGCGGCTTGACGTTTTCACGCGTGTCATCGCAGACGGCGTCAATGCCTTCGATCAGGTGCCCGCCGGTTACAATGGGCCGCTGTTCGCTGAAATCTGCCCGCAAACATTTCCAATCGTCGTGCGCAAAGGTTCGCGTCTTTCGCAAATCCGCTTTCGCTTGGGACCTGCCGCCGACACGGACGCCGCTCTCATCGAGCTTCACAAACGCGAGAAGCTCATAACCTCCGACGAAGTGGCCGATATCGCCGGCGGCTTAGCGCTCTCCGTTGATCTCAAGGGCGATAAGGATGGGCTCATCGGCTATCGCGCTCGCCGTCACACTGGCGTTGTCGATGTTGACAAGCCCGGCAGCTGCCCGGTCGCCGATTATTGGGACCCGATTTACACGCGCGGAAAAAATCGCCTGATCCTCGATCCCGATCAATTCTATATTCTGGCCTCGAAAGAAGCCGTGCACGTTCCGCCGACGCACGCGGCCGAAATGGTCCCGTTCAATCCGCTTGTCGGCGAATTCCGCGTGCACTACGCGGGTTTTATGGACCCTGGCTTCGGCCATGCTGCGGCAGGTGGCAAGGGTTCGCGCGTCGTTTTGGAAGTCCGTTCTCACAAAGTGCCGTTCATTCTCGAACACGGACAGATCATTGGCCGTCTGATCTACGAGCGCATGACGGAAACGCCTGAGATTATCTACGGCCAAGGCCTCAAATCAAATTATCAAGGCCAGGGCCTGAAGCTCTCCAAGCACTTCAAATAGGTCTCGCGCGATGGTGTCTGACCCGTCCCGCCGGAGGCGGGCAATGATCAAGTGTCTGACACCCTTGGATCAAATAGAGCTGCCGCTTCAAGGCGAGCCTACATCTCAATCATCGTTTTGAAGCCACCGTAGATCATGCGCTTGCCGTCGAAGGGCATCTTCGTCATATCCATCTTGATGCGTGGGTCAGTCATCACCTTCTTATTGACGGCATCGCGATCCGCGCGCGATTTGTAGACGATCCAGGAAAAGACGACGATTCGCCCGGCTTTAATTTTACCGCGCGGGTGAACGACGTCAGCTTTCCAACGGGCACATCGTCGCCCACACATTCGACATAGGCGAGCGCGCCATGCTCGCGCCAGATCTTGCCCATCTTACGCGCGAGCTTCTTATAGTCCGCAAGTTTGTCTTCGGGCACAGCTACGATAAAGCCATCAACATAAGACATCGCCGGGTACTCCTGGTAGATCTATGATCAATTCTCATGCACATCAAACCCGGCTGCACCGCAGCGCGCGATGGCCGGAATTTGCCTAATGCCCGGCGCATGTTTGACGTGCATCAACGCCGCGACCCGCCGAGTATTTCATTGTTCCACCATTACGCGCGTATCTCAAGATCCTCAGCCGGACGTCCTTCCCCTTCGCCGGCTGGGGACTATCCGGTCCCCGCATTGGAGGCTGCAACTATGAAATTTGGCAAATCACTTCAAAGCACCTGCTTCCATTTTGCTCTTGGGTTGGCAATTTTCATACCCGCGACCGGCGCGCATTCGGCCGAAGACAATGTCAAAACGCCGGCTGCAGCCATCGACGCTGGTGGCCGGACCTACATGCGATACTGTGCCTTGTGTCATGGCATCGACGGCACGGGACTCGGCCCTCTCTCGGATGCTTTGCAGAAAGCGCCGCCCGATTTGACGCTTCTCGCGCAGCGTAACGGCGGCGTGTTCCCCGTTGATCGCGTGAAGCAGATCATTGAAAATGGCGGCATGGCCAGCCATGGCATGATGGCGATGTTGGCCTGGGGTAAAGTTTTCAACGAAGAACTTGGCCGCGAGGGGCGGAGCGAGCTCATCAATAGCTTGGCTGCGTATCTCGAGCAGCTTCAAGAGCACTAATGGCTCGCAGAACTACCGGGCTGGCGCGACAAGCCGCCTCGAAATCGTGTTTTCCGGCCACAAATCGCTGCTTTTTGTGGACCGCATGCCGAAAACGTCAAGAAAACGCGGGTTTTTCCAATCGATCGATGTATTGTCGGCCGCATTATCAATTCGTAGAGGGAATACCAAAATGGCCAAAGCACCAGCCGCAAAAGTAGAAACCGTGACGTTGAAGCACATCGCTGCGACGTTGGCGGAAACACATGAATTGCCAAAAAAGCAGGCAATCGCAATCCTTGAAGATTTAATTGCGCAGCTCACCAAACACCTGAAGAAGGGTGCACGCATCCGCCTCGCCGGACTCGGCGTTCTGCAGGTTCGCAAGCGTCCGGCTCGCATGGGCCGCAACCCGGCAACGGGCGAAGCCATCAAGATCAAGGCTTCGAAGAAGATCGCTTTCCGCGCTTCGAAGGACCTGAAAGAGGCAGTCTAATCGCACTCGCTATTTCCTGAATTGATAAAGGCCGCTTCGCAAGAAGCGGCCTTTGTCATATCCGGTCAAGTTTAGTGTAGCCGGGCCGCCAGTTCTGCCGCGGCCTCACGCGTTCGCGAAATAACTTTCGATGAAGCGGCCATATATTTCTGTCAGGTCTTCAAGGTCCTTGACGCTCGTGTGCTCATCCACCTGGTGGATCGTCGCGTTGACCAAGCCAAATTCTACGACGGGACAATAATCCTTGATGAAGCGGGCGTCGGACGTGCCGCCGCCTGTTGTCAACGCCGGCGTGCGCCCCGTCACGGATTTGACGGCGGTCTTGAGCGTTTCTACGAGCGGTCCTGGCTTAGTGAGAAAAACGTCCCCGGTGCCTGAGAACTTTATAGTGAATTTGCCGTCAACCTCCGAAGCGGCGCGCGCCGCTGTGTCCCGCACCCACTCTTCGATTCTGGATCGCGTCCATCCGTCGTTGTAGCGGATGTTGAGCTTGGCGTGAGCTTCGGCCGGGATGACGTTCGTCGCGGTATTCGGGACCGAGATCACAGTCACTTGCAAGTTTGACGGCTGGAAATTGGCGGTCCCGCCGTCGAGCGGCGCAGACGACAGCCTATCGAGAATGCGTGCCAGCTTGGGCACGGGATTGTCCGCAAGGTTGGGATAAGCAGCGTGTCCCTGCTTGCCGTAAACCGTCAATTCGGCATTTAAAGAGCCGCGCCGCCCGATTTTGATTTCGTCGCCGAGCGCCTTCGGGTTCGACGGCTCTCCGACAAGGCAAGCGTCGATGACTTCGTCGCGCGCTTTCAGCCACTGCAGCACTTTGATGGTGCCGTTGATCGACGGGCCTTCTTCATCGCCCGTAATGAGAAACGATAGAGACCCGCGCGGAAGCGCGCCGCCGTTGTGCTGGAGGTATTTGAGCGCAGCCGCGACGAATGCCGCGACGCAGCCCTTCATATCCACCGCGCCGCGCCCATAGAGGATGCCGTTGCGAACTTCTCCGGAGAACGGCGGCACGGTCCAGGCCTTTTCGTCTCCAACCGGCACGACGTCAGTGTGCCCGGCAAAGGATAAATGCGGGCGGCCCGATCCAATTCTTGCATAAAGATTATCGATGTCGGGCGTGCCGGGCTCGGTAAAAACGAGGCGATGGCAGGCAAATCCAGCGGGCTCCAGTACGTTTTGTAGCAACGTTAATGCGCCACCTTCATGAGGCGTTACGCTTTCGCAGCGGATCAGCGCTTGGGTCAGGGCAACGGGATTTGTCGCGTTGATCGTCATATGGGCCTCGCAACCAACGGCGGCATGACGCTGATGGGGTGAGGCATGTCGCGGCCTTCCAAGGATTGTACCATCGAAATTTTCTGCCAGATTTTGCTCGCGAGGTTCGAAGTCAAGCGTTCGATATCGCCAACCGTATCGACGACAACGGGATCGCTGATTTTTTCGGCATACAACGCGGCAAGTTTGGCCGTAAGTGAAAGCATTTCAGAACAGTATTCAAGATATCGCATCAATTCAAACGGGCTCATCGTTCGCTCTGGCGAACTCGAGACCCGGGCCCCGCCAAGCATACTTGGATCTTTCGTCAGCTGGTGCATATCAACGACGTGCACGATGGAACGCAACTCATGGAGTGCCTTTAAGGCCCGGTCGCGTTTCCAGCGCCCCTCAAATGTAGAGACGAAAAATGCCGCGCCGCCGACGAAGATTGCCAGGCTAACAGCCGCGTCGAAGCCTTGCAGGAAATCTGAGAGTTCATCTGACGTCCTGAGTGTCATCGCAAATTTGGCGAGCAGCCCCAGTCCTGCCAGAGTGATGAACTGTACAGCTGCAAGGGCAAGGCGCAGGCCCCAGTGCGGTTTCGAGACGTCTGCAATTTTGCTCGACGTTTGTCGCGATAGCGCAACGAGATCTGAGCAAACGCTCCACAGGCCGGAGCCCGGAAAGCGTTCGCTGATGCGCCGCGCGAGTGCTTCGATGGTCTCTGTTATTTTTATGGGTTCAAGGCTGCGATACATGGCGCATCAAATGCGCGAAGCCTTGCCCGTCCGTCAACCTGATTTGATAACCAGGCAGGCGCTTAAGGTGCGCAATACATTACTCTGGGGTGCGCCGCCGTCCAAAATTTGGCTGCGGACTCATGCGCCGTTCGGGCGAACCCGGAGGCCGGGTGTCGGGCCCGCCTGTGCGGCGGTTGGGTTCATTGTAGCGGCGTTCGTCTGCCGCCTCGCTCGCCTGCCGTTCAGCAATCGCGCGGTCGATCGCCGCGTTGGCTGCGTCGAACGCCGTCGTGTCAGCCAACTCGGCTTCGGACTTCGACGTTGAGCCGCCGCTTGAAAATAGTGTTTTGATGATGCTCACGGGCAGCGGTTCCGGGTCGCCAATGCTGCAAGATTAATAACCCGGTAAGTCTTAAAAAAGTTCTGCCTTTACTTTGCCTAATCTCTCAATAATTCGTTGATGCTTGTTTTTGAACGGGTTTTTTCATCGACCCGCTTCACGATCACGGCGCAATAGAGGTTGGGGCCCGGCTCGCCGTTGGGCAGCGGCTTGCCCGGCATCGTTCCGGAGACGATGACGGAATAGGGCGGCACACGCCCAAACATTTTTTCTCCCGTCGCCCGGTCGATGATCGTAGTGGATGCGCCGAGATATACGCCCATCGACAACACGGAGCCCTCGCCAATCTGAACGCCTTCGGCGACTTCAGCGCGTGCTCCAATGAAGCAGTTGTCTTCAATGACGACGGGCCCGGCTTGCAGGGGTTCGAGAACGCCGCCAATGCCGGCTCCGCCAGAGATGTGGCAGTTCTTGCCGATCTGCGCGCAGCTGCCAACCGTCGCCCAGGTATCGACCATCGTACCGCTATCGACGTAGGCACCCAGATTGACGAACGCGGGGAGTAAAACAGCGCCCGGCGCAATGTAGGCCGAGTGGCGCACGACGGCGCCGGGAAGCACGCGGAATCCGCCCTTGCGGAAATCCGCTTCGGTCCAGCCCTCGAACTTCGGCCGCACCTTGTCCCAATAAAAACTTCCCCCGGCCCACCGGGGATCATGGCCATGTCGTTCAAGCGGAACGACAGCAACACGGCTTTCTTGAGCCACTGATTGACGACCCACTCGCCGCCCTTTTTCTCGGCAACGCGCACCTTTCCCTTGTCCAGGAGATCGAGCGACGTTTCAACTGCATCGCGCACGGCCCCCTTCGTCGAGAATGTCAGTGCATCGCGGCCTTCCCAGGCGGACTCGATTGTCTTCTGCAAATCGGCGTGGGGCATGGGCTTGCGGGCTCCAGATTGGTCACATTGTTCGGAAGCCTTGTGGCTTGCTCCATGGCGGGGTGTCAACCGGGTGTGCGATAGCGCCTTAAACCTGAGCCTAGAAGCGCACAGCCAATCCTGCGATCAGGAAGGTGAATGGCTCGATATTTGTCACCGTCGAGCCCGAGACGGCACCGCCTGCGCTGGTCCGGACTTCCGTTTCAGTCCGGTTGAGCGAGACATAGAGATCAACACCTTCGGCAAGGGTCTGGTTCGCGCTCAGACCATAAATGCTGACATCGGCACCGGAAAGGCGGGCGTTGGCACCAAGCGGCGTGGCGTCGAGCGGGCCGCCCCGGATATCGATGCCCGCGCCTACGTCCTTGTGCCAGTATTGCCCGAACAGTGTCGTCTTGCCGAGGGAAAACCACTGCTGCTCGATACCCCCGGCCACATAGTAGAAACTCTCGTCGTCATCGATGCCAGGGATCCCGCCATAAATCGTAGAGACGTTATTGTCTTTGCCGTAGCCCGCAGCGGCGTTGATGAAGAGCCCCGACGCCTCGTGCATGATCGAGGCCGAGCCACCGGCTTCCCAGCATTTGACATCGGGCACCGTGCTGGCTTTGGCGCAGCCGCGCGGATCACCGGGGCGCCCGTCGGTCCATTCGCCAATGCCAAGCGCGGCGGCGAACTTGAAACCGGCCGACGCGCCGCTAAATCGAATGGCAGCGTCCTTCGCGTCGTCTTCGCCCCATGATCCCGAGAGCGTAAATCCGCCGATCGATGGCGTGTCGTAGCGCACGATATTCCAGCGATGGCCTTCGCCCAAAACGTCGTTGCGGCCCTTGAACAGGAAATCGCCGAAACGCATTCCCGAGAGCGTGCCGTCGTCGCGGCGCATAAACCAGCCGCGCGTGAAGTAACCGAGCAGAATAGGCAATCCCGGGCTCATGATGCTCGAGGTATTCGCGAGCGTCACTTCAGTGGCACTGTCGGTTGCCTGCGAGCCATGGCCAACGGTGACTTGGCCGAGGCTCGCATTTTTTGCGTACCAGTAGGTATGCCGGATCTCCGTCAGCCCGCTCGACGGATCGTAATCGAATTGGTCCATCGGTGCGAAAGGCGATGGGTTCGGGCCGATCTCTAGGGCAAATCCTGCCGACCACTCTGTATCGATCTTGGCATCGCCCGAGAACCGCAATCGCGGGCGCTTGACCTCGTTCGAGACAACATAAGCGTCGCGCTTTTTTCCGTCGTCCCAAACCATAATGGGCCAAGTGGCAAGGCCAGAGATGGTCAGTGACACGCGGCGGTTACCCTTGCGTGCGCTCATGGCTTCAAGTTCTGCGACCCGTTGTTCAAGATCGGCGCAGCAATCTGATCCCAAATCGGCCGCAAGGGCGCTGGACGCCGCAAACCCAAAAAGGCCGGCGGCAATCGAATGAAGTAAAAATTTATAGGCTGTACCAATCATAAGTTGTCGAATCGCTGGGGTTTGGTGACTTTTCATGGTCCTACGCCCTCCCCGTGCAGTGGCCAATCTGAAAGGTTGCGGCGCGGCACACTGCCAATGAAACAAGCTCAAAGACGTGCTTTGGCTGCATCAGTCCATTGGGGGAGGCACCGGCACTTCTTACCGGCCTTCCGTTCCCCGCTTTTTATGTTGGTCAGCCGGCGGACGCCCGCTTACGCAGACAAGCGAATCTGGCAATGTCCGGCGAGGCGGCCGCGCCCTCCGCGGCCCTCCAGCAGGGAAAACAACTCCAATGGCGAAATCAGAAAGCACCAGCAAGAAGGTCGCAGCATCTGCGGCAAAGGTTTTGAAGAGCAAGAGTGCAAGCAAGGCCGAAAAGGCCGTGGCAGCATCGGCTCTGACGCAGACCAAGAGCAAGAAGGAAACGACGGGGAAAGCCGTTGCGGCGTCGGCCTCTAAAATCATGCGCGACCCGAAAGCCAGCAAGGCCGCGAAATCGGCGGCCGCTTCGGCACTGACGCAAAAAGTCAAAAAGAAGTAATTCCGGTCACTTCGGCGACGTTCAAAAGCTCATCAAGCCCGCTAGTCCAGCGCCGCTTTGATGAGCTTTTTTGTTGGACTATCATTGTGTGCCCGTCCTCAACGCTCCGAAAGCAGCCAATTGGAAACTAAAGCTATGGGCCATAACCGACCGACGCCAGTCGCGGACGATCAGCAATAGCGTATTCTTCATACCACGCGAATGCTGCGAGGCCTGCTGCTCGACCTAACGCCCCCGTATTCATGAATCACATTCATGACTTCAAGCGAAATAGGCTGTCTAATCGGCGCATTGCTCATCGCTTATATCTGGGGTGTCGACAAATCGACCCTAAAAGGAGCCAACGCCATGGCCGAGCGCAATGACACTGGCAACGCAACCGCTCAACAAGATGAGCCAAGGATTGCACGCCGCAACTTACTGAAGCTGACCGGCGTCGGCATTGCCGCCACAGGTGCCGGATCGCTTTTCAAATTGTCCAGCGCAGAGGCTCAGACTATGTCGGAGAAATGGGACAAGGTTTTCCCCAAGAGCGAAAAGGTGGATCATCAGAAGGTCACATTCAGGAACCGTTACGGCATCACCCTCGTGGGCGATCTGTATCTGCCAAAGAAACGTGCCGGCAGGGGGCTGGCGGCACTTGCCGTCGGCGGTCCGTTTGGCGCAGTGAAAGAGCAATCGTCGGGCCTTTACGCACAAACCATGGCGGAGCGTGGCTTCGTTACGCTGGCCTTCGATGCGTCCTACACCGGAGAAAGCGGCGGAGAGCCGCGCAATGTCGCCTCGCCGGACATTAACACTGAGGATTTCAGCGCGGCCGTTGACTATCTCGGCTTGCACGATTCCGTCGACCGCGAGCGGATCGGCATCATCGGCATCTGCGGCTGGGGAGGCATGGCATTGAATGCCGTCGCCGTGGACAAGCGCGTCAAAGCCGTCGTGGCCAGCACGATGTATGACATGACGCGCCTAATATCCAAAGGCTACAACGACAGCGTGACCCTGGAACAGCGCACGAAAACTCTGGAGCAGCTGAGCCGGCAGCGTTGGGTGGATGCGGAGAAGGGTACCCCGGCATACCAGCCGCCCTACAACGATCTGCGCGGCGGCGAGGTGCAATTCCTGATCGACTACCACGACTATTACAGGACTCCGCGCGGGTACCATGCGCGTTCCGTGAACTCGGGCAACTCGTGGACGCAGACGACGCCGCTGTCGTTCATGAACATGCCGATCCTGACCTACATCAAGGAGATTGCGCCACGACCAGTCCTTTTGATCCACGGCGAAAAAGCCCATTCGCGATATTTCAGCGAAACCGCCTATGCGGCGGCAGCCGAGCCCAAGGAGCTGATGATCATCCCCGGCGCCAACCACACCGATCTCTACGACAAAGTGGACGTGATCCCGTTCGACAAGCTGACCGGCTTCTTCAATCAACACCTCTCTGCATAGCGGCAAAATGGAGCCTGTGCGTTGGCTTGTAGGCTCCATCAAGAACCGGGAGAGATGACGGCATGTTAAGAATAGTGCTTGGCGCGGCCATCATCATCACACTTGGAACGGTTGGACCTGCGATGGCTCAAGATCGTATTCGCATTTCGTCCGACTGGGGCGAGGTCACGGCTGAGCTGACGGATAATGCGGCCTCGAAGACGCTGGCCGCCATGCTGCCGCTCACCATCGAGATGCGTGACCATCTTCGCCAGGAGAAGACAGGTCCGTTGCCGTCCGCCTTGCCCGATATCCCACGACAGCAGGAGTTCTCCATAGGCATGCTGGGACTGTGGAGCTCCCGCGATCTCGTTATCTACTACCGCGACGGCCAGGTCCCGCTGCCGGGCATCATAGTTCTCGGGAAAGTCTCAGGCGATGTCTCGATGTTTGATCGCCCTGGTGCCGTCGCCGTTCGAATCGAGCGCGCGGACTGAGAGGCGTCCGGCGCGACGCATGACGGCAGGCCGTGAACCGAGAGCGAGCGAACGCGCAGCTGCACTTCGGTTCTGTTCTTACGTCAATTTTGCGTTATAATCACAAGATAAATATGAGGAGGATTCATGAGTGGCACGCCAGAACGTCAACGACCTGCTCGCGTTTCTCGCCGTCGCGCGCGAGCGTAGTTTCACCAAGGCTGCCGCCAGATTCGGCGTTTCGCAGTCAGCTCTCAGCCACACCATCCGTCAGCTCGAGACGCGGCTTGGCGTTCGTTTGCTGACGCGCACCACGCGCGCGGTGTCTCCCACCGAAGCGGGTGAGAGGCTTCTTGAAAGGATCGGCCCGCATTTCGATCAGATCGAGGTCGAAGTGGATGCCCTGAACGAACTGCGGGAGAAGCTCGCCGGGACGGTAAGAATAGTGGCATCGGACTACGCGATCAGCAGTGTCTTATGGCCGAAGTTGAAAAGCTTTCTTCCGAAGCATCCGAACATCAAGATTGAGCTCCTGCTCGACAATGGCCTTACAGACATTGTGACTGAACGCTACGATGCCGGTGTTCGCATGGGCGAGCAACTGGCGAAGGATATGATTTCTGCGCGCATCGGGCCGGATTTCCGGTTCGCTGTGGTCGGTTCGAAATCCTATTTCGCGAAACATCCGATTCCTGAAAAGCCCCAGGACCTCACGCAACATAACTGCATCAATTACCGCTTCCCAACCTCGGGCGCGCTCTATGCGTGGGAGTTCGAGGAGAAAGGCCGCGAGATAAAGGTGCGCGTTGACGGCCAACTCGTTTTCAACAATATCTTTCATGTCCTCGATGCCGCCCTTGCAGGGCGTGGGCTCGCTTATGTGCCGGAGGAAATCGCCCTTCAAAACATTGAAAAAGGGCGGCTCCAGCGCGTGCTAGAGGGCTGGTCCCCTTTTTGGGATGGCTACCATCTCTATTACCCAAGCCGGCGGCAGTCATCGCTGGCTTTTGTCGCTCTTGTAGAATTGCTGCGGCATCGAGCTTGATCGCCGCGTCTGCATGATTTTGTGCAGCACGCGGCGTGCTAATCCATGGGGCCGCTCTCTATGCAACACCCGTGTTGCGCACCGGCACGAGGTCCGCTTCGGGTCAAATCCATCGCTGGCCGGGCGGGGTAGGTCTGCTTTCGCTCTAAATCGCCCGCGCGCTGTCACCGTGGCCAAGCGCCACTCGCTACTCCAGCGCCGCTTTGATGAGCTTTTTTGCGTCCTCCGAGTCCCACTCGGCAGGTCCAGATAGGCGGCCCAACTCGCGCCCCTCCTTGTCGATCAAAATCGTAGTTGGCATGCCGATAATCTTTAAAGTTGTGCCCTGTTTGGCCGAGGAGTCTACATAGAGCTTGAGGTTCGTTGCTTTTGTTTCGTCGAGGAACTTCTGGCTGGCTTCCGCACCTTTGCGGTCAAGGCTTAGCGCCACGACCTCGAACTTGTCGCTGCCTAAGGCCTGCTGCAGCCGGTTAAGTGATCCCATCTCCTCGCGGCACGGCGCACACCACGTTGCCCACAGGTTCAATAGGATCGTTTTGCCCTTAAAATCCGCGAGGCTCAGCGTTTTGCCACTGGCATCGTTGAAGGTGATTTCAGGCAAGGCTTCCGGCGTCTTTTTCTTTACGAACGCCGCCATTTGACTGATTTTTGCGGCCGCCTCCTGCGGTTTTGGCGCGCCCGCCTCCACAACAGCCGCGTTGTCAGGGCCGCCCCGCATGACGTATACCGCGCCGTAACCGAGCAGAGCCGCCAGTGCAAAGATCCAAAGTCCGCGCGTAAAAGTCCAAACTCCGCTTAGCAAAGACCGATTACCGCTTTTTCCGTCTTTGTTTTGTTCCGGCATATTCGCTACGCGCCTTTCCAGAAGATTGCGCCAAAGGAGACGCCTTTCGTGACCGATAAGTCCAACAAGATGTGGGGTGGCCGCTTCGCCATGTCACCGGCCGAGATCATGGAGGAGATAAACGCCTCAATTGGTTTCGACAAGGCTTTAGCGCCCCAAGATATCCGCGGGTCAAAAGCGCATGCCGCCATGCTCGCGGAAGCTGGAATTATTACGAAAACCGATGCCCGCGAGATCATAAAGGGCTTGGATCAGATCTTGGCCGAGATCGAGGCCGGAACGTTCAAATTTTCGCGCCAGCTCGAAGACGTGCACATGAACGTCGAAAGCCGCCTCAAGGATTTGATCGGCGCGGCTGCCGGGCGGCTGCACACCGCTCGCTCGCGCAACGATCAAGTGGCGACCGATTTCCGTCTTTACGTACGCGACCAGATCGACGGCCTCGATGGTGCGCTGGCCGGTCTTCAGCTTGCACTCGCAACCAAAGCAGAAGTGCACGCCGCAACTGTCATGCCGGGCTTCACGCATCTCCAGCCCGCGCAGCCCGTTACGTTTGGTCATCATCTCTTGGCCTACGTCGAGATGATCTCGCGCGATCGCGGCCGCTTGTCTGACGCGCGCAAACGCTTGAACGAAAGCCCGCTCGGCTCGGCGGCGCTTGCAGGCACATCGTTCCCGATTGACCGGCACATGACGGCCGAAGCGCTGGGCTTTGACCGGCCGATGGCGAATTCCTTGGATGGCGTATCGGATCGCGACTTCGCGCTGGAAACGCTGAGCGCGGCCACGATTTGCGCCATCCACATGTCGCGTTTGGCCGAAGAGATCGTCATCTGGATGACGCCGCAGTTCGGCTTCATCAAGCTCTCGGACAAGTTCACGACCGGCTCGTCGATCATGCCGCAAAAGCGCAACCCCGATGCCGCTGAACTTTCGCGCGCCAAGGTCGGGCGCATTGCGGGCGCGTTCCAAGGCCTTGCCATGGTCATGAAGGGCCTGCCGCTCGCGTACTCGAAAGACATGCAGGAAGACAAGGAAACGACGTTCGACGCGCTCGCGAGTTTGAAACTCGTCGTCGCCGCGATGTCGGGCATGGTTGCCGATCTTGAACCCCAAGTTGACGCCATGCGCGCCGCAGCCGGGCGGGGCTATTCAACCGCGACCGATCTTGCAGATTGGCTGGTGCGCGAACTCAAAATGCCGTTTCGCGACGCCCATCACGTCACCGGATCAATCGTCAAGGCGGCCGAAAACAAGGGTGTGGACCTGCCTGCCCTTTCGCTCGAAGAGATGCAAAGGGTCGAGCCGCGCATCACAAAAGCGGTGTTTTCGGTGCTTTCTGTTGAAAACTCAGTGAAAAGCCGGACGAGCTATGGGGGAACTGCGCCACAGAACGTCTTAAAAATGGCCCGCTCCTGGCTCAAGAGATTGGAAAAGGAGCGGGGGAAGGGCTAGAACCTTCGCCAGGGAAGCTCTCAGTGGTCAGTCTTCGATTGGCCCTGTTCTCGCCTACACACCGTCATCCCGGCGAAGGCTGGGATCCACGACAAGCCCGCAAGCGGGCACCGAAATTAGGGTCTGAAAGCGTCTGATGCTGAAACCGCAAACTGCAAAGCCGCTTCTTTTGATCGCCGCGATGGCTTTGGCTATCGCAGGCTGCGGCGTGCGCGGCCCGCTCGATCCACCAACTCAGGCCACAGCCGAAGGCCAAGCCAAGTCCGCTGACTCCGCTGACGCTGGTGAAAACTCCGCCGCGAAGCCGAAGCCGCACGAGGATTTCATTCTCGATCCGCTTCTCAGGTAAGTCTGTTAGCCGCTTCGCACAATCGTGCTTGCCCGCGCCTGCTTTCCGTCTAAAAGCGCCATGAAGCAATCCCGAGCACCTTGCGGCTAGCTCGACCAACGTCGTTCGCGAGGCGCAACGCAAAATGCACCACTTCCACTACACATCCGGCCAGCTCCACGCCGAAGACGTCGCTCTCGAGAAAATCGCGGCCGAGGTCGGTACGCCGTTTTATTGCTATTCGACAGCCACGCTGGAGCGGCACTACGAAGTTCTGGCCAAAGCTTTCGCGGATCAAAACGCGCTCATCTGCTTCGCCGTTAAATCCAACTCCAACCAGGCGGTACTGGCCACCCTCGCAGCGCTGGGCTGCGGCATGGACGTCGTCTCCGAAGGCGAACTCCGCCGTGCCCGCGCTGCTGGCGTGCCGGCCAACAAAATCATCTTCGCCGGCGTCGGCAAGACGCGCACTGAGATGGCCTACGCCCTCAATGAAGGCATCCACGGCTTCAACGTCGAGAGCGAGCCCGAACTCTTCGCGCTCAGCGAAGTCGCGACGAGCCTCGGCAAGACCGCGTCCATCGCCATCCGCGTCAACCCTGACGTCGATGCCAAAACCCACGCCAAAATCTCGACCGGAAAAGCCGAAAACAAGTTCGGCGTTCCTTTCGAAGATGCGCGCGCCCTTTACGCGGAAGCCGCCAAACTTCCCGGCATCAAAATCAGCGGCATCCATATGCACATCGGCAGCCAGATCACCGATCTCGCGCCCTTCCGCGATGCCTTCCGCCTGCTCCGCGATCTCGCACTCCAACTCAAAGCCGATGGCCTCGCGCTCTCCCATCTCGATATCGGCGGCGGCCTTGGCGTGCCCTATCGCGGCACCAATGATGTGCCCCCGCACCCGGACGAATACGCGGCCGTCGTCAAGGAGCAGCTCGGCGATCTCGGGCTCAAAATCGTGCTCGAACCTGGCCGCATGATTTGCGGCAACGCGGGCATTCTCGTCACGCGGGTCATCTACGTCAAAGAAGGAAACGACAAGACCTTCACCATCGTCGATGCCGCGATGAACGACCTCATCCGTCCGACGCTTTACGAAGCACACCACGACATCTGGCCGGTCGAGGAAAAGAAATCCGAGATGGCCCCAGTCGCTCAGGACATTGTCGGGCCGGTATGCGAGACGGGCGACTTCCTGGCGCAAGACCGGGCGCTCCCTCCGTTCGAACCCGGCGATCTTCTGGCTGTCATGACAGCGGGTGCCTACGGTGCCGTCATGTCATCGGCCTATAACACCCGGCCGCTCATCCCAGAGGTCCTGGTTAAGGGGGACGCATATGCCGTCGTCCGGCCAAGGCCCACTTACGAAGATTTGATCGGCGCAGATCGTTTGCCGCCCTGGATTGTTCGGGTCTGAGCCTGTGAAATCTTAGGAAAAACACCCCCATAGTCCCTTCGTATTGCACTTTATTAAGGTGCGAGCGCCGGGAGCTATGTTAAACTTTTGCGATGACAGAACAGACTCCCGAACTTCCCGATCCGCAGCTTTCCCGCGCCTTCGCCCGCAAGGTGCGATTGGGCACGTGGGCGCTTTTCTTCGAACGGCTCTGGCCGCGCCTCTGGGTGCTGCTCGGACTAGGCGCTCTGCTCGCCCTCCTGTCATTAGCCGGTGTCTTTCTCAGTCTTTCGACGTCCGCTCACGCCCTGGTCATGGGCCTCTTTGCACTCGCTGCTGTTGCAGCGCTGGTTTATGCGGCGCGCGCACCCTGGCCAACGCGCGAAGAAGCGATCCGGCGCATCGAGCGGCGCAGTGGTGTCGCGCACCGCCCGGCTACGTCCTATGAAGACACGTTGACAGCGTTTGCCGATAATCCCGATACCAAAGTTCTCTGGCAGGCGCATCGCCAACGCCTCGCGCGCGCTATTCAGCGTTTGAAAGTTGGCTCACCCAGCCCGCGCGCCGATCGCGTCGATCCTTTTGCCGTGCGCGCGCTCGCCGTACTGTTGCTGGTGCCTGCAGCAGGTCTTGCAACCGGGAGCCTCTACGACCGTTTGTCATCCGCGTTCCGCTTCGGTAAGGCGCAGGCGGGCATCGATACGCGCGTCGACGCTTGGGTCACTCCGCCTGCCTATACGGCCCTGCCGCCTACCATGCTGGCAGATGGGTCTCAGCAGGCCGCTGCTCAAAGCAAGGAAGATCAAGCGAAGCTTATTGAAGTGCCGGCCAAGAGCGTTGTGACACTGCGCGGCACTGGCTTCAAAGGTGCACCTATCGTTTTGGAAGTTCTCGCTAACGGCGCGAAAGAACCCGTTACGGCCGCGGCCGGCGCACCTAACGACAAGCTCGACGTCGCCGAGACACGTTTTGAACTGGCGGCCTCCGCGCGCGTTCGCGCACTTGCCGGCGGCAAGGAACTGGGGCGCTGGACCTTCGACGTGACGCCAGACGAACTGCCTAAGATTACCATGGATAAGCAGTGGAGCCGTACCGCCTAAGGGCTCACTCAAGCTCAGTTACAAGGGCGAGGACGACTATGGTGTCGTGTCGGCGGTCGCCAAGGTCAAGCAGCTCAAGGGCGATGCTGGCGATCCGGCGAAAGCCTGGGCCCGCGCCGCGCCTCTCAAGGGCCCGCGCCTGCCTCTCGAACGTCCGCCGGAACTTGCCCTTAAGATCCCGCGCACCGGTGCCAAAGCGTTTGAAGCCTCCTCGCTGTTAGACCTCGGCGCACATCCTTGGGCCGGTCAAAAGGTCGAGTTGTGGCTTGAGGCGACCGACGTTGCCGGCCAAGTCGGGCGCAGCGAATCGATCGAGGTAGCCCTCCCCGCGCGCCGTTTTGTGAAACCGCTCGCGCGTGCCGTCATCGAACAGCGCCGCAAATTGGCGGAAGATTCGCGCAACCGTCCGGCCGTCGTGCGTGCTCTCGATGCGCTGACGCTGGAGCCCGAAGGCTTCATCGATGACGCGGCCATCTATCTCGGTTTCAGAACCATTTATCACCGCATCGAGCGCGAAAATTCACGCGAAGCAATCAGCAGTGCCATCGCTCAGATGTGGGATCTGGCGTTGAAGATCGAGGATGGAGCGCTTTCCAACGCTGAAAAAGAGCTGAAGGATGCGCAGGACCGCTTGGCGAAGGCGCTTGAGAACGGTGCCAGCGAAAAGGAAATCGCGGCCCTGATCGACGATCTCAAGAAAGCGATGAGCAAGTACCTTGAGGAGATGCAGAAGAACGCTTCGAAGGAAGGTCAAGAAGAGGGTGAGGACGGCGACCAACAGCAGTTGGCCCAAGAAGACATCGATCAGATGATGAAAGAGCTTGAGGAAAACGCTGAAAATGGCTCGCGCGAGGAAGCGGAGCGCCTGCTCGCCGAAATGAAGGAAATGATGGAGCAGCTCAAGGCCGGCAAAACCGCCCAGCAAAAAGAAAACGAAGAAAAAGCCAATGATATGATGAAGAAGCTCGACGAGTTAAGCGATCTCTCGGGCGAGCAGCAGAAGCTTATGGACGACACCTTCAGCGAAGACCAGAAAGGCAAGAAGCAGAAGAGCGGCTCGGCGAAGGGCCAGCAAAAGGGTCAGAACCAAAACTCACAAGGCGGCCAGCAGCAAAATCCCGACAAGCAAGGAGGGCAGCCGCAGCCGCGCCGGCCGGGTGCCGAAGAGGGCAAGGAGCCGGGTGGCAACAAGGCTGACGGCAGCAGCGGCCTCAAGGACCGCCAGTCTCAACTTCGCAAGAATATGGAAAAGCTGCAGCGCGAACTCGAAGAGCTGGGCGCCAGCGATATGGAAAAACTCGCCGAAGCGGATGGCGCTATGAAGCGCGCCGAAGAATCGCTGCAAGAAGGCGATCTCGACGAAGCAACGCAGTCCCAGGCCCAAGCACTTGAGCAAATGCGCCAGACCGCAGAGCAGATGGCCCAGCAAATGGCCGAGAACGCGCAAAAGCGCGGTGGCAAGAACCAGGACAAACGCCGCGATCCTCTTGACCGGCCGCAACGCTCGGAAGGTCCCGACCTCGGCAGCTCGGTCAAGGTGCCCGACGCCATCGACGCTCAACGCGCGCGCGAAATTCTTGAAGAGTTGCGCAAGCGCTCGGGCGAAGCGCTGCGCCCGCCCGTCGAACTCGACTACATTGACCGGCTGTTGCGGAGATTTTAATCGCGGAAGCGTTTTCGAGCCTGCGGCTCACAACGCCTCCGCCCATTCCCTCAACTGGAATTTCTGGATTTTGCCGGTCTGCGTCTTGGGTAAATCGGCGAATACGACGTGGCGCGGGCATTTGAAGCTTGCCAGGTGCGTGCGGCACCAGATCATAATGTCTTCCACACTCACGCCGCTAGCGCCGGGCTTCAAAGTCACGAAAGCACACGGCGTCTCGCCCCAAGTTTCATCCCGCTTGGCCACGACAGCCGCTTCCATCACGTTCGGATGCCGGTAGAGAACCTCTTCAACCTCAAGCGACGAGATATTCTCGCCCCCCGAAATGATGATGTCTTTCATCCGGTCCTTGATCTCGATGTAACCGTCCGCGTGTACCGCCGCGAGATCGCCTGAATGAAACCAACCCCCGGCAAAGGCCGCCTCTGTGCCGTTCTCGTTCTTCAGGTAGCCTTTCATCACCGTGTTGCCGCGTATGGCGATTTCGCCAATTGTGCGGCCGTCGTCTGGAACATCCTGAAGCGTTGCGGGATCGAGTACGCGCACCTCGTGCTGCGTCGGCATGGCAACGCCCTGGCGCGCCAACTTTGCCGCGCGTTCCCCGATTGGCAGTGAACCCCATTCGTCCTGCCATGCGCACAGCGTTGTGGGCCCGTAGGTTTCTGTTAGTCCATAACCATGCGTGACGCTGAAGCCCATGTGCTCCATCTGCTCGATCACAATGCTCGGCGGCGCAGCCCCTCCGGTCACTACATCGATACGGTGCTGAAACTTATGGGCAGGCTTGCTGGGGGCATGAATGAGCATATTCAATACAATGGGCGCCGCGCAAAAATGCGACACGCACTCTGCGCCTATGAGTTCGAAAATGCGCTGCGGATCGATCTGGCGTAAACACACGTGTGTTCCGCCCATGAGTGTCACGCCCCATGTGAAGGTCCAGCCGTTGCAATGAAACATGGGTACGGTCCAAAGATAAACGCTACTCGGCGTCAATCCGAACGCCAGCGCGTTGCCAACCGCATTCAAATACGCGCCGCGATGATGATAAAGAACGCCCTTGGGGTCGCCTGTTGTGCCGGAGGTATAGTTGAGCGCGATCGACTGCCACTCGTCATCCGGAAGTTCCCAGCTGAAATGAGGGTCGCCGTCCGCCAGAAAAGTCTCATAGTCGGTATCGCCCGACGCCATCGATGCCGGGTGTCCGTCGCGCCCCGCGGGGTCTACAATATCGATGACACGCGGCGGTTTATCCAATGCGTTAAGCGCGCCGCGAATGACGCCGCCATAGTCGCGATCGGCGATCAGCACCTTTGCTTCCCCGTGCTTTAGGCAAAACGCGATTGCTCCTGCGTCGAGCCGGGTATTGAGCGCATTTAGCACGCCTCCCGCCATCGGCACGCCGTAGTGCGCTTCAAGCAATGCCGGAATATTCGGCGCCATCACAGCGACCGTATCGCCTTTGGCAACCCCCGCCTTTTGCAAAGCGGAAGCCAAACGGCGGCAGCGCCGGTAAAATTCCGCGTACGTGATGCGCTGCTCATTGTGGATGACCGCAATCTTATGCGGATAAACACGCGCCGCGCGCTTTAGAAAATCAACCGGCGACAAGGGCACATGGTTGGCCGGGCGCGGATCGAGAAACTTGCCGGGTTGCGCGCTTTGATCTTGACTCATGCGGCTGCGTCCTCTGTTTTGGCCGCAGTTTAGGCACCATTTCGGCGGTTTGAAACCGGCAGAGCACCGTCACTGTGCGGCGGCAGTCCCTGCCGGCACAAAACGTACCAGGAACCCGCCAACGACTTGGTGGCTTGTCAGTCGTGTTTCGCCCCAGCCGCCCGGCGGCTCTGCGCCAGACCACCAGCGCGAAAACTGGTTCCACAGATCGATTGGCAGCAGGCTGCCATCGCGATGCGTCACGGGTGCCCGGTAATCGGCAATTGTAAATTTGTATTCGACGAACACCGACCCCGTTCTCGTGCGGAACTCAAGACCGAAGAGCGCTTGTGCGGTTGGGCCCGTGTATTGATATTCATACGTGCGCGCCGGATCTGTCGCGAGGTGCATTTCCGAATGCGGCAGTGAAATGCCCGCGCCAAGTCCCGCATATGGTAAAAGACGCGTTGAAAATCCGCCAAATCGCACGAGGCCATTGAGCGTCAGCATGTTGTGGCCGTGCGTGAATTCAAGCCGCTTGAAGAAGTCGCCGATCTTCGCGGTTTCCGGCACGGGCTTGCCGTCGATCGTACCTTCGAATTTTGCGTCCTCTTTCAACGGTGCGTACGCCTTGGAGTGCACGAAGTCGATCATTGTTCCCGTGCGCCCGTTGGCGAACCAGCGTTGAATGCGTGCGCCGTAATAGAGCGGGTTTTCAAATGGGTGCGTATACCATTCGACTTTTTTGATTGTTGCGTCGTGGCGGCCGGCTTGCTGGAGTTTGTAGTCGCTTGGATAGTGATAGGGCGCGCCGAGATAGGCGCCAAACGCCGTCTCGCGACCTGGCGCACTGATCGCCGTGAGTGGCGTGCTCGCAGTTGTGCGCGCCGCATTGTCAACATCGTCGCGCTCGTCCGGCATAGCGGTTGCGACGATCAGGAGGGCGGCAGCGCAAACGGCCGAAGCCTGCTCGAGAGACCGCATCGCGCTGCGCCCACGAAGTGGTGCGATACGGCCAAGCGTCCAGCGCGGTTGCGCAATCAAATCCATGTTGTCAGAAATCCCCAATCTGTGAGGAGCTTCTTGCCAGAAAGGCTAGCGCCCGTAAACCGCAGGACGATCACAAGTCACAAGTCTTGGCTTGAATACGGGCGTCGATCCCCATCAAACGCCGCCAGAACGCACCGAAAGCCGCTCCAACATGCGGTGCACAGCGACAATTTGCGGGGCATTGCGCGCAAGATAATCACGGGTCGTGTAGCCCCACCAATCCCAACACCCTTGCGGATTGAAAGCCGCAATTGCCGTTTGCGGGAACAGGACAATCAAGTCGTTGGTGTCGGCCCAACGGGCAAAGCCGCTGTCTTTTATGAACACATCGCCGACTTGCGCACGCGTTTGCGCGCATCCGTGATAGGCCACGTGGATGCGGCAGCCGGCCTTTTCGCGGCACGCTTTGGGAATATAGATGACGCCGTGATCGGCCATGCCGTTTGGCGTAAATCCTGCTGTAAAGGGGCGCTGATCGAACACTTCGAAATCGCCACCCGGCGCGGATGAGCGCGGATTTAAGGGACCGTAGATGTGCCCCAGAAGTTCGCCCGCCTGATCGTAGTCGCAATCGACCACGTACGGCGCGCCTGTGTATTCGCACGCTCCGCCTTGATCTTCGGTGACGAAAGCGTGGCCCGACGGCAGGTGCGTCACGTGTTTGATGTTATCGCTGGGCACGCCGAGCACGGCATAAAATTTAGCCGCCGCCGCAACGATGGCCGGCACGACGGTCAAGTCCGAGTGACCTGAAAAGAGATATACCTTGTCGCGCACGACGTCGGCGATGGGGTCAATTTCATCTCTATCCGCGCGCCGCTTCGCTTTGTTCGCAAGATCAACCGGATCGGCCGTGCCCCACACGCCAAGCAGGTTTAGCATGCAGCCGTTGACCGCCTTGCTGAGATTGAGGAACGCGGTTCCGGGTCCAGGCATGGCGTCGGCGAAGACGCTTTCGGAACAACCGTAGGGGCCGCCCGCGACAATCGCCGCACCCTTGACGATTTTTGCGTGCGCCATTTGGAATTGCCCGGCCATGTAAGCGCCCGATGAGATGCCGGAGACGGAGGTCTCGTCAATTTTTGTGCCAAGTGCAGGTAACTCGGCAACTGCCGCTGGGGGCGTGCCCTGCAGCGTGTACATCGCCACGCCCGCCGCCAAAAGGAGTGCGAGCACGCGCCCCCAATTCCTGATCACATCTTGAGCATTCCAGGATTGCACGGGTTCCGTCCCTCAAATTCGCGCGGCGTTACAGCCGACCTTAGACTGAGGCAGCCCGTTTAGCTATCCGGGCATAGGCCGTCAAATTGCATCACTTCACACGAAAAGAGACGCGGTCCGTGCGCCCGTTGGCGTCGATCACTGTCAACTTAGCGAAGCCGTTTGCGGCCGGTTGCCATGTCACGTCACGCGCGTGCGGGTCGGACGCAATCGGTGCGCCATCCACAAGCCATGTCAGTGGCAACGCGCCACCCTCAGCTTTGAGCGTCAACGGTTCGCCGTCGAGATCAGCGCTTTCAATTTCTGCGCTCTCGGGCGGAAACGAAATGAGTACGGGTGTTTCCGCATAAGGCCCGGTTGGCACGTCCTCGCCCGGTTCGCGCCAGCGTTTGAGTGGCGGCGGTAATTCAGCAGCGGCAACTTGCAGCGCGCCTTCTGGTTTCGGCTGCAACGGCACCCGTTTTGCTCCAAGCCGCGCGAACGCATCAAACAGGATCGGCGCCGCCGCCGTGCGCCCCATCATGCCAGGTACGCTTTCGCCATCCGGGCGGCCAATCCAAACGGCAATCACGTGCCGCCCGTCGTAACCGATGGCCCAGGCATCGCGGTAGCCGTAGGACGTTCCAGTCTTGTAGGCGAAGCGCCCGCCCTTGGCATTGGCTGGTGGCGGCGCATCTTTCAAAATATCGCTGACGTACCAGGCTGCGACCGGAGACATCATGCGGCGCGCATTCACCAGCGGCTTCAAGCGCCCTTGTGCCGCTATTTTCCCGCGATCGCTCGTGCGGTGTGTGAGTGTGATGCCCTCGCCACCGCGCGCCAGCGCCGCATAAAGTTGCGTGAGGTCGCGCAGCGTCAAGCCCGTGCCGCCGAGCGCCATAGCCAATGTTGGCTCAGATTTCTGCGGGAATTGCGCGTTTACACCCGCGCGGCGGAAGCGCCCCGTAAGGCGTCCAGGACCAACGCGCGCCAGCACACGCACGGCCGGAATGTTCGTCGATTGCGAGAGCGCCTCGCGGATCGAAATCGTGCCGTGATAATCTTCGTCGAAATTCTTTGGCGCATAAGTGCCAAAGCGCACGGGCCTGTCTTCGATCAGCGTTTCGGGATGCGCGAGGCCCGCTTCAAACGCGAGGCCATAGATAAAAGGTTTCAACGTCGAACCGGGAGAGCGAATAGCGGTTGCCATATCGACGGCACCGGCGCGGCCAGCGTCGAGATATCCGGCCGATCCGACTTGCGCCAGTATCTCGCCCGTGTGGTGATCGGCAACGAGAATGGCGGCCGAGAGCTTGTCGCCCAAGCAGCGCCGCTTGCTGGTTCGCCAGAGTTTCGAGGCTTTTTTGGAGATCGCGGTCCAGAGTCAACGTGTGCACGCTCTGCGCCGGGTTCGCTGCAATTTCCGCCTCCGCCAAGATGCGGTGCAAGTTTAGGGAACTCGAGCCGAGCTAGCGGCATCCTCTCAGATTTTGCTTTTTCTGCTTCCGCTGTGTTTATGACCCCTGCCACGACCGCGCGATCCAACACGCGCGCACGCGCACGTTTTGCCGCTTCTGGATGGCGGTCCGGGCGGCGCGCTTCGGGCGACTGGGGTAATGCAACCAGCAGTGCCGCTTCGCCAATCGACAAGCGCCGAGGTTCTTTGCCAAAGTAGGTGAGCGACGCCGCGCGCACTCCTTCGATATTTCCGCCGAATGGTGCGAGCCTCAAATACAGTCGCAGAATTTCCGTCTTGGAGAATTTCTTCTCAAGCTGGATCGCGCGCGCTATTTGGCGCAACTTCCCGCTTCCCGTGCGCTCGTGTTTGCCATCAACGAGACGCGCGACCTGCATCGTCAGCGTCGAAGCACCTGATACAAGACGTCCATGCCGCGCCGCCTGCAGCACAGCGCGCGTCACCGCGTGCGCATCAACGCCGCGATGCTGGTAAAAGCGCACGTCCTCAAACGCCATCAAGATTTTGAGATAGCGCTGATCAACATGGTCCGGTTCAAGCGGCAGACGCCAGCGTCCATCCGCAGTCGTGAATGGCCGCAGAAGTTTTCCGTCACGATCAACGACAGACACCGACAACTGCTCGGCATCCGTCAGTGACAGCGGCCCGATTTCTCGAACCGCCTTGCCATAAAGTGCAAAGGCAGAAATGACCGCAATCAGCGCCACAACTGCGACCGCGAGGGATGCCCGCCAAACCATCGGCCAGCGTTTGGCCGCCGAAGCTCCTGCTCCGTCGGCTAAGCCTCCTTCGGCCAAGCCTTGGCGTGCGGCCTTGGCTTTGGCCTGCCGCCTACGCAACCAGCCGATGAGAGTTTGGCGCGGCATTGGCGCGTTACTCCTTCGTGCCGACGCTGAGCGTGCCTGCGGCCGTTCGTGCGTAACGCTCGGGCCGGTACATATCCTCAACCGTTGCGGCCGGATGCACGTACGTTCCCGGTGTCACCGCGCGCACGATGTAGGCGACCGTCGCGGTCAACGCTGCCGGCTTCACGGCTTCGGTCCCAGCAGGCGGCACGGCTTCTGCGTCGCCTTCGATCCCGCCGCCCTCACCTTCGCCTTCGCTCGACGTGTCGCCTTCGCTCTTCGCGCCAGAGAAGTTGAACGCGGCCACAAAGCGGTCGTCGCGGAACTCGGTGTGCTCCGGTGCCGCCGTCGATTTCAGCCAATCGATCCCGGCAATCGAACCGCTTTCCACGAGTTTCGGATTTTCGATCTCGAAGCCCGCGGGCAATCGGTCAACGATCATCACCCGGCCGCCTGCTTCCTCCGACGAGACTTTCACGGTCATGACGAAGCGGTCGTTCTGCTTGACGTCCGCCTTGCCGCCGCTGAGGCTCTTCAAGTCAACCTTCTTGCCGTCCAGCGTGTAGGCTTGGCGCTCGATTTTGAAGCCTTTCGACACAGCCGGTTCCGGTGTCAACGCCGCGCCGATGACGGAAATGACCGCGTCGACTGCCGTGTCGCCGTTGTTGATGACTGTCAGTCCACCATCCTTAAGTTCGGCCGGCGTCAGCGCGCGCATGATGGGCGCGGGAACAGGTGCCCCGTTGACCACCAACTGCGACGCCTTCACTTCGTCGTTCAAGGCCTTCGCGGCAAGCAGCATCCACGCCTGTTCCTGCGTCGAGGTATAGCTGCGCGTCTCGTAAGCCTTGGCAATGACGTTCGCGAGTTTCGGCGTTTCGCTTTTTCCGATGCCGGTTTCCGCCGCCAGCGTCACCAGCGCGGCGCCGTCGCGCAGCGTCGAGCCATAGTCCATGCGATAACCGCTATCCGGCTCTGTCGCCATGCCAGCAAGCGCGCTTGTGAACGCGCGTTCGGCCCGTTCTTTGTCGCCCATCATGGCGAGCGCCGCGCCAACTTGTGCCTTTGCCAGCGGCGTCGAGAACTTCTCGATGCGCGTGTCGGCGTAGTAGCGGAGTTCGCCAATCGGCGCGCGGCCATTGCGGGCAAGAACGTAGAGCGCGTATGCGCGATCCTCGCCGCCCTTGTCGAAGTCTTCGGCGTAGGCCAAGAAGTTTTGCAGCCTGTCGAGCGCGCGGCTGTAGCCTTCGCTTGGAACCTTGTAGCCCGCTTCTTTGGCGCGCGTCAGGAAGTCCATGACGTAGCCGGTCAGCCAGAGATCCGCAGTCGAGGGACCCCAGACACCGAAAGCACCTGACGAATCCTGCATTTCGAACACGCGATTGACCGCACCTTGCACGCGTTCCTTCAGAGCCTTGTCTTGCGCAATGCCAACTTGGCTGGCGACCGCGTTGGCATAAAGCAGAGGCAATGCGCGCGATACCGTCTGTTCTGCGCAGCCATAAGGATAGCGATCAAGTTGCGTCAGAAGCGAAGGCACATCGAGCCGCGCTGCCGGGCCAACCGACAAGTTGATGCGTGTGCGCGACGGGATCAGGTCTTGCACGAGATCGCTCGAGACCGTGAGCTTGCCACCCTTTTCCTTGAGTGACGACACCGTCGTCCGTTTAATATCGCCCGCCGGCGGCAACACGTCGAAAGTCATCTCGCGCTTGACGAGTATGTCGCCCGGTCCTGTGACAGCGACTTTGAGAGTCAGCGGACCAACATCCTTCGGCTTGAAGGCGATACGTTCCAGTTTTTTTGCGCCTGCCTTCAGGTCCGCCGTCCGGTCTGCAACGGCCGTCAGCCGTTCAGCTGACGCATCGCCCTGCTTTTGGGCGAGCGCAATTTTGTAAGCGCCATCCGGACCCTCGATATTGTGGACGTCGAAGCCGAGCTGCACTTCGTCACCCAGCGTCAGGAAGCGAGGAACGGCAACCGTGAGCGCAATGGTGTCGCGTACGATCAGGTCGGCGGAGGAGTGACCAACCTTATCTGCACTCCACGCCACGGCCATGACGCGCACGGTGCCGTTGAAATCGGGCAACTCGAATTCGGCTTTCGCCGTTCCGTCGGCGGCAACCTTGAGAATGCCCGAATAGAGCGAGACTACGGTTTCAACAGTCGGGTTGCCCTGCATGACCGGACCCGAGCCGTCGCCGCCGGATTTCAATTTGCCGCGATCGGCGCGCATACCATCGATCAATCGCCCATAGAAATCGCGGATTTCAAATCCGAGTTTCGATTGCATGTTGAACCAGGCTTCGGGTGCCGGCGCCTCGTATTTCGTGAGATTGAGCACACCGAGATCGACGGCCGCGATCGTGATGCGCGCGTCTTCGCCTGACGCAAGTCCATCGATCTTGACGGGGACAATCAACTTGGCGCCGGACTTCAATTTTTCCGGCAGCGTCAGCGCGACCTTCAGTTCCTTCGCGCTCTGGTCGAGGCCAAGCCAATTGACGCCAATGGCGCGCCCCGGCATGCGCTTCGAGCCTTCATCCATCGCGCGATAGAGCAACGTCGTCACATATGCGCCCGCGCCCCAGTTGGCGCCGACGTCAATTGCAACTTCGCCGCCGCCCTTGGCGATTTCAGCTTCATGCAGCGCGTAAAGCCCATTACCGAGTACGGCGATCATGGCTTTCCCGCCATGCTTTGACGAGATGCGAAGTTTGGCTTTTTCGCCGGCCTTGTAGGTATCCTTGTCGAGCGCAACGTCGAGCTGCTCCGGGCTGTCGGCCGCTTCGCCGGATGTGTACCATCCGGACGAGAACAGGAAGCTGGACGCCGCGTCCACCCGGTTCGGTCGATGCCACGTCGAGACGATAGCGGCCCCAGGCGAGTTTCTGCGAAATCTTTGCAGGTTCCGTTCCAAGCGCTGCAAGCGTGCCGTTGCCGACCTTGCGTTTCAGCGTGACCGCTTCATAGGTCCAGTTGCCGTCGCGGCGATACCACTGCCAATTCGTATCGAGGCGCGTCAGTGTCCACTCGATTTTGTCCGATGCTGTCTGCTTTCCAGAAGCGTCGAGCGCAACGATATCGAACGCGGCCTCTCCGTCTTCTTCGACGCTCGTGCCCTTGAACGCGGGCTTGATGCCGATCCGCGCGGCTTTCATATCGACCGGAACTGTCAAAGTGCGCTCAATCGTTCGGCCGCCCTGCTCGCGCAGTTTGACGATGATTTGTGCTTCGAGCGGCCGGCCGGTTTTGGGCACGGCTGGAATGAGAACTGGAATGGCGGCTTTGCCGTCTGAAGTCCGTGATCAAGTTGGCGTCGAGCGGCTTTCTCACCGGATTGACGAATTCATCCGCCTGTCCGAATACGTAGCCTGCAAAGCCCGGGTACATCCTTGCCCGAGGCTTTGACGATAATTTCACCCTCAAGACCGAGTGCAGCAGCGGGTGGCCCATAGAGATAGCGGCCCGCAGCGTTGATCGTGCCCGTTTCGTCCGGCACGAGCGCAGGCGCGGCGGTCTCAAGTTTCATGTCGAGGCGTTCTGGTACGAAATCTTCGACCAGGAATGCGCGCTCGGCAATCGCGGCTTGCTTCGGGTCGGTGTGCAGCCAAAGCCGCCACGTTCCTGTCATCGCTGTCTTCGCAAGTGCCAGCGCGTGCGAACGTCCGCCCAATCCTTGATCGTTTAGAACAACGCGCGCGTGTTCAACGCCGTCGGGGCGCGACACGATCATCGTTGTTGGTATGGCAGATGCCTTGCCTTGCGCATCGCGCACAAGTGCGGTGACGGCCACTTCTTCGCCGCCGCGATAAACGCCGCGTTCCGTGTAGACATAGGCATCGACCGGTCCGGCAGGTTCGCGGCCCTTGACGCCACGGTCCGAGAGATCGAACGCGTTCATCGTCAAATCGAGGAATGCGTATTCGCCCGCGCCCTTCTCGGCAACGAGTACGGCAGGCGCGAGCCCGCCTTCGCCTTTGACAATGGCCGCGTCGAATTTGGCGTAGCCCTTGGCGTCCGTCTTGGCGGTTGCGAGAACTTCGTTGTTGCGCGCGAGGAGCCGCACGTCGCTGCCGGCAATAGGCGTCGCATCGGCCAGAGAGCGCACGAACGCATGCACGCCGTCGGTGCCGGAAAATGCCGTGAGGCCGAGATCGGACACGATGAACCACTGCGTTGCGCGCTGCCCGTCGTCGTTCTTGGATTTTTCGGCAGGTTTCGCGACCATGACATAAGCGCCGGGCTCTAGTTTGCCCGTTGCGTCGGTCACGGGAACGGCGGTTGTCACGTCCTCGTTCAACTTCGCGGCAATGTCCATTGCGCCGCCGTAAACTTTGACGCCGCTCTTGTCGCGGATGTTGTCGATTTCGTAGCTGGAGAGCTGGCGCTGGAAATCACCCGATTGCAGCAGGGAAGCGAGTCCCCGGTCGCCGATGCGATAAACTTCAACGTCGATTTTCTGCGTGTTTGTAGTGACGACGGGAATACCTTGCTGGCCACGGCTTGGGAGCACGTAGGATTTTCCCGTGAAACGCACGAGCGCCGTGCGGTCCGGTACATAAACCGCGATGTCCGCCGTCTTGTTCAGCGTCTCGCCGACTTCAGAGGGTAGCCCGGCGCGGATCTGCACCTGATAGCGCGCACCGTGCTTCAAGCCTTCGATGCACAGCTGCTTGCCGTCTTGAACAAGGGATTGCGGATCCTTGCCGTCAATTGAAATAAACTTGGCGACGTCGCTCTGCGTGCGGGCGAGGTCTTCGGAGAATTGCAGGCAAAGACGCGGCGCACTCGCGTCTGATTCGGTTTTGTAGTCGGTCATGCGGAAGCCGTGCTCGGCGCGCAGGCGGTCATAAGCTTCGCGCGTTGTCTGGTCGGCGGCGAGATCGACGCTCATTTTGTAGGCATCGATAGCCGGGCGCCAATATGAGCGCCGCTCCAATGTCTGGCCGAGCACGCTCAAGGCTTTGGCCTTTGCGGGGGCATCGCTTGCCAGCTCATAGCCGCGATAGGCGGCGCCTGAGGCATGTACGGGCAAATCGTAGCGTTCGCTGCCCTTCTCGGGATCGGCTTTGATGGCGAGAAGCGATTCCGCCAATCGCACCCATGCCGCTCCGTCCTTTGGTTCGGCCGCTACAACATTGGCAAATAGCCGGGCTGAAGCCCGGGCGTCGGTCGCGTAGATTTTCTCGGCCTCGATCTTCAAATCTGCGGGTTTCTTGCCGTCAGATTTCCAATTGGCTTTGACGAACGTCTCGTAGCGCTTGGCATCAGCCGCGACGCCCTGGTGCGAGAAGCTTTTCTCTTGAGCGGCAGCCGGCGCGGTCAATCCTGCCAGCGCAATCATGAGGCATGAGATAAAACGAAGAGCGAGGTGCGAGGAAAATTGCATGTTGCCACCCTGGGAGTATTGGACCCCGAGAACCCGGCGGAGGATCCGCGCGTGTTCTAGGAAACAGTTATTCATTCTAAGCCGGATCTGAAGCCCATCAAAGGTGAAGGGCGTAACCGCGGCAGCAATTAGGGAATTGCCGGGAATTTCGTCTTTCTTCTCTTTTTTCACGCCGGGCGGTTCCTTGTCTCAGTCTACGAGCCAAGAATACCACGCGCAAAAAGGCCGGGGAAAATCCCCGGCCAAATAAAACCAGCCATTAACTGTTAATGGAAATTTAATGCTCTAGCGGCGGGTTGCAGGACGCCGCTCGGCTTTTGCGGCCTCCTGACCGGCAATGACATGCTCTGTGGTGACCGGCTTCATCCGCTTGGCTGGTTTGCCGAGTTTCCACATGCGGGCAAATGACACCTCCGCGTGACGTGCCGCAACGGCGTTGTCGGCGTGGAACATTTCAAAGGCATCGCGCTTTGATGGATCGCGGCGCATGCAATCGCCAATCCACACGCGGCCGTTGCCGAGCACGAGTTGTTCATGCGCGGATAAAAAACGTGGATCGCTGAGTAAGCGGACTTCGGCGTTGGCCAGCTCAAGAATGGATTTCTGACCCGCTTCGTCGCTGGCATTTTCGGTATCGAGCAGCAGCACGCGAACGATGATCCCGGCGGCGGTCAATTCGGGGGCAAGTAACGCCAGGGCTTTGGCGGCGGGGCTGTCCGGCGCGCGTACAACGATTGAATAGAAATTGGTTCCAGCGTCGATTTCATTTGCAGTCCGGGCCGTCAAATGCGCAGCAACAAAGTCTTTAATTTTCGTTTCCTTTTCGTCCCGGCCGGCTTGCAAAATACTCGGAGAAGTGGCCAAGCGCATGAAAATCATTCCTTTTGTTACCAGAGCTGCCAGAGGCAATGCGGCTACCGGTTGTCTTTCGTTGCAGCCATTAAGACGCTAAGATTGTTAAACAACGGTTGCGGCCAGAACCAAAAACGGACGCCCCGTCTAATCTCGTTGTTTTCGAACACATTTTTCTACTCTGCTGCAGGCGGTGCCATGCGGCTCAGGAAGGCAATTTCGCGGGCGGTGAGATTATCGGTCTCGACCGGCTCGACGATCTCATCGTCCATCGTGTCCTCAATCTCGATCACGCTACCCGGCTCCACCTCATCCTGCGAGCCAAACTGAGCACGCTCTGGGGCGGCCGGAAGAATCGGTGCTTCTTCAACGGCATGCCGGGCCGCATCCTGACGCGCTTTCGCCAAAGCGCTACGCAATGAGTCTGGAACCATGGCCTCGCTGACTGGCACGGTGAATGTTGCCGTTTCCCGCGCAAGAGTTACATCGACCATATCCGGGACCATGTCGGGGACCATGCTTGGCTTAGAATGGAGCGGCGCATTCGATTGCGCCATCCGGCCGGCCGTATCGGTGTTGGATCGTGTCAGCGCAACAACAACGCTGCTTTCGCGCGGCGGCAATTGCTGCTCAACCGGCCCAGTCGCGAACGGATGCTGCGGCAGTGGTTGGACCGTGACCGTGTTGCTGTTCGCGGCTTTGACCGTCACGTCGGCCTCTGGCGGTTGCGGCGGCGCCGGGCGCGGCACGCGCGGCGACTGTGGAGCCCTGGCGTCGAACGGCGGAGTCTGCGCGACATTCGACGCGTAAGGCCCAAAGCGGGCGGAATGCTCGGGATCGATTGAGAGGGTTGCGGCTGCCGGACGGCGCGGGGGATTAGTTGGACGCACGCCTTGGCCCGGCATACGCGGCGAATACGTACTCGGGTCAAAGCCCGGAGCCCCTTGCGGCGCGGACGGGCCGGCGTGTGATGCACTATCAAATGCCGGTGGCAGTGCTGCGGGCGCTGGACCTGTCACGCCATACTGTATCGGCTTTGGTGCCCGGACATTCGCGTCAACTCCTACGCCGTTCGCGCGATTCTGTTCGTCGACGCGGCGGGCCGCCCCCATAACGGCACCGAGGATGATGTCGGACCAAGCGCCGTCGGTGAACTTATAGACGCGGAACGCTTCCGCACTCGCAAACTTCGAGCCCTGACGCTTCAAGCGCTTTTGAATGCTGGCCGTCGTCGGCAGCATCGTGCGCTTGAAAATGCGCTCTTTTTCAAAACTTGCAAACAGGTTTGCGAGCAGCTGCGCTTCGATGCGTAATTCCTCGCGTTCATGTGGATTGAGCTTCGGTGGCGCGTCGAGCGGTACGGCGACGTAGTAGTCGCCATTCATATCGAACACGACATGACGGAATATCTCGAAGTTCTCGCGGATTTGGCTGTCGCGGTGGATATCCTTGAAGCGCGACAAAATCTGGATCACAGGCCCGCGCTCGGCCGCTAGCATCTTCGGCATAAGGCCGGATAAGCGGCTCGCGGGCTGCTGCACCATCGAAACGAGGAAGAGGCAGAGATCGACGAACAGCGCGACGGCGAGCGGCACGTAATCGCGTTTCGACAATCCGCCCTGTTCTCCGGCCCACTGGCGCGCTTCCGTGCTGGCTGTGCCTTCAACCGATTGCACGGCCTTTTTTTGCAAATCGCGCAACTCGTCGGCAGAAGGCGGCATCTTAAACGACAGCATGCCGTAGAACGTCGTCGTCAAACGCCGGAACGCTTCAATCGTTGCTTCCGAACCTTCGACAGCCGCGATCGCCGGCTTCTCGAGTTCTGGCAACTGGTCGATGGCTTTGACCACGCCGCGAAGTGCGGTCTGCAACTGAGCGTCGGGGCAAGAAATCATGCCGCCCTTGGGATCGCCAAAAGTCGTCTTCTCGGCGCGGTCGGCAAGATCGGTGCGGATCTGGCGCAATTGCGGATCGGTGCGGAAGGCGTTGAAGCCCGTCACTGTCATATCGAGTTTGCGGCCGAGCGCGCGCATGAACTCGTTGCGGTTGCCGCTTTTGACATCAATGGTCGAAGCGTCGCTAGAGGTGATTTTCAGTAGATCGCCGTCGAGCGCCGCCATTTCGCCTTTGACGGACGCAACGCGCCCTTTAACGAACTCGGACGAAAACTGGAAGCGCTGGGCGTCTTCTTCGCGCATTTTCCGGCGCGGCCCGTCGCCCGGCTTAGAGTTGGGGCAAGATGTGCCTTTGGTACGCTCAATTTCCGCTTTTGACGTTGAAACGGCCGTCAGCTGGATCAGCGTCGCCTGCAATTGCTCAAGCCGAGTCGAGGCCGCATGCAAGGATCCCTGCACTTGGCCAACCGCACTTTCGGCCGAGCGCGAGGCTTCGCCCCGGCTTTCGAGCACTTTCCAATAGAAACCAAAGCCAAAACCAACCGAGATCAACGACAGGAACACGTATCCGGTCGCGTAGAAAAATTTGGTGACGAACGGATGAGGCTTAAAGAGCTGGTCGAGCAGCCAGACGATCATGATCATCAGCATGGCGACCGAGAAGCCGATGATGATTTTGTGGACGAACGGTAGATCGCCCATGTTGGCTTCGATGAGTTCGAGCATGCCGACGTAGGTCGCGACCCAGGACAGCGCGCCGAGACCGGCTATCAGCGTGTTGCGCTTCCAATCGCGTTCGGGCTTGTCGTCGTGCCTTTCGCGCGATTGCGGCGGAAGCGGACCGCGGGGGTCACGCGAAGGATTTCCGGAAGTGTTACGCTCAAAACCGTTACGCTTAAAACCCATGACAACGTCCTGTGCATCCTACCCAGCAAAAGGCTGCTTACGGGGCGAACCCTCTGATGCACGTGAGCGTTTTTGATGTTTGAACTGGGGCTCCCCCGTGGCAAATCCCAGGCGGTTTTAGTTAGTCCCAGGAAATTCACGGCCCAAGCCGCCCCCTTAGACAAACCGTCGCCCGGCCATTCGAAACCCTTCCCGCAGCCGCGTCTCATGCCATAAGGGCGCCAGAACTCGACCAAGGCGCACACATGATTCGAACTCGACAACATCAGTAAACAGAACGGCCACCAGATCGTCTTCATCGAGGCGTCCGCCGTTTTGAACCGGGGCGAGAAAGTTGGCCTCGTCGGACCCAACGGGTCCGGCAAGACGACGCTCTTTCGCCTCATCACGGGCGAAGACGATCCGGACGAAGGCCAAGTATCGACCGACCGCGGCATCACGATTGGCTACTTCAGCCAGGACGTAGGTGAGATGAGCGGCCGCAGTGCGGTCGCCGAAGTGATGGACGGCGCGGGGCCCGTCAGCACGATTTCGGCTGAACTCGCCGAGTTAGAAGCCGCGATGGCGGACCCGGAACGCGCGGACGAGATGGAAGATATCATCACGCGCTACGGCGAAGTCCAAGGCCGCTTCGAGGAATTGGGCGGATACGCGCTCGAAGGCCGCGCGCGCGAAGTGCTCGCGGGCTTGAGTTTCAGCCAAGATATGATGGATGGCGACGTCGGCGCGTTGTCGGGCGGTTGGAAAATGCGCGTTGCCTTGGCGCGAATCCTACTCATGCGGCCCGACGTCATGCTGCTTGACGAGCCGAGCAACCACTTGGATCTCGAAAGCTTGATCTGGCTCGAGCAATTCCTGAAGGGTTATGAAGGCGCGTTGATGATGACCTCGCACGACCGCGAGTTCATGGACCGGATTGTCACCAAAATCGTCGAGATCGACGGCGGCGCGCTGACAACCTACGGCGGCGGCTACGAGTTCTACGTCGAACAGCGAGCGCTCTCTGAAAAGCAGCAACAGGCGCAATTCGACCGGCAACAGGCGATGCTCGCCAAGGAACTAAAATTCATCGAGCGTTTCAAGGCGCGCGCCTCGCATGCGGCTCAAGTGCAGAGCCGGGTGAAGAGCTTGGAAAAGATCGACCGCGTCGAGCCGCCGAAGCGCCGCCAGACGATTGCGTTCGATTTTCCGCCCGCGCCGCGTTCGGGCGAGGATGTGGCCTCCCTCAAGAACGTGCATAAAGGCTACGGTGCGCGCCGCATTTATGATGGCCTCAATTTCCAAGTTCGCCGCAAGGAGCGCTGGTGCGTGATGGGCGTAAATGGGGCGGGTAAGTCCACGCTGCTCAAGCTGGTGGCAGGTTCGACCAAGCCTGACGATGGTTCTGTCGCGCTCGGCCCTAGCGTCAAGATGGGTTATTTTGCGCAACACTCTATGGAATTGCTCGACGGCGAAGAGACGGTGTTTCAATCGCTCGAAGATCAATTCCCGCAAGCCGGTATTGGCCCGTTGCGTGCTCTTGCCGGATGTTTCGGGTTCTCGGGCGACGACGTGGAAAAAAAATGCCGGGTGTTGTCAGGCGGAGAAAAGGCGCGCCTTGTCATGGCCAAAATGCTCTTCGATCCGCCGAACTTTCTCGTGCTCGATGAGCCGACGAACCACTTGGACTTAATGACGAAGGAGATGCTGATTACCGCGCTCTCCGAATACGAGGGTGCCATGCTGTTCGTGTCGCATGACCGCCACTTCCTCGCAGCACTCTCAAATCGCGTGTTGGAACTTACGCCCGAAGGCATCCACCAGTACGGCGGCGGCTACACCGAATACGTCGCGCGCACGGGGCAAGAAGCGCCGGGGCTGCGGAGTTGAGGTGAGTTGGGGGGGGGTGAGCTTGGGCGAAATCGCAGGCACAATGCGAAGGGTGGGTTAGGCACGCCCCCTTGCGGGCCGTAACCCGCCGGCAGCGGGTTGAGATATCGCAACTTTCTTTGCCGAGGCTGTCGGGTTACGCGACGAGTGCAGAGCGCCGCTAACCCGACCTACATTTCTTCGCTTTGGTTGAACCGTGCTACGCGCTAACGAATTCCGTAGCCAAAAAAGTATCCGCCAACGCTAACAATCGCGAATGTCGCAAGACCAATCCGGTACAACAAGCGTCCGCGTGGTATTCCTAGATCGGAATATATGTCATCGACAATCGCAGATATGGCATTGCGCTCTGCCGCACTTTTTTGGCTAGGCGGCAAATTTAAGAGCAATGCCACTGTGCTCGCCCAAGCTGGCGTGTTGATACTCCATCCGGCTTTTGAAGCTAAGCCCCAGACGGCGATAGCAATTACACCCATAATGACAATCCAAACACCTGGTTGTCTTGCTGCCATGAACACGAAATTGTACGACTGCTTTATCAAAATATTGATCACGAGGCTTAGGAGCACGATACTGCCAATGGCAAGAGTCAACTCCATTTGCAGCCACCTAAGTTTCCCTGATACGTATGCAAAGGTCCCTCCTACCGGAATTGCTCAGGCCGTGGAGCAAAGGCGAACTAGGTCAATTTCAACCGTAGTCAGATCAACCTTGAACATCCGATACCGTATCCAGGAAACTGTCATCAAGCAAGTTCGAGAATGTGCAACCCGCTACGACAGCTCCTGCCCCCGAGCACCCATGTCACCTGGCAACGCAAGGTCCCTCGCCTCACCGCGCCATCAAGTTCCGCATGGCTTCGCTGGCCGGCGAATACGCGCCGTCGCGCTTTGGCGAAAAGGCGTCACGCGTCGAGCGGCCACGCGGAATCGCGCGCACGGGCGTCGCCGATCCGGCATGAGTGCCGCCGATGCTACTGGTCGTCATGGGGCGGGGTGCTGGTGGTTTTGGCGGGATGAGATCGCTGCGCGGATTGGCCTTGGCGTGGAGGCTGAGATCCTCAAGCAATTCGTCGAGCAACGGCGCCGCAACTTGTGCCGAGTGTAGTCCCCGCGCCCAGGGTTCACTCGGTGTGCCGGTGCCGGTCAGCACGACGTAGGAATAGGCCGCGCCATTGGCGAACTGCAGTCCGCCCGTGATCCAAGCATCAATAGTCGCGTCCGCGTCATTGCCGACTTGCGTGCCGGTCTTGGCGAAATGCAGGCGCAGGTCGCCACGCCGGGTGGCGCACCAGCGGGCCTCCGACTTGAGCGTTCCATGTGAAACCCCATTGGCTTGATAGCAGAGCGGGGCTTGCAGGAAAGTTTTGAGCAATCCATGCGCGCCGCGCCGGATCAAATCGTTAGGAACGATAGCCGCACCGGCATTCCCTTCAATACCCGCGCCGCCTTCTCCTTTGAACGTGTAGTCGTACGCCCGAATAAGACTCGGCATCTTCAATGGTGTTGCACCCCGGCCGATGAGAGATGCGAGGACCACCCCCGACATCTGATGCACGCGGCGCGGCGCGCCCGCGATTTGCCCGAGCACGGCGGCGGTTGAGGGTGGCGTTCCGCCGAGTTGGGCTGCAGGCGGCATCGCGAAACCAAAACCATCGATGAGTTTTTGCATCCGGCTTTGACCAACAAGCGCCGTGCGATTGACGAGCGGGCCGTTGAGCGAGCATGCAAACGCGACGATGGCTTTGCGGCCGTGCCGCTGGGTGCCACCCTTTTCGCAGGTCTCCAGTCCTTGCGCCGGGGCTTCGGTATCGACGTAGAGACTATCGGGCGTGTCCTTGCCTTCGTTGGCAATGCCGATGGCGGCCAGGATTTTACCCGTCGATGCGATCATGCGGCCTTCGCGCAGCGGTTCGTACAATCCGGTTTCGCTATTGCGCGCGGGCGCGGAGCCGAAATAGGGTGCGGTCTCGCCTGTCTCGTAATAGCGCACGATATTACCTGCGCTGTCGGCGGCGACCACGACGACGCTTGGGAGTTTCTTGTCCGCCGCCACTTTCGCGGGATCGAGCGTGAAGGCGGGATCGATCTTCGCGTTCCATGTCGTGTTGAGTTCCGCGAGTTTGGTTTCAAGGCGCTGCTTGAATGCCAGATTTTCTCCGACGTCAAACGTGGTGGTCACGCCGCGCACATAATCGCGCCAGCCGAAACCGTAGAGCTGCTTCATTTCCTCGCGAATGCCGTAGCGCGATGTGGGGAGCAGCACATTGGCCCGCGTGACGGGGTTGGCTTGCGCGCGTTTTGCAAGATCAGGCGCGTACTTCTCAAGTGCCTCCTGAAGTTTCGGGCGGACCTTGGGATCAGGCGGGCCGCTTGCAAGCGCGATGAGCTCAAACACTGTTTCCTTGCGCTGGGCCTCGTCGGGAATGAGCTTTTCCGCGCACATGCGGGCGCGGACTTCCGTGATGTAGCGCCAGCGGTCGAGCCGCACTTCGTTGAGCTTGTCGCTGCCCTCAAGCAGGATAATCGGCTTGTTGACTGCAGAGGCCAGTACGAACTGCTCGGCGATCGAGAGATCTTTCGCTTCTTTGCCAAAGACAATGCGGCTCGTGACTTCGACGCCGTGAAGCGGCTGGCCGCCGGTGCGTTGTGCCAGCCAGATGTGGTTCGCCGCCCATTGTTTCAGCAGCGTGTTGTCGCCACCCTTGGTGAGTTCGCGATAAATGACGGGCGCCAGCCACCATTCGCTGAACTTGCGCCTGAGTTTTGTCATGCCGCCTTCCGAGCGGCTCGGCGGGGTTTTGTAGATCACGCGCGCAAATTGCATGGGCAGCGTTGACCCACCTACGCCGAGGCTCGGGCGCTTGAGTGCGATTGAGCGCGTGATGGTTGTCAAAGGTATTTTCAGAACGCCGGTCAGATCGATGCCGAACGGATTGAGCGGGCCACCGAGATAGCGGTCCTCATGATAGACGAGGCATTGCCAATAAAATTCGGGTACCTCTTTGACGGGGATCGACTTGTGATCGGGATTTGCGACGTAGTCGCCAAGTTCGATAGCCGAGTTGGTGTAATTCACGTCGCGGCGGCTATCGAGGCGCGCGTCAAACGTGCCGATGAAATTTCCTTTGGGGTCATAGAGGGCGGTCGCGAGCCAGCGTTCGGCATCATAGCCGAGCTTGTCGCGCATGGTGAGCTGGCCGGTTAGCCCGCGTATCGGCGCGACAACGTAGACGAGCAAAACCGCGAAGATGACATAACAGATCGACGCCACAAGGACATGCCGGAGCGGTCCGAGCTTGGGATTAAACGCGACAGCCTGCATGACGAGCCGCACGGCGCGTCTTGGAACGCGCAGCAGAAATTCCGCCATCTGGGTCAGCAGTCTCAGGAGATGGAGCATGGATTACGCATAGACCCGCCCGGAACCCGCGAAAGGCGAAGTTCACTGCCGGTCAGCGCTATCGGATATTTGTGGCTGCAATCAAACTGATACGCGGCGGCATTGAGGCCGCCACGCGTAAAAGTTTAGAGCTGAAGCTATCCTTGAGAATATGCTCAGAAGTTATTCAGCAGTACGAAAAGACCGACGCCGATTGCCGGACCCATGAGAGTCGCGACTAGCATCGCGAAGAACGACTTTGACACCATAACACTATACCCCGCACTCGAACCTTTGTTGCCTTTTGCTCCCCGAACCCGTGACGACCGCCAGTCATCACCTGTTCGCCCGTGTTTATTTCCCAAACCGTTCTCGAAGCCGCCTTCTTGAACAGTTCGATCGAGAAAACCCCCATCTACTCGACATCCCCATAATACACAGAACGAAAAGACTTGACAGACGGATCTAGTGATTTGCGATTTGGTCCTCCGATGTCAGATTTTTCGCACTAGAGGCCGCGCGAGGGGACAAAAATGCGGTTCTGTGCATTGTCAAATAAACAAGCCGAATCAGAGGCTTGATCTGCACTCTTCAGCGTGTTCGCGGTGAGCCGGATTAATGCGATGCTGCACCGCAGACAACACGAGATGTACGCTGATTGAAACACGATTTGATCAGCCCGTGTCCCGAATGCTACATGCAAGTCAAGCGGTTGCGGAGTTCTGCTGTGCTATCGCAAGTCGAATAGGCGCAATTGCCGTTCGTCCTGGCCGCGCGTCTCGGCTGCCAGTTGTTCGATCCGGTCAAACGGCACTTGCTCCGCTGAAATAAGCGAGCGATGGGCCTTCATGGGCCTGACAAGCCCTTCCTGCACAAGATGGAATTCGCCGACAGTTTGACCAGGCAGCGCCTGTGCCGGCTCCAGCCCCGATTCCGATTGGAATGCCGCCTTGAGTTTGCGCAGGGCCGTGTCTTCACGCACACGCCCGATGAACCAGCTCGTGATCTGATCGCGGCTCTTGTAGTCGAGGTCGCCCGGTGACTGGGTCGCGAGCATCATGCCAAGTCCGGCTGAGCGCGCGCGCTTCAACAAGCTCTGCAGCGGTTCTGCCGTCGCCGGTTTCGAATTTGCCGGGATGTAAAGGTCGGCTTCGTCGAACAACACGACGGCCTGGAGTTCGTCGTTCGGATTGCGCTGGCAGAAACGCAAAGCTTCCGAGAGGAACTGCGATACCCAGAACAAAATGTTTTCGTTGTCGCCGAGGAAGCCGGTGTAAATGATGGACAGCCGCGTGCGGTTGGGGCGCTGGTATTTGCCAAGCCCAAGCAGACTTTCCATACGGAGGCTTTCGCCGCCGCCTTCAAACAGTGCGGCATTGCGCAGGCGTAACGAGTTGAGTTGCGCGACGAGATCGCGGCGCAGCTTGCCCGAGGGGTCCATACGCTGGGTTTGGTCGGTGAGTTCGGGATGCTCGTCTTCCAGCAGATGAATGAGATCCGCAAGGGTGACTTCGCTATTCGAGAGCGCGCCAAGAATGCGCAAGCGCCACGGCTAAAACGCCGGACTGCTTTTGATGTGTCGCCGAATTTTTCAAGTGCAGCATTTCGCCGAGCGCTGCTGCCGACAAGTTGGCGAGGAGCTGCTGCTCGTGATCCGGCAATTCGTTGATGCCGTGCGGAAGTAGCGTGATCGAAATTGGCCGGCCGGAGGAGCGGCCCGGGGTGTAAACAGCCACGTCGATGGCATCGGCAAGCTTTTCCCGATCGGCGCGCCGGTCGGCCAGATCGTTGATCTCTGAGCGCCAGACGTCCGGGTTTGCGTAGCTCGCGAGATCGCCCTTGCGGTCGATGAGGACGGCGGGAATGCCGCGTAAAAGCAATTGCTCGATGAGCGACAAGGCGAGCGTCGTCTTGCCCGAGCCCGATCCACCGAGGAATGCCGCATGGCGCTTCAAGACGCTCTTATTCAGCGTGACAGGTCGTCCGCGATTGCCAACTTCGCGGCCAGAAAGGATGCTCGAACCAAAGGCTCCGTTCTCGTCGAGAATGACGGACAACGGCAACTCGTCGTCGTTTGCCGGATTAGTGCGGTCGCCGGGCGTGGCGGCAATTTCGTCGATGACGGCGTTGGCTTTATCCATGCCAGTGAGCGAGCCTTGCGGGTCGTCCATTTCTTTAGCGACCAAGCGCGGCACTGGCCGGCCGAGCAGATCGAGCCGCAGCAAATGAATAATCGAGATCAAGCTGGAGAGTGGCTTGGCGCCTTCGAGCCACTGCGTCATGCCTGCGTCGCCGCGATGGTGCGCCGTGAATTCGCGCACCGTCATCATGCGTTCCCATTCAGGGATTGGCACGAGCAGCTGGCGCCCGCCGCCGTCGCGGAATTTGCGGAACGCTTGGGCAGTCTGATTCTTTTTGTTCGGCGGGAAGTCGCTGGCGCGCAACATGAAGCAGGGTTTGCCCTGCATCGAAACAAGAACCTTATCGAGCTGACGCTTCAAGCCGCCGCCCTGGGTTGGGCGGTTGCACAAGAAGACGCGAATGTCGCTGGCAAATCCTGTGCGGTGACGCACTGTCAGATCGAACGCTGGAAGGTCTTCACCGAGTTCAAGCCGCTTGACGGTAACTTCAATGGCCCGGCCCCACTCGTCGCGGGCGAGCATCAAACTGGCCGAGAGGAAATCGACAAGTTCGTTGTCGTCGGCCGGCATTTCGGCTTCGCTCTCGTTGGCGAAGCGCTCCCACATCTCGCGGAATTGCACGGCTGAAACGGCCGATGGTTCCAGCTCGTCGCCGAACCCGCTTGTTTGCCCCAGGGCCTGCGCCAGCGTGCTGATGAACGACGGCTTTTCCGGCTCGCTTCCGGGTTCGGTGCGTTCGGTGGCGGTCATCTCGCGAACACGCGTTTGCGCGTGCTCAAGCAGGCGCCGCGTCGAAAGCCCTGCGAATTCCTCGAAGAATTGAGGACCGAAAAATGCCGACGCATCGGGAAAACTCAAACCCGCGCCGTGCACTTCGGCTTGATGCGCAAGCCGCTTGCCGATGATGAGGCGGGCTTCTTCGGGTGTGCGGCCTTCGCGCAAAAGCACCGGACCCGATTTCTCGATCCGATCGATATAGGACTGCGCCACCATGGAGCGCACCTGGCCGTAGAAATCTTCCAGGCAGGAAATGATGATGATGGAATTGGTCAGCCGGTTGGCGATTTGGATGACGTCGCGAACTGCGCGCTGAAAACGCTCTTCGGCGTTATCGAAGAAGCGCAAGTCTTCGACCTGGTCGATGCAGAACACCAATGCCGAACGCTCGACGGTCCAAACAAGCGCACCGAACGCTGTGATGATTTCGAATGAGCGGTCTTCGCCGCCGTTGGGATCGAGCGCGCAAACGGCTTCGTGCGCGATAGGCGTCAGCTGGCGCCCATGCAAATATTGGCGGATGCGTTGATCGATGCGCGGATCGCGGCGCTGCATGTAAAGAAGCGCGCGCACGATGTTTATGTCGAGTTCCCAGGTCTGGAACCGGTCGCTCGCAACGATATCGTCGGCAAGACGCAATATGAGGCGGGCAAGGTCCGCGTCATTGAGTGGTGCGTCGCGTAACGTATCGAGATCGGCCGCCGAGATGACCAGCGAATCCAACACCAACTTGTTGGTCAAGCGCGTGAGCGCGCTCTCGCCATAGCGGTCGGGATCGTAAGGTTTTTCGAACGAATGGACCAACCGGCGCAAGTAGAAGTCGGCATAATTGGTGACGTCGGGCGTCATCTGCGCGTAGCCAAAATAGGCCCGGCCCGCACGATGTGCTTCGGTTCTAAGCGCCCGGATCAGATGGGTTTTTCCGGCACCCGATTGGCCATGAAACAGCAGAATGCGGTCTTGCACATGGAAACCGCGGCCAGACGTAATCGTTGTCACGAGGTCGTTGAATTTGCTGCGCGCCTTTGCGTGCACTTCCGGCACGTCGACAGGGTCCGCGCGCCACAGGTCGTCTTCCCAAGTAATCGAATGCTCAAACGCCTCGCTCAGCTTGTCTGGCGCGAGTGACGGAGCATAAGGTGTTTTCTTCAATGAACTGCCTTCGACGCCCATTTCGACCCTGGAAAAAAGTTCTCAGTCTTCGACGCGTACGAAGTGCCAAACGGTATTCTTGTAGAGGATCTTTGAGTCCTCAAGGTCCCGAAGCGAGCTCTTATCTTTGAGATCCGCCGTCGCCAACACAAGCTGGCCGCTGCGATGTGCCTCGGCGAGCATGCTTTTGAAAGCAATCTCAGTGAGTTCCCATTCACGACGGGCGACGCGAATCGTCTGCCACACACGAGAAATAAACGCCTTGCGGTTACCTGGCCAGCCCTCCGAGATGGGCCGTGCCGCATCTATCACAGCGCTAGCGAATTCGCTCATGCCGGGAGCGGCCATCTTTGGCGGCGATGAGGATAAGGGCGACGGCATCATTCGCCGCTTTTGGCGCGCGGGAAACGGGTGGTGAGAGTTCGTCCGCGTCATCTTCGTCGCCGTCGTCCGCCGGTCCCGTCAGCCGGCGCAGGACAGCGAGCCGTAGGGCGTCATCGCTATCGTTTGCCGCTCTCGCAACTTCTGCTGCCAGCGCGCGAACGAGTTTTCCGTCAGATGAGAACTCGCGCGGCTTTGTGAAAAGTTGCCCAGCGAGCAGCCGCGCCGTGCTTCCAGCTAAACCTGAGCCTTTTCCGAGCCCAGTCTTGATCTTGTTGCCGAAAGCGCGTTCGAGAGCGATGACCGCGAGTTCGGCGCGGAGATCGTTGTGGGACATCGCTCGCGATAACGGCAGACCGAAGTGTTGTTGCAACACGAGTGCAGCCAGCCCGTCCGTGCGTTCGACGGCTTTTGCGAGTGCGGCGTTCGAATGGGCGAGGCCCAGTGCGCGCATCAGAAGCGCATGATTGCGCAAGGTTTCCCAAGTGGCCTTTGCAACTGGAATGGGGGCAATTAAGCCCTCTGCGCTGCGCAGTCCGCCGGCCGTTATGGCGAGCCGGCCTTTGACATCACTGATCAGCCCTTGGGCCGTGAAGTTGCCGATTGCCAGTTCTGCGCCGCGCCGGAAGGCTGTTCCTGAAACTTTGGGCGCGAAAAAAGCCGCAAGATCGCGCTGAAGGTCGGCGCGGGTTGCGCCACTCGTTGCAACGCGGATGAGCACAAAATCCGCAATTGTCAGCGCCGGCCGTTCTGTAACGGGCGCGCGCTGAACCTTGCTTTGGACTGCCGCCATGATTGGCCTCCGTTAGCGAATCGATTGATTCGGCCCGGCGAGTCTGAGGGATAGTCCGCGCTGTTCCAAGCCTTCGAACGCATTGGACAGTGGGCAACGGCGAAGGTGTTAGGCTCAAAATTGCAAGGCTTTGCCGGGCTTTCGCCGCGCCAGCGTCAAAATGGCGACACCTTGTTCCGGCGAAATGCGCCTGGGACTGAAATGGGCCTGAATGGCATCGCCGCCGGGAAAATCATAAGCGCGAGGCGTTCGGGATCGGGGGTACGGGTGGACGCGTCGAACAGGGAACTTGCATCACATGCGTGCCGGCGGCCGACGATTATCGAATGAACTTCCCAGCGATTCGCACTTTTTTAGCGTTAACGTGCAGTTAACGGATTTGCGGCAATGATCACGCGATCCGCACATAGTGTGCCGGGAGTATCAGTTATGTATCGCGTTGTACTCTCCGCCGTGCTGGCAGCCTCAATGGCTGCCACGCTCACGGCATGTAGCCTCGGCTCATCCTCGCTCTCGTCAGGCACGCCTGACAGACCAGCCACCACGGCCGCCGTGACCAGACCCGCTGTCAAAGGCGTTGGCCTCGGCGGTGACCCCACCGCACCGCGTGCCATCCAGATGGCAAAGCTCGACGACAAGGCGCCCCCCGGCACCTACGAAAAAGCAGCGCCCGGTGTGTTAAGCGATCGCGATTACACGCGCACGCAGCTGAATGCCGAAATGGCGCGCGACATCATCAACGGTTACCGCAAGGAAAAGGGGTTGAAGCCTTTGAAGCTCAATCCGGAGCTGACCGAAGCCGCGAAAGGCCATTCGCGCGATCTCTCAAAGTGGGATCGCATCTCGCATTACGGCTCCGACGGCTCGAACCCCTGGGACCGCGTCAAGCGCTCGGGTTACAAAGCGCGGTTAGCTGCTGAAAACGTCGGCACGGGCCAGATCGATTTCAGCGAAGTCATGAAGGGCTGGAAAGAAAGCCCCGGCCACAACAAGAACCTGCTGCTTGGCGACGCCGAGCACATGGGCATCGCGCTCGTGCAGGACCCGAAAACCGAATTCAAATCGTTCTGGACGCTGGTGCTTGGGTCTCCGATGTGAGTTCGAGCCGCTGTCTGCCGCCTTACGGCGCATTACGCTTGGCCAAGCTCGCGTAGCACGGATCAAACAAAACGAAGAAACGTAGCAACCATTGAGCTGCCGGCGTGGCTCCGCCGGGAAAATCCCCATGGAGCGCGGTCCTTGGCATTGTTTTCATCTAACCATTAGCATTCACTTGACAAAAACGCCCCACCCGCCAACCTTTGCCTCATGAACCGATCTGAGATCATTGACCGCATAAGAGAGAACGAGGCTGCCATACGCGCCGAGGGCGTTGCGCACCTCGCGATATTCGGCTCGCGTGCCCGTGGAGACGCGCGGAGCGATAGCGATCTCGACGTCCTCATTGAAGTTGCGCCAGATCGCCGGTTTTCACTCCTAAATCTTTCGGGTGTTGGCCTCATTATTGAGGATGTAACGGGTCTCACGACCCAAGTCGTGCTGGAACGTTCGGCTGAGGCGGGTTTTAAATCGCGCATTACCGACGATCTTCAGCCGGTGTTCTAATGGCGAAGCCGACTCAAGCAGAGAGGCTTTCCCACATCATGCCGGCAATTCGCGACATCGAGACAAACACCTCGGGGCTCACGCTTGTTGAATTCAGAGACAACCGGTTCCGTCAATTGGGCGTCGAGCGATGTCTTGAAATCATCAGCGAAGCTTCGCGGCACATCCCGGATGCATTGAAGGAGTCGCGTCCAGAAATTCCCTGGCGCCGCATTGCCGACATGGGCAACCGCATTCGCCACGCCTATCAGGCAATCGATAGCGATATCGTCTGGGAGATTGTGACGGTTGAGTTGCGCGAGTTGCGAGCAGCGATCGAAGCCTTGATCAAGATTGAGACATGATCTTAGTGGACTTGGTGGGTTAAGCCACCCCCTCAGCCGGCGGCGCGTCGTCTCTTGGCCTGCGAAACAGCCGGCCGAGCCAGAGCACCAGCATGAGCAGCAGTGCTCCAAGCAGAAAAACTCCGGCCGGGTGCTTGTCCCAGACGAGCCAGGGACTGACTTTTCCTTCCGCAGCCAACTTCGCGTCCTGCGCAAAGACGCGCGGCGAAAATCCGCTCTGCGTTTCGAGCATCATGCCAACCGCCGCGCCTTGGTCGGCGCTTGAGATGATCGCGTCGCGCACACGGGGCAATGCCAACACCTGCATCTTGCTTGGGCTGGTGGCCACGGCGCGCAACACGCGTTCGCGCGGCTCTTGTGCCAGCCCTTCGAGATAACTCGCCAGTGTCGTCAGTTCCGTTTCCGAGAGGTTTTTCGCCAGAACATTCAGATCTGAGGATTGCAGTCCGAACAAAATCTCGCGGGCAGAGCCGGGCACGGCCGCCATGCGCGTGATGGCCGCGCGATCCTGCAGCGACAGCACGCGCGCGAGCGATTGGCGTGTGAAGTCTTCGGGCTTGGCGCGGCGGTGAATGTCGTATTCGACCACGGCATCGAGGTTGTCTCCGGCGACGGCCGTCCATCCGAGTGCGGCCGCGACAGAGCGTGTCTCGCGGGCAATTTCGACGGCTTTATCCGGCATGATGTGCACGGCTTCGTTCAAGGTGCCATCTGCGAGGCGGCGCGTGACGCTGGCTTCGCCTTCTTCGGCAACGAGCAGCGAGACGATTTCATCAACGCGCGCGAGACGGTCAGGTTTCACGCTGTCGAGGAAGCCGCGAAAAGTTGCGTCGCTATCGGCCAGGCGCAGCACCATGGCATGCGCGCGTTTGAAACTCTGCCAGATCTCCGCGATATGCTCGGCGGAGGCCGTTGCGATCTCTTTGACGTGCTCGCCAATCTGGCTCGAGATTTCGGTCGCAACTTCTTCCCGCACTTTTTCCTTGGTGGCCTTGGCCTTCATCTCGGCGGCGATGATGGGAAGAACGCCGTTGCGCAGTTCCCAGATGTCTTTGGCAATCAACACCAAGCCGATGCCGCCGACGGCAACCGAAACGAGACGCGAGAGCACGCTGCCGGCGATGCGTTGACCTACGCGGGTGGCGAGATTGGCAAGCTGGCGGCGCACGATCAGGATTGTGGCTCCTGCAATACCTTCGCCCGACTGCTTGAGCACAGCGCCAGCCGTCGGTTCGCCCGCACCCTTGTTTGGGTCGACGTTGAGGTCCTTGCTGGCGTCACCCGCGACCGCCGTTGCAATGGCGGAACCATAGCGCGGTCCGACAAAGGCTTTCAGGCAATCGAGCACGGGAGCAGCGCTATCGGCGGTCGCGGCTTCCATGGCCTTGCCGATGTCCTTGGCGACATCTCCGGCCAGATTTTCGAGCGCCCCTTTGACGGCTTCCGAGCGGTAAACCCGCTCCGCGACGTCGGTCGCAATTTTTTGCGACACTTCCGTATTGCCGAGCGACTTGATCAGATCGGCCCAACTGGTTTCGTTCTTGACCTCTTCGACCGCAATATCGACGCGCTTGTCGATGATTTCGTCCAAGCTGTTTTTGCGCCAGGCGTCGCCGACGAGACCCTTGTAATCGATCCGGCCAATACTCGATTTGAGGGCATCGGCAGAAATGGTTGCCAATGCCGCCTTCAGCCCCGCTTCGTCGCGCGAGGCGCAGTCCTCATAAGCCGCGCGTGACAGTTCTGTGGCGGCCATGTCTGTGGCGGCCAGTCTGTGCGGCCATGTCTGTGGCGGCAAAGGCCGGGACGACACTTGGCACCGCAAGCGCCAGGCTGCAGAGAATGGAAACACCTGAGTGGAATATTCGCGCCAATGAATGTGCCTCCTGGCACGGGCCTACTCACATAGACGCACGGCGCGCCTGCACTGAAATCGACATTGCGAATATAGCGTTCAAAATGCGCAATTACAGTGTCCCGGCCACTGGCCTTTGCGCGCAACTGAATTGTCGCCGGCCAGCGAAACCTTTCGGGATCGACTGGCGGGATCGACCGGCAAGTAACGATTTCAAATTCCAACCCGGAGCACCGCATCTAGGGCGCACACGACATTCGACTTAAGGATTAGGAATGGCGGCTAGCTGAGGTCCAGATATGCTGCACTGCAGCATATCTAACCGCCTGATTTCATGGGTTTTGCCGGATTTGCTGCAGTGCGGCATTGAACCTCAGTTTACGAATTTGCAACGTGTGAGAATTAAAAGTGGTGGCGTTTTCAGCGGCTTCGGCTTACAACCGCACCAATGATCTTAAGTGGTGAGGGCCTTCTGTTGGCGCGGAACTGCGGCAGCGCGACAAAGTTGCGTTGGCATTGTTAACCGCAGCGTCGTAATGGTGTTCGCGTGGTGTAGCAACGAGTGCAACGTAACGTTATGAAAAATATTCAAAAATTTCAGGCGCCTCGCGGAAGCCTCGTGATTCCAGGCGGCTCCACAGGCGTGTTGTTGATCCATTCGCTGGGCGGCTCACCGCTTGAACTCAAATTCGTAGCTTCATCGCTCGCGCGGCAGGGTTACACCGTCTATTGCCCCGTCGTTCCGGGTCTGACGTTCGGCACCGACGTGTCGGGCATGTCGACGTGGCGCGACTGGTACGCCTCGGCCGAAGCGGCTTTTGAAGAACTCAAATCAAACTGCGAGCATGTGATCGTCGGCGGCGCATCGGCCGGGGCGACGCTCAGCTTGCGCTTGGCAGCCCTTCGCGGCGACGAAATTGTCGGGACCATGCTTTATGCTCCGACGCTGGCCGTGAACGGCTGGGCCATCCCGCGCGCCATCAAGCTGTTCCATCTCATCAGCGACAAGTGGACCGCGCGGCTTTTCTCTTTCCGCACACCCGCTCCCTATGGGATCAAAGACGAGCGCGTGCGCAATTTCGCGCTCGAAGCCATGAAGGGCGAAGGCGCTTCGCCGGCTGACATCACCGTTCGCGAGGGCGGCACGGTTTATGAATTCTTCCGCCTGGTTCGCAACGTGCGGCCGCTTCTGAGCCGCGTGAGCCAGCATACCCTTATCTTCCATCCCCGTCACGACGATCAGAGCGATCTCAAGAACACACAAATCCTTCAGCGCAAGCTCTCTGGCGCGGTCGAGACGTGCGTGCTTGAGGATAGCTACCACCTGGTAACGCTCGATAAGCAGCGCAACTACGTGGCCGAGCGTTCAATAGAATTTGTCGAGCGGTTGATGAGCAGGGTTGCGAGCCGAAAGGCCGAGGCAAAGCCAGCGGCTAACTCGCGGCCTCACCTGCACGGCGCTGCGGAGTAACCGTCGCCGCCGCATAACTCAGTAAAATCAGATTTTACTTACTCAAGGCGCCTCATTCACGGGCGCCTTGTTCGCAGGCAATTTGGTCTTCTCCAGAACCTTCGCTTTGGGAGCGGCTTGCGCGGGTTTTGGCGCGCCAACGCGGGCGGCGCCTGCGGATGCCGCAGGTTTCTTCTCGTCCTTGGCGTCGGCCCAGGGCAGTTCTTCGCCGGCCGCGGCAGCAGGTTTGGCGGCAGCTTTAGCGTCCCCAGACTTAGGCGCTGCTGCGGCTTTCGCAGCAGCAGCCGGCGCGGCAGCAGCACCCGTCTTGGCGGCGCTACCGGGTGCTTGCGCGGCGTTAGCCGCACACGAAGGGAGATCGGCTGGCGCGCGCGTCCAAGTTAACGTCCGGCCCATCAATTTCATGACGAGATAGCCGGTGACTTTCATTGTATCGGGGCCATCAAGCTTCATGGCGACGCTGTAGGATTTGCCTTCCTTGGGATCGTAAATCCAACCCGTGTCCCACTCGCCGTCCGGCATATTCGCCAGACCGCCAATAACCTGCAATCCGCAGATCGGCCGGGAGCGCTGGCTTTCGTTCGGATTGTGCCGGTCAATGAGCGGCTTGCCCTCGGCGTTGACCTTATCCTTCAGCCAGTAAACTTTGCCGCAAAGCTTGTTTTCGCATTGTTCGATGCGCACGGCGCCCTTGCCGGTGTCATCGTACCAAATACCGACCTCCTTCGGCGCGCCACCGCCAGCCGATGCCGATCCCGCAAGTCCTAGTGCCGAGATCAGAACAAGAACAGACTGTTGAGTGCGAACGCGTCTTTTCATGGGAAGTCCTTTTGTCACGTTTTTGCTGTCAGGTTCTTAGTACGGTCCAATGCAGGCACCAATGCAGCCACGTATCAACTTGTCGCTACTTATGCCTCGAAAACGGCAAAACATTGGTGTTTCATTATTCTAGCAGGGCGCAATGAGCGCTGTGCGGCGATAAGCCAAGATACAATAACCGGGGCAAGTCACTAGATCTGCAATTAATGATTTAGAGGTTAGCGAAGTTCATATCTCCCGTAGCCGTGTGTTTTGCGTTAAGTGTAGCCGTTATTGACTGCAAGTCATGAACTCCCCGGATATGCCGGTTTGCACAATAATCCGTTGCCACTTGCCGTGAAGCGAACCCCTCGATTGGTCAAACCTTTCAGATGATCCTAACGCTCGCAATTCGAAATCTGCTTCATGATCGCGTGCGCCTTGCGGTGACGCTGATCGGCATTTTGTTTTCCATTGTGCTGGTTGCGGTTCAGCTCGGGCTGTATCTCGGCGCGAGCCGCATGATTACTTCGAACATCGATCACTCGGACGCCGATCTGTTCCTCACAACATTTGGTGCCAAGAGCTTTGAAGACGGCGGCTTGCTGCTGACGGACCGCGAACGCCATCAAGCGCTGGCGACGCCCGGTGTGCAGTCGGTGGTTCCTATTCTTGTTTCGTTTGCCGAGTGGCGCAAGCCCGCGGGCGGTTCAACCCGCGTCGTCGTGATTGGCAGCGACTTTGAAGACAAGGGACTTGTTCCTTGGGCGCTCGTAGAAGGATCGCTCGAAGACATCAAATCGCCCGATGCGATCGCAGTCGATAAGAGCTATCTTGGCGAACTGGGTATAAGCGGTGTTGGTGACAGCGCACAAGCCGCCATGGGCCGCGTCAAAGTCCGGGCCCTGACACAAGGCGTGCGTTCTTTCACGCAATCACCCTACGCTTACACAACGCTGAGCCGGGCGCGACAGCTGTTTGGTGCCGATGCCGACCGCTCGACATTTTTTCTGATCAAACTCGCGCCGGGCGCAGACCTCAAGGCTGTGAAAGCCGATCTGTCGAACAGGCTTGAGTCGGCTGAAGCCCTGACGAAACAAGAATTCCGCGACCGCAGCCTGGTGCAGTGGTTGTTTCGCACCGGCGCGGGTATCGCGCTCATTGGTGGCGCACTGCTCGGCAGCTTGGTTGGCACAGTTATCGTCGCCCAGACGTTGTATTCAAGCACCAAGGATCACATCCACGAGTTCGCAACTTTGCGCGCGCTGGGTTCGTCTGCCGGATACATTCACAAGGTTATTCTGGCGCAGGCCGGTGTCAGCGCGGTGTGCGGTTACTTGCTTGGCATGAGCATCGCGTTGCTGATCGTCTACATCAGTCAAGGCTCGGCCTTGCCGCTGGTGATGACGCCCAATCTCGCATTCTGGCTGTTCGCGCTGACGGTTGCAATGTGCGCAATCTCGGCGCTTTCGGCCATATTCAAAGTCACCAAGATCGATCCTGCAACGGTGTTCAGCCGATGATAATAACGCCTGCTTCCGCGCCGGACGCCACTCCGGTTCTCGAATGCGAAAATGTCGTCAAGGAGCTTGGACAAGGTGCCGGGCTCGTGATGGCGCTTAAGGGCGTCAGCATTTCGCTGGTGCCGGGCGAACTGACGCTTCTCATGGGCCCGTCGGGCTCGGGTAAGACGACATTGTTGTCGATCCTTGGTTGCATTATGCAGCCAACGTCTGGAACGCTCAAGATCGCCGGTCAAGATGTTGCCGGCCTTTCCGCGGAAGAGTTGGCCAAGATCCGGCGCGACCACATCGGCTTCATTTTTCAATCTTACAACCTATTCCCGACGCTGAACGCCATCGAGAACGTGCGCATCGCCCTCGATGTGCGCGGCATCACAGGTTATGCGGCGACGAGCCGGGCGGAAGACGTGTTGCGTGACGTGGGTCTAGGTCACCGGCTGACGAATTATCCCGGCAACCTCTCGGGCGGAGAGCAGCAGCGCGTGGCGGTTGCCCGCGCCATTGCAAGTTCGCCCTCCATCGTACTTGCCGACGAACCGACCGCGGCGCTCGACAGCGAGAACGGCCATGCCGTCATGGCGTTGCTATCGCGGATCGCTAAGGAACAGAAGCGTAGCGTGCTGGCCGTTACGCATGATCCGCGCACACTTGGGTATGCGGATCGTGTGGTGCGCATCGAAGACGGAAAAATTGTCGGCGAGGAGCGCCGCCCAGAAGGGCTTAATGCTCCGGAAATCACTGATTTGACGAAGAGGCGTAAACTCCATGCTTAAAGTTGATCCTGCGGTTACGACCATTGGTATGGCCGGATTGCTGGCTGTTGCCATTGGCATTGGCGCTGGCAATTTTGCCGCGCAATCGGGTGTCAGGCCCGATCAAATAGCCGGTCCCGCTTTTGCCGATACAGCCGCCGGTCCGCAGTGGGCTGCGTCCGCGACGGGCCGTGTCGAACCCGTGAACGGTGAAATTCGCATAGCGAGCCAGGTGCCGGGCAAGATTGCGGAAGTGCTCGCCAAGACAAATGATAAAGTTGAAGCTGGCGATTTGCTGGCGCGGCTCGACGACCAGGAAATTTACGCGAAGATCGCCGCCGCAACGGCTGAGACGGGCGTGCGCGAGCGCGAGCGCCAGGAAGAGCCGCCAACCGGCTTGGCAAAAGAACGCCAGGAAGCCGAGGATGCAGTAGCTGCCGCCGAGCGCGGAGTGTCTGCGGCGCGCGAACTGTTTGACGCTGCGTTGCGCTCCGACGCCGGCACCCCTGAAAAAATAACTGACGCCCGCAAGGCGGTGCAGGCAGCGAGATCGGACTTGGATGCAGCGCGCGTGGCGCTTGCCGCCGTGAAGGCTAAACCCGATATGCCGCTCGAGACCCGGCTTGAGTCGTCGCTTGCCATGGCGCGCGCAGAGCTTTCTAGCGCCGAAATCGCGCTTGAACGTACGCGTATCCGTGCGCCCGCGAGCGGCACCATTTTAAATATGATCGGCAAGGAAGGCGAAACGGCCGTGCCGTCGCCCGAAAGCGCATTGCTCATTTTCGGCGATTTGAGTTCATTGCGTCTTCGCGCCGAAGTCGAAGAGCGTGATGCCGCGAAGGTGCGCGTCGGGCAAAAAGTCGTCATCCGCGCCGACGCGTTTCCGGATCGCGAGTTCACGGGCGCCGTGACGTCCATATCTCAATCGCTCGGCACGCCACGTATCGCCACGCGCGGTCCGCGCCGTCCCAATGACGTCGAAGTCGTTGAAGTCATGGTAGCCATCGACGGCAACCCGCCGCTGTTCACCGGCATGCGCGTTGACGCATTCTTCAAGCCCGAAACGTCTGCAACGGCGGCTCCGGCGGCGGCAAAGACAAACTGAGCTTAATCGCGGCTTCTCGAAAAAAGTAAGGGCGCTGACTTTCGAAGTCAGCGCCCTTTTTCTTTGATTGCAGATCGCGAAGTGATCAGGCAGCGGCGCTGCGCGTCGCCGCATCGATGTGAGCGGCGAGCTTGTTATCGATGCCGAGCGCCGCTGCAAGCGACGCCAGGAACTGTTGTTCGCCGCGCGAGTCGGGTTCGATTGCTAGGCGCGCCGCCGTGTAAACCTGGATGGCTTCTTCTGGCGACGACACGGCATTGGCCAAATCTTGAGGCGACACAGGATTGTTCATGGCATTGGCAATAAATTCTTCGGCTTCCGCGTCTAGACCAGCTTGCTTCAGGCCCCCGGTGATTTTCGCTTGTTCGGCACCATCAATGCGCCCGTCTGCGGCGGCCGCTGCAATCATGGCGCGGATATAAAGCTGTGCGGCATCGTTGGTCACGGCTGCCGGTTCGAAGCCCGATCCTTGCGGCGCGCTTTCGGCAGGCGTAGCGCCAGTGATCAGAGGTTTGCCTGTCTGATAGTTTTGGAACGCCTTGTAAGCGAGACCGCCAATGAGTGCCAACGCGCCGATGCGAGCCGCGCTGCCGGCAATCGATCGCCCTGTCTTGGTACCGAGCACCAATCCGCCGAGCCCGCCCATGGCTCCACCGGCGGCAAGCGGATTGTCGCGTACCAAGTCTTGCAACTGTTTGAGGAGGTCGGCGGGGTTTTGGCCCGTCGCTTTGCCGAGTGCATCGCTAGCGCCTGTCGCGCTGTCGATTTTACCGGCCCCTTCCTTCACGCCTTGCGTCGCCTGCGCCAGAACTTGGCCGAGCACATCCATGAGGCCGCCGCCTTGGCCGCCGCCCTGAATAGCGCCGCCGGCTTTTCCAAGCTGGTCTTTCAATTGCCCGAGAATATCTTCAAGTCCGCCGCCGCCGGAAGGCGCACTCGGCGACTCGATAGCGCCGCGCGCTGGGCCGCCTGCGCCTGGTCCGAGCTGCTTCTGCAATTGACCCAGAATGTCACTCAATCCGCCGCCGCCTGCCTGACCGCCGCCCGACTGGCCGCCTTGCCCGGCTCCGCCCTTACCCTGAATGCTGCGCTCGAGTTCGCCAAGGAGATCTCCTAATCCGCCGCCGCTTGGGGACTGACCGCGAGACGCTCCCTGATTTTGTCCGCCGCCGAGAACTTGGCCCAAGATGTCGGCAAGGCCACCGCCGCCTTGGCCCTGAGAGGGCGCAGGCTGAGCGGCACCGCGTACGAGAGACTCGAGAATGGATTTTGCGTCGAACACGGGCAGTTCCTCCAAATGGGAATAAGACACGCCAAAGCGGCGTGCGACCCCAACGTAGTGATGCGGCGCACAAATCTCAATGAAGACGCCGGGATTATTATTATTCCGCAGCGATGGCGATGCTGCCAGTCTGCTCTTTGGTGGGTGCCGCCTTAGCCGGGAGGCTCTCTACTGGTGGTTTGTGCGCGGCTTCAGTCACTTCTTCGCCCGGCTCGTCGGTTGCGCCGATGAAGCGGCCGAAGATCCAGGAGAGCAGCCGGCCCACGTCATCCATGACCGTGAAGAACGACGGCACGAAAACCAGCGACAGAATAGTCGATACTAGCAAGCCGCCGATAACGGCAATTGCCATAGGTGCGCGGAATTCGCCGCCATCGCCAAGGGCGTAAGCGCTCGGGATCATGCCTGCGACCATGGCAAGCGTGGTCATGACGATGGGGCGTGCGCGCTTGCGGCCTGCGTCGATAATGGCGTCGTTGCGCTCCATGCCTTCCTTCATTTTCTCGACAGCGAAGTCGACGAGCATGATCGCGTTCTTCGTCACGATGCCCATGAGCATGAGCAAGCCGATATAAACCGGCATGCTGACAGGATTGTTAGTTGCTAGGAGCGCAAGCACCACGCCGCCGAACGACAAGGGCAGCGACAGGAGAATAGTGATCGGCTGCGTGACGCTGTTGAAAAGCAGGATCAATACGCCAAGCACGATCATCAGGCCCGTACCCATGGCGGTAATGAAGCCGTTGGCGACCTCGTCCTGGATTTCAGCGTCGCCGCCCGGCTGCAATCTGACTTCCTTGGGAAGCTTCAATTCGTCAACAGCCGCCAGAAACTTGTCGCGCGCGGTCGAAAGCGCCAAGCCCTGCTGTAGATCGACACCAATCGTTGCACTGCGATCACGGTCATAGCGTGTGAGCGTGCTCGGTCCTTCGCCAAATTTGACATCGGCAACGGCCGTTAGCGGCACGGATTTGCCTGACGTGCTTGTAACGCGGAGCTGGCGGATGCGCTGCAAGTCGGCGCGCGCCAATTCTTCGAGTTGAACCCGAATGGGGATTAGCCGGTCGCCGGCGTTGAACTTGGCGAGATTGAAGTCGGCATCGCCGATGGTTGCGACGCGTACAGTTTCTGCAATCTGGTCAGGAGTGACGCCAAGGCGCGCCGCTTCCTCGAGCCTGGGATTAACCCGGATTTCAGGCCTTTTGAGTGCAGCGTTTGAAGCGACGTTGCGGAACTCGGGAACGCGGCGCAGTGCGCCTTCAAGGCGGCTGACCAACTCGTCGAGCTTGTCGCCATCTGCCGAAAGCATGGTGAAGGCAAGCTCGCGCTCGCCCCGGTCGTTGACGTACCATGCGCGCGCATCGGGTACTTCCGCTAGCTTCGTGGAGATGATGCTTTTCAGCCGCTTTTGTTTCAGTTTGCGCTCGGTTTTGGGAACAAGCGTCACCGTGATGGCCGCGCGGCGAAGTTCGGTCTGTCCCGTCGGGCTCGTGCCGCCAAGAACGGCGACACTCTTTACCTCTGGGATAGCCTGCAAAATTTCGACCATGCGGGCCGTGGCCTTGCGCGTATCGTCCAGGCGCGTGCCGGGCGGCAATTCCGCGGAAATGACGACGCGGGAGTTGTCCTCGTCGGGGAGGAACCCTGTTGGCAACAGCGCCGTCGCATAGATGGACCCAATAAACAACGCTACGCCCGTCAACAACGTAAGATAGCGCACTCTGAGTGTGCCACGGAGCAACGCTGTGTAGCCGCGCATGATTATGCCGTCGCCCGGTTTGTGCTCTTTCATCGGCCGCATTAGGTACGCGGCCATCATAGGCGTTATGAGCCGCGCGCAGAGCAGTGAGAAAAGTACGGCGATGGCGACGGTCATACCAAATTGTTTGAAATACTGTCCGGCGACACCGCCCATGAAGGAGACCGGCGCGAAGATAGCGACGATGGTCATCGAGATCGCGATAACGGCGAGGCCGATTTCGTCAGCGGCTTCGAGCGACGCCCGATAGGGTGTTTTGCCCATGTTCATGTGGCGCACGATGTTTTCAATCTCGACGATGGCGTCATCGACGAGAATACCGGTCACCAGCGTGATCGCGAGCAGGCTCACAAGATTGAGCGAGAAACCCATCATCGAGATGGCCCAGAACGTCGGGATAGCTGCAAGTGGCAGAGCAATAGCCGAAATGATCGTGGCGCGCAGGTTGCCGAGGAAGATGAAGACGACAAGCACGGCTAGTGCCGCGCCTTCGATGAGCGAAATCATCGCCGATTTGTAGTTGCCCGCCGTATAAGCAACCGCGTCATCGATTTTCGTTAGCTTGACGTCGGGAAATTCCTGTTCAAGCTCTTTCAGTTTCTTATCGACGACATTGAAAACCGAAATTTCGCTCGCGCCCTTCGACCGGAATAAACCGAAAGAGACGACCGGCTGGCCATTAAAGGTCGAGAAAAAGCGCTGTTCGCTGGCGTCATCTATGACCCGGCCAAGATCGCTAAGGCGCACTTCGCGCCCGCCTGTCAGAACGATTTTAGTCTTCGCCAAGTCCTCTACTTTGCGCGCGCCTGCCAACATTCGGATTGCCTGTTCTTGGCCGCCAACTTCTCCGCGTCCTGTTCCAAGATCGACGTTCGTTGCGCGCACTTGCCGGTTGACTTCGGCGGCCGTAATGCCGAATGCCAAAAGCCGGTCGGGATCCAAAAGAATTCGAATTTCGCGGTCGACGCCGCCGTAACGCTCGACGCGGCCAACACCCTTCAGAGCCTGCAACTTGCGTTTTATGACATCGTCCACGTGCCATGAGAGCTGCTCCAGCGTCATGCCGGGACTCGATGCGGCGTAGGACAGGATCGACTGACCTTCGACATCGATGCGCTGGATGATGGGTTCATCGATGTTGCGCGGCAAGTCCGCGCGGACTTTCTCGATTGCGTCCTTGACGTCGTTGAGAGCGCGATCGGTGTCGATTTCGAGACGGAATTCGATGGCTGTCGTCGAACTGCCGTCGGTCAGCGTCGAGACGACGTGTTTGACGCCCGTGATGTTCGCGACCGCGTCTTCGACTTCCTTGGTGATCTGGCTTTCAAGTTCGGCGGGTGCGGCACCGCTTTGCGTGATCGTTACCGACACGACGGGCACGTCGATGTTTGGGAACTTGGTGACCGGCAGCCTCATGAAACTCATGATGCCGAGCACGCACAGCACCGTGAACAACAGGATCGGCGGGACCGGATTGCGGATTGCCCAGGCGGAGAAGTTGATACGCATCAGTTTGCTCCCGCCGCTGATGCGCTGATCTTGTCGTCGAGCAAGACCGGGCGAATGATGTCGCCATCGCGCAGGAACGTCCCCGCGCGCGCGACAATCGTATCGCCTTCTTTCAGGCCTTCGGTGATTTCGATGAGGTCGCCGGAGACGAGTCCTGTTTTAACGATGCGCCGGTGTACCTTGTCGCCGTCAACGAGTTGGACGTATGTGCCGGCCGGATCGAACATGAGGGCGGCGGTTGGCGCACCTAAGCCTCGGCTCGATGCCGTTTGAATGGTGCCGCGCGCGAAAGCGCCGATCCGTAGACCCGGCTTGGACCCGAGAAAAATCTTGGCGCGTCCCATCCGCGTGGTGCGGTCGATTTCTGGTGAAACCAAACGCACAACGCCTTCGGCTTCAGCGCCGCCTGGAACCAAGACGAGTGCCTTTTGACCTTCCTTCACTTTGGCAAGTTCGGTCTCGACGACTTCCGCATCGAGTTCGATTTCGCCTTTGGCGATGATGCGGAACATCGGTTCCCCTGCGGCTGTCGCAACCGCTCCAAGCCGGGCATTGCGCCGGCTGACAACCCCATCCTCGGGCGATTTGACTTCCGTGTTGCCGCGGCGCCAGTTGAGTTCGCGCAGTTGCGCTTCGATCTGAGCTTTGTCCGCTTCGGCCGAGGTTAGCCCATCGCGGGCGGCAGCAAGCTGCGCTTCGCCTGTGCGCGCGGCGCTTTCCCGCTGGTCGTAAACCGAACCTGAAAGGTAGCCCGATTTCTTCAACGGAACGGCGCGTTCCAATTGTGCATCCGCCTCGCTCTTGCGCGCTTCTGCTTCGGTGATCCGGCTTTTGGCCTGGGCGATCGCTGCGGTGGCGCGCGCCATATTGGCGTCGTTCTGGGCAACCTGTGCTTCGAGCTGCTCGGCAACGAGGCGCGCTAGCACTTGTCCTTTTTTGACGGTGCTGCCTTCGTCGGCGAAGAGTTCGAGCACGCGAAATCCTTCGATCTCGGGAGAGACAAGAATTTCCTCGCGCGCAATGAGTGAGCCGGTAACGAGTGCCGTTTCAACAAAATCGGAAGGCTTTATCCGGGTGACGGAAATGGCAGGAGCTTTTGGCGCCTCTTCTTTCTTTGCCAACTCGGCGTTCACCGCCGCTGCCGCGAACTCGGCCTTATGTTTCTGCCAATAGAAATATCCGCCGCCCGCACCAGCTAAAACGAGAAGCGCGGCGAGTAGGGCTTTTTTATTCATAACGCTGCCCTTCCGCTGCGAAATTGCTGGAGCTTGTCGTTGGGTTTACGGGATTAACGAGTGCGCCGATCATGGCGGTGAGAACCGGAAGCACCTCGCGCACGTCGTAATTGGGTACCACCGCTCGGCGCCAGAACATGCCGTCGCCGATAACATGGAAGACTTTGGCGAGTGTTGGAATATCAATCGACGGGGCGATGCGACCAGAATCCTTCAAGCGCTGGAAAAGGGCTTCGAAACTGTCGTGACAGAACTTATCGGCGCTCAGGAATATCTCGGCAACGCGCGGGTTGCGGGTAGCCTCCAGTCCCATTTCGACAGCGACACGCTGTTTGGATGCTGGATCGTCGATGAAGTAGTTTTCGCCTATAGAGACAAGCGCGGCGAGAAAGTCGGGCGCCTCCGCCATCTTTTCTAGTCTTTCTGCGAGTTCGGCGCGGTCGCGCGCGCACAAGCCCGCGATCAGATCTTCCTTGCTGCCGAAGTAGACATACAGCGCACCCGGTGAGACCGCGGCTTCCTTGCAGATGTCCTGCATCGTCGTGGCGTGAAAGCCGCCGCGGTTGAAGCAGCTCTCGGCCGCGTCCAGGATGTGCTGGCGGCGAAGTTGCTCGGTCTCGGGTTTCAGCTTGGGCATCGACGGCAGGGCTCCAAAGTGCTGGCGCGGCTCACCTGGGAAAATAGCCAAGGATTTGCCCGCCAATGCATAAAACGAATGCTCGTTTTCTTTGGATCACAAATTTGTTTAAGTCAAGGCGAATGATCGTTCTCTTTGTCTCACTGGGTGCAAATGCAACCATCCCATCTGGGCCACAACCCGGCGATGTGGGAAATCACGCAGAAGCCAAAAGGGCTTGCAGATCGAGCCGGCGTGTCGTCATGGCAAGACCGCCCTCTGCGTCGCGCGGCCAATCAGCTTCAGCGCGATCCCAATAGAGTTCGACGCCATTTCCGTCCGGATCGTTGAGATATAGCGCCTCGCTGACCCCATGGTCTGAGGCACCGGTCAGTTCGATACCGCCGGCCATCAATCGCTTCAAGGCGTCGGCCAATGCGGGACGCGTGGGGTACAGGATCGCCGTGTGATAGAGGCCGGTTGTGCCGGGCGGTGGGGGACCCCCGCCTTTGCTTTCCCAGGTGTTGAGACCAATGTGGTGGTGATATCCGCCAGCTGAAACGAAAGCTGCGTCGCGGCCATAGCGCTGGGTCAGTTCGAAACCAAGCACACCGCAGTAAAAGCCAAGCGCGCGCTCAAGATCAGCAACTTTGAGGTGCACGTGCCCGATCCGGGTGCCAGGGTGGATTGGCGGCGCTACAGAGTTCGAAGCCGGTATGGTTGCCATGTTGCTGCTCGCTTCGCTGTGGTGTCTTCGGTGACAGTGTTGCTCGGCCGATTGTCGTGCGGGCCATAGAAATGTACCAGTCTGCGCTGATCTGTGCTCAAATCGCCGGACGCAAATTTCTTGGCCACCTGCTTAGGTAATCAGTCATGATACGCATGACAATGAAGCTATGGGTTTTTTCAGGCCTGCTCGTGCTTGGTTTCGGTGGCCCCGTCGAGGCTGCGCAGCGGTTCGAGGCAGCGCGCCAGTCTCCCGCCGTTTCTAAACCCGTCAAAGCCCCGCCGCCTATGGACGTCTTCATCGTCAAGAGTTCAGAACCCGGCTGCGAACCCAATTGTCCCGCCTGGATCGCAGCGCAAGGAACGATCAGGCCTGGCGTCGTCGCCAAGCTCAAGTCGGTTCTAAAGCAGCTCGGAAAGCAGAAACTCCCTATCCTCATCGAGTTGCCGGGCGGCACGGTTGAAGAGTCGCTCGCGCTTGGCCGCTTGATCCGCGCCAACGGACTCGACATTGCAGTCAGCAAGACGGAACTTCAGACTTGCGCGCGAAACGACGCGATCTGCCTCGCTCGCAAGGTACGGGGCATTCGCACAGGTAAGCCGAACGCGTATCTCGCGGTCTGCGCGTCGGCCTGTGCATTCACGCTAGCGGGTGGCACGCGGCGTATCGTCGGGCGCGCATCTCTCGTTGGCGTGCACGAAGTAGCGTCCTACAGAACGACGATCCGAATTCTTCAAAAGTATAAAATATCGCAAAGCTCCTTCTTGGGCGTACCAACGGGCGCGAAGAAAAAAGTTTTGATATCGTCGAAGAAAGTCAGCGAAAAAACCGAACAGGTGAAGACGGCCGAGACCGAATACAAGAAACTTGCGGCGTATTTTTCGGAAATGGGGATTGGCGATAAGATCAACGGCCTAATGCGCGCGGCACCGCATAAGAGCATTCATGTCTTAACGCGCGAAGAGCTAACTGCAACGCGGCTTGCTACCGATGCGCTGGCTGTCGAAGAGGTTGTGCAGGCGGCGCGGCTCGCGGTAAGCGAACCCGCAGCCGATCATTCGATAGGTGCTGCCAAGCCCAAGTCCTTGCCGGCAACTTGCAACAGGGTGATCGGCAGAAAAGGTATCTGCAGCGTAGAGAAATCGAAGTCGCGGAAGTCCGCCAATAAGCGATAATCGCGGGCGACGCTCTGCATAAGCGGCTCTGTGAATTAGAATTGGCGTCCTGGTTTTTCGTGTCCCGTTACTACGTGCCTTGTTTCTAAGGGACGTGTTTCTAAGGGACATGCGGGATGACACCGGGACGCCAGACCTCAGAATTAGTAATAATGCCGTGCGCGCCGGTATATCGACCTGCGCCACTGTTCGTCAGGATTGCCGGAATAGCGCGGGCCGCCATCATACTCGTCCGCGTATTGCTGACAGGCGCCGAGCGAATTCAACTCTTCCAGTTCGCCGTTCTCGTCGATGTGAACGTGATAGCGTTTTCCGCGTTTGCAGGCGCGGAAACTGTAGGGAATGTCTGTGCGTTCGACGACGATGTTGTAGAATCCGTGTGATTGAAGCTTGTTGTAAGCGTGATCCACAGAGTTGCCTCTGCGCACGGGACGTACTCGATCGCGTTCTTCATCGTAGTTTTCGTAGGATGTGTCCGGACCATTTCCGAAGTCGGCTGCGTTTGCCACACCGCCGCCGCAAAGAATGAGTGCGGTGAGTGAGGCCGTGCGTACCATGGCTCCCAACATGTGTTCCTCCATATTCTAGCAAGTTGTTGATTTTCATGACGGCTTTTGACCGTAGAGGGAAACTGATCCTTTGAAACTGAATGCGAGCTAAAGCTCGCATTCATCTGGCGTTCATCGATACCGGAAGGGAGATGCGCGCGACGATACACTCCAAAAATGTAATACGCGCGCTTCGGCAATTAAGGCCGCGCAGACTTCGCAAGTCTGACGAGGTTCAGGAATTCCGCGCGATAGCCGAACGGGTCTTCGCCGCGCGCGCCTTGGGCAAGAGCCAGTACGTCGTCGAACGTGTAGCCCTGCGTGTAGGTTTCGCCCTTCATGATCTGGCCGAACGCGGCGACTGCGGTGGAGAAGCGGACATCGTTGGTGGGAATGCCGGCAGCTGTGTGTTGGCCGTCTGTGATGGGCAGTGTCACAAGTTGCGACGTGTCTTCGTTCGGGCGTTTATAGCGAAGTTTCAGGAAGCCGAGTTCCTTGGACGTCTCTGTCTCAATGCGCACCTTGGCGGCCGCAGCATCTTCTGCAGGCGTCTTCGCCGCGTAACGCAGATCTTCCACCATCTTCGGCGCGCCAACGGGCGTCACTTCATAAATGGCCGTCACTGTATGGCCCGAGCCGATGTCGCCCGCATCCACGCGATCGTTGTTGAAGTCTTCGCGCTTCAAGTTGCGCGTCTCGTAGCCGATCAAGCGATATTCGGCGACCTGCGCCGGGTTCCACTCGATCTGCAACTTCACGTCCTTGGCAATCGTGAACAGCGTCGAGGACGACTCATCGACAAGCACCTTGCGTGCTTCGTTCAACGTATCGACATAGGCCGCCGTGCCGTTGCCGTTTTGCGCCAGCGTTTGCATCAAGGCGTCGTTATGGTTGCCCTGGCCGACACCGAGGATCGACAGGAAAATGCCGGATTGGCGCTTGCGCTCGATATAGCTCTTCAGCTCACTCTGGTCTGTGATGCCGACATTGAAGTCGCCGTCGGTCGCGAGGATGACGCGGTTGACGGCCTTTTGATCGAACGCCGCTTCGGCCAAGCGATACGCATCTGAGATTCCCGCCGCGCCCGCCGTCGAGCCGCCCGCACCCAAGCGGTCGATGGCGGCTAGGATTTTGCTTTTCTCTGAGACCTTCGTCGGCTCGAGCGCGATGCCGGAACCGGACGCATAGGTGACGATGCCGACCGTGTCGTCCGGTTTCAGCTGATCGACGAGCAAGCGGAAGGCATTCTTGACCAGCGGCAGGCGGTCGGCAGGACCCATCGAGCCCGACACGTCCATCAGGAACACGAGATTGGCGCGCGGACGTTCAGTGCTTTTCAGGTCGTAACCTTTGATCGCCACGTGCACGAGCTTGTTGGTCTTGTTCCAGGGGCTTTGGAACACACTGACTGTCGGCTTGAACGGCGTTTCGGCGGAGTCCGGGCCAGGATACGAATACGGGAAGTAATTGATCATCTCTTCGACGCGCACGGCGTCCTTCGGCGGCAATTGCCCCGCGTTGAGCGCGCGCCGCACGAACGCATATGATGCCGTATCGACATCGATAGAGAACGTTGAGACGGGTTCCACAGCCACCTGCTTTACCGGATTGATGTCTTTGGCATCGAACTTGTCGCGGTTTTCTTCCTGGATGATCTGCTGTTGCGGCTCGTCGTGCTGAATGATCGCGACGCGCTGCGCGCCAGTGCTCTTGCCCGTCAGCCCAAGCGAGTCCGGTTTTGCGGCCTGCCGGTACTTCAATTCATCCACGAGTTGTCGGGTTGCTTGTGCTTCCGGCGCATTGGCGACGCGCCCGCGCGCCGAAGCATCGTTGTCGAGCGAGGCGACAGATGCCGGATCCGCTGCGGGTGCCGGTGCAGCGGCAGGTGCGGCCGCGCCGGGAATTGGTGCAGTTAGGGTCGTACTGCCGCCGTCAAGAGTGACGCCATTTCGTGGATGCAGCGTGCCTGAAAAATCGGTGCCAATTTGAGCGTTGTCTGCCGCCGATGACTGCTTCCCAACACTCAATTTGGTTTCAGCATCTGCAATGGCGGCCGCACCTTCGCTCTTCCGTCGCGTGCCATCTTCGCGCGCGATTTTTTCAGGCGGCGCCGACACTGCAATTTGAGGCTTCGCCTTTTCCGTGAGAGCCATTCTCGCATCTCTCCCGTCCTGTGCCGGTGCGGGATCGAGCCGTGCCGTCTCGATGCTTTTGCTCGGAGCCGCCGCCGATGTGCCGCTGTTAGAACGGCTCATCTCAGTCGAAATGCCGTCGAACGTACCCTGGACCGGCGGTTGAAAATGCTGGAATGCGAACGGCGCGGCGATAACGAGCGCAGCGACAGACGCAGCAAGTGCTTGCGTCGAGCGGGACGAAAAATTCATGCGGAAACTCCTCTTTCGATTTGACGTTTCCGTCTGACGAAGAGGCGTGACTGTTCCTTTGGGTGCGGCGTCCGCGTTTTCTGATTGCGCGGCATCGAACGCGTTCAAAGCCGCATCCATCGCAGCGCGGCGCGCGGCATCCTGCGGCGGCGGCACCGGCAAGTGTTTCAAATTTTCGAGGTCGCGTCCGGTCATCGTTATCCAACTGCCTCGAGATAAATCCTCAATCGCTTCTTCGCTTCGTGGATATGCCAGGAGACGGTTTTCTCCGAGCATCCTAAGATTACTGCCGTTTCCGCGTGGCTCTTCTCCTCGCCATAAACCATCAGCACCGCGTCGCGCTGTTGCGGCGAGAGCTTTCGCACCGCCTCCCAGATCTCTGCGCCGTCATGGTGCTCGTCCGGCGCTTCAGATAGACTGTCCGCGAGCCTTATGATCTCAGACGGCTCAACAGCGACGATCCTTTGGGCCAAGCGCATGTGATCGATGGCCGTCGTGTAAGCGATGCGGTGCAGCCAAGTGCTGAAAGCCGAGTCCCCGCGATAGCTGCGGATCGCACCCGCGAGCTTTACGCACACGTCCTGCGCGATGTCCTCGGCCGTATCGCGGCGGCCCGACCAGCGCCATGCCAGCCGGTAAATACGGTCGTAGTGCCGGCTGACGAGATCCGAAAACGCGCTGCGGTCGCCCAAGGCGGCGCGCTTCGATAACGTTTCATCGCTCTCGTCCGTCACGCTTGGTTACCCGGTGCGCCGCTCGTTTTGATGAGTAGACGGTAGGACTTGGGATTTCCTTGGGTCGCCGGTAAAAATATTTTTTGGGAAACGATTGTCCGGCCCTTATGGGAGAAAACGCTTAAGACCGCCCCGCGCACTTATGGCAAACACGGCTATGGCAAACAGGGCGTTCCGGTAAAAATACAGACGGTTCCTGCGCCGCCCGTCAGGCAGCGCTCTTCGGTGTTCTCGGCTCGTGCCCAGTTGGCATACGCGGTGCCAAGTCCAGGGGTTTGCCGGACCTTCCGGCGCCAATTGGCCCGCGTCTTTGTCTTGGCGAGCCACACAAAGCGCGATTGCTCACCGCGCGCTTCGATAGGCTGAGGTGCGCAAGTCCCGGCTGCCGAATTATCTGCACCAAGGGCGAACACGGCTAAGGCGAGCGATGCCGCCAAATGAATCCGATGGGCCATAGTTTATCTCCATCACGGCACCCAAGAGACATGACGTTTCGCCGATCAACCCCGCGCTTTCAAGGCAATGAGTCGATTCAATACTGGAAAAGCAGATTGACGGTGCCATAGGGTGTCATACTGGAATCATCCTCGTCGCGCGTCGTGCCTTGAAATCTCGATGCGACACCGCCCGCCACCGACAGCTCCATGCCCGGCCATTTGTAAGAGACAAAGGCGCCACCGCGTGCGGAATATTGATCGAAGAAGGAACTACGGTCTTCGGCGCGGAAATCGTTGGTGTCGAAACGCAGCTCCGGCCCAACCGACAGTTCGGGCAACACTTTGTATCCCCATCGCCAGCGCGCGCTTGCCGTTTTATGCGCGGTGGTGAAGGCCATATTCAAGGATGTCCATTGCGCGTCGCCCACATTGTACCAAAGCTCGAGCATCAACTTAGGCCCGTATTCCATGCCGAAGTGACTTCGGCCGGCGCCGGACTGAACCCCCTTGCGATCGATCGCTGCGATGCCGGCGAAAGCTTTCGCGGTGAGTTCGCCGGTGTGCCAGTGATAGCCGACGAGTGCGTCAGCATAACCGACCGTACCGCGCACGCTTTTCCCATTCGTATGGGAGGGCACGTAGTTGAATTCGCCATATCCCATGTGCGATCTGAGCCGCCATCCCGGATCGTAAACGTGCTCGCTCCAGGGCGCCAATGTCATGCCGGAATAGAGCAGCCACACATCACGCATGGCATCCCCGCCGCCCCAAACTTCACGCCAGCCGTATTTGGGTTGCGCGGGTTCTGTTGGATCGGAGCGTGCGCTATTCGCCGAGAATGAAATGAGGGCAAATGCTAGTGCAGCGACGGCCGGGGCGAAACGGCCGCGATTCCAACTTGCAGACGGGTGAAGCGAAAAATGCCCCGTCATTACGCCACTCAATACGAACAATGCTTAGACTGCATTCGAGTATTTCGAACACTAGGAGGCCAACGAAAGGTGGTTAACAATCGCGCGCACGGTTGAAGGACCCATCTCGCAGCGAGGGAAAAATCATAAGTATATCAATTAGCTATTGTGCAATTTAGGGTTGCGTTCGAAACATTCGAGTTGAAGCTGAAAAATTGCCATTAAGTTCCGATAGGCGTACCGAAGTCGAGAAGCCTGACCACTATTCTGTGAAGTGCATGCGTATGCGGAGTGTGCTATCAGGCCGCCTATTCAAGCCGTACTACATGGTTAACGCTTGAATCGGCGGGGTATCGCCGGCTGCCAGTATCATCGCCCTTTGGTAGATGATTTGAAAAATAGTGTGGAGGTTCGTTTTTATGAGTATAGGGGCCAAAGTCACCGGTACGCCAACGTCGGCGGCACATGATGCGTTTCTGTTAGCCTTTGAAACTGCAGATATTGTCTCTCTTTATTGGCAACCGTTCCTCAAAAACATCGGGCGCTGGCAGCTTGAGATGGCGCAGGCGGGTGCAAGGCAAAGCCGGGCGGCACTGGAGTTTGGGCACTGTTTGGCCCAGGCGAGCAATCCTTTTGATGTTGTCAACGCTCAGGCGCGCTACTGGGAGCAGGTCGGACAAGCCTATTCCGACGCTAACCAGCACATTACGCAAGCTTTGACGCGCACCACGCAGATGCCTGCGGGAAGTGAAGTCATTGCCGCTGCGAAGAAGCGCCCGCACGATACTTTGCGTTTGGAAGACCGGACGGTAGCGCGCGAATACGAACATGAGCGCAAGGTCGCGTGACCTAAGCCCAGTTCAACTCGCTGATATTGCGTATTTAAAGACAAAGACGGCCGGCTATGTGCTGGCCGTTTTGCGTTCGCGCCAAAGGCCAGTGCTTAAAGGCCAGCGCTTATTGCAGGGCTGCAAGTGCTTCGGGGAAACCTTTGAGCGAAATCGGGATGCCAATCCCCGCTTCTTCGGTTTGGAAAATTATGAAGATAGCAGTCTTGCCGGTTTTCAATTGTTCAACCAGCGGATCCTCGACAACGACCTGCGCGTAGCAGGCAAAGTTGTGACAGCGCAGAAACGGTGCGTGACCGACATCTTTGTCGTCGATCTTCAATCCAAGGCCAGGCGGTAGCAAGACGCCAAGCGGCGCAAACACGCGCAACACTCGGGTTCCATTGGAAAATTTCTGAAAATAGACTGTCAGGCCGATGTTATTCTTGTCTTCAGCGGTGACACTTTGCACGAGCGCACAAACGCCCGATTTCGATCCGGGCGGGGGATCTTTGCAGACGATCTGCCAGTCACCGTGCTGGGCCTTGACGGTTCCCTCTGGTGCCTCGACCGCCGCGGCTTGGTGGGCGGTGAGTGCAAAAAAGAGTGCTGTGAGTACGGCCAGAACAACGCCGATAGGCGCGGAAACACTGGTTGTCGTAGATTTGGCGGCGGACGTTGCGTGAGCCAAAGGACACTCCTGGGTGCAATTTTTCTGAATGTCGATCAATCGAAGGGCGCCCCTGGTCAGATTCTGGCGCCGTAATGCTGGAGCGTGGGCTAACCGTTACCTTGGATATCAATAGGGCCGAATTCTGTTGCACTGCCCTCGCCCGTGCTTCTAGGCCGTCCACGCGATTCGTGCACGCCTTCGCGCGAAATGACGCACAAAACTTGACTTGAGCCAAAGAACCCAGTTGTGCTCTTTAGGCCGTCAGGGCGTGCGCATTCTGTGAGAGTTGCGCTTTGCCGATAGTACCGGTCCAGCCGGGCTAATGATTGTGACGTTTGGGGTGGGTATGCCGCGATAAGAGGCAGCCCGACATATCAAGGGAGACGCCGGACCTCGACATCGAGGCTGGCGAACTGGGAGCGAGAGAATGCTGAGACGTTTGTTTGGCGCAGTCACCTTGCTGGCTGTCGCGAGCCTTACCATGACGGTTCCCGCTCTTGCTGGGCTTGGGCAACCTACAGACGGACAGATGGGACTGCAGTTGCCTGCGACCAGCATCATGTCGGAAATTCATACACTCTATGATGCCGTGAATATGACGATCATCGCCATCACAGCGTTCGTGCTCATCCTGATGCTCTACGTCATGTTCCGCTTCAGCGAGAAGAACAATCCGACGCCATCGCGCACGACGCACAACACGTTCTTGGAAGTGGCCTGGACGATTATCCCGATCCTCATTTTGGTCGGCATCTCTATCCCTTCGTTCAAACTGCTTTATGAGCAGTATCGCTTCCCCAAGCCCGACATCACGATCAAGGCAACGGCCAATGCTTGGTTCTGGGAACATGAGTACATGGACCAGAAGATCACGCTGACATCGAACATGCTGCGCGACGAAGACGTGCTCAAAGCTAAGTTGGGTGACAAGCCCTACGCTGAAAAGTACGGCAAGTTTGAAGGTCTCGCTCTCCACAAAGTACTTCTCGAGGACGCTAAGCCTGTGTGGGTAGAACGCAAGCAGCTTCGCCAATTGACGGTCGATCAGGAAATCGCGCTTCCCGTCGGCAAAGTCGTGCACATGCTGGTCACTTCGAACGACGTGATCCACTCTTGGACGATCCCTTCTTTCGGCGCGAAGATGCAGGCCGTTCCTGGGCGTACCGCGGCTGTATGGTTCCAGCCTGACAAGGTTGGCGTCTACTACGGTCAGTGTTCGGTTTTGTGTGGCAAGAACCACTCGGGCATGCCGATCGTCATTCGCGTCGTTGAACCGGCCGTCTACGATGCGTGGATGGCCGCGCTCGTCGCCAAGGACAAGAAAAAGGCCGCCGAAATCTTGAAGGCTGACGCCGAGCTAGGCTCGGGCAACAAGTCCGTCGCGCAAGCCGCCAACTAAAAATACACCTGCGCCGGAGCAAAAACTCCGGCGCAAAAATACATAAATCTCCGGGGACACCCCTCTAAGAATAAGGGCTTCGACACATGGGTAGCACGGCTTACGGGGCGCACGACGATCACGATCACGCGCCGACATTCTTCAAGCGCTGGTTCTATTCGACGAACCACAAAGACATCGGCACGATGTACCTGCTGTTCGCAATCATCGCCGGTCTCGTCGGCGGCTTCTTGTCGGTGATGATGCGCCTCGAGCTGCAGCATCCCGGCATGCAGTATTTCGCAGACGAAGGCGCCTACAACGTGTTCGTGACCGGTCACGGTCTGATCATGGTGTTCTTCATGGTCATGCCCGCCATGATCGGCGGTTTCGGCAATTGGTTCGTGCCCTTAATGATCGGTGCGCCGGATATGGCGTTCCCGCGCATGAACAATATTTCCTTCTGGCTCTTGCCCGCAGCATTCATCCTGCTGTTGTGCTCGATGTTCGTGCCGGGTACCGCTGACGCAAACGGCGTTGGTACCGGTTGGATCGTGGTCGCGCCGCTCTCAGCCAAAATTGGTCATCCGGGTCCGGCTGTCGATTTCGGTATCCTCGCTCTCCACTTGGCCGGCGCTTCTTCGATCCTCGGCGCCATTAACTTCATCACGACGATCTTCAATATGCGCGCACCGGGCATGACACTTCATAAGATGCCGCTGTTCGTCTGGTCGGTTCTTGTCACTGCCTTCTTGTTGCTTCTCTCGCTCCCGGTTCTCGCCGGTGCCATCACGATGCTGCTGACGGACCGCAACTTCGGCACCACGTTCTATGATCCGGCAGGCGGCGGCGATCCGCTGCTGTACGCGCACTTATTCTGGTTCTTCGGCCACCCGGAAGTTTACATTCTCATTCTTCCCGGCTTCGGCATGATCAGCCACATCATCTCGACCTTCTCGCGTAAGCCCGTGTTCGGATATCTCGGCATGGCCTACGCTATGGTTGCGATCGGTCTCGTCGGCTTCATCGTGTGGGCACACCACATGTATACGGCGGGCCTCAGCGTCGATACGCAGGCCTACTTCATGTTTGCGACCATGGTCATCGCGGTGCCGACGGGCGTCAAGATCTTCTCCTGGATCGCGACGATGTGGGGCGGCTCGCTGCAGTTCAAAACCCCAATGATGTGGGCGCTGGGCTTCATCTTCCTGTTCACGGTTGGCGGAGTCACGGGCGTCATGTGCGCTAACGCCGGCATCGACCGCTCGTTGCACAACACCTACTATGTCGTCGCGCACTTCCACTACGTGCTGTCGCTCGGAGCCGTGTTCTCGATCTTTGCGGGCTGGTACTACTGGTTCCCGAAAATGTCGGGCTACATGTACAACGAGACGCTCGGCAAGCTGCACTTCTGGATAACCTTCATCGGCGCCAACGTGCTGTTCTTCCCGCAGCACTTCCTTGGACTTGCCGGTATGCCGCGCCACTACGCGGATTACCCGGATGCCTTTGCCTACTGGAACAACATTTCGTCTATCGGCGCCTACATGACTGCCGCCGGTACGGTGTTGTTCGTTCTGTCGATGCTCTACGCCTACTTCATCCGCAAGGAGAAGGCAGCGGACAATCCTTGGGGCGTTGGCGCAACCACACTCGAATGGACGCTGCCGTCTCCGCCAGCCTTCCATTCTTACGAAAAGCTGCCGCGCATTGCGGCCGGCGATCACCACTGATCGTTGATCGATAGAGCGTGATGGGCGGGCAAAATCCGCCCATCACGTCATTCACGAACCAACCGGCGCGGTGACGCAACCCCGCATCTGGGAAGCGAGCAAGAACCCAAATGGCCGACATCGGCATAAACGCAGACATGAGCGCGCACGTTGAAACGTCCGAAGGGTCGGTCGGCGACTTCATTCAGTTGATGAAGCCGCGCGTGATGTCCCTCGTGGTGCTAACGGCGCTTACGGGCATGATCGCTGCTCCCGGCAATATCCATCCCGTGATCGGCGTCATCGCAATTCTCGCCATAGCCATCGGCGCGGGTGCGTCCGGCGCTCTCAATATGTGGTACGACGCCGATATCGACGCCAAAATGCAACGCACGGCGGCGCGGCCTATACCGCGCGGCAAAGTCACGGCTGAAGAAGCCCTGCAGTTCGGTTCGGTTCTTTCCGTTTTTTCGGTTGTTACGCTCGGTGTGCTCGTCAACTGGGTAGCCGGTGCGCTTCTGGCGCTTACAATCGGCTTCTACCTTTTCGTTTACACCATGTGGCTAAAGCGGCTGACACCGCAGAACATCGTCATCGGCGGTGCGGCCGGCGCTTTCCCGCCAATGATCGGATGGGCGGCTGTCACCGGCAGCGTCACGATTGAGAGCTTCGTGCTCTTTCTCATCATCTTCATGTGGACGCCGCCGCACTTCTGGGCGCTCGCGCTTTATCGCTGCCGCGACTATGAGCGCGTCGGCGTGCCGATGCTGCCGGTTGTGGCGGGCCCTGCGGAAACCCGCCGCCAAATCTTGCTGTATTCGTGGGCGCTCGTGCCGCTCGCAACGCTGCCCTCGTTCATGGGATTTGCCGGCAACCTCTATCTCGTAACGTCGGTCGTCTCGGGCGCCGTCTTTTTATACTTTGCCGACAAGGTACGGCGCGTCACCGAGGGCCGCGAAGGCGACCACGCGGCGAAGCAATTGTTTCTGTTTTCCATCCTTTATCTATTCCTGTTGTTCACGGTGCTTCTTGGTGAGCATACGTGGCAACGGTTGGTGGGATGAAGGTTGAATGACCGATGACAAAGACAAGACCGATCAAGACCGGGGCAAGGGCGCGAGCCGCCGCCGCTCCATTGCGATCGCGTTACTACTCGGACTGATGGTTTTACTATTCTACGCTGCAACGATCGTCAGGCTCGGCGGGAACGCGATCAACAAGGCGCTTTAACGAGCGCTTGGAAATTGAAAGTTGGAATTAGTGACGAACAGCGGACCAGAGACGACGCAAGGAAACGGCAACAACCGGAAGGTTGTGCTCGGTTGCCTAGCGGCGCTTGCCGTCATGGGCAGCGTCACGGCGGCGTCGCCCGCGCTCTACAAGCTCTTCTGCCAAGTCACGGGGTATGGCGGCACCACGCAGCGCGCCACGGCGCCGTCAAATCAGGTGCTCGACAAGGTCGTGACCGTGCGCTTCGACGCAAATGTTTCGCCGAGCCTGCAGTGGAAGTTCGAGCCCGTTCAGGCGACGATGGACGTCAAAATCGGCGAAAACGCCCTGGCGTTTTTCCGCGCCACCAACATGTCGGACAAACCTTTGAAGGGTACGGCCGCTTTTAACGTGTCGCCTGACGTCGTCGGATCGTACTTCAACAAGATCGAATGCTTCTGCTTCAAGGAGCAGCTACTGCAGCCGGGACAATCTATCGAGATGCCGGTCACGTTCTTCCTCGATCCTAAGATGGTCGAGGACCGCGATACCGCCGGTCTGCAGAATGTCACTTTGAGTTACGTGTTTTACCCCTCGGAACGCACGGCAGTAGTGCCGCGACAGGCCGATGGGGGCTGAGGAACAAGAAACGAAACAACTACACGGCATGGGGACGACGGAGATTTAAATGGCAGACTCTCACGCAAAGCATCACGACTATCACTTGGTTGATCCGAGCCCATGGCCGGTATTGGCTGCGACTGCGGCCCTCGCGACGGCCATCGGTGCCATCGCCTGGATGCGCACCCACGTCGATGGGGCCGGCGTATTCGGCATCACAGGCTCTTGGCTCTTTGGTGTTGGTATACTCGGGCTTATCGCCTGCGCATGGATGTGGTGGCGCGATGTCATCATCGAAGCGCATAAAGGCGATCACACGCCGGTCGTGCAGCTGCACCTGCGCTACGGCATGATCATGTTCATCGCCTCGGAAGTGATGTTCTTTGTCGCTTGGTTCTGGGGCTATTTCGATAGCGCCCTCTTTCCCGCCGGTATCAGCGAACTCCCAAACAACGCTGGGCGTTTTGTCGGTCTGACGACCCGCAACGAAGTTTTCGGTGGCGTCTGGCCGCCAGTGCCCGTTGACGCTACGGCGACGTCTGTGCCGGGCTTCTTCAAGAACACGTTCGATCCTTGGGGCTTGCCGCTCGTCAACACGCTCATTTTGTTGACGTCGGGTTGCACCGTTACCTGGGCGCACCACGCGCTTCTGAAGAACGACCGCCGCGGCCTCGTTATCGGCTTGCTGCTGACGGTGCTGCTCGGTATCGCCTTCACCGTGTGTCAGGCGATCGAATACAGTCACGCCGGCTTCAGCTATGCGGGCCACAGCTACGGTTCGACGTTCTTCATGGCGACGGGCTTCCATGGCGCGCACGTCATTATCGGAACGATCTTCTTGGCGGTCTGTTTGGTTCGCGCCATGAAAGGTCACTTCACGCCGCAGCAGCACTTTGGCTTCGAAGCGGCCGCCTGGTACTGGCACTTCGTTGACGTGGTCTGGCTGTTCCTCTTTGCGGCGATCTATGTCGCGGGAGCTGGCACGGGCGGCGAAGTGGCTGCGGGCGCAGCGGGTCACTAGGATTTGCTTTTCTACAGCTTGATTGCGTAAGGCGGCCTCGTGCCGCCTTACTTTTTTCTGGGATGGATACGGATATGGCGAACAAGGCTGCAGCAATCTCGCCGTTTATGGCCGGACTCAAATGCTGCTGTCCGCGTTGCGGAAAGGGGCCGTTGTTCAAGCAGGTCCTGAACATGCGCGATAACTGTTCATCATGCGGTCTCGATTATAAGTTCGTCGATACTGGCGACGGTCCCGCCGTGTTCGCCATCTTCATTCTCGGTTTCCTGTGTATGGGCGGTGCGCTCATTGCCGAGTTCAAGTTCGGCGTACCGTGGTGGGCCCATGTGCTGCTGCTCGGTTTCTTCACGCCCTTATTGGCGGTCTTTCTGCTGCGCTTTCTCAAAGCCACGCTGATCGCCTTGCAATACCAAAACAAGGCTGAGGAAGGCCGTTTGTCGAAGGATTGAGTGAGATGTTTGCGCGCTTGCGTTCGGCCGGCCTCGCCGTTCCCGCTTTGATGACGCTGGCCATGTTGCCGGTTCTTATTGGTCTTGGAACGTGGCAGTGGCAGCGGCTCAATTGGAAGCAAGACCTGATCGCCAAGATTGCGGCGCGCGCGGGCGCGGAACCGCAATCCTACATTTCCGCGCTATCCGAGTTCGTTCAATCTGGCGACGCCGAATACAAGCGCGTGCGCGTAGCCGGCACATTTGACCACAATGTAGAGCGCCATCTCTATGCGCCAACGACCGCCAGTCAGGGCTGGCACGTCTACACGCTTTTCACCCCTGAGGGAGGTCAGCCCCCGCTATTCGTGAACCGAGGATGGGTGCCGGATACTTTGAAGGATCCCGCCAAGCGTGCCGATGGACAAGTGACCGGCACAGTGACTGTCACGGGCCTTGCGCGCAGCGATCAAGCGAGGGGCTTATTTACACCCGCAGATGACGCCAAGGGCAACCGCTGGTATTCGCGCGACACCTGGGCCATGCGCTGGGGTGCAGAGGGTCCCCCGCCGCCGGAAAAGCTTGCTCTCATGCGGCTGCAAGGGTATGCGCCATTTTCTCTTGATGCCGAAGCAGAGCCCGCCAACCCTGGCGGCTGGCCCAAGGGCGGCACGACCGAAATCAAGATTTCGAACCGCCATCTCGAATATGTGGTGACCTGGTACGGCTTCGCGCTGACGCTCCTGGTGGTATTCATCGTCTATGCCCGCCAGAGGCTTGCGAAACTCAAGGAAAACGCGCCACTACAACCCTAGACAACTGTTGGCGACCGCCCCAGTCCTGCCGCCTTAACTTGTTCGAGCTTCGCGATCACACTAGGTTCGAGCAGCGTGCTAAGCGCCCAAGAGAGACAACGCGAACGTGAACTACATTTCGACCAGAGGCCAAGCGCCGGAACTCGGCTTCGAAGACGTTCTGCTCGCAGGCCTTGCGCGCGACGGCGGGCTCTATTTGCCGGCGAGCTGGCCGCGGATTTCGCCGGAGATGATCCGCTCCTTTGCCTCGAAGCCATTTGCAGAGATCGCCGTCGAAGTCATTCACCCGTTTACCGGCGGCGCGATTTCGCGCGACGCGCTGCGGCGCATGGCGGACGATGCCTACGCCACGTTCGGACATCCTGCTGTGACGCCGCTTGTTGAGCTGGCGCCCGGCCACTTTATCCTCGAACTCTTCCACGGGCCGACGCTCGCGTTCAAAGATGTAGCCATGCAGCTTTTGGCCCGGCTCATGGATCATGTGCTCGAAAAGCGCGGCAAGCGGGCGATGATTGTTGGCGCCACGTCAGGCGATACGGGCGGCGCTGCCATCGAAGCATTTCGCACGTCCAAGCGTGTTGACGTCGTCATTCTATTTCCGGATGGTCGCGTCTCTGACGTGCAACGGCGCATGATGACGACGCCGACAGAGGCGAACGTGCACGCCGTCGCTATCGACGGCACGTTTGACGATTGCCAAGCGCTCGTCAAAGCCATGTTCAACGATCACGCGTTCCGCGACCGGGTTCAGCTTTCGGGCGTCAATTCCATCAACTGGGCACGCATCGTCGCACAGATCACCTACTACTTTTACGCAGCCGCTCAGCTCGGCGCGCCGGATAAGTCCGTGTCGTTCTCGGTGCCGACTGGAAATTTCGGCGATATATTTGCCGGATATGCCGCCCGGCGGATGGGCCTCGGTATCGATAGCCTTATTATAGCGTCGAACGAGAACGACATTCTGCCACGCACGGTTGCGAGCGGGGTGTACGAGATGCGCGGCGTCAAGGCGACGTCCTCGCCGTCCATGGACATTCAGATTTCGTCGAACTTCGAGCGCTATTTGTTTGAAGCCTCGGATCGCGATTCCGCTCGGGTTCGAGGCCTTATGGAGAGCTTGAGCAAAGACAAGCGCTTCGAACTGGGCGATCTGTGGCCGGTTGTGAAATCCGATTTCTCCGCCGCCGCCGCATCTGAACGCGACGTGGCCGAGTGCATCCTCGCGACCCAAAAAAAGTACGGCTATCTGCTTGACCCGCACACGGCCTGCGGCGTCGTCGCCACGCAACGGTTGAAGCCGGCCGGCGAATGTCGTGACGCTCGCGACCGCCCATCCAGCCAAGTTTCCCGACGCAATCGAAGCGATCACGGGCACGCGCCCAGCCTTGCCGGGGCGCTTGGCATACCTGATGATCGATCCAGAGCGTTTTGAAGTTCTCCCAGCCGATCTGAAATCAATTCAGGCCTACGTTGAAAGCGTCGCCGGTGCCGGCGGAAAAGCGTGAGGAAAATGGGATCGCAAGTCACGACGCTCGCCAACGGCATTCGTATTGCCTCACACCGGATGCCGGAAGTTGAAACGGTCTCGCTCGGGCTTTGGGTTGCATCCGGCGCCCGCCATGAGCAGGAACACGAGCATGGGCTGTCGCACCTCCTCGAACACATGGCCTTCAAGGGCACGTCGTCGCGTTCTGCCCGCAAAATCGCCGAGGAGATTGAAGAGATTGGTGGCGAACTCAACGCCGCGACCGGTCTCAATTCAACTGCGTATTATGCGCGCGTCTTGAAGGACGATGAAAATATCGCACTAACGCTGTTGGCCGACATTCTGCTGGACTCGTCCTACGACATTGCCGAGCTCGACAAGGAGCGCGAAGTCATCCTGCAAGAGATCGCCGGGACGCGTGATAGCCCCGACGATCTGGCCTATGAAATGTTGCAGGAAACAGCGTTTCCTGGCCAAGCCTTAGGCCGGCCCATTCTTGGCACGCCAGAAAGCGTGAAATCCATTTCTGCGTCTGATCTCAGATCCTTCATGGGCCGCGCCTACCGCCCTGGAGCCATGGTTTTTTCGGCGGCTGGCGCTATCGACCACGAAAAATGGGTTCGCCACGTTGAGGCCCTATTCGGGGGGCTCACTGCCGGACCAAAGGGGGAAGAGGTTCCCGCGCGTTACGTTGGTGGCCTTGCGGCGTCTGAAAAACCCTTTGAGCAGAGCCACTTACTCATGGGGTTTGCCGCGCCCTCTTTCCTCGATTCGGACTATTTCACCGCGCAGGTGTTTTCGGGTTTGTTCGGCGGGGGCATGTCGTCCCGTTTGTTCCAGGAGGTTCGGGAACGGCGCGGTCTTTGCTACGCCATTTACTCGAGCATGTGGGCATTGAAGGACACTGGAATGCTGGCTGTGCACGCAGCGACTGGCCCCGAGATGGTTGAAGACCTCGCCCGTGTCGTTGCGGCCGAGTTTGCCGATATCGTTGAAAACGGCCCCTCCGCTCCTGAGCTGCAGCGCGCAAAAGCGCAGCTGAAGGCCGGGCTGCTGATGGCGCTAGAAAGCTCTTCGGTTCGCGCCGAGCAAATGGCCCGGCACCTCATGGCCCATGATCGCTTTGTTTCCGTTGCGGAACTTATGGATAAGGTCAACGAGGTGAACGCTGAGAGTGTTCAAAAGCTGGCGGCTAGGATAATCAAGACTGAGCCAACGGTTGCGCTCGTCGGCTCCGGCCGACAGTCCGCGAAGCAGGCGAAGGCTGCGGCCGCCGCGTTGGCATCCGAAGCTTCGGTTGGGGCATGAGGGCAGCATGGCATTTCTGAGGTCAGCGCTACCTGAAGATTTCCTCGAACCCGTTCCGGGGCATGGCCTTGTCTTGCGTCCGCCGTCAACCAGCGACTACGCAGAATGGGCCGAACTAAGAGCACTCAGCCGCGCGCACCTGACACCGTGGGAGCCATCGTGGTCTCGCGATGAACTTACACGCTCGTCGTATCGCCGCCGGTTGCGCGCTTATGGTCAAGATGCGCGCGACGATCTCGGCTATTCGTTTTTTATTGCCGAAGCGGCAACAGGCTCGATGCTCGGCGGTATGAATGTATCGAATGTGCGCCGGGGTGCTGCCCAATCGGCGTCTCTCGGGTATTGGATCGGCGCCCCTCATGCTGGCCAAGGTTGGATGCAAAAAGCGGTTCGCACCGTATTGCCGTTCGCTTTCCGCGTGCTGCATCTGCACCGCCTAGAGGCCGCGAGCATGCTGTCCAACATCCGCTCGCAGCGCGTGCTCGAAAAAACCGGTTTCACGCGCGAAGGTGTGGCGCGCCGCTTCTTGAAAATCAATGGCACTTGGGAAGACCACATCATTTTCTCCCGTCTCGAAGACGACGCACATCTCGCAGGCGCAATCCATGCAAGGATCGCTCAGGGGGATCAGCCATGACCCCTTGCCGGCGCGCCGCGTCTCAGCAAATTTGGCGGTACTGCCGCAACTTTCCTGTGCGCCGTTTTTGCGTTCCTCGCGGCAACGGTTTCGAACGCTGCCGCTTTGACGCCGATCGTCGTTGCGCCCGATCAAGAGCGCGTCGAAATCACGACGCTGGGCGAAGCTTACGAAGGGCGCGGCGATAGTCTGCAGGTAGAGACCGCAGCTGGCGCCGATGGCGTCACGGGCCGCATGACGGTTCGCGCGACGACCCCCGGCGCCAATCCCAACTGGATGGTTTTCGCGCTCACCAACAAGACCGATAAACCCCTTGAACGCTGGCTGACCGCCGACCGCTATAACATCATAGGTTCGGGCACGATCTGGCCGGATCTGGACGCACGCCGCGTTGATAGTGTCACGCCGTCGATCGGGTTTGTGCCTGAGCGCATCAAGAGCGACCGCGCCGATATCTTTCGTGTCACGCTCGAGCCCGGCCAGACCATCACTTATGTCGCCGAGTTGTCTTCCGAACGTTTCGCGCGGCTTTATTTGTGGAAACCCATCGATTACGAAGTTAAGACACGCGACAAGCAGCTGTTCAACGGCGCGATGCTGGGTTTGACGGGTCTGCTCGCCATCTTCTTGACAGCCGTCTTCGCCGCCAATCACAAGATCATCTTTCCGGCCGCCGCGCTCGTTTCCTGGTCGGTACTGACGTATCTCTGCGTCGACTTCGGTTTCTTCCATCGCCTGTTCAATCTTCGCCCCGAAGACAACGCCGTCTACCGGGCGGCGAGCGAAGCGGCCATGGCGGCAAGCCTTGTCATATTTCTCACGACCTTCTTGCGGCTTGGGCTGTGGCATGGGCTGGTGCGCATGCTTATTGGCGTCTGGGTGATTGCGCAGCTCGGCCTTGTCGCCGTTGCCGTCATCGATCCGCGCCTCGCCTCGACATTCGCGCGCATGTCGTTTGTGCTGATAGGTGCCGTCGGCGCGGTTTTTACCCTGTACCTCGCGGTGCGGGGCCAAGACCGGGCTTTGTCGCTCGTTCCGACATGGGTGCTTTTTCTGGTGTGGGTGTTTGCTGCCGGCATGACGCTGACGGGGCGGCTTTCGACCGACGTCATCGTGTCGAGCCTCGTCGCCGGCCTTGTGCTCGTGGTCATTCTCATGGGCTTTACTGTCACGCAGTTCGCGTTCCGGTCGCTCGATCCGGTATACGCCGGAGCGCCGACCGAGTTGCAGTCGCGTTCTCTGGCAATTTCGGGGTCAGGCGCGTCGGTTTGGGAATGGAACATCCGCCGCGACGAATTCAAAGTGGGCCAGGAGATCGAGAACGCTCTGGCGCTCATGCCCGGAGAACTCTCTACCAAAGTCGATGACTTCGTGAAGCACGTCCATCCGATGGACCAGGAACGCTTCCGTGTCATGCTGCTTTCGGCGCAGGAGCGGGCCGGCGTCAAGATCCGCACCGATTTCCGCATGCGTCACGCCGACAACAGTTGGCGTTGGTTCGAACTTGAGGCGGCGAGCGTTCCCAACGCCGACGGGCGCACGCTGCGCTGCGTTGGCCTTGTCCGCGATATCTCGAATGCAAAGCGCGCTTATGAGCGGCTGCTCCACGACGCCGTGCATTGCAGTCTAACGGGATTGCCAAACCGCGAACTTTTCCTTGACCGGCTGCGCGGCGCGGTGGCGCGTGCGAAGACCGACAACACGGTCCGGCCTTCCGTTGTGTTCGTCGATCTCGACAAATTCAAAAGCGCAAATTCCTCGTTCGGACTGGTGCGCGGCGATAGCTTGCTATTGACAGTCGCCCGGCGGCTGCAGCGCCATTTAGGGCCGCACGATACGGTCGCGCGGGTTGGCGGCGATCAGTTCGCCATGCTGTTCGTGTCGGAACAAGACTCTCGCAATTTGGCTGCCCTTGCCGAGCGTGTGCGCCGCTCTTTGCGTGCGCCGATCCCGCTCGCCAATCAGGAAATTGTTTTGACGGGGTCTATCGGTCTTGCCGTTTGGGACAACACCAATGTCGGCGACGACGAGCTTCTGAAAGAAGCGGAACTGGCCATGTACCGCGCCAAACGCAGCGGCGCGGACCGTATCGTCGCGTTCGAGCCGGGTATGCGCAAGGATCGCGACGATCGCATTCAAATCGAGAGCGACTTGCGCAAGGCCCTTGATCGCAATCAACTCAAGGTCCTCTATCAGCCGATTATTTATTTGCCGACCAAGGAACTGGCCGGGTTTGAGGCGCTCGTCAGATGGGACCACCCGAAACTCGGGCTGCTCAATCCCATTTCGTTCGTGCCTGTCGCTGAGGAAAGCGATCTCATCATCAAGCTCGGCTCGCACGTGCTGCTCCGCGCGGCCCATGACGCGGCCCGCTGGCAAACGGAATTACCGCGATCGGAGCGGCCCTTGTTCGTCAGCGTCAATGTGTCGAGCCGGCAAATCTTCCGGCCCGAATCGGTACAGGAGATCCGTCACATTCTCGGGCGCAATATCGTGCCGCGTGGCGTGCTGCGGCTCGAAGTCACCGAGACGCTGGTTATGGAAAATCCGGAGCAAGCGGCGGAGGTTCTCGAAACACTGCGTGCAGCCGGCGCGGAACTGGCGCTTGACGATTTCGGCACCGGGTACTCGTCGCTCGCCTACCTGCAAAGATTTCCGTTCGATACGATCAAGATCGACCGGGAAATCGTTCGCGGCGGTGCAACGCCGACCGGTTCTGCAATCCTGCGATCAATCGTTGCGCTCGCACATGAACTCAGCAAACGCGTCGTCGCTGAAGGCGTCGAAGAAGCCGAGCAAGCGACGCTGCTGCGTTCGATCGGCTGCGAGTATGCGCAAGGCTATCACTTCGGAGAGCCTATCCCGGAGCGCGACGTCATCCAGCTTTTGAAGATGGTGCGCAAGTCCGAACGCAAGATGCAACCGCGCGGTTTTTTCCGCCCCAAAACACTGAGTGCGCGTGATGGGGCTAGCGCGCGGGATGCGCCGCCACCTATGAAGAACAGCGCCGGCAAACCGGCCCAAGCCGCGCTGCAGTCTCAACCAGGACAAGCACAGACGCTGCAAAAGCCGGGGGAAGAGTCGAAGGCGCACGTTTTGGCGAACACAACCGTTCGCCATCGGCAAAAGCCAACTCCCGCTCAGGTGCTTGAAGCCGAAGTCAAGAAGCCGTTGGGATTGGCACCGCCCAAGTCTGACAACTTGTTTCCACCCTTTACTATACCCCAGAGTGTGACCGCCGCGCCGGGTCTAATCTCAGCAAACGGCAGTCCGCCGCCGCGCGCGCCCATGCCCATTCCCATGCCGTTGACGCCGCATAGCGCGATGCTGCTATCGAGACCGGCCGTGCAAACCGCAGGCAATGGCGCGCGTCCATCGGCGATGGCGGCAAATGCGTTCGCCGGCAGCGGTCCTCCGTTGCAACCTTTGCCCTCACCACAGCCGGCCCTACCCGTGGCATCGCCGGCGGCAACTTCTGTGAATGTGATTAGACCGCTCGCAGACGCCTTGGCGCGCGCAATGCCGCCAGTCGGTTCCCCAGTCAGTGCCAATGCCCAGCCAATCGCGTCCAGCACCACACAGGGCAACGGCAACGGAACCTATCCAATGGCACCGCTCGCCGTTCCACCTTCCATCCGAGGGAACGGCACGACGGCGCCGCCGCCACTGCCTTCTCACGGTCAGCCGCCGCAACTCACACCGGATCTGTCGAGTTTACCGCCCGGTGTCGCCGCGAGCCTTGCACGTTTGGCTGGCGTCAAACCGTCAACCGGTACGAAACCCGAAGATCCACCTGCCGGCGGCTCCACCTAAGTTACAAATGTCATCGGATGACCGGCGTTAAGCGTGGCCGGCGTCGCTCACCAAATGCGACAGGTCGATGCCGATTTTGGCCATGGCTTGGGTGTATTTGTTTTCGAGATCGTCGCCGAAAATGAGATCCGCGTCCGCCGGACAATGCAACCAGCCATTGGCCTGTATTTCGCTTTCAAGCTGACCCGGCGACCAGCCAGAATATCCAAGCGCTAATATTGCGCGGTTTGGGCCGCGCCCTTCGGCAATGGCTTTCAGAATATCGATCGTCGCGGTCAGGCAAATGTCGCCTTCGATGTTCAGCGTCAACTCCTCGGTGAAATAATCTCCGCTGTGCAATACAAACCCGCGTCCCATTTCGACCGGACCGCCAACCTGAATCGGAAGCGACAGCACTTCGCTCGCAACTTCGTCATCGCCCGAGCGCGTTTCGATACCGAGCCGCTCCAAGAGATCGGGTGCCGAGACGTTGCTCGCGCGCTGATTGATGATGAGGCCCATGGCGCCTTCTTCCGAGTGCGCGCAAAGGTAAATGACGGAGCGGGCAAAGCGCCGGTCTGTCATGCGCGGCATGGCAACCAGAAGCTGGCCTTCGAGATAGTTGTTGTCGCGCCGCCTCCGGCGCTTTTGCTTTGGAAGCTTCATGTTTACGAGACTAGCCCCGAATTCCGGCGGCGTGAAGCCGGGTTGGAAATGAAGTGGCACTGCACAAAATCCAATTTCTTCATGAACTCGTGATTTGCAGACGGCTATTCTGGGGTTAGAAGGTCTTCTCATGAAACAGACAAAGAACATTCGATTTATCGCCGCAGCCGTTCGTGCGCTTTTGGCCGCCATCGCTTTTCACTCAGGCCCCGGTTTGGCGTTGGCCGCAGAGCCTGCGCAATCGCCTTGGGTCGAAGGATTCAACAACAAGGTCCGGTTTATTGCCGGGCGCACGGACAGCGGAAAATCTGATATTTTCGCGGGCATCGAACTGCAGATGCCGAAGGATTGGAAAACCTATTGGCGCAATCCGGGTGAGGCGGGCGGAATTCCCCCGGAGTTCGATTTTTCGGGATCTGAAAATCTTGAGAGCGCAACTGTTCTTTATCCGGTGCCGCACCGTCTCGTCGATCCCAAAGCCGGAACCAACATCGGTTACAAGGATCATGTGATTTTTCCGGTGCGTGTCATGGCCAAAGACAAGGCGAAGCCTATCACTCTCAAGGTTATGGCTGCGTACGGCGTGTGCAAGGATATCTGCGTGCCCGCAGAAGCCGCGCTTCAGATCGATATTGCAACGAACGCTGCCCCCTCGCCGGATCTTGCGAGTGCTCTGGCAACTGTGCCAACCAACGCACCCGATCCTGCTAAAGACCCGTTGTTGAAGAGCTGGCGCATTGACGATGCGGCGGCGAAACCGAAACTCGTTCTCGAAGTCAATGACCCAGGCGGCGATGGTGCGGATGCTTTTCTTTTTTCCCCCGATGGCCTCTACATGCCGATGACTAAGAAAATATCAGGCGGAAAGGGCGAAGCAGTTTTCGAGGTCGATCTGACCGACGGCATCGACATCAAGGATCTCAAGGGAAAAGCGCTTGCCGTTACGCTCGCGGGCTCAAAAGGCCAGTCCGAGACCATTATCCAGCTACCTTAATCGTCGAGCCTGAAATAGGCTGCGAATGCCCAATCATAAGAAAGGAAAGAACAACCATGACCATTAAAGCCGGAGACAAGTTGCCGGACGCGAAATTTATGACCATGGGGCCGGAAGGCCCAGCCGCCAAAACAACTGCCGACATATTCGCGGGCAAGAAAGTGGCGCTGTTCGCCGTTCCGGGCGCCTTCACGCCGACCTGTCATCAGCAGCATTTGCCCGGCTTCATCGCCCGCATCGACGAATTGAAGAAAAAAGGCGTCGACACCATCGCCTGCACCGCCGTCAACGACGTGTTCGTGATGGATGAATGGTCAAAGGCAACGGGTTCCGCTGGCAAGATCGTCATGCTGACGGACGACAGCGCGGCGTTTGCTAAAGCTATCGGCCTCGACATCGATCTAACCGGCGCGGGCATTGGCCTTGGCGTCAGATCCAAGCGTTATGCGATGATGGTCGAGGACGGTGTGGTCAAAGTCTTGAACGTGGACGAGAGCCCGCCGGTGCACGACAAGTCGAGCGCCGAAGCCTTGTGCTCGATGATTGATGGGTCGATTTGAGTCTGAACGTCACCAGTTTCAATTCACCCAGCCGGGGGACATATGTCTCCCGGCTGTTTGTTATTCGGCTGGAATAGCGCGAGTTCTTTTCAGTCGAATATACTATGGATAAGTCGTTGCACGAGTTACCGCGTCGATAAGCGGGCGGCGCTTGTCCGCGAATTGGCATTCTCGCCGAGTGCAGCTGCGAGCCGTGAAATGCCGATCGCGATTTCTCTTTCGGTGAGAGAAGAGAAGCCAAGAACAAGAAGCCGCTCGCTTTCAGACGACGTTCCAAAATGAACAGCGCCACCAGAGCCGATGGTATAAACACCGACACCTGCTGCGAGCCCGCGCGCTTCAATTTCAGCTGCAGGCGGCAGATGTTCGGGTGCGCGCCACACCAAATGCATTCCCGCCTTATCGCCAATAACTTCGCTCACGCCAAAGTACTTCGTGAGCGCCGCAAGCAGCGCGTTCCTCCGGGCGAGATAGAGCCGCCTAATGCCGCGCAGATGACGTTCATAAGAACCACTTGTCATAAAATCAGCAAGCGCCGCTTGTTCCAGCCAAGGCTGCCCATTGTTCATAAGCGTCTTTAAGTGGCGGGCTTTCGTAACAAGGTGTGATGGCAAGACGACATATCCGAGGCGCAGGCCGGCGCCCATGCACTTTGAGAAGGTGCCGACATAAATAACGCGTTCAACGCGATCAAGTCCTTTGAGAGCGGCAACGGGCGCTCCGGTGAAGCGGAAGTCGCTGTCGTAGTCGTCCTCCAAAATATATGAGTTCGTCCTTTCAGCCCATGCGATGAGCTCCAACCGCCGATCGAGCGACAAAGTCACACCGAGTGGGTATTGATGCGACGGCGTTACGTAGGCAATAGCATTTTTTACTTCAGGCAAAGTTGACGTTACGAGCCCTTTCTCATCGACGCGGATCGGACGCAGCTTCGCTCCAAAACTTTCGAAGAGATACGCCGCCCCCTGGTAACACGGCGTTTCGATAACGGCGTCGCTTCCCGGCCTTACCATCATCCGGCACATGAGATTGAGGCCATCCTGACAACCGCCGACAATAAAAATCTGATCGACGCTGGCGGATATGCCCCGTGCGGGTCTGAGATGATCTGCAATTGCCTGCCGCAGGTCGCTCAGACCAGCAGGATCGCGGTACTCGGTAAGCGCCGATCCGGCCGTCTTTAGCCGCTTGGCCACAAGTTTCGCCCACGTCTTGAGGGGAAATGAATGCGGATCGGGCCGGCCTACCCAAAAATCGGCGTCTAATCTGCGCGAATGGGGGTTGACCAAGGCCTGCGAGCGGAGTTCGTCAAAAGGTTCCCCCCGATGCGGATAGGCAATGTCATGTTCAATCGGCGCGCGCGGCTCCGAGAATGCCGAGTGAAAGAGACCAGCCTCCGGAACCTGTAAAGCAACGATGGCTCCAATCGACTTGCGCAGTTCGACATAGCCCTCCGCAGCAAGCCGCTCATAGGCAAAAGTTATCGTGTTTCGGGAAACACCCAGCTGTTCGCCAAGAGTGCGCGTTGCCGGTAAGAGTTCCCCAGCTCGCAAAGTCCCATTCAAAATCATCGCGCGGACTTGCTCGAAAATCTGGCTTTGCAGCCCAGACTTGCCATCCGCTGCTATCTGAAGAGGTAGAGACACGATGGTAACTCCAGTGCTCAATGGAACGAGCTTTGCGCGCCCTAACATAACTCTGGATGAGCCGCTTGGCACTAAACTAACTCACAAGTTGAGCTGTCCGTTAGATCCACGCAACGATTGGAACGTGGCTCCAAGCGCCGGTATTCCTGTTGCGGGATGGCCCGCTTCTAGACTTGGGAGCTCTACCGCCGTCACTGGATTAATGACGTGCCACCATCGGCACCATTGCCCAACCACGCGCAGTTAAGCCTGCCTATGAGCGGACTTAGTGTCACTCAGAACGGCGCAATACAGCGACGCATTCATTGTTGGCCGGCTCGTACCGAAATGAAAAACGGCGAACACTGCAATGCGAACAAATTGACGGGCATACCAACAGGCAAGTGATTTTGTTTGGCACCAACACATCTTCCGTGCATGGAGCTTTGGTGCGCGATCTCCTTCAGCCTAATCTGAGATCGCCGTGAATGTTCAGTCAGACGATGCAAACAAAACAAATCGCACATCGAAACTGAGTGAATTTTGACCGGGTTGGACGTCACACGTGATGGCCGGGGCTTGTGCGCTGCTTTCTTTGACTTAGCGGTGCGACTAATCCCGTCTGCATGGTTCGAGCGCTAACCATAAACTCACTGTTGTGTTCGTCCGCGCAGTCATGGCACGGCCAACGCCCGTAAATGGGCTCATGCAAGCGTGGCAATAACGACCAACTTGTCTAGGAGGAAGAACTGAATGAAGAAAAGCATCTATGGGGCAGCCCTGCTATCTGCAGCAGCGTTGTCGGCACCAGCAATGGCAAACTCTGACCTGATGAAACTACAGGCGGATCCAAACAACTGGGCATCGCAGTCCGGCGATTACAATGCCAATAGGTATTCGAAGCTTGATCAAATCACGACCGCCAACGTCGGCAGCCTGAAAGTAGCTTGGACATTCTCGACCGGCGTTCTGCGCGGACACGAAGGTTCGCCGCTCGTGATTGGCAACATGATGTACCTTCATACGCCATTCCCGAACAACGTGTATGCCTTGAATCTGGATGACGAAAACAAGATCGTCTGGCAGTACAGCCCGAAACAGGATCCGTCAGTTATCCCCGTCATGTGCTGCGACACGGTCAACCGTGGCCTAGCTTATGCCGAGGGCAAAATTATTCTGAACCAAGCCGATACAACGATTGTCGCGCTCGACGCGAAGTCGGGCAAGGAGCTTTGGAAGGCCGTCAACGGAGATCCGAAGAGGGGCGAAACGAGCACCAATACTGTTCTAATCGTCAAAGATAAGGTGATCACTGGCATCTCGGGTGCCGAGTTCGGCGTTCGCTGCAGCGCTACGGCCTACAATCTCAGTGACGGAAAGAAGGTCTGGCGCGCGTACTCGATGGGCCCAGACGCTGACATTCTCATTGACGCAGACAAGACTATGTCGCTCGGCAAGCCGGTCGGCAAGGATTCGTCGCTCAAGACCTGGAACGGCGATCAGTGGAAAATTGGTGGCGGTTCGCTGTGGGGTGGTTGGTCTTACGATCCTGAGGCGGACTTGTTCTACTACGGCACGGGTAACCCCTCGACTTGGAATCCCGCTCAGCGTGCAGGTCCGGATGGCAAACAGATCGATCAGAAATGGTCGATGACGCTATTTGGGCGCAATCCCGATACCGGTATGGCCGCATGGGCGTACCAGATGACCCCGTTCGACGAATGGGACTACGACGGCATCAACGAAAATATCCTCGCGGATATTGACGTTGGCGGCAAAAAGACAACCGCCTTGGTCCACTTCGACCGTAACGGTTTTGCCTACACGCTGAACCGCAAGACCGGAGAACTCCTTGTTGCACAGAAGTATGACCCCAAGGTCAACTGGGCAACGGAAGTCATCATGGATCCGAAGAGCCCGCAGTATGGCCGTCCGCAGGTCGTCGCTAAAATGTCGACGTTCCAGAACGGTCAGGACGTGAACACGAAGGGCATCTGCCCGGCGGCACTCGGTTCGAAGGACATGCAGCCGGCGGCATTCTCGCCGCTGACAAACTTGTTCTACGTACCAACGAACCACGTTTGCATGGACTACGAGCCCTTCAAGGTTTCGTATACGGCTGGTCAGCCCTACGTTGGCGCCACACTCTCCATGTTTCCGGCTCCAGACAGCCACGGCGGTATGGGTAACTTCATCGCTTGGGATGCTGGTAAGGGCAAGATCGTCTGGTCGAAGCCTGAACAGTTCTCGGTCTGGTCGGGCGCTTTGACGACAGCTGGCGGTGTCGTCTTTTATGGCACGCTTGAAGGCTACCTCAAGGCCGTCGATCAGAAGGATGGCAAGGAGCTGTTCAAGTTCAAGACGCCGTCCGGCATCATCGCCAACGCCATGACGTACTCCCACAAGGGCAAACAGTACGTTGCGGTTATGTCGGGTGTTGGTGGCTGGGCCGGTATCGGTCTTGCTGCTGGCTTGACGAACCCGACCGATGGTTTGGGTGCTGTCGGTGGCTACGCCGGCCTCTCGAATTACACGCGCCTCGGCGGATCGCTCACGGTGTTCTCGCTGCCATAGCAGGTCTCAGGAATAGGTTCTCGCTGCCTTAGCGCTTCCTCCAAAAAAGGTTACGGTTTGCGAGTAACTTGGGCTGGCGTGGAGAAATCCACGCCGGCCATTTTTGAATCCAAAACGCGTAGAAGGCGGGACACTCAAAGCCCGCCCGTCCATTAAAACCGGAGAGACTGCTTTGTGCCGGGTTTGCGGGCTCGGAAAGGGTAGCTGTTGACCGATAACAGCATTCCAGGCCGCCTGCAGACGCGACTGCATTTGGAGTCAAACTCCTACCCCTTAAACGGCGCCATACCCTCGCGAGCTAACTCGTCGGCGCGTTCGTTCTCGGGGTGCCCGGCGTGGCCCTTGACCCAATGCCATTCGACATGATGCTCTTTGGCGAGCGCGTCGAGCCGCTGCCAGAGTTCGACGTTCTTCACGGGCTTCTTGTCGCGGGGTAAGCTGACACAAGCGCACGAGCCGGGTATCCCGTGCAGATCCAATTCGTCGCCGAGCGCGATCACTCCACTGTCTGTGACCCGAATGCGGAAACCACCTGCGCCACAGCGGCTGCCGTTCCACTTGAATCAGAAAGACTTTAGGTGTTCACGCCGGGATTTCGATGCCCGCCCAATCGTACACGCGGCCGGATTGAACCGGCGTCAGGCTATCGAGCACACCAAGGAGATGACGCGCGGCGACCTGCGCTGCAAACAGCTTGTCGTCCGGCACACCCGCTTGGTAGGGGTTCGACAAAACCGTATCGACGGTGCCTGGATGCAGACCGACGCAAATAGCTTGCGGCCGCTTGGCTGCCAGCTCGATACTGAAGCAACGGATCAGCTGGTTCAGCCCGGCTTTCGAAGCGCGATAGCTATGCCAGCCACCGAGCCGATTATCGCTGATGCTGCCGACGCGCGCAGACAGCGCTGCAAAGACGGCCCGACGGTCACGCGGCAATAGGGGTAGCACATGTTTGGCCACAAGCGCAGGGCCGATTGTGTTGATCTCGAAGACGCGCTTCATCATACTGGAATCGAGTGAGCGCCACGTTTTTTCAGGCTTCAGGTCGCCATCGTGCAGCAGCCCCGTCGCAACAATCACGAGATCGACCTCGCCAAGACTCTGGGCCGCTGCTTCGATCGTCGCTTCGTTGCAGAGGTCTATGCGCATCGAGCTAACTTTATCGTTTGCTGCGGAAAGAGCCGAGCGGGACCAACCGATCACATGTGAAAATCGACTATCTCCGGCGAGCTGCGCAACGAATGCTGCCCCAAGCCCGCCCGATGCCCCAACAATCAGCGCTCTCATTTCTCGTTCCCTCACAATCCATGGCTGATCTACGAAAACAGCACCGGTAAACCGGCAAGAAGGGCCGCGTCGCAACCAACACGGTCGCAACTCAGCTGTTAGCGCCGCCGAGCGAGTAGGCGTCTCAGCGCTCCACCAAAGCGACCCTGCCCAACACGATGTGTCTCGCCTGCGGTGGGCTGTTGCACGCGAGGCATAGGAGGCACTCAGGACATCACAGCGATGAGGCTGCAGGGTTATCATCTTTGACCGCAACTGAGCACCCTAGAGCGGGTAGCGGATGATCACAGGTTTTTCGCAGTTCAGAGCGTTGGCGTCGATCCGTTTCACAATGAAATCCGCAACGTCTTGGCGGGCAACGATGCCATTGCGCCATTCGTTTGGACGCAACAGTACGCTGTAGTTTCCGCTGGCTGGGCAATTCATGAGGACCCCTGGTCGCACGATCAGCCACTCGAGTTCGCTCTTGGCAATCAGCGCCTCTTGTATCGACTTGTCGTCATAGGCATTTTTAAGAAACATCCTGAACGGCAGCCTTTGCAAAATATTGACCGATCCTTGGCTATCGCCGGCCCCGAAGCCGGTGACGGCAACGAGCTTCCTGACGCCGGCTCTCGTCATCTCGGGAAGGAGAACGCGGGTCGCCTCTGAGAAAAGCGTGACCGGCTTGAAGATAAGGTCAAGCGATACAGGTACGCCAAGTGCTTGCACGACCACATCGATCCCGTCGAGTGCGCGGGCGACATCAGCGGAGTTCCGGGCATCACCGATGAACGCTTCACAAGTCCCCCTGACATCCTCTGGCAGACGACCACTACGCGACATGGCGCGCACGCTGTGTCCGTTCGCGATGGCAGCCTGACACACGGCCAGTCCAATGCCTTGGCTGGCCCCGATCACAAGAATGCGCGTCATAGGCGACCGCCATTACGAAATTGAAACTGTCCGATGCCGCATGCACTTTCGCCGGATGTCATTGAGGCGACCGCGCAGATGCCTTGGCTCGCGCAATCCATTGCAAGGCTGGCCGAACGATCAGGAAGCCGCGATAGACTGTTTCGGTTGCCTGCAGCATGCCCGGCAGCAGAACAATACGTCCAAGCCAACGCCATGCGGGAAGCGCAAGCCACAAATGACCAAAGCCTTTTGCGCCTGATGCAAGGGTGCCGTCAGGGAGTCGCACGTGAAAGCGCTTGAGGGCGGTCGCCTTGTCGAGGTCAGGAGCTACCAAGTCCGAGTTGTGCGCAGAAACGTCCACAAAAGACACTTCTTGAGCGCCAGTGCATTTCCGATAAACACCCATCTCGGCGGTGCAGAGCGGGCACGCTCCATCGTAGAAGATCGTTAGTACGCCGGTCTGCCAGGTCAACGCTGTGCCCCATCGGGTTACAAAGTCAGGCGCGGCAGCGCGGCTGCCATTTCAGAAAGGAGCTGACGCGATCATACGCGGACCTTATACATGTTCTCCGTCGCGGCGGCGGCCCGAGCCCGCCTTGAACAGTTCTGGCTTGGTCGCGGCCGCCGTGTAAGTTGCTGTCGTGATCGCTGCCGCTGCAATCAACACAGCATGCCCAATCAAGCTGGCGGGAAGCATCGCATAGCTTCCAATGGCCACTGCAAAGGCAACTGCCCACATCCACCCCAACATCTGCAAAATCATATGCCGCGTGGCCACATTGGGAATGTGCCGAAGCGGACTGATCTCATGATCAAAAATGAAATTCCACGCGTCTGCTATCAATTTTTGCATTTCGAACACTCCATCAAGACACGTCGCAGATGTTCCACCCAGATGCCGATCATTCCTTACTGCTCAACCAATTTGTATCGGTCTTAGCGACTCCCCAAACAAACATTTCGGCTTGTACGGCAGGTATAGACCAGAGCGACCGGCAGCATCGTAAAGGCGATCTTGAGCAAGCCATATTTAAGCGTTGTCCAGTTGTAGAACGGCGCACATTGCGAAACAGATCACTTAGCATGGCGCCTTGCTTCAAAGGGACCTCTGCCTTCGCGGGGTGGAAGGAAATCGGTGCGAAATTCCTAAGCTTCGTGACACGCTTCGACGGCAGCAGCAGAACGTCCGCTTCCGAAAAATGCTGCCGTCGGGCAAACCCCTTACGGGTTCGTCTCAAAGTGGCCCATTGCTGAAGTGTTACTCTTTCCGCCGACCAAACTCCTACCCCTTAAACGGCGCCATACCCTCGCGAGCTAACTCGTCGGCGCGTTCGTTCTCGGGGTGGCCGGCGTGGCCCTTGACCCAATGCCAATCGACATGATGCTCCTTAGCGAGCGCGTCGAGCCGCTGCCAGAGTTCGACGTTCTTGACGGGCTTCTTGTCGGCCGTCTTCCAGCCGTTCTTCTTCCAGCCGTGGATCCAGCCGGTGATGCCGTTCTTGACGTAGGCGCTGTCGGTATAGAGCTCGACGTGGCGTTTGCCCTTCAACGCTTCGAGTGCCGAGATCGCGCCCAACAGTTCCATACGGTTGTTGGTTGTGAGCGCTTCGCCGCCACATAATTCCTTACGGTGTTTCCCGTACATCAGCACTGCGCCCCAGCCGCCGGGGCCGGGGTTTCCCGAGCACGCGCCATCCGAATAGACGACCACCGGCGCGGGCTTCAAGGCGTCGTGCTCCGCTGCTTTGGGCGCCTTCTTGTGTGCCGCCGTCTTGCGCGCAACCGTCATGCCTTCGCCTCGTAGCCGTAGTCGCGGATTGACTTGGCGCTTTGGTGGAAGCGCAGGCGGCGCACATAATCGAACGGATCTTTGCGGGCGACGAGCGCATTTTTGGGCGTATTCAACCAGTCGTAGCTGCGCGTCAGCAAAAAGCGCATCGCCGAACCGCGCGCCAGCATGACGAGCGCATCTTTCTCTTGTCCCGAAAGCGGCCGGATCTCTTCGTAACCCTTGAGCAGCGCGCGGCCCTTCGTGGCGTTAAACGAGAAGTCTGGTTCAAAGCACCAGGCGTTGAGACATACGGCGACGTCGTAGCAAAGCGCATCATTGCACGCGAAATAGAAGTCGATCAGGCCCGACAAGCGCTTGCCGATGAAGAACACGTTGTCGGGAAACAGGTCGGCGTGGATGACGCCTTCGGGCAATCCGCGCGGCCAATTGGATTCGAGAACTTGAAGTTCGGTGCTGATGAGCTTTTCGAGTCCCGGAAATACTTCATCCGCGCGGTTCGCGAATTTTTCAAACAGCGGCCGCCAGCCTTGGGGCCCAAGCGCGTTGCGCCGCTGAATGGCAAATCCATTCGACGCGACGTGCATCGCCGCCATGGCGCGCCCTACTTCGAAGCAGTGCTCTGCCGACGGCCGGCGCGGCCAAACGCCATCGAGAAACGTCACGAGGGCCGCGTAGCGCCCTGCGAGAAGATTGAGGTTCTTGCCCTCGGCATCGCGCACCGGCAGCGGGCAAGTGACGCCTTTCTCGGACAAGTGCTCCATGAGGCCTAAAAAAAACGGCAGATCGTTCGGATCGACGCGTTTTTCGTACAACGTCAGAATGAACGGGCCCGACGTCGTCTGCACAACGTAGTTGGTGTTCTCGACTCCTTCGGCGATGCCCTTGTAGGATAAGAGTTCGCCAAGGCCATAACTCGCGATGAAACGCGCGAGGTCTTCGTCACTGACTTCCGTGTAGACAGCCATGCCGCCCCCGCTGCGCGACGCGAATTTTTCTTCGCCCGAATTACAAGACTGGTTTCTAACCTGGGGCTCCGGCCCGCAGTTCACGCGGCACGTTGAAGACGACGTGTTCCACAGCCGTCGTGACCACGTCAACCGTGACGTCGAAGCGCTCGCGGAAAGCGTCCATGACTTCCTCGACGATGATCTCCGGTGCCGACGCGCCAGCCGTCACGCCGACTTGCGTCAGTGAACCGAGCCGCGACCAATCGATTTGGCTCGCCCGCTCGATGAGAAACGCGTCGCGGCATCCGGCCCGCTCGGCAACTTCGACGAGCCGCATGGAATTGGAGCTGCGCGGGCTGCCGACCACGATGAGGCAATCGACGCGCTGTGCGATGGCTTTGACGGCGTTCTGCCGGTTGGTCGTGGCGTAGCAGATGTCTTCTTTGATAGGACCGGCGATTGCGGGAAAGCGCGTCTTCAAGATCTGGACGATCTCCGCCGTGTCGTCGATCGAAAGTGTCGTCTGTGTAACGTAAGCAAGCTTGTCCGGGTTCTCGGGCGCAAAGGCGCGCGCTTCGCCCGCCGTTTCGATGAGCGCGACGGCACCTTCCGGTAATTGCCCCATCGTGCCGATCACCTCCGGGTGCCCTCGATGGCCGACGAGCACGATTTCGCGCCCCTTTTCATGATGCCGGGTCGCTTCCATGTGGACCTTCGACACGAGCGGGCAGGTAGCGTCGAGCACGAACAAGTTGCGTTGTTCCGCCGCAGCAGGCACGGATTTCGCCACACCATGCGCCGAAAAGATAACTGGCTGAGTAGTTTGTGGGATTTCCGACAGCTCTTTCACAAAAATGGCGCCTTTAGCCTTGAGAGAATCAACCACGTAACGATTATGGACAATCTCATGCCGGACGTAGACGGGTGCACCGAACTTGGCCAAAGCCTGCTCGACGATCTGGATCGCCCGGTCGACGCCAGCACAAAAGCCGCGTGGCGCCGCCAAAAGTATCGTGAGCGGCGGCTTTGGCGGCCGGGTGACGTTAAGGTTGGCATCAGCCATTATAGTAAAAAGCCCTTATGTTTCAGTGGAGATATCCTCAGATGCGCCTGGACAGGGCCGGTAAGGATGCTACGGTGCAACGGGGACAATACAAGGGGTCTGGGGTCGAGCCCAGGGGGACCGCTTTGAAAAAGCACGTGACTGTCACTTTATCTGTCGCGGCAACTGCTCTGTTGCTCGCCGGCTGCGGGATGTCGTCTCTGACGTCTGGCCTCGGCGGAGGTATGTTCGGCGGCTCAGCACAAAAAGCCGAAGCCGACACCGTGACCGAAGCAGATTTGCTGTTGGCTGCAAAGACGAATGACCCTTCGGCAACCGGAAGCACGAACGTCGGTGAAGTGGCACACGGCTGCCCGCGCTTCATTGTGCCTTCGCGCGACAACAACATAACTTTCTACGAACCGGGCCGCGCAGGCGACGGTTTGGCAATCATGCATCGCGGCGAGATCACAAAAACGGCGCGCGAATGCCAGGTTGAGCCTGGCCGCGTCACGGTGAAGTACGGCTTTTCGGGCCGCGTTTTGCTCGGACCCCGCGGCAAGCCGGGCAATATCGTCCTCCCTGTTAACATCGCCGTCACGGATGCAAAACGCGAACGCGTTGCGGCGGACACCATGAAGGTCGATGTCTCGGTCGGCGAAGACAAGCCCATCGGTTACTTCTCGGCCGTGCGCACAGTCACCTTCGCAGTTCCGGAAGGCACGCGCCCGGGCGAGTTTGAAGTCAATATTGGCTTCGATCATAAGGCCGCGGGCGCTGGCTGAGCCTTTGGGCGAGCCGGAACACTTTCCGCTTTAATTTTCCGCAAGCCAATGTAGTTAGCTGAACCAAAGGTTTGGCTGACTTTTCATAATTAGCGGGAGTGTGCGCGTATGAAGCTCGTTCGTTTTGGCGAAATTGGCTCGGAGAAGCCCGGTATAGTGGATGCGCAAGGCAAGATCCGCGATCTCTCGGCCCATGTGCCGGACTTTTCAGGTGCCCATCTGAGCCCGGCGTCGCTCGATAAAATCCGCAAGATCGACACCTCGTCCCTGCCGCTCGTTCAAGAGGGCGAACGGCTCGGTGCTCCGGTCACCGGAACACGGACTTTTATTGCTATTGGATTGAACTACGCCGACCACGCCAAGGAAACGGGGCAGGAAATTCCAACCGAACCCATCCTCTTCAACAAAGCCGCGACATGCATTTGCGGGCCCTACGACGACGTGATGTATCCGAGAAATTCCGATCGCATGGACTGGGAGTGCGAAATCGCGTTTGTTATCGGCACGCGCGCGCGATACGTCGCAGGCGAAGGACGCGGTCAAGTACATCGCCGGTTATACGATCTGCAACGACGTCTCGGAGCGGCGCTTTCAGATGAAGCGCAACGGGCAATGGGTCAAAGGCAAGTCGGCGGAAACGTTTGGGCCGCTCGGGCCTTGGCTCGTCACGCCCGACGAAATTCCCGACCCCAACAACCTTGCCATGTCGCTCGACGTCAACGGCGCGCGCAAGCAGCAGGGCTCGACCGCGACCATGATCTTCAAGATCCCGGAGTTGTTGGCCTACGTCACCGAATTCATGGTGCTGGAGCCGGGTGATGTCATCACCACCGGAACGCCGCCCGGCGTCGGCGCGGCGATGAAACCGCCGGAGTATCTGCAGGCAGGCGACGTCATGACGTTGCAGATCGAGAAGCTTGGTCTACAGCGCCAGCAAGTGGTGCCGTTCAAGCTTTGATGCCGGACCCTTAAAAACAATTCGAGCCGGCAGAACCCGTGCGGATGTCTGCCAGCTCGAAAAGCGCTACTGAGTGTTACGATAGGCCAGCGTATCAGCCGGCCTTGGCTGCGACCGGCGCAACTTTGGAAATGCTCTCGGCTTGTGCGCCAGCGGGCTGAAGGGGAAGCAGCATCATACTGATGGCGAGCGAGGTGGCTGCGAGAAGCGGGATGCCGAGATAACGCGAGATGGTCATGGCCGGGAACTCCGGTTTGAATTTCGATGACCAAATTTCTAAATTGCACTTTGGGCCAAAGCGCGCTCAAGATTGGGCGGAAGTTTGAACAATTACGGCCCCCGTGTGTTGTTCTCACGGGGGCCAAAAAATATTCTCTGGTAGTGGATTTTAAGTTTCAGTAGACGCAACTGAACTTATGACGTGCCGCGGTCGCGAATGGGCGGGCGGCTTAGAAAATCGGGCATTCGTTTTATCCGCTGAGGCGATAGACGATGATTGATTTCTTCCCAAGAGTGCGGGTCGTTCAAGTTCAGTTCGTTTAAGCCGTCCCTCACATACTTGAGTTGCTCGAGCAGGTAATGCTCTTCGTTGCGCAGTCCGTCATCGGGCTGCGCCGCGAGCTCGAGTTGCTCAATGAGATACGAGATCATGCCAAATTCTGGGAAGAGCATGTAAAGCGCAAAATTTTCACCTAACTCGCCTTCGACGCGGTCCAATAGCGTTCTTTTTTGAGGATGGATGTCGGCTTGCTTCGCCAAGGCCGACATCGATTGAACCAGCTGGTTCTCCTGAGATTTCTTGAATGTCTCAAGATAAGCCGACAAATCGGGGTTTGCACGGCCGACAGCCAGAAGCGATTTCCATGCATCTAAAACGGCCGTCTGAGCTATCGGGTTCGTTAGCCGCTGATCGACCAAATCGCTACTGAGCCCAATCGAGTTAAACAATTGCTCGCGGTAGTGGGCGATGAGTTGCTCTTGTTCTGCTTGGGTAAGTGACGCAATCCTTGGCGCCGCCTGTGCGATGCGCGGCTGTGACGGCTGTCCGGCAATAGGCTGACGCACCTCGTTCAAGCGGCCGCCGTCAATAGCGGGCGCGTCTTGTATTCCAAGGAACCGGCGGCGTTCGAATTCGAAGTTTGCTGATTCAGGCGCCGTAGCGCGGATCGTCAGCAAGGTTTCATAGAGGGTTGGGCGGATATAATAGCGGTCGTCGATTTTCAGATCCGGAGCCACGGCTTTCAGAGCAGCGCCGGCATTCATCACGCGGCGCACCACGCGTGTGTCATAAGCGTTATCAATGTCGTTCAGCGATACTTGCGACGTAAAGCCGTCGGTCTCGCGGATAGGTTCGAGCGTGTGCAATACGAGATCGGCGTGCTCGCGCGGATGCGGCTCAAGTGCGGCGCCGACAAGCTGGGCAAGGCGTGCCTTGTCCTTTGCCGTCGCATCGGTCTTGAAGTGTTTTTCGCAAACGCTTGAGAGATATTCGCGCAGCTCGCTTCTGACGCGATACTTCTCGGGATCGATGCTTGCTGTTTCAACAGCGCCGATATCGGCGCCGGCCGTCAACACCATGCGGATGCGGTCCGCGGTTGGCTTATCCAATACGCTCAAATCCGCGACGGCCGAGAAGCCGTCGCTGTAGGTCATGGGCCGTAGCGCATTGAGGGTCAGCCATGCCGTGTCATAGGGCTGGGGACCAAGTGCGGCATTGATGGTCGATTCAAGCTGGGACGCAGAACGCGCCTTGAAGGTTGGTACATCCGACAACGGCGAGCGCGTAGCATTGGCGCCAAACAGGCCCGACATGAAGATCAAGCCGTCGATGGCGATGGCAATTGCGAGCGCCAGATAGGCAAGACGGTTGCCGTCCGTGAAGGCATTCCAAGTGACGACGAAACGGTGGGCCTTGTCGTCGCGCGCAAGTTCTATGCCGTTGATCTTGGTGCGCAGCGCGTCGGTATCCTTGCTCGGCAATGCGCTGTCGGCAAGGCATTTGCGCGCGAAGCCAAACAAGTCGTCGGCCGTCTTGTTTGCGGCCAGTTTGTCGCCGCCAACACACGTAGACCCGAACACTTGAGTTCCGGCTTGCAGCGCAAAAAGACCGGCTGCGGCTTCGGCCGTATCCTTGGTATCGCAGGTGATGCCGCCGAGTTTGTCTTTGGTTTCGGGCGTTGACGACAGCGCGCCATAGATATCGCCGCACAGGCCTTGCACCTTGGCAAGCCGTTCGGTCGAGGGCACTTCGCGGAATTCGGCTTTGGCCTTCTCGAACGCCGGCATCAGCCTAGCCGGATCGAGCATGGGCCCAGTGTCGTCTTTCGCGGTATCTTCGGCGAGCTTGATGCGTTGGTCTGCCGTTTCGGCTTCGCCTTTGAGCTTAGCGAGGTCGCCGTCAATAGCTGCAAGTTCGCGGTCGATGGTGGTCATGCGCAAGTCGACGGCCGCCACGCGCTTCTGCGCGTCCTTCATGCGCTCTTCGGCGATTTTGTATGCGTTCTGCTGAAGATTAAGTTCGCCCATGCGCTGGCGGTAGACCGGCCCGCGCCCTTCCTTGCCGGTGCCTTCGACGCCTTTGTCTTCGGCCATGGCTTCGACGCGCTTGGCATCGATGTCTTTCGCTTTGGCGTCAAGGTCGGACTTTTTTCGCAGCATATTCGGTCGCGAGTTCCGGACGCTGCGTCGCGAGCCGGCCTTTCTCTTCCGTCAGCGATACCTTCTTTCCGGCCAAACCCGCCTGCCCCGACTGCGCGGAAGTCATGCGTTCCTGTTGTTCTTTGACAGCACGGCGGCGGGCTTCGATCTGCCCGTTGACGTAGCGCTCGATGGCGCCTTCGGATTCGCCCGCGACTTTTGCGAGCCCATTAAGTTGCCCTTCGTAAGTGAGCCAAGCTTCGCTCTGAAACAGTGCGTCCGCTTCGACGCTCTGGCGTTCGCCGATGGCCTGCGAAATATCTGTGACGATACCGGCAACCTGGTTCTGGGCGCGCAGTTCAGCGGCGCGCACGCGTTCCGATTGCGGGAAGATGGAGGTGAAGAGCGAGTCGAACGAGAAGAATACGCTCGTTGCCGCGCAGGCGAGGAACATCACCCACAGCATCGAATTGCGGATGATGACCCGGCTGCCTTGAATGTAGGGGCGGATCAGATCGCTTGCCGCATAGAGCGCAAATAGCGCCACCATCAATAGGCCGAAACCGAAAATCAGCAGCTTATCGCCGGTTTTCGACCAGGAGAGATCATCCGTGCTCGCTTGGCGCACGTCCGCTTGGCCCGTCCACTGCATGACAAGTGCGAGCCCGGCGATAAAGAGTAGCAAGCCAATGCCCGTGCCGAGCCACGTCTGGACCGCTGGGTTCACGAGACGCAAGTCTGCGCGCTGGCTCTGCGTGTTCATGCCGGTCGCGAAGCTTTCGCCGATGAGCCACGCGACAATCAGCATTACGCCTTGGATGCCGAACGTAATCATGCCCGAGAGCAAGGGTTCGCCGGTGAAATTGCGCATGCCGTCCCAGGTCGTGTATCCTGAGGCCAGCGACAGGATGAGGCCGGTCAGCCCTAAGAGCCCAAGCTGCCAATTCGAGAAGACTGTCTCCTCGATCTTGCTCCAGACCTTTTTGGCGGTATTTGTGCGCACCAGGAGCGCCACAATGCAGAACAGGAAGAGCGCGGTCCCGAGGGGCCGGGCGTTTGCTGCCAAGCCTTCCATCAGTCCGTCGATCAAACTCTTGAGTTCCATGTCCTTGAGACCCTTCGAAGGCGTGCGGCTGAACTGTGATTCCGGCCATTACATTGCGCAAAGGTCCCGGCTGATTGGCGGCAAGAATAAGACGAAATGTGCCCGGCGCATGAAATTGTTTTAAGAAACTAGCATTCCGTCAAGATGATCTCGATGAACTTGATGATCTTGGCGGGGGGTTGTTCGCCTCGATCATCAGGATATTGTGCGCCGCAGCAACAAGACTTCACCTCATATGGCCTGCTGTTCTTGATTCATCAAGATCACGTGTCCAACGTTTGTTGCGTTGACGATTAAATGCGCCCGCCTGTGCGAGACCTGAAATGTGTTCTAGTATTCGCGCCGACCGATCCGGATGCGAGCAAGGGGCCCGGCACTTCCGGGCTGGGTTTTGAAAGGTTGAAATGGCACCCGCTGCAACTGAAGATAGCCGCACCAAGGACCGCGTAAAAACGTCCGTTGATCGCGCCATAGAGATTTTCACCGAAAAGAACCTTCGCTTCACCGACCTGCGCCGCAAGGTTTTCGAAGAAATTGCCTCAACCCAAGCCAGCGTCGGCGCTTACGAAGTCCTCGACCGGCTGGCCAAAAAGGGTACGCGGCTCGCGCCCATTTCGGTTTACCGCGCGCTTGACGCGCTGTTAGAGGCCGGCGTCGTGCATCGCCTTGAAAGCAAAAACGCCTACTTTGCCTGCCGCAGCCTGCACAAGCCCGGATTGGGACGGCGCCCGATTTTCCTTTCCTGCGAAAAATGCGGCAACGTCTTCGAAGGCGAAGGGGATGGCATTTTCGAAACGATCGACAAAAATGCCCGCGCGCAGAAATTTGAGCCGCGAGTTCGCTTTGTCGAAGTCACCGGCACCTGCCACGAGTGTGCTACAAAAGACGAAGATTGAGCCTTCGCATTGCAGATTAGAACCAATGGAGTGACGGACGTGCCGGGTCACGCAGCGCATAGTCACGACACTCACCCGCCGAGCGTGCCGGCTTGCGGCTGCGGGCACGTGCACGCCTGCCCCCCGGACACAAGCGCGCTTGTATCGGCGCGCGGCCTGTCGCTCTCCCGCGGCGGGCGCGATCTTCTGATCGGTGTCGATCTCGATGTCCGTCCGGGCGAAATCGTCACGCTGATCGGCCCGAATGGCGCTGGCAAATCAACGCTCGTCAAATTGATCCTCGGCATAGAGCGCCCCGACAGCGGCACTATTCTCAAACCCGCAACGACGCGCATAGGCTATGTGCCGCAGCGTTTCGAAGTCGATCCCGCTATTCCGATGACTGTTGGCGGATTCCTGGCCCTGGGGCACCGGGTGACGAGTGCACAAGTTCTTGCCGCCTTAACGGAAGCGGGCGCCGGGCGGCTCGTCAATCAGCAGCTTTCGCGGCTCTCGGGCGGGGAAACGCAGCGCGTGCTTATTGCGCGCGCACTTTTGCGCGACCCCAATCTGCTTGTCCTGGATGAACCGGCGAGCGGCGTCGATCAAGCGGGTGAAGCCGATCTCTATCAGCTCATCAGCGATCTCCGCGATAAGCGCCAACTCGGCGTACTCCTTGTCTCGCACGACCTGCATGTTGTCATGGCGCGCAGCGACCGAGTGCTGTGCTTGAATGGTCATGTGTGTTGTTCGGGTAAGCCGGAAGCCGTGGCGCAGCATGCCGAATATGCGCGTCTCTTCGGGCCGGACGGTGGAAGGATGCTGGCACCCTACCGTCACCATCACGACCACACGCACGAGATTTCGGGTTCGCTTCGCACTCCTCAAAACCCCGCGTCGCGAGGCGGCGCGTGATCGATTGGCCGGAACCGTTCGTCCTGCGTGCGCTCGCGGCCGGCCTTGGCCTCGCAATCGTTGCCGCGCCGTTAGGCTGCGTCATCGTCTGGCGGCGCATGGCTTATGTTGGCGAAACACTGGCGCAAGCAAGCCTGCTCGGCGTCGCGCTCGGCCTTGCATTGCAGATCAATCTGACACTCGCGGTTATTCTTGCGGCGGTTGCGGCGGCACTCATCCTGATAGGCTTCGGGCGGCAAAAGCTCTTAGCGCTGGATTCCATTCTCGGCCTCATGCATCACGCCGCGCTGGCGCTCGGTATCGTGTCGATTGCATTGCTTAAAGGTCCGCCGGTCGATCTCTTGGGCTTCCTTTTCGGCGACGTGTTTGCCGTCACGCAAGGCGATCTTTATTGGATTTTCGGCGGCGGCGCGCTTGTCCTTGCGCTCACACTTTGGCTCTGGCGTCCGCTTGTTCGTCTGTCGCTGCATGGCGATCTCGCGACCGCTGAAGGTGTGGACCCTGTCATGCCCCGGGCGCTCTTCGATATCTTACTCGCGGTCACCATTGCCGTTGCCATGAAGATCGTCGGTATCTTGCTTGTCATGGCCTTTCTCGTGGTGCCGGCCGTTGCTGCCCGGCCCCTTGCCTCGACGCCCGAACGCATGGCCGTTTATGCCGCCGTCATTGCTGTTCTCGGCGTGCTGGCCGGCATCGCACTCTCGCTCAATTACGACACCCCCGGAGGGCCCAGCATCGTGCTTTGCATGAGCGTGCTCGCCGCAATCTCCCTTCTGGCGGGAGGCCGCATGACGCGGTAACTTCCCGACATTCAATGAGGAAAAGACTGCCAATGAGGAAAAGACTGCAATGAAGGCAAGCGAAGGTTTAGGTCTGAAAGCCCGGCACAAGTCGATTGCCGTCGATGTCGGCGGTGTTACCGTCGGCGGCGGCGCGCCGGTCGTCGTGCAATCGATGACCAATACCGACACAGCCGACATTGCGGGAACCGTCAAGCAAGTGGCCGATCTCGCCCGCGCCGGTTCCGAACTCGTGCGCATTACGGTCGATCGCGACGAAGCGGCGAAAGCCGTGCCTGCCATTCGTGATCAACTGCGCAAGCAGGGCGTCACCGTCCCGCTGATCGGCGATTTTCATTACATCGGCCACACGCTTCTGGGTAACAATCCCGATTGTGCGGAAGCGCTCGACAAGTACCGCATCAATCCCGGCAACGTCGGCTTCAAGGACAAGAAGGACAAGCAGTTCGGCGCCATCATCGACATGGCGCTGAAATTCAAGAAGCCCGTGCGCATTGGAGTCAACTGGGGCTCGCTGGATCAGGAATTGCTGACCCATTTGATGGACGAGAACGCGGTCTCTCCCGCGCCCAAATCCGCGCGCGCCGTCATGCACGAAGCGATGGTGCAATCGGCGCTGCTCTCGGCCGAGCGCGCGGTCGAGATGGGCCTTGGCGCCGACCGCATCATCATCTCGGGCAAAGTTTCCAACGTCCAGGATCTGGTCGCGGTCTACGCCATGCTCGCCGCACGCAGCGAATACGCGCTGCACTTGGGGCTGACCGAAGCCGGCATGGGCTCAAAGGGCATCGTCGCCTCGTCTGCTGCCATCGGCATCTTGCTGCAACAAGGCATCGGCGACACGATCCGCTTTTCGCTGACGCCAGAACCCGGCGGCGACCGCACGATTGAAGTGCGCACCGCGCAGGAACTGTTGCAAACGATGGGCCTGCGCTCGTTCGTGCCGGTTGTGGCTGCGTGCCCCGGATGCGGGCGCACGACTTCTACCGTTTTTCAGGAACTCGCGCGCGATATTCAAAATATGATCCGCGACCGCATGCCGGATTGGAAAACGCGCTATCCCGGCGTTGAGACGTTGAACTTCGCGGTCATGGGCTGCATCGTCAACGGCCCCGGTGAAAGCAAGCACGCGGATGTTGGCATTTCGCTTCCCGGAACAGGCGAAAGCCCCGCCGCCCCCGTCTTCATCGACGGCAAAAAAGCGCTTGTGCTGCGCGGGCCCAACATCGCCGGTGATTTCAAAGAGATTGTCGAAGAGTATATCGAGAAGCGGTTTGGCGCTGGCGAACGCGTAGCGGCATTGGAATGAGCGCTTTGAAGATTGTTTACGAGCCGGGCCGTAAGCTCCGGCTGATCGTGTTCAGTGTTGTCGCAACGTATACGGCGGCTTTGCTTTGGCTCACAATCTCGACGTCGAAGGACCTGTTTTCGTCAAGCCCGTCAATGGCAAGATCGATTGCCATAGAGTTTCTAATTATCGCTATCCTTCCTTACATCATTTGCATCGTTCCTGCGTTTGTGTTGGCGCTTGCCAATAAGCATTTGTCGTTCGCACTCGCACTTTGCATTATTGCTGTTCCATTGTTCTTCGCGATCGGGTTCCTCATTGCCTGAAGAGCTGACGGCGACTAAAAGCACTAAGACATATTGCGTTCCCAGAATTTACGAGAGCCGGTGGCCCCCGTCAGAGCCTCACTCATTGCCCGTGGCCGCAGCACGAGTTTGAGCACTCAGAATAGCGACAGGCTCCGGCTGCAGAACCGCTTTGCCAGAGCAACCACGTTACATGCAGGAATGGCGGGCCGTATTTTGATATTTCAGACTGCATGCCCCATCCGCACAATAACGTTACTCGTAGGCGCGCGGCTGTGCGCTAACCTTCGGTTCATGGCCGCCTAGAAGTTTCACATGACGTCCAATTTGAATTTTTCAGTTTGGCCAAGATCAGTTTGACCAAGATCAGTTTGACAAAGAATAGGTGCGCGATGACAGCAGAAAAAATTCCCCACAACGCTCTCGTGGTGGTGGCTGATGGCACGGGCGCACGTCTGTTCCGCAATTCAGGCCAGGAAAACAAGGTGACGTTGTCGGCCGATGGCGAGTTCAAGCCTTCGCATCTACTCGATGACGGCCCGGCCGGGCACCGTCCACCGGAGTCATCCGGCCAGGAGACGGACGAAGCCACCTTCGCAAAGCAGCTGGCAAAAGAACTCTATCGCCGCGCCCACAGCGGGGACTTCAAGGCCCTTGTCTTGATCGCCGACCCGCAGACCTTGGGTCAAATCCGCCCGTCGTTGCATAAAGAGGTTCGCGACCGGCTGGTATCCGAGGTGGCCAAAACTCTGACGAAGTCGTCCATCGCCGACATTCAGAAAGCGTTGAGTTAGTTTACCCGTTCGCGCCTAGGCCGCGGTGGAGTTATGTCTCTACCCGCTTCGAGTGGCGGAGTAACGGACCATTATCCCCCCGCTCTATCTTCCCCGCTTCACGCTCTGCAGCGCGTCCGCAAGATTGAAAGCTTGGTCCGTGTCGTTCGCTGCTTGATCGTCGATGATCTCGACGCCGAACCGGTTTTCGTGGCTCCAGGCTATGCGGCAACGGAAGGTGCCGATCTGGTCGAAGTCGACGTAAAGGATGCTATCGATGCCAAGCGTCAGCGCTGCTCCCGTTAACCCAAAACCGCCCTCGGAAACGTTAACGATCAAGGCCTCAAAGCGCTCTCCGCCCTCCGCAAAGCAGATGGCTGGCCAAGCCACAGAGTGGCGCGTGTGGCGGCGTTTCTCGTGACCCGGCTCTTGATACTTCTGAGTGGGGTCCGCCTGTCTGTGGTCAAGCATGGCGGTCCTAGCCGATTGTGCCGGCGCACGGTCGCGCCAGAGACGAGACTAAGTTCAGAAAGTTGAATTGCTGTTAATTTTTCAACTGAGAGTTGTTCGGCCGAGCGGGCCTTTTTACCATAATCGCCCGCGTCTTTAAGATCGGCCGCTAATTCTCCCGGCGTCCCATGAAGCGCGCGACGTCAGCCAGTACCTCGGCTTTTTCCCCGAAGGGTGCGAGCGCCGCGATGGCTTCTTCAACGACCCGGTCCATGTGCTCGCGGGCGCGCTTTACGCCGACGAGCGAGACAAGGGTTGCTTTGCCGGCGGCCGTGTCCTTGCGCGTCGCCTTGCCGACGGTTGCGGCTTTGCCTTCCGCGTCCAACAGGTCGTCGCTGATCTGGAACGCAAAGCCAAGATTTTCGCCGTAACGCACGAGGGCTGCGCGATCTTTCGCACTTGCCTTCGTCAAAATCGCGCCCGCTTCGCATGCGGCGCAAATGAGCCGGCCGGTTTTCATCGTTTGCAACAGTGCGATGTGCGCGATGTCGGGGGTTGCACCTTTGAACAACCGTTCCGCTTCGAGATCGAGTGCTTGTCCACCGGCCATGCCGGAAGGGCCGGCGGCTTGGGCGATAACGGCGACAAGCTCGCTGCGTACCGCCGGGTCTGGGTGGCACGTTGGACGCGCTAGGAGTTCGAACGCAAGCGCCTGCAAGGCGTCGCCTGCGAGAATTGCCGTCCACTCGTCGTAGGCTTTCCAAACAGTCGGCTGGCCGCGCCGCATCTTGTCGTTGTCCATCGACGGCAGATCGTCATGCACCAGCGAATAGCAGTGGATGCATTCGAGCGCTGCAGCTGCATGGAGCGATTCGGCGGAGGCAAAGCCAAAGAGCCGCGCAGTCTCAATGACAAGCAGCGGGCGCAAGCGCTTTCCGCCCCCGAGCAGCGCGTGGTCCATGGCGCTGAGCAATCGATTGGGCGTCCCCCGGCGGGCTTCTGCCGCGAGTACCTGCTTCAGGTACGCCTCGAGTAAGGCTGCCGTGTCGCTCAATCGTTTCGGAAATTCCGGCAATGCCTTAACCTCTGCGCTGAAATAACCTGTATTTATCCCTCAACATGGCCATTGTTTCAGGCTAGTCGCGGGGTTTCGGGCTAGTGGCGGGTCCGTAGCGCATCGGCGGGCACAAGGAAAGTATGGATCGTTCGGACCAGGAGCAGGAATTCATAAACGAGCCGCAAACGGCGCGCACGGGGCCTTCAACGGGGACCGCGGCGCAGCGCCCCGTATTTGATGTGGCGCGACTCGCCACTCCGCCGTCGTCATGGCCGCCATTACATGGGTTTGATCTGTGGCCGGATCCGGCATTGCGGGTTTCTGCCGGCGACAGGGTTTTGGCGCCGCTTCGAAGCGACCCCGGTACATCGGATTTCGGCCGTGCGCGCGTCGCAGCACCTGGCTTCGGCCGGAAAGCTTTGCGCATCACAGGCCTCGTCATTGCCGCGTGGCTTTGTATAACGTTCCTCCTGATTGCTGCTTATCGCTTTATCGACCCGCCGTTCTCGATGCTCATGCTTCAGCAGCGTGTCACCGGAGACGGCGTTGATCAATCTTGGGTGCCGCTCGATCACATCTCCCCGCATGCCGTGCGCGCCGTATTACTCAGTGAAGACGGGCGTTTTTGTCAGCACTGGGGTGTCGATCTCGACGAGATGCAGAACGCCATCGAGCGCGCGGGCGACGGCATTCCGCGCGGCGCCAGCACCATCTCGATGCAAGTGACGAAGAATTTGTTTCTGTGGCAATCGAAGAGCTACCTGCGCAAGGCCATCGAAATTCCGCTGACCTTTGTGATCGAAGCGCTCTGGCCCAAACGGCGCATCATGGAAGTTTATCTCAACATTGCCGAATGGGGCCCCGGCATCTTCGGCGTGGAGGCCGCGTCCCGCTATCATTTCAACAAGCCGGCCGCGCGTCTGAGCGAGCGCGAAGCAGCCCAGCTTGCAGTTGCCCTGCCAAATCCCATTCGCCGCGATGCCGGCGATCCGGGCCCACAGACAAGACGCCTGGCAAGTGATATCCAAGCGCGCATGCGGGCCGCGTCTTCGGGTGCGACGGCGTGCGTCAGGCCCCGCCCGCTAGCCCGTATTTCCGCCCAAAAAGGCTGATCGGCGATGCCGCAGATGGCCCCGAGCTGGGGGACTGGCGTTTCTGGATTTTTGCGCGTATAAGCCCGCGATATGGACGGTCTGCCGGGCCTATAAGGCTTGCTAACCGGACCAACCCCTTGAACTTAAGTTGTGTGCCGCCGGGAGGCGGGTTTCCGCATTATAACGGGACCGGCACAACTCTCTATCTGGAGCGTTTAAAATGGCAGTCCCGCAAGGCAAAACCTCGCGCATGAAGCGCAATCAGCGCCGGTCTCACGATGCTCTGACAGTCCCGGTCTATGTCGAGGACAAAGAGAGCGGCGAACGCCGCCGTCCGCATCATATCGATTTGAAGTCGGGCAAATATCGCGGCCGCCAGATCCTCGCGCCGAAAACGGACGACTAAGGTCCTAACCGGTCATTTCATAGAACAAGCGCTTCGTGGCGGGATGCTTTGTTGCAGCCCCGCCCTTTTGCCTTGAATGATGCTTCTATATCTCAGGCGTCGCTTGGCAAATCAGACGCCGCGTGGCACAAGTCCCCGTCTGCCCGCAGGGGCGTCTTCGACCGGAGGAGCACAATGTCGCTCAGAGCCATCCCGCTCATCGCTATCGCCTTTTTCCTGTATTGGATGATCGTCGCTGCGTCCGGTGAGGAAGGTCTTGCCGCATCGATCATGGAACCCACGTTGCTCAGTGGCGGCGTGTGGAAGTTCACCTGGGGCGACTTGATCCTGCTCGCGACACTGATCTTGCTGTTCGTAGAAGTGGTCAAGGCAACCTATACGTCGACATCGACAATGATCGACCACGGGCTGTCCATGGTTTTGTTCATCATCTGCCTCATCGCCTTCCTGATGGTTCCGCAGGCGTCGAACTCCGTGTTCTTCTTAATTCTTGCCGCGACCCTTATCGACGTGGTTGCCGGCTATACCATCGGCATCCGTGTGGCGCGCCGCGATCTCAGTATCGGTGGCGGGGATAGCTGAAACCCGCCCGCACCAGTGCTAATGAGCGTCAAGACGGCTGGCTCTAGGAGCTGGCCGTTTTTTGTTTGCGGAGGCCATCCGCTTCGAGCCATCTCTTTAATGGTTGTTAGCACTTTACCTCTAGCCTCAAATTGTAAATCTTCAGCCAGCGTCTGCCCTGTTAACTGTTGCAGGCAGCGCCCGAATTTGAGGTCTGCTGGTGGCAACTCCGCCTCCAATCCAAGCACAGCGCCTGGCCGCCGCCGACGCAACGGAAGCGTCTGGCGGAGCGCCGCGCGCTTATACCGATCCGCTGACCGAGTCTGAGGGCTTGGATCTTGTCGGTATCTTCTCGGCTATCGAGGAGACGGCTTACGTCTGGGACATGAAGTCCGATCGCATCGATTGGGAAAGCAATGCCCCGCAAATTCTGGGTCTCACGTCTGACAGCCGGATCGCGACGGGCATCGCTTTTCAGCAGCTGATCGCCCCGGAGCATAGCGGGCGCCGTACGGACGCCTTCAATGTCAAAGCTTCCGATAGCGTGCGCGGTATGCCGTACCGCTTCCATTACCGCTTCCGCCCCGCGGGTCTTCGCGGCGATATTTCAATCTGGATCGAGGAACACGGCCGTTGGTGGCCGGACGCGGACGGCGTGCCCTCCCGTGCGCGCGGCGTTTTGCGGATCATCAACGACCGCTACTTCGAAGAACAGCGCCAGTTTTATCGGAGCGATACCGATGAGCTCACCGGCCAGCTCAATAGAATCCGTCTGACCGAAGCTTTAACCGAAGTTCTCGAGCGCTCGCATAAGACGGGTCAGGCTTGCGCATTTCTCGTTGTTGCGGTCAACAATCTCGCCGTCATCAATGAAACGTTCGGTTACGATGTCGGCGACGAAATCATCTCGGCGGCGGCGAAACAGATCAAGGGCCGGCTGCGCGGTGGCGACGTGCTTGGCCGCTATTCCTCGAACAAATTCGGCATCGTGCTGCAGGATTGCGGCGCCGGTGCCATGCGCATCGCGGCCGAGCGCTTTATGAAAAGCGTGCGCGACGCGACCATCAAAACATCGGCATGTCAATTGACGGCAACGCTTTCGATCGGCGGCGTGGTTCTGCCGGATCAGGCTGAGACGGTTCCACAAGCGTTGAACTACGCCATGCAGGCCCTCGACCGGGCCAAGAGCAAACGCTTCGATTGTTTTATGGCATATGAGCCTTCGAGCACATCTGAAAACACTCGCCGCAAGAGCATTGAAGTTGCCGACGAGGTTATCGAGGCGCTCGACGACAACCGCATGAGGCTGGTTCTGCAGCCGATGGTTGGCGCCAAATCCGGCAAGGCCGAAATCTACGAGTGCCTGCTGCGCATGGAGCGGCCGGATGGCTCAATCGTATCGGCGGGCGAGTTTATTCCGATTGCCGAACAACTTGGCCTATCGCGCCTCATCGACCGGCGCACGCTCGAATTGTCGGTTGCGCTTCTGAAGCGCCACAAGGAGCTTACGCTCTCGGTTAACGTCTCCGGTTTGACGGCGAGTGACCATGAGTGGCTGGTCGCGCTACAACGCTTGACGGGCGGAAGGCGCGAATTGACCGGCCGCATGATCATCGAGATTACAGAGACGGCGGCTATTGAAGACCTCGACCAGACAATCAATTTTGTCGATACCTTGAAGGAACTTGGCTGCCGCGTCGCCATCGACGATTTTGGCGCGGGCTACACGTCATTCAAGAACTTGAAATTGCTCAACGTCGATATGGTCAAAATCGACGGCGCGTTTGTGAAAAATCTCGCCGATGACACGAGCGATCAGATTTTCATAAAGACAATGGTTGAGCTGGCGCAGACATTTGGCATGGAAACGGTGGCCGAATGGGTTGGCGATCAACGCTCAGTCGACATGTTGCGCGAAATGGGCATCACGTATCTTCAGGGCTTCTTCTACGGATTGCCGATCGATGCGGAAGCGTACCACTCAGCTGCGTGAAGACTTGGCTGCGTGAAGAAAAGTGCAGCGAATAGTCTCGCTGCTTACGGCTTCGGCTGCGTCAGCTTTTCAATTTTCTGCTGCATGGCGGCGAGCTGAGCCTTGAGTTCTCCAAGTTCATCGCGCACGGGCGCTGGGTTCGCAACCGGCTTGCCATCTGCGCCGATTGCCGGCTTCGGTCCGCCGGCGGCTGCGCCAAACGCGCCCCACATCGACATGGCCTGCTCGAACATCGCCATGTTTTGCTGAGCCTGCTTTTGATAGAAATCGAAGGCGGCAGCTGGGTTCGTGAAAGCTGTTGCAAATTGTTCGCGTAAGCGAACTTGCTCTTTGGCGAAGTTCTCGATCGAGAATTGCAAGAAACTCGGGACCATGCGGGCAATACTGTCATCGTAGAAACGGATGAGCTGGCGCAGGAACGGGATCGGCAGAAGTGCTTGACCGCCCTCGCGGCCTTCTTGCTCAACAATGATTTGGGTCAAGACCGTGTGGGTCAGATCATCGCCGTTCTTGGCGTCGTAAACCACGAAATCGCGGTCGCCGCGCACCATTTTGGCAAGATCTTCCAGGGTGACGTAGGTGCTTGTCTCAGTATTGTAGAGTCGGCGGTTCGCATACTTCTTGACGACAACGGCGTCTTTTTTGGGTGCCGTACTTTCAGCGTTGGTCAGCATCGCTTCCAAGTTCTCTCGACTGATCGGCCTCATTGTGCAGTGCGGCAGCGTACCACAGCCGCGCCTCACCCCGCTAGACGTTTTTGCCAAAACTTTGCGCAAGGCTAGTCAACACGTCGCAATTGCTCAATTTCTCCCAGTGCTGCTAATAGTAAAGGCACGCTTAGGCAGCTTTTGTTCCGGCTAGAAGCTGGCTGCGGCGCAAGAATTCACAATATTTATGCCCAGGGAGGGCCATTGATGAGCCAGGATGCTTCAACGATTGTCATTGTGAGTGCCGCTCGGACGCCCGTTGGATCGTTCAATGGGACGCTCGCAAGTCTTCCGGCCCACAAACTTGGCGAAGTCGCCATTAGGGCCGCCTTGGAGCGCGCCAAGGTTGCTCCGGGCGATGTCTCGGAGGTTATTCTCGGTCAGGTCTTGACCGCGGGCCAAGGTCAAGGCCCGGCACGCCAAGCCTCTGTCGGCGCCGGAATTCCGGTTGACGCACCGGCGTGGAGCATCAATCAGATTTGCGGGTCGGGGCTTCGTGCCGTCGCACTCGGCATGCAGCAGATTCAGACCGGCGCGGCGACCATCGTCGTTGCGGGCGGTCAAGAAAGCATGAGCCAGTCGAACCACGCCGGCCACATGCGCGATGGCACCAAGATGGGCGACTTCAAGTTAGTCGATACCATGGTGAAGGACGGCCTCTGGGACGCCTTCAACAATTATCACATGGGCTCGACGGCTGAGAACGTCGCGCGGCAGTGGCAGATCACACGCGAAGAACAGGACAAGTTCGCCGTCGCATCGCAGAATAAAGCCGAAGCGGCCCGCAAGGCCGGCAAGTTCAAGGACGAAATCGCGCCCGTCACCATCAAAGGCAAGAAGGGCGATACGGTTGTCGATACGGATGAGTACATCAAGGACGGCACGACGCTCGAAGGCATCGCCAAGTTGCGCCCAGCTTTTGATCCCAAAGAAGGCTCGGTCACAGCAGCCAACTCTTCGGGCATCAATGACGGCGCGGCCGTGGTCGTTCTCATGTCGCTCGCCGAAGCCAAGAAGCGCGGCATCACGCCGCTCGCCCGCATCGTTTCGTGGGCAACGACGGGCGTCGATCCTTCGATCATGGGCACGGGCCCGATCTCGGCATCCAAGAAGGCGCTCGAACGAGCCGGCTGGACACATGCCGACCTCGACCTTATCGAAGCCAACGAAGCCTTTGCCGCACAGGCAATTGCCGTCAACAAGGGCATCGGCTGGGATACGAGCAAGGTCAATGTCAATGGTGGTGCAATTGCCATCGGTCATCCGATCGGCGCCTCGGGCTGCCGCATTCTCAATACGCTTCTGCACGAAATGAAACGCCGCAACGCCAAGAAGGGCCTCGCCACTCTGTGCATCGGCGGCGGCATGGGCGTCGCACTTTGCGTCGCTCGCGACTAACGCCCAACACGGGAGCCGGCATCTACTGCCGGCTCTTTTTTCCGCTGCACTTCTTTTTCCGCTCCACTTCAATCAAAACAAAATAAGCGAGCCCAAGGGCTCTAGGGAGGACTGACATGGCACGAGTTGCCCTCGTTACCGGCGGCACACGCGGTATTGGTTATGCAATTTCGATCGCATTGAAGAGCGCAGGTTATCGCGTTGCCTCAAGCTACGCCGGCAACGATGCTGCAGCCCAGGCGTTTCAGGTCGAAACCGGAATACCCGTCTACAAGTTCGACGTTGCAAATTTTGAAGCATGCGAGAAGGCCGTGAAGCAAATCGAAAAGGACGTCGGGCCCATCGACGTTCTGGTCAACAATGCCGGCATCACCAAAGACATGATGTTCCACAAGATGACGAAAGAGCATTGGGATGCCGTCATCGGCACCAACTTGAACGGTTTGTTCAACGTGACCCGGCAAGTTTGGGAAGGGATGCGCACGCGCAAGTTCGGACGCGTCATCAACATCTCGTCGATTAACGGCCAGAAGGGCCAAATGGGCCAAGTGAATTACTCGGCGTCCAAGGCGGGCGACATCGGCTTCTCCAAGGCTCTCGCCCAGGAAGGCGCACGCGCCGGCATTACAGTCAACGTGATCTGCCCCGGCTATATCGCGACCGAAATGGTGAAGGCCATTCCGCAGGATGTGCTCGACAAGAATATTCTTCCGCTGATCCCTGTCGGCCGTTTGGGTGAGCCCGATGAAATCGCGCGTTGCGTGACGTTCCTTGCGTCCGACAATGCCGGGTTCATTACTGGCTCGACAATTACGGCGAACGGCGGCCAATACTTCGCGTAATGCTCATGCCTACCGGGTGAGCCGCGTGCTATATGAGAACCGCAGTGGAATTTTTCGCTGCGGTTTTTTCTTGGGCGGTTGCCGATGAAGAGAATTTGGGCCACACGAGAGACGTAAAGTCGGCCTCCAGGCGAGGCGTATTCGGGAGCGCAGACATGAAAAGAGTTATTGGTCTGCTTGCCGCTGTATACGGGGCGGCACTCTTGGCCGGTTGTTCGGGCTCGACGCCAGGTTTCATGACGCCCAGCAAACCGCGTAGTGCCAGTGAAGATCCGACGATGGATCCCTGGGAGCGTGTTGGCGCTCAGATGAAGGAAAAGCCATCGCCAGCCTCGGCGATTGTGGTTCCACAGACTGCTCCCGTTGCGGCTGCGGCGTCTGCACCCCCGCCCGCTGCCGCTCCGGCGGCGCCTGCTCCTAAACCAGCACAATAGAATAAGCCGCGACGAACCGTGCGCGCCGAACAAGTGCTGGCCGTTCGCTGACAGCAACGGTGTGGAGGCCTTGCGCTTCTGCAATACGGCCCGGCGCATTGCAAATCGATTGCGTGCGCCCCCCATTAACCCAAAACCGTGATTGTTCTTTGAGCGGATCGGTCAAGCTCATAGACACCGGCTAAGGCGCCGATTGCTTCAGGCGATCGCGCATTGCAACGAAAGTGATTCTCGTAGCGGCATGGAATTACAAACGCTTGAGTTGTTGTCGGAACGAACAATCGGTCTTAATCGTTGTGAGATCAGTTTTCGTGTGAACTCCGCTTCGCAGGCTATTGAAACTCATGCGGCACAATCGCTGTTACCGTACAGGGATCATGTTAGTCTGCGAACGGCATTCCGGGAATATAGCCGCTGACAGTTGTCGTAATTCCCCAGTTTTCTAGTTTTGGTTCGAGTCGATGTACACGCCACAGCGCGTCGCGAGTTTGCTGATCGTTTACACGGCGTTCGTCGCAGGAACGTGCGCGGCTTGCCAATTTCTCCTTAAAACCACTGCAGCGACATACTTGTCGGCGCCCAAATTGGCGGCCGCAAAGTCACCAACGAATTATTCTCGTGTCGAGGGCTGGAAAAAACGGCAGTCCATTGCCAATCTCGCCAAACCAGCGGTTGCCGTCCGGGACCCGGACGATGCGGGTGCCGTTGTGAACACGCTAGCGCCCGAGCGCGAAGTAGCCCACGCCGTTGTCATGGCGCAGGCACTCGATAATACGGAACACAATCGAGTTCTGGCGTCTGAAGCACATCAAGTTCACGCGCGTCATATTCATCGGCGCGTTCGCGTGCCGTCTTGCCACGTTCTGCCATGTGAGCGGAACTCAAGATTGACGATAGTGACCGCGGAATTGAAATCTACTTTGAGACCTTCGGTCAAGGGCAAGACGATCCGGGTTGTTGCACTGCCGGCTAATAAGAAATCGCTGGGCAAGGCAAAGTCATCTTTCACAAAAATTTCGAGCAAGGCTGCGTTGAAAATCCAAAAGGCGGCGGCCAAAAGTCAAGTTGCCGCTCAGGCACGTTTGAAGGCCGACAGGAAAATCGCGTTGCGGCGTTTCAGAGAGACCCCTGCCGAGATTTCCTATCGCAGCTTTGTCGGGACGTTCGTCCCGGCGATTTGATCCGGCCGGGCGCCGTAAAAAGCGAAGACTAAGCCAGTTGATTGCGTTGGTGGGCCAGACGTCATGTCAAAGTGTGAAGTATTCAGGAAGCCGCTCGCTGCCGTCTTGATGATGATTGGGGTCGGCGTTTGCGGGATGGGAAAGCCAACCCGCGCAATCGCACAGAATGCGGCCCTCACAGTTGAGGATATTCTGCAGGACAAGATCAATAGCTTGTCGGACGGCTTTAACCGGCCGGCAGAGCGCGATGCCGTCAAGGCGTTCTACGCCGCCCGGCAATACCGGGCCGTTTGGGCTGACGAGACGGGCCTTACGCGCGCCGCACGCCGCGCCGTCGCTGAATTGGAACGCGCTGAGGATTGGGGCCTTGAGACGAAAGGCATCAATCTTGAAACTGTTCACGTGCCGCTCAAAGGCGGCCGTTGGACCGCTGCCGAAGCGGCGGCGGCCGAGTACGACATCTCTACGGCCATGTTGAGTTATGCGCGGCAAGCCCGCGGCGGGCGTATCTCCGAGCCGGCGCGCATGCTGTCGTCATATCTGGATCGCCGCCCCGTGATGCTTGAGCCAGCCGTGGTCCTTGCCAAGATAGCGACCGCTACAGAACCAGATAAATCGCTGCTGTCCTTCCATCCGCAGCACGAGCAATTCCATAAGCTTCAAGCGAATTACGCGCGGCTGCGTGCGCAGCAGAAGTCTTTGAATTCTGATGTTGAGATGCCGGAAAAAGGCAAGCTCCTCGCGCCGGGGCAGAGGCATGGCGACATTACCATTTTGCGCCGCCGCCTCGGCGTGCCGGCCAACGGGGACGACAATGACCTCTACGACGATGCGCTCGTGGCGGCGGTGGAAAAATTCCAAGAGGCGCAAGAACTCAAAGCGGATGGCTTGGTCGGGCTCAAGACCCGTAAGGCGCTGAATGCCGGCGCCGAAGACAAATTGAAATCCATCCGGGCCAACATGGAACAATGGCGTTGGATGCCGGAAGACCTCGGCAAGACGCATGTGTTTGTCAATCTACCGGCGTTTAACGTCAAGCTTGTTCAAGACGGCGCCGTCACGCTTGAAGAGCGTGTCATCGTCGGCAAGGGCACAACGCAAACGCCCGTATTTTCGCGCAACTTGACAACCGTCGTTCTCAATCCTTCGTGGCAGCTGCCAGAGTCGATCAAGGTCGAGAAGCTGATTGACGCGCAGCGGCGCGGCAGTTCAATCGAGGACGAAGGCTATGTCATCAAGAAGGGCGAGAAAACCGTCGAGAGCTGGTCCGTCGATTGGGCGAAAGCGGAATTGTCGGCCTACACGTTTTTTCAACCGTCGGGGGATGGCAATGCGCTCGGCAAAGTGAAGTTCTTATTCCCCAACAAGCACTCGGTTTACTTGCACGACACGCCAAAAAAATCGCTCTTTGAATCATCAGAGCGTCTCTTCAGCCACGGCTGCGTGAGGTTGCGAAACCCGGTGGATTTTGCGCAACGGCTTCTCGACATCGCGCAGGGTGGAGGTTCAGTCGACGTCAAACAGAGCATCGAGGACGGTCCGGGTAACAATCAGGTTACGCTGGAAAGCTCTATTCCAATTCACCTCGGTTACTTTACTGTTTGGATCAATGACAAAGGCGAGGCCGATTATCTTGGCGATCCTTACGGTCACGAGGAGAGAATTGCACTCGCACTCGAAAGCAAATGGGACGAGATTGATCGGGGCGGCGATCATCTGGCGGCCGTCGATACGCAAGAGTTGAAGAAGGTACGGCTCGATGCACCGGCTAAAACAGTAGCCCGGTCAAACCGCGTGGCCAGATCTGAGGCGCTGCCAAGTCACGCCAAGAGGCGCTTTGCTCCTGCGATGGGTGTGACCAAAGTTGTCTACTTTCCTAAGGCCAGGCCGGAGCGATCCTATGGCGCACCTCGCGCGCACCGCGTCACGGCGGGTGATATGATGCGTCAAGCGTTTGGCAGATAGCGTGCAGAGCAAAGCGAGTACAAAAAAACGCCCCGGCATGAGGGGCGTTTTTTGATTTCTGGCCGTCTGAGGCGATTAGCCTCTTAGCCGTGTCCGCACAATGCGCGGGAATTCTTCTTCCTCGGGAGCGTTGAACCCGCTTTGCGAGCGCTGCTCGGCGATGTGCTGACGGCCTTCTTCGAGGCTCCACCAGCGCTCGCTGACAGGCGCTTGCATGGGGCTTTGCTGAGGCGCTTGCGGCGCTGATTGCTGCGGCATCGGCGCTGCTGTGCGCCCATAGGCGGGCCGCGCTTGCTGAGCGGGCTGCGACGAGAACCATGCTTCAACCAGATCGAGTTCATCGGCCGAGAGCGCAAGTCCTTGGCTGCGGCAGCGCGCAACGACGAAGTTGCGGAAGCGTCCGGCGAAGAGATTGGCTGACGCGCCTTGTTCGAACCACGGATCGCTTTCGCTCACCACTTCGAGAATGAAGCGAAGATCGTCGCGCTTGAGATCGAGCCCGAACTCGCGCGCCCGCTGCGTGATGTTGCCGAGTGTCTGCGCGCCTTGCAGCCCGTTGGCTGAGATTTCTTGCGCCATGACGTCGAACAACACGCGATACTCGGCCGGTGCCAAGGCCGGAGCCTGGCAGGCCTCGTGGATGCGCGCAATCGACTGCTGGATTGCTGTCGCTTGTTCGGCGGAACGCTGAGGCGGAGCCGGTGCGGCCGGAGGCGCAACCGGCACGCTCGCACGAGTAACTTCGCGGCGCACCTCTGCTTGCGGCGCTTGAGGTGCCTGACGGGGAGGCATGGCCTCTGCGTGGCGCTGGATTGGCTGTTGTGGTGCCGAAGCTGCAATCTGCTGCGTAAAGCGCGGTGCGGGAGCAGGCTGGAACTGACGCTGTGCTGCTTGCTCGGCGGACGGCTCTTGACGCATGACTTCTTCATGCGCCGGGGCGGTGTTCATAGCTTGCGGCGCTGAGATCTGCGCAGCAATGAGACCTGTCGCAGAAATATGCCGGTTGGCGTCAAAGACCGTATATGGCGCTGTATCGCTCAAGTGAATGTCGTCCGGCAGGCCGGCGAGGAGAAGCTCGCGGAAGGAACCATATCCGCCCCACTGGGTGCCGACCGTCTTTTCATGTCCGACCATGCGGACGGCGCGATCTGCAAGGGTCTCGAGAGGTACGGCCTGGGGTGCCACGCGAACGTATCCGACGACTTCGCTGAGGATGGCGCGGCGCGCAGCATCCACGTCGATAACCTGGGCCGCAGTGCGAGGTGCCGAAATTTCGCGCGGTGAGGCCGTGCTGATTTCATTCGCCGCGCGGCCGTTGAGCAGCAACGACAAAAGATTTACCTCGCGGATTTCCCCATCGCTGATTGCCGTGTAAGGCGCCGCAGTGTGATCGTTGGCAAAAACAACTGTGCGGCGAGCATGCGCTCTTAGACGGTGTAGAACCGGTGTAAAATCGGCGTCGCCCGACATGATGATGAATTCATCAAAATAGGTGTCATGCGTAAGGATATCGCGAATATCCATGACGATGCGGATATCGGCCGAGTTTTTGAGCTGAGCCGTCAGCGGCGGGCAATCGATGACCTCAAAACCCGACTTCAGGAAATGATGCCTGATGAACGGAAACGAGTTCATGTCTGTCGAATTGTCATGCGAATTGCGGCGCGGAACCGGATTGCCGTAGCAGCGGTTCATCACGATGCGGCGTTCGTTCGAAGGGGTGTACCCGGTCGTCGGTGTGATGAGTTCACCCGACAAGATCCCTTGCAGCCACACGCTGCTGTCTTTGGCGAAACGCTTTGCAGCCTCGTCGCTCTTGCGTTTCAAAGAGAGGTAGATGTTGTCGTAATCGACAAACACCGTAGTTAGGATGGGTCCTGAGGACTCGCGCTTCATCGACGGCAACCCCCGTTAGCCGGCCTCTTAGCCGGAACACTGATTCGCCCGTACTGTTCATGAGTTGCGCGAGAGCGGCAAGAGTCGCGATCAAGTTGCTCTGGGGAGAAGAGAATTATGGCGTTTTGCGAAGGCGTTCTCGCCACGCCGGCGCGTCCCCGGCAGATGAATTGCGGGGGCCTTGCGATGCCAGAGCATGGATAAGCGTTGCCTGTGGCCGATCTGCCGCGATGGAAGAAGTGTGAGCCCCTAGGGGCGACTTATTACGCCTTGTTCTTTAACTCGCGTAGCCGCGCAAAAACCTGCCAGTCGGGCGCGTACTGTAGGCCAAGCCGCGCGCGGATGGCGGGCGAGTTGGTCCGCAGAAATGGATTGGTGGCTTTCTCGGCGGCCATTGTTGTTGGCAATGTCGGCTTGCCCTGGCTTCTCAGCGTTTCGACGTCGCGGAGGCGCGACTGTAGGGCTTCATTTTCAGGTTCCACCGACAACGCGAAGCGGCCGTTGGCGGCGGTGTATTCGTGGCCGCAATAGATCTGCGTGTCGCCGGGCAGCGTCATGAGTTTCTGCAGGGCGTCCCACATGCCCTCGGCATCGCCTTCGAAAATCCGGCCGCAACCGAGTGAAAAAAGCGTGTCTCCTGTAAATGCAACTTTGGCATCTGGGATCACGTAGGCAATGTGGCCAAGTGTGTGGCCGGGCGTTTCGATCACGCGCACTTCGAGGCCAGCAAACTTCAGCACAGATTTCCCGGAAACGGCCTGATCGATCTGGGGAATTCTGTCAGCCTCACTCTCGGGCCCTGTAACTGTGCAGCCGTATTTTGCCTTTAAAGCCGCTACGCCGCCCGTGTGGTCGGTATGGTGGTGGGTCACGAATAGGTGCGTCAGGCGCCACCCGCGCTCGTCCAGCGCGGCCGCGATGGCCGCTGCGTCCGGCGCATCTATCAACAGGGTTTCGCCCGTTTGCGACGCATGCGCGATCACGGCATAATTGTCCGCGAGGCAGGGAATTTGAAGAAAGTCAGTTGGGTCATGGGCCTAGTTTGCTTTGCCGCACAGGTTGTGTCAAACGCGCCAATTGGCCGATGAATGAGGTATTGACCATTGTCTCGTATCCCCAGGTTCCTGATTGAGCGCTTCGTGCAGTCCAGCCGGCCAAAACTGGATCGAATTGGCTCAATTGGCCCAGGCCTCGCTTCTTCTTTGAGCGGCACAAATGGCGTAAAGAGACACCTGCTTTGCTCCAGCTAAGGTCACTTCGCCCCGCCCATGCAACTCGACGCCGCAAATTTGAGAGATTTCTATCGCACGCCCTTAGGGCAGATTGTGCGGCGGCAGCTTGCGTTCCGCATCCGCGCACGCTGGAAAAAACTCGATGGCCTCACCGTATTTGGAACCGGCTTCGCGGTGCCTTACCTTGGATCGTTCCGCGCCGAGGCCAAATGCATTGGCTCGCTGATGCCCGCGCGCCAGGGTGCGCTGGTTTGGCCGCAAGGGCGCGCGCTGTCAATCGGTCCTTGTCGAAGAACACCATTGGCCGCTGCCGGACAACAGCATCGACCGTTTGCTTGCGATCCACACCCTTGAGGCGGCCGAGCGTACCGGGCCCGTCTTGCGCGAGATATGGCGTGTGCTCGCACCAGACGGCCGGTTGATTTTGATCGTGCCCAACAGGCGCGGAGTTTGGTCGCGGATCGATGCAACGCCGTTTGGACATGGCCTCCCGTTCAGCCGCAGCCAGCTCGAACAGCAGTTGACCAACGCGCTTCTGACGCCGATCGATTGGAGTGGCGGGCTCTATTTCCCGCCTTTCAGCAATCGCTTTGCTCTGCGCATGGCGGGCACTATCGAGCGCACGGGGTCAAAATTCGCAAGCGCTGCCGCAGGCGTCATCATCGTTGAAGCGCGCAAAGAACTCATGGCGCCGGTTGGCGGCGGCTTGAAGGCACAAGAGATTAGAGTTTTAAAACCCGCCGAAAGCGGCGGCGTCCGGCGCGGCACGTTTAGGACCTAAGGCCGCGAATTGCCCCGGCCCTTCATAAGGAAGACGGCCTTCTCGCCGAAACAGATTCTGCATCGACAAGGACCATTTAATGGGCAGCCGCCGGCCAGACGCATTGAATGCAACGGCCTGTTCCACGTCGGCGCCGATATCTTCGCACAAGTCGGCGAAGTCCCGGATCGTACATAAGTGCGCGTTGGGGCTCATGTACCAATTGTCCGGCAAGTTGCGCGTCACCGGCATACGTCCCGACCACAAAAGGCCGGTGCGGATCTCCCAGTGCCCGAAATTCGGGAAGGAAACAATGGCGCGCCGCCCGATGCGAAGCAGGTTTTCAAGAACGATGCGCGGTGAGCGGGTCGCTTGGATAGTGAGCGACAAGACGGCGTAATCAAAAGCCTGATCGGGATAATCGGCAAGGTCGCGGTCGGCGTCGCCTTGAATAACCGAAAGTCCGTGCGCCACGCAGGCATTGACCTTTTCGCGCGAAATTTCCACACCCCGGCCATCGACAGCTTTGACGCGGGTCAGCAGCTGGAGCAATTCGCCGTCGCCGCAGCCGACATCGAGAACGCGCGAACCCGGCTCCACCATTTCGGCAATCAAAAGGTGATCGACCCGCGGCGTGGTGCCGGGCAGGTGGGCTTCGGCCGTCATACCTCAGCACTCCCTGCGGGCTTCAGTCCGCGTTTTGTTGCGGCCGCCGTGATGAAGCCGCGTACCGTTGTCAGGAATTCCGCTTCATCAAGCAGGAACGCGTCGTGGCCCTTGTCGCTCTCGATTTCGACGAACGAAACGTTCGCCGCCACGGCGTTCAAGGCCTGCACGATGGCGCGGCTTTCGCGCGTCGGATAGAGCCAGTCGGAGGTAATTGAGACGACGCAAAAGCGCGTTTTAGTGCCTCTGAAGGCATCGGCCAGTACGTCGCCGCGCTCGGCCCTAAGATCAAAGTAGTCCATGGCCCGCGTAATATAGAGATAGCTGTTGGCATCGAACCGGTCGACAAAGGACGAGCCCTGGTGACGGAGATAACTTTCCACCTGGAAATCGGCGTTGAATGAAAACGTCAGCTGCGAACGGTCTTGCAGGCTGCGCCCGAACTTGCGGTGCAGCGCCTCTTCCGAGAGATAGGTGATGTGCGCCGCCATGCGGGCAACCGCCAGACCGTTACGCGGGACTTTGCCTTGGGCAATATAACTCCCCCGGCACCAGTCAGGGTCGGCCATCACGGCTTGACGGCCGACTTCGTGGAAGGCGATGTTCTGCGACGAGTGCCAAGCGGCTGTTGCAATCGGTACGGCGGCAAAAACCCGGTCGGAGTAGCGCGCCGCCCATTCGAGCACCTGCATGCCGCCCATCGAGCCGCCAACGACCGCAAACAGCTGGTCGATGCCGAGATGATCGATCAGCCGCGCTTGTGCTTCAACCATATCGCCGATGGTGATGACGGGGAAATCCAAACCATAGGGCTGCCCCGTCGCCGGGTTCAACGAGGCGGGCCCCGTTGAACCCATGCACCCGCCAAGGATATTGGGGCAGATGACGAAGAAGCGGTCGGTATCGACCGGCTTGCCGGGTCCGACCAGTGTTTCCCACCATCCGGGCTTGCCGGTGATAGGGTGAATGTTGGCGACATGCTGGTCGCCGGTCAGCGCGTGACAGATCAAAATAGCGTTGGATTTGGCGGCATTCAGCTCGCCATAGGTCTGGTAGGCGATGGTAAAGGGCTTCAGCTCCAGCTGACACGCGAGCTTCAGGGGCGCCGATTCCGGAAAGCTGACAACAAGGCTCGAAGGTGTGTGAACCTCATTGAGGCGCGACGCTGCACCGGCGGCAATGTCAGGGATCGCGGAAGTCATGCCTTTTGGGCCCAGCCTTGCACGTTATGTTTGATTGAGCCGTTAGCTAGGACGTAGGGGCGGAAAGTCAACTTTAATCTTTGATTTCAACAGGGCAAGCCCCTATTGATCGGGCGCTGCCCCAAGCTGCTGTCCGGGTTGTCGTTGGCGGTCCGGACCGTTCCTCAAATTGCATCAGTGACTTCGAGACTTACCATGAAAACCGCGGGCCTTAAACCAAACCCAAGCATTCTTGACATCGAGGCCTATGTACCGGGCGAAAGCAAGGTGCCGGGCGGCGTGAAGCCGGCGAAACTCTCGTCGAACGAAACGCCACTTGGGCCGAGCCCGGCCGCGATTGCAGCGTACATGTCGGCGGCAGCGGCCCTTGAGCTTTATCCCGATGGGCAATCGGCGCTTCTGCGCGGCGCTATCGCGCGGCGATACGGCATCGATGCTGCGCGCATTGTGTGCGGCGCCGGCTCCGACGAAATCCTAGGGCTGCTGGCGCGCGGGTATCTTGGTCCCGGTGACGAAGCCATCTACACCCAACATGGCTTCCTCGTGTATCGCATCGCCATTCTGACCAACGGCGCGACACCCGTCATCGCCCCGGAAAAAAATCTGACAACGGATGTCGATGCTATTCTCGCCCGCGTCACGGATCGCACACGCGTCGTGTTCGTCGCCAATCCCAACAACCCGACCGGCACCTACATCCCCTTCGACGAAGTGCGGCGGCTGCGCTCCGGGCTGCCGGAAAATGTTCTCCTGGTGCTAGACGCCGCTTATGCCGAATACGTCGGCAACAACGATTACGAAGCAGGCATTGAACTTGTGGCGACGACATCGAATACCGTGATGACCCGGACCTTCTCAAAGATCCACGGCCTTGCGGGCCTTCGCATCGGCTGGGCTTATTGCCCCGCCGCGGTTGCCGACGTTCTCAACCGCATTCGCGGGCCCTTCAATTTGTCCTCGCCATCGATTGCCGCTGGTGCTGCTGCCATGGACGACGCGGCCCACATGGACTTGGCCAAACGCCATAACGACGAATGGTTGCCCTGGGTTACAGGGAAGCTCACAGGTCTGGGTTTTGATGTCACGCCAAGCGCCGCCAATTTCGTGCTTTTCCATGTGCCAGCAACTGGCGGCAAATCGGCCGCTGCCGCGGACGAATACTTGAAATCAAAAGGCGTCATCGTGCGCAAAGTCGGAGCCTATGGCTTTCCCAATGCGCTGCGCATGACGATCGGTTCGGGCGACGACAACAAACGCGCCATCGCCGCGTTGCAGGATTACATGAACGGGGCAAAAGCATGAGCACGGCGGCAAGCACTATCATGTTCGACCGTATCGCGCTCATCGGCATCGGCCTCATCGGCTCGTCGATCAGTCACGCCGCGCGCCGCGCCGGGATTGCACGCGAGATCACCGGCTCGTCGGCGACACCTTCCACGCGCGCCAAAGCCTTGGAACTCGGCCTCGTCGATAAGATTTTTGACAACGCGGCCGATGCCGTCAAAGGCGCCGATCTCGTGATTCTGTGTGCGCCCGTCGGCGTCTACGGCAGAATCGCGGAAGAGATCGGTCCGCACTTGAAGGCCGGCGCAATTTTGACAGACGTCGGCTCGGTGAAAGCCTCCGTCGTGCGCGATGTCGCGCCGTTCGTGCCGGAGGGCGTCCACTTCATTCCGGGCCACCCGATCGCTGGAACCGAGCAATCGGGGCCGGAATCCGGCTTTGCCGAATTGTTCGACGGCCGCTGGTGCATACTCACCCCCGGCGCGGACGCCGACCGCATGGCTGTCGCGCGGTTAGAAACGTTTTGGCAAAAGCTTGGCTCGAAAGTCGAGATCATGGCAGCCGATCATCATGATCTTGTGCTCGCCATTACCTCGCACGTGCCGCATCTCATTGCCTTCAACATCGTCAATACGGCCGCCCATCTCGCGCGCGTGACAGACAGCGAAGTGATCAAGTTTTCGGCCGGCGGGTTTCGCGATTTCACCCGCATTGCCGCCTCCGACCCGGTCATGTGGCGCGACGTCTTTTTGAACAACAAGGACGCCGTGCTCGAAATGCTGGGGCGGTTTTCCGAAGATCTCGTGACGCTGCAGCGCGCCATCCGTTTTGGTGATGGGGAAACGCTCGAGACGCTCTTTGGTGAAGCGCGTGCCGTGCGCCGCGGCATCATTCAGGCCGGACAAGATACGGCCGCAGCCGACTTTGGCCGCCGGGTACCGTCCGGCAGCTCGTCAAGCTGATTGTCTCGGTTGTCTTAGTTCGACAGGGCCGCGAACTGTGCGGTTCTGAGGTCGACTTCAACCGCTTGGCTTTCGTTCGCAGACGTCGCCAGCAGGTGGATGTGAACTTCATCGGCGCCGAGCGTCGCGCCGCGCTGGCGGATTTCGGCAAGATTGAGCGACGACGAGTCGCCGGTCAGGCGGCCGATCGCGAGCACGGTGCGTTGCGTCTTGCTCTCGCGGCGCACGAGCACGTAGTTGGCCACGCCGATGGGCGGGCAATCGAACAGGCTATAGACGGTGTGAACGTAGCGCTTGCCCGAGGCTCCGGTCCAAAAATGGAAACGGGTTCCGGCTTCAATCTCGCTCGACTGGACAGGCACCACGGCCTTAACCGGCGAACGGCGGATTCTAACATCCGCAAATTGGATAATCTCGGCACTCATACGCAACACCCCTGGATCGGCACATTAGCCGGACGCCACCCTTCTTGTGGTATCCATTTATCCCGCGAACAGTGAATGAACCCGAAGCTATCGAGCGCAAACTTGTCCCCCCAGAGGCAGATTCTTGGATATGGTCAAAAATCTGTTGATCGTTGCCTCCTCCCGGCAACTTTCATGGTGAGCACATCGCCATAACTGAGAAAATTGTAAAGAGCCTTTAACAAATAAACTCCGCCGGGGCTTGGGGCACCACACTCAGTCCGTGACTTCGAGCATGCCGGTTGCGCCCCCCCCCCGCGAGCCTCAAAGCCTGTTAGGCTAGAAACCCCCGTTACCTGCAATGCGAGTCCCGTTACCCGCAATGCGAGTAATGACACGTCGCACACGTCCAGCAGCCCTCAACGCGGTTGAGGCTGCGGTTCGCGCAACGCGGGCATATGCGGGCCAACGGGCCAGCACTTGGTCGCGCCGATGAGCCCCGCACCGGCGACGCCTGCGCGCTGGTGCGCCCAGTGGTACCCGGTCCTGTGGTGCCCAGTCCTGTGGTGCCCAGTCCTGTGGTACCAAGCCCTGTGGTGCCGCCCAGGCACATAGCTGCCGCCGGGCTGTGGTGCGCCAAGCTCGTCCGGACTGCGTGCTTCCACGCCCGATATGCCAGATTGCGCCGCAGCAGTTGTGGCGCCGGCGTCTTGCTCAGGCTCGTGCGCTTGTTCGGGAACAAGAAAACCGATGCGGATCATGTGTTCTTCGATCACATCGCCGATTGCCGCGAGCAGGCTCGGTACATAGCGCCCGCCCATCCAACGCCCGCCTTCGGGATCAAAGACGGCTTTGAGCTCCTCGGCCACGAATGTGACGTCCCCGCCGCGGCGGAACACGGCGCTGATCATCCGGGTCAGCGCGACCGTCCAGGCAAAATGCTCCAGGTTCTTGGTATTGATAAAGATTTCGAAGGGACGGCGGCGCCCGTCGCGCTCGATATCGTTGATTGTCACGTAAAGCGCGTGCGGACTTGCCGGCCATTTGATCTTGTAGGTGAAGCCTTCGAGTGCGGCGTCGCGTTCAAGCGGCTGGCTGAGATAGACCACGCCGCCCGTTTTTGCCGTTTCGCGCGGCCCTACTTGCAACGCTCCCGGGAACGCACTTTGTAACGCGCCCGGCAACGCTCCGGGTAACGCTCCTTGCAACGTACCTGGTACCGGCACGGCGGCGGCACCGCCGTCTGCCGTTATCGGGACGAGGACTGAACCCGTGACCGGGTTTGGCCGGTACGTGGTGCAGCCCTTGAGGCCCTTGGCAAAGGCTTCTGCGTAAACATTGCGGAAATCTTCAAAGGTGATCGCTTCCGGGCAGTTGATGGTCTTTGAAATCGCACTATCGACAAAGGGCTGCAGTGCGGCCTGCATCGCGACGTGTTCGCCGGGTGTGAGGCTGCCGGCTGTGACGAACGCCGCCGGGTGCGGCGCATTAGGGCCGTGCAGAGCGCGAAAACGGCAGGCTGCAAAATCCTCGACATCCTCGTCCCGGGTCTGCCCGTCCTCGCCCAGGACCCGGCGCCGGTATGCAAAATCGAAAACCGGCTCGATGCCGCTCGAGACGTTGCCGGCCAGCAGCGAAATGGTGCCGGTCGGCGCAATCGAGGTCAGACAGCCGTTGCGCAAACCGTGCTTGGCGATTTCCGCCTGAACGGCTTTGTCGAGACGCTGGACGTTGGGCCGGGCGAGGAATGCGTCGCGATTGTAAAGCGGGAACGCGCCCTTCTCCGAGGCGAGCTCAGCACTTGCCCAGTAGGCGGCATTCTGGATCGTTTGCATCCATTCCACGGCCTGCCGCCGCGCGTCCTCTTTGCGATAGTCGAGGCCGCAGAAAATGAGTGCGTCCGCGAGCCCGGTGATGCCAAGGCCGATACGGCGCTTGGCGCGCGCTTCTTTGGCTTGGCGCTCAAGCGGATAGCGCGAAATATCGATGACATTGTCGAGAAAGCGCACAGCGGTCCCCACGCGCCCTTCCAGTTCGCCCCTGTCGATGCCGGCATTTTCCGAAAACGGATTTTCAACCAGCGCCGCGAGATTGATAGAGCCGAGCAAGCAGGCGCCGTAGGGCGGCAGGGGTTGTTCGCCGCAAGGATTTGTTGCCGCTATCGTCTCGCAATAGTTGAGGTTGTTTTCAGCGTTGATGCGGTCGATGAAGATGACGCCGGGCTCGGCGTAATCGTAAGTTGCGCGCATCAGGCGATCCCACAGGTCGCGCGCGGCAACCGTCTTATAGACTTTGCCATCGAATACGAGATCCCACGGCTTTGCGTCGCTGACGGCCGCCATGAAGGCGTCCGTCACCAAGCACCGACAGATTGAAGTTTCTGAGCCGCTTGGCATCGGCTTTGGCGGCGATGAAGTCTTCGATATCGGGGTGATCGCAGCGCAAAGTCGCCATCATGGCGCCGCGCCGCTGACCGGCCGACATAATCGTGCGGCACATGGCGTCCCACACGTCCATGAAACTGACCGGCCCCGACGCGTCCGCGCCTATGCTTTTGACAAGCGCACCCTTGGGGCGAAGTGTCGAAAAATCATGACCGATGCCGCCGCCCGCTTGCATGGTCAACGCCGCTTCCTTCACGGCATCGAAGATGGACCCGAGGTCGTCGCCGATTTTACCGAGCACGAAGCAATTGAAAAGCGTGACGTCGCGGCCGGTTCCCGCGCCAGCCAGAATGCGGCCTGCCGGCAGAAAGCCAAAATCCGGCCATCGCGCCATGAAAGGCCGCCGCCCACTTATCCTGCGCCCGCTTGCCGCCTTTTTCGATCCTCGCTGCCGCCCGGGCGGCACGCCAGAACGTGGCGTCGAGCGAGGCATCCGCATCAAGCCCGTCGCCGCCGCTAAAACGATACTTGCGCTCCCAGATCTCCTTCGAGATCGGCGCCAGAAATTGCGGTGCGGGTGCCGGATTGCGAGCCATCATACGAACCATACAAACCAAGTGGGGCGGCGCTGAAGTTGTCCAAGTCTGCCCCTCAAAATAGGCCTGCAAACGCCCACTGTCAACAAAATGTTCTGTCTATGTTCTAATTTTGTTTACCATGTCGAGCCGCTCCCTCGCGGCACCTGGCAACGGCGGCGGGTTAGATGCTTCCGCGGCTTCCGCGAGCAGCCGGGTTGAGCCCTCTTCAAGCGCGCTCTCCAATCTGCGGCGGAATTCGGCGCGCGGCAGGCCGGGTGGAATGGGATCGAGAAACTCGACGATGATCGTGCCCGGATAGCGCAGGATGCTGCGCCTCGGCCAATAGAGGCCTGAATTCAAGACGAGCGGAACGGCCGGCACGCCCAGTCCTTCATAAAGGGCAACATAGCCGGGCTTGTATGCAGGCGCGGCTCCGGGCACGGCGCGCGTGCCTTCCGGAAAGATAATGATCTCGCGGCCTTCGGCAGTGCGCGCTCTGGCGTCGCGGATCATGGCTTTCAGCGCGGAGGCGGCCTTGTCGCGCTTGACCAGGATGTGCTCGAACTTGAGACAGAACCATCCGTAAAACGGAATCCATTTCAGCTCGTCCTTGAGCACAATCGCGGGATCGCGAAACAGCGGAATGAGCGCAAACGTGTCCCACATCGATTGATGCTTGGCGACGACGAGGCACGCGCATTGCGGCAGCTTCTCCCGGCCGCGCACTTCAAACCGCGTGCCGCAGATTTTTTCCAACAGCCACAGGCTGGTCTTCGCGTGCAACGCTAAGCTGCGCATAGCCCAGGATCGTGGTGCCGCGAGAAGCCAAGATCCGAGAAGTAAGAAAAGCGCGGTGACGATATAATACGCCGCAGCAAAGATCCACGAGCGTAAGACTACCACGGGCCGCGCCTCGATTGCTCAAGAATACCGGCGCAAAAGCCCATCATCCGCTCAACCATCGGAGGCTTTTGGCGTGCCAAGCGCCACGGAATTATCCTGCCGCCAGCCGAAAAACTGCTGTGTCCGCAAACGTGCAACGGCCGGTATATACTTGACGTATTCCGAGAACAAAATCCTCGCCGTCGCAACGTGCAGCCACCACCCGCTTTCAGGGAAACTTTTGGGCGTCACGACGTGCGGAACGAACTCCGCATCCGGCATGACGAGCCCCAATTCGGCGAGGCTGCGAGGCATGTGGTAGCTTGATGTGACGACGATCAGTTTGCGAAAACCGTTGGCGTTCGCCCATGTGCGCGTCTCGTCCGCGTTGCCGACGGTGTCGAGAGCTTCGTAGCCGAGATCGACGCAGCACGTGAAGCTCTTATGATCGAGACCCGAGAGGCGTTCGACGTCTTCTTTCGGCGTGCGGCGGTTGACGCCCGAGATGAGCATGCGCCGTCCGTGGCCCTGCTTCAAAAGCGCGGCCCCCGCTGCAATTCGCGCCTGACCACCTGTCAGCACAACAATGCCGTCGGCTTTTCCGGCCACTTGACCACGCTCGCGCATGACGTGCGTAGCAAACAATACAAAGCCAAACGCAAACGCGCTTGCGGCGATGGCAGCAGCAACAATGATCGCGCGCGAAAAGACCCGCATGGCCTTATGTCAACTCCTTGTCCCGGTTACAGTCCCGGTCGCATTTCCGGTCTGGATCCCGGTCCGGTATCCGCCGCCGGTCCTTGTCCCTCCCAAGAGACTAACCGATTTGCGCTCGGTTGTGACCGGCTTTCGAACGTAAATATTTGTCAGCAATATTCATTAATGCTCTGAATACGAACAAATAAAGCGCATCGGCCGCTCAGTGCTGGCTATTCAAAATCCGGTATACCCCGACCCGTGAGGTAATCATACATAGCCCGGCTATAATCACCACGACTAGAAGCATCAAGAGGTAACCGGCCGCGTCTAGAGAGCCGGTTCCGATCAGGCGCTGCATTTCGACCGCGCTGACCGCGCCGCCGCCGAGTAGGTCCATGATGGCTGGCATGCCGAGAAACACGAGCATGGCCAGCGCCGCGCCAACGATGCCGGATTTAACGCCGAGCCGCAGGAAGTGCTTCTCAAACTCGCGGGCGATGAACTTGTCGGTGGCGCCGACGAAGTGCAAAACTTCGACAATATCGCGGTTAGAGGCCATGGCGCTTTTAGTGGCCGAGACGATGACGGCGGTCGTTGCCGCTGCGACCAGCAGGAAAATTGCGATGCCGCCGAGCGCGAACGATCCTGTGACGGCCCTGATCTGCTGCTGCCAGCGCCGGTGGTCGTCGAGCGTCACGCCTTTGAATTGTTTGGCGAGCTCGGCGCCGACGGCCTCCAAGTTAGGAGGATTAACGCGGTCGATCTCGATCGCGATGAGGCGCGGCACAGGAAGTGCTTTCAGAGCGTCGGACGATCCGAGCCACGGTTCGAGCAGGCTGGCGGAGGCCTCGAGACTCAAGGGCTTCGCGGCCCGGATGCCCGGCTGCGTTTCCATGTAGGCGACGACGTCGAGCACGGACTTGTCGGTATCGACTTTGTCTTTCGGCTCGACCTGCACGGTTACTTCGCTCGCAATATCCTTGAGCCAAGCGTCGGCCAATTCCTTGATCATCCACACCGCGCCAGCCGTCAAGCAAGCGAGGAAGCACATGATGGCGATCACTAAGGTCAGCGACCGGCCCGTCACGGAACCGGGCGGCACCACGGGGGCGGTCGTTTTCATGCGCCGTCCGCGGTCTTTCTCTTCGCGGCTCGGGGCGTACATTTCGCGCGTTGAATCTTCAATTTGCGCCGATGGCCGGCCAGCATCGGGGGATGGCGCTGCATAAGCCGGGTATGACGCGCTGCCTGCCGCAGCGGTGGGCGAGCCTGTGGCCGGTCCCGTCACAGGGTCGCCATAGGGGTCGTACTCCACCACTTGCTGGCCTTGTTGGGCCCCCAATGGCGGGCGCCCGGAAAAGCGTTCATATGATCCGGACATGGCCCTTGTGCACCTCGATGCGCGGCGCCTTGAACTGCCGCATGAGTTGATGATCGTGGGTCGCGATAACGACGGACGTGCCGAGCCTGTTCAACTCGACGAACAAACGCAGCAACCGGCGCGCCATTTGCGGATCGACGTTTCCTGTCGGCTCGTCTGCGAGTAGAACCTCGGGCTTGCCGATGACGGCGCGTGCAATGGCCGCGCGCTGTTTCTCGCCGCCCGATAGAACCGAAGGGTTAGCATACATACGGTCGCCAAGGCCAACCCATTGCAACAGGTCTGTCACGTCTTCGCGGTAATCACTCGGCTTCTTGCCCACGACCTGGAGCGGAAGCGCCACATTTTCCCAGATGGTCAAGTGGTCAAGCAGGCGGAAATCCTGAAACACGATGCCAATGCGGCGGCGCAGCTGGGCGCGCTTTTGCGCGCTGACCTTGCTGACGTCATCGTTGAACATATGGAGCTGGCCGCGCGTGGGATGCAGCGACATGAAAAGCAGACGCAAAAGCGAGGTCTTACCGGCGCCACTCTCGCCATGAAGAAAGTGGAACGAGCCCGGCCTCAAGTGGAAATTGACGTCGGAGAGCACTTCCGGCCCCCGGTCATATTTCAACGAGATATTGGAAAGACGAATCACTTGGGCAGGTTCCGGACTTGAGTGAGGACTGGGGTAAGCACTTGGGTAAGCACTAGCGCAAAGAGTGGGGTAAAGTTAGAGACTCAACACCCCTCTCCGTGTTTCTATAGCCACAGGTTGTATCCTGCGATCAATCGATCACGATTGTGGCGGGGTCGTGTACACAGTTTCTTAGGTCCCGGTAGGACGTGTTCCCCGGGCAACGCAATCGCCAGAGGTCCATATGGCCACCACTAAGACCGCCAATCGCATCGAAGTCGTCTATCCGGCCGACGCCATAGCCCGGCGGCTCGACCAGCTTGCGGGCGAAATTGCGGCAAGACAAATTCCAGGCCTTCTGGTCATAGCCGTCCTCAAAGGATCGTTCGTCTTCGCCGCCGATCTGATCCGCGCCCTGAACCGGGCCGGGCTCGCCCCCGAGGTCGATTTTCTGACGCTCTCGAGCTACAAGAAAAACCGCGTCTCGTCCGGCCAGGTGTCCATTCTGCGCGACCTGGATCTCGAGGTCGAGGGCCGCAATGTCTTGCTCGTCGATGATGTTCTCGATTCCGGCCGCACGCTCGCCTTCGCCAAGGATCTGATCGCGGCGCGGGGTGCCAAAGATATTCTGACCTGTGTGCTGCTCGAAAAAGAAGTACCGCGCGCCGTCAACATCTCGGCCGACTTCCGCGCCTTCGAGTGTCCCGACACCTTTGTTGTTGGTTACGGCATGGATGTCGCGCATCGCTATAGGGAACTGCCCTACGTTGGCCGGCTGATGGATTGAATAATTGGCGCCGCTTGATTGCCGGTACGGCCGCCAGGAAATCCCCTCCCCCTCGCGGGGAGGGGTTTGGGGGGATCGAAGAACGTTTAATCTTGAGTTTCGCGGAGCAGGTTTTCGACTTTTCTCGATCGCAATGTATCGTCCGCCAAGCTCGTCACCCACCCCCAACCCCTCCCCGTTGAGGGGAGGGGAGCCACGCGAAACCGCTCGTAGTGTTCGTGCGGCATCAGAAGTATTTGGAGGGTTGAATGGCAACGATACTTCTCGCTGACGACGACGCAGCCGTTCGCGATCTCGTCCGCCGCGCGCTCACAACCGACGGGCATAACGTTCATGTGACGGAAGACGGCGCTGAGGCGCTAGAGTATCTGCAAGCACACGCCGCCGCGGTTGATATTCTCGTCACCGACGTCGATATGCCGGCACTTGACGGCATATCGCTGTGTGAGAAAGCAATCGTGTTGAAACCGCAATTAGGCATCGTCTTGATGAGCGGGTTTTCAGATCAGCTGGAACGCGCCAACGCGCTCAAAGCCAAACGCCTCACCTCGATCCCGAAACCTTTCACGCTTGAGCAGATCAAAGCCAAGGTGCGCGGGGTATTGGGATGACGAACAATCACAAAAAAACCGGCGCGCAAAAACGAACCGGTTCATCCAATGCCCTCTTCGGCAGTTTCAGCAATCTACCACAAAGCAGCGTTACGCTCCAAACGCTATCAGCGTTAACATCAGTCACTTGTAAAATCGTCTGCCGTAAACGACTATGGTTCACGCTCTCGGACTGATGAACCGCGCGATGGCCATCGTGATCAGTGCCGCGATCGCGAACAGCAAGGCGAACCAAGATTGCGCGGCAGCCAAGCCCGTCGCGCCCGCCCAAAAGATCGACGAAAACGCTTCCGAAAATGTCGCCGCTTTGGACGCCATCTGGCGGCGGCGAAACAACGTGCGCCGCGCCGTCACCTTGAACCACATCTGGATCACAATGGCGGATGCGCTCGCAACTGCGATGCCAACAGCCGTCACGCCCGCCGCCCAAGGCGACAAGAACGCAAGTCCGAACAGGAACGGCACGGCACCAACAACGATCACGGCCAGCACCGCTTCGTTCTTGGCGCGAACAAGTGCTCGTTCGGGGACGGGCGCGGTTGCCACGAGATCGTGTGCGTCTTCGCCGGAGATCGCGAGCCACGCAAGTCCGCCCGCAAGCTGCCCAAACGCCATGACCAGAACCGGGGCAAGTACGATATGCACTTGTGCATTAGGTCCCATGTCGCGCAGCAGAAGCAGCGCGGGCGGGATGAGGTAGAGCACCTGCATGAGACGATTGCGACAACAGCCAAGGGTCGCGGCGCAGCAGTTGCCATTCCTTGGCACGCAGCGCTTGTTCGGCGTTTCTCGGCACGAACGCGCGCTTTGCAGTCGAATTGGTTTCTTTCTCGTCGGAGACACTGGCCGTTGCAATCGCCTGTTCGGCAAAGCGCGGCGCATAAGTTCGGATAACGAAAACCAGGAATAGAACACCGGCGCTGACAAGCGCGAGTGCGGCGGAAGCGTCGCCCAGAATAGCCTTTGCCGGGATCCACCAAAGGCTCGCCACGTCGGGCGCTGCATTGAGAACTGCGTCGGAGTTCAAAACTTGAAAGCGCGAGAGATTGCCATAGGTCATCACGGCAACGGCCTGTATGCCAATCAGAAGTGCGGCACCAATCACGGCTGCAACGATTTGGGCAATGAGGCGCGTGCGCTTTGGACCGACAGCGTTGTAAAGCGCAACGGAGGCCATCACTGCGAGACCTGTTGAAAACGTGCTCAGCGCCGCGATGACGGCATAGGCAGAAAGCCAGCGTGGCCCGTCAAGAGCGGCGGCCGTATTGATAAACGGTGCGCCCAGCAGCGACGTCATCAACATGCCGGCGAACGCAATGGAGGCAATGCGCACGGCGAAGAGATGTTGCGCGGGTGCGGGCGACGACAGAATAAGATCAAGGTCGGCGCGGGCATAGAACGAGCGTGTGACTTGCTCGATGGCCTGCGACAGCATCATGGAAAAAGTCAAAAGCAGCGTCGAGGTCAACAAGACCAGCGCTGGGATGGTGACCGCGACGCCGCCCTTCAAAACGGGATTGAGAATCGCATATGCCAGCCAATGCAGGAATCCAACGAAGCCCAGCGTCATAAGTGTGACAAGCCGTTCGCGCGTGGTGCGCCCGCCCGCCATCATGGAGGCCCAATCGCGCCAGGCGAGCATCAGCTCGTGGCGGGCGAACCAGGTCAATGTTTGCGAGGCGATCATGCAGCAGCACTTTCGCTGGCAACAAGCGTCAAGGAAAATTTCTTCGAGACTCGTCTCTCCCGCATTCAATTTGGGGCCAGCCTTTGCGCTCAATTCGTCGAGCGTTCCTTCGGCGATCAAGCGTCCATGAGCGATGACGCCGATGCGCTCCGCCATGCGTTCAGCGACTTCGAGAATGTGCGTCGTCATGATGACGGTCGTTCCGGCCGCGACGCGGTCTTTCAGAACCGCCTTCACTTGGCGCGCGGAGCCCGCGTCGAGCCCGGTCAACGGCTCGTCGAGAATGATCAATTGCGGATCGTGGATCAGTGCGCCGGCCAGCGCCACTTTCTGCCTCATGCCTTTGGAGAGGCCCTGGCAACGCGTTGACGCGTGCGCATCAAGGCCAAGGATCTGCACCAATTCGCGCGCTTGGCGTTCCGCTTTAGCCGCGTCCATGGCCCAAAGTCCGGCAACGAATTCGAGATATTCAATTGGGTCGAGCTTGTCGTAGATCAACGGCTCGTCGGGAACCCACGCCATGACGCGTTTGGCTTCAACTGGGTCTTTGACCGCATCTATGCCGCAAATCGAAATGCTCCCAGCATCCGGCTTCAACAGGCCCGCGACCATGCGCAACGTCGTTGTTTTACCGGCGCCGTTTGGCCCAAGCAGCGCGTAAAATTCTCCGCGCTTAATCGTCAGCGAGAGATCGTCGACTGCGGGTTTGGCAGTAAAACTCTTACGCAGGCCTTTGACTTCAAGGGCTGCGGAAACGCTGTCATGGGTCATGGGAGGTACGCACACTTCTAAACAGATCGTTAAAACTGGAACGACTTTCCAGTACGCTAACCGATCGGCGTTGAGTAAGCGTGAACCCCGCTACCTCTGCCGTAGCCGCCGCTCACGGTGAAAGGTATAAAGCCCGGCCGCTGTCACAATGGCGATGCCGAGCATCTGCAACGCGTCGGGAATTTCACCCCACACCAGCCAGCCCGACACCAGCGCAAACAATATAACCGCGTACCGGAATGGCGAAATGACCGCCACGTCGCCCGCGCGCATCGCAACGATGATGAGCGCGTAGGCGAGGGTCAAAAACAAACCGCCTGCGAGTAGAAGAATAATTTCGCGGGTCGCAGGCCAGACCCACGTCTCAAATGGAAGCAACAGAAATCCCGATGGCGCAACAGCCGCGGCCGACATCAAGGTCAAGGTCAGCGTCGGTACGGTATTTGAAATTTGCCTAGTTAAGAGATCGCGCGCGACGACCAGCCCAACGGCGATGAGAAGCAGAATTGCGGCGGGTGAAAAAGCTGTTGTTCCTGGGCGCGCAATGAGAAGAACGCCAATGAGACCCACAAGTGCCGCCAGCCAACGCCGCCATCCTACCGGCTCCTTCAGAAATACTGCCGCCGCCGCCGTCATGGCAAGTGGCGTGAATTGCGCTATCGCGGTCGCGTCGGCTATGCGCATTGCGATCAAGGCCGACAAGAAAAACAGCGTCGAGAGAATTTCCATGATCATGCGCCACCCGAGTAGCCGCTTTGGCGGATTGACGGGCAGCATCAAGCCGCCAAACACGGCGGCAAAGGCGAGGATGTAAACCGTCGCTGCCGTGTTTCGCAGTAGGATCAATTCGCCGAGAGGCATCTGTTCGCCAATCAGCTTCACGCACGTATCGTTCGCCACGAAAAACGCCATCGATGCGAGCATCGCCAGAATGCCGGTCGTGTTGGAATGGCGCACGGAGGTGTGAGTGTCGGCGGTCGGCATGATGGGGTGAGCCAATCGAAATCGGTTTAATGCCCCGCTCTATTTCACGCTTCGCGCGCCAGGGAAAGGAACATTGGAAAGGGTTACGGCTTTGGTGCTTCGGCCGGTGGCGCCGCGGTGGCCGCAGGCGTACCTGTGGCTGCCGGTTCCGGTGTCTTTGTCCCTGCTGACACGTCAGCCTGCGGTGTAACGGGGGGCGCTGCCGGAGCAGGCTTTACCTCCGGCCGCACGCACGAGGCCTTGATGCGCCGCTCAGACGTTTCACGCCCCTCCACTCCCCGAGTTGCAAACGGCATAAACGACAGCTTCGTCAGCTTATAAAGCTCGTTCGTAAACGTCGCGCCGCAGTCGAGAACAAATTGGTGCGTTTCCGCCATGCGGCATTTCTCGAACTCGAGCTTAGGATCGCCGTTCGCGAGCCGCACGTCATAAGCCTTGGTGAGACATCGATCGACGTCCGCCATGGCCAGTACCAGTCCATCCTCGTAGTACTTCTCAAGCCCCGAGATCAAATGCTCGCCCGTCACCTCGCGAATGGCGAAGATGTTCTGCATCACATTCTTGTTCCAATCGACATAAGATTCGTCGTAGGCGCGCTTGCGGTAGCGGATCTCGTCGATATCGGCGCCACGCTTTAAAGCCGACGTCACCATGCCCGCGCGCGTGCGCCGCTCGTAGACGAGATGAACGAGGCTTTCAATTGAGGTCTTGCGCGCCTGATATTTGGCGTAGGTCTGCCCGAGCCACGCGCCGACGCTTGCGGTGATGACGCCGTTCAAAACGGCAGACGCGAGCGCAAACGCTATAAGCTGCTTGCGCGTCAATCGTGCATGTTTGAGAAGGCCGCGCTGAGACATATTACTCCCTCTCCCCGTCCTTTACGGGGAGAGGGTTGGGTGAGGGGCGGCCGCTTGTTCGAACATGTATCCGCCCCTCACCCTAACCCTCTCCCCATGCAAGTGCAGAGCATGGGGAGAGGGGATATTTACCCCCCCGTCACGCTCATATGCCGGGCAACGGCCGGCTTTTTCGTGCGCCGGTCGATAATGAAATCGTGCCCCTTGGGCTTTCTGGAAATCGCTTCGCGGATGGCCGCGTGAAGCGCTCCATCTTCGCTCGACGCGCGTAACGGCGCGCGCAGGTCCGCCGCGTCGTCCTGACCAAGGCACATGTAAAGCGTGCCGGTGCATGTCAAACGCACGCGGTTGCAGCTTTCGCAGAAGTTGTGCGTCATGGGCGTAATGAAGCCCAAACGTCCGCCCGTTTCTTTCACTGTCACGTAGCGTGCCGGTCCGCCCGTGCGATATGGGTTGTCCTCGAGCGTGAAGTGATCCATCAGCCGCGCGCGCACCACGCTCAACGGCAAATACTGATCTGTCCTATCGCCGTCGATGTCGCCTAAGGGCATCGTCTCGATCAGAGTCAGATCAGCGCCGCGTCCATGCGCGAAGCGCACCAGATCTTCAATTTCGTCCTCGTTGACGCCCTTCAGAGCCACCGCGTTGATCTTGACCTTGAGTCCGGCCTTCTGCGCCGCCTCAATGCCGTTTAACACGACGCCGATTTCGCCCCACCGCGTGATGGCCTTGAACTTGTCCGGATCGAGTGTGTCGAGCGAGACGTTGATGCGCTTGACGCCTGCCGCTTTCAACTCGCCCGCGTACTTCGCGAGCTGGCTGCCATTCGTCGTCAGCGTCAATTCTTCGAGCGCGCCTGTTTCCAGATGCCGCCCCAGCGACTGAAACAGCCACATGATATTCTTGCGCACGAGCGGTTCGCCGCCTGTGATGCGCAGCTTCTTCACGCCCTGTGCTACGAACGCCGAGCACAGCCGGTCCAGCTCTTCGAGGCTGAGCAAATCCTTCTTCGGTAGGAAGCTCATGTGCTCCGACATGCAATAGACGCAGCGGAAGTCGCAGCGGTCGGTAACGGACACGCGCAGATATTCGATGCCCCGGCCGAACGGGTCGATGAGTGGGGTCGTAATGCCGGGACGCGCGTCAACGCTCGTCATGATTTCAGGGCTCCGATTAGGGCGTTCATGTAGTCTAACATCGGGGGCGTTGAGCGCAAGGGCAAGGCCCGCTTTAAGGCGGCTTATTCGAGCCAGAAATGCCGTTGCGGCCTTTCAATGAAGCCAGCCCGCGTGCTTTTAGGTGCTTGCACCGGCAACGCCGCCGCCAGCCTGACAATCCGCTCCTTGAAGGCCGCGCCACGGATGTGAGGTTCAACAGCAAGCAAGCGGGCAGCCAGGGCCGTGATGCGTGCGAGTGCGATGCGTGACAGGTCGGGGTCTTTGGGCAGGCTCGCGGCCTCTTCAGTCACGAAATGCGAAACGATATCGACCGCGACGTCAACAGTTGCCGCGCCCCAGTTGGATTGCGGCGTCAGCGCGCCCTTCTGATCGCAGGCCGCCACAACCAGAAGATTTGCGGCGCGTGGATATTTGTCTCCAAAACGCGCATTGGCCGCAGGGTCGAGATCGGTGCCGCCGTCTCCTGCCGCGACGATGAACAGATGTTCGCGGTAGTGGTGTGCGGCTGAGTTGAACATTTCCATGTCGAGCGGTGTCACGAAGGCGCGATCAATGGCGATAATGCGCGTTGGGCTTTGGGCGGCGAATTTGATGGCCTTGGTGAGCGTCACCGCGTCATCCATTTTTGCCCTGACGGCGATGAGCGTCGCCGCTTGTCCTTCGCCGGTGACGATTTCAGCGATGCGTGTTCCGGATCCTGAACCGTCCGCCGAATTTTTTGTTTCAAACGGGCGGCGGTCTTCATCGATAAAGTCATATCCTGTGATTTCGCCTTCGCCGTCGCGTGTGAGCATTTGTGCGAGATGCGGCAGCGTGTAATCGAGACCGGTCCCTATAACAGCAACCGGAATCCCGCCCGGGTCGCGGCCGGGTGGCACGGGCGGGTTTTCCGTTTGGGCGGCGGCCGGCAATGCTGCCATGACAAGCGCAAGCGCCGCAAAGAGGCCGCGCCTTCCCCCGCTCTTTGCCATGCCGTTATGCCCGCTGCTGTAATGCCGCGAACGGTCCGGAGGTTTCTTCGATGAGCTTTGCGATGCCCGCAATGTCGTTGAGATCGAACACCGGCTTTCCGTGCCCATCGATCTCGTAGTCCGCGGCAATGGCGATGACCATAGGGTCGGTCGCGGCGAGCAGACGTTCTGCGGCGACAGCCGAGCGGCGCACTTCGATTTTTGGAATGGCCGCCGATTTGTAGCCTTCGACGAAAATGATGTCTGCGGGTTTGAGGCGTGCCGCGATATCGTTGAGCGCCGGTTCGCCGCGCGTATCAATCTCTTCGATGACGGCAACGCGCGTGCCCGAGACGATGGCCGTTTCGCTAGCGCCGGCGCGGCGGTGACGTGCCGTATCGCTATCCTGCTTATCGATTTCGAACTTGTGATGCGTGTGCTTGATTGTGGCAACGCGCAAACCGAGGGCTGAGAAATGCGCGGTCAACTTTTCGATGAGTGTCGTCTTGCCGGCGTTCGACCAACCGGCAACGCCGATCATGGGGGCTTCTACGCGTGGCGGCTTTTTGGAGGCTGGCATGGGTCCCTCTCAATTTTTCTCAGTTTTTCTCATCGCTTCTCATTTCTGGGCGTCAAGCAGCGCGCGGGCCGCTGCCAGGTCATCGGGCGTGTTGGCATTAAAGAACGGATCCACTATCCGGCCGCCAATGTTGCCCATCGGGAAGGAGACTGCAATCGCGCCGTGACGTTTGGCGAAGGCGCCCACACTCAGTTCGCCGCGATTGAGCGTTTTGCGGGCATCGTCTTCCAGTCCAATAGGCCAAAGGGCGATTGTGGGGTGGCGCTGCCCGTCTGAAACCGCAAGAACAGGCCGGTCAACCCTGTCCTCGCAGGCCGCCGCCAGCCGTTCCACGAGATCGGCGGGGAGAAATGGAACGTCCGTCGAGACGGTTGCGAGCGCGCTCATGCCACCCGTCTTCGCCGTCCAGGCCAGCGCCGCCACGAGGCCAGCCAGTGGCCCGTGCTCTCCCGGGCCTTCGTCAGCCACGACATCAAGTTCAAAGTGTGAGAAGCGCTCGGCTGGACCGTTGATATTGAGAATGAGCCGTGAGACTTGGGGCCTGAAGCGGGCAACGATGTGCGCCAGCATAGGCCGCCCTGAAAGATCGGCCAAACCTTTGTCGCCGCCACTTGGGCTCTTAGGGAAAAGCCTGCGCGCCGAGCCGCCCGCAAGAATGACGCCTGCGATGTGGGACAGGGCGATATGGGAGTGAATGGCCATGCATTTGGGATGTAATGGGCCGCGTCAACTTGGGCAAGCGTCTGCTGCCAGCGCCGCTCTCAAGCGCCTACAGCGCGCCAATCTCAGGCCCTTCTGCCAAAGTAGCAGTCCTTCCTCCCTCAATGCCCGATCAATCCAGCATCCTGGGCCTTGCGCGCGCCTTCAAAGGACGCCATGTGGAGGGTCCAGAGCCTGATGGCCTGCCCTATTTCCCAGGAGACGCGCGAATGTCGTTTGAGAAGGCCGATGTGCTTGCCAAGTTGAAGCGTATCAAGGGCCCCGACCTGAAGGGCAATATCGTCGATCTCGGCATGGTGTCGGAAATCCTGATCAAAGACGGCCGTGTTTATTTCTCCATTACCGTTCCGGCGTCGCGCGCCGAAGAACTGGAAGATCTGCGCAAGGCCGCCGAAGTCGTCGTCACCGAGATCAAAGGTGTTTCAGGCGTCACCGCCGTGCTGACGGCTGAAGTCTCGGGCGGCCTGCAGCGCGCGCCAGCGCCAGAGCCGCTGCGCCAGCCGACCGCGGAAGTGACAAGCCTCAAAGAACACAAGCGCGTTGCCGACGCCCGCGCCAAGGGCGCAACGGGTGATGGCGCCGGTCCGCGCCAAGCCGCTGCCCAAGCACAAGCGCCAAACCCAATGGGCAAGGCGGCTGGAATTCCCGGCGTCAAACACGTCATCGCGGTCGCGTCCGGCAAAGGCGGCGTCGGCAAATCGACGACCGCGACGAACCTCGCGCTCGGCCTACAATCCATCGGCCTCAAGGTTGGCATTGTCGATGCCGACATCTATGGCCCGTCGCAGCCGCGCCTGCTCGGCATCTCCGGCCAGCCGCAGGTCGCGCACGGCAAGGTCATCAAGCCGATGGAAGGCTGGGGCCTCAAGGTTATGTCGATGGGCTTCCTGGTTGACGAAGGCACGCCGGTCGTGTGGCGCGGGCCGATGGTCGTCTCGGCCTTGAACCAGATGCTGCGCGATACCGATTGGGCCGGTGGCGGCGGGCGATCTCGACGTGCTCGTTGTCGATATGCCGCCCGGCACCGGCGACGTGCAGCTCACCATCTCGCAGACGATCCCGTTGTCCGGTGCCGTTATCGTCTCGACGCCGCAGGATTTGGCGCTGATCGATGCGCGCAAGGGCCTGTCGATGTTCAAGCGCGTTGAAGTGCCGTTGCTCGGCATCATCGAGAACATGAGCTATTTCGTTTGTCCCGAGTTGCGGCACGCGCGCCGATATTTTCGGTCACGGCGGCGCGCGCGAAGAAGCGCAAAAGCTCGGCGTGCCGTTCCTTGGCGAAATCCCGCTGCATATCGACATTCGCGTCAAATCCGACACCGGCCGCCCGATCGTTGCGACGGCGCCCGAAAGCCTGCACGCCGGCATCTATCGCGAGATCGCCGCGAAAGTTTGGACCGAAGTCGAGCGCGCCAAGGGCACACTGACGCCCCCGCCCGTGCTCGACATCACCGATGGCGGCAAAACTTTGAAAGCCGCGTTCCCCGATGGGCGCACGTTTGAATTGCCGGCCGAAATGCTGCGCGTCATGAGCCCGTCAGCGGAAGTGCAGGGCCATTCGCCCGAACAGCGCGTGACCGTGCCGCGCAAGAAGAACGTCAAGATTTCGGATCTGAAACCGGTCGGCAATTACGCGACCCGCATCGGCTTCGACGACGGCCACAACACCGGGCTCTTCACCTGGGGCTATCTGCATCTTCTCGGCCGCGAGAAAGATCAGCGCTGGGCGGTGTATCTCGAAGAGCTTGAGAAGAAGGGGTTGAAGAGGGAGTAGTAAGTGATAAACAGTTAGTCGGGCTGAAGGTTAGTGAGCTTATTTATCATATCAATTGCGATGCTGATATCACTTCCAACTAGAAGTTTGCCTGTACGATGATGCTCAATTTGCAATCCCAACAACGACCGGCTGTTTTGGGCTATTCTCGGCACGGATGTCTGGAAGTAACCAAATGGGCGAGCCGCTTAGCCCCTTCGGGTCCGGTGCCTTCTCTAGACGACCGCTCTTCGAAAGAATTTTTTGACGTCGAACTCTATCGCAATGTGTCGGCGGGGTACCAAGTCATGTTGGGCGTAGTCAGAATCATAAATAGACAAACTAATATTGCCTATAGGTTCAGACACGGTCGTTCTTCTCGAAACATTAGTTTTCGTTTTTGTCGCTGGAAAGCCGGTCACGAAGTAATCCTTTGCTGCCGCGGTAAGACGTCGGCGCGAAGCATTTCAAAAGGTAGCGAATACTTCCCAATTTCTGGATAGGGCGGTTGCCCTGGACCATAGAGTTTTATCACACCGATATCTACCGAATTTGATGCTCGAATTCCTTTGGTTGCCGGAATAGTCGATAAGCTTATACCCGCGAGGCTTCGTGTTGTGCCGGATGCGCAGTGCATGAACAGCCTTCGTCCTTCCTTTAGGGGGTCGAGCACATGAGCGGCGGTGACAAGGAAATTGAGATTGCTATGGGAGACAAGAATTCCGGTCCCGTGACCGCAAGTATATCCGCGAACATCTTTTTCTAAGATTGGGACGACATAGCGGATGAGTAATTCGGCTAGTTGTTCTGCTGTGGCCCAAAGTTCAGGACTGACTTTTTCCATTGCAAAGTTCCAAAATGGGAAGAGTAGTATTCGCAGCGCCAGTTTAACAAGCTCAGGATCTTCGTCATCCCCGCGCTTGCGCGCTCATGCGCGCAAGAAATACGGCGGGGACCTGTCCAAGCATCTGGCTTGGCTGCGTTCAATTCGAGTGGTGGCGAAAAATGTCTTTGTCAGCGGAGACTTGGACGGGTCCCCGCCGTGACTCCGGATCGGTTTCCGATCCGGCGCGGGGATGACGTTGCGGATGGACTATTGCTAACCCGCCGAATCCTGCAAGCCTTCGATTGCCGATTGCCGATTGCCGATTGCCGATTGCCGATTGCCGATTGCCGATTGCCGATTGCCGATTGCCGATTGCCGATTGCCGATTACGTCCCCGCCTTCGCGGGGATGACGACGTGGAGGGCCTATCGCCACGGCGGCGAAATCTGTGAAGCTTCGATTGCCGATTGGTCCCCGCGAAGGCGGGGGTTGCCGATTGCCGCCCCTACCGCGCCGCGACCACGTCCGGCACCTCATAAACGAGATAACTCCGGTTGACCCAGCCCTTCTGCTCGCCGAACTGCACGAGGCACCACATGCCGTCGCACACGCCCGCCATGCGCACGCCGCGCGCTTGGGGCGGAATAGCGCCGACAACGTCGTGCTCAGGCGAAGGTCCCATGCGCACGTTCAGCACGTCGTCTTCCGCGACGCCATAAACCCAGAACGTCGGAGCTTCAGTCGGCCTGCGCGCGCGCAACGCTTGCGCGTTTCGCGGCTTTTTGCGTCACCTTCTGCTTCAGCTTGCTGGTTTCACTACGGGCTTGCGCGGTTTCAATTCCGGTTTGCAACGCCGCCTGTTTGATGACCGGCTTCGGCTTACGCTGCGTGACGTTGGCTGGCACTGCCGCCGCCTGAATTATAGCGGGCGCTTTGAGCAGGCATTGTGGCAGGTGTTTCGACTTCGACTGGCGGCTCGGCCGCAACATGCGCTGCAGCCGGAACGTAAGCCGGTACTTCGTCTTCCGCCGCCTCAACAACGGGGTGAGGAAGAGGGGCGGGCGCGGCAACACGAGCCGGCGCTGGCAACGCATCAACCGGCCCGCCCAGAGTTGATTTCTTATTCGACAATCCGCGCGCCGCGACCATCGTCGATTTGGGCATGATCGTCGCCGTGCCCGAGTCGCCATCGTCGCGCAGCCAGGTGATCTTATCGCCGTCGCGCGTGATCGTGAGGCAGGTCTTCTCAGCCTTGAACCAAATGTTCCAGCGATGGCAAAGCAGGTTCTGTGCGACCCACCAGCGGCCCGTATCGGCCGCCGATCCTAAGAAGAACGCAACGCTGCCGGCTTCGCCTGAAACGGAATTGTCGGCGCCGTACTTGACGGGAACTTTCGTCCCGATCGGCGTGTCGATTTCAACAGTTGATCCTGCAACGGCGGCACGAAGCGCGGGGCCCGATAGTGGCTCCGGTTCCGCAAGCGCCCATGTGGAGGAGCCAAGCAAAGTCAGCGCTGCAAGACGCAGGGCGGAACCAGTCAACTGATGTGGGTTAGGTTTTGTGTACGCTGTCACGAACTACTCTACTATTTACAAGTCCGGCAGCGCCGCAGACGCGCCGGAAGCCCCCAACATCCCCGTTACCCGTGCCGCTCGAGCGCTTAGTCTGGGTGCGCTCGTCCCGTATGCGACGGATCTACTTTCGGTACAGGCAACGGCAGAATTGTGACGTGAAGCCGCGGCCACGCATTCCGGGCCCAGACTGCGTTCAATATGCTGAAAGATGCGTTAATGATCGCCCTCGCGCGCTAGCCAAAAAAAGAGTTATGCTAAAAGCGTCAAATGATCTCCGCCCTTACCCGCAACACAATTCCCCTCATCGTCGCGACCGCGCTTTTCATGGCGAACCTCGACGCGACCGTGCTTGCGACCTCGCTGCCGGAAATTGCCAAGGACCTAGGGCTTAACCCCATTCACTTGAAGCTCGCACTGACGAGCTACCTCTTAGCGCTTGCCGTCTTCATTCCGGCGTCCGGCTGGATCGCAGATCGCTATGGGCCGAAAACCGTGTTCCGCGCGGCCATGGCCGTTTTTGCTCTCGGTTCCGTTGCCTGCGGCTTTGCGCAAGGATTGGGCTCTCTCGTCGCCGCGCGCGTGCTGCAAGGCATTGGCGGGGCCATGATGATGCCGGTCGGGCGCCTGATCGTGCTCCGAACCGTGCCGCGCGAGGAAATGATCGGCGCCATGGCGTGGTTGACGATCCCGGCGCTGCTCGGGCCCGTGATGGGTCCGCTGCTCGGAGGCTTTATCTCGACCTACTTCGATTGGCGCTGGATTTTCTGGATCAACATTCCCGTTGCCGCGATGGGCATGTATCTGGTCACGCGCTTCATCCCCGACGTGCGCGACGGCAACCCGGATAGTTTCGATATGAAAGGCTTCCTGCTCGTCGGGCCGGGCCTCTCCATGTTCCTGACCGGGGCGACGCTGCTCGGCCTCGATTTCGTCAGCGGCGAAACGGTGGCGGCGCTGTTGGCAATCGGCGCGATTCTTCTGGCGCTTTACATTCCCCACGCGTTGAAAGCGTCAGCGCCCTTGATCGACATCAGGTTGCTTGCGGTGCCGACATTCCTGGCCGGTGTTTTTGGCGGCTTCCTGTTCCGCATCGGCATCGGCGCGGCGCCCTTCCTTCTGCCTTTGTTGTTGCAGAACGGGTTTCGGCATGACGCCGTTTCAATCGGGGCTTTTGACCTTTGCAACCGGCTTCGGCGCCATGTTCATGAAGACGCAAGCGGCCAGCATTCTGCGCCGCTACGGCTATCGCAATGTGCTGATCTGCAACGCGCTGCTTGCGGCGGCGTTTTCGGCGTTGCCCGCGCTGTTCACGGATGCGACGCCGGCGCTCGTCATGACGGCGATATTCTTCGCGGGCGGCCTGTCGCGCTCGCTGCAGTTCACCAGCATCAACACGATCTGCTACGCCGACATTCCGCCCGAGCAATTGAGCCGCGCCACGAGCTTCGTTTCCGTCGGCCAGGAGTTGTCCGGTGCCGTCGGCGTCTCCGTTGCGGCGCTGGGCTTGGAACTCATGCAGCGCACGCACGGCGGCGGCGCGCTCGCGCCCAGCCATTTCCCGCCGGTGTTCCTGTTCATCTCTGCCATCGCCGCGCTATCGGCGATTCTCTACGCGACCCTGCCCAAGGACGCGGGGTCTTCGCTCCTGGTCACACCCGGCGCGCGGCGCAAGGAAGCCATCAAAGGCACGGCCGACGCCGAGGGCGGGCATTTATAGGGTGAGGACGAGCCGAAGGCCTTCGTCGATCTGGTTCATTACGAGTCTCGGAGAGACGGCCAACACGCTCCGTCAACAGCCGCTTATCCACTGTACCAAGTTGCGTGACGTTGACAGTGGAGCCAGCCGGTAAACCGGTCTGCCGGCTTGTGACCCAAACATTTCCGGGGTCTGCAGCGCGCGCTGAATTGGTCGGTCAGAAATACAACGATGACGGTATTGGATCGGCGTCCTGTTGAAACTATTTGCCGAGACGATCACGGCGGGTCTTCGAAACCCGGGCTCGACCGCTTGGCTCGCCCGCGTCCGCCCACCAAATCTCGCCCCGCTTCATCGTTCCACTCCACACGCGCCATGGTTCGCGCGGTTATCCGCTCATGAATGGATCTTCCGGTTCGGGTGAGGCCTTATAGGAGCGGGTCAAGGCTTCGCTGACCTCGTCATCGCTCTGCTTGGCCATGAGTTTCTCAAGCGCCGTCTGATAGAGTTTGCTGCGCGAACGCCGAGGCGCTTGGCCTCGCGCTCGGCTTCCTTGAAGAGTTTATCGGGAATGGAGATCGCTGTTTTCATGGGGGCGAGTATAACCGGAGTTATACCGGAGGGGAAGGGGATAAGCGGCAGACTCGGAAACCTGTTTGAAGCGCCACACTAAAACAGCCAGCGGGCATTATTGACAATTCGTATTTGAGCATGACATTGGGTTTTGCGAACAGTTTGCGGGGGCAAGAATTTATGGGAAACATCTATCTTTGGTCGGGGCTATTGTTGTCAATTACAGCTCTATCCATGCTTTTCGCAATGTATTCGCCAGCGAGGCGGGCTCGAAAATGAATTTATCACACCGGTCATTGGTGCAAAGGGCGTGTCAGGTACAAGATTTGAAATCTGCATTCAACCTCAAGTTCCATCTTTATTTTCGCGTCATGCCCATGCTGATGCGATCATTTGGGGAGACCCCGAAATACAAGCCCTAACTTTGGAATGGTCAACGAATTAGGATATCTATGCAGAGACTTACGACGATTGGCGACCGGGGGAAGATGAAGACACGACGGTGCTTCATCGCGTTGCTGTCAAAGCGATGAGAGACCCTGATCTGGAGACTTTCAAATACCAAATTGACCGACATATCGTCGGCTCCCAAGATGGCTGGTGTGTCGAAATACCTAAAGCATTCACTGGAACTCGAGTGGCTTTTGGCTCCTATCAGTTCTACCCCATACTGCTATTGCAAAAAGGTCAATGGACGCTGGAGGTTCAAGAGAGTTCCAGTTACGATATTGTTGGACAAAAAACGGACCAAGAAAAGGTCCAAAGAAATATTAGACGCGATGACGAGCTTCCGACCCTATCCGCAGATTTCACCGTGAAATTCCTGGAGATGGAGGCGTTGGCGTGATATGTGCTCCATGTTGTTTTCCACTCTACTTGGATTGGGCCTTGCCCTTCGTAGTCGAGGGCATCAAACCATATATAGGTTAGCTCCATTAGGTCCATCATTCGCAATCAAAAGATCTGCCGGGTCATTTTGAATTGTCCCTCTGTTGAATTCGCCGGCTTAGACTTGGCGATGGCTTCATCGATGTCGGATAGCTTGCCATTCTGCCCAGTTATCCAGACGCACTCACTTTCTTGAATAAAACCACCAGAATAGACCTCGACCCGGCGCCGCGGCCCAATGTCCCTGATCTTGATTATGGATCCGAGATAATACTCTTCTGACATTTGATTGATCCTCAATTAGAAGTTGCATGCCGCTGCGACTTCGGGACCGGTGCATCCTTTGCATCCGTGTTGGGAGGCTAGTAGTCATAGTCGGGGTTGCGCAACGATTTAAGCTCAACGCAAAAAAACCCGCGCGCCCGGATCTCTCCGAACGCGCGGGCTTGTGTCTCTGGCTGGGCTTGGGAGTTAGGCTTCGAGGCGTTGTTACGCCGCTCTAGCCTGGCTCTTTGCCCGTACCGTTTTGCGCGGCTTGGCTGGAACTTGGCGGCAATCGCCGCGGCCGGCAGGAACACGACGTCCGAGCAGCGCGACTTCTGGATCGCGGCTTCCCGTGCGCCAAAGGCGTCGGCAAGCGCGAACATGGCCGCGTGCGGGTCAAGCGTGCTGCAGCCACGGACATCGACCGCGACGAAACCCGTCGCCGGGTTCGCCTTGATCGACAGGTGGCCGCATCCCAGCGTCGCCACGCCCGAAAGCGTACCGTCCGCCAGTTTGCTGACGCGCAGGCTCGTCACCGGCTTTCCGAGTTCGCTGAGGCCGGCTTTGAGCGCACGCTCAGCCGATTTGGCGTCGGAAAGGCGCTGAGCGCCGTGGAGGTCGATATAAAGACTACGTCCTTCTAACCTAGACCCGTTTGCAGTGGAGACTTCAGCAGACTCCTGGCGCGAAACGGCAGCAACGGCGTACGAATGATCTTCCTCTTGGGCGGTGCTTGAACGAGTTCAAGTCCATCCCCAATTGGAAGAGGGTGTCATTAAAGGCCATGTGACCCTCCCCAACCAGCAGACAGGTTTTGACTCGCCCGCTCCTTGCCTCTTCGGTTTTGGAAAACCTCGACCAGTTGGCAGGTGGACAGACGAGAACGGATGCATATGGGGCCAATGCCCCCCCTACGCAAGATTTTTTTTGCCCCTGGGACAAAATATTTTTTGTCCGTGTTTACGTTGCTTTAACAGCAGGTTCACGCGAGGCGGCGCGGGGGGCTTTGGCGAAGGAAGCCCGACAGTTTTCAGACGCAATTTTGACGTCGTTTGTGCGCGCTTCGCGAGGCCAAGAAGTGCCCGTTTATTGCGGCTTCAAGAGATTTTTGAGCAGGTCTTTTGCCTTCTGCGTCGAGCCTGTCGCACCCGCGCCGCTCTTCTTGCCGAGCAGCTCGTCGGCAATTTCCTTCGCGCTCTTACCTTTGAACTGTTTGCCGATCTGCTTCACCGCTTCAACCGCCTTGTTGGGGTCCGCGAGCACGCCTTTGAGGTCAGGCTCAAACTTCGGCTTGTCCCAGGGCCCCGTGATTCGAACCGGAATTTCGAGCCCTGAGAGATCGGCAGCGCCTTGCTGACCTTCGAGGCTGGCGACCAGTTTCGGCTTGACCGTGTAGTCGACCGTCTTCGGCGGCAGCTGTATAGCGCCCGCGCCCGTGACGCGCAGCAGCGGGCTGGTTAGGCGCAAGTCCTGGTTCTGGGCAATGCCGTTGGCAATCGTGAAACTCGCGGCGAGCTCGCTGAAGTCGGTCTTTTCGGCAGGCGACTTCTTGAGGCCCGAGATCTTGCCTTGGGAAATTCCGCGGATCGCGCCCGGCAAATTGAAGCCGACGATGGCTCCGTTGGCAAAGGTAAAGTCGGCTTTGCCGTTCAAAGTCTCGACCAGCTGCAATTGATTACCGCCTTGAGCGGCGAGCTGCAGAGTCAACTTGGTTTTGCCCGACAGCCACTCCATATCGGCCGCATCTTTGAGGAAGGGCAAGGCCGGCAATCCGTCGAGCACGAAATTAGCGCCGACCTGAGCGGCTTTGCCGGTCCCATCGACATTCAAGAAGTCCCGTGCCTTGCCCTTCGTAAAGCTGCACGTTGTCGAACGAAGTCTTCATGACCTTGTTCTTGAGCGCAACCGTCAGCGCTGACTGTCCGATCTTGATGTCTTGGTAGAGAAGCCGGCCGATTTGCAGCTTGGCGTCGGCATCGACAACTCCGAACAGCGTCATGTTCAGCGGTTCGCTCGACCAACCCTTGCGCTCTGTGTATCCGTGAACCTTTGGTCCTCCGGCAGGTACTTGCAAAAGCTCTTCGATGGCATCGCCGCCTTGTGCGCCGCCCGTCTCGTCTGTTGTCGCGGGGGCTCCTGCTGCGGCCGGCTTTTTAGCCGGTTGCGGTGCGGGTGCGGCGCCCGCTGCGCCGATCATGTACTTGTTGAGGTCAAGCTCTGAGATTTTGAGATTCGCCTGAACCGCGGGTCTGACGCCGCCGGTGGTCACCGTAACCGTCCCGGTGCCCGTCGCGCCGTCAAGGCCGAGGTTGGCGTTGGAAAGGCTGGTGACGTTGCCGTTGGTCTTCAACGTACCCGCGAGCGAGAGCGGGCCGAAGCCCGAGACGGGCGGCAACGTGCTGCCGAGCCACTTCGCCAGAGATTTAACCAATTCCGACTTCGCCGTGATTTTGCCCTCAAGATCGGCGCCGTCGTGAATGTGGACCGCGCCGTCGTAGCTGGCGTTGATGTTGCGGTTCTCGGCTTTGAACACAAGCCGTGCCGGCTTTTCTTGCAGCACCAAATTAGCGGTCGAGAGCTTGCCGTCGAAATCGATCTTCTCGCCCTGCCAGGCAAGATCGCCCTTAGCCGTCACGGGGCTGTTCAACGACTGCATGGCGACTTGCACGTTGACGGCTGAAACCTGCTGCGTCTTGCCCGTACGCTCGTCCGTATAACGCAGCGTGCCGTCTTCGATGCGCACGTCGCCAAGCTCGACGTGTTTGATCTGCGCAAGCTTGGCCGCGAGTGCGGGATTTTCGGATTGCTGGGCGGGCGGCGCGTCGGTCGCGGTTGGTGCGGCCCCATCTGCCGGCTGTGGCGCGGCGGCTTGCGCATAACGCACGGGCAAATCCGCGTCCGCTAGCTGCCAATTTTTAGCGCCCTGTTTATCGACGCGGAAATCGAACACCGGCTTTTTTAAAACAAGCCGGCGCACTTCGATCTGCCTTTGAAGCAGCGGCATGGTTTTGATGTTGACGTCGAGCGCCGCCATCGAGACGAGCTTGTTCGGCGATCCAGGTGGGCCTGAAAGCGTCACGTCCTTTAGCGAGACGCCAAGGCCCGGCCAGAATGAAAACGATGCCGGGCCCGCGACCACGAGATCGCGCCCGGTTTTTTCTTTGACCTTTTCGGCAAGCGTCTGGCGGATGAGATCGCTCGGCGGATTGAGCATGAGATAGCCAACGCCCGCACCAGCAACGAGGAGGAGAAGCACGAGAAATCCAAGAACGGCCGAGACGACACCGCTACGCCGGCGCGGCGGTTGACGCCCTGATGCTCCGCGCGGCTGGTTTATGTGATGACCATGTTGGGCACCAGGTGGCGGTCCACGGCGTGGCTGCGGTGGTGCGGGCCCGCGCTCGGCGCTTGGGCGATAGGCCGCCAAGGGTGGTGGACCCTTGGGTGGACCACTCGGTGGTCCACTGGGCGGCGAAGGCGGACGTTGGTTCGGCATCGGGGGAAGCCTCGAAAAGGTACGGGCACAAACTATAGCACGCGCACGCATCACGAACACAAGCGTGGCGCCGCCTTTGTGCTTCAGAGAATCTCTATTGCCGAAGATTATGTCACTTCAACGCCTTGCCGCGCCAGCCTCAAAGCGGCCTTTTTCCACGCTGTCCCGGCAAAAGTGATGTGCTGAGAGGTGGGGCTTGCAAGCCCCGATCACGGGCAACAGGGAAGCCGAGCGTCACCGCGCTACGAAGCGAGGCACTTCTTGAAAATCCCTGGGGTCAATCGATAGCGGAGGACAAGCAATATCTGCCAGCCGTTTGTGAGAATCTGCTAAATTTTAAGAAGGCGAAGATCAACCACTGTCACATGAGGTTTGCAACGAATGCGGCGCTTCGAGAAACTTCTGGTCGTTGTCGGGCTGATGGCTGTCATGAGTTTGTCGGCGGGCCTTACGTTGATGGGCGCATTCCTCTTAGTAGGTATTCCCCTCTTTTTTGCCATGACGGCATTTGTCTATCTGCTAGCAGTGTATCCTGCGATATTGCTGCATCGTCGCGGGTGCACGGTCGCATTGGTAGCATCACTGGCGGCAGCAACGGTCACGTTCGTAGCGTTTGGAGTTCCGGCGCTGGCAACGTGGCACTTTCAGAGTTTTGAGGGTTCTGTCCAATCGCATTCACTAAGGAAGGCGGAGCCATTTACATTTCATGAGGGAGCGGCGGTCATTGACGTTACCGATGTCGGGGACCATCCATCCTATGCAGGGAGTTCGCAAGTCGCCCTGTGGATTTCTGTGCCAGTCGTTATTGCGCGAGACTCAAGAATTCAGCGAGTTTTCGTTGCGAGCAAAAGTGGAATTGCTTCCTATACCATCAAATACCCAAATTGCGCACTTTCTGAAACGAGGGGATCGTCCACTTTGACACAACCCTTCGAGCACTGTTTTGATTATGAGACAGTGAATGGTCCTCTCTCTTCCGTGGTGCTGACGATTGTGCCCGTCAGGAGCAAGAACCGTAATGATCCATATTTTTATCTCGTGGACCACTTTCGTCAGTTCAAGCCTTGGATTCACCGGGACACTTTTAAGGTGCATGTTTACGGGGGCGATGAACAGAAATCGAATTTGGTCATATTAAAGAACTTCGTCAGGGCTGAAATCGCGACATGGCCTCTCCAGTTTCTCCATACGTGGAGTCAGGGGACACCAAATCATTTGGCACTTCACCGAGTGTTGTCACAATCTTGGGAAGAACGAACCTACAAGCTCATCGAGGAGCTTTCGAAAAAACAACCAACATGACTTTCTACCGGTGATCGCTACAGTGGCCCGGCGCTTGTTTGCGGGACTTCATTTTGGGAGCTGAACAATGGCAATTCATTCGCGCCGATGCGCAGCTGCATTGGGCGCATCCCTCTCACTCGCAGCTCTCGCCGCCCTCGGCCCCCCCGCCGCCAACGCCGCCTCGTGCGGCAATGGTCCGGGCGGGTTCAACGCCTGGGTGGCGCTTTCAAGGGCCGCGCGGCCGGTACAAGGCATCTCTGGCGGCGCGCTGTCCGCGCTCGACGGTCATTTCCTACGATTCCAAAGTCATTCACCTCGACCGTAACCAGCATTCGTTCAAGCTCTCGTTCGAACAGTTTTATGCGCGCCGCGTCGATGGCGGCATGATCGCCAAGGGCCGCCGCTTGATGCAAACGCACGGCGGAACTTTGAACGCGATTGAAAAGCGCTTCGGCGTGCCGGGTGCCGTCGTCGTCGCAATCTGGGGATTGGAAACGGCCTATGGCGCGCAACGCGGCGGCAACATGTCGATTGTCCGCTCGCTCGCGACGCTAGCGTATGATTGCCGCCGCTCGGCATTCTTCGAGAAGGAGTTATTGGCGGCGTTGAAGATTATCGATCGCGGCGACATGTCTGCTTCGCAGCTCAAGGGCGGATGGGCGGGCGAAATCGGTCAGACGCAATTTCTGCCTGATGCCTACGTCAAGTATGCGGTCGATTTTGATGGCAACGGACGGCGCGATCTCGTCAACAGTTCGGCTGACGTGCTGGCTTCAACTGCGAATTTTTTGAAAGCGCACGGCTGGCAGCGCGGCGCCGGATGGGGCCCGGGCACGGGCAATTACGATGTCATCCGCGAGTGGAACAAGGCGGAGGTTTACGTGAAAACAATTTCCGTTATGGCCGAGAAAGCTCAACTAAAACGGCGCCAATCCGGCCATTCGGATTCAAACGTTGATAAAACCCAAATTTCGCTTCGCAAATTTTATGATTCCCGTAGGGAATTGTTGAAACGTTTCTCGGGTAACCATGTTCCCGGGAGGGGCCGCATCGCGGGACGCGGCCGGTGAGCATGCACGTCGCATTGAAAAGCAGTGTTGAGATCAGGCGCCGATCGCCGTGCTTTCGGCCGTCGCGAGACGCATATGCCGGCGACTGTGCGTTTGCCCAATCATACCCTTTATGACTGCATAGTTCGTGACATTTCCGAAGGCGGCGCGCTTCTGGAGTTTCCCACGCGCGCGTTGACATTTCAGGCCGCTTGCGCTTGAGTTTTGACGGCGGCAACCAAGAGATCATCTGTGACGTGCGTCACGTGCGCGACAATCGCGTTGGCGTGCAGTTTGCGCGCAATATCGCTCTTGCCGCACGGCCAATCGTCGCTCCGGCCGATGCGGCGGCGCCTGTGCTTCGGCCTGACCGCAGCAGCTTCTGAGAAAGGGCGCGTCACAGCGGCATCCGAACTCGTCGCCTTGCGGCGCAAAGCAGCAAAGATAGTGGCAAAGGCCGACTTGTTTGCGGTGGGCGAGCCGGCTGCCGATCGTCATCGAAATCCCCGAAGTTCCTGTTGACGCCGATCCCGCGCGACATATCAAGCCTGCTCCAGTCGGTCGCAGACTTGGCCGCCGAGCGCGCGGTGCCGCGTCCGCTGCCCGCACGTGCCTATGCGACGATGCTCGTTCGCGAAATTGAAGTGCCCCCAATCTTAGCGTCCCAAGTCACGGTTCCGCGCGATATGTCGAGCCTGCTCGACTCTGTCGCATCACTGGCCGCCGCGCGCGCAGTTCCCCGGCCATTGCCGGCCCGGACCTACGCCCTCATCACCGCCTGAACTGCACCGCCGGAACGCCAAGCCAAGCGACCGAATTAGGCCGTTGCCCACCCTCTAATTGCTTCGAGTTGCAACAACACCTATTGGTTGCATAGTCCAGCCATGAGTCCGCCTAGGTTGCGCCACACGACTCAGTGATCTTGGTGTCTATGAGCAGCTTGAACCCGTCGTCCGACCCACTAAGGCGCATCAGTTATGTTGCTGGTGCGCTTCTTTTTTTCGGCTTCAGCGGGCCCTTGGCAGCCTTGACTGCGCCTCGGCAGCCGCTTGAAGGCCCTGCAGTGGTGGTCGATGGCGATACGCTCGAAATCAATGGTGAGCGGGTCCGGCTCGAGGGCATAGACGCCCCGGAGGCTGCTCAAACCTGTAGCAAGGACAATGGAGAGCCGTGGACGTGCGGCCTGGAAGCTAGCGAAGTCCTTCGCGCCTTCATTTCCAATAAATCCGTGTCTTGCGACCGTGTTGGCCAAGATAAATATGGCCGGACCCTCGGGATTTGCTTTGCGGACGCAGATGAACTCAATGCCGCTATGGTCCGGACCGGGTATGCTTGGGCCTTCGTCAAGTATTCACAGGCCTATGTGGGCGCAGAGCAAGAAGCCAAATCACTGCGCGCCGGTGTCTGGCAAGGGGCCGCGATGCCGGCATGGGAATTCCGCCATCGCCCTGATCTGACCGCCGAGGCCGCCGCCCCAAAGGGATGCCTCATCAAAGGTAATGTCTCCAAAAAAGGCCAGATTTATCATACGCAAGCAAGCGCTTGGTACGGCAAGGTCAAGGTCGATGAAAGTCGCGGCGAGCGCTGGTTTTGCTCGGAAGACGAGGCGAAAGAGGCGGGATGGCGCGCTGCTGAAAGTCCTTAAGTTTGGCCCGTGCGCACGCGTGCTACCTGTCGGCCTAGACAATTCTTGGGTGATTTTTAAGCGAGCAAGCAAACGAACCGTTGACCGATTGGTCCAGTTGTCCTTGACATGCCGTACCTATGAAGCAAATGATGCGCGCGGTATTGATCGGCCGCTCGTGTTTCGTGCGCCAATGCCGCTATTCGTCAACTCCCAACATCCGGGGATCACGATGCTTCCAGTCCTGGCTACAACCGCCCGTGCTTTTACTGCCGCTGCACTCATTGCATTTGCATCGTTTCCGGCCTCCGCCGGCACCATATGGGATGAGATCAAAGGCAGCGTTTACGGCGGCAAGAAAATCGAAGACGGCCGCGGGATCGTCTCGCTCGACGCCGAGATCCGCCCCGCCGATATGCGCAACGTTCCCTTCTCTGTCGCAGCGTCATTAAAGGACGGCCGCACCGTGAAGAGCGTCTCGCTCATTATCGACGAAAACCCGACCCCAGTCGTCGCGGTGTTTAACATGGGAGACGGCCGCGACGCGGTCGCTTTCAAATCGAATTTCCGCGTCAATCAGCAGTCCGACATCCGTGCGGTTGTCGAAGCCAGCGACGGGCAGCTCTATATGGTAGAGCGGCTCGTGAAGTTTGCCGGCGGACAGGCCTCGTGCTCGGCGCCGCCGACGGGCGATCCGGCCGAGATCGCCGCCAACATGGGCAAGATGAAATTCACGCAGTTGCCGGACGACGGTTCGGCGTCGTCGCTGCTCCAGCGGGCGCGCGTCGATTTCAGCCACCCCAATCATACCGGCATGGTGATGGACCAGCAGACGCTGCTTTATACGCCGATGATGATGGTCTCGGAGATCACAGTCAAACAGGGCGGCGAATTGATTTTCCGGGCCGAAGGTTCAATCGCCTTCTCGCAAAATCCGATGATCGAATTCGACATGAAGCGCAATGGCGCGAGCGACGTTGAAGTCACGCTGAAGGATACCGACGGCGGCACCTGGACGCAGAAGTTCCCGGTCAATCCGGCGAGCTGATTTTTCTGGAAGCTTAAAATGAAAAAAGGCCCGCTGTTTTGGCGGGCCTTTTTTTGTTCGTGAGCCAAAGCGTAGGCGTTACTATTGTTGCGGCTGTTCTTCGCCTTCGTTTTGCGAGAGCAGCGGCGTGATGCGGCGCAAAGCAACGCGGCGATTGAGGCGCTCGGGTCCGTCCGTCTCGATTTTCAAGTATTCCTCGCCAAAACCCTGGGTCGTTATGTTCTCGGGCGGCACCTGGAATTGCTCGGTCAGAATCACTGCAACAAACTCGGCGCGCCGGTCGGAGAGGGTCAAGTTGTCGTTCTCGGACCCAACGGCGTCAGTGTAGCCTTCGATCATGAACACTTCATTGGCGTCGCGTTCGATTACCCGCATCATGGCACGGGCGACGCGTTCAAGCTTGTAGTATTGGCTTTCCTGAACTTCCCACGAGCCTGTGTCGAAGTTGATGTCGTTCAAGTCAACCCGGCGCATGCGTTCGCGCAGGCGCGGTGTGGCGCGAACTTCGTCCAGCGTATAGCGCCGTTCAAGCCTATCGTCGACCGGGGGCGCACTGAAGGCTTCGTAGACTTCGTCGTCGTTGGCTTGATCGTAGTCGACGATGTACTTGCGGCGGGGAACGTCAACACGCGGCGGCGGCACATCGACCAGCGACTGAATCAGGATGGCGCCGGCGGCAACGCCAACGCCTATACCAACTCCAAGCGCGAGGTTGCGCCCGAATTTGTCGCGGCGGCGGTTGTCGATGATGTTGTGTTCGTGGCCTTGAGCATTGCGGCGGTAGCGGCGCACGAGCTGGCCGTTCGTATCCGTCACATTATAAATCGAAACGTTGTTGGGGCGCTGAATGATCGTGACGTTCGTGCCGTCGCTACGCTTGAGGCTGCGCGTCTTGACGACCCGGGCGATGCGATCACTGTCGTTCTTCACGATGACGGCGCGGTTGTTCTGCCGGACGATGATGCGGTTATCCGGCTCACGAATGACGGTGCGATTGGTCTGCCGGTCGAACGTCTGGGTGCGCTGTTGTTTAATTGCAGACAAGTTGCGCGGCTGTTTTGCCATGCGCACGACAAGCGGCGCATTAGCGGGAAGGGCTCCTTTTGACGTAACGGCCCCAGGTACCGGTCTCGGCACTTGGCGTATGGCCTGCCAGCGCCGGCCTCGTGGCGGCCTGCCCTGCTGCACGACGACTGGGGTCCCCTGCGGCTGAACCACAACCGCCGGAGGCGTTTGCGCAGGCGTCTTGACGATCACCTTCGCAGGGGCGCCGGGAGCAACGGGGCTCTTGACGATGACTTTGCGGGTGCTGTGACCGCGGGTGGCGTTTTGACGATCACCTTTGCCGGCGCTCCAGGAGCGGCCGGTCTCTTGACGATGACTTTCTGTCCTGGCGCTGGTTTCACAATGACCTTGTTTCGGTTCTTCAAAGCTTGCCGCTTGGCTTGCAATATCTTGGCACGCTCGGCCGGTGTCAGAACCTTCTGCGCCGCCTGTGCTGTGACGGCTTGCACCTGCGCCTGCGCATAATCCGATTGCGCAGCGATGAGCGATAGTCCTGCCATCGCGCCAATCACGATTTGAGAGAATGGAGAACGAACGTGGGACTTCGTCATCGTGACCTCAATTTGTCTCGTAAGTATTTGGGTGCCGGATACTTGAACTGCGCGCACACATCTATCAGTGTTCCGCCGATTGTATACGTTGCATCTTGGGACGCGCGAGTTGAATGGCGAATGAACGCTGTAACTCCGGCCTCTTTGCGGCAAAAACCGCGCGATTTCACGTGTTCTCGAAATTCACTCGTGGCAGATTATCATTTTGAGCTTGTCCCGGGTTTGAGCCAGCCCCGATAATGGGCGATAAGCCCGGCAAGTGGCAGGCTGATCTTGACGTCGAAGCAGAACCGGCCGTTTTGGTCTGCATACTCGCGTGTTTCTGAGATGGGAGCGAGGGAACGCGGGAGCGGCAGCGGACCAATGCGCCAGCCGGCGACGGGCATCTTGATCTCGCCTGCTACCGCTTGAATGCCCAGCTGTATCTTGAATGGACCGAATGCCTCTGCAACTTGGCCAAGGCCTTCATGCGTGAGCTGTGATAGGAACCGTGCGCCGGCAAAATCGCGGGTCCAGGTTTCGCTGAGGCCCTTGCGTTCGACGCTGACCGTGACGGGAATATCGCGGCCCGCTGCTGGAAAACCGAACGCACCGCTAATCAACCGCGCCAGAATTCCCCTTCCCGCATCGATATCAGCGCGTCCCGACCAGAGAGGTGCGCCGTCGTTATCGTGAAATGCCCGCAGTGCGGGCGGAAGCCCCGCATACTCAGTTGCGCCGCACGAAATGCCAAACAAACTCGCGCGTCCTGCAGCGATGACAGTACGCGACGCCTGAATGGCGGACGTCCGCATTTCCGCTTCGATTACAGAAAGGGAAAGCTCACACGTCGATGCCCGCGCGCCGGGCGTAACGCCGCCGGCCAGAAACGCGCGTGTCATAGCGAGCGCTGGCAGAATGGGGACGTTTGGACCTTCGCCCTTTTCTGCCAGCAGCCACCAGCGCGACCAGGTTTGTGTTCCCTCCGCGTCGAGGCCCGCGACATCAACCGTCATGCCGCCTTTGTCGGAAGCTGCGAGGCGGGTCAAGCTGCGCGCTTTTTCGAGCCAAGGCGCAAGCCCGCCAAGCGAACCAAGCCAGCCGCGGCGGCGCAATTGTGCCAAAGCCAGAAGGCCGAAATGTTCCAGACGCGATTTAAGCCCGGCGTAAAACATCACGCGCGACGTCACTGCAAAGCGTTCGGGCATGATGAGCGCGTCAGCGGTTTCAACGGGCGACAAATAGCGAATTCCGAGGTTCGGCATGCGTGCGCGCCGCGCGCTGCCCCAACCGGTCGTGCCGTCAAGTTTCCCGCCTCGATAGATTGCAATTGGCCGGCCGGCGTAAGTGAGAAGCGCTTGGATAACCGAGAGACCGACCTGCCCGCCACCACCCGGAAAAATAGCAATATCGACTGTGTCGACGCGCCGCCATTTCTGCGTCAAGGCCCCAACCGCCGCTGTTGAAAGCGCGGGCGTAGAGCTTGCGCCGCCGATGGCTGTAACGCCATATGCGCGGGCGTCGCCGTCGAGTGCGGCCGCGAAACCCATGATATAGCCGCTGGCATCCGCGAGGTCGATCCAGTGTGCGCCCGCTTTGATTGCAGCCCGCGCCAAGTCATAAGTTGCGCCTTGGAACGGACCTGAGGCGTCGATGATGAGAAAAGGCTTCATTTCAGCGAGGCATGACGCGGCCCCTTTGCTGCTATCGAAGGCCATTCCGGAAACAGTGCAGGCACACTTGCCTGCCCTCAGTTCAGCTGCCAGCGTCTCTGCCTTTCGCACATCGCGCGACGTTACAATAAGTTCGATGGCGCTGATTGCGGCCAGATGCTTTGCAAGCTTGCGCCCGAAGAATCCCGTCGCGCCGATCAGTAAAACGCGCCGCGTCACTGTTTTGCCTCTTCATAGAGTACTTCCTGATGCACGAGCAGGCCGAAGACTCTGTGTTCGAGGTGGAGCGTGAACAGGAAAGTATTTGGCGTCGCCTCTTTGTGCGAAACCATCAATTCTCCGGGCGAGATCCAGCTTGGAAGTGGCACGCGCCAGTTTCGAAACGCGAGACAATACCTCGCGCTGCGAAAGACGAGCGCGCCGTCCTCGGCATCGATTGTGAGCGCCATGGCGATGCCAAAACCGATATATTCCTCGAGCCCCGTCGGGCCGGAGAAGCTCTTCACCGAATGAATGATTTGCGGGAACCCGTTGTCGCGGACGAAGAGCCTCGTCCAGTTTTGCCCGCCTGATGACTTGTCTTCGGTCACGGTCACAACGCTCGCGGTGCCAGTCTTGCACGAGAGCGGCAAGGGCGCCCCGATCACGCGCAGGATCTGTGCGAGTATGTGGCCGGGTTTTGAAACCTCAATCGCCGTGACGCGTCCCGCATAGACAGCCGATGCGCCGTGGCAGAGCCGTTTTGAAAAGCGCTTGCGCACAGCGGGCGGCAAACTTGCCCATGCGTCGCTAGAGAGCATCGCGCGAAAGCGCAGGTCGCCGATGCCTTGTGTATTGGTGAGCGGTCCCAGTGCTGCATCGTCGTAGTCATTGAGCGCTGGGTTCATGGGGAACGATACCTTTAACTCTTGGACTGAGGCAGAAGCGCCGCCACTTTGGCGCCAAGCCGCAGCAACAACTTGAGTTTTCCGCGCGGAAGCCCCAGCATCTGCTGAAACCAGCGATCGACCGCGGACGTCGTCTCCAGCATCTCGCGCAACCGCTTCTTGGCCAGTGGATCGATCCGGGTATCGCGCTCGGCTTCGTCGAGACAGGACCGCAACGTGGCGATGACGGGATCGATTTCACGCGCTTTGCGCCCAATGGCGATGCGCGTCATGATTTCCCAGATGTCGCCTTCCGCCTCATAGTGATCGCGCCGGTCGCCGCGCACCGGCACGCGTGCAATGAGGCCCCAGGCGAGAAGCTCTTTCAGCGAATTCGACACGTTCGAACGCGCGATGCCGAGTTGATCGGCGATGTCTTCGGCTGTCAGCGGCTTGCTCGAAAGATAGAGCAGTGCGTGGATTTGCGACACCGAGCGGTTGACCCCCCATTCGCCGCCCATGTCGCCCCACTTGAGAACGAAGCGCTCGACGGCGGGGCTAAGGGGTCCTGTTCTGACGGCTATTTCTGTCATGACAGAAATATATGAATGAACTGAGGCGGTGTCAAGACCGGCGCCTGGGCGGCAGCGCAGTTCTAGGCCGTGACCTCAGGTGGGAGGCCCCTGCGACGTGCGTGCTTGGTTGCGCAACGAAGACCAAAAGCAGCGCTACGCCGCGGGAAAGCAGCGGAATTGGATGGATCTGGCGCCAGTAGTTATGCTGCGGCCAGCTTGACGAATTGCCCGTTCGACATCGGACAAGCGGCCCACAATTCTGCGAGCGCGCCAACCAGCAAGTCCATCTGCGCGTCGCTGTGAAGCGGGGATGGAGTCAAACGCATACGTTCCGTGCCCTTCGGGTACGGTTGGATAATTTATCGGCTGAACGTAGATACCGTGCCGTGTCAGCAGAGAATCCGTAACGGCTTTGCAATGGATCGGGTTTCTCACCAGGATCGGCACGATATGGCTCGGATTGGCGAGCACGGGGATTTGCGCATCCTTGAGTTTCGCCTTGAGTGCGCGCGCTCTTTCCTGATGAGCAATGCGTTCTGCAGAATTCGACTTGAGATAACGGATGCTCGCGCGTGCGCCGGCCGCAATGGCGGGTGCAAGCGAAGTTGTGAAAATGAATCCCGGCGCGAACGAGCGGATGGCGTCGCAGAGGTTGCGGGTCGAGGCGATGTAGCCGCCCATAACACCAAAGCCCTTCGCGAGCGTGCCATTGATGACATCGACCCGGTGCATCACGCCGTCGCGCTCGGCAAGTCCGCCGCCGCGCGGGCCATACATCCCAACTGCATGAACTTCGTCCAAGTAGGTCAACGCGCCGTATTTTTCAGCCAGATCGCAAATTGCGCCGATCGGCGCCGTGTCGCCATCCATCGAGTAAATGCTCTCGAAAGCGATGATTTTCGGCGTGTCCGCGGGAATCGAGCGGAGTTTCATTTCGAGATCTTGCAAATCGTTATGCTTGAAGATGATCTTTGCCCCACCGCCGTGGCGGATGCCTTCGATCATGGAGGCGTGGTTCTTTTCGTCCGACAGAATGACGGCGCCGGGGAGTAGTTTCACCAGCGTCGAAAGAGTCGCGTCGTTGGCAACATAAGCCGAGGTGAACAGAAGCGCCTGCTCTTTGCCGTGGAGATCGGCAATCTCAGCTTCGAGTTCGACGTGGTAATGCGTGGTGCCTGAAATATTGCGTGTACCGCCGGAGCCGGCGCCAACCGTATCGATTGCCTCGTGCATGGCGGCGATGACAGCGGGGTTTTGCCCCATGCCCAGATAATCGTTCGAGCACCAAACAGTTATTGGTTCAGTTCCGCTGCCGGTATAGCGGACGGCATTTGGAAACCCGCCGCGCTCGCGCCTTACGTCGGCGAATACCCTGTAGCGGCCCTCTTTGCGCAATGCGTCGAGATATGTTCCGAAGGTTTCGTCGTAACGCATCGAGGTCTCGGATCCTGTCCCGGTTGTGCGTGTCAGTTGAACTGTCATGAGTTGCCCCCTGTGGCCGTTGCGTGCTGCGCATTTGGCGCAATTTCTAGTGTGCTGGAGCTTCCGGCATCTTGCTCTGCCCAAAACCAGAGACGTGCCGCGTCGAAAGGAATAACAAGAAACCAGTGCTCAACGAGCGCGAGCGCGAGAAGCGTTGCAAGAAGCGTAGAGGCGGCGGCGTCTGCTAAACTCGCTGCAGGATCGATTGCAGCCGCAATGGTCAGTACGGTTGCTATCGTCGTTGCCGTGACGGAAAGCGGAAAAAACAAGTTCATCGGCCGGCGGCAGAAATAGGATTTCAGGTATTTAAGATGCGCCGGCAGGAAGTCTTCGGTGAGGTTCGGGACGCCGAGATAAACATTGATCTTGGCACTGAGCCGCAAGATCCAAAGGATGAGGAATGTCCACATTCCAGTCTGGTTTTCGCTGCCCCAAGTCATGGCCACGATAATCGCCGCTGTGATTGCGATAGCAAATTCATGGTAGATGACGGTTGCGATGGCTTCCGACAGCGGGGCCCGGCCCTTTGTGTGATACGAAGCCGGCTGTGTGCACGGGCCCGTGACGACGCCCATGAGAAAACTCATCTCGTGCCACGCCCAAACAAGGAGCGCGGAAAGGAAGCCGGCATAGACGCCCGTGAGGCTCGTTTCTCCGGCGCTGGTATAGATGCCTAAGCCGCCGAGAACGAGTACTCCCGTCGCCGCCCAGAGGCTGCCGGCATACGTCGATTGCGCCCGGTTCACGACATAGAGAATGGCGCCGGTGGACATCCACCAGATCGATATCGCGAACAGAGCCGGGTAAAAATAGCGGTCCAATGGTTTCCCCTACCAGACTGGCTGCAAGCGGATTTGGCTCGGCAGATCGTTCGATTTTGCCGGAAGCGTATAAAGCCGCAGGAACGTGAAGGCTGCCGAGGCGCCGGTGGCGATGCGCTTCAAGCGCGCACCGAAACCTTGCTGGCTCCCTAACTCTTCTGCGGTGTTATTGAGCGTGCGGAGTTTCTCAAGACCGGCAAGGAAGCGCGGATCGTCCACGTTCAATTCGACGGGGAAGACCTGGCGGGCGATTTCCGACGTCAGGTGGAAAACCTTCATGTCGTAGTCTGTCGGATCGATGCCAAGCGCTTTATGGAATTCGGGCCGCGCATGATCGCGCACATACATGGTGGCGTAAACGGCAAGCACGAAGAAGCGTACCCAGTATTTGTTGACGCCCGTCAGTAGCTCAGGGTTGGCGCGCATAATAAGTGCGAATGCCTCGCCGTGGCGGAACTCGTCGTTGCACCATTTGTCGAACCATTTGAAGATCGGATGAAAGCGCCGCTCGGGATGACGTTCGAGGTGGCGGAAGATGGTGATGTAGCGTGCGTAGCCGATTTTTTCGGAAAGGTACGTCGCGTAGAAAATGAACTTGGGCCGGAAGAACGTATACTTCTTGGCCTTTGTCAGAAACCCAAGATCAATGCCAATACCGATGTCCTTGAGACTGTCGTTGATGAAGCCGGCATGGCGCGCTTCGTCACGGCTCATGTATTTGAAGAGCTCGCACACGTCGGGGTTTTTGCCGCGTTTGCGCATTTCCGCGTAAAGAACGCAGCCCGAGAATTCGGCAGTCAGCGACGACACGAGGAAATCGACGAACTCCTTGCGCAAGCCTTCGGGTAATGCGTCGAGGTCGAATGCGTCCCAGGCTTCCGTCCGGCGGAAGTGGCCCTTGTTCGGGTCGCTGCGCATCTCGGCAATAAGCGCGTCCCACTCGGTACGGACGCTGCTGACGTCGAGGCGGTCGATCTCGGCAAAGTCCGTTGTGTAGAAGCGGGGGCTCAGCATCGCATCTTCGGCGGCCTTCCGGCTCGCCTCGTTGGGAGCCAGACTGATGGTTTCGATGGTCATAGTTTCCTCCCCGAGGAAAAGCTTACTTCATAAAGCTCGGTTAGTTCGAAGCGTGCAGCGAACTTGGTCAGCGCGCGTTGCAGCGCGTTAGCGCGGGTGACGGTGGCATTGCGCTGCAATGTCACTTTCTCTCCGTAGGGCACGCGGATTTCGCTTCCGTGCACGAGCACTTCGTCGCCCGCTTCGACCGGATCGGTGCCATGCAGATGTACGTGTGCGTGCAAGCTTTCGAATGTGTTCTCTATCTCGATCGTGCAGGGCACGACTTCGCGGGCCGGCCCGCGCAGAAATGTTGCGATCATGGCGCTGTCACCTCTTTTTTGAAGAGCCGGTTGAAGGCTTGAAAATTGTCTGGGCCGAAGGCGTCGAGCATGACCGAGCGGCCTGTCTCGGGATCGTCGAGCCCGGCGCGGCCGCCCGCGTAACGGACCAGCCTATAAGGCGCATCCACATCGACGCCCGCGCGCATCCGTCCGCCGCCGAAGCCTTGCAGGAGCACGCCGACAAATCCGTCCTTCTTCGCCGGAAGGTCCGCAATCTCTATTCCGGTTTCGGCGGAAATAACTTTGATGCCGCCACTGTCCGTTTTTTTGAACGTGAGCAACCGGGATTCCACCGGCTGGCCCGCCTGCACGTGCGTTGTGCCAACCCCCGTCAGTCGCGCGGCCGTTGTTGCAATTAGAGCCGCACCAATGAGAGCGGCTGCCCCCAAGAGCATGCTGCGAGGAAACGGCTTTGCGTCAATGGCGTCGCTCATAATCTGCCTCCGTACTCTCTAAGCCGTAGCCGAAATGCCGCCGGCGGGTGCGTTCATTCCGGTTTGTGCCGGCACGCCGATGACCGGTGCCCGGATGTGTCCCTTTATGCCTGCGCCGACCATCGCGTTTACGAGTAACTCGGAAACATCCCGGGCGTCGGGCACGCTTCGCAGCACCGGCTGGGGTTGTTTGAGAGTTAGTCCGCGAACGTGCGGCCAAAGGTGGAAATATGTGAGCGGCATTTCGTCTGTGGTTAGCAACGAGATGTCGCCAGAGCCGTTTTCGTGCAGCTTCACGTCAGCAGCCGAGATTTTTGAAAACGGAATGTTCAGCGTGATCGGCAGAGCAATTCCGATGCGCATGACGATACGCCGGTTCGTGATGGTATAGACCGTTGTTCTCTGGACGAGCCAGCCGATGAGGCCCACGAGAGCCAAAGCGGCCGCTCCAATAACAACGTAATGGAGCGAGCCGAGGATGGCGTCTGCGGCCGTCGCGCCGTTCATGAGCGACGATGCGACGACGCTCGCTGCCAGGAGCGCGAAATAGGCTGCAATCAGGCCGCCTTGCAGCGTGCGCCGGGTGACTGAGGGTCCATGAGGAGAGCCCTGCCAAAGCACGCGCTCGTCATCCGGCGGAAGTTGAGGCAAGCCGCGTACGGGCTCGGTGTCATACTCGCTCACAGCCAAGCCTCCGTTCTTTGCGGTGTCGCGTACAGCATGCCGCCGCCGAAGTATGCGCAGATCTTATCTTCTTCGAGCAACGTCACCTGATCGGGATTGGCAAGCGCGGGAATTCCCCCGAACTGGCTTGAGAGCAGCGCGTAGATTTGGACCTGTTTGCGCCGCTTATCGATGCGCGCGAAGGTGATGGGGATCAAAGCCTTGCGGTTATTGCCAATGTTGGCTTCGAGGTAGCGGATAATGGTTTCAGATCTATCGACCCAAACATCGGTGACCGTTCCAGCAACGCCGCCATTTGCGCCCGTGACTGTGTAGCCTATCGGGTTGCCGTCGCGCGCTTCGCACGAGAAGTTCGAGGCAACGCGCAAGGGCACGATTTTGGCGTGGCCCTCGACCGTGAGATCGGGTGTGTTTGCGCGCTCGGCATATGAGCCGGGACCGACGCTTGCCAGCATGGGGTCGCCCTTTGGCTCAATCGGCGCTCCCGGCCAGACGGCGATTTTTTCACCCTTGATGGGGCGCGTGTCGTATGAGCCGCTCGGTGCCGATACGGTTCCGCCGTGCGGCAGCTTGAATACTTTAGGCGGCGGGATGAACAGGAATCCTTGGTCTTTCAAGGTATTCGAGGGTTCCGAGAACAGGGGATAACCTTCACGCCGGTCCTCTCTGCGCAGATAGAAAAGCAAACCTGCGAAAAAGGCCCAGAACAAATACAGGGTCACTTGTGCAACGTCGATGTAACTTGTGATCTGGCCTAGCTTCATATGACTTTCTCCTCGCCGAAAGTTTCAACCGGGGAATTCTGCTAATCCGAATTCCGATACGCGTGTGTCCTGCTTAAGCGGAAACCGGCCCGCCAGTGGTCCCACTGCGGCCAGCGTCGCGAAAAGCAAGATGATCTCGATGTGATAGACTGTGTTGTACGATGCGACCGGGTCCATGAACGCAGGGCCAAGTGTGCCGTCGGTGCCAAGTCGCGCGACGATATCTTTGATTGCGCCGCTTGCGGCGATGGCAAGTCCGGCCGCCGTTGCTTGCACAGCGCCCCAGGCACCGAGCGCAACACCAGCGCTGGCAGTATCTGCGATGGCCATTGCCGCAGTAAGCGTGCTGACCGAGAACAGGCCGGAACCTAAACCGATGAGCGCCGCGCCGCCTTGAAACAAAAGTGGAGATCCGATCGTCGCCGATAGGATGACACAGGGAAATGCGAGCAGCCCGACGAGTACGCCGCATGACGCCAGCCGGTATGTGTTGAACCCTTGCGACAGCTGTTGCGCAGCGATTATGAAACCTAAAAGCGTGCCGCCTGCCAGCCATCCCGTCAGCGATGTCGTCTTGCCGACGCTCAGATGCAGCACTTCGCCGCCATAGGGCTCAAGCAGGATGTCCTGCATGGCGAATGCCGCAGTACCGAGTGCAACGGCAACGAGCGTGCGGCGCGCGCGCGGCAGTTCGATGAATTGACACCACGTTCTCCAGAAGTCGCTGTCGTCTTCTGCGCCCAATGACTGCGAAGGCCGCCGCTGTTCCTGCTTCCAAAGCGCTGCAACATTCAGTGCAACGGTGACGACAGCCGCGCCTTGTATGACTTGGATCAGCCGCAGCTGGCTGAAATTATCGAGCAGTGCCGCGAAGATGAACGAACTGGCGACTGTGCCGGCGAGCAGCATGACATAAAGGAAGGCAACGACGCGCGGCCGCTTTCCGGGACCCGCGAGATCGGTCGCAAGCGCGAGCCCGGCCGTTTGTGTCGTATGCAACCCCGCGCCAACGAGCAAGAACGCCAAAGCAGCGCCAGTTACTCCGATCCAAGCCCCACCTTGGCTGTCACCCGAGAGCAGAATCAGAGCGAACGGCATGATGGCCAAACCGCCGAACTGCAGCAGCGAGCCGATCCAGATGAACGGCGCGCGGCGCCAGCCTAGGGCCGAGCGGTGCGTATCTGAGCGGAAGCCGATGAAGGCCCGCAATGGAGCGAACAGAAGCGGAAGCGAAATCATGCCGGCCACAACGATACTCGGCACGCCGAGTTCGACGATCATGACCCGGTTCAGCGTGCCGTTGAGCAGAACGATGGCCATGGCCACGGAGACTTGGAATAGTGACAGGCGCAGCAACTTGGACAGCGGCAGCTCTTCCGAGACCGCATCGGCAAAAGGCAGAAACCGCGGGGAAACCTTCGCCCACTGCGCAGCCAATTTGTCGTTCCAAGACTTCATTTCCTGGCGAGCTCCAGAGCTTGAGAAATGTAAAATCCGCTCGAGACGCGGTGTGTGCGTTGGGCCTGCCAATCGGTAAGTGCCGGCTCTGCCGCGAAGTGTCCTCGCAGGACGAGGGCATCAACCGGCTCGATGGCCGGTGCACGGTCGGACCTGGGGAAGAATTGGCCGACGGCGTGCATCATCGTCAGAGCCGGCGTCCGGGGAGCAAATGTGAATAGTATGCTTTCCCGGGTACGGTTCGCGAGCTGCGTCAGCATCTTCACGCTGTCCGCAGGCACGTAGTGGATAATGGAATCCATGGCGACCACATGATCGAAGTCACCGAAGCTCTTATCCAGCATGTCGCCGGCAAAAAAAGTAACGCTGCCTGTTTGCGCGCCCAGATCTGCCGATGCGAGTTCCCGGTCAGCGCGATTCTGCGCGTGGTCGACAAGGGTCGGTGACAGATCGATCGCGACGACTTCGGCGCCTCTGCGCGCGGCTTCGATTGCAAAAGCCCCGGTGCCGCAGCCTGCGTCCAAGATCCGCCGTCCGGTAAGATCTGATGGAAGCCAGTTGAGAAGCGTTGCACGCATCTCGTCGCGGCCCGCGCGCACAGTCGCCCTAATGCGCCCAACGGGTGCGTCGGACGTCAACCGCTTCCAGGTCTCAGCCGCCGTCCGGTCGAAGTAGTGTTCGATTTGGCTCCGGCGCCCGTGATATGTGGTCGTATTCATCAATCGTACCCTCAATCGTATCCTAGGAAATCGAAGATTTCACGATCCTTCATGGACCGTGCGTCGAGCGGTTCGGCACCTGCCCAAAGAAGTGCAGCAAGGCGCATATATTCGTTCTGGACGGCTTCCAGTTCGGGTGAGGGTTCCATCTCAAAGAGAGTCGACTTTTTCAAACGGCTGCGCCGGATGACGTCGAGATCCGGGAAATGCGCGAGGCGCTTCAAGCCAACCGTTTCGTTGTAACGGTCGATCTGGTCTGTGCCGGTGCTCCGGTTTGCGATGACGCCGCCGATGCGTACGCCATAGTTCTTGGATTTCGCGCTGATGGCCGCCACGATGCGGTTCATCGCGAAGATGCTGTCGAAATCGTTGGCGGTGACAATGAGCCCGCGTTCGGCGTGTTGAAGGGGCGAGGCAAAGCCGCCGCACACAACGTCGCCCAATACGTCGAACACGACGACATCGGTATCTTCGAAGAGGTGATGTTCTTTGAGGAGTTTGACGGTCTGGCCGACGACATAGCCGCCGCAACCGGTTCCTGCGGGCGGACCGCCAGCTTCGACGCACATCACGCCGTTGTAGCCTTGGTAGACGAAATCCTCGACGCGCAGCTCTTCGCTGTGGAAGTTGACCTGTTCGAGAACGTCAATGACGGTCGGAACGAGCTTCTTGGTTAGCGTGAAGGTAGAATCGTGCTTCGGGTCGCAGCCGATTTGCAGGACACGCTTGCCGAGTTTCGAGAACGCGGCGGAAAGATTCGATGAGGTCGTGCTCTTGCCGATGCCGCCCTTACCGTAGACCGCGAATATTTTTGCGGAACCGGCGTCGATGCGATTATCGACATTGACTTGAACGCTGCCGTCGCCATCGGGTCGCTTGACCTTGGGCGGCGATGCCGGCGGACGCGAAATTAAGGTGGTTGTCATGCGGCAGCCTCCACGCCGACGCCTTCGAGACGATCCTCGAGTTCAGCTCCGGCTTTTTTCAATGCATCGAGTATCGATTCGTCCGGCGACCAGTAGCGCCGCTCATGCGCTTCGAGCAGGCGGTTTGCCACCTTGGCCGATGCGGTTGGATTAAGTGTTGCGAGCCGTTCGCGCATTTCCGGGTCGAGCACGAACGTTTGCGTGATCTGCTGATAGACCCAAGGCTGAACCGCGCCTGTCGTTGCCGACCAGCCGAGCGTGTTGGTGACATGCGCTTCGATGTTGCGCACGCCTTCGTAGCCGTGCTGCAGCATGCCTTCGTACCATTTCGGATTGAGCATGCGCGTGCGGGTCTCCAGCGCCACTTGTTCGGAGAGCGTGCGCACAAGGCCTTCGCCGCGCGTCTGGTCGCCGATATAAACGGGAACGTTTGTTCCGCTTGCGCGTTTGACAGCGCGGCTGATGCCGCCGAGGGTATCGAAATAGTGATCGACGGTCGTAATGCCGAGTTCGACGGACTCGAGATTTTGATACGTCAGTTGAACGCCGGTTAAGATCGACTGCAGGAGTTTCGATTGCTGTACGGGCGTTCCGTTACAGCCATAAGCGAAGCTCTTTCTGCGCGAGTAGACCTCGGCAAGTTCGTCCTCGTCGTTCCAGCTTCCAGCTTCGATCATCTGGTTGACGTTGGAACCGTAAGCCCCGTCGGCGTTGGAGAAGACGCGAAGTGCTGCGGTCTCGAGCGTTCCGCCCGATTGCGCCATGAAGGCGAGCGCGTGGCGGCGTACAAAGTTTTGTTCCAACGGCTCGTCGGCCTGTGCGGCAAGCAGCGCCGCTTCGGCAAGCAGTTTGGTTTGCAGAGGCAGCAAATCGCGGAAAATGCCCGAGAGCGTAACGATCACGTCGATGCGCGGCCGGCCGAGTTCTTCGAGCGGGATCAGGCTCGCGCCGCACAGACGGCCATAGCTGTCGAAGCGCGGCTTGGCGCCGAGAAGTGCCAAGGCCTGGCCGATCGGTGCGCCTTCCGATTTGAGATTGTCCGTGCCCCATAAAACAAGCGCGACTGTTTCGGGGAGATTGTGCCCATCTGCCTGGTGGCGTGCAATCAGGCGTGCGGCTTGGCGTGCACCATCGGCAACTGCGAATGCGCTCGGTATCCGGAAGGGATCGAAGCCGTGCAGGTTGCGTCCCGTCGGCAGAATTTGCGGCGCGCGAATAAGATCGCCGCTGGGCGCCGGTTTGACGAAGGCGCCATCCAATGCGCGCATCAGGGCCGGGAGTTCGTGATCCTCGGCCAGCAGCCGGTTGGTTGCGGCGAGGGACGTTACGATCTCAATGAGAGCGGTGTCGCCGTTATGTCCGGCTTCCGAGATGGCAACCTGAGGGGCAGCTCCGTTAGCCAGTGCGGTTGCGATTTTTGCGTCTAGCTTGATACCGTGGGTTGCTTCGGCGGACGCCATCAGAAGTTCTGCCCGTTCGGACGCGGATGCCGGTTGCCCGATCACATGCAATCCATGGGGAATGAGTGCGTACTCAAGTTCGAGAATTTGGGCCGCGAGGCGTTGAACTTGGTCTTCGCGGGTGTTTTCCGCCCATTGCGGTTCGGCGCTGACAAGATCGAGACCCGAGGCTTGCGCCTGAATGAGCGCTGCCAGGTCCGGCCGCTCGTTGGTTTCGTGCGGCTCTAGCCCGCGCCAGCGCTCGATTGAGGATTTGAGATCGATGAGACCGCGATAAAGCCCGGCTTGTGCAATTGGCGGGGTCAGATAGCTGACCAGCGTTGCGGCCGAGCGGCGCTTTGCGAGCATGCCTTCGGAAGGATTGTTGGCGGCGTAAAAGTAAAAGTTCGGCAAATCGCCGATGAGGCGGTCGGGCCAGCATGCACCCGAAAGACCGGCTTGCTTGCCGGGCATGAATTCAAGCGCGCCGTGTGTTCCGAAGTGCAATATTGCGTCGGCGCCGAAATCTTCGGAAAGATAGCGGTAAAAGGCTGCAAACGCGTGCGTCGGTGCAAAGCCTTTTTCGAACAGCAAGCGCATCGGATCGCCCTCAAATCCGAATGCCGGCTGCACGCCGATAAGGACATTGCCGAAAGATTGGCCGAGCACGAAGATCGAACTGCCGTCGGTGTTCTGGCGGCCGGGTGCAGGACCCCACACGGCCTCGATTTCGGACAACCAGCGCTGGCGGCGCACGTGCTTATCGGCCGGGATGCGTGTGTGCACGTTGGCATTGGCGCCGAACCGAGCGGCATTGCCTTCGAGAATTGACACGCGCAATGCGTCAACGCTCTCCGGCACATCGACCGTGTAACCGGATGCCTTCAGAGACTTAAGTGTATTGTGCAGAGACTCAAACACCGAAAGGAATGCGGCAGTGCCGATCGCGCCCGCATTCGGCGGGAAATTGAATATGACAATGGCGAGTTTGCGGCTTGCGCGCTCCCGGCGGCGCAGGGCAACCAATTTGCTAATGCGCGCGGCGAGCATCTCAGCCCGCTCGGGGCACGAGTGCATGATGCGGTTGCCGCCGTTGTTCTTAAAGACACAGCGGCGTTCGCAACCCGTGCAAGGCGCGCCGTTGGCATCCGAACGTCCGCCGTACACCATTGGAGACGTGGCGCCGTCGAGTTCTGGAATGGCCACCATCATCGTGGCTTCGACAGGCATCAATCCGCGATCGGAGGCGCCCCAACGCTCCAGAGTTTGGAATTCGAGTGCGTGCGCAGAGATATACGGCACATCGAGGTCGGCGAGCGTTTCTCCCGCAGCCTTAGAGTCGTTGTAGGCCGGTCCGCCGACGAGCGAAAAGCCGGTGAGCGATATCACGGCATCGACGCACGCGCGGCCGTCGATCTTGAAAAACGCGTCTATTGCGGGTCGTGCGTCGAGACCGCAGGCGAAAGCCGGAATAACGCGCAGGCCCTTGGCTTCTAACGCCGCGATCACACCGTCATAGTGAGCGGTATTATTTGCAAGCAGGTAGGATCGCATGAGCAAGAGGCCCACGGTTCCTTTGCTTTCGCTGCGCGGGCCGGCACTGCGCGGGCCGGGCAACTTGGCTGCCTCTTCGGCAATGGGTGGCGACATGTGCGGGTGATAGACGCCGACCTCGGGATAATCGACGGGGAGTGCCGCTTTCAAAGAACCGCGCAAGCGGCTGCGCTCGCCGCTTGCGTAACGGTCAACTAGGAACCGCACCATGTTTTCGATATTGTCTTCCGAGCCCGCGAGCCAGTATTGCAGGGTGAGGAAGTAGGCGCGAACGTCCTGAGCGGTTCCGGGAATGAAGCGCAGAATTTTTGGCAAGCGGCGCAGCATTGCCATTTGGCCGGCGCCCGACGACGCTTCTTTTTTGCTGCTCGATCCGCGCAAACGCTTGAGCAACGCCATAGCGCCGCCCTGGTTGCCGTCCATCGAAAACTGGCCGATGCGCGTCAGCTTTATGACTTCGCCGGCCGAAAGACAACCGATCATGGCATCGCACGAATCGCGGCGTGCTTTGAGCCACGGCAGCACGGCTTGAATATGATCCTCCATGAACAGCATGCTGGCCATGACGATATCGCCGTTCGTGATGTCCTCGCGGCAGCGCTCGAGAGAGGCCGGATCGTGAGCCCATTCGGCTGCGGCGTGCAGGCTGAAAGTTAAGCCTGGGATTGCGCGTTCCAGTGCCGGACGCGCACGCTCCGCCGCTTCGCCTAAGTGGCTATCGAGCGTGACGATCACGACCCGGATTGGGGTCGCATCAGCGGTTGTAATGCGCCTTTGCATCGTACAAGGTCTCTAATGAAACGGTTTGAATTCCATGTTCCGCGGCGAAGCGTTCGGTATTGCGCCGTGCCTTGCCGCGGACAAAGAACGGGATCTTCTTGAGTTCGCTTTCGGCGTCGCTCGTCCACGAGAGAACGTTTGAGGCTTGAGCGTGAACTTGTGCTTGAACCTGAGCCCCGGCAGCGGGCTCGTGCTGAACTGGCTCGGCGTTTTGTGCTGCTGAGGTTTTGTTTGCAGCATTGCCGCCGAGGTGTGACGGCTTTGCCCCGTCGTGAAACTCGAAATCCTCGCGGAACATGCCGAGTAAATGTTCTTCAAGGCCCATCATGAGCGGGTGGACCCACGTGTCGAAAATCACGTTGGCGCCTTCGAAGCCCATCTGCGGGGAGTAGCGTGCCGGAAAATCCTGAACGTGAACCGGCGCCGAGATCACCGCGCAGGGGATGCCAAGGCGCTTGGCGATATGGCGTTCCATCTGCGTGCCGAGAACGAGTTCTGGCTGCAGGCTCTGGATTGTTTCCTCGACTTCCAAGTAGTCGTCCGAAATCAGAGCTTCGAGACCGAGTTCCTCGGCTTTCTGGCGGATTTCGCGGGCAAATTCGCGGCTATAGGTACCGAGCCCGACAACCGTAAAGCCGAGTTCTTTTTGGGCGATATCGCAAGCTGCAAGAGCGTGCGTTGCGTCGGCAAAAATGAAGACGCGTTTGCCGGTGAGATAGGTCGAATCGACCGATCGCGAATACCAGGGGAGACGCGAGCGCGGTTTCGACAGGAGTGCGCTCGCGTCGATAGAGGCCAGCGTGGCGACCTCTTGAACGAAGGTCCGGGTGGCGTTGACGCCAATCGGAATGGTGCGCGTCATTGGCTGACCGAATGTGCGATTGAGCCATTGGGCGGCAGAGTTCGCGATTTCCGGATAAAGCACGACGTTGAAGTCGGCGTCGGCGAGACGAACGATATCGCTCGGCCTCGCGCCAAGCGGAGCGATGACATTGACGTCGATGCCGAGGTTGTTGAGCAGATCGCAAATCTCTTCCACGTCGTCGCGGTGACGGAAGCCAAGGGCTGTTGGCCCAAGGATATTGCATAGAGGGCTTCTTGCCGGGCGCGCGTTCTGGGCGAACGTTTCCCTGTGACTTTGCCAGCGGACCGCAGAGCGTCCTGACAAGCTGATAAAATGTTTCGGCCGCGCCCCAGTTTTCCTTTTTCTGGTACGCTGGCAGTTCAAGCGGAATTACAGGCACCGGCAGATCGAGCGCGCGCGCCAGCCCGCCCGGATCGTCCTGAATGAGTTCTGCCGTGCACGATGCGCCGACCAGCATTGCTTCGGGTTTGAAACGCTCGTAAGCGTCACGCGCCGTTGTCTTGAAAAGCTCCGCGGTATCGCCGCCGAGATCCCGTGCTTGGAATGTTGTGTATGTAACAGGCGGGCGCTTTTCGCGCCGCTCGATCATCGTGAACAACAGGTCGGCATATGTGTCGCCTTGCGGCGCATGCAGCACGTAGTGCAGGCCTTCCATCGCGGTTGCGATGCGCATAGCGCCGATGTGCGGCGGGCCTTCGTATGTCCACAGTGTGAGTTGCATCGCGCTATACCTCCAGCCTGGTTCGGCGGATGAGAGGGCGCGAGAACAGCTCGGCGAGATCGCCGGCTTGCTCGTAGCCTTGGATCGGCGTGAACAGCAGCTCGATGGACCACTTGGTCGTAAAGCCTTCGGCCTCCAACGGGTTCGCGAGCCCGAGGCCGCATACCACGATATCGGGTTGAGCCGCCCGGCAGCGGTCGAGCTGGCGTTCGACGTCTTGCCCTTCGCTCAAAACCACGTCTTCGGGAATAAGCGCGAGTTCTTCGGCGAGCAGCTGTTTGTTGAGATAGGGCGTGCCGACTTCGGCAAGATCCACATTGAGTTCCGACGACAGGAACCGGGCCAGTGGAATTTCGAGCTGGCTATCGGGGAAGAAGAAGGCGCGCTTACCGCTGAGGCGGAAGCGATGAGGTTCTAGAGCGGTACGGGCCCGCGTGCGCGGCGCAGCGATGACCGATTCAAAGTGATGCGCGTCAATCTTCCATTCGCGCGCCGCGGCAGCCAGCCATCCGGTTGTGCCGTTTGCTCCGAGCGGAAACGGCGCCGCTATACGCTTGGCGCCGCGCTCTTCGAGTGCGCGTGCGGTGTCTGTCAGAAACGGCTGCGCCAGGAGAAAGCGTGTTTCCGGGCCAACCTCTGGGATAGTGGCTGCATTGCGTGGCGGCAGAAACGCGACCGGACCAATTCCGAGTTCTGTGAAGAGCCGCTTGAATTGATCTTCGACCACGTCCGCCATAGCGCCAACGACCAGCAGCGATTTCTGCGCGCTTGGCGCTGTTTCAGTCATTGCCGGGACGAGTGCTGCAAGACAGGCATCCTCACCTTGCGTGAACGTCGTCTCGATGCCGCTGCCGGAGTAGTTCAGAATGCGGACGCGCGGTGCGTATGTTTCCGAAAGCCGTCCTGCGGCCCTCGAAAGGTCAAGTTTGATGACTTCGGAGGGGCAAGACCCGACCAGGAAAAGCAGCTTAATGTCCGGGCGCCGCTCAAGGAGCCGCCCGACCACGCGATCGAGTTCTGCATTGGCATCTGCAAGGCCGGCGAGATCGCGTTCGTCAATGATTGCGGTTGCGAAGCGGGGTTCGGCGAAAATCATTACGCCCGCCGCCGATTGAATGAGGTGGGCGCAGGTGCGCGAACCAACGACAAGAAAGAAGGCGTCCTGGATTTTCCGGTGCAGCCAGATGATGCCGGTCAATCCACAAAATACTTCGCGCTGTCCGCGTTCGCTCAAAATCGGGCGTGTGTTGCACGACGCGGAGCGGGGTGGCGCAGAGATCGAAAGCTGAGTCATGTTGCCGCCTCCGCGAGGGCGCGGGGCGCTTCAAGCCGTGCGGCGCGCAGCTTGAAAATAAACTGAGCAGCATTGATGACGTATGTCGCGTAGGCCGCGAGCGCCAACAACATTTGCCCAGTGACACTCAAATACCCGGCGAGAACGCACACTAAGTATGCCGTGTGAAGTGCCAGCACCAGCATGCTGACAACGTCTTCCCAATAGAAGGCCTCGGCGAAGAGATACTGCCCGAAAACGTCCTTCTCCCAGATCGAGCCGGTGATCATGATGGCGTAGAGAACGAGCGTTTTGATGATGATCGAGTATGTGGCGGCGTTTTCGCCCTCGCCATTCAATAGAAAGCGCACGACGAGAAAGAGTGAAATCAGGAACACTGCGAACTGCAACGGGGCTAAAATGCCTTGGACCAGGGTCCACTTAGAATCGTCGCGGCGGCGGCGCTGTTCCGCAGTGTACAGCGGCTTTCTCGGGGCTTTAGAACCCTGCCCGGCCATCGCGTTCATTCTCCCCATCGATCTCTTGCGGCCCTCCGAGGGGCTGGATCATTGAGAGATTATGAAGGAGCAAAAATGAATGTCAACTAAACTTGACGTAAAATGTTCTTTACATATTCCCGTCAACGTACTTTTATGACGCAGATCGTGATGGCGTTCGCGAATTAGTCATGCTTAAATGTCGCGGACCTTGCGATAAAACGAATAAAAATAGAGGATTTTCGGCATCTGACAACATCGGCGTTCTCGTAAAACGTAGATCATCGTATGTATGTCAGGAGCCGTGGGGAGGAGAGATCCAATGTCCGGCTCGCGTCAATTAGCTGATGTCCTCGGTCGATTTTCAGATGGTTGTAAGTCTTTTTTAGACAGTACTGCTTCAGACATTGCGCCAGACGATCACCGGCCCTCTATTGGCAGATCAACGTCCACACCTGAAGCAGTTTTGGCCCGCGCAATAGAGGTCGAGGTTATTCCCCGGCTGATGCTGGCGCACCGGTTGCCGGGCGTGCTTCGGTCGTCATTGCGGCGCAAGACGAAAATCGTTTCCGCCGATGAAATCAGCGAGTTCGCGCGTATCACCGTTCAGCACGATTGTGCGGTCGCCGAAGCCTTCGTGGAGGCCCTCATCGATCAAGGCGTGACGGTCGAGCAGATTTTTTCAAAACTGTTCGCGCCCGCCGCCCGGCTGCTCGGGCAGTTGTGGGAATCCGATAACTTCACGTTTTCGGACGTGACGATTGGATTGTCGCGAATTCAGCAGTTGATTCATGAGTTTAGCCCTTTTTTCGAGGCCGAGGGCGAGCATAAGTTATGCGCGCGCTCCGGTTTGCTGGTGCCAATGCCAGGAGAGCATCACAGTCTGGGATTGATGATGGTTGAGGAATTCTTCCGCCGCGCAGGTTGGAACATCTGGTCGCCCAGCGACTTGATGGATAATCAGATCATAGGCGCAGTGAAACAAGAACGCTTTGACATGGTTGGGATTTCCGTGACATGTGGACTTCAGGCTGCGCGTTTGTCTGCTTTGATAAAGGCCATAAGGGCCGCATCGGCCAATCGCGGTATCGTAATCATGGTCGGCGGCCGCGTTTTCAATGAGCGGCCGGGTTGCGTCGCGGAAGTCGGCGCGGATGCTACTGACGTCGATGGAAGAAATGCTGTAAAGTTGTTTGAGATGCACACGGAGCTGCCTTCGGAACGGCTGCGGGGTCACTAGGCTTCGCGCCGCAAGAGTTGGCCGCGTATGACGGGTGCATATCGAAGCAAGTGTAAAGAAGCTGAACTAGAAAATGAACTTGGCATTGGTTGGATCGCAGTGAACCAGTTTAAAGCTCCGAAGAAGACCTTAGGGTCTCTGGACGCGGAGGTTGCAGCCAGAGTGGTTGCCGCCGCAGGTGATGTTGCGCTTGTTCTCGATGCCAAGGGCGTCATCAAAGACCTCGCATTTGCAAATCCAGAATTTGCTAAAGACGGGTTTGACGAGTGGGTCGGTCAGCGCTGGGCCGACACTGTGACGGTTGAAAGCAAGCCAAAAATCGAAGAGATGCTGCGCGATGCGGGCAGTTCAGCCCGCCCGCGTGCGCGCCAAGTCAATCACCCGACATCGCAGGGTGGTCCGGATGTGCCATTGCAGTATTCAACGGTATCCATCGGCGATGGCAAAATCGTTGCCGTTGGCCGGGATCTTCGCAACATCGCGTCCCTACAGCGCCGTCTCGTGGACGTGCAGCAATCGGTTGAGCGGGACTACGCGCGCATCAGGAATTCTGAAACGCGCTACCGGCTCTTGTTCCAGATTACCTCGGAACCTGTTCTCGTTGTCGATGGCGCAAGCCTACTGGTCACAGAGGCCAACGCAGCTGCCGGCCGCTTGCTTGGAAAATCGCCGCGGCGTCTGGCGGGCCGTTCTTTCCCAGATCTTTTCGACGCCGAGGGCGGCAAGGCCGTAAATAATTGCCTTGCCGGCGTGCGCGCAGCCGGGCGTTCGGAAGCCGTCACCGCCAAGTTTGGTGACAATAAACAGGACGTTTCCGTTTCGGCGACAGCCTTCCGCCAAGACGGTGCCGTGCATTTTCTGGTGCGGCTGGTCAGCGCCAATGCGGAAGTTTCGACCGGGACGCGCATGCGTCTGCTCGAAGTGGTCGATAAACTGCCGGATGGATTCGTCGTGACCGACCTTGAGTGCCGGATCCTATCTGCCAATGCGGCATTCCTTGAACTCGTCCAAGCCAGTTCCGAGCAGCAGCTTTTGGGACGGCCGTTGGACAAGTGGCTCGGCCGCCATACCATGGAATTGAACTTCCTTGTTTCTAACCTGCGTGAGCACGGCGCCGTCCGGCATTTCTTCACACTGGCAAGGGGCGAGTTCGATTCCTCCGAGGATGTCGAGATTTCCGCAGTGGCTGTGACGGGCGGCGAGCAGCCCTGCTACGGCTTCACGGTCAGAAGCGTTGCGCGGCGTCCAGACTTCCTCGTCAATGGACGGCGCGAGATGCCGCGCTCTGTCGAGCAACTGACCCAACTCGTCGGCCGGGTCGCGCTGAAGGATCTCGTTCGCGAATCCACCGACGTTATCGAGAGGCTGTGCATCGAAGCGGCCCTGGAATTGACCGGCGACAATCGCGCCTCCGCCGCCGACATGTTGGGCTTGAGCCGTCAGAGTCTTTACTCGAAGCTGCGCCGCCATGGTCTTGGCGATCTCGACAACAACTACTCGAGCTAATGCATAGGCTTCGGGCGCTTGCGGGCTGCTCGTGCGGCCCCGGCAATCATGTTCCTGAACAAGGGCGTGTAAGGTGCTTGACGTTTGAGCGTCATGGCCAAGTGGACGTGTGTAACGCCGCCGGTGGCCCTACCAAAATAGAGTCACATTTTTATGACGAAAAAAGTGTAATAAATAATTGACACTTTGCCGGCGGAGAGCGAAGCTCTCGACATGTCAAATCCTGCGATGACAGTGTCTTGGCCTGAACCAGCGGCTGCTTTGCGGCTCTTAAAGCCGATCACGTGGTTCGCCCCCATGTGGGCGTTCGGTTGCGGTTTGGTTTCCTCGGGCGTTTCGTTCGGCGAAATCAGCTCCGTCACTTTGATCGCCGGGATCTTGCTCACGGGTCCGCTCGTGACCGGCACCAGCCAAGCCGTCAATGATTGGTTCGACCGGCATGTAGATAGTATCAACGAACCAGACCGGCCCATTCCTTCGGGACGCGTCCCGGGAATGTGGGGGCTGTACATTGCCTGCCTCTGGACTGTGCTCTCGCTTGCCGTCTCGATGTTGCTCGGTGTTTGGGGATTTATTGCAGCTTGTATCGGTTTGCTTTTGGCTTGGGCTTATAGCGCGCCACCCATACGCCTCAAGCAGAACGGTTGGCTTGGAAACGCCGCGTGCGGCGCCTGTTACGAGGGCCTTCCGTGGTTCACCGGCGCACTGGTAGCACTCCAGCAGTTTCCGCATCAGAAAATCATGGCGCTTGCGGCGCTCTACAGCGTCGGCGCACACGGCATCATGACGCTAAACGATTTCAAATCGGTCGAAGGCGATAGCCAAATGGGAATTCGCTCACTGCCCGTGCAGTTGGGCGTCGGCCGTGCCGCGCGACTTGCGTGCGCAGTGATGACCATTCCGCAGCTGATTGTGGTGGCGTTGCTGATAGCGTGGGATAGGCCTTATCACGGCGCTCTTGTTGCGCTGTTTGTTGTGGCGCAGCTCTTTCTTATGCGCCGTTGGCTCGAGAAACCGCGAGATTTAGCGCCTTGGTATAACGCCACGGGCGTCACACTCTATGTGCTTGGCATGCTGGCAAGTGCTTTCGCCGTGCGCACCGTTATCGGGGTGCCCGTATGACGAAGACACAACTTGGTTGGCTCGGGATTGTCCGGCTCGGCTTGGTGCAAACGGCACTCGGCGCCATTGTCATTCTGACAACATCGACGATTAATCGCGTGATGGTTGTCGAATTGGCTCTTCCGGCGATTTTGCCCGGGCTCCTTGTTACACTGCACCATGCATTGCAAGTCCTGCGTCCACGCTGGGGTCATGGCTCGGATGTGGGCGGCAGGCGAACGCCTTGGATTATTGCCGGCATGGCAATGCTGGCTCTCGGCGGCTCCGGTGCGGCGCTCGCAACAGCGATTATGGCCGATCATTTGATCCCGGGTATTGCGCTGGCGATCATAGCCTTCACGCTCGTTGGCGTCGGCGTTGGCGCAACGGGAACGTCGCTCCTGGCGCTGCTGGCGACAAGCGTAGCTCCCGAACGGCGCGCGCCCGCGGCAACAATCGTTTGGCTGATGATGATTGCAGGCTTTGTCGTGACGACCGTCACGGCCGGTTCCTTCTTGGATCCGTTCACGCCGTCGCGGCTGGTTCTTGTGACAACAACCGTATCCGTTTTGGCGATGCTGGTTGCAACGCTTGCGATCTGGGGCGTCGAAGCCAGCTTGGGTAAAGACGTACCATCGGCGAGCGAAGTTGAAACGGCCGCGAAACCAGATTTCAAGTCGTCGTTGCAACAAGTTTGGGCCGAACCGCAAGCTCGGCGATTTACGATTTTCATTTTCGTATCGATGCTGGCCTACAGCATGCAAGATCTGATCCTCGAACCCTTTGCCGGATTGGTGTTCGGTTTGACGCCTGGGGAATCGACCAAACTCAGCGGATTGCAGAACGGGGGTGTTTTCTCCGGGATGCTTGTGATTGCAGTGCTGGCCAATCCGCGTTTCGGCTTTGGGAGCCTAAAGACATGGACCATCGGCGGCTGTCTCGCCTCAGCCGCGGCATTGATTGCTATTGTTTGGTCGGCCAAGACCGGAACCATCATTCATCTTAAAGCGGCCGTGTTCGCGCTCGGTTTCTCGAATGGTGCTTACGCTGTTGCCGCCATCGGTTCGATGATGGCTCTCGCCTCGTCGGGCTACAAAAAGCGCGAAGGCATGCGCATGGGAATCTGGGGCGCTTCGCAAGCGCTCGCGTTTGGTCTCGGCGGGTTTCTTGGGACCGCCGCCGCAGATATTATGCGCAAGATTTTGCAGGATCCGGCCGCAGCCTACTCACTCGTATTTACTGGCGAAAGCCTGTTGTTTGTCGTAGCGGCATGGCTTGCAACGCGAGCTATTGGCCAGAAGGGCCGCGCCGGCGACGCCGCAGTTATTTCGCCGCGTCTTCCCGAAATGCAAACAAGCAACGGTTAGTAGAATGATCCAATCCGATTTATACGACGTGGCAGTCATCGGCGGCGGTCCGGCTGGGGCGACAGCTGCGGCGGACTTGGCAAAAGAAGGCTTGAGTGTTGTTCTCCTAGACAAAGCGGGGCGGATCAAGCCATGCGGAGGTGCCATCCCGCCGCGTCTCATTCGCGATTTCGAAATTCCGGACGACCTCATCGTTGCGCGCGTAAAATCGGCTCAAATTATTGCCCCATCGGCCCGCACAGTCGATATGCCGATCGACGGAGAAGGCTACGTTGCAATGGTAGACCGGGAGCACTTCGACGAGTGGCTGCGGAACCGCGCAGCACGAGAGGGCGCGACCCGCGTTACCGGAACCTTCGAGAAGCTGACGCGAGATGGCAGCGAGCATGTCACAGTTTTTTACCGTGCGGGAAAAGGGGAAGGCGAGGAGCGAACCGAGAGCCTTCGCGCCCGTTACGTCATCGGCGCCGACGGAGCGCTGTCGGCAATTGCGCGCCAAGAACTGCCGGATGCCGGCCGGGTCTCTTATGTTTTTGCCTATCACGAAATCGTCCGCTCGCCGCGCGAGGCAAAACCGGCTAGCGGTCAAACGCCCTCCCCCCGTTTCGACGCAAATCGCTGCGACATCTATTACGATGGCCGTGTCTCGCCCGATTTCTATGCATGGGTTTTCCCGCATGGGGACACGACCAGCATCGGCACGGGAAGTGCCAACAAGGGTTTTTCCTTGCGCACGGCCGTTGGAGAAGTGCGCCGTTCGACGGGACTGGATGGCTGTGAAACCATCCGCCGCGAGGGCGCGCCGATACCGCTGCATCCATTAAAGCGCTGGGATAATGGGCGCGACTGTATTGTCGCCGGAGATGCTGCGGGCGTTGTCGCGCCCGCTTCTGGGGAAGGGATTTATTACGCCATGGCGTGCGGGCGGCTGGCGGCCCAATCCGTGTCGATGGCAATAGCGACGGGCGACGCCAAATGTTTGGGCCTAGCCCGCAAGCGCTTCATGAAAACCCACAGAACCGTCTTCTTCGTCCTCGGCATCATGCAATACTTCTGGTACCGCAACGATGCGCGCCGCGAACGCTTCGTCAGTATGTGCGCCGACAAGGATGTCCAGCGTTTAACCTGGCAATCCTACATGAACAAAGAGCTGGTCCGGCGCAGCCCTGCCGCTCACATAAAAATATTCTTCAAAGATCTTGCGCATCTCACCGGGATGATACCGCCATGACTGCGGGAACCGGGACCGCGCGCGCGGATGCGCCGCGCATGTCGCCTTACGCTGCATTTGCCTTGGCGGCCGCAGGTATTGGCTTGATTGACGGGCTTTTGACTCGTCCCAATGCATGGAGTTTGGCGCTGGTCAGACCAGATTGGCACCCTCCAGCTTGGGTCTTCGGGCCTGTATGGACCGTCGTTCTACTTTTTTCGGCGCTCGCCGCAGCTGTCGCCTGGAATGATCTCACAACAGACGCCGGGCGGAAAAAGCTTCTGGCTTTGCTGTCGGCGAACGCCGCTCTCAACATTGCTTGGTCCCCGCTGTTTTATATGCTTCGGCGGCCAGACTTCGCCGCAGTAGATATTGCAATGCTGTGGCTGTCGATCCTGGCGTGCATCGCTTTCCTTATGCGGCGTGCGCCGAGAGCCGCTCTCTTGTTCGCGCCATACCTCGCTTGGATCACAATTGCGACCGCTCTCAATGTTGAGATCGTGCGCCTAAACGCGCCATTCTAGAAACGTGTGCTTCTCATGCACGGAGCCGGGATCGTAAAGACATGCTGAAGACCTGGTTTGCTTCGGGCCAGATTGCAGATGTTCTGCTGCTGCTGATGGCGTTCGAAGGGGCTGCACTCGCGGGCGTTAAACTCGCGACGGGGCGCGGAATTCCTCTACCAAGTCTTGCCTCAAATTTAGCAGCCGGCGCTTGTCTGATTATGGCATTGAAATCGGTTTTGACCGGCGGGGGTTTTGAGACGGCGTCTTTATGGCTTGCCGGCTCGTTGGTTGCGCATGTTGCAGATCTTTCCTCGCGCTGGCAATGAATGGAACATGAGCCATGCTGTTACAGAATTGCAGTTTGGCGAAATCATTCCAGTTCGGGAAAAAAGTTCGCGCCGTCCGCGACGATGAATCGCCACATGGCTTGACCTGCGGGCGTCAGCTGACGTTCGGCCGGACGTACAGCGTACCACTGGCGCGTGACCGGAAAGCCTTGCGTGCGCAGCACCACGAGTTGCCCCCCGGACAATTCAGCCGCGACTGTATGTGCCGATACAAATGCGATGCCGAGCCCCGCAATCACGGCTTGCTTGATTGTTTCGTTGCTCGCGAATTCCATACCGGTGCGCGGTCTAAAGTGAGCCATCGCAAATGTCCGTTCCATCAATATCCGCGTCCCGGAGCCGGGCTCCCTGATGATGAAAGTTTCGTCTTTCAAACTATCAAGAGGGAGTCTCCGCTTATGACTGAGCCTATGGTTGTGAGCTGCGACGATGACATGGGGGTGCTCGCCGAAGATCTGGTGATCGCAGCTGGAAGGCTCGGGCGGGCGGCCCATGACGGCGATGTCGAGCGACAAGGCGCTAAGTTCCGCAAGGGTCTGCGCGCGGTTCGAAACGAACAGTTCGATTTCGATGCGCGGATATACCTTGCCGAACTCGGCGACGATCCGGGGGATGAAATATTGGGCGGCACTCACCGCGCCGATACGAAGCCGTCCGCGGCCGGTGCCTTTCATTTCGACGACCGCCTCGTTGGCTTCATCGAGAAGAGACGTCAGACGTGCATGGACGCTGACAAAATATTGCCCAGCGTCCGTCGGTCGCAGACCGCGCGGCGTGCGCTCGAAAAGCGCAAGGCCGAGACGGCGCTCAAGCAGCTTCAACTGCAGCGTTACGGCAGGTGGGGTCACGCCCAACGTATTGGCAGCACTCGTTATTGTCCCGGTTTTTGCGATCGCGGAGACGGCATTCAACTGTTTCAGGGTGACGTCCCGGATCGGCCTGTCTTTTAGTTTTTCTTTCATGCTGTGAAAGATAAATAAAATTTCCTGAAAGGGCCAGAGGTATCATGATGTCTTTCCGGTTCGCGGCGGCGGCGCACATCCCATGACGGTAAACCGTAAGCGGACGCCGCGCCGCAACGCGTCTCAGCTGGTGCGGGCGGGAAAAGGAGACGGGTCCCGGATGGCGCTTAGGGTTGCGATAAACGGGTTCGGCAGGATTGGTAGATTGGTGCTGCGCGCAGCCATAGAGAGCGGCCGCAAGGATATCGATTTTGTTGCCATCAATGATTTTGGAACGGCGCAAGTGAATGCGCACTTGTTGCGTCACGACACAGTCCACGGAGAGTTGAAAGCGGATATCCATGCCGAGGACGGGCGGATCATTGCAAACGGCTTCGACATGGCCGTTTTTACCGAAGTGCTGCCCAAAAAACTGCCCTGGAAAGAGCTGGACGTGGATCTGGTCATGGAGTGCACGGGCCGCCTGACCAACCGGGACGAGGCTTCAGGACATATTTTTGCGGGTGCAAAGCGCGTTTTGATCTCGGCCCCGTCTCGCGGTGCCGACAACACCATCGTTTACGGGGTCAACGATCATGAGTTGACGCCGGACGATGTCATCGTTTCCAATGCCTCATGCACGACCAACTGTCTGGCACCTGTCGTGAAAGTCTTGGACGACGTTGTCGGTGTCGAACGCGGTTTCATGACGACGATCCATGCCATGACCAGCGATCAAAGACCGCTCGAACTCGTTCCACCAAGACTTCCTGATGGCGCGGGCGGCTGGATGCAACTTAATCCCGACCACCACCGGCGCCGCCAAGGCTGTGGGTCTCGTATTGACCCGGCTTTTGGGCCGCCTCGAAGGCGCCGCGATCCGCGTGCCGACAACAAATGTCTCGCTCATCGATCTCAAGGTCGATGTCGGCAGCAAGACAACACCGGAAGAGATCAACCGGGCATTCGAGCGCGCCGCTGCACTGCAGGCCTTCAAAGGCGTATTCCAGGTCAACAAAGTTCCTCTCGCGTCGTCAGATTTTAATCACAACCCGGCAAGTGCCATCGTAGATCTGGCTGGCACAAGCGTTGTCGATCACAGGTTTGTTCGCGTTCTCGCCTGGTATGACAACGAGTGGGGGTTCGCCAACCGGATGATCGATACGTCAATCGTTATGGGCGGACTCATGAAATGACATTGCGCGCCATGATCATTCGCTTTGAGGGCGTTGTCTTTTCGACGGGCGAAGCGTTTCGCCGTGCGACCAACGACGTTCTGGCCGAAGCCGGCTTTCAACATGATATGGGGCGGGAAGAATTTGCCCTGCAGTTCGGCCATTACATTTGCAAAGAGCGATTCTTCGATTATGCCGTGCAGTTTCTGTTGCGCGGGCGGCGATCGGAAGATTTGCGTACCCTGCTCGACATAACGTATCGCCGCATCATCGTGTCGGCAGAGCGGGACCTGGCGGCCAACCCACCTCCCTTGCGCGACGGGGTGCTAGATCTCGTTTCGGCCGGCCGGGAGGCTGGCATCAAATTCGCCATTGTCACGTCGATCAACGTCGAAACCGCCACGCTGCTTATTTCGCCGCCGCTTGACAGGATCCCGGTCTATGCGCCGGCAAGGATGAAAAATCAGTGGACCGGTACGGCCTTGCAGCGGTCGGTAGACGCTCTTGGCTGCGCTTTGGACGAAGTCGATGTGCCAGCGCGCGATTGCTTGGCTTTGCAGTCGAGTTCGTATGGTCTTGCGGCGGCGGAATCCGCCGGCGTGCCAGCGGTCGCAATTATCGGCCAGTCGGCCTTGAACGGCGGGCTTTATGGCGCGCGCTCGGTCGCCGATAATTTGTTCGATCTTTTGGCAGGAAAACCGGCGGGCATGGAGCCGGATTCCGGCGCGTTATTATTGCAGAAACTGAGGTCATTGCATGCGAGCGAAGGGAAGTTCAACGACAGTCATAGGAGTAACGTCATGCAAGTTCATCACATACTCAAGGACAAAGGCTCGGCCATCAAATCGGTCAACCCAACCGACAACGTCCAGACGGTCGCGAAAAGGCTTTCGGACGAGAAAGTTGGTGCGATGGTGGTGATTTCGCCGCTCGGAACCTTGGAAGGGATTGTCTCCGAGCGCGATCTTGTCAGAGGGCTTGCGACCCAAGGCTGCGACTTGCTTGAGATGCCGGTTTCGTCGATCATGACTCGCGCCGTGATTACCTGTTCACCGGCCGATAGCCTCTATGGCATCGCCAAAGTCATGACCAACAGGCGCATTCGCCACCTACCCGTGTCGGAACTCGGCAAGCTCGTCGGGCTCATAAGCATCGGCGACGTCTTGAACCACAGACTGCAAGAGGTGCAGCTTGAGGCCAACGTCTTGCGCGACTATACGATTGCGCTGAAATAGAGCGGTTCCGGTCTTTAAAAGTTTTGCGCTCCGGGTTGCGGATGATGCCCGCTGCCCGGCATCTTTAAGCTATTGATTTTACAGCGTAGTTCCTGTGTGCCGAGCGAAGCGCCGCGAGCCGATGGCTAAAGATGTCATGCAAAAAGTGTAAAGCTATAGTGACATATTGAGGTGTTCATGTTACCAGTCATTTTATGCAGGACAATGGTGCGCAGTGTCGTGTGATCTTGGCAAGGCCGCAGGGTTTTTGTGCCGGCGTCGTGCGCGCCGTCGAAATGGTAGAGCGCGCTCTGCAAATGTACGGACCGCCCGTCTATGTCCGCCACGAAATTGTACACAACCGGCACGTGGTCGAGCGTTTGAAGAAGCTCGGGGCGATATTTGTCGATGAAGTTGATTGCATTCCAAATGGGGCGCTGACGCTTTTCAGTGCGCATGGCGTATCGCGCAAAGTCGAGGAAGACGCCGCGCGCCGCAATCTCGATGTTATCGACGCCACGTGTCCTCTCGTGCGCCGTGTCCATCGCGAAGCGCAAAACTATGCCGATAAGGGATACGATGTGATCCTCGTCGGGCACAATGGTCATGCCGAAGTTGAAGGTACGCGCGGTCAAGTCGATATCGACGTTAAGGTCGTCGAAACGGCGGATGATGTCGCGAAAATTTCGGTCAAGGACGAATCCAAAGTGGCGTTCGTCACCCAAACCACGTTGAGCGTTTTTGATACCGGGCACATCGTAGCTGCATTGCGAAAGCGCTTTCCGGCTATCGTCGGTCCGGATACCCGGGACATTTGCTATGCAACGCAGAACAGGCAGATGGCGGTTCTCGAACTTGCCCGGGTCGCGGATGTCGTCCTCGTCGTTGGCTCGCCAAGCAGTTCGAACGCATCGCGGCTGGTTGAAATAGCAGCAAGCGCCGGAGTGGAATCGCATCTCGTCGATGGCGCGGACAAGCTCGACCCCGCGTGGGTGCGCGGACGCTCGGCGATAGGCATTACGTCCGGTGCTTCAACGCCAGACTCAGTCGTCAACGGTCTCGTCGCACATATTGGTGAAATGTTCCCGATAACCGTCGATGAACTGCCGGGCAAAAAAGAAAACGTCCATTTCCGGCTTCCAGACCGCCTTGCGCAACCCGCGAGGCATCTTGGGGCCGCCGCCTTTCCCGCCGAGTGATCCAGCCAAGAGCAACACGCATGCGCCACGCCTTCCCATTTACCGCAATCGTCGCGCAAGACGAAATGAAGCTGGCGCTGCTCATAGCCGCCATTGATCCAAGCGTCGGCGGCGTTCTAGTGCTCGGCGATCGAGGCACCGGAAAATCGACGGCAGTGCGCGCCTTGGCGGCGTTGCTTCCGCAAATGGCTGTTATCGAGGGCTGCCGTTTCAACGGTGATCCGGCCAGCGGCTGTAGTGCGGGTTCGCATTGCGCAACGTGTTCCGGTCAATCGGCACGCCCAATTCGTTTCGAGCCCGTGCCGGTTGTCGATCTGCCGCTCGGTGCGACGGAAGACAGGGTCGTCGGCGCGCTTAATCTCGAAAAGGCTCTGCTGAGCGGTGTCAAAGAGTTTGAGCCCGGCTTGCTAGCGCGCGCGCATCGCGGTTTTCTTTACATCGATGAGGTCAATCTTCTCGAAGACCATCTCGTCGATTTGCTGCTCGATGTTTCGGCGTCTGGCGAGAACGTCGTGGAGCGCGATGGCCTGAGCGTGCGCCACCCCGCGCGTTTCGTCCTTGTTGGCAGCGGAAATCCGGAAGAAGGCGAATTGAGGCCTCAGCTGCTCGACCGGTTTGGACTTTCGCTCGACATCGAAACACCGCAAGACATCAAGACCCGCGTCGAGATCGTCAAGCGCCGCGATGCCTTTGACCGCGATCCCGCAGGTTTCGTTTCCGCCTGGTCGGCAGCGGAATCGGAGACTCGTCAGCAACTCGTTGACGCACGAGCGCGTTTGCCCGGCGTTGCTACGCCAGATCATTCGCTTGAGCGGGCAGCGCAGATTTGCATGGAGGCCGGTGCCGACGGATTGCGCGGTGAACTGACGCTTGTGCGCGCGGCCAGGGCGCTTGCTGCGCTCGAGGGTGATAGCGCGGTCTCGGATGAGCACTTGAGGCATGTCGCGCCGCTCGTACTCCGCCATCGCTTGCGCCGTGACCCGCTCGACGAAACGGGCGAAACCGCGCGTGTCGACCGGGCCATCCGCGAAGTCTTCGGGAGTTCCGGCGAACGGCACGTGATATGAGCGGCGACGGCTCCAAATCCGAAGCCTTTTGGAGCGATGCGATCAAAGCCGCGCACGTGATGGCGTTGGATCCGCATGCCATCGGCGGGATATGGGTGCAGTGCTGCCGCGGCGGTGCGGTTGAGCAATGGCTCTCGTATCTGCAAGACTGCATAGGGCCGGACGTGCCATATGTGCGCATGCCCTTAAATGCCGACGACGGCCGCTTACTTGGCGGACTTGATCTGGCAAGCACTCTTGGAACCGGCACCCCTGTCGTTGATCGGGGGCTCATTGCGGAAGCAAACGGCGGAATTGCGCTTGTGCCGAACGTAGAATGCGTACGGCCTGGAACCGTTTCCGCTCTCGCATCGGCGTTGGACAATGGTGCGCTTGCCGTCGAGCGCGAGGGAATATCTGCAAAAATAGCAACGCGCTTCGGGGTTGTTGCACTCGATGAAGGCGGCGAGCCTGTAGCGCCCGCTTTACGCGAACGCCTGGCGCTGCAACTCGATTTTACGACCGTACGGGCGCAAAGCGCGATGCCGGTGCGCGCCGATCGAGCCGCGCTCGAACGAGCGCAACGCGCGCTTTCAAGCATTGACGTTCCGGCGGAAGCGATTGAAGCAATATGTTCGGCCTGCTTAGCGCTCGGCATCGGCTCGATGCGTGCCGGAACTTTTGCCATCAAGGTCGCGCGCGCCTCAGCGGCACTTGCCGGTCGCGAGAGGATTGAAGACGGCGATCTTGCATTCGCGGTTCGCGTTGTGCTCGCGTCGCGTGCGACCCAAGTCCCGTCCGATCTGCAGGAGCCAGAGGAGGCGCCACCGCCGCCTGAGCCGCCTGAAAACGAGAGCGCAGATACGCCGGACAGCAGTCAGCAGGATCCGCAAAATTTGGACGAACTGCTTATCGCAGCGGCAGCAGCGGCTCTCCCGCAAAATATCTTAGACGCTTTGCGGGCTGGCCCGCAGGCGAACCGGCGCAAAGGCGCGTTCGGGCGGTCAGGCGCTAAGCAGAAATCTCCGAGCCATGGGCGAAGGCTTGGCGCACGCCGCGGCGACCCGCGACGGGGCAGTCCACTCGATATTATCGAAACGTTGCGTGCGGCAGCACCTTGGCAAACCTTGCGCCGGCAAGAGGCTCAGAAATTCCGCATAACCCAGGTTCAGGCTGGGACACAGGCAGGGACAATGCAAGGGATGCACATCCGCGCTATGGATTTCCGGGTGCGTCTCTTCAAAAACAAGCGCGAAACATCGACGATCTTCGTCGTCGATGCGTCGGGATCGGCAGCGCTGCACCGGCTGGCCGAAGCGAAGGGGGCGATTGAACTTCTGCTCGCCGATTGTTATTCGCGCCGCGATCATGTGGCGCTTGTGTCGTTCCGCGGCAAGAGTGCGAACATGCTTCTGTCTCCGACGCGCTCTCTCGCCCGCGTCAAGCGTCAGGTCACAGCCTTGCCCGGAGGCGGCGGCACACCGCTTGCGTCGGCGGCGGACTGCGCTGCGGCACTCGCAGATGCTGAACATCGCAAAGGGCGGACACCTTCAGTTGTTTTTCTGACGGACGGCAAAGCGAATATCGACCGTAAGGGGGTGGCGTCGCGCGAAGGTGCGATGGCGGATGCCTTGAGTGCGGCACGCATGATGCGGCTATCCAAATGTCCGGCAATTGTCATCGATACCTCGCCCCGGCCAAGCCTACAGTCGGGGCAGTTCGCAGCGGAAATGGGCGCAAAGTATGTGCCTTTGCCCTATGCCGGTGCTCGTGCGCTGTCCGATGCAGTCAAGCAAATCAAGTAAGTGTCTCAAATAGGTTTCCGGGCACGGCCTCGCCAGTGCGCGCATCAGGCGGTATTTGAGAGGCATGAGCCACGCATTGAGTATCGATCGAGATGGGGCCGGTTGGCCTGGGGGCAGCGAAACCCTGTTTGTGGTCTCGGACGGTCTGCGCTGGCGTGTGCAGCGTTTGGGCCAGGGACCTATCGTGCTGCTTGTGCACGGCACGGGGTCGTCGGCCCATTCCTGGCGCCGGGTTGTGCCGCTATTGCAGGATCGTTTCACGATCATCGCGCCTGATCTTCCGGGTCACGGCTTGACCGGGAACCCTGGCAATAGAGGCCTCACGCTGCCTGGAATGGCGTCGGCGCTTTCGAGGCTGATGACATCGCTTTCCTTGTCGCCGCAATTGGTCGCCGGCCACTCGGCCGGTGCGGCCATTGCCATCCGCGCGGTCCTCGATGGCGGATTGCAACCGGCCGCCATTATCAGCGTAAATGGTGCTCTGCTGCCTCTCGGCGGCTTTGCGGGCGGTTTATTTTCGCCTCTTGCCAAGCTTCTCGTCACGCAATCTTGGGTGCCGCGATTGATGGCCTGGAGGGCGGGAAACCGCAACGCAGTCGAAAGCATTCTCAAGGATACGGGCTCAGAACTCAGCGCCGGCGACATTAGCTATTACGCACGGCTGTTCCAAAACGAGGATCATGTTGCCGCGACGCTGGCCATGATGGCCAACTGGGACCTTGTGCCCCTGGCGCGCGACATGAGCCGGTTGGAGACGCTGCTTGTGCTTGTTGCTGCTGCGAACGACAAGGCTATTCGCCCGGCCGACGCGGACCGCGCCGCCAAAATCGTCAAACGGACCGAGGTTGTTCATTTGACCGGCTTGGGGCATCTGGCCCACGAAGAGAACCCGGCCGCTATTGCCGGGTTAATCGCGCGCGTCGCGGTCCAACGTGGCGTAATTCCGAGCTCCGGCGGCGAGTTACAATAAACATCTCATGACCTCCGCAAAGGGCTTGCAATAGATGGTTGGACACTATTTAATGTCCAGTTATGTTGACACATGGATTGCAGAAACACGGAAACGGCGCGCTTCCCGCAGACAGGCCGCATGCGGTCGTCATTGGCAGCGGGTTCGGTGGATTGGCTGCTGCCGTGCGTCTTGGAGCCCGAGGCTATAGGGTCACCGTACTGGAACGTCTTGACACGCCCGGCGGCCGTGCTGCCGTCTACCATCAAGACGGTTTTACGTTTGATGCCGGCCCGACAATCATCACTGCGCCATTTCTGCTCGAGGAGCTTTGGCAGCTTGCGGGCCGCCGCCTCCAGGACGACATCGATATCCGCGCACTCGACCCGGCTTATGAAATTCGCTTTCACGACGGCGAAGTCTTCAAGAGTTCGACCGACCGCGCCGCCATGCGGGCGGAAGTCGCGCGCATTTCGCCCGGCGACGTCGATGGCTACGAGCGGTTCATGGAACTCGCCGGGCGCATCTATCAAGTCGGGTTCGAAGAACTCGGCAGCGTGCCATTTGATAATTTGACGGATATGGCGCGGCTCGTGCCTGAGCTTATCAAGCTTGAAAGCTACCGCTCGATTTATGGATTGGCGGCTCGCTACGTGCGCGACGAACGGTTACGCTTCGTGCTGAGCTTCCACCCCTTGTTCGTCGGCGGCAACCCTTTCAACGTGACGTCGATCTACGGATTAATTCCCTACCTCGAACAGCGCTGGGGTGTCCATTTCGTCATGGGGGGAACCGGGCGGCTGGTGACCGGTCTTGTTGGACTGATCGAAGGTCTCGGCGGCGCGGTCCGCTATAACGCGAGTGTCAAGCGGATTACGCTTGAAGGGCGGCGCGCCACCGGCGTTGAATTGGAGTCGGGCGAGATTATCTCCGCCGATATTGTCGTCTCTAACGCCGACTCGGCCTGGACTTACCGCCACCTTCTTCCAGAACAGTCGCGGCCTCATTGGACCAACCGCCGGATAGACCGCGCGCGCTATTCGATGGGGCTTTTCGTCTGGTATTTTGGTGTCGATCGCCAATATGGCGACGTACCCCATCACAGCATTCTTCTTGGGCCGCGCTACGAAGATCTGCTGAAAGATATCTTCGAGCGCAAAATTCTGGCCGAAGATTTCAGCCTCTATCTTCACCGCCCGACGGCAACCGATCCATCTCTCGCGCCCGAGGGATGCGATACGTTCTATGTCTTGTCTCCCGTGCCGCATCTCGAAGGACAAATCGACTGGAACGAGACCGCTGAAATCTATCGCAAAAGAATAGAAGATCACTTGCAGGCGCGTTTGCTGCCCGATCTTGCGAAGCACATAGTCACGTCCAAAGTCTTCACGCCGCAGGACTTCCGCGACAGGCTGCTGTCGGTCAAGGGCGCCGCGTTCGGGTTCGAACCCGTATTGTCGCAAAGCGCCTACTTCAGGCCGCACAATCGCAGCGAAGATATCGACAGACTTTATCTCGTCGGTGCCGGAACTCATCCAGGCGCCGGCGTTCCAGGTGTTCTCTCGTCGGCTCGGGTACTTGATCGGGTGGTTCCAGATGCTTCAGCCTTCCGTCTATAACGACACGCGGCGCGGTGCCGATTTGCGGGCTTGCCGCGATCTTCTGCGCAGCGGGTCCCGCTCGTTCTACGCTGCGTCTTTCTTGCTGCCGCGCCGCGTGCGCGATCCGGCGACGGCGCTTTATGCGTTCTGCCGCCTCGCCGACGATGCGGTCGATCTCGGACACGAAGGCGTCGATGCGATCGCGGTATTGCAGCGCCGGCTCGACGCCGCATATGGCGGAACACCGGCACCTCACGCTGCCGACCGGGCCTTTGCCGACGCTGTGAGGCGTCACGCAATCCCGAAAGAATTGCCCGCGGCTTTGATCGACGGCTTCGCCTGGGACAAGGCCGGACAAACCTACGAGACAATCGACGATCTGCTGGATTATGCCGCCCGCGTTGCAGGGACGGTGGGCGCGATGATGGCGCTTCTGATGGGAGCTAGCGAAAGGGAAGTTGTTGCACGCGCTTGTGATCTCGGCATGGCGATGCAGCTCACCAACATCGCGCGCGACATTGGGGAGGATGCGCTTGCTGGCCGGCTTTACATACCGCGTTCTTGGATGCGCGAAGCCGGGCTCGATCCGGACGCATGGATGAAGAATCCGGTTTTCTGCAAGGAAATTGCTGTCGTCACCCGCCGCCTTCTCGAGGTTGCCGGGCAACTCTACCGGAAAGCCGATTCGGGCATCGGCCGTCTACCTGCGGATTGCCGTCCGGGGATCACGGCCGCGCGGCTGTTGTATTCGGAAATCGGCAATGCAGTTGAAGGCCAAGGCTGGAATTCGGTTGATCGCCGTGCCGTCGTGCCGGGTGTGCGCAAAGCCGAGCTGCTCGCCAATGCGCTGCGCTCATTGATCCGGACGCCGCCGTGGCGCTTACAATCGCCATCTGAAGCATCGCGGTTCCTCGTAGATGCCGCAAGCGCTAGCGCACGCAATAGCGCCGAACCGCTGGCTGGCCTGGCGTGGTGGGACGTGCGCGGGCGCATGCTGTTCATACTTTCACTTTTCGAACGGCTTGAGCGGCGCGAGCGCGAATTTGTCCCGGCTCGGCAGAGGATGCGAAGTTTGGGTGCCAGGCAGATGGCGGAAACGGTCTAACTTAGAAACACAGGCGCGGAGTGCACAACCATGAATGCTGAAACCCGCTGGCAAACGCCCCCGGCAAAACCCCTTCTGGATATGGTGGAGACGCCTGAAGATTTGCGGCGGCTGAAAGAAAGCGATCTCCGTCAGTTAGCGGATGAATTACGCGCCGAAACCGTTGAGGCGGTGTCCGTGACAGGCGGGCATTTGGGAGCCGGCCTTGGCGTTGTCGAACTCACTGTCGCTTTGCATTGGACCTTCGATACGCCCCGCGACCGGCTCATTTGGGATGTTGGTCACCAAGCCTATCCGCACAAAATTTTAACCGGCCGCCGCGATCGCATCCGGACTCTGAGATCAGGCGGCGGGCTATCCGGCTTCACCAAACGCAGCGAAAGCGAATACGATCCGTTTGGCGCGGCCCACTCCTCGACCTCGATTTCGGCAGGCCTCGGCATGGCGGTTGCACGGGATCTCAAAGGCGAAAAGAACAACGTCATTTGTGTGATCGGCGACGGCGCCATGAGTGCCGGGATGGCCTACGAAGCCATGAACAATGCGGGCGCGCGCGACGAGCGCTTGATTGTCATCCTGAACGACAACGACATGTCGATTGCGCCGCCGTCGGGTGCGCTAGCAAAAGTCTTGACCAGAATGACATCGAGCGCGCCCTATCTGCATCTTCGCGATATCGCCAAACAACTCGCTAAGAAATTGCCGAAAAAATGGGAGCGCCGTGCTGCACGCGCGGAAGAGATGTCGCGCACATATTGGTCGGGCGGAATCTGGTTCGAAGAATTGGGCTTCTACTATGTCGGTCCCGTGGATGGACACGATCTCGAACAGCTCTTGCCGGTTCTGAAAAATGTGCGTGATGCCGATCAAGCGCCTATTCTAGTTCATGTCGTTACGCAGAAGGGCAAGGGGTACGCACCGGCCGAAGCGTCGGTGGATAAGTATCACGGCGTTGCCAAGTTCAATGTCATCACTGGTGCCCAGTCCAAACCTAAAGCCAAAGCCCCGGCCTTCACGCGCGTGTTTGCCGAAAGCCTGGTTGCTGAAGCCAGGAAAGACGAACGCATCGTCGCCATTACGGCCGCCATGCCGGAGGGCACCGGTCTCGATCTTTTCGCGAAGGAATTCCCCAACCGGATGTTCGACGTTGGCATCGCCGAGCAACATGCTGTGACTTTTGCGGCCGGCCTCGCAACCGAAGGCATGAAGCCCTTTGCCGCGATCTATTCGACCTTCCTGCAGCGTGCCTTCGATCAGGTGGTACACGATGTTGCCATCCAGAAACTTCCCGTGCGCTTCGCCATAGACCGGGCCGGTTTGGTCGGCGCCGACGGTCCAACGCACGCGGGATCATTCGATCTCGCTTATCTCGGCTGCCTCCCGGAGTTCGTCGTCATGGCGGCGTCGGACGAAGCCGAATTGATGCATATGGTGGCAACAGCCGCCGCCATAGACGACCGGCCATCTGCATTCCGCTTTCCGCGCGGCGAAGGTTCGGGCGTGACATTGCCCGAGCTGGCATTGCCTCTAGAGATCGGGCGAGGGCGCATTATCGAAGAGGGCACGAAGATTGCTATTCTCTCGCTTGGCACGCGCCTTGGGGAAGTTCGCGAGGCAGCCCAACGGCTCGGTGCCATGGGTCTCTCAACGACGGTCGCCGATGCGCGCTTTATGAAACCGCTCGATACAGATCTCATACGGCGGTTGGCGCGCGAGCATGAAGTGCTGTTGACGATCGAGGAAGGTTCAATCGGCGGCTTCGGCAGCCACGTGCTGCACTATCTATCAGGCGCAGGGTTGCTTGATCGCGGCCTCAGAGTGCGAACACTGACTTTGCCGGACACGTTTATCGAACACGATAGCCCCGATAGGATGTACGCGATGGCGGGGCTGAACGCGGCCGGGATCGTGCAGACGGCGCTGAATGCACTCGGAATAGACAAAGCAGCCGGAGACATTGACGCGGCGCGGGTGCAGAACTAGAGCCGGGCCATCACACCGTCCGCCGGGGCATCTTGAACGGCAGCATTGCTTGAACGGCGCTTGAGCGGAACCGGTTCAGGTCGAGACTCTCGTGGACGGACAACGACTTGTCCCCATTGACCGAGGAGCGGATCAGGGAGCGGGCATAGAATGGCGCATCCTCGAGGGTTTGGATCACGGAAGCCGGTGCCCCGTCATCACAACGAGTGTTGCGCGAAACGCGCCAGAAGCCAGGCGGAAGAGCGGTGCGCGGCGGACTGTCGAAATGTGAAATGCGCCCGTCCTTGCTGACTTCGACGGCGAGAATCTCGGTCGCGCTATCGCGCCTCACGACATCATAAAGAATGCGCGCGGAATGTCCGGTATTCTGGCGCGACCAGTCCCAGCTTTCAAAGCCATTCTCGAGGGGTTCTGTTCCCCGGTTATGATCGAAGTATGCGTGGCCCGACCACTGCAGATCCGGACTTGAGAATCGGACATCGGCGCGGGCCATCGGGGCAACCGGCTGCCAAATATGGCGTCCCGATGTGTCGAGGATGAACTCGCGCGCCGGAAGGCACTGTGGGACAATCCGGACGGTTCCGCGCACGCGGCCTGGCATTGGGATGGCTAACTCATCGAGCACAAGCTCTAGGGCATTTCCGCTCCAGTACAGCCGGCTCGGACCGATGCTCAATGTATCGCTCGTCCGTTCCAGCGCAGAACGGCCGCGTTCCGTCATGGTCCAGCGGCGCACGCCTTTTCCGTAAAGAGCAACGTTGACCGCGACATGGTTTTCTGGGGCGGTTGGTCCCTTGCGGCGCGCGCGCGCATAGTAAGGTGAGAAGACGCTGCCGACGAAGGCTATGATCGTGAGCCCAAACTTCCCGTCGTCGCTCACGGCATCGATATACCACCATGCGTAACCGTTCGGCGGAACGCTCAGTGCGAAGTCAGGTCCGCCAAGGCAGCCCTGGCTGCGATCCGGCCCGATAATGCCGCCATCGGCACGCCCGGACCCGGATGCACTGCTCCGCCCGCCAGATACAGCCCCGGACAGCGCGTCCGTGCCGACGGGCGGGTGAACGATGCGGTCCATCCGTGTGAGGCCTGACCGTACAGGGCTCCGCCCGTCGCTGGGAAGAGGCGGTTGAAGTCCGCCGGTGTCGTGACCGTAGCTTGGTCCAAACCTTTGATCGCGAGACCGCATCGGTTCAGCCGGTTCAGTATGCTTTTCTTGCATTGATTGACTTCCTCCGAGGTGAATTTGTGGCTGTCCCCGATCGCGGGAGCATTGACGAGAAATAAGAGTCGTTCGCGCATGCCGTTCTCATGGCCGCTACTTGTGCCGTTACTTGGGCCGCTCTCGTGCGCGCGCCCGGGCCCGCGATCTTGTGCGCAAACGTAAACGGTCGGATCCGCTGGAACCCGCGCGAAACGGAAAATATCGTCAAACTCCCGATGGTAATCGCGGCCGAAAAATACATTGTGGTGGATCAGAGGAAAGCCTTCCGCGGCTATCTCGCCGGCAAACGTGATGGCCGATAGCGATCGCGAGGAGGGCGCAAGCGATGCGACGGCCGGGGCGACATCCTGGCCGAATAGCCCCGAAGATACCGCGGCGGGATCGGCGTTGACGATGACGGCGCCAGCCTTAGAATCTCTCCCCGTTTTTCAGTGTGATCCCGGCCGTGCTGCCCATCTCGACGTCAATGCGCTCAACAGTTTCGCCAAAACGGAATTCGACGCCGCTGGCGACAGCAAGTTCGTGGCAGGCCGACGCGAGACGCTGCATGCCGCCGTCGATAATCCAAACGCCTTGGCGCTCGACGTCGGCGACGAGCATCAGTGTCGCTGGGCAATCGAAGGGCGACGATCCGCAATAGGTTGCGTAGCGCGCAAACAGCTGCCTGAGGCGCGGATCGTTAAAATGATCCCCGAGAGCTTTCCACAATGTTGAGAAGGGAGAAATGCGCCAAAGGTCTCCAAGACCGCGCAAACCTGCTCCCATCGCGAGCGATACAGGGTTTGGCTGATCGGAGCGAATGAACGAGTTCTCAAGTGTGCGGTATGTCTCTTGCGCTCGTTTCGTGAAGTCTAGGAAGCCGCGGGCTTCTCTTGGGCCCGCGAATTCGCCAATTGCTGCGGCGCTCTTCGCGTGATCGGCAAAGAGGTCGAGCCGGCTTCCGTCATCGAAGGCGTGGCGCGCCAGGGTTTCGAGGGCGTGAGTGGGCACAGCATCCGCGAATGAGCGACCGGAGTCACCGAAAAGCTCGTCGAATACCCACTTCATGGTGACAACAGTCGGGCCAGCGTCGATCGCCACCCCATCCTGGGACGTTTGGCGTATTTTCCCGCCCGCAGCGCTCGCTTTGTCGAAGACTGTGACCCGCGCTCCGGCCTGAGCCAAGTCAATGGCCGCGGCTAGGCCGCCGATACCCGCCCCGACGATGGCAACCCGGCTCGCGCGCATTAAGCGACACCTCCTCGACACGGCTTAATCGGCTTGACAAGTAAATCGGCTTGACAGGACTGTCAACTCTAAGTGACAATCATAAAAGTACATATATAATTACACACCTTGCGCGAGAGGGATACACATGGATGCCCTGATGCGAATTGAGAAGTCGCTAGAAGCCGCTGTGCAGCGGCTCGAGGTGCCACAGACACCGCCGCTGCTTGCGTCCGCCATACGCTACGCCGTTTTTCCGGGAGGCGCTAGAATCCGGCCGCGCCTGTGCCTCGCGGTGGCGCGGGCCTGCGGAGACGACGAACCGAATGTGACCGACGCAGCGGCAACCTCAATCGAGCTCATGCATTGCGGGTCGCTGGTTCATGACGATCTTCCCTGTTTCGATAACGCGGCGACGCGGCGCGGGAAGCCCTCGGTACACATGGCTTATAGCGAGAGTGAGGCCGTTCTCGTCGGAGACGCTATGATCGTGATGGCCTTCGAAACACTGGCGCGCACCGTTGCCATGGTTCCAAGCCGCGTTCCGGGGCTGCTTGTCAACCTTGCTCAAGCATCAGGCGCACCATTTGGCATTATCGCAGGCCAAGCCTGGGAAAATGAAAAACAGATTTGCCTTGCCGACTATCACAGAGCCAAAACAGGATCTCTGTTTGCGGCAGCGACCGCCGCCGGAGCATTGGCTGCAGGCGCAAATGCGGAGCCGTGGCGGCTTCTCGGCGAGCGTATCGGCGAAGCGTATCAGGTTGCCGACGATATTCAGGATTTGCTCGCAGATCCCGCTTTCTCCGGAAAACCTGCCGGCCAGGACGTAGCTCTAGGCCGTCCGAGCGCCCTCAAGGAACTGGGGCTCAAGGGAGCAGTCGAGCGGCTCAAAGATCTTCTCTCGGCCGCGATTGGAGCTATTCCGTCTTGCGACGGCGCTGCCGAATTGCGCGCAATTATACTAGCAGAGTCGATGCGCTTCATGCCCAAAGGCCTCGAGACTCGCGCCGCCTGACAAAGTGCACCGAGCGGCTGCCGCTTTGCCATTTTAGCAAAGGCAAACGATGTCGCGATTGTCCGACATGTTTTTCTCGCTGCGCGACCGGCTCGTGTCGGATCTCGCGTTTCAGCGCAAAATATCGGCGCTTCCGGGCTTTCAGATTCATCGCAAGAACGCAGGCCCGCGAGGTGTTCGATCTGTGCGCCGGATTTGTCTATTCGCAGATACTTTTGGCCTGTGTGGAGCTAGGCATTCTTGAAATGCTGCGGGAGGGGCCGCAAAACGCGTCTGCAATTGCTGCGCGGACCGGTCTCGATGCTGCCGCCGCCGAACGGCTATTGAGCGCCGCGGTGTCGCTCCAGCTTATTTCTTTGAGATCCGGCGGCCGCTATGGGCTCGGCATGCGCGGAGCTGCCATCGCCGGTAATCCCGGGCTCATTGAGATGATCAAACATCACCGCATGTTTTACGCGGATATGCGTGATCCGGTATCGTTGCTTAAAGGAGAGCGCACGGACACGGAACTCTCGCGCTATTGGGCTTATGCGCGCGGCAATAGGGGAGATCTTGAGGTCAAGGATATCGCGCCCTACTCGGCATTGATGTCGGCATCGCAAACGCTCGTCGCCGATATGCTGCTTGATTTGTATCCTCTCGAAAAGCATCGCGTGTTGCTCGATATCGGCGGCGGCGACGGCGAATTCGTACTCAAAGCGGCCGCGCGATACCCGCATCTCTCGTTCAAACATTTCGATTTGCCGGCAGTCAGCAATCTGGCGGTTTCGCGCTTCGAAGCCGCCGGACTAAAGAATCGCGCGGTCTCGACCGGCGGAAGTTTTCTCAATTGTGCACTGCCGCAGGGTGCCGATGTTGCAACACTCATCCGCATTATCCACGATCATGATGAAAAAAATGCGCAAGCGATCTTGGTGGCTGCGCGACAGGCTCTCGCGCCCACTGGCGTGCTTTTGATCGCTGAGCCTTTGGCTGGCACCGTGGGTGCCGAGACAATGAGCGACGCCTATTTCGCCTTTTATCTCATGGCTATGGGAAGTGGCCGCCCGCGCACGTTCGATGAGATGAAGGCCCTTGTTCTTGGAGCGGGTTTCGCATCGGTGAATGAAGTCCGCTCGAACCTGCCATTACAATTCCGGCTCCTTGTTGCGCAGACTTGACGAAATAAGCGTCAAGGTAGCTTGACATATCGGCTCGTCGTCATAGAGTGACACTTGGGGGTCTTGTGCCCCTCAAGAACCGGAGAATGCCTTCATATGGCGCGCGCGGGTAGGGAAACGGTCGCTGTGGTCCTCGAGGAGCCGAAAAGGCTTTCGATGCGCCGGATCGAATTGCCCGATCCGATGCCTGGCGAAGTGGTTGTCGATGTCGAGTGGAGTGGCATCAGCACGGGAACCGAACGGCTGTTGTGGTCCGGATCGATGCCGCCATTCCCCGGCATGGGCTATCCTCTGGTCCCCGGCTACGAAACTGCTGGACGCATCGCCGAGTGCGGCACCGGTTCGCCGTTTGCGCCCGGAACACGAGTGTTCGTACCTGGAGCGCGCTGCTTTGGCGAAATCAAGGGACTGTTTGGCGGCGCTGCATCGCGGCTAGTGGTAGCCGAACATCGCATTATCGAAATAGATTCCGCGCTTGAAGAGCAGGGCGTTCTGTTTGCGCTCGCCGCAACCGCCTATCACGCCGTCTTCGCCGATGGGGCGCGCCGGCCGGATTTGATTGTCGGTCACGGTGTTTTAGGCCGGCTCATCGCGCGTATCGCCAATACGTCTGATGGACCGCCGCCGGTTGTTTGGGAAAGCAACCCGGGGCGGCGTGCAGGCGCGAGCGGTTATGACGTCGTCGATCCGTCAAGCGATGACCGCCGCAACTATCAATCCATCTATGACGTCAGCGGCGACGCGGGATTACTCGACACCTTGATCGGGCGGCTTGGGCGAGGCGGAGAAATTATGCTCGCCGGTTTTTATCATGCGCCACTTTCGTTCTGCTTTCCCGCCGGCCTTCATGAGGGAGGCGCGCATCCGCATTGCCTCCGAATGGACCGACGGCGATCTCGTCGCGGTTCGCCGGCTGATAAGCGAAGGCCGGTTGGCGCTTGACGGCCTGATTACGCATCGCTGCGCCGCCACGAATGCCGCTGAAGCCTATGCGGCGGCGTTCGAAGATCCTGCATGCCTGAAAATGATTCTTGATTGGAGAGCTTGCTCATGAGCGCCTGCGGTGGAACTTCGTTTGCGGCCGTTCGCAAGCCGACCATGGCCGATTATCTGCGCGAGGAAGCGTCGATCGAGCCCGATCCCGTGCCCGAGGCCGGGTCAGCGACAAAAGAAACCCAGATCATTGCGATTTACGGCAAGGGCGGCAGCGGCAAAAGTTTCGCGCTCGCGAACTTGTCGTACATGATGGCCGAGCAAGGCAAGCGCGTGCTGCTCATCGGCTGCGATCCTAAGAGCGATACGACATCGCTTCTCTTCGGCGGCCGCGCGACGCCGACAATCATAGAAACATCTGCGAAGAAAAAGCTGGCTGGAGAAGACGTCAAGATCTCCGACGTCTGCTTCAAGCGCGACGGCGTATTTGCCATGGAACTTGGCGGTCCCGAAGTCGGACGGGGCTGCGGCGGCCGCGGCATCATCCACGGCTTCGAGCTTCTAGAAAAGCTTGGCTTCCACGAATGGGGCTTCGATTACGTTCTCCTTGATTTTCTTGGTGACGTGGTGTGCGGCGGGTTCGGTCTGCCGATCGCGCGCGACATGTGCCAGAAGGTCATCGTCGTCGGATCGAACGATCTGCAATCGCTTTACGTCGCCAATAACGTTTGTTCGGCGGTTGAATACTTCCGCAAGCTCGGCGGCAACGTCGGCGTTGCGGGCATGGTCATCAACAAAGACGACGGTACGGGCGAGGCCTCTGCCTTTGCCGAAGCGGCCGGTATTCCGGTGCTCGCGTCCATTCCAGCAAACGAAGACATTCGCCGCAAGAGCGCCAACTACCAGATCATCGGAACGCATGAGAGTGAGTGGGGGACGCTGTTTGCCGGCCTCGCCGAAAATGTTGCGACCTCTCAGCCTGTGCGCCCCAAGCCTCTCACTCAGGACGGGCTTCTAGGACTGTTCAAAGCAGATGTGGTGGGCCGCGGAGTTGTGCTGCAGCCTGCCTCTCAGGAAGACATGCGTGGCGGCACCATCGTCGAGCGTCCTTCGCTCGAAGTGATTTACGAAACGGTTTGAGTTCGAAAAGCGGAGTTAAGCGCATAATGTCGGCGTTCGGACCAAAAAACGGCGAAGATGCCAGCGGGACGGCGGAGGTGGTCTATGACCAGTCTGCGGACGTCCCGGTGGACTCCGCCGGACGGGACGGAGCTCCTTCGCTCACTGTCGTGAAATCTGAAGTTGCCGCGCCATCATCGCTCGCAGCGGCACCCGGCGCGGTGGCAAGCGGGGGCGGCTGTCACGGCGGCAAAGATGAAATGCGCCGCGCCGCAGCTGCTGCCGGCAAAAGCGAAACTCTTGATCGTTATGCGCGCGACTATCCTGTTGGACCGCACGATCAGCCCCAAAGCATGTGTCCGGCATTCGGCTCGCTGCGCGTTGGCTTGCGTATGCGGCGCACCGCAACGGTTCTCTCGGGATCGGCCTGCTGCGTTTACGGTTTGACATTCACGTCGCATTTTTATGGCGCGCGGCGGACCGTAGGCTATGTGCCGTTTAATTCGGAAACGCTGGTCACCGGAAAATTGTTCGAAGATATTCGCGAAGCTGTCTTCAAGCTCGCCGATCCGGACCTTTACGACGCGATCATTATCACAAATCTCTGCGTGCCAACGGCGTCGGGCGTACCGCTGCAGTTGTTGCCCAAGGAAATTAACGGCGTGCGCATTATCGGCATCGACGTTCCGGGTTTTGGCATTCCGACCCATGCGGAAGCCAAAGACGTGCTCGCGGGCGCCATGCTGAAGTATGCGCGCCAAGAAGCTGAGAGCGGTCCGGTTCTTGCGCCGCGCAGTGGCGTCAGCAGCAAGCCCACCGTGACTCTGCTTGGCGAGATGTTCCCAGCTGATCCGGTCGGCATTGGCATGATGCTTGAGCCGCTCGGATTGGCGGCCGGTCCCGTCGTGCCAACGCGCGAATGGCGCGAACTCTACGGTGCTCTCGATTGCGCGGCGGTTGCTGCGATCCATCCCTTCTACAAAGCTTCCATCCGCGAATTCGAAGCAGCGGGCCGTCCTGTCGTCGGCTCCGCTCCCGTTGGGCTTGATGGAACGGCAGCATGGCTCGAGAATATCGGCCGCGTGTGCAATGTCTCGGAGCAGCTGATTGACGCCGCGAAGGCCAAGATCCTTCCCACCATTCGCGCGGCGCTAGCAAAAATGCCGATCAATGGCCGCATCACGCTTTCAGGCTACGAAGGCTCTGAGCTACTGGTCGCACGCCTCCTCGTTGAGAGCGGCGCGCGCGTTCACTACGTCGGCACGGCATGCCCCAAAACACCCTGGTCTGCTGACGATTGCGCATGGTTAGAGAGCAAGGGCGTCCACGTTGTTTATCGCGCCTCGCTGGAAAACGACCTTGCGGCACTCGCCGAATACAAGCCCGATCTGGCAATCGGCACCACGCCCGTCGTGCAAAAGGCCAAAGAGATTGCGACCCCGTCGCTTTATTTCACAAACCTAATTTCCGCGCGTCCGTTGATGGGCCCAGCAGGTGCCGGCTCCCTGGCGCAAGTCGTCAATGCCGCGCTTGGCAACAAAGGCCGTTTCGACGCGATGCTTAACTTCTTCGAGGGTGTTGGCACCGGGCACGCCGCCGGCGTTTGGGAAACCATTCCAACCGATAACCCGCAATTCCGCGCCGAATACAAGCGCCGTCTTGAAAAGGAAGCCAAGAAGCGCAAGGCGGAGGAGATGATCTGATGCTTGTGCTCGATCATGATCGCGCTGGCGGCTATTGGGGCTCTGTCTATGCGTTCACGGCTATCAAGGGTCTTCAAGTCATCATCGATGGCCCGGTCGGTTGCGAGAACCTGCCGGTCACGTCGGTCTTGCATTATACCGATGCGCTGCCACCGCACGAATTGCCGATCGTGGTCACGGGTCTCGGAGAAGAGGAGCTCGGGCAAAAGGGCACCGAGCAAGCAATGAAGCGCGCGCACGCGGCGCTCGATCCGTCCTTGCCGGCCGTTGTCGTCACGGGTTCCATCGCCGAAATGATCGGCGGCGGCGTGACGCCCGAAGGCACGAATATTCAGCGCTTCCTGCCGCGAACGATCGACGAAGATCAGTGGCAGAGCGCCGACCGCGCTCTGTATTGGCTATGGACGCAATACGGCCGCAAGAAAATTCCGGACCGCGCGCCGCGCAAAGAAGGCGAGAAGCCCCGCGTCAACATAATCGGGCCCATCTACGGCACGTTCAACATGCCGTCAGATGTCGCAGAAATCCGCCGCCTCATCGAGGGTCTCGGCGCAGACGTCAACATGGTGTTTCCGCTTGGCAGCCATTTGGCCGACGTCGGGAAGCTCGTCGATGCGGATGCCAATGTCTGCATGTACCGCGAATTCGGGCGGATGGTGTGCGAGGCCATGGGCCGGCCATATCTTCAAGCGCCGATCGGACTTCATTCAACGACTGCATTCTTGCGCAGCCTTGGTGCCATCCTTGGCCTCGATCCCGAGCCCTTCATCGAGCGCGAGAAGCACACGACGATCAAGCCGCTGTGGGATCTCTGGCGCTCCGTCACGCAGGACTTCTTCGGCACCGCGAGCTTTGGCATCGTTGCAAACGAAACCTATGCGCGCGGCGTTCGCAACTTCCTTGAAACGGAACTCGGGCTTCCTTGTTCCTTCGCGGTTTCGCGCCGCGCCGGGGAAAAAACCGACAATGAAGCTGTACGAAAAGCCATCCACGAGAGGCCGCCGCTCGTTGTTTTCGGCAGTTACAACGAGCGCATGTATCTCGCTGAAGTTGGCTCGCGTGCGACCTATATTCCGGCGTCGTTCCCAGGCGCACTTATCCGCCGTCACTTGGGTACGCCCTTTATGGGCTACTCCGGCGCGACTTACCTCGTTCAAGAAGTTTGCAATGCGCTGTTCGACGCTCTGTTCCATATTCTCCCCCTCGGGACCGAACTCGACAAAGTGGAATCGACCCCCGCCCGCGCGTCCGTCAGAGCTGCCATGGGACGATGAGGCGAAATCTCTATTCGACGGGATGCTTGAGGCCGAGCCGGTTCTGGTCAGGATCTCGGCTGCCAAACGCTTGCGCGATGCGGCCGAACGCAGCGCGCGTAAAGCCGGCGAAGCGCGGGTCACCGCCGCGCGCGTTTCAATTTCTAACGAAGCACTCAAGGGAGGAAGGGCCGCATGAGAGATCATGTTCTGACACTCGACGGGCTTGGCGTTTCGCAGCAAAACCGCGCAGAGCCGCTCGGATCTGGCAACGGCAATCCGCACGCGCGGCACTTGCCCGGCGACGAAGCGCGGCGCAAGGAAACTATCGAATTCCGGCTGTTATACGGCGTGACCTTCGTGGTGTTTCTCGCTGCGTCGCTTGTCGAATCCATCAATCCATTCCGGTCGCGCGGGCGCGATCAGAAAACAGAATCCATCATCCAAAAAGCACGCTTTGGCGCACAAACATGCGTCAAGTATGCGTTCATGGGATGATGGAATGAAACTCTCGTCCGGGCAACCGGGCGGGTGTCGGCCGCGGCTGTCATGGTCACGGATGCCCCGGCCGCGCGGGGGATGCGCGGTAACGGCCCCAAAGGCCAAATAACGGAGAGTACCTACATGGCTGCTGATAATCGAGGCGGCTCTTTGTCGGGATTAACCGAGCAAGAAGCTAAGGAATTCCATAGCATCTTCATGACGAGTTTTATCATCTTCACCGTCATCGCAATCATCGCGCACTTCCTTGTGTGGAATTGGCGTCCCTGGCTTCCAGGCGTCAATGGCTATGCCGCACTCATGGATGGCGTGAACTACGCGATGAGCTTCCTGCCGTCACCTTCGGCTTAGTGGATAGGAGAACTCGTTATGTGGAGAATGTGGTTACTATTCGATCCGCGGCGTACGCTGATCGCGATGTTTACGTTTCTGTTTGCGCTGGCTGTGCTGATTCACTTCATTTTGCTCAGCACCAACCGGTTCAACTGGATCGAAGGACCTCGCGCTGCAAAAGCCGCTTCATTGGATGCGCCGATTTCGGCGCCTCTCGTGATCGGGAAGAAAGCGGCGTAATACGCCGTCACACTAAACGGGCGGGACGGTTTTGCGACAGTCCCGTCCGCAACTTCGAACGCACCATTGATATTCAGCCGGCTGCGAGCGGCTGATTGGAGGAGTCGGCTATGGCTATGCTCAATTTCGAGCGCAAATATCGTGTTCGCGGAGGCACGCTGTTCGGCGGAGATCTATTCGATTTCTGGATTGGGCCCTTTTACGTGGGATTTTTCGGAATTACGACGATCTTCTTCTCATTCGTCGGCATAGGCATGATCCTATACGGCGCTGCCATGGGCCCAACGTGGAACCCATGGAAGATTAGTATCAATCCTCCAGGAGAGGCATACGGTTTGGCCGTCGCGCCCTTGATGGAGGGCGGCATCTGGCAGGCTGTTACCGTTTGCGCAATCGGTGCCTTTGTTTCCTGGGCGCTGCGCGAAGTAGAAATCTGCAGAAAGCTCGGCATCGGCTATCACGTGCCCGTTGCCTTCGGCTTCGCGATTTTTGCTTATGTTACGCTCGTCGTCATTCGACCGATTCTCATGGGCGGCTGGTCGCACGCGTTTCCGTACGGCATCATCAGTCATCTCGATTGGGTGTCGAACACCGGATACAAATACGGCAATTTCCACTACAATCCGGCGCACATGATAGCGATCACGTTCTTCTTTACGACGTGCCTTGCTCTTGCTCTCCATGGCAGTCTTATCCTGTCGTCCCTCAATCCCAAAAAGGGCGACGTGGTGAAGGCGCCGGAACATGAGAACACCTTCTTCCGCGATGCGATCGGGTATTCGATCGGCACACTTGGCATTCACAGGCTCGGCTTGCTCTTGGCATTGTCTGCGGTGTTTTGGAGCGCGGTCTGCATCGTGATCAGCGGTCCGCTATGGCTGGATGGAAATCCATGGGCGGATTGGTGGAGCTTTGGCCGCTGGGCAGAGATGTGGAACTCGGCGCTAAACCTCAAAGTAGGCAAGTGAGGCATCGGACAATGGCACAGTATCAAAATATCTTTACTCAAGTTCAAGTTCGCGGCCCCTTCGAAACTGGCGTGCACTTGCCGTCCGGCGAATCCGAACGAAAAGGCGAAAGCCGGTTCTCATACTGGCTGGGCAAAATCGGCGACGCGCAAATCGGCCCTATTTATCTCGGGACACTCGGCTTCATGTCGCTGTTGTGCGGCGTCATCGCCATCGAGATCATCGGACTAAACATGTGGGCCTCCGTCAACTGGGACCCCGTGCGATTTGTGCGCGAGCTTGCCTATCTCTCGCTCGATCCGCCGGCCGCCAAGTATGGGTTATCCATTCCGCCACTGAAAGAGGGCGGCTGGTGGCTCATGGCAGGCTTCTTCCTGACGACGTCGATCCTGTTGTGGTGGCTGCGCTTGTACCGCCGCGCACGGGCACTCAACATGGGAACGCACGTAGCCTGGGCGTTCGCTGCTGCAATCTGGCTCTATCTAGTGCTTGGTTTCATCAGGCCGCTGCTTATGGGCAGCTGGAGCGAAGCGGTTCCATTCGGCATTTTCTCGCATCTCGATTGGACCAACAACTTCTCGCTCAATCACGGGAATCTTTTCTACAATCCGTTCCACATGCTCTCCATCGCGTTCCTCTATGGCTCGGCTTTGTTATTCGCAATGCACGGCGCGACGATCCTTGCGGTCACGCGCTACGGCGGCGAACGTGAAATCGAGCAGGCGACAGATCGCGGAACGGCAGCCGAACGTGCCGCCTTGTTCTGGCGCTGGACCATGGGCTTCAACGCCACCATGGAATCGGTTCACCGGTGGGCCTGGTGGTTCGCGATCTTGTGTCCGTTAACCGGCGGTATCGGAATTCTTCTGTCGGGAACGGCGGTCGATAGCTGGTACGACTGGGGCATCAAACACGGTATCGCGCCTGCGGCGTATCCGTAAATTCGATATCTTTCAGGGGCGGCGGCTGACGCAATGGAAGCTGCCGTCTCTACACTTTGCCTGTGAGTTGAAGCAATCTAGACAGAGACAATCGTACTGAGATCATCGTCATGGCTCTGGGTGTTGGCGGATCCAAGTTAAGCGGCAGAACCGCGCTCTCGCGCCGGAGGCGGCCGGTGAGCGATATTATCTGCCAGAATGAAACCGTGGCGCTGAGAAAGCGAACAATCGTTTTTTCGGAAGGTGCGCCGATCGGCGGCATTTGGGAGATCGTCGAAGGGAGTGTCATCGTTTTTAAGACGCTCGCCGATGGCCGCCGGCAAATCACCGAAGTGGCGCGCGCCGGCGGTTGGCTCGGTTCGCCAGACAGGCCAACCTATAATTGTTCGGCCGAGACACTCACAAAATGCCGGCTCCGGCTCCATTGCATACGAGAGTTTTCGGCATCCCCCGTTCTCCAGTCGCGGCACTCCGAACATCTGCTGAGGCAAGTCGATGCGCTGCAGGACCATGCGCTTCTGCTCGGGCGTAAATCGGCAATCGAACGTATAGCCTCTTTCTTGCTGGCTCTACCCGCCCTCGGCGCCCCTTATGAAAGAGTGCCGCTTGGGGCCGAAGCGAATGCGTTTTGGATTGCCCTGGGTCAGCGCGATATAGGCGATTATTTAGGGCTTAAAGTTGAAACAGTAAGCCGCAATCTCGCGACTTTGAAACGGCGCATGATTATTGCCACGGGCAAACGTGGGCAGTTCCGGCTGCTCGACCGCGAGGCATTGCGTCTGATCGCTTTTGCCGGATTGCGGCCACCCCACGTTCTCGTATGTCCGGCGGAGTAATCTTGTTTGCAACTCTGTGCCGGATTAACCAACTGGTTCGGGAGCGGCTGGAATTAGATTTGCAGTTCTGGTGATTGACCGTTAAGGGGGCTGCCGGGCCCTGCAGCGGGCCGGGTCACATGAGACCCGGCATGAGATCAGCGTACGACGAGGAACAATGGAACGGACGGCCTTGGGGGCAGAGACAGTGCCCGTTTCAGTAGTCCCTGCCGGGCCCGGCCGTGATGATCAGAAAATTTCAACGCGGCGTCAGCGCTTGAAAGAGGCGACATCAGAAGCGCATCGCTGTCTTGATCACAGCCTCATGAAGCAGGGCTATTTCACAAACGCGGCAGGCTTCGTACTCTATCTCCGGCGTATGCACACATTCCAACTCGCCTTCGACGATGCCGCCGCTGTCGTTGATCGCGATTGGTACGGCGCGTGGGGCCTGCACCACCATAGGGGATGGATCGAGACTGACCTGTTACAAGCTGGGATCCCGCGTGACGCCTTGCCAGCGATTGTGCCTCAAGGCGGGCTGCACATCGTAGATCGTTCGTCTCTCGCCGGTGCGCTCTATGTGCTCGCAGGCTCGTCCTTGGGCGCCCGGGTACTTCATCGCTTGTCTGTCGAACGCCAATTGCCCGGTCCTTCGGGCAGTTATTATCTGTCGCGCCTGGCGGCATCGATGCGCTGGTCCGAGTTTATAAAATTTCTGGAGGATGCAGAGATCGCGAGCGAAGACTCGATGATCGATGGGGCTATCTCGACCTTCACGTGCGTATCGAACCATTTGAACGGCGCGGTGCCAAAATGAACAAAATTGCCGATAGCCCACGCATTGATATCTCTGGATGCGACACGGAGCCCATCCATATTCCCGGCCATATCCAGCCGCACGGAATTCTTTTGGCGTGCCGCTCGGATAACCACATCATTACCCATGCGTCGCGCAACGCTGCTAAACTGTGGCGCATACCGGTCAAAACGCTGATCGGAGCCGATATTGCGGCTGTGATCGGCAAAGACGCGCTCGGGAAACTTAGTGCCGTGTTGGATCACAAGCCGGCGGGCGCGACACTGCCTGGCCGCGTCTTTGGTTTAAAACTCAAATCCAGCGACACTCTATGGGACGCGACGCTCCATGCCTATGCCGGGTCGGAGATCTATGAGTTCGAGCCGGCTGGCGAATCATCGCCTGCATCGCCCTTGGATCTCGTACGCGTAATCTTGCATGAATTGCAGAAAACGAAATCCTTGCGCGAACTTTGCGATCAGACCGCGAATTTCGTGCGCCGGCTCATTGGCTTCGACAGGGTCATGGTCTACCGGTTTCTGGAGGACGGCGCCGGTCACGTAATCGCTGAGTCCCGCGCGGCAGAACTCGAGCCGCTCATCAATTTGCGCTATCCTGCCTCCGATATCCCGAAACAGGCGCGCGAACTCTATAAGCGCAATTGGATCAGGTTGATCTGCGACGTTCATGCGCCAACAAGCCCAATCGACGCCGCCCCCGCAGTTGCGGGTGCTCCGCTGGACTTGAGCTATTCAAAGCTGAGAAGCGTTTCGCCCGTTCATATCGAGTATCTGCGCAACATGAAAGTCGGCGCATCGATGTCGATCTCGATCATCGTGGGCGGCGAGCTTTGGGGTTTGATTGCCTGTCATCACATGAAGCCGAATTACGTGCCGGCCAACGTGCGCGCGGCCGGCGAGCTGCTTGGGCAAGTCTTCTCTCTGCAAATTCAAACGGTGGAAGGCATTGAGGCGTATGTGACGATGCGCGCCGCACGTGCGTTGCTCGACCGGATCGTTGCAGAGTTCCCGGTCGATGGCGATCTGATCGAGAACTTAGCGCAAAGGCTAGACCCGCTCTCTGCCTTCATCAACTCGGATGGCGCGGGCATCTGGATCGACGGCATTTGGCGCAGCACCGGTGTTTCCGTTCCGATGCCGGAGATTGCGCCACTCGCCGCTTTCGTTGCGGGGCAATGCAACGGCGAAGTGTTTTCAACGCAACGTCTCGGCGACCTCTATCCGCGCTCCAAGGAATGGCCGGGCGGAATTTGCGGCGTATTGGCTGTGCCGTTGTCGCGGATCAATGGCGATTTCCTCTTCTTCTTCCGCAAGGAAGTAGCGCAGACCGTTAACTGGGGCGGCAATCCGGAAAAGCCGGTTCCGTCAGCGGCAGAACCAGATCGCTTATCGCCGCGCAAAAGTTTTGAAATCTGGCGCGAGGACGTGCGCGGCCAATCGTTACCCTGGACGTCGCGCGAGCGGCTCGTAGCCGACACGCTGCGCATGTATCTGCTCGACGTCATTGTGCGATTGAGCGATGTCATTCTCGACGAACGGCGTAAGTCGCAGCAACGTACGAGCTTTGTGACACACGAACTCAACACCCGCGTGAAGGGAACGCTTGAGCTCATCCAATCCCTCGTGGCACGCGGATACGAGGAGACGTCAATTCCTAACTATGTGCGTGCGCTCGAAGGCCGGATCGGCGCCATTTCACTGGCGCACGAAGCCATCTCGTCTCGCAAAGGCTCGCATCTCAGGCAACTTGTCGTCTCGCCGTTTGCAGGGCGCGGTGCGCTGCTAGATCAAATTGAAGCGCAAGGACCCGACGTCGAATTGGACCCCAAGGCCTACACGGTCCTTGCGCTTGTGGTTCATGAGCTCGCGACGAACGTTATTAAGTTTGGAGCGCTTGCAAGCCCTCAAGGCCATGTGTCGGTGCGCTGGATGAAAGACGAGGCGGGTAGCCTCGTGATGTATTGGGAAGAGGCGAGCAGCACGCCAGTTAGGATTGCAATCCGCGAAAGTTTGGGATTGAACATTATCCGGCGCAATATACCGCATGCGCTCGACGGCGAGGCCGAAGTTGTCTTCTCCCGGAACGGGTTGTCTGCGCGTTTCGTCATACCTGCGCGGTATCTCGTAACGCCGCGGTTGCTCGCCGATTCGGCTATGTCCAGATTTCCCGCGGTCGAATACAAGCGTCCGCTTGAGGGCTTCTCGCTCATGGTACTTGACGACCAGATGTTGACGGCGATGGATCTTCAAGCGGGGCTCGTCAAATTCGGCGCAGCAACGGTCGATATTTTCGGAACGGTAACAAAGGCACTTGAGGGGATTGCGCAAAATCCGCCCGATGCGGCTGCTTTAGACTTTGATCTTGATGGCGAAACATCGGTATTCGTGGCCGACGAGTTGGATCGTCTTGGTATTCCCTTCGTATTCATGGTGAGCGATCTCGAACGGCGCAAGATTCCTCCGCAATTCGAAGACGTGCCGGTCGCCATCAAGCCCTGTCCGGCGGAAACGATCGCCAACCAGCTGAGAGAAGCGCTCATGCCCAGTCTCATTCGCGCGGTTCTAACGAAACTCGTATGAGCCAGTAAGCCCTCAACGCCCCGCGCAGAAGAGTGCCGATGCCGGCAGGCCGGCATAAACGCTTGAGACGCCGAACGCGGCAATCGCAAGTCCGGCGGCGATATCGGCACCCCGGCCGCGCTTGGCATGAGCAAGCCTCGTTATGCCCAGTGCGGCACCGGTGACGCTAGGCAATGTTCCAGCACCGAAAGCCAGCATCCACATCGCACCATTCGCAAACGTGCCGCTCAACGCGGATGTGATCAGCGCGGCATAGACCATTGGGCAGGGCGTAAGCCCCCACGAAAACCCCATTGCGATGGGGCCAAACCGGGGATGGGATTTGAGCGGCGCGAGCACGGGTGCCAGTAAGGAAGAGATTGAAACGGTAGGATTTGGCGAGAGTGCGATCCGCGGCAGCATGCCGGCCATTGAGAGGCCTGTCCACATCAATACGGCGGACCCGGCCCACTGCAGCATTTGGAACGTCATCGACGTGGCTGCCGGATTGATTGCGAGTGACGTTGCGCTCGCCGCTATGCCGCCGGCGAGAGAGTAGGCAGTGATACGTCCCGCCTGTAATTGCAGGAGCGTAACAACGCGCTGGCGTAGTGTCACCGGGTGCAGGATAAAGAGTGCTCCAGAGGCAATGCCGCCGCACATGCAGGCACAATGCAACGACCCGGCCAAGCCGAGCAGGAATCCGCCAACGATGATCGTCACGATGTGGTCCATCACGTCACCGTCCCGCCGTTCGGACTGCTGTCTTCGGGCGTAGAAGCAGATTGACTATCGGAAAGTGCCCGCCACGCGGCTCCGTCGAGATCGTCATACTGGCCGCTTTTGAGCGACCACAAAAATGCTGCGAGGCCAAGTCCGCCTAAAAAGAGCGCCACCGGGATAAGCCACGCGAGCGAGGTCATGACGCGATCTCCAAGGTCTTGTTGCGAAGCCGGACAGCATTGGCGGTGACGGTAATAGATGATGCCGACATTGCGAGTGCGGCAATGAGCGGCGTTACGAGGCCAGCCATCGCCAATGGAACCAAGACAACATTGTAAGCAATGGCAAAAGCAAAATTCTGAAGTGCCAGACGCCGCGCCGCTCGAGCGACAGCGATGGTCTCTATAATCGGTGCGAGCCGGCCACCCTGAAACACAGCGTCCGCTGCCGTTTGGCTGATATCGGCAGCTGTCGATGGTGAGAGCGAGGCGTGCGCCGCCGCCAAAGCGGGGGCATCGTTCAGCCCATCGCCAACCATCAGCACCTTGCGGCCTGCCCGTTTCAAATCTTCGAGCCGTGCGATTTTCTCATGCGGTTTTTTGGCGGCGGACCAATGCGAAATGCCCGCCTGTTGAGCGATAGGCTGGACAGCTTCGGCGCGATCGCCGGAAAGCACCTCAATTTCTAGGTCCGCAGATAACAACTTAGCGATGACGTTCGCCGCGTCGTCTCGCAATTGATCCGCAAAGCGGAAAGCGACAGGGGAACCAGTGGCGGACTTAAACCAGAGTTCGGCGTTTTGATCGCTGGTTGGCGTGACGCCAACCCATGCGGCCGAACCAAGCCGCTCTTCCCCGGCCCCGGTCGTACGCGCAAGTCCGGCGCCAGCCGTTTCCGTGACCCCCAATAAAGCTTTCGGATCGAGGCCGCGCGTTCTGGCTGCACGTGTCACCGCTCGTGCATAAGGATGCCGGCTGCTGAGCGCGAGACTTCGCGGCAGCTGCGAGGATTGCATCGGAGATGTCTGCGCCACTAATAAGTTGCGGCTCTCCTTTCGTCAGTGTGCCGGTCTTGTCAAAGACAACCGTGTCGATCTCTGCCATGCGTTCAAGGCCGTCGGTACTCTTGAGAATGACGCCCTTCGAAAAAAGCCTGCTCGCGGCCGCGACTTGCACCACAGGAACGGCCAAGGCGAGTGCGCAGGGGCACGTAATGATAAGCACGGCGATGGCGGCGGTGAGCGCCGGCTCCCAGCCGTAACCGGCTATCATCCAGCCGAGAAATGTCGAAAGCCCAAGAATGTGAACAGCCGGTGCGTAGAGTCGCGCGACGCGGTCCGCTAAGCGAACGTAGAGGCCGCGGCCCTGTTCGGCCGATGCCATGAGACGTGCAATTTCGGCGAGAAGCGAGCCTTCATCGCGGGCAGTCACCTCGATTGTCAGAGGTTGCGCGAGATTGATGGTTCCGGCGAAGACTTTATCGCCCGGCGCAACGCTGCGCGGCAACAACTCGCCTGTGATGAGGCTTTCGTCGATCTGGCTCATGCCTTGCCGCACGATGCCGTCGGCCGCGACGCGCTCACCACTGGCGCTCAAGATCTGCATGCCGCGCTCTAACTGTTTGACGGCGACGCGTTCGACGCTGCCATCGCCCCGTATCACGGCGGCCGATGTCAAACGCAAGCCGAGAAGATTAGCCGCCGCGCCAGAAGCGCGCGTGCGCATCTGTTGATCGAGAAGCCTCCCAGCGAGAAGAAAGGCGAGCAGTGTTATCGCGGCGTCGAAATAAACTTGCTCGCTCCCGCGCGCAGTCTGGAACAGGCTCATGCCCGTGGCGAGAATGACGCCGAGTGAAATCGGAACGTCCATATTGAGACGGCGGCCCTTCAGTGCACCGGCCGCAGAACGGAAGAACGGTTGTCCCGCGTACGCGACAGCCGGCAATGCAATGAGCGCCGAGAGCCAATGAAACAGCGTTTGAACAGAACGCTCCATATCGCCGCCGGCGCCCGACCAAACAGAGACCGACAACAGCATGATGTTCATGGCGGCAAAACCCGCAACGCCAAGGCGGCGCAACAGGTCGCCGTCGCGCGTTGCGCTATCTGCAACGCTGGTTCCGGTAAGTTCGGCGGCGCGGAACCCGGCGGCGTCAAGGGCGGCAATCAGATTGTCGGGTGTTAGCTGGGTGGGGTCGTATTCGGCAATAACGCGGCGCGCGGAAAGATTGGCACGCGCGGTCTGAACCCCGGGAAGACTAAGTAAGGTTTGTTCGACCGGACCGATACAGCCGCCGCAGTGCATATTTTCAACTGCAAGAACGGCCTCTTGCAGTGAAGCCCGGGCCGGTTTGGAACGTGTAGCGAAGGCCGGTCCCGGAGCTAGCGTCAGCGCTTCAGCCATAGCCGGCTCCTTGCACGATAAAGCACATTTGCGTCGCCGCCTGCCGCGGCATGCGCCTCGATGCTCGCGACGTAGCCACCTTCGCCCGCGAGATTGAGCGCGGCCTCGTACTGGCCCAGTTCTGTTTCACTAAGGCTAAGCGCGGCATCCTCCCGGGTGGTGGCCGCGCGGCCGATCATTGCGGAGACGTCGAGGCCGCGCACAGCATTGCCTGTTTCATCATGAAGCTGAACAATCAAGCGCTGGCCATCAGCCGATAATGTAATCGCGCTGTTCCATCTCAAACCGTCTTGCCGCTCGGAAGCGGCAATGCGCTCGTTGTACTTGAGGCCCTTGCGATAGGGTTCGTTGGCAACCACGCCGGTATGCGTCGATAGCGCAACTTTGACGAAATATATATTGACAGCGAAAACGATAGCGAAAAAGCCGGCGAAGGTCAGCGCAACGTGGCGGCCGGTCAGGATATGGACTTTCGTAACGTGCTGGGTCATCGTTAGGGCCTCCTGAAGGTGGTCGCGCGCCGCGCAATTCTGCCGGACTTGACGTCGCGCACGATGAATTGGAAAGGCTGTCCGTGCGCTTCGAAAGTGCTGGCAACACCGCCGGGGACTACGACGAACACCCGCACCTCACTCATGACGTCCGTGGCCACGTCAATCTCCGGATTGCTCTGTGCGTCCTGCCCCGGAATCATCAACTTTGCGTCACGCAGACCTTCAATGCCGATCGCGAATCGGCGCGGCTCATGCAACTTGTTCAACACCTTGATTGCATAGCCGTTGCGAATGTCGCCATTGGCTAGCCGCACAAAAAAAGGATTGCGGTCGGCAAGGACATTGGCTTCGAGAACGTTGCGGTTTGCCAGCGCGATCAACATAATCGAACTTACGAGGCCGATGAGGCCCAGATAGAGAATCGTGCGCGGACGAAGAACGTGCGGACTTGCGGTCTTGCCGTGTGCCGCCGCTTCTTGCCCTGCGATTGTATCGTAAGTGATCAGGTTTGATGGCCGACCGACCTTCTCCATGATGTCGTTGCAGGCGTCGATGCACAGCGCACATTGGATGCACTCAAGTTGCGAACCGTCGCGTATGTCGATGCCCATGGGGCACACTGCAACGCAGGCCTTGCAGTCAACGCAGTCGCCGCGGTCATCCCAGGAGGTTTCCTTGCGGTGGGCTCCCCGGGGTTCGCCGCGAAAATCCCGGTACGAAACGAGGAAGGAATCCTGATCGATCATTGCGCCCTGGATTCGCGGCCACGGGCACATATAGATGCACACTTGCTCGCGGGCCAACCCGCCAAGAAGGTAGGTCGTAAACGTGAGAATGCCGATGAAGACATATGCGGGATAGGGTGCCGTTCCCGAGAGAAGCTGACGTAGTAACACCGGGGCGTCGGCAAAATAGAATACAAAGGCGCCACCGGTCGCCATGGCTATAAGCAGCCACGATACATGTGTGACCGCCTTCTTGATTATTTTCTCCGATCCCCACGGCGACTTGTCGAGCCGCATGCGGGCATTCCGGTCTCCCTGCCAAAATCTTTCGACCGCGACCATCAAATCTGTCCACACAGTTTGCGGGCAGAAGTAACCGCACCAAACGCGTCCCGCGAGTGAGGTGATGAGGAAGAGCGTGAGTGACGCCAGGACCAGGAGACCGGTGACGTAGTAAAACTCTTGCGGCCAGATCTCGAGGCCGAACAGGAAAAAACGGCCGTGCTCCATATCGAGAAGAACGGCTTGATTTGGAAGATCTGGCCCCCGGTTCCATCGTATCCAGGGAATGACGTAGTAGATGCCGAGCGTGATCGCCATCAGAATCCACTTGAGCCGCCGGTACGTTCCGTGCGCGAGTTTAGGGTATATCTTTTGGCGCACGGCATAGAGGCTGCGGTCCTCGCGCCGGTTTACAGCATCGACGTCGTGAGTTCTCGACGATGTAGTCTCTCGGTGTGCGCGTGGCAGTTGGTGTTTTCATCAGCATGAAATTCTCGAAAGATGCATGGGAGAAATACGCGCATCTATATCCGTCACGTCCACTACTTCGCGCCACCCAGGCTCTGCACATAAACCGCGACCGCTTTGATGGTGACATCATCGAGCCGGCCGCTCCATGCCGGCATCTTTCCACCGCGGCCTGTCTCGATCGAGCGGATCACATCCTCTTTGCGGTTTCCGTAGAGCCAAATGGCGTCCGAGAGATTTGGTGCTCCGAGTTCTTGATTGCCCGCACCTTTTTCCCCGTGGCAGACCGAGCATTGCTCGGCAAAAATTGCGGCGCCGCGTCCTGCGGCAGCGCTATCTTTGCTCGATCCAGACAACGACAAAACGTGCTCGGCTAAATCGGCGATGTCGGCGGCACCCAAGATTTTATCGGTTCCGAATTTCGGCATTTCGGACGTGCGCGTCTCTTTGTGATCCGATCTGACCCCGGCCTGAATGGTCTTGTGAATGTCGTCAATAGTGCCTCCCCAAAGCCAGTCGTCGTCGTTGAGATTGGGGTAACCTGGGAAGCCTTGTGCACCCCGGCCGTGGCAGGGTGCGCAATTGGTGCCGAATGCTGCGGCCCCGCTCGCCCGCGCAAAGCGAAGCAAATCCGGTTTCGTGCGCACGTCCGCAATCGGTGTCTTTTCAAGATCGGCGCGGAACTGCGCTTGAGCGGCCTTACCGGCGGCAATCTCACTGCGAACCGTGTCGCGCTGGCTATAGCCAAGGGTACCTGGCGTGTAACCGTTGAGCAGCGGCCAGGCCGGGTACGCTATTTGATACCCGATCGCCCAGACAATGCAGGCATAAAACGTATAGAGCCACCAGCGCGGCAGCGGCTTGTTGAGTTCCTTAAGGTCGCCGTCCCAGACGTGGCCCGTTGTCTCAACGCCCGTCGCGGAGTTTATTTCCTTAGGTTCCGTCATGTTGTACCCCCGAACTTGGTCGCGTCCGGTTTGAGATCAAGAGCCGTGCGCTGTGCCGCCTCCAGACGTTCGCGGCTGGAAATTCTAAATACGTAGAACAGCACCACGAGGAACAGTGCGATGAAGAGGAGGAGTGAGGCCACCATGCTGAAATCGGGCAACCGTATCGTAACTAAACATGTTCATGACGGGTCTCCCGCTATCTTAGGTTTGGTCCAGAGGCATCGAATGTCGCGAAATCGACGAGCGTTCCGAGCATCTGCAGGTATGCGACCATGGCGTCGAGTTCGGTTACGTCTTCGGCGTTGCCGTCGAAGTTTCCGGCCTTGGCTTTGGGGTAACGGGCAAGGAGCGCTTTGGCCTCTTTGCTGTCCGGGTTGACTTGGGCCTTCATATCGGCTTGCGCGCTGGCTATCATTTCGTCGCTGTAGGGAACTCCCACCATGCGCAGAGTCTCAAGATTCTTCGCAATTTTGCTCGCGTCGAGCTTGTTAGACGCGAGCCACGGATAGCCCGGCATAATGCTCTCCGGCACCACCGCGCGAGGATTAATCAAGTGCTCGACATGCCACTGATCGGAGTACTTACCGCCGATGCGCGCGAGGTCCGGGCCCGTCCGCTTCGACCCCCATTGAAACGGGTGATCGTACATACTCTCTGCCGCCAAGCTGTAATGTCCGTAGCGTTCGACCTCGTCTTTCAAGGTGCGGATCATCTGGCTATGGCAGGTGTAACAACCCTCGCGCACGTAGACGTCGCGGCCGGCGAGTTCTAGTGGCGAGTACGGGCGCATGCCCTGCACTTTCTCGATTGTTGACTCGACCCAGAACAGCGGCGCGATCTGTACAATGCCGCCAATCGAAACGACGATAAGCGTCAGCACCAGCAAAAGGATTGAGTTTCGCTCGATGGTTCCGTGATTCATGCGATGCCCCTTCACTCTGCCGGCTGCAGTCTGAGCGCGGGCGCAGCGGCCACGCGCGGTTGTTCATGTGCATCCACCGGCTCGTCGCCGCGCACTGTGCGCCAGACATTGTAGGCCATGATCAAAGAGCCGATGACGAAGAGCAGGCCGCCCGTGGCGCGAATGATGTAGTAGGGATGCATGGCCTCAACCAACTCGACGAACGAGTAAGAGAGGAAGCCGAGGTTGTCATACGCCCGCCACATCAGGCCCTGCATGATGCCCGATACCCACATCGCGGTGATGTAGAGTACGATGCCGATGGTCGAGATCCAGAAGTGCCATTCCACGAGCCGGATCGAATAGAGTGCGCGCCGGTTCCAGAGCCACGGCACCAGGCAGTAGATTGCGCCGAATGAGACCATCGCTACCCAGCCGAGCGCACCGGAATGCACATGTCCGATGGTCCAATCCGTATAGTGCGACAGCGAGTTGACCGCCTTGATGCTCATGAGCGGGCCTTCGAACGTGCTCATGCCGTAAAAGGCAACCGAAACGACGAGCAGGCGCACAACGGGATCGGTGCGAAGCTTGTCCCATGCGCCTGAAAGCGTCATCAGACCGTTGATCATGCCGCCCCATGAGGGCATCCAAAGCATGATCGAGAACGTCATGCCGAGCGTTTGGGCCCAATCGGGCAGCGCCGTATAGTGCAGATGGTGAGGTCCGGCCCAGATGTAGAGAAAAATGATTGTCCAGAAATGGACGATGGACAAACGGTAGGAATAGACCGGGCGCTCGACGCGTTTGGGGATGAAGTAGTACATGATGCCGAGGAAACCCGCGGTTAGGAAAAAACCAACCGCGTTATGGCCGTACCACCACTGGGTCATGGCGTCCTGGACGCCCGAGTAAATGACGTAGCTTTTGGGCTCCCAGAACGACACCGGCACCGCCAAGTTATTGACTACGTGCAGCATCGCAACTGTGACGATGAAGGCGAGATAGAACCAATTGGCGACATAGATATGCGGCTCCTTGCGCCGCATGAGCGTACCGAGGAAGACCAAAAGATAAGTGACCCAGACGATCGTGAGCCAAAGGTCCACGTACCATTCCGGTTCGGCGTACTCTTTGCTTTGCGTGACTCCGAACAGGTATCCAGTGCCGGCCAGAACGATGAATACATTGTAGCCAAAGACCACGAACCAAGGCGACCAGCGCCCCGCGAGGCGCGCGTGGCAGGTGCGCTGGACGACATAGAGCGACGTTGCAATGAGCACGTTGCCGCCGAAGGCGAAGACGACAGCGGACGTGTGTAACGGCCTTAGCCGCCCGAAGCTCGTCCAGGGCAGATCGAAGTTGAGGGCCGGGAATGCAAGTTGCCAGGCAATGATATCGCCGACGAGAAACCCGGCAATGCCCCACCCGACGGCGGCCAGTGTGGCAAAGCGGATAGGGCCATCCATATAGTCAACGGCCGTACCGGATGGCGGCGGTGACGCGAATAAATTCGACCAAACGTACCCGGCTGCGACCACCCCTGCGGCCGCCAAGACAAACCCATGAAAGGCCATGGCGGGGTCGGGAGACCAAAATCCGAAAAGCAAGCCGAGCGCGGCACAGCTCAAGGCCGCGACGACCGTTATCGAATCCATGAATGCCGTGCGCTCGGTGCGCGTGTCCGTCATCGGCTGCTCCCCTATCATCGATCCGTGAAAAGAATTCGCGATCGGTTAGTTCTGCCTTCGAGTGCGAAGTCCTCGCGTTGATCGAAATCAAGGGTGCGGCAATTCTTGCGAGAGCCGGGGCGCTGCCGCTGTCGCAGGGCGTTGTGGTGAGGCGAAAGGCCGGCACGTTCCGCTGCGAGCGGGGCCGCCGGACCGGAAAGTTCCCGGGCTTTCTGCGATTGATAAGGCTGTCGATCTCACACGACCGGCGCACCGTAACCATAGCTGTATGGAACGGGTCCCGAGAAGGCGATGATGTCGCCATCGTCCAACACAACGTCTTCGTTCACGACGCCACCCTGATAGAGGCCAGGCGTAATGTCGCGCCCGTTTCGCAAAACGAGAAAAATTTCCTGGATGGGGAGTTTGAAGGCTCTGATAAGGTCGCCGACCGAGCATCCGGCATCTAACTCGACAGTCCGGCAAAGTCCGTCGTGTCCGCTGTATTTAGCAAGGCTGTTGAAAAAGCGGGCCTCTACTCTGAGCTTAATACCTTCTGAATTATGGCCAACGCCTTCCTGCTGCATCCGGATCCTCCCTGAGTGGCAAAGCGCAGAGCATTATATGAATTGGATTTGGAGGCGCTCTTGACCTGGGTCAATCAGGGCTGAACAGCGAAAAAATGTCGCGCTGCGGTGATTGCGGCATGTGCCTGGGAACACCAATTGATGAGGGACAAGTCCCAAGCGGCGGTAGTGAATCAGTATGTCAGCATCGTTTCGTGGATGCTAAGCTGGTGCGCGTGTTGGCTGCATAGAATGCCAAATTCTCATTAAGGAGGTCACAATGCGAAAAACCATATTCGGGGTTCTGCTCGGGACTTTGTACATTTTCGCGCCCTCGACAGCTTTTGCCGGATCTGGCTTAGAAGGCAGTTGGAGGGGCAGCGGGTATGTTTCGCCAACGTCGGGCGCTCGGGAAAACGTGCGCTGCCGCGTGCGCTATAGCCAGCAAGCAAGCAAAGTCTACAGCGTGTCGGCGACGTGTGCGACGGCTTCGACAACGATCATACAAACCGGCGAGGTTCTTGAAGTCAGCGGGGGACGTTACGTTGGCGACTTTTATAATCCCCAGTTCGATGTCTCAGGCCGTGTACGGGTTCAGATGTCGGGAGATCACCAGACAGTCACCTTCTCGGGTGGTAGGGGGCGAGGGAGTTTATCATTGACGCGGCGCTAGCGCCTCCATGGTCCACGATGGTACACGTCGCACGTCTTTATCTTGCCGTCGTGTACCTGCCGGGGGCGCGGGCCTGTGAGAAAGCGCGTTACGAGTGGTCGGGATATTCCGGCTTGGTTTTGGGTTGATCCGGCACAAGCAACGGCGGGGTCGACGAGTCCGTGCGAAGCAACTCCAGATAGGCGAGGATGTTGAGCATTTCCTCCCGCGAGAGCTGAATATCTGGCATCGGCGGATGCGGTTTGAGCAACACATCCAAAATGTGCTGGCCTGTTTGTCCGGGCTTGTTGGCAATACCGCGGAATGACGGCACGCCTGCCGGTACCGCCGCCCCCGTATCGTCGCCGGTCAGATGGCAGCTGACGCAGAGTTTCTGTGCCAGCGCGTAACCCTTCTCGGGCGCCGGCAATGGAGCGTCTGCACCCCCTTGGGCAGATGAGGCGAGCAAGGTCAACGTGACGGCGCCCATGACGGCCAACACATTCCGATCCGCTTGGAGCTTTCTGACGCTGCGCATTTTTCTTTATTTCCGCATATCTCGTCACGCGCCGCCTCAGATGGATGGCGGCTGGCCCTGAACAGTTGCCGGCTAGTTGTAAGCCTGACGTTGAGAAAGCGCGCTCAGCCGCTCAAGGCTCGTGATCCGGATATTTGTGCCATGGGTGACCTCAATGACGCCCATAAGACGAAGTTTGGTTATGGTCCGGCTCACGGTTTCGATTGTAAGGCCGAGAAAATCGCCGATATCGGCGCGCCGCATTGGCAAGTGTAAGATATTATCACCGCCATTCTCCGCCACGGTGCGCTGGTGAAGCATGAGTAAAAACGTTGCCACGCGTTCAATGGCACTTCGCTGCCCGATCGCGACGAGCAGGGCACGGGCCGCCGACAACTCAAGAGATACGGCTTGATAGAGCTGAAGGGCGAGTTTCGGGTCGTGGCCGGCAGTTTCGTCCAGAAGGCAAGCGTTGAAGCACCTAACGCGGGTCGCCGTTGTCGCTTCAGCGCTAAAGAGATGCTCGCGGTTTGGGCCAAGACCAATGAAATCTCCAGGGTAAGCAAAATCAACAATTTGCCGCCGCCCATCGCAGAGCATCTGGTAGATGGTCACTACGCCTTGTTCGATTTGGAAGACGTGTGTCTTTGGGTCTCCTTCACAAAACACGTGCTCTTTGCTTTGAAAGCGGCGGATGCTGGCGCGCTCCATACTGTTCTTGCCCGTATCGCGCGCCGGATTGACTGCGGGCGCGGTCCTGGCCGCAGGGGCACGGACGTCAAGCGTTTGAGGGCGTTCTACGGCGAGGGTGTCGAGCATTGGAAATTCACCTATGTCGCACGAGCCATCCATTGAGGGTTGGCTTTCATATCCCTACCTAAGCGTGTCACTGTTCTCTCTGGATGATTTCACCGTAAAGATGTGTGATAATTTGTAACAAGCCCATTTGCCTGGAATACCAGCGTGCAAACCGAAATTCTGGTTGTCGACGATGATCCCGAAATCCGCCACCTCTTGCGCACAGCTCTTGTGCGTGAAGGTTACGCGGTTTCGGAAGCAAGCGACGCGGCATCCGCAAAGGCGCGGCTTGACCGCGGCGGCGTTAGTCTCATTACCTTGGATCTATCGCTTGGTGCCGACGATGGACTAGCCTTAGCGCGCAATATTCGTGCCCATTCCGAAATCCCGATCATCATGGTCACCGGAAAGGGCGACGCGATCGATCGCGTCGTTGGGCTTGAGCTAGGCGCCGATGACTACGTCAGCAAGCCCTTTAACCTGCGCGAGGTGGTTGCGCGGGTGCGCGCGGTGCTGCGGCGGCACGAACCCGCTAGCCGGCAACCGGCGAAATCCGCACAACATGAAAGATTCGGGTTTGGCCATTGGATACTGGACATAACCAGTCGTGATTTGACCGATGGAAATGGCGGCAGTTGTCAACTCACAACGGGTGAATTTAATCTCCTGGAGCTGTTTCTACGCCGGTCCCAACGGGTCCTGACCCGCGACGAAATCATGGATCTTTTAAAGGGACACGACTGGTCGCCTGTGGACCGTTCGATTGATGCCCTTATCGTGCGGCTTCGTAAAAAGATCGAGCCGGAATCCGCAAAGCCTGTCCACATCAAGACAGTGCGTGGCGTAGGTTACGTTTTTGCGACGGATGTGAGCCGCAAATAGCCATCAAATTTATAACCGCTTCGAAAGTATTGCCCTTTGCATTTCCAGTTCCAATTCTCTCTGGGTGTAGGGCTTTCGCAGAACCCGAATGTGATCGGAATCTGGGCTCGGCATGATGTCTTCTGAGAATCCGGAAGTAAGTAGAATGGCCAAGTTTGGCCGGTGTCCCGCCACCCAACGAACGAGATCGAATCCCGATTGACCACCGGGCATCATAACGTCGCTAAAAACCGCATCGACGAGCAGTTCTCCGCTCAGCAGCTGGATTGCTTCGACGGCTGTCTCAGCCTCCACGACGCCGTATCCTAGCCGCTTCAGGCGCCCGACTGCGACGGCTCTGACTTCGGAATTATCTTCGACGACAAGGACAGTTGCGGCAGACGCTGCGATCGGTGGCGTTGGCTCTGGCTTTGCCGCACTCGTCGTCTGTGTAGCCGAATACCGGGGCAGGTAAATATTGACGGTGGTGCCCTTGCCCGGCTCACTATAGATCATGATATTTCCGTTGGACTGGCGCACGAAACCGTAAATCGTGCTGAGACCGAGCCCCGTACCGCGGCCCGTTGGCTTGGTCGTGAAAAACGGTTCAAACGCCCGGCGCAGAATGTCCGGGCCCATGCCGGTCCCAGTGTCGGACACTGTCATGCGGACATAGCTGCCGGGCACGGCCGCTCCGTCGAAAAAGGCTGTGTCCTCGTCCAATGTGACGTTGCTGGTCTCGATCACGAGTTTGCCACCGTCCGGCATCGCGTCCCGTGAATTTATTGCGAGATTGAGTATGGCATTTTCAATCTCGCTTGGATCGATCAGCGTCGTCCAAAGGTCGTGCGCGAGCCGTGTGGCAAGGCGTATGTTATCGCCGAGCGTGCGCGTAAGAAGCTCGATCATGGCTTGGACTTGCTCGTTAAGATTGACGACCTGCGGCTCAAGACGGCGGCGGCGCGCGAATGTCAGCAAGCGGTTGGTCAGGCGCGCTCCAGCCTCGGTTGCCGCCTGCGCGCGCTTGAGATTGTCGAAGCCGCGCGGATCGGCAACATAGTCTTCCAGAAGTTCGAGATTGCCAGCGATAATCGTCAACAGATTGTTGAAGTCATGCGCCACCCCGCCGGTTAATTGCCCGATTGCTTCGAGCCGCTGGGTCTTGAGCCGCGCGTCCTCTTGCTTGTGCTCCAGCGTCATGTCGCGGATCATGCCAAGAACGCCGGCCGTGCCACCTGCCGCATCCTGGATGCTGGCGTGGGCGAGCTGGCCGGGAAACGTGTCGCCATTTTTGCGCCGGAAGCTGAGCGACAATGGCCAAATACTCTTCTGGCGATCCTGGCCGGATTTTTCTAGTGCCTCTCCGGCCCGTAAGTAGTCTGATGGCTGGTCGAAGAGTACGGCCGCGCTTTGGCCGATGAGCTCTTCGCTTGCGTAGCCGAAGACGCGCATTGCCGCAGGATTGACGAGTAAAATCTTGCGTCCGGCATCGGTGATGATGAGAGATTCGGGAACATGATCGAATACCGCTTGGAAAAGCGCTGTTTGACGGCCGACCTCGACTTCTAGTTTACTTCGTGCGCTGAGGTCATGCACGATCCCGGCGAAATATCGCGATCCTTGCACCTCGAAGGCGCTGACCGAGAGATGCATTGGAAAGAGCGATCCGTTCTTGCGTTGCCCCTCAACATCGCGGCCAATGCCGATAATTTTCCGTTCACCCGTTTGCATATGGTGGGCAATGTAGCCGTCATGGCGTTTGCGGTGGGGCTCGGGCATCAACAGTCTCACGTTCTGCCCAATCATCTCGGTATCCGGATAACCGAAAAGCTGGACAGATGCAGGGTTGACGGTTTGAATGATCCCCTTGGCGTCAATCGTAATGATCGCTCCGACGGCAGACTCGAGAATTGCCTCAAGCATGCTGTGGGCTTTAACTGGCTTGCTGTCTGTCAATGGATCAAATCCCGGGCCGCATCTGCTTAGGTATGCCAGCCGGTAAATTTAACGACTAAGGCCGCGAACTTCAATCCAGACATTTTCAGCACCAAAGCAGAGCACGCTTGTGCGGGTTGATGCCGGTCAAAGACAGACGCGGGAACTGTAGCCACTTTTCGCTTTAAAGGCCGTTTGCTTTCAAAGCTGGATGGCGAGTTTTTGCACGGCAGGCCTTCGCGTGAGCGATTAGCGAAGAGTTGCAAATCAGCGAAGTGCCGCTTTTGAAGCCGTACTTCGAGTTTTGGAGATAGCCCATGACACTCAAATGCATCAGGCTTGAACTCGCCCGTGATCACGATTTTCCAGAAGGCAGCCGCGATCGCGGTTATGAATTTTTGGCACCCCTCGATCCCGATGGCCGGCTCGCTGCAGCAGAGTGGAAAAAAGTACGTGAACTCTGCCGTGTGAAGCGGTTCTGGCCGGGAGAGACGACAGAACTCGGACGGCTTGTACACAAGCGCGGCGGCGTTTGGGCGTTCGATTACGACCCGGCGCGCGACAGCGACGACGAACCCGGATTCAAACTCAGCGCGCATAGATTCGTTCCAGGCGAGTATGTCTCGTTCAAGGAACATGACGGCGTCATGCGGACCTTCCGGGTCGCGGCTGTGACCGGTCTCGATTGAGTTGCGCGGATGCTAAGGTTACTGCAGGCAATATTTAAGAAGGCCGCGACTAGCGGCTGTCATCGTCTTCCGCCTGCAATCGTTGATCAGAATCAAGGACTGCGTGCGCCTATCGGTGTAGAAATTTTTCGAATGTTTCATAGGAGCAAGAGTCATGACCACAAACGTTGGCACAGTTGACCGGATCCTGCGCGTCATCGCCGGCTTGGTATTGATCGCGTTGGCACTCGGGTACGTCCCTGGTTACGAAACGATGTGGGGCTGGATTGGCATAATTCCTCTTGTCACCGGGCTCTTTGGCACATGTCCCGTCTACTCGCTCCTGGGGCTTAATACGTGCCGCACGTGACGGCCGTTATCGTCAATAGCTGTTTGCACGATAAGGAGTTCGCTATGTCCGAGGTTCCGTTTGATCACGATAAATATCTGGCGGCAAAAGCCCACGTCGAAGCCATCAAGGGTTTTTATATTCATCTCTTCGTATTCGCCGCCGTGATGACTGGGCTGCTCGGCGCTGACTATGCTGGCGGGGGCTCGTGGTGGGTGCAATGGCCTTTGATCGGATGGGGTCTCGGGGTGCTCGCCCACGCGTATCTCGTGTTCTCGACCAAATCGATATCCACGAAATCGTGGGAGGAGCGCAAAATCAGAGAGACCATGGCGAAAATGCAGTGATCGCGTCGGCTGCGTCATTCGAGGGCTACGTTGAGCGCTCCCCAGGCCGGATGGCCGTCGTCTATGTGTCTGGAATGGACAGTTTGAAAATTGGCGCACCCGGCAGGATTCGAACCTGCGACCTTTGGATTCGGAATCCAACACTCTATCCAGCTGAGCTACGGGTGCCTGGAACCGGGAGTGATACTCCATTCGCCATTCAACGGCAAATGCTTGAAAAACGCAGCGCCTGCCGCCGGATTAGCCGCCATTTGAGGGCGGTAAAGCCCTCAAATGGCGCTGGTCGTATTAGGTTGATAGCCGCTGCTACCGGCAAGGCTTCGCAGATACCGTGCACTTGGCTTGAAGTATCGCCAACTTGTTGCAGGTCCACACGACGTTCCGGGCGTTCGACATGTTAGAATAGCGCTCGCCAAACCGGTCCGCGACCTTGCTCTGCCAGTCGGCAATGGCAATGCTGCGTGCCTGTTGGGTGCCGAGGCCAAAAATACCTTGTCCGGTCGCAAATCCGAACATCCGGTCCTTGCAGACCGAGTAGGAGGAGTGCGAATGCCTATAGCTCCTCCTGTGAGCGTTAGCGTCAAATGATCCGCCGATGACGGCGAGTGCTGTCAGCGCCAAAACAGGTGCCAGTGTTGTCTTCGAAATCATGAGGACCTCCCTTAAACTTGGTTTCAATAGATAATTTCTCAAAGACATGACGTCAGAGCGCCCTTGCAACGGCCGAAGTGAGCCATGACCTCAACTGACTGTCAACGGTTGACGGCAACCATGAGGCGGCTTTCGGGCCCAACGGTGTTTGGCGACAACGTTCAACAAAACCGTCATGCGTGTTATGGGCTCGATCTCTGTCGCGACGGCAGGGGATGCAGGGGAGATAATCGTCATGCCAGAATTCAAGCCGCCACGCCCCGGCGAAGTGGCGATCGACCTCCCTGACGATTTTGATGCGGGTCTCTACTTTATTGGCCGTATTCATACGCCATGGAAAACAACATCCGACTGTCCCAAGGGCAGCCGGGCGCGCGCGGAGGGCGGAAAGACGACAATTGAAATTTTCCCGCGCTTTGCCGCCGGCCTCAAGGATATGTCGCTCCTCTCGCACGCTATTGCGCTCTACTGGCTGCATCAGGCGCAGCGCAATCTGATCGAGCAGCTTCCCAGCCATTTGGCAGTGCCGCGCGGCGTCTTCGCGCTCAGATCACCGGTGCGTCCCAACCCGATTGGTTTCGCCGTTGTCGAAATTCTCGGCATTGACGGACGGAACGTGCACGTACGCAACATGGACTGCGTCGACGGCACGCCACTGATCGATTTGAAACCCTACTTCGCCTCAACCGACAGCGTTCCGCATGCAACGCGGCCGTAACTGCGAATTGGCGGCAGAATACTAAATTCTGATTTGGGCTTTGAGCACTTTGCGTCTTGCGCTCGGCGCACATTCAAACCATCGCCGGCTTGCGCGGGTGAATGCTGAGAGTTGCGAGAAACCCAGCTGCATGGCGATCTCGGTCAGAGGCAAGTCGGTGGATTTGAGCAAGTGGTCGGCACGCGATTTCAGCGCGTCGTTCAACACGTTCTCAAAGGATGCCGATCCGTGTGCCGCTAGTCTGGCCTGAAGCGTGCGGCCTGTCAGTCCTAATTTCGAGGCGGCTTCTTCAAGCGTCGCCCTGCGTTCGGGCAGCAAGTCGAGGACGACATTGCGCACGCTCGCCGCGATGTCGTCTAAGGGTGGAATTTCGGAGATCATTTGTTCTCCGAGTTTCTGTAGTATCGGCTTCAGTCGCGGATCTGCTTCCGGCATTGGCCGGTCAATCGTCGCTCTGTCGAGGCGCACGGCGTTTTTGTCCGATCCGAACCGTATATCCTTGCCGAAAATTTTCCGCGCCCGCTCCTTGCACAATAAGGGTTCACCCTGCAGTTCAGCCGACACTGGTGCCCACGCCGGTCCAATGACCATGCGCAGCCGCAAGACCAGTAGCGCCACCGCAAATGAGCCGTACTGCGAGTAGGGTGCGGTCAACGATTCCGGCCAGCGCCACCAAAGACTCGCACCGTCTTCGTCTTCTTGAAATTGCACCTTTATCGGCTGGCGCAGCAGCACGGCATATCGCGCGATTGTGCGCATGCTTTCCCCAACTGTCGGGGAGTTCATGAAGAGGTAGGCGATGATGCCAGTGCCGCCGAAGGGATAGGATTCGGCGAATGCGAGACCGAGGCAGGGATCATCCGCGGCGCGCGCGCCTTCGTACATCAGGTAGCAAACAGCATTCGCCGGGAGATCGTCTTCGGGGCCTATTGCATCGGGAGCGGGAAGCCCCACCTTGGCATAGAGCTGCCGCGCGTCGAGGCCGCGTTCCGTCAGCAGGGTGTCAAACCCCGCCAAGACGCTGGCACGGACCATGGGTTTGGTGCTTGGCATGAGTGAGCGAGCCGCCGTTAATAACGATATGGCGCAAAAATAGCGGTTGGTTCCTAATTTCTTCTGCCCAGATCCGGCAAAATTGTACGAAATGTCAAAGCAGCTGAATATGAGGTCAAGCCAATTTAATTGAACACTGTTAGACGGAGCCTGCGCCAACGAATGCAGATGGCTGACTATCACTCTATTGACTATCTGCCGAAACAAGAGGAACGATCGGTCGTGAGCAAGAAGAGCCGTGCATTCAGCACCTTAGACAGCACCATTCATCTCCTTCACCGGGCTGGACAGTTCGCTGACGAGGAATTTTCACGCGCAACCGAGCGAAATGGGTTAACGGCGCGACAGTTTGTCGTCCTATCGGTGGTCGCCACCGAAGACAACCCGAGCCAGACCACAATTTGCGACCATTCGGGTATCGACCGCTCCACTCTCGCCGATATCGTCCGCCGCCTCGTGGCGCGCGGTCTTTTGGCCCGCCGGCGCACCCGGCAGGACGCGCGCATGTATGCTGTTCGTCTGACGGACGCCGGGCAGAAGGCCCTTGACGCAGGTGCCGCCGCTGCAAAAAGCGTCGATCAATCGATGCTCAGCGTCCTGACGCCCGCTCAGCGCAGCGAATTCGAAGCGTCCTTGCGGATCATGGTCGAGAAGTTGCGCGAGAAGCGGGGGGCTTAAGCGTCCCGCATTCACTTGTGTATACTTGGAGTAGCGCGGCGCAGGGCTGACCTTATGCGCGAGACCCCCTATAGTCTCGAGCCATGAGCAAAGAAAAATCCAATCGCACCTCCACCCATCCCGACGGCGACGACGCACCCGTCTCCAAAGGCAGCCATGTCTATCTGATCGATGGGTCTGGCTATATCTTCCGCGCCTTCCACGCGCTGCCACCTTTAACGCGGCCCTCGGACGGATTGCCGGTCGGCGCCGTGCATGGGTTTTGCGCGATGCTGTGGAAGCTTATTCGCGAGAGCAAGGCGTCTGAAGCGCCAACCCACATCGCCGTCATTTTCGACGCGGGCCGGGAAACCTTCCGAAATAAGATCTACCCCGAATACAAAGCGCACCGGCCGCCGGCGCCAGAAGAGCTCGTTCCCCAATTTCCCCTGATCCGCGATGCGGTCAAAGCCTTCAACGTCGCCTCCATCGAACTCGACAACTATGAGGCCGATGATCTCATCGCCACCTACGCACGCGATGTCGTCAAGGCAGGCGGTGACGTGACCATTATCTCATCCGACAAAGACTTGATGCAGCTCATCCGTCCTGGCGTCGTGATGTTTGATGGCATGAAGGCCAAGAAGATCGGCCCCGACGAGGTGCGCGAAAAATTCGGCGTACCGCCCGATAAAGTCATCGACGTGCAGTCGCTCGCCGGAGATTCAACTGACAACGTACCCGGCGTGCCGGGGATCGGCGTCAAGACAGCCGCCGAGCTGATCGGCGAATACGGCGACCTCGATACGCTTCTCGCGCGCGCGGGCGAAATCAAACAACCCAAGCGGCGCGAAAAGCTGATCGAATTTGCCGAACAGGCGCGCATCAGCCGCGAACTCGTCACTTTAAAACAAGACGTGCCTACCGAGATCGGCGTCGAGCGCTTTGCGTTGCGCGATCCCATTCCAGAAACGCTGCTCGGCTTCCTGCGCGAGATGGAATTCAACTCGCTCACGAAGCGCATTGCCGAAGGACTTGGCGTTGAGGCGCCTGCTCCTTTGGAGAAGTCAGTAGGATCGACGCTCGTCACTTCTCCTCCCCCCTCGTGGGGGAGGCCGGGAGGGGGGGATCCGAACTGTCGGCAATTGGGATTCCCCCCACCCCTAACCCCTCCCCACGTCGTGCCGAAGGCGCGCCTTCGGCGCAGGGGGGAGGGGCGCGCGGCGCTGGCACACCCAACGCTGGTGTTGCGCACGCCCATGCAGCCGTCATGAAGACGCCCATCGACCGCCAAAAATATGAAACGGTCGCGACCAAGGCAGCGCTTGAGAAATGGATCCGCGCGGCTGAGGAAGCCGGTCACGTCGCCTTCGATACTGAGACAACAGGGCTTGACGCCAATGCCGCCGATCTCGTCGGTTTTTCGCTTGCGATCGAACCTGGCAAAGCCTGCTACGTGCCCGTCGGGCATCAAGAAGGTGCCAACGATCTCTTTGGCGGCGGCGGTCTTGCTGCCGGTCAAATGGGGTTACGCGACGCGCTCCAACTCCTGAAGCCACTTCTTGAAGATGATAGCGTTCTGAAGATCGGCCAGAATCTCAAATTCGATATGCTGGTCATGCTCCGCCACGGCATCAAGATCCACCCCATCGACGACACCATGCTGCTGTCCTACACGCTCGACGGCGGTCGCGGTTCGCACGGTATGGATGATTTGGCGCTGCGCCACTTAGGTCACGTCTGCATGTCCTTCGACCAGGCGCTCGGAACACGCGCCGGGCGCCAAGAAATCCGAAAAGACATTTGCCGGCGTGCCCATCGCAAAAGCAACCGAGTACGCCGCCGAGGACGCTGACGTCACGCTGCGGCTCTGGCAGAAATTGAAGCCGCGCCTTGCCGCTGAGCGCATGACAACCGTTTACGAAACGCTTGAGCGACCGCTCGTTCCGGTCATCGTCGAGATGGAGCGCGCCGGGATCAAAGTCGATCGCGCCATCCTTTCCCGCCTGTCGAGCACGTTCGCGCAGCGCGCTGCCCGCCTCGAAGAGGAGGTCTATGAACTCGCCGGTCACAAGTTCAATCTTGCGTCGCCCAAGCAGCTCGGCGAATTTCTATTTGATAACTTGAAGCTGCCGGGCGGAAAGAAAACCAAAACCGGTCAATGGGAGACGCGCGCCGGCACGCTTGACGATCTGGCGGCGAATGAAGATTTGCCGGACGACGCGCGCCGTCTCATCAACACGATGCTCGAGTGGCGCCAGCTGACCAAACTCAAATCGACCTACACCGACTCGCTGCCCGAGTTCATCGACGCCTCGGGGCGCATTCACACGAGTTACGCGCTGGCCTCAACGACGACCGGGCGCCTCGCGTCGTCAGAACCGAACTTGCAGAACATTCCCATCCGCACCAAAGAGGGCCGCGAAATCCGCACCGCCTTCATCGCGGAAGACGGCTACACACTCGTCTCGGCCGACTACAGCCAAATCGAGTTGCGCGTGCTCGCCCACATTGCCGACATCCCGCAACTGAAGAAGGCCTTCGCCGACGGGCTTGATATTCACGCCATGACGGCGTCCGAAATGTTCGGCGTGCCGGTCAAAGATATGCCGAGCGACGTGCGCCGCCGGGCCAAGGCCATCAACTTCGGCATCATCTACGGCATCTCGGCATTCGGGCTTGCCAATCAGCTCGGTATTTCGCGCGAGGAAGCAGGCCAATACATCAAGACGTACTTCGAGCGTTTTCCGGGCATCCGCGATTATATGGAGACGACCAAAAAGATTGCGCACGCGCAAGGCTACGTCGAGACCGTATTCGGGCGGCGCATCCATTACCCCGAGATCAACACCAAAAACCCTTCGATGCGCGGTTTTCTCGAACGCGCGGCGATCAACGCGCCAATCCAAGGCTCAGCCGCCGACATCATCCGCCGCGCCATGATCCGCATGGAAGCAGCACTTGAGAAAGCCAAGCTCAAGTCCGCGCGCATGCTGCTGCAGGTGCACGACGAACTCGTGTTCGAAGTGAAGCAGACTGAGACGGCGGCCCTCATCAAGACCGCGCGCGACGTCATGGAAAAAGCGGCCGAGCCCGCCGTCAAACTCACGGTCCCCATCCACGTCGATGCCAAAGCCGCGCGCAATTGGGACGAGGCGCATTGAGCGGCGCCTGCTAACCCAGTCGGGACGAAGCATGAGTTCGCCACCGACGAGGTTGGCGCAGGCTGCGTCACTTGCTTTTGTATATCGGGTCATCACGTGGAATAGACGACTAAGGCTTGCGCCAGTGGGCAAACGCCTTGTCGATGATGATATCCGAGATCAGTACCAAAACAGCAATGAGGGTCGCCATGGCTGCGGTCATTAGTTCGCCAAGGCCGCACAGAAGTCCGACAGCAGCGGTGAACCAAATAGCCGCTGCCGTGGTCAAGCCTTTAACGTCCCACGTTTCGCCTTTCTGGAAAATGACGCCGGCTCCCAGAAATCCGACACCGGTGACGATGCCCTGTGCGACGCGGCTGAAACCATCAGAGTTGCCTGCCTTGATAGCTGCAAGTACGGCAATGCACGAGCCAAGGCAAACAAGCCCCATCGTTCGAAAACCCGTCGGCATTTGCCGGTAATCGCGCTCAAGGCCAATTGCGCCGCCGCATAACAGAGCGGTGCCGAGGCGCGCTAGTGTTTCAACATCGGTTGGCTGAATCTGGGCCATGTCTCAATTTGATAAAGAGTGGCGGCATGAAAACGGACGGCAGGCGGCAAAGACCTACTCCCCGGCCACAACCGGCGGCGCGTGCTTGCCGTTGAGGCCATTCAAATGGCCGTTGGCTTTGGCCTTGAGACGTTCGGCAGGGCGTTCCGTGGCGCGCTCGGACACGGGGGCTGCGATCTCTTTCGCTGCAACCTTGTTGCTGCCCGTCAAATAGCCCATCAGCCCGCGCTTCTCGGCATCTTGTTCCTTGCGGCGGAACTCAAGCGTGCGGATGAATTCTTTGATGCGCGGCTGGATTTCCGTGCGCCAGCGCGTGCCGTTGAACACGCCATAATGGCCAACGCCCAGCTGCACGTAGTGCACCTTGTCGCGATCGGGAATGCTGGTGCACAGATCGTGCGCGGCGCCGGTCTGGCCAAGGCCGCAGATATCGTCCTTCTCGCCTTCAACAGTCATCAACGCGGTCTGCTTGATGGCCGAGCAATCGACATGCTCGTCGCGATGATAGAGCGTGCGGTCGGGGAGCGAATGATCCTGGAATACGGTCTTGACCGTCTGCAGATAGAACTCTGCCGTCAGGTCCATGACCGACATGTATTCTTCGTAGAAACCCTGATGCTGCTTGACGCTGTCGCAATCGCCTTTGACGAGATCGTTGAAGAGATCGACGTGCGCGCTCATGTGGCGCTCGAGGTTCATGGTCATGAACCCGGTCAGCTGCATGAAGCCCGGATAGACGGGGCGCATGAAGCCCGTATGCGGAAACGGCACGGCCGAGACGACATTTTGTTCGAACCAATTGATCGAACGTGCGCCTGCCAATTCGTTGACCTTCGTCGGGTTGCGGCGCGTATCGATCGGCCCGCCCATGAGGACGAGTGATGCTGGCTGGCATTCTTCGCCGCGCGACGCCATGATGGCGGTTGCGACGAGGGCGGGAACGGCCGGTTGGCAAACCGCGATGACGTGCGTGTTCGGCCCGATGAATTTCACAAACTCAATGACGTAGTCGATGAAGTCGTCGAAATCAAAACGTCCCATGGCGATCGGAATTTCGCGCGCGTCCGCCCAGTCGGTGATGTAGACGTCGTGGTCGGGCAGCATGGCTTCGACCGTGCCGCGCAGCAGTGTCGCGTAGTGGCCGGACATCGGCGCGATCATCAGAACTTTGGGATCGTCGCGCTTCGCTGTCATCTCGCTGTCGCGTGCGAAGTGCAGAAGGTTGCAGAACGGTTTGACGAGCGCCGTTTCTTCGCGGATTGCCACCGGCACGCCATCAACAGTTGTGGTCTTGATGCCGAACTCCGGCTTGCCGTAGCGGCGCGTGAGGTTCTCGAATACTTCGCAGGCGGCGGCCATGTTGCGGCCGAACGATGTCTTGGACCACGGATTGAGCGGCCATTCTAAAGTGTGGCGCATGGCCTGCATGCCAAAGCGCATGGGCGAAACTACTGCGTGAGCCATCTCATAGGCGTAGTAGTGCATTGCGTCCGCCCTTCTCAAGTTTCGCCCCACCTTGGGCAAAGCAGCATGGTGTTGCTGCAACGCGATACTATATTGCGAATGATGTTCACTACAATCGGGAAAACGAGAGCTTGCCTAACGTTAGCTCTCGAAACTGCCGAAAAAGCACACTTCTTTGGTGCAGTGCTTCAAAATTTCTACCGCTGTGCACTCGCTGCTCTGCAACCTGAGACAATTTGGTAGACTGATTCGAGCGCAATCGCTGTTCCCGAAAGTCCCTGCATGACAACTATCAACGGTTCTCAGGCCCCGCGGGTTCCCGGCCTTCTCGGGCATTTTGTGGCGGTCGAGCGCCACGAGATCGCGGCCCTGGTGGCCTCATTCATCATGTTTTTCGCGCTGCTGGCCGCCTATTACATCGTGCGCCCGCTGCGCGACGAGATGGGGGTCATCTACGGAAAAGGAGAACTGCACCACCTTTTCACAGTTGTTTTCTTCGTCATGCTGGCGGCGGTCCCGGCTTTTGGCTTTGTCGCCAGCCGTGTCCCGCGCCGCCTCGTGCTCCCGGCGATCTACGCGTTCTTCGTCGCGTGCATGCTGGCGTTCTGGATGACCTTCAAGACATACGGCACTAGCCCGCACATCGCCGGCACGTTTTTCGTCTGGGGCAGTGTGTTCAATCTGTTTGTCATTTCGCTGTTTTGGAGCTTGATGTCGGAGCTCTGGTCGAACAATGAAGCCATGCGGCTTTACGGCTTCATCTCGGCGGGCGGGACGGCTGGCGCCGTTGCAGGCCCGCTCATCACGAAGCAGCTCATTACAACCTTGGCGCCGGTTGATTTGCTCCCCGTCTCGGCGGCTCTTCTCGTCGTTGCGCTGGCGATGAGCCTCGCACTTCGCAAACTCCGGCCAGGCGCGGCGGACCATGAAACGGAGCCCGCGGGCGGCGGCATTCTCGACGGCGCCAAGAAGGTCGTCTCCTCCCCCTACTTCGGCCGGATCGCGCTTTTCATTCTGCTCGCCAATGTGGTTGGCACGTTTTTCTATCTGGAACAGGCGCGGCTTGCGGCGGAAGCCTTCGCGACCAGCGCCGAACGCGTCAACTTCTTCACAAGCCGCGATCTCATCGTCAGCGTCGCGACGCTTCTGATCGAGATTTTCGGCACGGCGGCCGTCATGCGCCGCTTCGGATTGACGGTGGCGCTTGCCGCACTCCCTGTCATGGCGACAATCGGCACATTGGCCATCACATATCAGCCAGTGCTTTGGGTCGTTGCCGCCGTGATGGTTGGCGAGCGCGTGGTTGCGTTCTCGCTTTCAAGTCCGGCCATCAAAGTGATGTACACGCTCGCCGCGCCGGACGAAAAATACAAGGTGCAGAGCTTTGTCGATACCGTCGTTTATCGCGGCGGCGACGCGGCGGCGGGATGGATCTTCGCGCTCATCGGCGGAAGTCTTGGGTTTGCCGCCGCAGCCGTGCCGCTCGTTGCCCTGCCGCTCACCGCACTCTGGTTCTGGAACGCGCGTGAGATGGGCGGGGCGCATAGAGCGGTAAAGGCGCGGCGGCAAGGGTGGATTAAGAAGAGACGAGCCTTCAAAATGCGTTAGCTTTCGTCTCAATTTGGGTTCGACAAATATACGAAGTGCGCCCACGGATTGTTAGTGCGTTAATGTTCTATTGATACCTTCCGGCCTCGCATCGTCCTCTATTCATTTGCGGGAGTTGTCGTCATGGCTGTGTTAAGGGGCACAAATTTCCACGACGTTCTCAAAGGCGCTGCGTCTGCCGATGTCATGTACGCCTTTGCGGGTAACGATATTCTGACCGGAGGCGGGGGTAACGACTATCTTGATGGCGGCCTTGGCGCAGATGTTTTGTACGGTGGTGCCGGGAATGATACCTATATTATCGACAACGCAGGTGACCGCGCGGTCGAATACTCTGCCCAAGGCATCGATCTCATAAAGGCGAGCGTGTCCTTCAGACTTTCAGCGAATATTGAAAACATTAAGCTGACTGGCACAAAAGCGACATACGCCATAGGAAATTCAGGCGACAACGCTCTTACTGGCAACATTGCGGCGAACAGGCTCGTGGGTGGCCTTGGGCATGACCTGCTGAATGGCGGCGGCGGCGCAGATGTTATGCAAGGCGGCGCAGGCAACGATGTTTACATCGTCGACAATCCAGGTGACGTCGTTACCGAATTGGTCAATGAGGGAACCGATACAGTAAAGTCCTCGGTGTCATGGCTGTTGGGCAACGATATCGAGAACCTTACCCTCACAGGAATTGGCGATATCAGTGGCGCGGGTAACAGCCTAAATAACACGGTACGGGGCAACTCAGGCAACAACAATCTCGACGGAGGTGCTGGTGAAGACGCAATGTTCGGCGAAGCGGGCGATGACACCTACGTGTTCGATAATGCGGGTGACTTGGCCTCCGAGCTTTCGGGGAACGGCATTGACACCATCAACTCACCATTTTCAACCGTTCTTGGATTGAGCATCGAGAATCTGACGCTAATTGGCGCGGCCGATATTTCCGGCACCGGAAATGAGTTGGCAAATGCGATTACGGGAAACGCTGGAAATAACGACATCGACGGTGGTGCCGGCGCAGATTCGATGTCGGGAGGCGACGGCATTGATATTTATGCCGTCGACAATGCTGGAGACATGGTCATTGAGTTTGCCAATGAAGGCGATGATGTGGTGTTTTCAAAGGTATCATACGCGCTGGGCGACAACGTCGAATGGCTCATTCTTGACCAGTTCAGTGGCAACATCGATGGCACGGGTAACGCGGGTAATAACTCTATTTTCGGCAGCGCCGGGAATAACGTCATTGACGGCGGTGCAGGCAAGGACCTTCTCAGTGGAGGTGTCGGTGGCGATGACCATTTTGTACTCCATAACGAGCTGAATGGCGCCGATGTGGTCAACGGTTTTCAAGAAAGATACCAATTGGAAGATGGCCAATGGTCCGGGGATTTCCTCCGGTTCAGCGATGCGGAATTCAACTATATCGGAGACATAGTCTACGGGACGAACTTCTTTGATGATTTGGGATCCGGGTACTCGGCCGGCAATTCTCCTTGTTTCGTCCTGAACAATAATACGCTGAAGCTTTATTTCGATGCCGACGGTTCGGGTTCGGGTTTAGGCGAACTTGTTGCCTCGTTCAATTCTTTGGTTACGGGCCACATCAGTGTCGAAAGCTTCGAGCGAATTGCCTGAGCCAGCTTAGGGGAGTGCAAGGGTGGTTTGAAGGCGTGGTATGTGGTGAGTATGGGGCAGGAGGAGACAATCGCCGGCGCTTACCAAAACCACTCCTGTTGAAACTTCTTCTTGTTGTTGTCGCGCCGTGTCTTGACCGGTCTTTGCGGCTTCGAGCTGTACGCGTCGTCGTAACCGAAGTCGAAAAAGCTGGGGCCGCCGTTCCATGGCTTGCTGCTTGCAATTGGGACACACGTTGACCGTAGGCTTGCGGGTCTTGAAGCCGCCCTGCGGATGGTTGCTCAAAACCGCAACAAACTCTGTGCGATAGTTGGTCTCCCGGCTCGGCGGCTCATCCGAGACGATGATCGACGATCGCGGCAACGCCGTGGCTGCGATGCGGTTGAGCACGTCCTGCGGGATCGATATCCGGTCGAGCGCGTTCTGGGCGTTGTCGCCGCCGTCGATTGTAACCGCGCTCCAGCGAAGGCCCGCGCCAGTGCTCGCCATCGCCGTAAAAATATGGGTGCCGATCGGCCGGTCAGGATCGCGGATGGTGACGGGAACTTCGATGCTTGAATCGAACACTTCCCCCCCGTCCGGCCACGGCTTCCCCGTGGTCCGCCGCACATAAAGCTTCTGCTTGGCCCGGCTGATATAAACCGCGACGGGCTGGAGATCGAGTTTAGCTTCGTCCGCCGCTTTGGTCAGGTCAACCAACCTGGCCGGCGGCCGCTTTGGCGGCATCCTTTGCCTTGGCCGCGGCTTCGAGCTTCGCAGATGCTTCTGCTTTCGCGCTGTCTAGCCGTGAACCCGCTTCAGCGGCTTTGGCAGCGGCCTTGAGTTTGCGGTCTTCCGCCCGTGCCTCGGCATCGCCCTTCATTGCCGCCGCGAGTGCCTTCTCGGCATTCTTCAGTTCAGTGTCAGCCTTGGTCTTCACGGCTTGCGCTTTGGAGAGCGATGCCTTTGCTTTTGCCGCGTTCCGCTGTGCTATTTCCGCGGATTTCTTTGCTTGAGATGATCGCCTTTTTGGCCTCTAGCGCGTCACCCGTTCTGGTCGCATCAATCACTGTGCCGGCTGCGGCTTTGGCGGCATCTTTTGCCTTGGCCGCGGCCTCAAGCTTCGCTGCGATTTCGGCTTTTGCGGCGTTCAGCCGTGTCTCCGCTTCCGCAGCATTGGAGGCAGCCTTAATCTTGCGTTCCTCGGCCCGAAGCGTTGCCTTTTCACTTTCTTTCGTCACGGACACGAGCGTTTTTTCGGCGCTCTTCAGCTCAGCGTCAGCCCTCGTCTTCAGCGCTTGCACTTTCGAGAGCGAACCCTTGAACTTTTCCGCATCGCGCTCGGCTGCTTTCGCAGCCTTCTTTGCTTCTTCTGCTGCCTTAACGGCCTCCTCAACTTCACGAATCAAGCGTCTCGGCACGCGCCGGGGCTTCCGCAACGGTCTTAGCGTCCGGCACCAGAAGCGCCGGATGGGAAAACTCCACCGGAGTTGCGTCGTCCGGCGAGATGATCACGCGCATGCCAATTCGCGTCTTACCGAATAGCCTCTCTGCAAAGTCGAACGGCATGCGCACGCAGCCGTGTGAGGCGGCATAGCCAGGCAGCGGACCGCCATGCATCGCAATGCCGTTCCAGGTGAGGCGTTGCATATGAGGCATGTGCGCATCGTCATACAGGTTTGAACGATGATCCTCGTTCTTCTCGAGAATGGCGAAGATACCGGCGGGCGTCTCGCGCCCTTTAACGCCTGTCGATACCGGCGCGCGCAGGATCCAACCGTCACTGTCATAGAACGTAATGTTCTGGCTCTTGATCGACACGATCGCCATAACCGGCGCACTTGCAGTGCGCGGCGCCGTTTCAAAGACGGGAGTCGCCTCATTCGCTGCGGCGCGGCCAACCAGCGCCGACAGCGCGGCAATGGCGGCAAGCGTTACGATGGTGGCAGGTCTCGAACGAAGAACGATGGGTCGTGCCACCGAAGTTTGGTACGCCATTCACTTTCCCGATTGCGATTGAAGTCCTTGATTGCGTCAATAGCCTATCCAACCTTAACTTCCAACTCGAGCCATCCGGCCGCCATGCTTATCGTCGAATTCACATGACAGCCGACCTTGCCGTTAAAGTGGCTTACGGCACGAATGCCTGCGCGGGCTCGCTGAAAAGAATGTAGGGGGCTTTCCATCAAACGAACCTGTCGCAAAGACGAAACGCGACCGGTTTGCGGCTACAACGTCCTTTATCCGGTGGGCTACACGTTCGTGATACTCGTCTTGCGCGCAAGAACGATGGTTTGCTTCGGGTCGAGGGCTACGTTGCGGCCTCCCCGCTCTCAGACACCCCCAAAACAAAATGGCGCGCCTTTCGGGCGCGCCATTGAATAAGAACTGCGAATCAAAACCACCACAACGAATAGCCGCAGCAAACAAATCACCTACCGCCTGTCGCCCCGCCGCCGCGCCGTGGTCCACCGCCCGGACCTCCGCTGCCGCCGCCTGGACCACCGCCCGGTCCGCCGCCGCCTGGACCCGAACGCGCGTCCTTGTGGCGGAAGTTGATGCGCCCCTTGGTCAAATCGTAAGGCGTCATTTCAACGGTGACTTTATCACCCGCCAAAATGCGGATGCGGTTCTTTTTCATGCGGCCCGAGGTGTAGGCGATGACTTCGTGGCCGTTGTCGAGTTTCACGCGGCAGCGGGCGTCAGGCAGGACTTCCGCCACCACGCCTTCGAACTCGAGCATTTCTTCTTTAGCCATTCAGTCTCCCTCGCCAGCATCGCGGCGGTTGCAGTGTCGCGCCGGGTCCGGCGCCGTTGACCATATAATTTACTTCAAGAAAAACGGGGAGCAGACGTATCTGCTCCCCGCGCAGTCTGTAGTGGCTCTCGGATTAGAGCGGGCGCAAATTGACGGCTGCGATCTTGCCGTTGCGGCCGCGCTCAGTTTCGAAAAAAACTTTCTGACCTTCGCGGAGCGACTGCAAACCGGCGCGCTCAACTGCGGAGATGTGGACGAACACGTCGGTGCCACCCTCTTCAGGTTGAATGAAGCCGTAACCCTTTTGACCGTTGAACCACTTAACAGTGCCGTTTGCCATTCCTGCCTCCAAAGCCTTTTGGCATCCTCCCAGGTGATATACCCGGAAGGCCATCAAATCGCGCAATGGAGACGTCTTAGGGCAGGCGGTAGCACTGTCTTAGAGTGAGCCAAGGCGTGTTCGACGGCGCCTATATGCCCCGGAAATGCTGTAAAAGCAAGAAGGTCGCACCCTTTGAAAGGGCTTCTGGGCGAGGCCGGAAAACCAGCCTTGGCCAAGCTTATGGCCGAAGCTCGGGCCCTGTTGCCTCGTGTTAACGCTAGCTAATCAACCGGCATCGGGGTTTTGTACCCCACAGCAACAACAATGGGGAGTGGACGCGGTGGCGCAAGGCAATTTACAGCGGCTGGCGTACGGCTTCATAGCCGCCGCCCTATCGGTCATCGTGTTCCATCAAACCATGGTGTTCGCACTGGGACAGGTTGGGCTCATTTCGGTTAAACCTTGGTCATTCGATCCGGTCGGTCCGTTTGCGGTTCCATCGCTCGTCAATGGCATGTTCTGGGCAGGACTCTGGGGAGTGCTGTTCGCACTTGTTTGGCCGCACTTGCCTGGCGCATCGCTTCCTGTGAAGGGCGCAATATTCGGATTGCTCGGACCGATTCTGACCGGGCGCTGGCTGCTCGTACCGCTGGTCAAAGGTGAGCCGCTATTTGCTGGATGGAATGTGACGACGATGGCCGCGCACATCCTCATCGGATTGGCGTTCGGCGCAGGCCTTGCCTGGATTTACGGCCGATTGACATCCCAGAGCTGATGCTGCGCCAAATTCAAACGACAGGCTTAAACGACGGGCTCAAACGAATTGGGCGGGTCGCTTGATGCGGTCCCGCCCCCGTTCTTACAGTTTTCTAACAATCACGCCCGGCCGGTCAATGGCCGCTATGACGATTGAGTGCGACGAAGTGCGATCCAACATCGACGTGGATGTGGTCCATGTCGCTGTAGGTCATCGTGCCGCCGTTGCCGTGGTTGGCGATCAGCCACTTGACGACATCGCGCTTGCGGCCGGGCACGCGGAAATCGATTGCCTGTCCCGACGCATGCTTGGACGGACGGCCCGTCGACGCGATGCGCGCGCCCCTACGGCAAGTGGAAATAATCTCGACCCGGCCGAACTTAGCCTGAATGCGGCCGAGAAGTGCGCGGGCTTCAGACGTCAAACAGCTCCCCGAGCCATTGCTATTGGAATACGACTTGGCGTTAGCGGCGACGGGTGTGAGCAGGGCGAGTGCCCCAACAAACGCAACAAACATGCTTTTACGCATAGCTTCTCCTCATATCGTTTTAGATGATTGGGATTGAAACGCCGGGTAGGGGAAGGTGCACCTCGACTGGAGCACGTGCCAGCGCTACCCCCTGGCACGACTATGCCGGGGGCGTCGTATGGGGAGGCCGCGAGCGCCAGCCTCACCCGAGCCGAAAACGCCTTTCCAATCGCAATTGGAAAGGCCGTTCGTTTTGGGAAATAGACGCGGCCCTCTGCCGAAACGTCCCCCGACGGCTGACCCGAAGTCCGTAACGGCTGTGGCTAAATTGTGGCCAAAGCCCCAATTCGCCCCTATGGTGCGACGACCAGGCGCGGTTTTGGGGGCTATTGCGCCCAAAAACGTGCATTGCACCGGGCCTAATCTGCGGCTTGGCCACAAAAACGGGCGCTAAGCAGGTTCGCTCTGCTTGTGGTCTGGGATTTGGAACGCCGCCGTGTGATAACGGGCGGGCACAACAAAAAATGGCGTGGCTCGCTCGAGCGTGCGCACGGGGAAGACAAGAAGGGAGACTACCATGAATGTCGTGAAGAGCATCGTGCTTGGCTTTATCGCGGGTGCATTGGCCGCCTTAACTGCGCTGATGGTGATGGAGATCGTGTGGGCACAAACCAGTTTCAGGCCGCAGCTCTTATTCCCTGCTGGTTTGCTTTCAGGCGATTTCACCTACGTCAACGACATCGTGTGGGGTGGCATCTGGGGCTCGATTATGGGGCTCGTATTCGGAGCACTGCCGCAGGGTCCGCTCACGTTCCGCGGATTTGTTTTTGGCGTGATCGGTCCCGGCCTCATCGGCATCGCCGCTCTCATGTTTTTTCCAGCTATCGTCGGCTCGGGCTCCGGTCCAGACTTAAGCGATATCGTTGGTATGCTTCAACGCCTGGTCTCGGCCGGTGTATGGGGCGCAGCGGCTGGCTGGCTCTACGGCATGTTCTGCTACCAGCGCCTGCCCTGCTAACGGGGCAGTAACCGCTTTCCAAATGCGTGCGCCGGGTCTTGCGTTTCGAGGTCCGGCGCAATTTTTTGGAATCCGGTGACTTAAAGTATGGTTGCTTGGCGCTGTTGCGGCGGAGTACGAGTGAAGGGGTTGGGGAACGCGGCCGGCCGGCCGAACCGCCTTTCACACCTTAATCAAACTGTTTAATTCGGGCACTTCGCGATGCTCCGCGCCAAAGAATTAGCGCTACGCGCCTGGCTGCCGCTGGCGGCCGCCGCCCTGGTGACGCTCGCTGCATTCTACATGCTGTCTGCCGAGAAATCGGCCAAGGAAGCTCTCAAGCCTCCAACTTCTTTTATCTCCGTGCCGCCTATTCACGAATCGGATGACGGCGTCGTCACACCGGTCGCGAGCGTAACATTCAGCAACGCTGAGGAAATGTACGACGTCACTGGCGCCAATTCCGCTGAGCTGACAGAAGCAATTCAGAAAAACGGGCCAAAGAATTTCTGGGCCTTTACAAACTGGGCGATCAGCTGGAGCCACACGACAGAGGCTGACAGCACAGGTGTCTGCAAGCTCAAAGATTCCGTCGTCTCGGTAAATACCAAGTTGACGTTACCGCGCTGGGCCAACGCCCCCGATCCGGACGATGCCCGCCGTCAATCCTGGGATGAGATGATGGCGGCCTTGCGCAAACACGAGCAAGGTCATGCCAACAACGGCGTTCGCGCCGCCAATGCTGTAGCGCAAGCGATCCACTCTGTTCCCGCACAGACGTCATGCGAAGTCCTTGACGGGGTCATCGACCAGACGTCCAAAGAGATCATCAAAGCCTACCGCAAGGCCGACAAGGACTATGATCGCGTGACCAACCACGGCGACAATCAGATTCCCGACTTGAAGTGGTGAGGGGGCAAGGCAAGGCGCGGCGCGAGTACATCCTAGGCGCGCCATTGCGAGCCGAATATATATTATCCCCCGGCCTGCGATCCCGTGCCTGCGGCGCGTGCTGCGGGCGCTGCAGGGGTGGTGCTAAGCTTCGGCTCGGGCGCAGAAGCCCGCGGCTTTGCCTTGTTGGACTCGTCTGCAGCCGGCATCGGCCGGGCTTGAGAGTTCTTTGCAGCAATCGCCTTTTTTGCGATTGCCGGTTTTGTTTGCGCGACCCGTTTGACGGCCACCTGCTTCACCTTTGCCTTTTTGCCCTTCTGCGTCTCTGCGCTCTCAGACTTTTTCGGCTTGCCGCTCTGGCCAAGCTGCTTTGCATAGTAATCAAGTGCCCAGAGGGTTTTTGTCTGCAACGCATTGTCCCGCTTGGCGCCAAGTTCGGTTAGAAAACCCATGAAACCTGCATTGGCGAAGGCTGCTTGTGCGACTGGCACCCGGATCGAAACTTCAAGCATCATGTCGCGATCACCCCGCGTCCAAAGCTCCGCCGTCATGGGGAACGGAAGTCCAGGATGCTGCACCTTCCACCACATCGCTGCAATCGGTCCGAGAACGTCCAGCTTGTCGAGGCGGTAACGGATGCGGCACATTTCTGCGAGGAACAGTTCTTGATCTTTGTCGAAGACGGCGCTAAGCTCGCTCTTTTCGGCAACGACGCGCTTGATCACGCCCTTACCAACGGCACGCGACAAGGATGCCGACAGCACGACGCCTTTTTCGCCAGCGTCGGCCTCGAGTTTGAACCCTTTGTTGTTCTGCCACTTGGCGGCCACGTCCTTGGGCTGCACGGGGCGGATTTTGATTGTGCTATCGTGGTCGCTGCCGGGCACCCGGCGGGCGCGGACGATAACGCCCGAGCGGAAAAGATCGAGTTTGGGCGTGTCGAAGAAATAGACGATGCGCTCCTCGGCATCAGAGTTTTTCAATCCAAAAAGCTTAAGCGCGGCCTTTAAGTTTTTGGCTTCGATAGTGGCTTTGATCTCGACAGACCCAGCACCAACAACCTGGCGCCCCATGGCGCCGCTCGTGAGACGGCGTCCTGCGGACTTCGTGGCACGCGATATAGCTTTGGCCATGGGGGCGATCTCCGGGCTTAGTTTTGCCCTGGAAAGCTAGCGCCAACGGTTGTCACAATCAGCATGTGTTTTGAACATCGGGGGCCCGCACACGGGGAAAAATGGACCCCGGGGACGAGCCCCGGGGTCGATCGCTACACGCGCATCAATTATCATCCATCTTCAGCGCGGCGATAAATGCTTCCTGCGGGATTTCGACCTTGCCAAATTCGCGCATCTTCTTCTTGCCGGCCTTCTGCTTGTCCAGCAGTTTGCGCTTACGCGAGATGTCGCCGCCGTAGCACTTGGCGATAACGTCCTTGCGCATGGCCTTGATGGTTTCGCGGGCTATGACCTTGCCGCCGATGGCCGCCTGGATCGGGATCTGGAACAGGTGCGGTTTGATCAAGTCTTTGAGCTTTTCGCACATCGACCGGCCGCGGCTTTCCGCGCGCGCCCTGTGCACGACGATGGAGAGCGCATCAACCGGTTCGGCATTGACCAGGATCGACAGCTTGACGAGATCGCCCTCTTCATACCCTTGGATGTGATAGTCGAACGAGGCATAGCCGCGCGACACGCTCTTCAATCGGTCATAGAAATCGAACACGACTTCGTTCAGCGGCAGCTCATAGATCACCATCGCGCGGCTGCCGACGTAGGTCAGCTGCTTTTGCCGTCCGCGCCGGTCCTGGCAGAGTTTCAGAACCGAGCCCAGATGCTCGTCGGGCACCAGGATCGTCGCTTCGATCCAGGGTTCCTCGATGTGATCGATCATCATAACTTCGGGCATATCTGCCGGATTATGCATCTCGATCATCGAGCCGTCATTCATGTGCAGATGATAGATGACGCTCGGCGCCGTGGTGATGAGATCGAGATTGAATTCGCGCGCTAAGCGCTCGGTAATGATCTCCAAGTGCAAGAGACCGAGGAAGCCGCAGCGAAAACCGAAACCAAGTGCTGCGGAACTTTCCGTTTCAAACGAGAAGCTGGCGTCGTTCAATCGCAAGCGGCCCATGGCTTCGCGCAGATCTTCAAAGTCTGCGGCGTCAACCGGGAACAGGCCGCAGAACACAACCGGTTGGGCTTGCTTGAAGCCGGGCAGTGCTTCGGCGCACGGGTTCTTTTCGTCTGTCACGGTATCGCCAACGCGCGTGTCGGCCACTTCCTTGATTGCCGCCGTGAAGAAACCGACTTCGCCCGGGTTCAGTTGATCGAGCATTTCTTGCTTCGGGCGGAAGATGCCGACGCGGTCGAGCTGATACGACCCGCCGGACGCCATCATCTTGACCTTCTGGCCCTTCTTCATGATGCCGTCTTTGATGCGCACGAGCACGACGACGCCAAGATAAGCGTCGTACCAGCTGTCGATCAGCATCGCCTTCAAGGGCTTCTTCGGGTCGCCAACCGGCGGCGGCAGAAGCGTGACAATGCCTTCGAGTACGGCTTCGACATTCAGTCCGGTTTTGGCCGAGACGCCGATGGCGTGTGACGCGTCGATTCCGATCACGTCTTCGATTTGCTCTTTGACGCGGTCGGCATCCGCCGAGGCTAAATCGATCTTGTTCAGGACAGGCAGGATTTCAAGCTTGTTGTCGAGCGCCTGATAGACGTTGGCGAGCGTTTGCGCCTCGACGCCCTGGCTCGCATCCACGACCAGGATCGCGCCTTCGCAGGCGGCGAGCGAGCGCGAGACTTCGTAAGCGAAGTCGACGTGGCCGGGCGTGTCCATCAGGTTGAGCTGATACATTTTGCCGTCCTTGGCCTTGTAGTCGAGGCGGACGGTTTGGGCCTTGATGGTAATGCCGCGCTCACGCTCGATGTCCATGGAATCGAGGATCTGCTCTTTCATGTCCCGGTTGGCGACATTGCCGCACAGCTGAATGAGCCGGTCGGAGAGCGTCGATTTACCGTGGTCGATATGAGCGATAATCGAGAAATTGCGGATCAGGGAGGTGTCTGTCATGGGGGGCTCATAGCAGGTGAAACCAAGCCGCAAAAGGGGCGTTTAAGGCTCCGGGCAAGGGGTCGCGGCTTTTGTGCCCGCAGTCGTGGGCTTAATAGCTGGTAACCCACGCGCGGCTGTGCAAAAATTCGACATTCGGTTCCCCCGGCCCCGTGGAGTTACGCCATGACAAACCCGTTCGATCCCCGCAACAACCCGGCTTTTGCCGCGCTCAACGACGATTCTCGCAAGGCTGTCGGTTCGGCCTTCGATGCCCTATCGACTTGGCGCAACGATCTGGCGAAGATGAGCGAGAAAAACAGTGAAGCCGTGTTCGATAAAATGTCGTCGGCCGCCAAATCTATGGGTTGGCCGACAGAGTTCGTCGAAATGAGCCGCCAGCAAATGCAGAGCGCATCGAAGATGCAAGTGCAGTTCATGGACCAAGTCATGGAAACCTGGGAACAGCAGCTCAAGAACCCGGGCAGTACTTTCACGATGCCGGGTAGCTCAGCTGGCAATTTGTTCCCCTTCCCAAATGCATTTCCGGGTGCAGGCGGGCAGTCGCCCTTCAACATGATGCCCGGCATGATGCCGGGTATGGGCGCCATGCCGGCAAACCCGTTCCAGTTCTGGATGCAGGCCGCCGACATGTGGCAGAAGAGCTGCCAACAGGCCATGCAAAGCTGGACCGAAGCCCAGTCCAGCATGATGGGCGGCACAGGCTCAGGTTCCGGCAACGACAAGCGCCGCTGAACTCGCCGCCAATCCTGCGCAAAACCTGCGGACGGACTGTCGCAGCAGGCGGCCAGCCTGTTGCGGTACTAAAGTGCATTCTCTATCGTCCGCGCTAATCCAGGCATTAAGCGCGTTTTTGCCCGTGTCACATCAGCAATTCCGGAGTTGGCGCGGCAGGCGTTCTGCCGGGCACTCCTAGGGGGGACGCATGGCGGCGACGAGTGCGGCAAGCAGCGAAAATTCTTCGACCTTAGGGAGCGATCTCCTCGCATCCGTCGTCGTCTTCCTGGTCGCGCTTCCCTTGTGCATGGGCATCGCGATTGCGTCGAACATGCCGATTGCCGCCGGGCTCGTGACCGGCATCATCGGCGGGATTGTGGTTGGCTCAATCGCCGGTTCGCCGCTCCAAGTCAGCGGACCCGCAGCGGGCTTGGCCGTTCTGGTTTGGCAGCTGGTCGAAAAATTCGGCATTCCGATGGTCGGTGTCATCGTGTTCTTCGCCGGCATTATTCAGTTTCTTGCCGGCACATTCAAACTCGGCCAATGGTTCCGCGCCGTCTCGCCTGCCGTCATCCACGGCATGCTTGCGGGTATCGGCATTCTGATCCTGGTTTCGCAATTTCACGTCATGTTTGACAGCGCGCCACTTGGCAGCGGTATCACGAACCTGATGGGCATTCCGCAAACGGTCATGAACGCCATTAGCAATGGCGGTGCGCCGCTTTCGGCCGGCATGATCGGCGCCTTGACCATCGCCAGCATTTTCGCGTGGGCGTCGCTCGCGCCGAAATCCTTGAAAGCCATCCCCGCGCCGCTCGTCGGGGTTGCCGTCGGCATGATTGCAGCTGCTCTTCTCAATCTCGACGCCATCAAATACGTACAGGTGCCGGAGAAAATTTTCGAGAACCTGTTGTCAGGCGCGACACTTCCAAGCTTTGAAAGCCTGATGAAGATTCTTGATCCAGCGGTGTTGATCGGTGCCATTTCAGTGGCCTTTATCGCCAGCGCCGAAACGTTGTTGTGCGCCACTGCCGTTGACGCCATGCACTCCGGACCGCGCACCAAGTATGATCGCGAATTGTCGGCTCAGGGTGTCGGCAATGCCATCTGCGGCCTTCTTGGCGGCTTGCCCATGACGGGTGTCATCGTGCGCTCGGGCGCCAACGTCGAGGCCGGTGCCAAGACGCGCGCGTCCGCCATTCTGCACGGCATTTGGCTTTTGATGTTTGTGGCGCTCATCCCATTTACACTCGGTTATATCCCGATGGCCGCACTCGCTGCCGTGCTTGTCTACACGGGGTACAAACTCGCCTATCCGAAAATTCTTCCTGAGCTGATGAAGTACGGCCATGCCAAAGTGTTCATCTATGCAGTGACGATCGCCATGATCGTTTCGACTGATCTTCTCAAAGGCGTGCTGACCGGCCTCGCCCTCTCGCTTGCACGGCTCTTCTTTGCTTTGTCGCATCTCACCGTGCGCAAGGACGAGACGCCGGCGCAAAATCGCATCGATTTGCACTTCGATGGTTCGGCAACGCTTGTGCGGCTTCCTTTGCTCGCGCGCGCACTTGAAGCTCTGAAGCCCGGGACGAACGTCCACGTGCACCTCGAAGACCTCGACTACATCGATCATGCCTGCCTCGATCTGCTTACAAAATGGGAAAAGCAGCACAAGGCGACGGGTGGCACGCTGACGCTCGATTGGGCAAATCTCCAGGAAAAATACCACGAGCGACACGGCACAGGCGCCAACGGCAGCCCGCAGCAGGGTGCGTAAAGCAGCTGTGACTTGATCGTGAACGCTCCACGGCATAGATTAGAATAATTCTAAGTTCTATCAAATGACCGATTGGGGTGGTGGATGCAGCGGTTTTCTGAGCTTTCTGAGCGAGAGATTCTGGCCTTGGCCATCGCGCTCGAAGAGGAGCACGGGCGCATTTATGCCGAGTACGCGACGGGGCTGACTGAGAATTATCCGGCGTCCGCCAAGGTGTTCACCGAAATGGCGGAGGAAGAAAACGAGCACCGCCGCTGGCTGATTGATCTTTTTCGTCAGAAATTCGGCGAGCACATTCCGCTCGTGCGCCGCCAGGACGTTGCCGGGTTCGTGCGCCATGAGCCGATCTGGATGGTGCGCCCGCTGGGTCTCGATAAGGTCCGCACGCAAGCCGAAGCCATCGAAACTGAAACCCGGCAATTCTATCGCTCGGCACTGGAGCGAACGAGCGACGCCTCCATCCGCAAGCTGTTGGGCGACCTTGTTGCGGCTGAAGAAAAGCACGTCAGCCTGGCGCAGCAGCTGGGCGAAAGCGAATTAACAGCAGGTGCTAAACTCTCAGAAGCCGCAACAGAAAAGCGCGCCTTCGTCTTGCAGTACGTGCAACCCGGTTTAACCGGCCTTATCGACGGTTCGGTCTCCACCTTAGCGCCGATATTCGCGGCAGCGTTTGCGACCCAAAATACGTGGCAGACATTTCTCGTCGGCATGGCAGCTTCCATCGGCGCCGGCATCTCGATGGGCATTGCCGAAGCTATGTCCGACGACGGCTACATTTCGGGGCGTGGCCACCCCTGGATGCGCGGCACCATAACCGGCCTCATGACCGCCATCGGCGGTCTTGGCCACACGCTCCCGTATTTGATTGCTGATTTCTGGACCGCGACCAGCATCGCCGGCGTTGTTGTCTTGATCGAACTCTGGGTCATTGCCTGGATCCGCGCGCGCTACATGGAAACGAAATTCATGCGCGCCGCTTTTGAGGTCGTTCTCGGCGGCTTGATCGTTTTTGCAGTTGGCATTTTGATTGGCAGTGCGTGACGAGAGCAATCGTGGCGCAACTGTGATGGATCACAAATGCTCAAAAAAGAAAGCTCAATGATCCACTGATCTATTGGCGCGATCGCTGTCGTTTACATCATCAGCAACTGCTCAAGCACAGACTTCAGCAGTGCATCGGCTGCGAAGGAATTTTCAAAATTTCTGAATTCCACGCCGGTATTCAATCAACCAGAATGTAAAAGGAAATCACCATGAGCTTTCTCAAGGGACTTTTAGTTGTTGGCTTGCTGGCGCTTCCGATGTCAGCTGCGCGTGCAGAGACGAAGGACATCGTTGACGTTGCAGCGGGCGCTGGAACCTTCAACACACTCGTCACGGCCGTCAAGGCCGCTGGACTTGTGGACACGCTCAAGGGCAAGGGACCGTTCACTGTGTTCGCACCGACAGACGCAGCTTTCGCCAAGCTGCCGAAGGGCACGGTTGAAGATCTCTTGAAGCCCGAGAACAAAGCAAAGCTCGTCAAGATCCTCACCTATCACGTGCTGCCGTCCAAGGTCATGGCGGCCGACATCAGCGGCAAGAAGACCGCTGCGAAGTCGGTTGAAGGCGGCGATGTGATGGTTGACGCGACAGATGGCGTCAAGATCAACGACGGCAAGGTCGTTACTGCCGATGTCGCTGCTTCGAATGGCGTGATCCATGCCATCGACACGGTTCTCATGCCCAAGATGTAATGTGTCTGCCTCTGACTTTTTGAGCGGCACAATCGAGCCCGGCGGTAAGTTTCATGCCGCCGGGCAGTTCAAATTCATTCGAAATATGCTTTGTGTGTTTCTCGCAGCACGTTCTTCTGCACCTTGCCCATCGTATTGCGCGGCAGGTCGCCGGCGACGAAGATCGCTTTCGGCTGTTTGAAATTTGCGAGTTCTCCGGCAAGCGCGCTTCTGATCGCTTCCGCGTCGAGATTGGATCCCTTCGCAACGACGACGCTTGCCGCCACGGCCTCGCCGAAATCGGGGTGAGACAGGCCGAATACCGCGGATTCGATAACGCCTTCGATGCCGTCGATGAGCGTTTCGATTTCCTTGGGGTACACGTTCAGCCCGCCCGAGATGATGAGATCCTTGGCGCGGCCAACGACATTAACATATCCGTCACCATCAATCGTTCCGAGATCTCCGGTGATGAAAAACCCGTCCTCGCGGAATTCCGTTTGGCGCAATTCAGGCTTGTTCCAATATCCAGAAAGTACGTTCGGTCCCTTGACTTCAATCACACCTGTTTCGCCTTGCGCGACGATGGCACCCGTTTCGGGATTCGCAACCCTGACGCATACGCCCGGCAATGGAAATCCAACAGAACCAGCCCTGCGCTCGCCCTCATACGGGTTCGAGGTGATCATGCCCGTTTCCGTCATTCCGTAGCGCTCAAGGATGCGCTTTCCTGTTCGCACTTCGAACTCCGCAAACGTTTGCGGCAATAGAGGCGCGCTGCCCGAAATGAAAAGCCGGATGCTCCGCGCCGCGTCATTTTTGAAATCGGCGCGGCCCAAGAGCCGCGTGTAGAACGTCGGCACGCCCATCATCGTGGTCGCGCGCGGCAACAGCCGGATCATTTCACCGGCTTCAAACTTCGGCAGAAAAATCATTGACGCACCCGCCGCCAGGATGACGTTCGTCGCCACGAACAGCCCATGCACATGGAAAATCGGCAACGCGTGCAGGAGAACGTCGTTGGGCGTGAATTGCCAGATATCTCTAAGCGCGAGCGCGTTCGACAGGAGATTATCGTGCGAAAGGATCGCGCCCTTTGAGCGGCCCGTTGTGCCGGAGGTGTAAAGGATCGCCGCCGTATCATTGGCCGTGCGCGGCACTGTGGCGAAGGCGTCCGGCATTTTCTCAGCACGCGCCATCAGCGAGCCGCGCCCATCGGCTCCGAGCGTTTCGAGACGCGCACCGGCCTTCGCCGCGAGTGCCGTTAGCGCGTCCGCCGCGCCGGGATCTGCCACGATGAGCGCAGGTTCAGAATCCTCCACAAAGTAGGCAATTTCAGCGGTCGTATAGGCCGGGTTGAGCGGCAGGAACACAGCGCCGGCTTGAACACACGCCGCGTATAGCGCGAGCGCCTCCTGAGATTTTTCGACTTGAACGGCAACCCGGTCGCCTGGCGTCACACCGAGGCTCTGAAGAGCGTTGGCAATCCGCGCGGTTTGTTTCAGGAATTTATCGTAGCTCGTCGCCGCGCCGTCAGCTGTGAGGAGAAACGTTCCCGTCTTTCCCGCGTGTGGCGCAAACAGGCTATCATACAGGTGGTTGGGCAAGTAATCCGGCATGCGTTTGCGCCATCAAAGAAGTTCCGTCGTATCCAAGTCTTGGACTACGGAAACGATTGCCGAAGCGCAACAGGCTAAACGTCGAAACGATAAATACCATCACCGCCATTCGTCATAGGGATCGTCGTACTCTTCGCTCCAGAGCCTGGGCCGTGCCCTTGGCACGCGCGGCGGCTGAGGCTGTGGCCTCACTTGTGGCAACCTGACTTGCGGCGGCGGCGAACGTCTCGCAACCACAGTCCCGCGATTGAGCGACTTGACCACGGTCACCTGCGTGCCGGTTTGGGCGAGCTCTGCCAGGTGCAAAACGTGCGCGTTGAGCATGCGGAAGCAGCCCGAAGATTCCGCCCTGCCGATGGACTTAGGATCGTTGGTGCCGTGGATGCGGTAGAGTGTTGTCCCAAGATAAATCGCTTTGGCGCCGAGCGGGTTATTCAAACCGCCAAGCATACGCTCCGGCAGTTCGGGTTTTCTCTGGCGCATTTCAGCGGGCGGGTACCAATCGGGCCAGTCGGCTATGCGTGAAACCTTTTCTGAACCCGTCCAAGAAAATCCCTCGCGCCCAACGCCAATTGGATAAGCGTATGCGCTTCCCGGCCGCGTCACGTAAAAGAGCTTGCGTGCGCTGGTGTCGATGACGATCGATCCCGAAGCGTAGGGGCCAGAAAGCGCAACCACCGGCGGCGTCGCGGGTGCGATATAGGGGCGCGGACCGCCATCGGCGCCGGCGATTTTGTTCTGCCCGCCATCTTCCGCGGGCTCGCGCGCGGTGTCTGGTCCTTCGAACTCTTCGTAGCCGTCGTCGAAGCGCGGGTTGCGGTCACGGCGATAACGTTCGCGATAGCCGCGATTACTGTCGCGCCAATCGTAACCCTGATTATTTCTGGGCCGCTCGTATTGCGGTTCAAACTGTTCATCGGTTGGCTCATCATAGCGGTCGTCATAGGGTTGCACCACGATGGGCGGCGGGCGCCGGTAGGCGGGCCTGTTCCAAGTGTTCCAATCGGACGAGTCCTGGGCCGATGCGGACATCGGAAGTGGCACTATGGCCAAAAGCGCCACCACCGCGGCCTTGAAGCTCGTCGCTGAATTGCGCTCAAACATGATGTGGCATCCCTCAACCCGATGTGAATGTTAGCCTTTTCACGTCTGATAGTTTGCCGCTGGAACCCGGCTTTCGCGTGGCAACACCATGACTGACGCATGAACACGTTGGACGATCTCGGTTATTTGACGTTAGGCTGATCGGCAGCCTAACTCGCGCCACTTTCCCTTGACCCATTGGCCCCCGCAGGCAATCTGAGCCGCCCGCTGGCACTGTGCGGGCCGCTGACCATGAAACGAGGCCCTTCCGCATGCGCGCTGCACTTTTCCGGACCACCTTGGCCGCTCTTTTTCTGGCGCCGGGCTTGCTCCCCGCTTGGGCCGAACCCGCCGTGCCGCCACCGTCGAAGCCGCGCAATTGTCAGAACGATGTGCCGTTCTCGCGCTGGATCGTTGACTTCAAAAAGGAAGCTCTCGCCGAGGGCATCAAGCCGCAAACGCTTGAAGCCACCATTGGCGGCATGACACCGGATCAAAGCGTCATCGGCCGCGACAGGAAGCAAGGCTTCTTCAATCAGACGTTCCTTGAATTCTACAGCAAACTCGCGACCCAAAATCGCTATCAGACCGGGCGCTCATACCTGCAGAAGCACGGCGCCATTTTTGCGCGCGCGGAAAAAGAATTCGGCGTGCCGGGTGCGGTCATCACCGGCTTTTGGGCGCTCGAGAGCGATTTCGGCATCGGCATGGGCAACCTGCCGGTCATGCGTTCGCTGCTGACACTCGCGTGGGATTGCCGGCGCGGCGAACTCTTCCGCGAGGAACTGAAAGCCGCGATGAAAATCATCGAGAAGGGCTATCTGCGCGAGAGTGAAATGATCGGCTCGTGGGCCGGCGAACTCGGGCAAACGCAATTTCTGCCCGGACACTATCTCAACTACGCCGTCGATTACGACAACGACGGCCGCCGCGATTTGATGCAGGACGTTCCCGATATCATCGGTTCCACCGCAAACTTCATCAAAGACCTCGGCTGGCGCGCGGGCGAACCTTGGATTGAGGAAGTGCGCGTGACCAAGGAGCTGGCCTGGGATCAGGCAGACCTTGAGATCGAACATCCGCGCTCGCAATGGGCTCAGTGGGGCGTGCAGAGCGTCACGGGCAAACTTCCGGCCGATGGTTTGAAGGCTTCGTTGATGCTGCCCATGGGCCGCAATGGCCCCGCGTTCCTCGCTTATCCGAACTTTCGCATTTACACCAAGTGGAACAATTCACTCACCTACGCGACCACCGCCGCGCACCTCGCCGCCCGCATGAACGGCGCGCCATCCATGTCGCGCGGCAATGGTCAGCCCATCGCGTCACTTGGCTACGAACAGGTGAAAGAACTGCAAGTCATCTTGACGAAGCGCGGCTTCGATGTCGGCGAGCCGGATGGCAAGATCGGCGCCGGCACGCGCAAAGCCGTCAAGGCCATGCAATTGAAATACGGCCAGCCACCCGATAGCTACCCGACGCCGGAGCTTCTCGCGGCCCTGCGCGGCCGTAATTAAACCCAATGAAGGCGCAGGTCCGTGACCGAGACGTCCCGATCGGATGGAGTGATTGAAGTTCGCATCCGCGAACTGGCACAACTCTTCAATTCGCTCGATCCGTCGCCATTTCACGAACGCGATCTGGATGATGACGCGGAAGATTACATTGTTAGCTGGGCGCGTGAATTGCCTGGAGAAGCGCCGTTCCGCATCGTCGTGCACATGCCGGAAGATCAGGTGGAAAAGGCCAATGAGCTGCGACTCGGCATGGCGCTTTCCAACTATTTCGCCGAGCGCGCCAACAAGTGTGAGCGCGATCTCAAGGAACTCTTCCGGACCGGCCGGCGCTATTTGTTGATAGGCATTCCGGTACTCATTCTATGCCTGATTGCCAGTCAACTCGTTCAATCGCGCTTCGGAACAGGGTCACTGGCGCGCGCAATCGAGGAAAGCTTGATCATCGTCGGCTGGGTGGCGAACTGGAAGCCCATCGAAACGTTTCTATACGATTGGTGGCCGCTCAAGCGGAGTCGCGATCTCTACCGGCGCTTGGAACACGCTTCCGTTGAAATACGCAATTAAGCCACGGCGTCCGCGCGGCCGTCGTAGGGCGCACCCATGACGTTCAATTCGCGCTCGGGCGCGGCGTAAGGCAAAAAGCCGTTGCTGGTTGCGGCTTGGTAGAATTCTGCGATCTTTTCGGGCGTGTTGATGTAATCGACCGATAACACCGGCGTGCCGCTATCAATGAACGTGGCCACAAGTGCGTCGATCGTTTCCTGATCGGGCTTCAATGGATTGTTCTCAGCCTTGTCGCCGCGGAAGAACAAATCCTCGCAGGCAATGGCGCTGATGGCTTTGAAGTAGGCGTCGCGGCGGGCATGATCTTCGTCTTCCAGCGCGTCGATGATGAACGCGCCGTTCTGCGGAATGACCAGAAACTCGGGATTGATTTCGCGTGCGTGACGGGCGAGCGCCGAGATGAAGTCGATCATACGCGCGGCCGCCTCGCGTTCGGTTTTCGGGTCGCCGTCGCGGCAGCCGGCCGTCTTCGCAACTTCGCAGCCCCAGTGATAATAGGCGTCCACGATGTCGAGATAGGCGCCGTCAAATCCAGCCGCGACGATTTTGTCGAGCCAGCCGGTGCGCTCTGAATTGAAGAGAACCGCCTGCCAATCCTTGTCCCAATAGCGGACCTTGCGCGAATTGGGCCAGTCCTCATTCCAGGCACCAAGCCACGCCGGCGCCTTGTCCGTCGGCTCGCCGGCCGCGCGCTGGTCGTGATCGGTATAGGTTGTCCAATCGTCCTGCCAATGATCGCGATAGTCGGAGGCTTCTCCAATCGAGATGTAGGACACGACGACTGAATTCGCCTTCTTGCGTTGCTTGAGGCCTTCAATCTGCACGGCTGTAAACGCGCCTTTGTCCGAGCCGTCTTTCGAAAAATCCATGACGATCAGGTCGTGCGGTGCGAGCTTCAAGTTCACCAATCGGCAGCTTATGAGATTTGCGGTTTTTGCCGGCGCCCTGCAGCCGGTAGCCCCAATGACGCACGGTTCTGAGGCCATCTGCCGTCATGAAGTCGATTGTCATCTTGCACCTTCCTTTCGCTTCAAGGCCGGAGCGCCACACACCTAGTGCAGTTTAACCTGCGGCTCCGTCCGTCGCGTGAGCAGCCGCGACAGCGTATCAAGTGTCACTTTGACGGGACCATGGAGCGCTGTCTCGTGCATCTTATAGAGCGATCGATACATCATTTTTGCGAACCAGCCCTCGATGCGCATCGACTTGCCGGAGATAAAGCCCATGAGGCTGCCGACCGTCGAATAGTGCCCTAGCGAGACCAGCGATCCGAAGTCCGTGTACCTGAACGGCGCAAGTTCCGTCTCGCCTGCGACGCGGCGTTGAAGTTGCTTCACGAGATGAGACGATTGCTGATGCGCGGTTTGCGCGCGCGGCGGAAGTGGTTTTTCGTCGCCCGGCAGCACGCAATAGGCGCAATCGCCGAGCGCGAAGATGTTGTCGTCTTTTGTCGTCTGCAGTGTTTCGCGAACGACCAGCATGTTGGTCTTCGTGGCCTCCAAGCCATCGAGGTCGGCCAGCACCGCCGGACCTTTGACGCCCGCCGCCCAGACGACGAGTTCGGCCGGGATAAAGTCCCCGCCTTTGAGTTTGACGCCCTCTTTTGTCACTTCTGTCACGAACGAGTTGGTACGAATCTCTACATCAAGGCCGCGCAAAACCTCGCTGACGGCGTTGGACATTCGCTCTGGAAGCGCCAAGAGAATTCTGGGGCTAGCTTCGATCAGCGAGATTTTGATGTCCTTCTCGGGATCGATCTTGTCCAAGCCGAAAGCGACAAGCCCGCGCAAACTCGAATGCAGTTCGGCTGAGAGTTCCGTGCCGGTCGCGCCAGCGCCGACGATTGCGACGTGAAGCTGTCCTGGGCGCACGGGTCCGGGCTGTGCGTTGGCACGCACACAGGCGTTCAAGAGCCGCCGGTTAAAGCGCTCGGCCTGATCGGGCGTGTCGAGCATGATGGCGTTTTCTTTAACGCCCGGCGTACCGAACGAATTGGAAACGCTGCCGACCGCAACAACGAGCGTGTCATAAGGCAGCCAGCGGTCCGGCGTAATCTGGCGTCCTTCCTCGTCAATGGTCTCCGCCAGATGCACGCGCTTTAGATGCCGGTCGATGCCGATCATTTCGCCAAAGCGGTATTTGAATCCGTGCCAGTGCCCCTGTGCCTGATACTCCAATTCGTGGCGACCGGTATCCATGCTGCCGGCCGCGATCTCGTGCAGTAGCGGCTTCCAGATGTGGGTGCGCGACTTATCAACCAGCGTAATGTGCGCCTTGCCCCGGCGGCCAAGTTTGTTCCCGAGTTGCGTTGCAAGTTCGAGCCCGCCCGCGCCGCCGCCAACGATAACGATGTGGTGCTTGTCCGATTGGCGCGGAACAACCAGCGAGCCGGATGCCGGAGCCAGCCCAGGAGGCGTAGGAGTGTTGTTCATCGTGGCACCTATGTTTCTTTTCCCCTCTCCCCGTTCCTGCACTTAACGGGGAGAGGGCTCAGGGTGAGGGGCAGCCTCACGTTCGAACAAGCTGTTGCCCCTCACCCCAACCCTCTCCCCATGACAAGTGAAGTGTCATAGGGAGAGGGAGAAGTTTCTACCCGCGAATCTCGCCGCCGGTGGCCTTCTTTACCTCAGTCACGATGGCCTGCGCTATGCGCTCGATGTCTTTGTCGGTCAGTGTTTCGGTCGCGGGCTGAATCACGGCCTCGACGGCAATCGACTTCTTGCCCTCGGCGGCTAAATTCCCGCCTTCGAACACGTCGAACACATTGACCGATTGGATCAAGCGCTTTGTCGGCGTTCAAAGCCGCTTTAATGACATCTCCTGCCGCGACAGTGCGCGGCACGATGAAGGCGAAGTCGCGTTTCACCGGCAACAAGTCGGCGGCAGTTAGCGGAGCCTTCGCGCGCGACTTCTTCTTCTCGCCCGGCAAGGCATCGAGGAAGATCTCGAACGCGGAGACAGGCGCTTCCACGTCAAGCGTCTGCAACGTGCCGGGATGCACTTCGCCGAAATGCGCAAGGATGACTTTGGGTCCGAGTCTCAATGTTGCCGAGCGTCCTGGGTGATACCAGGCAGGTGCGTCGCGCGTGATCTGCGCCTTCGCCGGATCAAAGCCAAGAGCTGCGAGCGCCGCGATCACGTCCGCCTTGACGTCGAAAACGCTGGCATCATTGCTCGTGCCGTCCCAATGGCGCCCAGAACCTGCGAGTTTAGCAGTTCCCGCGCGCACGCCAGCGGCACTCACATATTGATCTTCGGGTTTCGCGCCACGATAGGCTTGGCCAAGCTCGAAGAGCGCAACGTCGCCCGCGCCGCGATTGCGATTGCGCGTTACGGCCGCAAGCAACCCAGGCAGCAAGCCAGGGCGCATCGACGACATCTCGCTCGAAATCGGGTTTGAGAGTTCGAGTGCGTCCGATCCGCCGCCGAAATGTTTGGCTTCATCGCGCGTAATGAACGACCACGTGACGGCTTCGACAAAACCGCGCGCCGCCAAGAGCCGCCGCGTGCGCCGGCCACGCTTTTGCTTTTCGGTCAGAACCGCCCGCGTCACGCCGTGAAGGCGCGGCAGCGGCGTTGACGGTACGCGGTCGAGACCGGCAATGCGCACGACTTCTTCGACGAGATCGGCGGGACCATGGATGTCCGGGCGCCACGATGGCACGGCAACCTTGGCGGCATTCGTCTTGCCGTCGATCGCAAAGCCAAGCGTCTCAAGCGTCGTTTTGATCTCGGCGTCGGGCAGCTTGACGCCCGTCAGTTTTTCAACGCGTGCGAAATCGAACGGCAAGGACGGGGTTCTTAAGCGGCTCTTTGCCGGCTACCTTGGCCTTGGTCGGCTCGCCGCCGCAGAGCTTCAAAATCATGTCTGTCGCGAGGTCGAGGCCCGGGCGCACACTTGCCGGATCGATGCCGCGCTCGAAGCGATAGCGCGCATCCGTTTGCAGTCCCGCTTTGCGTCCGGTTGCAGCGGTGCGCACAGGATCGAAGTAAGCGCTTTCGATGAAAACGTTCGTGGTCGCGTCGGTAGAGCCAGTCGTCTCGCCGCCCATGATGCCGCCGAAACCGAGTGGTCCGCTGTCGTCGGCAATGACGCACATGGTCTGATCGACCGTGTGTTCCTTGCCGTCGAGCCCTAAGAACTTCTCGATCTTTTGCCCAAGCCGCGCGCGGATCGCGCCTTTGAGCTTATCGGCATCATAGACATGCAGCGGGCGGCCGCGATCGAACGAAATGTAGTTCGTCACATCGACAAGCGCGTTGATCGGGCGCAGTCCCACGGCCTTCAAGCGGTTTTGCAGCCATGCGGGCGAGGGTCCGTTTTTCACGCCTGTGATGAGGCGTCCTGCGAACACGGGGCAGGCGTCGGCGGTGTCGCTTGAGAACTCAAGTTTGATATCGACCGGGCACTCGGCCTTGCCTTCGACCGGCCCGAGCTTTGGCTCCGGTTTCAGTGTTCCCATGCCGGCGGCTGCCAGATCGCGGGCAATGCCGCGCACGCCCGTGCAATCGGGGCGGTTCGGCGTCAGCTTCACTTCGATGACGGGATCGTTCGACCCCATCACGTCGATGTAGCGCTGGCCGACTTTCAAGGCGAAATCCAACGGCAGATCGAGAATGCCGTCGCTCTCGCCCGGCAATTCGAGTTCAGTGGCCGAGCACATCATGCCGTTGGAGACGACGCCGCGCACGGGCTTCTTCTCAAGCGTGATTTTCGATCCCGGAATGTACGTGCCCAAAGGCGCGAACACGGAGATCATGCCGGGCCGCGCATTCGGCGCGCCGCACACGACTTCAACCAGCGGCTGGCCTTTGGCGATTTCGACCTGCACGACCTGCAGCTTGTCGGCGTTCGGGTGCTTCTTGGCTTCAACGATGCGCGCAATCGTGAACGCGCCGAGCCTTGCGCCCGCGTCGTCGATGCCCTCGACCTCAAGCCCGATCGCATTCAGCTTCGCCGCGATCTCGTCAACGGATTTTCGCCGTCTCGAGATGATCTTTCAGCCAGGAGAGTGTGAATTTCATTTTTGGTCACTCAATTCATCGCAGGTCTTGTCATTGCAGGTTTTGCAAATGGTTTCGCCACTCGCTCAGTCTGTCCCCCTCCCCAGCGGGGAGGGGTTAGGGGTGGGGAGACGCCGCATTACAGCTCTTAGCCGTTTTACTCCTGTTTGACGACAAGACTGCCCAGCCTTTCGTTGTTTTGGTCGTCAGGTCATCCAGTTCGCTTAATTCTGGTTTGTACCAATCCGCTCTGGTCTTCTCCCCACCGCTAACCCCTCCCCTGAGGGGAGGGGGATTGAACCGAGATTAATTATCTGTCTCGAGATGATCTTTCAGCCAGGAGAGTGTGAATTTCATTTTGTGTACCGAATTTCTTCGTTGGGACGTGTTCGATTTGCGAATATTGCCGGGAACATCCCCCTCCCCAGCTGGGGAGGGGGACCGCACCGGGCACGCGGCGAACTAACTCGACAACCCGCCACCAAGCGTCGGCACGTCGAGCATGGAAAATCCGTAGTGCTTCAGCCAGCGCAAATCGCCCGAGAAAAACGCGCGCAAATCCGGGATGCCGTATTTCAGCATCGCCATGCGGTCGATGCCCATGCCGAAGGCGAAGCCCTGGTATTTCTCGGGATCAAGCCCGCAATTCCTCAACACATTCGGATGCACCATGCCGCAACCGCCAACCTCAAGCCACTTGCCGGGCTTGCCGATCGCGTCCGCGCTGATGTCGATTTCGGCGGAGGGCTCGGTGAACGGAAAATGCGAGGCGCGGAAACGCATCTTCACATCGTCGACTTCGAAGAACGCCTTGCACATTTCTTCGATTGTCCACTTCAGGTGGCCCATGTGCGTCGTCTCGTCGATGACCAACGCTTCGATCTGGTGGAACATCGGCGTGTGCGTCTGGTCGCTATCGCAGCGATAAACGCGGCCCGGCGCGATGATGCGGATCGGCGGCTTTTGCGCCAGCATCGTGCGAATTTGAACGGGCGAGGTATGCGTGCGCAACAGCATGCGCGTGCCGTCAGCGCCCGGCGCAAAATAAAACGTGTCGTGATCCTGGCGCGCGGGATGATCGGCCGGAATGTTGAGCTTATCGAAATTCATGTCGTCGGTTTCGATATCCGGGCCTTCGGCGACAGCAAATCCCATGTCGGCGAAAATCTCGATCAGCTCGTCCATCACCTGGCTAACCGGGTGAATGCGGCCCAGGCTCTCAGCGCCTAGGCGAACAGGCAGCGTGACGTCGGCGCGTTCGGTCGCCAACTTAATATCCAAGGCGGCCGCTTCGAGAATGCCTTTCCGCGCATCCAGCGCCGTCGTGATTTTGGTCTTCAAGGTGTTGACCGCCGCGCCGAAGGTCTTGCGCTCTTCAACGGGCAGGCCGCCAAGCAGTCCCATCAACTCGGAGATGCGCCCTTTCTTGCCCAACGCCGCCACGCGCACGGCTTCGATTGACGCCAAATCCTTAGCGCCCGCGATCTCGATAATGAGCTCGCCCTCGAGTTTGGAAAGGTCGGTTGCTGAATTGCTCATACCATTGTCATCCCGGGCGAAGCGATCTGCGCAGCGGATCGCATAGACCCGGGACCCAGACCGGCAAGTACGTCGTAATGGGTCCCGGCTCTTCGGCGCTGAAAAACGCCTCCGGCCGGGATGACAGCTACTGGTCGCTCTCTATTCGCTTCGCTTTTACGCCGCCTTCTTCGCCTTGGCGGCTGCGTCTTTCTTGGCAACGGGCGAGGCGGCAGCCTTCGCGGCCTTATCGACCAGCGCCTTGAAGCCTTCCGGATCTTTGATGGCGATATCCGACAGCATCTTCCTATCGACAACGATGCCGAGGTTGGTCAGGCCGTTGATAAAGCGTCCGTACGTCAGCCCGTGTTCGCGGGTGGCGGCGTTGATACGCTGGATCCAAAGCGCGCGGAAATTGCGCTTCTTCAGCTTGCGGCCGATATAGGCGTACTGCTGCGCCTTTTCGACGGCTTGCTTCGCCGTTTTGATCAGGCGGCTGCGGGCGCCGTAATAGCCGCGAGCGGCTTTGAGAACTTTCTTGTGCTTGGCGTGGGCGGTAACGCCACGTTTGACGCGGGCCATGGAAGGGCTCCTTCGGAGAGGGATTAGGTTTTAGGTTCTAGGATTCGTAAGTTTTAGGGATTAGGTTTTCTTGGAGCAGGTACTTGAGAGCGTGCGCTTCGCGAGCGCGCCACTTCCCTAACCCCTAGTCCCTAAAACCTACCACCTACCTCGCGCGCCTCAGCGCGCGTAGGGCATGTACTTCTTGACGATTTTCGCGTCAGAATCCGACAGCACACCCATGCCGCGCGCCTTCTGAATGAACTTCGTCGTGCGCTTGATCATGCCGTGACGCTTGCCCGCTTGGCCGGCTTTGACTTTGCCGGATGCGGTCATCTTGAAGCGCTTTTTGGCGCCCGATTTGGTTTTCATTTTAGGCATTTTGCTCTTCCTTATATTCGCTCACGGGCCGCATCGGACTAACTTGCGTGCGCAAGTTTGTCCTGGCCCTCCGCGGGGGCGCGCGCTTAGCGGCGGGCTGCCTTGCGGCCTCGGACCGAAGGGTCCGAAGTGCGTGGCGTTGCGCATGTGCTGATGGAGCTTGCCTTGCTGCCCGCGCGCCCAACAGAAGGGGCGCGCTCAAGCGGCGTATGGCGAGCTTCAAGGCGCTGCGTGCCCAGGGTCTTCGGCGGCCCCCATATTAGGAAGCCGCGTTCCGAACCTAAATGTGGGTCGCACTTCCCGTGGCTTGCGGCCGGCTCCCCGGAGGGGAGTCGCAAGCCACAAACTAAAGTGGCGATCCACACTCTCGGCCGTCTCACGTTTTAAGGGCGAGCCAGCCGGTCCTGCGAAGGGATGCTTTTGCGACAATCCGTATGGATTTCAAAGCATTAAGAACCGCCACGGCATGCCTCGCCGGGCGGTTCACCAGGGGGTTATAGGGGAAAGGGGCGGGAAGTGCAACAAGTAGGTCAATTAGTGCACTTCATCGAAGTCCCATTTAGTATTGGCCAATTCTGCGAAATCGTATCCGCCCGTCAGCTCCGGAAAGTCAAGTTTGCCTTTCTTTAGCTCGGGGAAATCGAGTTCCCTGGCTCAAGCTCCGCGAAATCATGTCCTTGATTGAGTTCTGGGAAGTCATGAAGTCGAGAATACCTCCGGCGCCGGTTCATATACTCTGTATCCTGAGGTGTATCGGGTTTTAGAAATGCGAGCGTCAGCTAAATTCCACGTAGCGCTCGATTTCTCCGGCTTCCCGCGCAATAGAAAACAAAAATTTCCATTGACCGTTCGACAGCGCGAGTTCTGAGCCTTTTTCCTGCAAATCGTTAAACAAACCGCTTATGTATTTTTCGGACTTTTCGCTGAGATCGCATCGAACTTCCCATAGTCGCTTTACGAGTGTGCTAGCCCGAAACCCCTGCAACATCGTGCGTCGGGTTGCTTTGCTGCGTAAACTACTGAGCGTTTCTTGCTGGCGGGTAGATAGCCGATCATGATCGACGAACTTCTCTAGTCCATCGAGAAAACTGCGCTCCCAATCGGTGAGCTCCTCGCCAATGACAGCCTTGATGGTTTTGGCGCAAAGTCGAACCGCTGGCGGATTGCTGGCGAGCCGAGCCATCTCTCGATAGTCCATCGGGGATCCTAAAAATTTTTACTTCACCGGTAGCAGGGTGAATAATTCGCTCGCGGACAACTAGGTGCAGCGCTGTTAATGAACTTGTGTAAACTGATTCTGGCGACTTTGGACGGTGGCGTATGTAATTGTTTTTAAATAGGTAATTTGACTTCCAGCAAATTGCATAAGTCTAGCTTTAGATTTCCACATTATTCGATAATGCAGCCCACTCCCGCAAAACTAAGAACCGTAGGGCGTAGCCCGCACCACGAAGAATCGTAGGGTGCGTTAGGTTCGCGCTTCTTCACTCGCGAGCCGTAACGCACCAAGCCGCACGCGCCGGTGCTCGCATCCATGCGGCGCATTACGGTCCGCACGAGTGCAGTGTGACGAACCTAATGACGCCCTACGGCGCCACTCCCACCACTTGCGTTCCCGGGCGAGCGAAAAGCGTGAGCGCATTCGCGGAGACCCGGGATCACGTCCGGTGAACAATTGCGAGGACGTGATCCGGATCTGCGGTGCGCCGCGTGCGCGCCGCCCTTTCGTCCGGGAACGCAAGCAGAGAGTGTTGCGCGCATGGCTCCCTCTCCCCGTTTCTGCACTTAACGGGGAGAGGGTTGGGTGAGGGCGCGCTGCTCAATTCGCTGCTGCCTGTTGCCTGCCGCCCGCCGCAACGTCCCTAACCCGATTGCCTAATGCCGATTGCCGATTGCCAAATCTTTTTTCCCATCAACCAAACCTCGACGTTCGTTTTCCCCGCGCCGCACATTCTGGCATACTCATTTCACCTCGCCTCGGTTAGCGGCGGACAGTCTCGAGAGCGTCTCGATCTGGGGGTGGGGGCAGCGTGCGCGATCAGCACATACAAGGGCGTAACGTGCCCGAGTTTTTTCGCGTAGCGAACCGTATCCGGTGCTGTCCAGTTGATGACTGGAACACCCGGACCCGCCGGCAGGAGGAGTAAGGTGCCTCCCATTCGGATACGGCCGGCAGAACAGCTGTCGTGGAGCGCGTCAAGGCGCCCGTTCTTTCTTAGGTCGACAGGCACCTGGTGCCAGCGCGCTCCACATCCGCTTTCTATATCGCCGGTGGCAACACGCGGCGGTTGAAATCGTGCGTGACGCGCACCTGGCCCGCCGCCCGCCAGCGGCACTTCTGCAACTGCCGGTGCGCAATCGGATCATTCGTGCCCAAAGGAGCGCCATGGCCCGGCAAAGCAATTGACGCTTCCCGGGAGCGGCAGCACTCTCAACTGGTGTATGGCAGTCTAATTATATTTCAGTCGAGTACGGGGAGAGTTCAATGTTGCGGATTACATCGCGTGTCGCGGTCGCGCTTTTGGCGCTCATGTGGTCGTTGCCGTCTGAAGCGGGTTGCGTCAATCTCAATGGCAACAGCGTTTCGGGTAAGAAGGAAGCTCATAAGATTGGTCCCAATCGCACCGACAAGGAACGGTTTGTGCGACTGACGCTTGGCGAGGTGACCGTTCAGGTTGACTCACAGGGATCGAAAAACTGGCGTGGGCGTAGTTGTAACAGAAGAACGACAAGCTGTCGTTCAGTTTGCATTGGACCCAGAATGGCCCGTCGTCCGCCTGTCTCGATCCGAGCGTGCGGGGCCCCGGAACATTCTTGAGCTGCTTCTTCAAAGCCAAGAAGGTTCGACCCGGCGATACGCAGGGCAAGTGGTTTGTGCACGTGAAAAACCCAGGCGCGTGCACGGTGTATTACAACCTCGTGTGCCGTAACGGTAAACACAAGCCATAGTTTGAAGCCATAGTTTGATCTTCCTATAAGGCGCGCCTGCGTACGGTTTTGCGCGGGCCCGCCTGAGATCGAAGCTTGTGCTATCGTGGGCTCTTGTTTTTTGGCCGCTGAAGAACGGCGCGCCGCACTTCAAGGAGCTCGCCCTCATGACAGAATCCATAACGAAAGAATCGGCCGCGCGGCTCTCGGAGAAATGGTTTCGCCGGCGCCACGAAACCTTGAACGCAACCGAGCGGGCCATTCTCGACGCCTTTCACACCCGCACCCACATCGCGCGCGCGCCGGAGCAGTGCCGCCGTTCCCAAAACCTTCGGCGAGCGCATGGCCGACAAGGTCGCCGAGTTCGGCGGCTCGTGGACTTTCATTATTCTGTTTGGCGCTGTTCCTCGTCGCCTGGGCGCTGCTCAATATCGCGCTCGCCATGCGCGCGTTCGATCCCTATCCGTTTATTTTCTTGAACCTGCTGTTGTCGATGCTCGCCGCCATTCAGGCGCCCATCATCATGATGAGCCAGAACCGGCAGGCGAAAGTCGATCGCGAAAACGCCGAGCACGATTACGCCGTCAATCTCAAAGCCGAGCTTGAAATTCTCGACCTGCACGAAAAGCTCGACGAAATGCGCAGCCAGCAGATCACCCGCCTGCTCTCGTTCCAGACAGAGCAGATGGAAATTTTGACCAAGCTGTTGGAGAGGAAGTGAGCGCTGCCTGCTGCCTGCTGCCCTTGCCTAGCCGCCCCTTCTCCAGAAACGCGTGGGCATCTTCTTGCGCGCTCGAAAATGTGCGGCTGCAGACCGCGCTTATCGAGCGCCTCCTGCATTTTGAGCCGCATGAAAGCGCTGGTCGAATAGCGCGCCGTGGTCAAGTAGTGGTGCTCGCACCATGTACTCGATCATCTCGGCGTAAGCGTCGTAGAGATCTTCCGCGATGCGGCAGCCGTCGTGATTGACGACGGAATTCACGCGCCGCCCGGCCGCGACGCACGCCGCCACCAGCATCTTGCGCAGATCGTCGATGTCGGACTTCTTGCGCACGCTCCAGCCTTCGAGATTGAGGAACAGGATGTTGCGGTCGCTGTCGTATTTGATGCGCTCGGAGAGTTTGAGGTTCTGCAACTCGGCCAAGAGTTCCATCGGCTCGTCGATGAAAATGCGCCGGTCCATGGGGATCGGCTTGTTGATGATGGGCTTGAAATCCATGTGCGCCAGAATGTTTTTTTCGATGTCGATGCCGGGCGCGACCTCGATCAATTCAAGCCCGCCGGGCGTCAATTGAAACACGCAGCGTTCGGTGACGTAGATGACGGGTTGAGATTTCTGCGCCGCGTATTGGCCCGAGAAGGTGATCTGCTCGACGTTCTTGACGAATTTCCGCGCGCGGCCTTCCTGCATGATCTTGAGCTTGCCGTAGGCGATCTGCACGTCGAGCCCACCCGCCGTAAACGTTCCCGCGAACACAACCGCGCGGGAATTTTGCGAGATGTCGATGAAGCCGCCGCAGCCGTTAAGCCGCCCGCCGAATTTGGAAGTGTTGACGTTGCCGTGCTCGTCGCACTCCGCCATGCCGAGGCAGGTGAGATCAAGCCCGCCGCCGTGGTAGAAGTCGAACATCGCGTTTTGATCGAGGATCGAGTTGGCGTTTGCGGAGGCGCCGAAGCTCGAGCCGCCCGCCAGCACGCCGCCGACCGCGCCCGCTTCCGTCGTCATGGTGAGGAACGGCGTGACCTTCTCCTCTGACGCGACCACCGCCACGCCGTCCGGCGCGCCGACGCCCAAGTTGATGGCGCCGTTCAAGGGCAATTCGAACGCCGCGCGCCGCGCAATGATTTTGCGCTCGTCGAATTCCATTTTGGCCATGGCATCGACCGGCACGCGGATTTCTCCCGCAAGCGCCGGGTCATACATGACGCCGTAGTTCATGCGGTGCATGACAGGGTCTTGCGCCACGACCACGCAATCGACCAGAATGCCGGGAACTTTGACGTCCTTGGGCTTAATCGAGCCTTGTTCGACGATGCGCTCGACCTGGGCAATGACCACGCCGCCGTTGTTGTGGGCTGCCATCGCTTGTGCCAGCACGTCGAGCGTCAGGCACTCTTTTTCCATGCTCAAGTTGCCGGACGGGTCGGCGCTCGTTGCCCGGATCAGCGCCACGTCGATCGGCGTCGCTTTATAGAACAGCCATTCCTTGCCATCGACTTCGACGAGCTTGACGATGTCGTCTTTCGTCACCTCGTTGACCTTGCCGCCGCCGAGACGGGGATCGACGTACGTGTGCAAGCCGACTTTTGTGAAGAGGCCTGGCGAACCCGACGCGCAGGAGCGATAGAGTTTGGAGATGACGCCCTGGGGCAGATTGTAACCCTGGATCTTGTTTTCCTGAGCTGCCTGCGCAACCTTCGGCATGCGCCCGAAGTTGGCGGCGATGACGCGCGCGAGCAGTCCTTCGTGGTGGAGCCGGCCGGTGCCCAGCCCTTTGCTGTCGCCGGCGCCCGCGCACATGATGAGCGTCAACCCTTTCGGCGATTGGCTTTCGACGTAGCGCTTTTCGAGCGTCGCATGCAGCAATTCGGGAATGGCGCTCTGGACAAACCCAGTGGTGCAAACCACATCTCCATCGCTGATGAGCGCAATCGCATCGTCAGCCGAGATGACTTTGTTCTTCATCATGGTGGTGCGTTTCCCTAGCCGTCCATCGCCCTCGTTGGAGCGAATTATTGTTATGCGACTTTGGGAGGAGGTTAGGGACCGCGCGGGATATTTCGCAAGGACATTGAAGGGTTTTGGTGCGACGCCAATTGCCCTACTCGGGTGGGTAAGGCGTGCCTATCCATAGAGCTGAATGTGCGATGCCATAGGCGCTTTGCACTGCAGCATTGCGGCGTTTCATAACGAACAGCGCCCGCTTTTGAGGCGGGCGCTGAGCATGTCGATACGGGTAAACGCGTTAAGCTGAAAAAGCCGACCGCTTAGTTGGTCGCTGCGGCGGCTTTCGGCGAGGGGAGGACGACGGCTACAAAAATCGTCTTGCCGTCCTTCAGTGCCGTGCCGGTCCAGCGGCCGCTTTCGTCGCGTTCCAAGGCCGAGATGTTGATGTAGCCTTGGCTCGCAAGCAAATGGTGGGCTTGCTTCGCCGTGTAGGCGTCTGCGAGTTCGGAAGCGTGGGCCGAAACAGCGGCCGTGTCGTTAGCGGCCTGTTCGCCAGCGAATGCGGGCGCCGACAGACCGGCGGCAGCAAGAGCGGCAATCGAAAGTGCGCGGATCATGAGTATCTCCATATTTCAATCAGGTTTGAAATTGTTAACGGGAAGCGCGTCGTGCGCCGCCCGGCAAGTCAGGCTCGACAGCAATCGTTGATGGCTGCCATTTCCATGACGGGAAGATGGAGATGAGGGGCGATCAATACCAATCACGTTGGCGTTCGCGCGCGCGAGTGAAACTTGATTGTCCGCGAGGTGTGCGTGAACTCTAAAATTTTTGGGCCATTAACAATGCGTGGACAGTGGATTGTGCTAAACTGCCGCGTGATCCGGTTTGTACCTGTCAACGACGACTTTTGAGGGTTTTTTGGGCGCGATGAAGATCCTTATTCTCGGCGCGGGGGCCACTGGCGGGTATTTTGGCGGGCGGCTCGCGGCGTCCGGCGCCGACGTGACATTTCTTGTCCGCCCTAAACGGGCCGCGCAACTTGCTGCTGACGGACTTGTGATCGAGAGCCCACACGGAAATCTCAAAACGCACGTCAAGACGGCGACCAAGGACACCCTCTCAGGGTTTCACGATGCCGTTATCCTGAGCTGCAAAGCCTATGACCTTGAGCAATCAATCGAAGCCGTGCGTCCCGCTGTCGGGCCCGGCCACCAAGGTATTGCCGCTATTGAACGGTTTGAAGCATCTCGACACGCTCGATTTGGCTTTCGGGCAGGATCGCGTTCTCGGCGGCAGCTGCCATTTGAGTGTAGCGCTCGATGAAGATGGAACGGTTCGTCACCTCAATCAGCTGCACCTTCTGACTTATGGGCCGCGAACACAGAAACAGAACGAATTCTGTGAGGCCCTGCATCCAATTCTTGCGCGCGCTGGGTTCGACACCAAGCTCAGTCCCGACATTATTCAATCGATGTGGGACAAGTGGGTTTTGCTGGCGAGTCTTGGCTGCATTGACGTGTTTGTATCGTGCCAGCATAGGCGAGATTTCAGTCGGCGAACGGCGGGCGCGAACTTGATGCTCGCGGCCATTGAAGAATGCCGCCAAGCCGCTGCCGCGGCAGGCTTTGAGCCGGCTGCAGACCACATCGCACTCATTCGAACGCTACTGACGGATACGGCATCCCCCGTTGTCGCTTCGATGTTCCGGGATATGCAACGCGGCGGGCGCATTGAAGGTGATCATATCGTCGGAGACATGCTCGGCGCGGGGGCAGGCGGCGGGGCTCGAATTGCCGGTTCTCGCCACGGCTTACGCGAATTTGCAATGTTATCAAAACCGTCTTGGTGCTGGCGGTTCACATGCGTAAATTACGATTTCTCCAGGTTCACCAATCCAACTTGTCATGGCCCCGTAGTTTATGAGAAAACTGACATCGCTCATTCAGCCTCAGGAGCCGGCCTCCCATGATACGAATTCGTTTAGCCTCGTTTGGCATTGGTGCTTCTGATGCTGCCCCAATCCGGGATGGCACGCGCGCCCAATCTCGCTGATCATGTGGAATGGCGCGGAAATCAATTGGCGCGACATCAAGAGCGGCGTCTACGAAGCGTCCCAATCGGGCAAGCCCGTTGTCATGGTGTTTCATGCCACGTGGTGTTCGGCCTGCAAGAAGTACCGCAGCGTGTTTCACGACAAAGTCGATTGTGGACGCCGCGAAGGAATTCGTCATGATCCTGATCGACGGCGACGCAGAGAAGGAAGTCAACAGCGCCTTCTCGCCGGATGGCACCTATGTTCCGCGCACGATTTTCCTCGACGCCGAAGGCAATATCCGTTCCGAGTTCAAAGGGCAGGGCGATCCAAAATACCCCCATTCGATCGACGTGAATGGTCCGGCAGAGCTGCTGGCGCTTATGGAGAAAGCACGTGCCGCCATGAAGCCGGCGTCACCCGCGTCGCCGTCCGAAAATAAGACCTGACGGGGATTTTCGGATCCACTTTAGGCCCTGCTGCCAAGCCAGTTGTGTGGTGCGCTGAGCGCTCGGATTGCGCTTCCCGAAATTAGCCGTCATAAGGGGCGCGGCCCAAGTTCCGGGCCCGTGCGGACGTGGTGGAACGGTAGACACACAGGACTTAAAATCCTGAGTTCGAAAGAGCGTGAGGGTTCGAGTCCCTCCGTCCGCACCAATGATACAAATCGGTGAAGCGAACGCTGCTCACGGAGGCGTTTCGACACCCAGGCGCTGAAGGGCCTGGCGCGGTTTGATCTGCATGCCGTTTGCCTTCAGGGATAGCGAATAGCTTTCAATCGCCTGTTTTTTATCTCCGCGCGCCTCGGCGATTTCACCTTGTGCGAAGTGCGCCGACGAATTCGCAGGATTGATTTTCAAGGCCGAAGCAAGACTGGCGTCTGCCTTGTCGCGCTGGTTCAGCTTTTCATAGGCTTTCGCAAGGCCGATATGGGCCTCTGGATTCTTCTCGTCGATCTTGACCGCGCTCTCAAAGGCTTCCGCCGCCTTGCCGGAATCGCCCGCCGTGTAGTGGCTAAAGCCAAGCTTTAATCGTGCCGCGATGTCGCCAGGCTTAAGGGCGGCGAGATGCGCCCAGTCGGCTGCAGCCTTCCCGTGTTCGCCATGCTCGTTCAACGCTTCCGCGCGCCCGGCCAGAATAGCGAGATTATCGGGTTCGGCTTTCAGAACTTCTGTGAAGTCCTGAATGGCCTCGCCAAAATCAAACAGGGTCAGCGAGGCACGGCCGCGGCGCTCGTAGATCCGAATGCGTTGCGCAGCGTCGAGGGTTTGGTCCTTGAGGAGCTTGCGAACATGCCAAAAGCGCGACATAAGCTCGGTCCTGCTGTTCGCAGTCTTGTTGATCGGTGCCCGTGGCATCCGCGCCGGCCTCCGGCTGACCGTAAGTGACGTCCTCAGCGTGAACTGATCACTGGCCACAGAGCGGCACCGCTAGTTACAGTCACCCGGCTGCGACCAACGCGGCCAATGCCGCTGTCCTTATCCTGCCGGCGCGGCAGTTCGATTACGCATCACGCCGCACCCTTTCTGCAGGCGTTGTTCGATTTGTTCTTCTGCCGCATCATCATTCGCTGCCAAAGCCATGCGAAGCTCCCAGCCTGTGCAGCGCTTTGTAGGCGTTCCAATACTGGCCGTTGTGCTTGATCACGAGTTTGTAGCTCTCGATCGCCATAGCTCGGTCGCCCCAGCGGTCGGCGGTTTCAGCGCGCGCGAGGTATGTGGTCCAGGATCTGGAGTCGAGACGAATGGCCGTATCGAACTCCTTTAGCGCCTTGTCGCGCTGATTGAGCTGATCGTAGACGCCGGCGCGCTCCACATAGATGCCGGGGACGCCGGGCTTTAATTGGATAGCCTTGTTGAAATCTTCGAGCGCTTCTTGTGGCCGTCCGCCTGACAGGTAGCTGGCGCCTCGTTGCCGGTAGCTATCGGGCTGGTCCGGATTGAGTGCGATGACATGTGACCAGTCGGCCGCGGCAAGGTCGTGCCTTAGAAGCAGAGTGTAAGCGTTGGCGCGGCCAGCGATCGCGGCAAGGTTTACCGGATCTAAATCCAATCGCGCGTGTGAAGTCGGCGACGGCAGCGGCAGGTTCCTCCTCTTTCAACCAAGCGGTTGCGCGCGCCGCGAAAACTGCCGATCTCTCCTTTGCGTTTATTCCCGGCGTATTCGCCATTGCAGCGCAGGCGCGAACATCTGCAGCACGCATATTGTCGCGAAAGCATTTTAGTTCAGGTGCGGCTTGGGCCGCGTCCAGGGATGCGAACGAAAGTCCGGAAACGAACGGCGCACAAACGACCGCCGCCAAAGCTGCGGCCTTTCTGATCGCTGATATGACATTCGAATTCTTCATGGCGGTAATAGGAGCCGTAATCTAAATTCTCGCGTTAGACGGACTTGCGCGGCCGGAGCAACACTTTATGGGGGATGCTCGACGCCCAGCCGCCGGAGTGCTTTTCGCGCATGCGAATAAACCCCGTTGATTTTAAGCACCATCTCGTAATCCTTGATGGCCCGTTCCTGTTCGCCCCAACGTTCTGCCATGACAGCACGTTCCCAATAAATGGGCAAATAGCCGGGTTCGACAGCGATAGCGCGCTCAAACTCTTGTCTCGCCTGTGCTTGGTCCCCGAGTGAATCATAGACAGCTGCACGACCGATGTAGGCATCGATACCTCTAGTGTTGATCTCAAGAGATTTATCGAAATCCGCCAATGCTTCGCCGTGCCGCCCTGCAGCCAACAGGCCCGCTCCGCGGGAGCGATAAAATTGATCGTTTTGGGGTTGGTCTTCGATTAGCCGCGACCAATCTTCGATCGCCTTAGCGTGCTCGCCGGACTTCGTGTAGGCAAACGCCCGGTCTTTGACGATTGTGAAGTTGCGCGGATCGATGACAAGTGCGCGTGTGTAGTCGGCAGCAGCAGCAGCCGGATCGTCTTCCGTCATCCAGGCTTTGCCGCGCCAGGCATAAATCTGGCTCTTGTCCTCTGCGCTGTAGTCTTCTGTGCCGAACCTAGCCGATGTTATGAGTGTGGTGCAGGCACGGATTGCAAACGAGGCGACGTCGTCCTGTGCGCATTCTTTGAATTCGGGTGGGAGCTCTTGGTTTTTGAGAAAAGGCAGGTGTGGCGGCTGTTAGCACCGCCGCAGCAAGCGCAAGGGCGGCGCTCGTAAATTCCCGTCCGGAACGGCCAAGTTCTGCCGCAGATTTCATATTTCGTTTCTCTATGCATGCGCCGTCGCCATCATTGCCGATAGTTTGGCCAACTTTAGTCATGGCGGTGTAAAGACCCCAAGTCTCTGCAGCCGGCGGCGGGCGTCTTCGTACACGCCGTTGATTTTCAGAACTTTGACATAACTTTCAATCGCCAGTTTATCTTCGCCCCAGTGCTCGGCAAACTCGGCCCGTGCCCAATGGAGTGGCAGATAGTTGTCGTTGACCTCAATGCCTCTTTTGAACTCCTTATCGGCAAGGTGGCGATCCTTGAGGTCGTGATAGACGTGCGCGCGCCCAATATACGCATCAATCGCTGTGGGGTTGATTTCGAGCGACTTGTCGAAATCTGCCAGTGCTTCCTGATGCTGCTTCGCTGCCAAGCGTTCGGTTCCACGCCGGCGATAGTATTTGTCATTCTGCGGTTGAAGCGTGATGAGTTGCGACCAATCTTCCGCAGCTTTGATGTGTTCTGAGAGTTTGGCGCGCGCTTTGGCGCGGCCCTCGAGTGCGGCTACGTTTGAAGGATCAATTTCGATGGCACCGGTGAAATCTTCAGCGGCGGCTTGGAACTCCTCTTCCTTGCTCCAGCCCACGCCGCGCAAGATAAGGATGCGCAGGCGCTCGGCAGGTTCCAGCTTTTGCCCTTTAAGTATCAGTGTGCAAGAGCGGACAACTCGCGGGGCTGAATCCGTCTGTTCGCAATCTGCAAGGGTTTGCGCTTGACTAACATCCCGGCCGGACTCTGGTTCGGCGTAGGCCTTATCTGGCTCTGCAGTGGCCGCTCCGCCCGACAGCACCAGGGCCGCGGCACATATAACTCTCCTAGCGGAGTGTCTCAGTGCCGGGCTTACAAGATAGAAGTCTCGCATCAGCTGCCGCTCGCCGTTTGCCAATCGATGATTTGCTTGCCGCATGGTAGGCCCGGCAAAGCGAGCGAAACATACAACACTTAGTCCGCTAGCCCAAATACCATGACGGCGTCGCCGGTGCGGAATCCCCAGATTGAGCTCCCGCCTGCGGCAACCGCAATATATTGTTTACCATCAATGGCATAGCTGATGGGTGGGGCGTTGACGCCCGATCCGCAGTTGAACTTCCAAAGGCGTGACCCGGTAGCCGCGTCGAAGGCTGAGAAGTCGCCGTTACCCTCGCCCATGAAAACCAAGCCGCCTTTTGTGGCGAGTACACCACCAACGAGGATCTCGTCGGTTTTCTGCTGCCACAGAATCTTGCCTTGGTTTTTCAGGTCGATGGCTGAGAGGAGACCGTACTGCGGTTCCTTGGCGGGCTCGAACGCGCTGTAGGTCACTTCTGGATTATTGCCGGAGGCTGGTGTTGTCTCGATGCGGTACGTGAAAGGCATGTGCATACCGGCGACGTACACGACACCCTTGCTGGCGTCATAGGATGTCGGCGACCAATTGCTACCCCCGCCTGCACCCGGTGCAACGCGCACGCCCCCTTTGGCTGGTGCCGCAAACATATTTTCCTGGGGCACGAACGCTTCCGACTTGAACAGCAACTTGCCGTTGGTGCGGTCATTGACGAAGTACCAGCCAACTTTACTGGCTTGGCCTACAGCCGGAATTGTTTTCCCATCGATCGTTACATCGAACAATGTCGGCGGGCTTGCAACATCGTAACCCCACATATCATGCGGCACCTGCTGGAAGTGCCAAACGAGCTTGCCTGTTGCCGCCTCAAGCGCGACGAGTGAAACAGTATAAAGATTGTCGCCGGGACGGCCCGCGCCCATGGATTGGGGAGAGGGATTGCCGGTGCCGAAATAGATGAGCCCTCGCTCTGCATCAACGGCAGGTGAATGCCAAATCGAGCCGCCGCCAAAGCGCCAAGCGTCGCCAAACTGCGCTGCGTCGGCTTTCTCTTTGGCAACGTCGCGGCGCAACGGCACGCCATAGGCGGTCTTCTCGACGAATTCGCCTTCCCAGCCCTTCTTCGTGGTTTCAAAACGCCACTTCTCAGCGCCGTTCGAAGCGTCAAAGGCCGCCATGAAGCCGGGTTGCCCATATTTTCCGGCGACGCCAATGACGGCCGACAACTGGCCGTTCTTTTTCAAAGCGTCTTCGAGATGCAAGCCGTAGCCGACGCCGGTGATCCCGACGATGACCATGCCGTTGTAGACGAGGGGTGCCGCAACGGAGCCAACACCCGTTGATCCCGTCACCGCATCCTTGATGAGCGGGTCGGCAGTGTTGATCGCACTCTTATCTTCGGTGTTTGCGGCCGGCTCGACGAGCGTGATGTCCCAGACTTTCTTGCCCGTGTCCTGCTCAAGTGCGATCAGGTGGGCATCGACAGTTGCCAAATAGACTTTGCCGTAACCGAGCGAAACGCCCCGGTTGGCCGGCCCGCAGCAGAGCTTGTCGGATTTCCGCTTGTGTTCGTAGCGCCATTTTTCGCGGCCCGTCGCAACGTCGAGCGCGACGACATTCGAGAACGGTGTAGAAAGATACATGACGCCATCAACAACGAGTCGGGGTCGTCTGGAATGTTCCGGCGATGCCGGTCTGGTAAATCCATTTCGGCACCAGCTTCTTGACGTTGCCAGTATTGACACTGTCGAGCGGAGAAAAACGCTGGTTGGTGTAGTCGCGTCCGTAGAGGAGCCAATTGGAATTGTCTGACGCAGCCGTCTTCATGCGGGCGTCGGTCATGGGCTCGGCATGTGCCAAAGTGGGCACGAGAGCAACCAAGCAGCTCAGTAACAGCGCCCCTATGGCCGAGCGGCCGCTGCTGACAAGGTTAAGAGCTTGCGACTTTTGCATGCAATGCAATCCCTTGGAAATCCGCGCTTGATGGCAGCGGCGTTGGCGCACAAACCTTGAATATTTCAAAGCTATACAGCGCGCCAGCTTCCATGACCTGAACGGTCGGTCAATTAAACGTCATCAGCAAGGGGGTGAAGGATATCGCCACATCACTTTTTATGCAGTGCCTTCACGTAGACGATGATTTTTTTGATCTCGTCTTCCGTCAAATAATCGTTCCAAGCCGGCATGCCGAGTTCAAGCCGCCCGGCCTGAACGACCATAAACATTTCATAGTGATCGGCTTTGGCGGCATACTTTCGTAGGTCAGGAATAGTGCCCCCCGAAACGCCATTCGGCCCGTGGCATTTGTAGCAAGCCTGCTTATAGAGCTTGCGGCCGGTATCGACGGACTTTTCATCGCTCGGGAAATCTTCGACCGTTTTCGTATCGACGCGCCACGCCGGCGAGAGGGCGAGACCATGGTCGTCCGCGCCGAGATCTTCGCCTGTCTCGGGAACGATCGCCTCAGCGGCCTTACCGTCTGGCTTGGCAGCTTCTGCAGCCTTGGGTGCCTCAGCGGCTGGTGCATCTGCCTTCGCGGCCGGTTCTTCCGCTGCCGCAGGTGAGACGAGCCAGTTCCACCAATTTCCGGCGTCCACGGCTTTCACGGCGGGCATACCTGCATCCGATTTCTTGTCGGGCTTCGGCGGGCCGTCGTCGTCCTTGCCGCCGCCTTCTTTTTCGGTCTCTGCCTTAGACTTCGGCGCTTCGCCGCCTCCGGTCCCAGCGAGTTTCACCATGCCGTACTTAGCGAAGATCGCGGTCATGCGGCCGTCGCTTTCGATCTTGTCGATCGCGGCGTTGACGAGATCGCGCAGGTCCTTGTCCACTTTGCTGAAGCCGATTGCCATCGGAAATACGAAGTCTTTTTCAGTATTCGGGAGTACCTTGAGGTTGGCATCGCCGTGCGACTTCACTTCCCAGCCGCCTTCCAATGCGGGCACCACGGCCGCATCGAGTTCTCTATGCGTCAATGCATCAATGATTTCTTTAGTATTTCGGAAAAGTTTGCGCTCATAGCCTCGCTCAAAAAGTTTGAAATCGGGCAGCGTCCCCATCAGGACACCGACACCTTTGGTCTTGGAATCCTGCAAGATGGTGTCAGCCGCGTCGGCCCGGGTCAGTGTGGCAAAGCCGCTGGAGTAAAACGGCCTCGACAGGATAATCTTGAAATTGTTTTCCTCGAATGAGGCATCGACAGGGAAGCCAGGGAAGAAATCACAACCGGCTTCCGCGAGCTGGCGCACAATCTTTGTGCCACGATGCGTTGAATGCCATTGATAACCGAGCTTGAACCCGAGCTCTTTGGCAATCTCTTGCGAGACGTCGATATCGAAGCCCGCCGGGTTGAGTTTGTTGCTCGAATAGGGGAGGCGATCGGGGTCGGCACAGACTGTGATCGTGCCGCTACGTTTGATGCGTTCGAGCGTCGTCTGCTGGGCTTGGGCGCCGCTGGCCGCGGGGAAGAGGGAAAGTGCCGTGACAATCGCAATCAACGCACCAGTGCCGGGCCAAACCATTCGCTGTCTCCATGTCGCCATAAAAGTAAAAACCGGAAGGGGCAGAGCCCCTCCCGGCCTATTGTAGACTAAATAGTCCTCACGAACCAAGCTCGAACACGTTAATAACGCCGCCCTTGCTCATGCCGTTCTTCAGGTGGTCAGGAACGCCCTTACCAGCCCAGAGCGGGAATGCGCCGCCGTAACCGGAAGCAACTGCCACGTACTGCTTGCCGTCAACCGCGAAGGTGATGACGCCACCGATGATGCCCGAAGGCGTCTTGTAGCTCCACAGCACCTTACCGGTCTTTTGGTCATAGGCTTTGACGTTACCTTCAAGGTCGCCGACGAATGCCAGGCCGCCAGCAGTTGCGAGCGAGCTGCCCGACTGCAGAGGCGAAGGCGTGTCAACCGACCAAGCGACTTTGTTGGCGTTCAAGTCGAAGGCGACAAACTTGCCTGTGCCGGGTTCGTTGATTTCGCCGCCGGCGCCAAGGTACATCGTGCCCTTCTTATACTCGGTTGCTTCGTGGTGCAGTTTCACGCAAATGTGCTCTGCGGGGATGAACACCATGTTGGTCTTCGGGTTGACCGACATATGCGCCCAATCCTTGCCGCCGAAGTAAGACGGGCAGAACGTGGCCGGCTTGCCGACGCCAGGGCGCTTGTCCGCCTTGACTTCAAGCTTGCCTTCTTTGTTGACCGTACCCCAATCGACAATCGTAAACGAGTTGGCGCGGATGAACTTACCGGTGGTGCGGTCGTTTAGGTACATGAAGCCATTCTTGTGGGCGTTGGCGATGGCCTTGACCTTCTTGCCATCGACATCGACATCAACCGGGATATTTTCGTTCATGGAGTCCCAGTCCCAAGCATCGTTCGGGATGTGCTGGAAGTACCATTTGCGCTTACCCGTATCGGCATCGAGTGCGATGACCGAGTTAGAGAACAGGTTGTCGCCTGGACGCATATCCGAGTTCCAAGGTGCCGGGTTGCCCGTGCCCCAGAACGTCAGGTTCTGCTCAGCGTCATAAGTGGCCGTGAGCCAGGCAGCACCGCCGCCGTACTTGGCCGAGTCTTTGCCCCACGAGTCGTAGCCTTCTTCGCCCGGCTGCGGGATGGTGGAGTGCTTCCAGACTTCGTTGCCGTCCTTGGCGTTGAGCGCCACGATCTGGCCGATGACGCCGAATTCGCCACCGGCGAAGCCTGCGAGGATCTTACCCTTCACAACGGTCGGAGCCATCGTGAACGTGTAGCCTGCCTTGTAGTCTTCAAGTGTCTTTTCCCAAACCAGCGTGCCGTCCTTCGCATTAAGTGCGATGGCGCGAGCGTCGAGGGTCAAGGCATAAACCTTGTCTTCGTAGAGTGCGACGCCCTTGGCCAGCTTGCCGCAGCAGGCGAACTGGGTCGTGTCTGCAGGCACTTTGATTTCATAGCGCCATAGGCGGGTGCCCGCCTTCACGTCATATGCGTCGATGTATTCGCTCGACACGGCGACGATCATGATGCCGTTGTTGACTTGCGGCGTCACGGCTTGGCCTTCGAGTGAGCCAAGAGTTCGAGGACCAAGCAAGCTTCAGCTTGCCTACGTTAGCCGTGGTGATCTGCTCAAGTGGGCTGTAACGCGAACCAGCGTAGTCGCGTCCGTAGATCAGCCAGTCGTTGCCGTCTTTGGCAGCGTTGAGCAGGCGCTCATCCGTAACAGGCTTCCAGTCAAGTGCCATTACCGGCGCAGAGAATGCCGCGACCGTACTGGCCGCCGCAATCATGCCGGCAAGTGTCTTGGTTATTTTCATTCTTTTCCTCCTTAAGCGAGATCATTCTTCAGTGTTGCAACACTCTTAAATACCAGCATCAACAGGTGATCTCACCCCGCTGCTGACTGGGATCTGGTTTAATTCGTGCACCTTATTGGCCGAGAAGGCAATGGAGACTCGACCAATGCATAATGGATTTGAATTCCCGCAAAGCGCTGACTTAGAAACACGCACCGCTGTGCTGCTAACTAAGCTCGTTGCGCCTCTATGGATCACTCGCACCCGTCTTCAATTTCTGTGCACGCTTGTAGAGTGAAACTAACAGCAATCGGCGTGCCAATATTTACAACGGAAAAAGCCGGAGTTTTAGCGCGGGAATCTGTCGCCGGAAGCACTGAAGTGTCGCGCCGTTGCGACAGCCGTCGCAGTGAACATATGATCTCGTGCCCTGGTGCAACGGGTGTGACGCCTCAAAAACTTTTTCATGAACAGTTCTAGAGTAAATCGCAGCTTCCAAGCAATAAATGAACATGCTGCGGGATTGGCAGAGCTTGCTGCACTGCAAAAAGTTTCGGATGAATTGGGGCCGATTGCCAAGTCACAGTGCCAAGTGACGGTGCGGAAGAACTAATTCTCGCCGCCGGCCGGAACGGTGAAATTCTGGCTGACTTCGACCACGAATTTCTGACGGAAGGCGCGAGCGAAATCTTCATAGCCAACCGATGGGACGAGAAAGGCGCCGGGTCCGCCAATCACATTGTCCTTGAACCAGCCTTCGATCGTGGCTGCGTCCTTACCTTCCAGAATAGGCAATCCGTTGATGGTCACCCCGCCGCCGAACAAATCGGCGCGGGAAGTTTCGAGCAATTGGCCCGTGTTGCAATTGTCGGGGCCATCTCCAGAAACGTCGACCACGATCTTCGTTGCGCGTGTTGGCATGCGTGCGACGACCTTGTCGGCGACGTAGCGCAGCATGCGGGCGAGGCAGGTGAACTCGCCTTCTTGTTGGGGCAGGGTGCGGATCGTGTTGGCAAGGGCTTTGGCGTCTCCGGCATTCGAGATCACGGTCCACGGTACCGAGAGTTTCGCCTTATCGGCCCAGGTCACCATGGAAATGAGGATCCGGCCGTTTGGGCCGCCGAGGACGGCATTGATGACGGTTTCGTCTTCGAGTGCCGCGGCAATGCCTTCCATCTGAAGGTGATAGCGCTTTTCGTCGACCGAGCTTGAGACATCGACCGAGAGTATCAACGCTGTATCAACTTGAGGCGGCTCTTCTTGGGCGCCTGCCGTCACGACGAAGGTACCCATGAAACCGGCAGCCGCGATAGCAATTACGGCTTGTGTCAGCGTCGAGAACTTGTGCCGGAATGACATTGCAACCGTCCTGTGATTTGCCGCGCGAGACCAGCCAATATTCGGCTAGCTTGTCCACTATAGGGCGTGAATCCCGATTGTTCAAAGGTTCGATACGTTTGGTCGATCCGGTTGCGCTGCGAAGTCCGGCGTGGTGCAGACACACTAAGTTAAGAGGTGCTGCTTGAACCAATCGACAGACGCGCTTGACGCCACCTCGAAGTCCTTAATGTAAGCATCAAAGTGGCCGCCCTTGAGTGTGATCAGCCGCTTTGGATGAAGGGCTTTTTCATATCCAGCCAGCGCCTGATCGGCGACAGTTAGGTGGTCGCTAAGGGCTACGACGATCTGCAAGGGCGTCGGGCTGACAAACGGCAAATAAGCGCCAGGCTCGTAATCCATAAACATTTCGACCGAGCGAAGCGTCACCTCGTTGCGCCACGAGGGCGCGCGCAGTTTTTGGGTCTCGGTAAACCAGGTCCAGGAATCGCCCGTTGGCAGGGCTGCAGGACCCGCAGGATTTTCTGTGACGACTGGGAACCATTGCCGGGTGCCTCTCCGCGATAACGGGCGCGCCGGTCTTCGGCCATGGCAGCTTGAAAACCGGCAATAAAGTCGGCGCGGACAAGGCGCTGGGCGTTGTTATGGCCGCTGATCAGCGGAACCTGTGCCGAAACGCATTTACCCGCCGGTCGGTGCGCGCCGACGACAATCGACATGGGCACCGCTATAGCTTGAGCCAAAAACTCCAATGCGGTCGGCATCGGTTGCGGCGAGCGTCTCGGCAAAAGTAATCGCGTCGCGGTAGTCGCGGATCTGCTGCCAGGGATCGATTTCCTGGCGTACCTTGCCGTCGCTCGCTCCGAAGTTCCGATTGTCGAAGACGAGTGAGGCGAGGCCTGCTTCGGCGAATTTCTCTGCAAACTTGTCGAGATACATTTCTTTTACGGCCGAGTATCCGTGCGCCATGACAATGATCGGAAAGGGGGCCGGCACCGGAGTCCTGGCACAAAGTGCCAACCGCGCAAAATGGTACCGTCGTCTGCTTTGAACTCTACGTCTTTCCGCATTGTTCGGTCCCCTTTTTGGGCTGCTGCTACTGTCAGAAAGTTTGGCCGAGCGCGGCTGCGTGCGCGGTGATCTTGGCTTTGTCCTCTTCAAAGAGGGTCTTCTCGATGATGAAGGAATGGACCACGGGCACGCCGATGAACTTGAGCCAGATTTCCATGTAAGGTTTTTGGTGATCCCAAATTGAGGATGCGAAGCCGCTATCCCCGTCGTAGCCAATGCCGCGCGCATAAATGACGAGTGCTTTGCTCTTGGTGAGCAGGCCATTGAGGCCGCGCTCGTCGAAGGTGAACAGCAAATCCTTGTGGCTGACCGCATCAATAAGCTGCTTCAAGCGATAAGGGATGCCGAAATTCCACATCGGCACACCAATGAGGATTTTATCCGCCGCGCGGAAGCGCTGGGCGTAGGAATCGAGCTTGGCCCAAGCCGCCGCTTCGGCAGGTGTCCGGTCAATGCCGGCCAGTCCTGCGTACTTTGCCCCGAAAGCGTCCTGATCGATGACAGGAATGTCCTCGCGCCAAATGTCCAGCACGTCGATGGTGTCGTTCGGATGCGTCGCCTTGTAAGCATCAAGAAATGCCTTGGCTGCCTGAATTGAGATGGAGCGCTCTTTGCGCGGCGAGCCTTCGACGTAGAGCAAGCGGGCCATGGTGACGTCCTCTAAGATTTAGATCTTTAAAGTGTTGGTACGGATCCCCCGGAGCGGCGTCAATGACACTCCCCCGAAAGGCTTAGGTCATGTTGATTGCATTTAGTGTGTCAGGGGAAGTACCCGCGGGCTTGCCCCATCACGACCAATCCGACGAGACAGGCGAGTGCAACGGAGTGGAAGAACACATAGCGCAGAATCGAGCCCTCGTGGCCGTACCACTTGGTGGCGGTGGAGGCGACGACGATCGATTGCGCGTCGATCATCTTGCCCATCACGCCGCCGGACGAGTTGGCGGATGCCATGAGAACGGGATCCAAGCCCAGTTGCTCGGCGCTCACCTTCTGCAAGCCGCCGAACAGCACGTTGGACGAGGTATCCGATCCGGTCAGTGCCACGCCGAGCCAGCCGATCAAAGTGCCGAAGAACGGATAAAAGTACCCGGTATTTGCCAAGAGAAGGCCCATGGTCGCGTCCGTTCCCGCGTAGCGGGTCACGAAGCCAACGGCGAGCATGGCCGCAATGGTAAGCAGCGAATAACGCACCATCCAAAATGTTCGCCCGTACATTTTTATGATGTCGACGAGGCCGTAACCAAGCACCAGCGCCGAAAGTATAGCTGCGAGGAAAATGCTTGTGCCTGTCGATGAGAGGAAATTCGGCTTGTAGACGGCTTTCTCGGCTTCCGCCTTGGCAACGACCGGCGGAACCTTTTCCACTTGTTCATGCAAGTTCGGAACCTTCCACTCGGTGTAAGCGCTCTTCGTGACACCGCAGATGCTCTCGACAATCGCAGCGCGCGTTTCGCCCGCTTTCAGGGCCGTCGGGCAGCCGTTCAAGGCTTCCTTCACTGCCGGAATGCCCCAGACAAAGACGAAGAGGCTGAGAATGGCCCATGGTGCCCACACGCGCGCGCCGCCGCCACCTCCTTGCGGTGCAGTCGAGCCCACCGCCTCCACGTGGCCATCGGCGGCAAATCCGCTCGGCATCGCGGTCATCGGGTTTTTCGGCTGCCAGACTTTGAGGAATAGTGCGAGACAGGCCATCGAAGAGATCGCTGCCACGACATTGACGAGCCAGGGCCCGTGATAATTTGAGATCAAGAACTGCGGCACCGCGAACGAAAGGCCCGCAACCAGGATCGCCGGCCAGATCTCTAGCATCTTCCTGAAGCCGACGAACGCCCAGATCAGCCAAAACGGCACCAGGATGCAGAATGGCGTCAATTGTTTGCCAACCGTCGCGCTGATCTCAAGCAGATCCAAACCGGTAACGGCAGCGAGCGTGATCACCGGAGTGCCAAGCGCGCCAAACGCAACGGGCGCTGTGTTGGCGATAAGCGACAAGCCCGAAGCCGCGAGCGGCGAGAAGCCGAGCCCGATAAGCATCGCAGCCGTTACCGCAACCGGTGTGCCGAAGCCCGCCGCGCCTTCGAAAAATGCGCCGAGCGAAAAGGCGATGAAGAGAAGCTGGATGCGGCGGTCATTCGAGAGGCTTTGGATTGAGGACTGTAGCCGCAGAAAGTCACCCTTCTCGTTCGTCAGGTTGTAGAGAAACATGACGTTCAAGATGATCCAGCCGATCGGCAGCATCCCGAATGCAGCACCATAGACCGCTGCCATACCGGCCTTCTCCGCGGGCATGCCGAACGCCAGGATTGCAACGGCGAGTGCCGCCACAAGCCCAAGCATCGCCGCGTAGTGCGCCTTTATCTCAAACAGCGCAATCGATCCCAGAAGTACGAACACGGGGATCGCGGCAACGAATGCCGATACGGCCATGTTACCGAACGGATTATAGACTTGTGACCACATAAGGCTTCCCCCGTCGCCCCCGCTGGGAGCGGATGCGCTTTTTTAGTTTCTCTTTGTCTGGAGAGTAGACGATCAGCCCGCACCTGGTAAACGAAGCAATAGCGTTATAGTGCTCGCCGCCGAAGATTTTTTGCGAGCCACACTATCCGGATACTACCAATGAGGTCATTTTATCGTGGTGTCTTCTGCGACCGGCTGGTTTGGCTTTGAAAGCTCTCTACGCCGCGACTATTGCGGTGGTTTCCACTCGTACAGCCAGTCGTATGCGCGCATGACGCGCTCAGCCGGGAGGGTGCGGAGCACGCTGTTGCGTGCGGCCGCCATCAAGCCCGTCATATGATAGACTTGGCCGTTACGGCGCGAAGCCGCTTGAACGCGCGTGACGCGTGACCGGCGTTCACTCTCGTATCGTTTGAGCGCTGAGGGGATATCGCCAGGTGTCATCGCAATGGCCGCTGCAACTACGCACGCGTCCTCAAGCGCCATGACCGCACCTTGCGCCAGGAAGGGCAGCACCGGATGCGCCGCGTCACCAAGTAAAGCAATAGCGCCCTTTACGTAGTGCGATGGCACGGCGCGCTCGTAAAGCGACCACTTGCGCCAGCTGCTTGCCGATTGCATCAGCTCGCGGAGCGGGTGCGCGAAAGCTGTGGTGCGGGAGTGAACTTCTGTTTTCGCGGCGTCCGTGCTCCAGGCTTCAGATTGTTGAGGGGTCAGAAAAAATCGCGATGAGCGCGACGTTCGGTCCCGCCGCGGACGGGATAGTCCACAATATGGGCGCCAGCCTCTAACCAGATGTGGATGTCGTTGCGGCGCATAGATTGCGGAACGGCTTCACGCGGCACGACACTGCGATAGGCGCACTTACCGGAGAACCGCGGCAGTTGATCGTCGAAAAGTTTCGTCCGCAACGCCGACCATAGCCCGTCCGCGCCGATCAATGCCGCGCCAGACATACTCGCTGTAGTGGCAAGTGAGACGTCGATGCCCGAAACGTTGGAGACGGCGTCAACGACTTTGGCGTCGTTTGCGATTTCAATGTGGGGATTGGTACTGGCGTGATCGAGCAGGGCGGCGTGAAGGTCTTGCCGGTGCGCGGTGCAATATGGAGCGCCGTGGCGGCGTGCGATCCATGATCCCAGCGGCAGTGCGCTGAGTTCACGTCCAGACCGGGCGTTCATCACCCGCAGGCTTTCCGGCTCGGCTGCGCTTTTGATGACCGCATCGTCAACGCCAAGCCAGTGCAAAACGTGCATGCCGTGCGGGCCGATTTGGATGCCGGCACCTTCTTCAGCGAAGGCACTGCGCTGCTCAAGGATTCTGGATGGAATGCCGTGCCGGGCCAGGGCCAGAGCCGTAGCTAGGCCACCGATACCACCACCGGCAATGAGGATCGGGCGATCTGCTGCCGGGCGCACTTTGAGCTTGTCCGCTAGGCTGCGTCAGAAACGAGCGCGCCCTTGGGGTCGCTGTCGTCCGCGCCGAAGCGTTGCTCGTGCACGTACAGCGTCGAGCAATAGGGGCAAATAATCTGGGCGTCCTGACCCATGTCGAGATAGACATGCGGATGGTCAAAGGGTGCGCGTGCACCCATACACTTGAACTCCTTGACGCCGATGAATATCCGCTCCGATCCGCTATCGTTGGCAAAATGCGGGATATGCGTGCCAGCCATTCGGCCCTCTTGCGCGGTTGCTTTCGTCGCGTGCACGATACCTTCGATAGCGATCCAATGGTAGGGGATCGAAGTCTACTATTCGCCGCAGGGGTTCTTGATGCAGACTTTTGACAGTGCCGGTGTCGATATCGCCTATCTCGATACAGGAGGGGGCGCGGGCAAAGCGCCGGTGCTGCTCATCCACGGCTTTGCCTCGAACGCAGCGACGAACTGGGTCTCGACCAGCTGGATCGATACGCTACAGCGGCAGGGACACAGGGTGGTGGCAATGGATAATCGCGGGCACGGGGCGAGCGGCAAGCTTTATGAGGTGAGTGACTATGGCTCGCCCCTCATGGCAGAAGATGCGCGGCGCTTGCTCGACCATCTGGGCATCCAAAAGGCCCACGTGATCGGGTACTCCATGGGCGCGCGGATTTCGGCCTTTTTAGCACTCGCGCATCCCCAGCATGTGCAAAGCCTCGTGTTCGGCGGCCTCGGCATCAATATGGTGCGCGGCCTCGCGGGTACCGGCCCCATAGCGCATGCGCTCGAAGCGCCGAGCATCAACGATGTGACCAATCCGACCGCGCGCACGTTTCGCGCGTTTGCAGAACAGACCAAGAGCGATCTTAAAGCGCTTGCCGCTTGTATTCGCTCGGCGCGGACGCCGATTACAAAGGAGATGCTGGCAACTCTTATCTGTCCGGTGCTCGTTGCCGTGGGCGAGGACGATGTCGTTGGCGGGTCGGCTGAAGATTTGGCGGCACTGATTCCAGGTGCGCGTGCGTTCACAATACCGGGCCGCGATCACATGAAGGCGGTTGGCGACAAGGCGCACAAGGAAGCAGTCGTCTCATTTTTGGCCGGGATTGAGGGCGCATCGGCGTGACGCGGCGAAATGGACCGGCAAAAACAGAAAGGCCCTGGCAAGTCAGTTCTTCGATCTGCTCAAAGACAATCACGGGGGGGTGACTTGTCAGATCAAGAAACTGAAAACCGCCAGGGTCTTTCGAACGCACGCATAATAACAAACTGAGTACCCAACGAACCGAACGCTACGAAACTTCGGCTGCATCGACGCATCAGTAAGCGAATACGAGGTCATCTGCGCTACGCGGTACATTTGACTGCAGCCGTTACAGCTTACGAATTCCGGCTGCGCTCTGCATTTTCAGAGCACGTACAACATACGCCCGGTTTGCGACGGCAGGACTTCACAAATGTCAGCCCGTTTCAGACTCTTGTGGATAATTATTGAATTCGCCGCAGCGCAACCGCGCCCTTTCTCCGCCGCGCCTCAGTCGCAATAGGGCCAGAAATACCGGGCACAAATCGCGCTGGGGACTGGGGAGATTTACCGAAGATTAAGCATATTGGCGGTAGCGTCCCGGCCCATGGTCTTGCGTCGTATCAGCGTTTTTCTGCCTCTCGCCTTCGTGTGGCTTGCGAGCCTCGTGATGTTGTGGGGCTGTGGGTCCAACTCCCAAAATTTCGTCGCGAAAGAAGAGCCCTGGCGCGAGACGGAAGAGCGCGCCTGCTTGAGCGCGGGCGTTGTGCGCACCAATTCTTTTGTACAGTCTCGTTCAGCCCTTGGCGGACCGAGCGTTTGCGGGACGGAGCACCCCTTCGCGATGTCAGCGGCGATGGGTGGCCGCGTTTCCATGCGTCCCGCCGCACTGCTGCGCTGCCCGATGGTGCCGACGGTCGACCGGTGGGTCGCGGATGTCGTCGAGCCGGCGGCGCGTTTCCACCTCGGCAGCCCGATCGCAGAAGTGAAGGTAGCAGCATCTTACGCCTGCCGTCCCATCAATCATGTCTCGGGCGGCCGCTTGTCGGAACACGGCTACGCCAATGCGCTCGATGTTTCAGCGTTCACGCTGGCTAACGGCTACGTTGTGACCGTTAAGGGAGGCTGGAACGGTAGCGAGCGTGAGCGCGCGTTCCTGCGCGCCGTTCACTCTGGAACATGCCAGCATTTTACGACCGTGCTCGGACCAAACTACGACTCCAATCATCACGATCATTTTCATATGGACCTCGCCCGCCATGGCCGCGACGGCCTAAACCGGATCTGCAAGTAGCGGTTCTCCAGCCGCTTGGGCCTAATGCATCGCCAAAATGATAAACAGATCCAAACTGCTGCCCCGCGCGGCCGGGCAATAGCTAAACTTCCCGTATCTTTCCGTAAATTTAGGGGAGTTGGCGCGCGAGTGACGCTAAACTTGTGGCTTACTGACTCGCGCCGCCGCAGCCCCGCACGATTGAGCTCGTAGATTTCGCCCATGCAATGGAAAACCATCCGCCGCACACTTGGTCTCGATGAGGGTGGCCCATTGCGGGCTGCGTTCGACGATCTTGTAGACTACTTGGGGCTTGACCGGTTGAAATCCGGCCCGGTGCAAAACCGTGTGGCATTCACGATCGCGCTCGTGACGCTCGCCGCAAAAATGAGCAAGGCCGATGGCGTGTCGACCCACGTCGAGGCTGAAGTGTTCGAGCGCCTGTTCGACGTGCCGGAGGGCGAGCGGCCGCACCTCAAGCGCGTGTTCGATCTTGCGAGCCAAGATATCGCCGGGTTCGAGATTTATGCGGGCCGCATGGCCAAACTGCTCACGGAAGAACCGGACTTAAAAATTTCGGTGCTTGAATGTCTTTTTCATGTGGCGAGTGCCGACGGCATTCTGCATCCAGGCGAAGATGAGTTTGTTGCGCGGGTTTCAGAGATATTCGGTGTCAGTCAAGCGGACTACAAGTCCGTGCGCCGGGCTTTCGTCCATGATCCCGACAGCCCCTATGACGTACTGGGTGTGCCGTCCAAAGCGAGCGACGAAGAAATCAAGGTGCAGTACCGGCGTCTCGTTCGTGAACATCACCCTGATGCCCTCGTCGCTAAAGGCGTGCCGAGCGAGTTTCTGGCCGCATCCGGCCGCCGCCTCGCCGCAATCAACGCCGCCTATGAAAATATTCTCGCTGAGCGCGGCCGGTCTGTATCCCAATTGCTGGAGCGGGCACCTTGAATACGAGAACTGCCAGCAGCACTAGTGCCACTAAGGTATTCAAACCTGATACGCGGCTCGTGTCGCGCGTAGCCCCGGCGCTAAACGTCGAAGAACGCCGCAATGGTGCGCGGCCCAATTATCTCATCATGCACTACACTGGGATGTCGTCGGCCGAAAAAGCCATCGACTGGCTGGCGCGCGCCGAGAGCAAAGTCTCGTGCCACTATGTGATCGGCGAAAAAGGCGCGATCACGCAGTTGGTGCCGGAGAAACTCAGAGCCTGGCATGCGGGCGTGTCTTGCTGGCAGGGCGAGACCGACATCAATTCGTCTTCGATCGGTATTGAGATTCAAAATCCCGGGCACAGCGACGGCTATCCTGATTTTCCCGCATTACAGATTAAAGCCGTAATCGCCCTATCGCGTGATATCATCCGGCGCCATAAAATTCCGCCGCAAAATATTCTTGCTCATTCGGATGTCGCGATTGGCCGCAAAATCGATCCGGGCGAAAAGTTTCCGTGGGCGCGTTTAGCGCGAGAGGGTGTAGGCCATTGGGTTCGTCCCTCACCAATTCGCGATGGAGATGACAGCATTGTAATCAGAGCGCGCTGTGAAATGGTCGGCGCTGCTCAACGGCTTCTTGCGGAGTACGGTTACAATGTCGTGAGTTCCGGCGAGATGGAATCCGAAACGGTCAAAGCAATCCGGGCATTTCAGCTGCATTTTCGCCCGCGCCGTGCCGATGGCCGGCTTGATCGCTCGACATTGAGCACATTGCAGCGCCTTGTTGCCGCACTGCCTCGGCCTCGCGCGACTTGACCCGCGGTCATTTGCAGACCTAATTCATATTGATTGGATAGCCGGATGGCGCGTCATGTGGTGATGCCCCAAATAACTGGTTCAGTTGTCAAATTGAATAACGGAAGCATGGCATGGGTAGCACGCGCTATCGGCCCGAAACGGTGACTTTGGTTCTCGCAGCCTTTACGGCTGCCGTTTTGAACTATCCATTTTGGCGGAAGTTCTTTGAGGCCGTCGCACCAAACAGCACATTCGAATGGCTGTTCGCTGCCGCGACGTTTGTGGTTCTGTTTCTCGTCGTGCATCTTGCGTTGACCGTTTTTGCGTTCCGGCCGGCTTTTCGAATTGTAAACGCCCTTTTATTGCCGGTAACGGCGGCGGCCAGTTTTTTCATGTTGGAATACGGCATCGTGATCGATGCCAACATGGTGCAGAATATTTTTGAAACCAATCCGGCTGAGGCGGGCGACCTGATATCGGGCAAGCTCGTGGCGTACACGGCAGCGTTTGGAATTTTGCCGGCAATTCTTTTATGGCGATTGCCGATTGCGTGGCGCCCGTTGCGGCGCGAGTTACGACAGAAACTGAAAATCGCCGCCGTTTCTCTGCCATTAGCAGTGGCCGCGGCATTCCCGTTTTCTTCGGACTTCATCTCCGTGTTTCGCGAGCACAAGGAACTTCGTTTGACGCTGTTGCCGCTGAATTACCTGAGTGCCACAGTTAAGTACGGCCGGAAGGCGGCAGATAGTGGTCCGGCACTCGTGAAGCCGTTTGGAGAAGATGCAGTGCGAGTGGCCGGCGCGACGAACAGCGGGCGCAAGACGCTCTTCCTCATCGTGGTTGGGGAGACGGCGCGGGCCGATCATTTCTCGCTCAACGGCTACGGCCGCCCGACCAATCCGGAACTCGCTAAAATTCCCGAACTCGTCAATTATGCAGAAGCCTATTCGTGCGGAACCGATACGGCGACAGTCTGTGCCTTGCATGTTTTCGGGGTTGGGACGCGCCAACTTTTCGAATGCCTCCGCCTCTGGTCAGGAAAATCTCCTCGATATCCTAAAACGCGCAGGGCTTGACGTGACGTGGCGCGACAACCAAGCGGGCTGCAAAGGGGTTTGCGCTCGAGTGACGACAGAGGATCTGACAAAAGTAAACGATCCTAGATACGCTGCCCATGGCGAGATCCACGACGAAATTCTGGTCGAAGGACTGCGGCAGCGGATGGGTGCCCTGGCGCAGGACACGGTGCTCGTTGAGCATATGATGGGCAGCCACGGACCCGCCTATTGGAAGCGTGTTCCGGAAAAATTCGAAGTTTTCAAACCGGTCTGCGCGGACAGCCAATTCAGCCGTTGCGAAAATGCGGCAATCGTCAACGCCTATGACAACACGCTCGTCTACACCGATTACGTCTTATCTCGTTTTGTTGAAACGCTGAAGGCCGGAGACGCGCAAGGGATCGACACGGCCCTAATTTTTATGTCCGACCACGGCGAGAGCCTTGGTGAGAAAAACATGTATCTCCATGGTATGCCCTACGCTATCGCGCCCGAAGCTCAGCGCCACGTGCCGGCGATCGTGTGGATGTCGGACGGTTTCCGTGCCAGCCGGTCTATTGATCTTGGTTGCATGAAAACGAAGGCGTCAGCGCCTATAAGCCACGACAATCTCTTCCACACGGTATTGGGCGGGATGGACATTAAATCACACGTTTATGATCCTGCCCTCGACCTTTTTGGTGCGTGCCGGCGGGAGCAAGGGAAGAGTCAAGGCACGAGCGCTGGGATGCGCGGTGCCGCGCCGATGTGAATGCTTTCAATCTAGCGCGCGCGTAGAGCCACCTTGTAAAAACACAACGCGGCAAATTTATTTTCAGAAACAGGCAGTCGTAACTTCTAAGCAATCCCTTCTCCGTATGATTCGAATCACATCTGGCGAACGGAGATTGCTATGACGAACGCAGATACCCGCCACCATCCCAGGAATTCTACCGCATTGCGTCATGGTCTCGTTGCTGCGCTCGCTGCTGCAGCATGGGTTCTCCCCATCACGCAAGCGTCCGCCGTCAGCGCGCGTGTTAAAGTCGCTTGCTCGAGCGACTACTTCGCCTATTGCAGCATGCACAAAGTCGGCACGCCGGGCGTGAGACAGTGCATGAGGTCAGCGGGTCCAAAGCTCTCAAAACGCTGTCTCAATGCTCTAATCGCCGAGGGTGAGGTTTCGCAGGACGAAGTTGCGCGCCGCGCCGCCAGTCTGAACGACGAATAAGCCACTCGCGTCTTCCAGGCGTCGCGCTTCCGGCCTAGAGTTGGGCCCGGTCCTCTTCACCTGTAAGTCGCCGCGACATGAGCCTTCTGACGAAACTCGGCACCGAAATGCCGCTCGACGCGTTGTCAGCCGAGCTGAAGCGCCGGATTGAGGCGCGCGGCCTTGGGCCACCCCGCTCGTTCGTGAAGTGGGCCGAACAGATCCTTGTCGATCATCCCGAACGCAAAGCTCTTGTTCTGCCGGCGGGCGTCAAGATTGAGGGCAGCGTCAAGCTCGATGGCGACGACCTAGTAGAGCAGGGTATCGCCACAGTGGCTGTGTTGGGCGATCTGGATATCACCGGGCGGCTGATCAACGATGATAGCGAAGGCGGGCCGTTCCTCTTCGTCGATGGAGACCTGCGGGTCAGCGAGATCGTCAAGGGCGGGGCTAACATCATCGTGCTGGGGTCGGTCACGTGCCGCGGGTTTTTGATTTGCAACTCGAGCATTGGCGCTTTCTTGGCCGCGGGCGACCTCTCAGCCTCGGCCATTGTCCTCTGCGATCAGGATTTGCACGCCGGCGGCACGATTACCGGCGCGATCATCAGCGAGGAACTGGGCAACATGCGCGCCAGCCTCGTGCCGGAGGTGTTCGCGGAACCTGACGACCTGGAGGACGAATTCGCCGACGGGGATTTGATCCGAGAGCGCCTGGAGGCCGGGCTGCCCATTTTGAAAGTTTGATAAGTCTTGAATTGTCCTTGGCTCAGAACGCAACCTGGTCGCCGCCTTTGAGTTGAAGGATCTCGCGCGCTTCATCAGGCGTGGCGACGGCGAGCCCCATACCTTCGAGAATTCCACGAACGATTCTGACCTGTTCGGCGTTCGACGTGGCGAGGCGGCCAGGGCCAGCCCATAGGCTATCTTCAAGTCCGACGCGGACGTTGCCGCCCATGCTGGCAGCTTGCGCCGCGATGCGCATTTGACTTGAACCGGCGCCAAGGACCGACCAGCGGTAATCGGTGCCGAAGAGGCGGTCGGCGGTGCGCTTCATGTGGGCGACGTCCTCGGGATGTCCAGCGATGCCACCGAGGATGCCGAACACGGACTGCACGAAGAACGGCGGTTTGACGACGCCGCGGTCCGCGAAGTGCGCCAGCGTGTAGAGGTGGCCGATGTCGTAACACTCAATCTCGAAGCGTGTGCCGTTTTCGGCGCAGGTTGTCAGAATGTATTCGATGTCCGCGAACGTGTTCTTGAAGAAGCCTGCGCGCGTGCCCTCTAGATAGGGGCGTTCCCAATCGTGTTTGAATTCCTTTTGGCGCGCAAGCATCGGGAACAAGCCGAAGTTCATCGTCCCCATGTTGAGGGAAGCGACTTCGGGCTTGAAATGCTGGGCGGGCTTTACGCGCTCTTCGATGGGCATGGTGGGCGCGCCGCCGGTCGTGATGTTGACGACAACTCCCGAGCGCTGCTTGATGACTTGGAGAAATGGCGCGAAGGCTTCGGGCGACTGATCCGGGCGGCCGTCTTTGGGGTTGCGCGCGTGAAGGTGCACGACCGCCGCGCCGGCTTCAGCGGCTTCAATCGCGGCGGACGCGATCTCTTCGGCCGTGATGGGCAAGTGCGGCGACATCGAGGGCGTATGGATCGACCCCGTCACGGCGCAGGTGATGATGATTTTTCTGGCTTTGCTCATGGCGCGATTTATCCCCCGTTTTGAGAGGAGTTAAACGCGCCTCATCGCGCCGCACAATGGCACGCATGGCTCAAAAATCTTTTGGAAGCTGGTAAATGGCAAAATATTTTTGTTCGAAAGGGGGGTATTTTTTCCCCGGGGGTCTGGCGTGAGGCACAATGGGGGTCGTGGAGGCAGGAACTGATTGAAGAAGGTTAAGGCGATGCGCGCCATAAAATACATGTTTCTGGGGCTTCTGGCGCTCGTTTGCGCGGGGCTGTTGTGCTCCAGCCCCATATTGGCCGAGCAGACGGAACCCGTATCGCCCGCTGCCGATTTCACGGCGCGGCAGGTGACGGAGGTTTTATACAAGGCCGCGCCCGGCGTGCGCCCGGATTTCTCAGGGCGCGATTTGACCTATCTCGATCTGGCGGGCCTCGATTTCAAAGGCGCGACGCTGGTGCGGGCCGATCTCTATGGCACGGATCTGACGCTGTCGAATTTGTCGGGAGCGGATTTGACCGAAGCGCGCCTCGACCGAGCGGTGCTCATTCGCGCCAACCTTTCAGGCGCCAATTTGAGCGGGGCGACGATCTACCGGCCGACGATCTACGCGGACATGGGGACTTCACTTCAAGATGCGCCAAAGTTTGCTGGTGCGACGATGCGTGGCGTTCGCGTGCAGGCGGAGTTGTCGGGCTCCGATTTTCGCGGCGCGGATTTAACGGGCGCGGATTTCCACCCGCTCGAGTTCAGGCCCGGTCAGGGGACGCTCGCGACCGCATACCGGAATGTTTTGAAGAGTTGCGATTTTTCCGGCGCGCAACTCGAAGGCGCGGATTTTCGAAGTGCCGTGCTGTTATTCTCGCGCTTCACGGGCGCAGATCTACGCAATGCGAGATTTGAAGGGGCAGATCTTTCGCGGGTTGATTTCTCAGGTGCCGACTTGACCGGCGCGGACATCGCCGGTGCCGATCTCGATGACACCAATTTTGCGGGCGCCAAGGGCCTCGACACGGTGACGGGGTGGGGTAGTGTTGTGAATGGTGACAAGGCGCGGCGGTAATGGCGCGCTGTGTAGAGGATGCGTTTGATGAAAATATACGACTGGCACATCGCGCCGAACCCGCGTCGCTTGCATATCTACCTCGCCGAAAAGGGACTGAATATTCCGCTCATTGAAGTCGGCGGCGAGGATTTGAAGCTGAAGCCGGAGTACATCGCCAAGTACCCGCACGCCATGGTGCCGATGCTGGAGCTGGACGATGGCACCTTAATTGGCGAAGCCATGGCGATTGCCCGTTACTTTGAAGAGCTTTATCCCGATCCGCCGCTCATGGGCACGGACGCCAGAGACAAGGCGATAGTCGAGATGTGGGAGAAGCGCGCCAACGAGGAAGGCATGCTGGCGGCGAGCGAATTATTCCGCAATACGCACGCCGCGTTCGCGGATCGCGGGCTTCCAGGTTCGCCCGAGCCGGTGCGGCAGGTGCCCGAACTCGTGGTGCGCGCCAAGGAACGCTTGGGGCGGTTTTATCGCAAGTTTGATGCGCAGCTGGCGAACAACGAGTTCGTTGCGGGCAGCCGCTACACGGTCGCCGATGCGACGGCCTTATGCGCGGTCGATTTCGGTAAGTGGACGGATTTTCAAATCCCGCCAGAGTGCCGACACATGCAGCGCTGGTATGAGGCGGTTTCTGCAAGGCCGAGTGCGAAGGTGTGAGTTGGGGTGTGGAAGGCGGCTTTTGACCCGGAGGAAACTTCTATCCTCTACGATACCCATTGCTGAATTTCGGATGTGCTTCCATTATAGGCGGGCAAATTGGAGGCTAAGGGAGTTGGCGTCGCGTTGTCTCGATGGCGCTGCGCTGGTGATAGTGGAGGTGGCATCGGATCGCTCGGCAACATCCATGCATCCGGCGCCGATCTCTACTAGGATGCGGACACGCACGCTCCCCGGCAGAGCAGTAGGGAAGCACCTCATGAAATACATCGTGCTGATTGCCGTGATCGCCATCGTGCTCCTTCAATTCTCTGGCGCGGTTCCCCAGTCGAGCGTCGGTGGCCCGATGACCCTCGCGCTGGTTTTTTTCGCCGCCACACTGGCCGTTGGGATCCACGAGGCATGGACGAATAAACGGGGCGTGCTGGGCTGGATCGTGAGCATCGTTGTCGCGTTTGTTGGCGGCTTCCTGGCCGCCGAGGTTGGCAACCTGATTTTCCCACTGATACTCATGCTCCTTGAGCTGACAGGATTGTTGGCGGCCATGGGAAATCTGCAAGGGTCGCTGGCGGCTGCGGGAGGTCCCCTGCTCTATTTCGCGCTCGCCGCCATGATGCTCCTCATGCTGCTGGGATCGTGGATCGCGCTGCAGTTCGTCAGCCGGTGGCGATGAGTTTGTTCACGGGCAGGCGTTGGGCCGCGACGACGGCTGCTTGTTGGCCACAAGCGGCAATCATCCATCCCCCCTTGACCTTTGCCCTCTCACACCCCTTATCTCGTCGACCAGCCGGCCGGACGGCCGCTGCCGGATAGACGTAGCGAAGGCGCACCCTAAAGGCCGCCGAGCGAGAGCAAAACCGGTGGAGGAAAGTCCGGGCTCCTTGAAGAAACGGTGGCGGCTAACGGCCGCCGGGGGCGACCCCAGGGAAAGTGCCACAGAAAACAAACCGCTTCTGACTTCGTCTTCGGGCGAAAGTTTGGGAGTAAGGGTGAAAAGGTGCGGTAAGAGCGCACCGCGCGTTTGGTAACAAGCGTGGCAGGGCAAACCCCACCGGGAGCAAGATCAAATAGGGGTGGCCTGACGTGCGGGAAACCGCAGCGTCGAGCCCATCTTCAGGCCCGCCACCCGGGTTGATTGCTTGAGGCGCATGGCAACATGCGTCCCAGATGAATGGCCGTCGCGGGCGGCACGCAAGTGCGGCCCAAACAGAACCCGGCTTACAGGCCGGCTGGTACACATGGGGCCGGGGTTCCTCGCGGGATCTCCGGCCCTATTTGTTTGCGTTCTCTCATTCGTTGCGCCGCATCAGACCAATAGCCGTTGCAGGTCACGTGTTTCGCCCTGATAGTTCAGCCGAGGGGGCGGACTTTCGCGCGGTTCGGCGTCGCGGGAGGATTGCGTACGGGGTGGGTGTGCATGAGTGAGAATTTGGGCGCGGACGTCATCCGCCGGTTAAAAGCCCGGCAATTGCCTCAGATGGTGGATTGGTTCGATCCCAACCTGCTCGTCCGTATTGGCATTCGCGACATGATTTCGGGAACGATCGGCCAGTATGCCGATCAGCGCCTGATGCAGGCGGCCTCCGATCATGTGGCGTCGGAAGCGGACCTGGTGGCGCGTTACGATTATTCCAATCTCAACGGTAGCGACCCCATCAAGCGGCTCGTGCCCGACGCGAATGGTGCCATTTGGGTCGACTACATCTCCGATCTCGGCGACGGTTTTGAAGCAACGTACGCGATGGCGTATCTGATGGCGCCGGACGTGTTGAAAGTCGCGGGTGTCAGCGAAGGCGATGCGCCGCTTGATTTGAAGGCGGGCGAAATTCTCATTATGGGCGGCGACCAGGCCTATCCGCAGGCGACGGCTGAAGAATACGAGAAGCGTCTTATCAATCCCTACAACTGGGCGTTTCCGGCGGATATTCCGCGCCGCAAGCTCTTCGCTATTCCCGGCAACCACGACTGGTACGACGGCCTCGGCGCGTTCACGAGCCTGTTCACGTCGGCGCGCTCGCGTATTACCGACGGGCTTGGGCGGCAGATCGGCGGCTGGCGCTGCATGCAGCATCGAAGTTATTTTGCGATCAAGCTGCCCTACGACTGGTGGATCTGGGGTCCGGATATCCAGCTAGGAGGAAATCTCGACGATCCGCAGCGCGATTACTTCGACATCGTGAGCGATTTCACGAAGCCCGGCGACAAGATCGTACTCTGTCTCGCGGAGCCAAGCTGGCACCACGAGAACTATAAGAACCTGCACGAGATCAATCTCATCGCGCGCAAGAACGGTGCGAAAGTCTGCGCTGTGCTCGCAGGCGATTGGCATCACTACAGCCGTTATACGAACAAGGATCTCGGCGTTCAACTCGTGACGTCGGGCGGCGGCGGCGCGTTCGCACATGCCTCTCATCAGTTGAAATCCCGTATTCCGCTCGATTGGGCGGTCGGCACCAAGGATGGCGAAGAGGACGCAGCGCCTGCAACGGCTGCGCCTACAGCCTCAAGCCCGAGTGCTGCACAATTCGGCAGTCTTGCAGCCTTTTCCGCCGCGGCGCGCAGCGAACAAAAGCGCGGGATTTCTATCGCCGATCTTGGCGATCAACCCGACGGAAGGCGCGGCCGCATCGTCAGAGGCGGGAAAAGAAAGCGGCGCGAAGTACGAGAAATTCAAGTCGAAGTTCAAGAAGGCTAAACGCAAGGCCATCAATCCTGACTCTGGCGTCAAACTTCAGCGCTTCGATTGCGATGTTGAGATGATCTACCCGTCGCGCGCGAAAAGCCGCCTCATGTGTTTGAAGAATTTGGCGCTCCCATTCCGCAATCGCAGCTTCGCGCTCTTCGTCGGGTTCGTTTATTTCCTTTACGCCTGGGTGTTCCAGACCTCGGCCCCCGACGTCGACAAATCGATTTTGGAAACGGCCACGGGATCGTTAGCACAACATCCGTTCAGTGCCGTGAGTGAGGTATTCTGGGCCGCAATCGCGCCGGAGCGGGTGGTGGCGGCGGCGCGCAATAACCCGGCGTTTTTCTTTATGCTGCTCGGGCTGTGGGCGGGGCTCGTCTACTACGTCGATCTCGGCAAGGGCTTCTTCAACGGTTTCGGCAAAATTGTCATCGGGACTCTGCATTTCCTCGCCCACCTCAGCGCCTTGCTGATCGTCAATCTCTTTGCGTTCGCGCCAAGTATGCTCCTCGCTATTCTGCCGTCGTATTTTTCTGGCGGAAGTAAGCTCTTCACGGATATCGGGTTCCTCGCATCGTATTCGATCGTATCAATGTTCCTCGGCGGCCTCGTTGGCGCAACGATCATGGGGCTCTATTGGACGTTGACGTCGTTCGTCCTGAATATGCATTGCGGCGATGCGTTCGGCGCGCTCGGCATCAGGGATTACAAGCATTTCTTGCGGCTCAAGTTCGAGGCGGAGCAATTGACCATCTATCCAATTGCGATTGACCGCGTGCCTGGGCGCAAGGGTTGGCGCGAAGCGTCGCCCAGTGAAACCCAGCAAGGCGCCAAGATCGTGCCGAACCAGCCGCTCGCACCGCACCTCATCGAGGCGCCGATCGTTATCCGCAGCAGCGATGTGCCGATGAGTTTGCAGCGTTGGTGATGCGGAAGGACTGATCCTGATAGCATTTTTACACAGTTATATCGTGCCATTGTGCCATCGTGAGACGGAGCTCAACGCGCGGGTTATCGTAAATGTATGAAACCCGAATTCGCGCAATTTTCCCAGCAATTGCATAAAATTGTATCAAATTCGGCAAGCTTCCATTAGCCCGCTTCTTGCACGGTCATCCGTAGTCAGCGTAACTACGGGAGAACTGCAATGGCTGTTGTCGCGAAAAAAGGCAAAACGATCTATGGAACGGCACGCGGCGATGTTCTGAGCGGGACAGTCAATGACGATACGATCTTCGGGCTTGGTGGTAACGACCGACTCTATGGTGGCAAGGGCAACGATGTCCTTGATGGCGGGTCAGGCGACGACAAGCTCTTTGGCGATGAAGGCAATGACCGGCTCGTTGGCGGTGCAGGCGCTGACCAATTAAACGGTGGCACCGGAAACGATACGCTTGTTGTTGATGTTGACGACACCAAGGTTGCGGGTGGGGCGGGATACGATCAAGTCGTTCTGACCGGAACGGAAGGTTTTCAGGATTATGCCGGCAAGGCGGCGCTTTGGACGGGAATCGAGAAGATCACAGGCACGGAATTCGCGACTACGTCGACGTCAGTGCATTTCTAGCGGCCGTGACGATCGACGGCGGCGCAGGCGATGACGTTTTGACGACAGGTTCGGGCAACGACGTTCTTATTGGCGGAGACGGCGCGGATTTGCTCGCAGGCGGCGTGGGCGACGATACGTTGTACGCAGGCAACGAAGATCTCTACGTCGATGGCGGCGAGGGCTACGACCGGGTCGATTCTTGTTGGCACGCCGGACGCGTCCGGCGGAGTCGCTTTCAACAGCGCGTCCATGTTGGACAAATGTTGAGGAGTTCGTCGGCACGGACTTCAACGACACGATAATCCGCCGATCATCGAACAGATTCTCGTCATGGACGGCGGCGCGGGCGACGACGAGCTGTGGGGCGGCTATGGCGTAACGCATTCATGGCGGCGCGGTGAAACGATGTATTTTATAGTCATGGCCAGGCTGCGGCTTGACGGCGGCGAAGGCTATGACCGAGTTGTCGCGATATAACGCGAGGCGTGGCGCTACGCCAACGAGACGTGGATTTCGATTGAAGGTGTCATGGGCACTGAAGGTGGTGACTACATCGACATTGCGGCGGCTTCATGGCCGGACTTCACATCGATGCCGGCGCAGGTGCGGACTACATTTACGGCAGCGCGTTTGACGATGCGGTGGTTCTAGGCGAGGGCAATGACCAGCTCTTTGCCGGTGAAGGCATAGACACGGCTATTTTTGGGGGCAACGTTAGCGAGTATCGCTTTGACACCAGCATGGGCTTCCTGTTCGTCACGCGCAATACTGGCTACGACCAAGACGCGCTCTACGATGTCGAGATGTTTCAGTTCGCCGATGGCCTATTCGACTTAGACCAACTTTTAGCATTGCCGGTCCTGGGAACCAGCGATCCGGATGTGATTCAAGGCGACGTACGCGGCGAAACGATTGATGCCCGCGAAGGCGATGACCGTGTCGAAGCCGGTGGCGGTAACGACACGGTTTACGGCGGCCTCGGCAACGACTTCCTCGCCGGTGACGAGGGTGACGACACGATCTACGGCGGCGATGGCGACGATATTATCAGCAGCGGGCGCGGCACGAACGTGTTGGAAGGCGGTGCCGGCAATGATGAGATTTATGGCGAATTCGAGTTTGGGACTGATATTGCCGTCTATAGCGGGCTGCACAGCGACTACAGCATCGAGTTGATGTTCCCTGGCACGTACCTGCTTACCGATAGTCGCGCAGGACGAGATGGACAAGACACGCTGATCCACTTACAGACGCTGCGCTTTGCGGATGGGGAGTTTGCGATCGAGGACCTGCTTCTTCCACCGCCACCGCCGCCGCCACAAGTTCTGTATGGGACGAATTTAAGCGACAGCATCAACGGTACAGACGCCGGCGAGACGATCGATGCCCTTGAGGGCAATGACTCCGTCTTGGGTCTGGGGGGCAACGATACGATTTATGGCGGCGCCGGTAATGACAATTTAAGAGGTGACGAGGGCGACGATATACTTCTGGGCGGGGCAGGCGACGACTTCCTGTTCGGCGGTGCGGGCAACAATGTGCTCGAAGGTGGTTCCGGTATCGACAATATCTTCGGTATAGGTGGCGTGAGCATTGCTGTATACAGCGGCGCTCATACGGATTATCAAGTGACCACCAACTTCGATGGCTTCATCGTCAGGGACTTGCGCGCTGATGGCGATGGATTGGATAGTATTCTTGGTATTGCCACCCTGCGATTTGCCGATGGCACATTCGCGCTCGGCGACCTTATAATTTAGCGAACCACTTCACTCCGCTGCAAAGCAATAAAATAGCCCCGCGCCGCCGGTGGCTTTGAGGTTGTCCTGGCTGCAGCCGCGCGAGCCGTGGGACGAGTTCCAGGATTTCATGTGACGGGTGTCCTTGAGGCCCATGCGATCATGATGACCGACGATGGCAGAGCCCTCTGTCTTAGAAGTCCAGTTGGCGCACGTCGTGTCGCTACCGGCTGTCGAGTACATGCCGGCAGGATCGGAGCCGGTGAGGATGTCGTGCATATTGATGGCGTCGCCGCGGCCGCTGACGGGCTCGCCCTTTTCGCTGAGCGCGGTTTGCTTGTTGAGGTTGTTGGCATCCGAATGCAGATCCTCGACGGACTTGGCGATGGTGTCGCCCTTTGGCGTTGACCCACGGGCCCTTGCCGATGCGGTCGCGGGCGTTGATGCCGGCGTCTCCCATGGCGCCCGTGGTACTCAAGTAGGCGCGCCATTGGGTCTTCGTTGCGCCCGCTGCTTTGGCAAGCGCCGCGCAATGGGCATCCGCGCCGTCGAGGCCGCCGAGGTTGGCGCCATCGCCTTTGCCCGCGCCCGTCAGGAAGAAGGACATACCAGCGCTATCGGCAGACGCTGCTCCGGAGATCACGAAGCTGAGGACGACAATTGCGAGCCGTGTTTTTGATGCGTGTTGCATTGCCTAACTCCATTACCTAGCTGCGAGAGATTTCAAATAGGCGTCCAGCTGATCGTAGGTGCCGCCGAACCCTTGGTTGAGGCTAGGCTTGAGATCGGTGAAGAATTGTACTTCTGCTGGCGTTGCGCCAAAGGGGCGGGAACTGAGCGCGAGGCGCGTCGTGTCTGCCTTCGCTCGTCAGCGTCATGGTGTTTAGCATTTCGAGCGGGCAATCGGCGCTGAAAGGCGCACGCGTGATGCCACCGCCTTCGTTCGCGAAGGAATTGAGCCAGACGATGCGTTCCAACTGATCGATCTCGCGGTAGAAAAAGCGGCCCCACATTTCCGCGCCTGTCGAATAGCGCATTGCGTAGTGGAAGAGGCCGCCGGGGCGGAATTCGAGCGATTTGACTTCGAGCTTGCAGCCCTTGGGGCCCCACCACTGGGCGAGGTGTTCGACTTGCGAATGGGCCTGCCAGACGAGATCGCGCGGGGCGTCGAACACACGCTCGATGGAGAATTCGCTTGTGACCACCGGGGATTTATTCTGAGCGCTTGGCATCGATCGGCTCCAATTGGGTCGACTACCTTTTAGGCTGAGATTGCGGCGTGTGTTTGCGCGCCTATTCTCTATCATAAGCCTGTTGCAGCAGCGCCATGTCGAGTTTTGTCATTTTCAATAAGGCAGCCATGACGCGGTTGGACTTCGCGGGGTCAGGGTCCGTCAAAAGCGCCGGAAGGGCCGACGGCACAATCTGCCACGATAGACCGAATTTGTCTTTGACCCATCCGCACTGGCTCTTAGCGCCGCCGGCCGAGAGTTTTTCCCAAAGATCATCGATCTCGTCTTGAGTTTGGCAGTCGACGGAGAGGGAGATGGCTTCTGTGAACTTAAAAATCGGACCGCCGTTCAAGGCAATGAATTTCTGGCCCGCGAGTTCGAAGCGTATTGTTAGAACGCTGTCTTTAGGGCCGGGGCCCGCTTCGCCGTAGCGTGCGATATCGAGAATGCGGCCGTTCTTGAAGATCGAGATGTAGTGGTTGACCGCGTCCTCGGCGTTGCTGTCGAACCAGAGGCAGGGTGTGATCTTTTGAATTGCCGGCATGGGCCGCTCCAGTATCGCCAATTTTTTGGCGTCTCGGTTTAGGTGTCGATGGCAGGATTGATGCCGATCAAGGTCAAAGCAAGGCGCCAAATATAGCCTTTGACGGCATTGAGCTGCGTGCCGGTTCAGCACAGAAACAGCTGGTCCGGCGACAGGTGGAATAGATCTCGTGGGAGCTGACCATGACACGATTGGGAGTGGGCGTATCTCTCGCCGCCATTTTCTTAGCGCCGGCGTTATGGGCCGCAGACGCTGGCGGCAATGCTCGAGCCGGGTTAGCCTTTGCGGAAGAGGTCTGTTCTGGCTGCCATTCTGTTGGCGCTGGTGCAAAGACTTCGCCCGAAATCAAGGCGCCACCGTTTCAGGTCATTGCGGATTCGAAACTGGTGACCTCGCGCGAAATCGAGGCGTGGCTGATGAGTTCACACCCCGGCATGCCGGATTTGATGGTGCCGGCGGAAAAGCGCGCCGATATTTTGGCTTATCTGAAGAGTTTAGGGCATAAGCAATAGTTGTGCGCCGGCAGCGCGCGGTCAAAAAAATGCCGCGCTACATTTGAACAGGAGCGCGGCCATTTTTTCAAGTGGTGCGGCGCGGCTTACTTCGGCGCCAGGATCATCACCATCTGCTTGCCTTCGAAGCGTGGCTCGCTCTCGACTTTCGAGATCGGCTCGGTATCGGCTTTGACGCGCTGAAGGACCGCCATACCGAGCTGAGCGTGCGCCATTTCCCGGCCGCGGAAACGCAGCGTGATCTTGACTTTGTCACCCTCTTCGAAGAAGCGCTTGATGGCCCGCATTTTCACATCGTAATCGTTATCGTCGATGCCGGGCCGCATCTTGATTTCTTTGATTTCAACGATCTTCTGGTTCTTGCGCGCTTCGGCCGCTTTTTTCTGTTCTTGGTATTTGTACTTGCCGAAGTCGAGAATTTTACAAACCGGCGGGTCAGCGTCAGGCGAAACCTCGACAAGGTCAAGGCCCGCGGCTTCAGCTTGTGCGATGGCATCCAATTTGGCGACGACGCCGACGTTCTGGCCCGTCGCATCGATCAGCCGCACTTCGCGGGACCGGATCTGGTCGTTTATGCGTGGCCCGGTTGGTTCCCGGCTCGCTGGCTCGGGGCGCATTGGCTTGCGGATGGCTTCGACTCCTTTTGCTGTTGCAAGAACGCCTGCAAAGACTCGCGCCTGAGAAGAATAGCGCGCGAGACTCTCACAGACGGGAGTAGGATCGGGAACTCTGCTGCCTAAGTCAAGCGCTGGGCGGTCCTACAACCCTTGGATGGCCGCGATTTCAGCGTTCGAAGGTGCATCGGCACCACAGAAATGGCCTGCTGGGGCGGCCGTTAATGCCCCTATTAACGCCAATGCTCGGTAATCCAGGGGGTGGGGCGGACGTGTTTATAGAGGCGTTTCCAGGCCGCCTTGACCGGCCAATGGCCGATGGCCGCCTCGTCGGGATCGGGTTTGCCGGTAAAGGCGACGAGTTTGGTATTGGGCGGAAGCTTGGGCGTCATGAAGAAATTGAATGGCCAGCGTGGCATCAAGTTGTGCTTGAAGCTGACGGCCCATCCGGCCGGCCAGAACACCATGTCGGCGGCTTCGCCGGAGATGTACTTCTGCTCGTTGCGGTACTTGGTGAGGAACCGCTCCGGCTCGCGGTTGAAGTCATCGTAGATGTGGGACATTCGGCCGGCAGGAAAGCGATAGACCGTTGTATTGCCGATGTTCTGGCCCAACTCGGACCAATTTTCCGCAACAGCCCAGCGGCCGGGTTCGAAGTCGAAGAATTCGTCGATCGATCCAGTGATGACGACGTCGAGATCGAAGAACAGAACATCGCCTTTGAGATCGCCAAGCGGAAACTGCCAGAGCGACAGCTTGCGCCAGCCGGTCCATTGCACGCGCTCGGGAATATTCGGAAAAGGAGGGAGCGGCGCGATTTCGACCCAGGGGTCGATGCCTTTTGGATCCTCTGTGAAACACACGAGGCGCGTCGGCCGCTTACTGTGGCGGCGCACCATGGAGGCAAGCCGGTTCACATAATCGGCGCCATAACGCGTGCCCCACTTGATGCAGATGACCGTCTGTTTTTCCACTGGGAACCCCATGAAATCCGGGCGGAGCAAAGACCAGCGGGCACAAATAGTCAATGTGCCGGTTCGGACAGCCTACGCGCCTGAAACTAGCGCTTCTTGGCGCGTCTTGCCGCCACGACCTCTTCGTAGACTTTGAGTGTGTCGCCCGTCATCTTGTCGAGCGTATAGCGCGATCGGACGTGAGCCATGCCGCGTGCACCCATGGCGCGGCGCGCTTCGTCCGGCATCTCGAAAAGTAGTGTTATTGCCGCCGCAAGTGCTTCGGGGTTTGCATAGGGCACACGCAGGCCCGTCGCTTTTTCAAGGGGTGTATCGGGCGGCGTCAGTGCAACTTCACGTCCCGGCCCGCTGTCCGATACAACGACAGGAATGCCCATGGCCTGGGCCTCGATGACGACGCGCGGCAAGCCCTCGGTACGCGAGATGTTGAAGAGCGCGGATGAAGCCGCCATGGCAAGCGCCACGTTCTCGGAATGTCCGGGCAAACGGATTTCGACACCAAGTTTTTTGGCCCGGGCCTTCAGCCCTTCGGCGTAGTCCGGCTTCTCAATTTCGCCGGGGAAAACCAGAACGAAGCCTTTGGCTTTTTCCGCGGTCAAGCGGCCAACGGCCTCGATCAGATCGTTGTGTGCTTTGTTCGGAGAAATGCGCCCCGCGAGGAGCAGGATGCGCAGCACCCTCCGGCACGCCGAGTTTGCTGCGTGTCGCCGCGATGTGTTCTGGCGTGATCCGCGCCGGGTCAAACTTCGTGGGATCGTAAGCGCGGTGGATAATGGCGATGCGGGCGAGCGGCGTCTTGTAACGCTCTTGGATCAAGCGTCCGATATTGTCTGAAACGGCAATGACTTTGTCGCTTCGTGCCATCACGCTATTGTAGAGGTTCTTGATTTTGTTCTGCTCGCGGTATTCGCCGTGATAGGTCGTGACGAAAGCAATGCCGGTTTTGCGTGCGGCCCAAAGCGCGCTCCACGCCGGCGCGCGGCTTCTGGCATGAATGCAATCGACGTTTTCGCGGCGAATGATGTCCGCGAGCGCCCGGGCATTTGCGATCAACTTAACTGGATTTTTGGTCGCCGCTGGAAGCATGAAGTGCTTGCCGCCGAGCTTTTCGAGTTCGTCCGCTAGGCGCCCGCCCTCAGATGCGACAAGCGCCCGGTGCCCCGCTTTGATTTGTGCTTCAGCGACTTGCAGGCAGCCGAGTTCCGCGCCGCCCGCACGCATGCGCGGAATGACTTGCAGGATGGTCAGCCGCTCGGGCACTGTGCTTCCTCTATGAAACCGCCGCACTCCAGAATTGAGGGCGGCATGAATTGGGGTTCTATACGGTGCAAGAAGATGAACCGCAAACTCTGATCGTGGGCGACGGCGCATCGGCGCGGTCCATTGCCTATTTATCGACAGTTGCGGCGAAGCCTGAGGGGGCAAACCTTTTTTGGCTCTCCGGATTCATGTCGGATATGGCATCGACCAAAGCTGCGGCGCTTGCTGAATTCGCACGCGAGAAGGGTTTTGGTTTCACGCGGTTTGACTACTCCGGGCATGGCCGGTCTGGCGGCGCTTTTTCGGACGGAACTATCGGCCGGTGGCTTGAAGAAGCGGTGGCTGTGTTCACGCACATCAGCCGCGGACCCCAAGTGATCATTGGCTCGAGCATGGGCGGGCATATTGCCTTGCTGCTTCTGCGCCGGTTGATTCGAGAGGCGCCAGATCGAGGCGCAGCGTATCAAAGGTCTGGTCCTCATTGCGCCCGCTTGGGACATGACCGAAGAACTGATGTGGAAGCGATTTCCGGAGCCTGTGAAGCAGGAGATCCTGGACAAAGGATTTCATCTCAGGCCATCGGCCTATGCCGAACCTTATACCATCACGCGTGGCGTTGATCGAGGACGGGCGCAAGCATCTCCTGGCACGCGCACCGTTTGATCCCGGCCGTCCTGTTGTCATTCTTCAGGGATTGCTTGATCCCGATGTACCCGCCGCGCACACGCGCGAACTCACCCGGTTTCTAACCGGCGGGCACGTGCGCTTGATCGAAATTCCAGATGGTGAACATCGGCTGTCCAGGCCGCAAGATCTGGCAAAGTTGTTCCAGGCGATAGAGGGGGTGGTTTGATTGAGGCAATAGGGACCTGATGCGTTTTAGCGGTCGTAAACCAACCCAGGACTTGACCATCGCAGGCGGACCGGCCCGAGAGTAGAATGCGGCGGCAGCCGCACGTGCGAACACGTCGCGATTCAATTTTTGGCAAGCGAGATTTTGTCATGCGTTCATCCCGGATCGGCCAGAATTTCAGTGGCCTCATTGGACTTCTCATCCTCATCGCCGCTTCAGCGGCCGTCCTTGGCTTCATCGTTCCTTCAAGGGGCGCTTCCGCCGAGGACGTTCAGGACGCGCTTCATAAAGCCAACGTCTACATCGAGACCGCCAAATCGACCGAGCGCGCGGTTGAATCCTGGGAGCGCTATCAGAGCTGGGTCAACATGAAGTTGGGGCCGACAGGCAAGGAGCGCTACATCTCCTACGGCATGTACGACCTGCACGATTTGGAAGGCCTCTTGAAGGAGGCCCGCGCGGCGGCAGGATTAAAGCCCAGCGTCGCGAAACTCGACGCGATGATGCCGCGTTACATCGATGCCTACGAGGCTTTAGCCCCGGTCATGAATAAGGCGACCGCCTATTACGACGGCAAAGGGTACGAAGCAGACAATGCCGCCGAGGGCCAGACGCTGCACAAACAGATGGTGCCGCTCGTCACCGCGTTCCTGGCCGCGCGCGAGGCAATGATGCCGGACTTGCGCGTTTTCGTTCGCGATGTCGAGGGCCAAGAGCTTGCGGGAATCGAGGCGCGCGAGGGCCGCAAGGCGGCGTGGCAGGTGGGCAATATTTTGCACACGGCTAACAGGGTGCTCGACGTGTTTCCGCGCATGAGGCCGCAGCAGATGAGCGGCGACGAACTCGACGCGATGATCGGCGACCTCGGGCCCGAATCGTCCGGGGAGCAATTCGACCAGGTCATTGCCGGCGTCGTACCGCCGAAAAATACCGTCATCGACGTGAAGCGGTTTCGCGAAGCGCTCGGCGTTTATACCAAGGCGGTCGATGAGTTCGATGGCTTCAAAGGTGAAAAGCCTGATGATTTCGACGAGTTCAAGGGTTTCCCGCGTCAATTGTTGGATATGCTGCGCGCGTTCGAAACGCCGCTGAAGAAGAGCGAGGGCCGCCAGTTCGATGGCGACGGACAAATGTTCGGCCAAATCGTCCAGAGATATTTCGAAATGTTCAACGAGGGCAACGGCATGGTGGGCAGCCAGCTAAGGTTTTTGCCGTAGGTCGGGTGGGTTGCTCCGGAGTTGCGCTTGATCGAAATTCCCGACGGCGAACATCGTCTCTCGCGGCCTGAAGATCTGGCCAAGCTTTAAACCGCGAATGACAATTTGCCCTGAAGCCGCGGTCTACTTGTCTTCCGCGCGTGCGATGTCTTCTTCGGGAAGTTCATCGGCGAGGGCTGCTTCCAATGCGCCTGGACCGGCTGACGCGGCAACGGTTTCTGGCACGACCCAGATGCGGTAATCAGGTGCCGTGACCGGGTGTTCGCAGACCAGATCGCCATCATCGACGTGGCAGCTCGTGTCCGGCATGACGTCGGCCGGTTCGCGCTTGTCATGGCCGACAATTCCCAGATCGATGATCTGCACTTCGTCGCCCGGCTTCATCGAGACGCCACGGAAGGCGCAGCGGTTCGTGCCTTTGCAAGCGCCCGCGCCCGAAGTTACGGTGTTTTTTGTGCTAAGCGCGTCGGCGCGCGATATGAGCTTGGCGTCGGCATTGGGCCCGCTCGATATGTAGCAAATATCGGCCAGGCAAATGACTGGGTCGGGCGGCGTGATGGCGCGTGCCGCGTTGTTGGCGGGTTGTGTGAGTATGGCAAGGATCGTGGCGCGCGGCGCGCCTTCGGGCCGCGATACAATCGCAGGGGCGCTTGGCGCCGGGACGTTGACCTTGGCTTCAATCTTGATCTGCGGGGCGGTTGCGGGCGCGGATGGTGCTGGCACTGGCGGTGCGGCGGCTTGGGTAGGCGCCGGAGTTGCTGAAGGTGGTGCGGTGGTGGCCGCCGGTGTTGGCGGGGGTGCTACGGGGGCAGGTGCTGCTGCCGGGGCAGGTACGGCGACGACAGCGGGCTTAGTTTCAGCCTGCATTGTTTGGGAGTTCTGGGTCTGGGAGCTCTGTGTCTGGGAGCTCTGGCGGGCTTCCGCCTCGGCGCGTGCCGCGTCCAGCATATCGCGCTCATAATCGGGCCCCGGTGCAGGCGGGCGCGGTGCTTTGGCTTGCGCGAGCTTCGGCGCTGCTTTTGCCGGGGCGGCAACTACGGGCGCAGGTTTGGATATGACCACGTTTGCGGAACTTGGTTTTCCAGGGGCAGGATTCGCTATTGAGGGACTGGCAGTAACTGGCCTGGGTGCAATGGGCTTGGTTCCGACGGGCTTTGTGGGCTCGGGTTTGGTTTCTCCCTCGGCGGCAAACTTCTGCGCCAGCTCATGTGCTGGGTTGTTTGCGTCCGCCGTCGCCCGGATTATCGTGACGCTGGCAAACGCGACGCTATAAATCGCAAATAAAAATAACGGCCGCATACTGCCCTCGTGAAATACTGCCCCTTCCCGTTGTCGCCAGACATTCTGGCCGAAAGACGGTCAAGGTTGGCCATCATCCCGGCATTTTTTCCGTTCCGGTCCGTGCGATTGCCCTCAGCCCTTCGCGATAGTCCGGGTATTTCAGCTGGATACCGAGTTCGGCTTTCATGCGCGCGTTGGAAACTCGCTTGTTCTCGGAGTAGAAGCTGCGTGCCATGGGTGAGAGTTCCGCCTGCGCGAAATCCAATTGTGGTGGTTGCGGGCGACCCAAGAGTTCAGCCGCAAAGTTGACAACGTCCTGCGGCGGACCCGGTTCGTCATCGGTAACGTTATAGACCCGGCCCGGATGCGGCCGCTCAATTGATGCAATGACGGCGCCCGCGATGTCGTCGACGTGGATGCGATTGAATACTTGGCCGGGTTTAAGGATGGACCGTGCCGTGCCATCCCGCACGTCATCAAGCGCAGAGCGGCCGGGCCCGTAAATGCCGGGCAAGCGAAAAACGGCGGCACTTTTTCCGGCTTCGCGAGCGAGTTTCAGCCAGTTCTGTTCTGCCGCTAACCGGCGCCGGCCGCGTTCCGAACCGGGCATGGCTTCCGTTTCCTCATCTACCCACCCGCCTTGTGCGTCGCCGTAGACGCCGACGGTGGAGAAGTATCCGATCCAACCGATGGACTTGCTCTCGGCGATGTCGTGTGCGTGTTGCAGAAACGCAGGGTCGCCGTCCGCGCCTGGTGGAATGGAAAGCAATACGTGCGTGGCACGGTGTAGTTCGGCCGTGGCGGCGGCGCTGGCCGATGTGCCGTCGAAAACCACGCCGGTAAATCCTTGTGCGGCGATACGGGCGGCGCCTTCTGCGCGTGTCGATGTGCCCGTGATGCGCCAAGCGCGATTAGAAAGCTCCCGCGCGACGGCGCCTGAACTGTAACCCAGACCAAAACAGAATAGTTGGTTCACGCGGATGGCCTTTGTGCCGGGGTGTGCCATTCGCGCGCGACATCTGGATCCGTTTCAACTGACGCGCGCCGCCGGCGCAGGGCTTGGAACATGCTGTCGTCTACGAGTTCATGCAAGGCCCAGATCGCCATGGCGCGAACCAGCGGAGAAGCATCGTCCAGCAAGCGCTGTACAAGCGGTAGCAAACCCGCGTCGCCGGAATTTCCGGCCGCGATGAGTGCATTGCGCACAACTCGGTCCCGGCCGGTACGTTTGACGGGCGTGCCGGCAAAGCGAATGCGGAATTCGGAATCTGTCATTTCCAAGAACTCGGCGAGCGGCGGATTGTCAGTCCCGGGTGTGGCTGCGAATTTTGCTTCGCGCGAGGCTTCGGCAAACTTGTTCCATGGGCACACGGCAAGACAGTCGTCGCAGCCGAAGACGCGGTTGCCGAGCGGCTTGCGGAATTCTTCCGCGATATGCCCTTTGTGTTCGATCGTGAGATAGGCGAGACAGCGGCGCGCATCGAGCTGGTAGGGCGCAGGGAACGCGGCAGTCGGGCAAACGTCGAGACACTTGCGGCATGAGCCGCAGTGATCGCTTTCCGGCAGATCCGGTTCAAGCTCGGCAGTCGTTAGGATGGCGCCGAGAAACAGCCACGAACCGTGTTCGCGCGAGACGAGGTTTGTGTGCTTGCCTTGCCAGCCTAGACCTGCAGCCGCCGCCAGCGGCTTTTCCAGAAGAGGTGCGGTATCGACGAATATCTTGACGTCTGCGCCGCTTTGCTTTGCGAATTGCTCAGCCAAGGTGCGGATTTTCTTCTTCAAGACATCGTGGTAGTCGCGCCCTTTGGCGTAAACGGAAATCGCCGCCCGCGTTCGGTCTTCAAGCGCGGCAAGAGGATCGTCCTTCGGCGCGTAGCTTTGTCCGATCATGATCACCGAGCGCACCTCAGGCCACAGCGAGAGCGGGCTGGCGCGCTTATCCGCTTTGTCTGCGAGCCACTGCATGTCTCCGTGGCGCCCGTCGGCAAGAAAGGATTGAAGCCGGGCAGCGGCTTCGGGGATAGCCGATGGACTGGTGACGGCAATGCAATCGAGGCCAACTTCCCCGGCCGCGGATTTCAAGAATGATTTGAGATTTGTGTTTGAGCGATCCATCACGCCGCAATAGCGCTCCCGCGGCGAATAAGTGAGGCGTGCGCTAAAAATCGAGATCGGTATAGGCGAGAGGCGGGGCGGTGCCGGGAACGCGATCCGCAAGCAGGGGGCGGAACGAGGGGCGCGATTTGACCCGTGCGTACCATATCTTTGCACTTGGATACTCGTCCCACGGCATTTCACCTAAATAGTCGAGCGTTGAAACGTGTGCGGCGGCCGCCAAGTCGGCGAAAGCTCATGTCGTCACCTGCAAGCCAGCGGCGCTGTTCGCTCAAGTAACTTATGTAGGACAAGTGATACCTGAGATTGGCGCGGATCGCGCGCAATATTTCGGTGTCAGGCGACTGTTGCCCGTTTGGTTTCATGCGTTGGTAAACTTTTTCAAACAGGATTTCGCGCGAAACTTCACGGTCGAACTTTCCGTGAAACCAATCCACCAGCCGGCGCACTTCGGCACGCCCTTCGCGGTTGCCGGGAAATAAATCGGGCGCGCGTCCTCCCAGAGCCGGTGCGTTGGCTTCTTCGGCGATAAACTCGGAAATCGAATACACGCCGCAGAGCGTCAGCTTATTGCTGAGGTCGAGGATTGGAAGTTCGCCTGCAGGGTTTTTGGCAAGGAAACCCTTGCGCCACTCCCAGGGGAATTCTTCGACGAGTTCCGTCTCGACGCCGGCTTCCGCAAGCGCCAGCCGGATTGAGCGCGAGCGCGGGCAAAGCCGGTATTGCGTGAGCTTAAACGTAGTCACGGTGGCGGCCCTGAAAAAGCGGTTTGAAACAAGTCATGGTGTGTTCCGTATGCCTTGATTCGCGCGGGCTTGGGCCGAGAGCACGATATGTGGGGCGGGGAAAGCGTTCAAAAGGCTTAGGCCGGTCACGTAAATCCTGCTAGGTGGCAGCCGGCGCAACCGTGCGCGATGGGCTGGGCGACCGGCTTGACGGAGAATTTTGATGCCGACATGGCAAGTCATCCTTCTTGGCCTCATCGAGGGGTTGACCGAGTATATTCCCGTCTCGTCAACGGGGCACCTTCTGCTCGCCGAGCGGGTAATGGGGTTCACGTCTCCAGGGCGCACGTTTGAAGTCTTGATCCAGCTTGGTGCCATTCTCGCCCTGCTCACCGTCTATGCCGGAAAATTGTGGCACTTGATGATCTCGCTGCCCAACGACAAGCGCACGCAGACTTTTGTCCTCAGCGTGCTCGTTGCTTTTCTTCCGGCTGCGTTCGTTGGAGCGGCCGGGCATACCATCATCAAGACGATTTTATTCGAGAGCCCGCTGCTGATCTGCACCTCCCTCGTGGTTGGCGGAATCATATTGCTTATCGTCGATAGGATGCATTTTGAGCCGCGTTATACCGATGTCATGGAGTTGACGCCGGCAACGGCGTTTAAGATCGGACTTTGCCAATGTTTGGCGCTGATACCAGGCGTTTCAAGGTCCGGCTCGACGATTGTTGGCGCGATGTTCTGCGGACTAGACAAGCGCACGGCCGCCGAGTTCTCGTTTTTTCTCGCCATGCCGACGATGGCCGGCGCGTTCGCGTACGACCTCTACAAGAACTGGTCGAATCTCTCGGGCGACGACATGACGCAGATTGCGCTCGGATTTGCCGCGGCGTTCGTCGCAGGCGTCATTGTGGTCCGCTACGTGCTGGATTTCATTTCTGCGCGCGGGCTTTCATTCTTCGGCTGGTGGCGCTTGATCGTTGGCGGCATTGGCCTTGGTGTGCTTGCCGTTATTGGCTCATAGAGCGATTAGGCCGTCAGCCACAGAGGCCACCGGCTCGCCGGCGTCAGGCCAGCCAGTTTCAGGCCGCGTGCGAGGTCGCGGGCTCGGTTAAAACGCGCTTCAAAGTCTTGTCGTCTTTTGCCGACCGCAAGCCGTTCAAGCGTGGCCGGATCGCGTACGAGGCGGGAAATACGCGCCAACGCTTTGAGGTGATCGCCGCCCGCATCTTCGGGGGCCAGGAGGAAAAACACGAGATCGACGGGTTGCCCGTCGTGGCTTTCGAACTCGATCGGCTGTGCCAATTTAGCGAATAGGCAGGTGATGCCTTTAAGCCCGGCTAGCTTGATATGCGGTATAGCGATGCCGCTGCCGAGCCCCGTGGAGCCCAGCCGCTCGCGCTGAAGGAGTGCAGCAAAAATCTCGCGCGCATCAAGGCCGGTCGACTGCGCGGCCTTGTCTGAAAGGTCCTGCAAGAGTTGCTTCTTGTCTTGCGATTTCAGAGCTGACACGACACCGCCTGCCGCCAGCAGATCCCCGAGGTCCATCGACATATCATTCACCTTCAGTGGACAATTGAAAAATGATCTTAAGCCCTGCGACCGACCAAACCGGGGTCTCGCCTGCGAGCCCTGCGTTACTAAGGTGCGAATTCCCTAGAACGTTTTCCCCGTCAACCTGTGCCGTTCGCGGCTGCCTCATTGGGCGGATCGCTGACCCGGCTCCGTATCGATCCAACCGATATTCCCGTCCTTGCGTCTGTAGACCACACTGATACTGCCGTTCGCTGCGTTTCTGAAGATCATGAATGCGGCCTCCGTAAGGTCGAGGTGCATAACAGCTTCGCTGACCGACAACTGCTGAACGTTTCTTTGTGTTTCCGCGATGATGAGCGGGTTATTTTCGACGGCTTCTTCCGGCTCGTCGTCGGCAACGCTGACAACGTAATCGCGAGCGTCCGTATCGCCTAACCGGCCATTGGCGGTGCGAACCGAGTCGTGACTTTTCAGGCGGCGCTTGTAGCGGCGAACGCGCGTCTCAAGGCGTTCGACGGCGGAATCCGCGCTTGCGTAAGCGTCTCCGCCCTCACCGTGGGCCTCAAGCAAGATGCCGCTCGACAGCCGGACGGAGCAATTGGTTTTGAAGAGCCCGCGCTCCTTCTCAAGCCGCACATGGCCTTTGAGATCGCGGCTCACATATTTGTTGAGGACTGTGCGTATTTTTTCCGCGACGTAGGCTTGATATGCATCGCCTACATCGACATTTTTGCCAGTTATTTGTATTGTCATCGCATCGCCTGTCGTCGCGCTCCACAAGATACGGAGCCAAAATTTCTACAAGCACGTGGGCCGGTTCGGCCTAGCACACTCGAATTTCATGGTGGAGTTATAGCGTCTGCCATCTCTCCCTCGACTCAATCTTGAGTGTCACTCGCGACAACCTGTCACAAGAGTTAAGTATTGCCTGCGCTGATGTCAAATCACGGATGCTAAAGAACTGTGACCAAACAACGTTTTTTTCAACAATCTAGGCTATCTGGCAGCCCAATCTTAGATCGTGCCGCCTATCCGGTCTGTCAGGCGTTTGTCGCGGCGGCGCTGAACTGAGGAAGGGATTCGCATTGCTTCCCGGTACTTGGCGACGGTGCGCCGCGCAATATCGACGCCGTCGTCCTTGAGCTTTTCGACGAGCTTATCGTCCGACAAAATGTCGTTAGCGCTTTCCCCATCGATCATGAGTTTTATGCGATGGCGGACGGCTTCCGACGAATGGGCTTCTCCATCTTCCGACGAGGCGATGGCGCTCGTGAAGAAATACTTCAGTTCAAAAATACCGCGTGGCGTCGCGATATACTTGTTCGACGTGACGCGCGACACGGTTAATTCATGCATCGAAATTGCGTCGGCCACAGTCTTGAGATTGAGCGGTCGCAAGTGCTGCACGCCGTAGACGAAAAAGCCGTCCTGCTGGCGCACGATCTGTTCGGCGACTTTTAGAATTGTTCGGGCGCGCTGATCCAAACTCTTGACGAGCCAGTTGGCCGTTTGCAGGCACTCGAGAATGTAGCCTTTGTCTTTTTCAGTCGAGGCAGTCTGCGTGACGCGCGTGTAGTAACTGCGATTGACCAGCACGCGCGGCAGCGTGTCGCCATTGAGTTCGATGTGCCAGCCGCCATCTGAGGCTGCGCGCACGATGACGTCGGGGACGACGGGCTGCATCTGGACCGAACCGAATTTCAAGCCGGGCTTCGGATTGAGCCGCTTGATCTCCTGGATCATGTCGGCAAGTTCGTCCATATCGGCGCCGACGGCTTTTTTCAGAGCCGCGATATTGCGGTTTGCCAACAGGCCAAGATTTGCCAGGAGTGCCGCCATGAGCGGGTCGTAACGGTTCTGATCTTTGAGTTGTAGGGCGAGGCACTCGGCGAGCGAGCGTGCGAAAACTCCGGGCGGGTCAAACGCCTGCATTTTGTTCAGCACGCCTTCGACCATTTCGAGCGGCGCGCCAAGCTTGGCGGCTAAGCCGTCGAGGTCTGATGAGATGTAGCCCGCTTCATCGACGAGATCGATGAGGTATTGGCCGATAAGCCGTTCGCCGGGGACTTGAATTGTGAGCGGCAATTGCGCGGCGAGATGGTCGCGCAACGAGATTTCGCTGGCGACGTAAGATTCAATATTTGAATCGTCGTCGTCGCGATTGTGCATGCGCTGGCTGACATTACTCCAGCTCAAGCCGGCTTCGGGTGCGGCCGACGCCGCTTCCCCTGGAACGGAATCTTGAAACACGTTGCCGAAATCGGCGTCTAATCCGCCGGCATGGTCTTGCACGGGTTGGCGAAGATCGAGCCACTCGTCTTCGCTTGCTGCGGCATTTTCGGCCGGCGCGTCGATGGGCGTTTCTTCGGCGGACTTGGTTTGAGAGGTTTCTTCGCGCTCGAGCAACGGATTGCGCTCGAGTTCGGAATCGACGAATTCGGCCAGTTCGAGGTTGGAAAATTGAAGCAGACGAATGGCCTGCTGCAGCTGTGGTGTCATCACCAGCTGCTGGCCCTGTCTCAGCTCCAATTTGGCAGAAAGTGCCATACCGTTAACCCGTCGATCCGCAACACAACTCGAGCGGACAGCTATACTCAACGCGTGTTAACGAACATATCGCCGAGATAGACCCGCCTCACGTCTTCATTCGCTATGATTTCCGAAGGCTTACCTTGTGTCAGAACTTGACCATCATAGATGATGTAGGCCCGGTCTATCAGACTCAATGTTTCGCGAACATTATGGTCTGTTATCAACACGCCAATGCCCCGTTCCGTCAAGTGCCGCACGAGCTGCTGGATGTCGCCGACGGCAATCGGGTCGATACCGGCGAAAGGTTCGTCCAGCAACATAAACGAGGGTCTGGTGGCCAGAGCCCGGGCAATTTCGCAGCGCCGCCGTTCGCCACCGGAAAGGGCCATGGAGGGCGATTTTCTGAGCCGTGTAATGGAGAATTCTTCCAAGAGGTTGTCGAGTTGCTCTTTCCGGCGCTTTTTATCGGGTTCGACCAATTCGAGCACGGCCATGATGTTTTGCTCGACCGTCAGGCCGCGAAAAATAGAGGCTTCCTGCGGCAGGTAGCCGATGCCGAGCCGGGCACGCTGGTACATGGGCAAGCCGGTGACATTGGCCCCGTCAATCGTGATGCGGCCCTCGTCGGCGGGGACGAGCCCCGTGATCATGTAGAAGACAGTTGTTTTGCCGGCGCCGTTTGGCCCAAGAAGGCCGACCGATTCGCCGCGTCCCACAGCGAGGCTTACTCCTTTCACCACCATGCGCTTGCGGTACGATTTCTTGATTTCAAAAGCTGTGAGCCAGCCGTCCGCTCCGACCGCATGCGGGTCTTGAGACTCTGCAGCCGCAGCCGCACGGCCACGGGCCGGTTTGGTTGCTTCAGCGGTGGCCCGGCCCTCCGTCCGTCCGAGCCTTGGGCCAAATGGTAATGCTTTGAACAACTGAAACTCGCTTGGTTATTGGGTTGCGCTGAGTGGCGGCCCGCTCAGCCTTCTATCGCGTTATCAGGGTTTTGGGGAAGGTGTCTCGCGTGCTTGCCAGCCGCCACCCGCTTTATCCATGACTTTGCCCGTTTTTTCTTTCATATCGCTCGGGTAGAACGTGGCGCTGGGACGCCCAGATTTTACAATTGTTCCGGTGCTGGCGCCGTCATCGCCGGACCGCATGGGCGCGGTCGCGCTGGTCGTGCCTTCGGAAGGAATGATACTTTCTCCGGTGGTCATGTCGATCACCAGTTTTGTGCCGCGTACCACATTCTTGCCTTGGGTCATGATGACGTTGCCGCCCAAAGTGACTATGTTGGCCTTGGTATCAAAATCGGCCCAGTCGCCGGTTGCTTTTTGCCCGTCGGCCGACGTAACGACGACATTTTTGATTGGCCTTCAGCCGCGTCAGTTTTGCGGTGCCTTGGCCGGCTTTGTCATTGGCCGCGCTGCCGATGACGCTGGAGCCCGTATAAGTTGCTTTGAGCTCTGCCGATTGGAGAACGAAATCGCCTTGCTTGGCGCGCACGTCGCCCGTGAAAACGGCTTCCTTAGCCGGGTCATCGACATCTAAGCGATCGGCATCGACCTCTACAGGGGCGTTGGGGTCGGTTTTGAAATTGCCGCCGAGCGACATGCCCTTGGCGGCTGCTGGCTCTTTGGCGGCGGGGGCTGCTTTTCCGCCGGCTTCGCTGAATCTTAGCCTTGATGCGGCTATTGCCGCCGTTGCCGTTGCCAGTCAGCTGCATCTTGCCATTGGTCTGGTTGAAGAAGAGGCGGCGGCCTCTCAGTTCGTTGGTCCCTTGCGTCAGTACAACGGACATGCCGGTCAGAAGCACTGTTCCGGATGCTTGATCGATTTCGGCGCGGTCTCCGGTCGCGCGCTTGTCGGGCGCTTCCGACATCACGACGTCGCCTTCGAGCACGGCCTTTTGCTGGAGCGCATCGAAATCGGCGCTCTGACTCGATGCCTGCTGACCTTCGCCTTGGCTGAGAACCACAGGGTTTGTGGCGATAACTCTTTTAACTTTGCCGCTTTGTCCGGATGCCGTTTCCGGCGTGCTTTCCGCGGCGCCCGCAGCATTGCCTTCATATGTGACTTCGAGTTTCGGCGAGGTCAGCCAAGCAGCGCCTTGCGTTGCTTTGACGGCGCCCGTGAACACAGCGGTTTTACCGCCATCGTTGACGTCGAGGCGTTTGGAAACGATGTTGATCGGCTCCTTGGAATTGCCGAAGGGCATCGCTGCGATTTGCTGTGTACCATCAGCACGGCGGCGGTGCTCCTGCCGCGTCTTGCGCCTTCAGCGACGTGCGCACCTTGTCGGTAAAAATGTACTCCTTGGTCTTCTGCCGCACGGTCATCTGGTTGGCGTTGATCGTGCCGGCTTCCATCATGACGACGACGGGCTGGTCCGACGTGATGACATTTTCTTTCGTGCGTATCGTTGCCCGCGTCAGGTGGCCTTTAAGCCGTTGTCGCCCGCTATATCGATCGAGTCGAAGAGTTCGAGAATGTTGGCCTTATTGTTGAATGTTCCGCGGATTGCCGTCAGCTTCGTTTTCTTTTTATCTGCGTCGCTCAGCTCGCCGGTAATCGTGTCGAGCTTGATGACCGACATGTTCTTGATGTCCTGCATGGCCTTTTTGGCCGTGACCCAGTAGCGCCCGCCATCTTTATTGAACCCTTCGTAGTGGGGGTTTTCCATGGCCAGGTTTTCGGCAATGATCGTTGGAATATCGAGCGTCGGGATGCCAACGCCCCAGCCGGTCGATTTCAGGATCAGAGGGCGTAGATGCCGGCGACGCCAACAGCGGAGAGTGGAAGCACGGCCTTTAACTTGCGCACCAGCGACGAATGGCGCGCGGCCGAGCGCACGGCTTGCCGCCCGGTCGCCGGCGAGTTCTATGCCAAATTCGCTCTGTTCGCGTCCGGCCGGACACGGCAGCACTGTCGCTCACGCTCGCCATCTATGGCCCGCCCGGTCGTACGATCCCCAAAGTCTCACCCTCATACTCTAGTTGAAATTGGGAGAGATTGGGACCGAACGCTTGAGGACGTGGGCCCATTGCCCTCCAATTCAGAGATCATCCAGGAAAACAGTATGAACGGCCCTTAGTGGGAGAAGATGTCGGTCTCGCCAAACCCTGCGAGGTCAAGCCGGGCCCGGGCGGCCAAGAAGGCAAAGGCTGCTTCGGCAAAGGCCAACGCGGTCTCTCGCGTGCCAGCATCTCGTCCAGCTTTGCCTTCAATTTGTGCAAGTGCAGGACGTCGGAGGCGGCATACGCAAGTTGGTTCTCGCTCAGGTCTTTGGCGCCCCAATCGGAACTCTGCTGCTGTTTGGACAGTTCGACACCGAGCAGCTCGGAGCAGAGGTCTTTCAGTCCGTGCCGGTCGGTGTAGGTGCGCACCAGTTTGGACGCGATCTTGGTGCAGTAAAGGGGCGCGGTTTCAACGCTCGAGATACTTTTCCAGCACCGCGACGTCGAAGCGCGCGAAGTGAAAAATCTTCAATACCTTGGGATCTTTGAGCAGGGCCTTCAAGCGCGGCGCCGCGTAAGTCTCGCCGTCAAACTGCACGAGATGAGCGATGCCATCGCCCGCCGACAACTGCACAAGGCAAAGCCTGTCGCGATGCGGATTGAGGCCAAGCGTTTCGGTATCGATTGCAACGCCGCGCGGAAACTTCAGACCTGCGGGAAGGTCACCCTTGTGCAATTTTACGGTCGGGGTGGCCATGGGGTCCGCCATGAGATCAATTCATTCGGCAGGGAACGGGACGACGCGACTGTCCGCTGGAAAATGGTGCCCGAAAGAGGACTCGAACCTCCACGCCTTGTGAGCGCTAGTACCTGAAACTAGTGCGTCTACCAATTCCGCCATCCGGGCATTTCAGAGCGACATCACGTAAGGGCATCGGGCCCATAAGTCAATTGTAGTCGATTGACCGTGAATTGTATCCAAGGCGCCGATCCGCCACCCTTCACCAGGCGGCCGCTCAAGCGCTAAAGCTCAGTACGATCCGCGGTGCTTTATCGATGCGGGATCGAGGACGGGGCGGCAATGGCGCAAGGCAGTGGTCTGGTCACGATTTTCGGGGGTTCCGGCTTTGCCGGCCGGCATACCGTCTCGGCACTTGGCAAAGCGCGGCTGGCGCGTGCGCGCGGCTGTCCGGCGTCCCGACCTTGCGGGCCATCTGCAACCCATGGGCGGTGTCGGGCAGATCCACGCTGTTCAGGCCAATTTGCGCTTTCCGCAGTCGATTGCTCGGGCGGTCGAGGGTGCAACAGCCGTCGTCAATGCCGTCGGAATTTTGGCGCCATCCGGGACGGCAGTCATTCGACGCCGTTCATGCAGAAGGCGCCCGTGCCGTTGCGCGTGCCGCCCGCGAGTCTGGCGTCAAACGCTTCGTCCATATCTCCGCGATCGGTGCGGATGCTGCGTCCGCTGCGCGCTACGCGCAATCCAAAGCTGCGGGCGAAGCGGCCGTGCTCGACGAATTTCCAACGGCCATTATTCTCCGGCCCTCAATCATCTTTGGCCCTGAAGACGAGTTCTTCAATCGCTTCGCGGCACTCGCGCGAATCAGCCCGTTTCTGCCTTCGATCGGTCTCGGCTTAACGCGGTTTCAGCCGGTCTATGTCGGCGATGTTGCGGCCGCTATCGCCAACTGCGTCGAAGGTAAAGGCAAGCCCGGCACGGTCTATGAACTCGGCGGGCCGGAGGTTTTTTCGTTCCGCCAGCTTCTCGATCTGACACAGGAATATTCAGGCCGCCGCCGCCCGTATTTCCCGATGCCATTCTGGTTCGCAAAATTACAGGCGCTGCTGATGTCGCCATTGCCGAACGCGTTGCGGCCTATCACGTACGATCAGGTCCGGTTGCTGCAATCAGACAACGTCGTCTCGGCGGCCGCGAAATCCGAGGGCCGCACGCTTGCAGGGCTCGGCGTTGAACAGCCGGCTGCTGTCGCGGCTATCGTTCCGGGCTATCTCGAGCGCTTTAAGCCCAAGGGGCAGTACGCGCATTATCGCACTTAGAACCGGCGCACGAACCCGACTTTCCAAAGTTCCATCTCGGCATCAACCGCATCGCGGCCAGTGGGGAGCGAGGAAAACGTCTGCCTCGTCGAAATCGATTGTCAGATATTCGGCTTTGAGCGACATCGAGCCGTTCCACGCATATCTCCACGCCGCCGCCCGCAGCGATACCGGTCAAGCGTTTGCGAAGCAGATTAAGCCGGTCGGCGCGGCTCTCGATTTCGAGGTCGCCGTAGGCCAAGCCGGCTGTGCCATAGACAAGGAAGCGGCCAAGGCCGATGCCGGCACGGCCGCGAACCAGGCCGAAATAGTTGAGACGTGTTTCGAGATCGAATGGGATCGGTTCCGGCGCCGCTTCCGTCCATCCAGCTGTAGGCGATGTTGGCGGACGCACCGATAACGAGGGGTCCCCATTCGAAGTCGCGGCCGACATATCCGCCAGCGTAATAGCCATCTGCATCTTTGAGCAGGTCGCCGCCTGTGCCTGAGAACGTCATGGATTCAAACCCAATATCGGGGTTGATGATCCACCCGGCCCAACTTGTCGGGCCAGGGTCTGCGGCTGGAAGCAGATCAAAATCTAGCGCATGCGCCGGCGCGGATACGGCCGCGGCGTTCATTGCAGCAGCAACAACGGCAATAAGATTTGCGCGAATGGAGGATGACATCAGCGGACTACGGCTCTCTCGTTAGACGTCGGCCAGCGATGGGCCAGGGCGTGCAACAAGGCGTGCAAATGGAAACGAGAGGCGCGCCGGTGATGGCGCAGATTCAATCAGCAAAAGATTAAAGAACTTTACGCAATCTTTTACGCCATCCGGGTCTTGGATTGGTTCTGGCCAGTATCCATGAGCCAGCAGGCAACCCGCAGCAGGCGCCGTCGTCGCCGCGGGCCGCAACCAGTTGCACGCCGAGCGGAAGGCCGCGGGCTTCAAGCAACGGCAGGGAAATGCATGGCATTCCGAGATACGTCCAGAGCGCGTTGAACATAGGGCTGCCGGTTGCGCCCAGCCCTTTGAGCGCCGGGCCCGGTGCTGCGGGCGTGAGGATCGCATCGTAATTGACGAGAACTGGCCGCAACGCTTCGTAGAGCGGCTCGCGTTCGGCACGCGCGGCCGCGATGTCGGCCGGTTTGAATGTGCGGCCCTCGGCAATCGTGTCCTTGAGTTTTTGCGAAATCTTGCCCGGGTTCTTGTCGGCAATCGGGCCGTAGTTCTTGGCAATATCCGAGAACTGCACGATTTGTTGCAAGCGCAGAGAGCCTTCGAAATCGGCTGGAAGAGTCAACTTCGACGACTTCGGCGCGCGCGCCGAAACTGTTGGCGTAGCTTTCGAACGCAGACTGTGTCTCGGCATCCGCATTGGGCCAGGCCGGTGATTTGATAAACGCAAAGCGCGGCGGGCGATTGAGTTTCACCGCAAGTGCGGCGGTGAGCGGCGCTTTCGGACCCGACGGCATATCCCGGTCGCGGGGATCGTAAGCGCTCATGGCGTCAATGAGGAGCGCGATATCATCGATCGAGCGTGCATAGCCGCCAACCGTATCCAAGGGCGGCGATTGCGGCAGGATGCCGGTGCGCGAAATATATCCGAAGGTCGGTTTGAAGCCGATCGTGCCGCAGAACGAAGCTGGCCGGATGATCGAGCCTGCCGTTTGCGTTCCAAGCGCCAGCGGCACCTGGCAATCGGCAACGGCGGCGGCGGAGCCGGACGACGAACCGCCTGGCGTATGCTCTGGATTGTGCGGATTGCGCGTTTTTCCGGGTCCAAAGAAGGCCAGCTCCGTCGTGACGGTCTTGCCGAGAATGATCGCGCCGGCCCGCTTCAACTCGCCAACAACACGTTGCGTCGGCAGCACGGGTAATTTCCCTTGAATACAGGCGAACCGTATTCCGTCGGGTATTCCGCCGTATCGATGAGATCTTTAACCCCAACCGGAATGCCGGCGAGCGGGCGGCTCGGGCCGCCCCGGGCCCGTGAGGCGTCGGCTTCTCGTGCCTCGCGGAGCACCTTTTCGGGCTCGATATGGGCCCAAGCTTCGACCGCTGCGTCGCGCTCCGAAATGCGTGCAAGGCAGGCGGAAACGAGGGCTTCAGAGGTTAGCCGTCCACTCGCCATTTCCCGCAGCGCTTCACTAGCTGTCAGCGCCGTCAGGTCATGATCCTTCATACCCTGAACTCTCCCGTGTGGCGGCCGCGCCGCGGCGAATTGGCGTTTTTGCTGTGATGCGTCAGCTTGTAGCCCGTTTCAAGCGAAAGTCGCAGGCGTATTCGGCAAGGTAATCGGGCCCGCGCATCTTGACGCCGCTTCGGATTTCGTCCCTAAGAACACGGCACTTTACGGGATGGTTTCACCAAGCTCGGATAGACGCGCCGAATTTGGCGGTGTCCGTTGCCGTGGCATTGCTGGCTTCTGTCCTCGAGATGATAGCCACCAGAGGACGCCTATGTCGAAAGAGCCCCGCCGCGCCGGCCGCCATTTCCTGCAGATCCCGGGCCCGACACCTATCCCTGAACGCATCCTGGCTGCCATGTCGCGCCAGATCCTGGATCATCGCGGCCTCGAATTTCAAAAACTCGGCCATCGCGTCCTCGCCGGCGTCAAGTCGCTGTTCAAAACTAAGAACCACGTGTTCATTTTCCCGGCATCGGGAACCGGCGCATGGGAAGCCGCTCTGACAAATACGCTGTCGCCCGGCGACAAAGTTCTGATGTGCGAAACCGGCCAGTTCGCCGTGCTGTGGGCCGTCATGGCGCAGCGCCTTGGCCTGAACGCGGATGTCATTCCGACCGACTGGCGCATCGCGGCGGACGCCAACCTCATCGAAGAGCGCCTCAAGAAAGACAAGGCGCACGAGATCAAAGCCGTCTGCGTCGTCCATAACGAGACCTCGACCGGGTGCCGTTCGCGCATCGACGAAGTGCGCAAGGCGCTCGACGCCGCGAAGCATCCTGCCCTGCTCATGGTCGATACGATTTCTTCGCTCGCTTGCACCGATCTGCGCCACGACGAATGGGGCATCGACGTCACGATCTCCGGCTCTCAGAAGGGCATGATGCTGCCGCCGGGACTGTCGTTCACGGCCGTCAGCGACAAGGCGCTCGCCGCAACCAAGACGGCTAAGCTGCCGCGTTCGTATTTTTCCTGGGACGATATGCTGGCCAACAACGCCAACGGCTTTTTCCCATACACGCCGGCAACGGGCCTGCTCTATGGCCTCGCCGAAGCCATCGACATGATCAACGAGGAAGGCCTGGAAAACGTCTTCACGCGCCACGAGCGTTTGGCCGAAGCCACGCGCCGCGCGGTCAAGGGCTGGGGTCTCGACATTCAGTGCCGCGATCCCGAAGTACTATTCGCCCGCCGTAACGACCGTCGTCATGCCCGAAGGCCACAACGCCGACGCATTCCGCAAGCTCGTGCTCGATACCTTCAACATGTCGCTAGGAACGGGGCTCAACAAGATCGCGGGCAAAGTCTTCCGCATCGGCCACTTGGGCGATACCAACGAGTTGACCGTGATGGGCGCGCTGACAGGCGTCGAGATGGGCTTTGAAATCGCTGGCGTTCCGCACAAGAAGGGCGGCGTTGCTGCGGCGATGAGCTATCTCGCCGAGACTGTGAAAGCGGAAAAGATGGCAGCAGCCGAGTAGCTGCGAGGGCTTTATCGTTGACGAAGCAGGCAGCGCTAGAGCACTTCGTCTTCGATGCCTTCGGCACGCTGTTTGACGTGCATTCGGTCGCGCGCGAGCACGCTGGTGTGCTCGGGCCAAATTGGCCGCGCCTGTCGGAGGTCTGGCGCAACAAGCAGCTTGAGTACACTTGGATTCATGCTGGCCTCGACCAGCATATTCCTTTTCGCGAGATCACGCGGCAAAGTCTCATCTATGCCCTTCGCGTAACGGGTCTCGACGAGACTATCGCGCCGCGCCTGCTCGAGAGCTATCAGCGGCTCGCGGCGTTCCCCGAGGTTGAAACGGTGCTGCGTTCGCTTAAAGCGCGCGGCGCCAAACTGGCAATCCTCTCGAACGGCGACATGGACATGCTCGACGATATTGTCGAGAACGCAAATCTCGTCGGCGTTTTCGATGCCGTGATTACGGTGCGGGTTGCCGGCACTTTCAAGCCCGTTCCGAGAGTCTATGCGCTTGGCAACGGAAGTGTTCAGCGTGCCGCCCGCGGCAATCACTTTTTTATCCTCGAACCGATGGGACATTGCCGGCGCCGCGTCGTTCGGATTTCAGACGATCTGGGTTAATCGCGCGGGCAATCCGGACGAATATCCGCACTTGCCCGCCGGCAGAATAGTATCCGATCTCACGCCATTGACTGAGGTGCCGCTATAAACAAGAACGCCGCCGGCTAAAGTGCAGGCGGCGCCACGGCACGAGACACGTTTCTTATGATTAAACCCACTATGGCTTGAAACCTGCGAGCGCGAGTTGCACTTGGCAGCGGCGGCCAAGTTGCAAAAACTTCGACGCAACGCAAACTTTTACTTTGGCAACCGTCGGGTTTATGCCGATGCACAGACGGCGCACGTCTGTCTCGCACGCCGCCTTGATTTGTGGCGTCACCTCGGCGGGCAGCTGATAATCTTCTGCGTGCGAGGCGAACGGCAGCGCGCTCAAAGCAACAGCTGCCAACGCAAACTTTGCATAGGTCCAACATAACCCGTCTCCCAACAAACTCAGCCCATTTTCGCTGGCCTTAGCACCACGCTGCAGAAGCCGAAAAAAGGCAACGCGCGCGCCCGCGACGGTTGACCACGGGAAAACGCCCGGGTGCCTCGCGCAGAAATTAGACCCAAAAGTCCCGGTCCCGTTCAATGATTGGCATTAATGGTTAGCGCAACCAGCGGCGATACATCTGAATCACCCATATAATCGGCGTTCAGGCCTTGCCGAAAACGCGCTGCAAGGCTTCCGCCAGCCGGACGCTGTCGACGTCATCCTTGTGAATAACGTCGGTCGCACCTGCGGCAATGAGTGTCGTGCGCCGCGTGCGCGTAACTTGGCCGCTGACGACGACGATCGGCCCATCGAAACCTGCGCGCCGCAAAAACGGAATGGTCTGCGTGGCGTCGTCGCTCGGCTTCAGAATGTCATCGAGGAAAACAATTTCAGGTTTTCGCGCCATGACAAAATCGACGGCCGTTGCCAGCGTATTGGCGCGGCGGATCTCGAGTTCATAGCCAAACATGACACGCAGCGTTGCGAACATCCGGTCGGCGTCCATGCTCTCGTCTTCAACAACGAGCACGTCTTTCAAATCAGGAATGCCGGCGCGAGCGCGCATCAGCCCGCTTTTCTTGGCGAGAAAATCGCCCCCCGATCCTGTAGATGACGAAGCCATTCAGTGTGTCCGAAGTCTCAAGGGCCGCTTACCCCGGCCAGTTTAGCAGGATAATGGACAGATGATATCCGTTATGAAGCGGTGTGCCTTCTACAACGCAAGTCTCGGTTAAGTCACGATATACTTGGGCCAATTCAGAATGAATGTGGCCCCGCGCTTTGTGGCTGGCTCCGAGATCAGTTTAATAGAGCCGCCGACGGCCTCGGCCATTTTCTTCACCATGGCGAGCCCAAGGCCGGTTCCGCTGCTTCTGCCGAGTGCCCGGAATGGCAGGAATACGGCCTGATGATGCGCCGGATCGATACCTGGGCCATCGTCCGTCACCGTAAAGACGAGCGCGGATGCCTCATCTGAACATCGGACCCCGATGCGGCCTGTTGCACCGCCGTGATGCTTCTGGGCATTCTGAATGAGGTTTCTCAAGATAAGGTCGAGGGGCGCGGCAAGTGTCGCGATCACCGGCCAATCCCCTTCGATTTCCACCTCAAATCCTTTTTCCCGGATCGATCGTGTGATGCTTTTAACAAGCGCGCGCGTGTCTGTTGGTGCGAGGCCTTCATACTTCCGGCCCAGGCTTGCATAGTCCAATAGTTCGGACAGCATGTGCGACATGCGCCGCGACAACTGCTGAATTTCAGAGAGCGTCTTGCCGAAGTGCTCGTCGCCCCGCGCCGCGCACTCTGCGATCAATTCGTCGGCGAGGTAGCGCATGTGGCGCAACGGCCCTTTAAGATCGTGCGAGATGATAGCCGCATACGATTCGAGATCGGAATTGGCGCGCGCAAGCTCTTTGGACTTTGCGGTCACCACCTCTTCGGCCATCAGACGGGCGCGAATTTGTTTGCTTAGCTCCATCTCCAGCTCGGTCAGTGAATTGCTGCGATAGGCGAGCATCACCGGACACTGCTCTTCGGCAAGCCATAGAAACGTGAAGTTCATTTTTTTAGAATGACCGTCGGCAGTGGCGACTGAAACGGCCGGCAATTCCAAAAGGCGCCCCGGGTTATTTTTCAGTGAAAGTATCTCGGTCTCGAGCCCGATAAGCGGTAATACGCTGTCCGTCACCGGTTTTTCGAGTTCAACGAAATCGACCAGCTTTCCAAACCGGCTGACGGCTATAAGATCGTCGTTGAGCCAAACAACCCCATAGATGCCAAAGCCCGCAATGACCTCGCCAGCCTTCCCGATGCGATGGAGAAGCGAACGTTGCATTTTTTACAAACCGCGCCTTGCTATGGCGTCCGCCGCATCATCGAAGGCGCGCCCGACATTGGTCCCGGTCTTGGCACTCGTTCTCAAATACGAGGTGCCGGGCCGCGTCAGCATCGGCGGCAAAGGCGCTGCTTTCGGCGTCGGGCACGAGATCTGTTTTATTGACGATGAAGCCGGCGTGGCGTCCCGGAAATGCTTCCGCAAATCCTCCGGCCAGCTTGACCATCGTCTCAAGCGTCGCTGGCCGGCTGATGTCTCCGATAATAAGCGCGGCAGACGCTTCCTTCATGTAGATGTGCCGGAAGATTGCGTCTCCGAAGTTTCCGTCCGTGTCCCAGATCACCAGAGACATCTGCGCCCGGCCTGGCGCATCGGGAACGACATAGCGGTAGACATCGACGCCGATGGTCGGCTTATAGTCGAACTCGAATTTGTCAAACACGAGCCGGCGCGCGAGAGATGATTTGCCCACGCCGATTTCGCCGAGCAGCATGACTTTCTTGGCCGTCATTGCTGAAATTCGCCGTCGAACGACAGTTCGAATTCGACGCGGCGGTTGGGGCTCGAAACGCCTTGCGCGGAACTCAAATCCCGCGCATCGGAGCGGCCGACGGCATGCAAGAGACTGGCGCTGACGCCGCGTGAAATAAGATCCTGGCGCACTTTTTCGGCTCGCTCTTGCGCAAGGGGCACGTTGCGGCTCTGGCCGCCGGCTTCGTCGGTGTATCCGACAACACGGACCGTGTGCTGCGCCGCCTTCAAAAGCGGTGTTAGCGCGTCCAACGCTTTCGCGGCGGCCGCAAAATCGCGATAGTCGGTGTCGGCTGCGAAGAACACGGCATGATTGCGCGTCCAGCTTTCGAGCCGTTCGCGCGGGCTTGGTTCCGGCGTGGCCGCTGGGACCGCGATTTGACGCGGGCGCAGGGTCTCGGCTATCGCAACCGTCGATGCTATGGCCGCCAGCCGCTCGGCCTCCGCCGTCATTGCGTCTGCTGCGGCTTCAATGCTTGCCGTGCCCGCGATTGCGGCGGCGATCGCTGGTTCAACGCTTTGGCTGTTGGTGCCGCCGTTAGCGAGAAGCGCTGTGACAGCCGAACTTTCGACGCCAATGCGCCGTCCGAACTGGCCAAGAGCCTTAACCGTTTTCTGCGTTTCGCCATCTGCGGGAGGTCGCGTCAATGCGGCCCGCGATGCGGCAAGATCTTTCGCAAGTGCCATGATGCCATCGGCGGACTTGGCTAATCCGCTCGAGATCGCGGCCTCCCTCTCGGCTTTGGCGGCTTTTCGCAGGTCGGCTTCGGCTTGGCGCAGGCTGTTTGCGGTGCGGTCTGCCGTCCGTTCAAGCGCGCGCAATGTGATCGCGCCTTCGAGACTTGAGACGGCGCGGCGGATATTGGCAATCTCGGGTTCGGGATTGGGAATGTTGATATCGCTGCCCGGCACGACGGTGAGTTCGTCACGGATCGCTGTCTTCGGCAGGACGACTCCGATGCGATGGAGAACTTTGGATTTCACGTCGAGTGAGGGAACCAGTCCGGCTACCGTCAAAATCCGTCCGCGGTCGGTGGCATGCAGCTGCGGAATGTAGCCCTGCATTTCCCCCGTTTCAGCGATCACACGTTCGGCCGCAGCGAGTGCTCTCGTATTGGCAAAGTCTGTGTACCAGCTCCACCCGAGCCACAGCAGCAGCGGCAAGGCAATTGCCATCGCCAGCATCTTGACTGGATTGCCTGCAGGATGCGGAGATATCGGCCTTCTGTTCGTCAATACGCGCTTTGAGTTCAGCGCCCATCTCACGCAGCAGATCGCCTTGAGCGCCTTCGACTCCGGCACTGCTGTTTTGTTTCTCGATCGCAGCAAGGAACGTATCATCAAGCACTTGTTCAACGCCCTTCGGGGCCGTGCCCGTGCACTTGGCTGCAACAAGATAAAGCGGAGAACCGCGCAAATAGACATTGGCGCCGCCGATGTCGATCTGGCGCATCGCATTCTGGTCGGCGGCAAAGGCTTCGTTGGCAAATTCATTGACCGCCGCCAGAACGCCGCTCATGATTTGTTCGCGCCCGCTCGCCCCCGAAGCAGACCAGTGGGCGACGAGATCGCCGGTTGCGCGGCGGATGAGAAACAACTCTTCAAGTTCGAAATCTTGTGTTCCGGCGAGTGCAAGTTCCGCAACCGACCGGCCTGTCGTCAGACTCTGGAAGCGCAGCATAATCGGGTTTTGCTCAAGCCGCCGGTTCATCTGATCTGTCAGATCTTTCATGGCGCTGGCGACGTAGGCTTTAACCAGCCGGCCGGTGATCGGGTAAAGCGCCTCGACCATTTCATCTTGGCTGTTGCGCAGTTCGGTTTTGATTGTCGTCACAACAAGAGGCGCAATCCGAATCGAGAGTTCAGTGTGCTTTGACACTTCCGCGCGGCGCAGTGCTTCGTCGAGTGATTGCGCCACGCTCTCCGTAAAGCGCTCTGATGTCCCCGCGCGTTCAAAAATTTCGGCAACGCTGCGTTTAATTTCGTCGCGGCTTTGCGCCTCCGCTTTTGTAACGGCATCGATTTTTGTTTTAATTTCGTCACGGGCCCGGCTATCGGTCTGGGCAACCGAATCTATTTTGGCCGACAGCTCGGCCAATGCCTGAGTTTCGCTATCGAACAGAAGCTCTTTGAGGCGATTTACGCTTTGCGACATAGTTCGTTGCCTCGTTCAAGTCCTGCGACGTTCGCCACTCTGGCCGGGCCAGACTTGCCTAAGCCCGCGAAATTCGGCGTATTTGTTCGCCAAGGTCGGCGACGCTTCGTGCCAATGCTTCAAATGTTGCGCGCCGGTCTCCTTCTGCTGCTCCGGCTAAACCTTCGATTCGGGCTTCAAGCGCGTCCAGTTGACGGCCAATGCCGATTTCAACCTCGTTGAGACGGCTCTCAAGAAATACCAGCCGCTGCTCCATCTGGCGCAAGGCATCGCCGAGTAGCAGTTCGCGAACCTGTTCCATTTTTTCGTCGGCGAGGTCGCGCATGGCGGAGTTACGCAGGTCTGAGAACGGGGGCGCATTCATTGTGCGGGATGAGTTCCAATTCGATAATTGATGGCAATCAGGATAGACTAGCGAAAGTACCGGAAAAAGAGAAGTCTGTGTCTTTTTTCAGATGGTTATCGGTTGGCCTGAATTGTGACCAAGTTTCCGGAAAAAAGCCAGTTTCGCCCCGCAATGCTCTGATTGCAACGAGACTTAACCTTTGCCCCAACGTGCTGGCCTCGGCCTCGAGTGATGGTGGGCTAGACCATGCCGCGCTGAGGACGGCTTGATGCAAAGGGGCCGTGCAGCGCCATGTAAGCGCCATTGATGCGCCGTGAAAGGGCATCGCGCGCGGCAATATCGGCAATAACGGCCTCTGCAACTCGCGCGATCTCTGTCGCGAGCGACGGCCTTGGCGGCAAATATGAAATGCCGCGCGTTTCGCTAAGCAGATTGCGAAACAGGCGGTCGTTGGCTCTCAGTTCGGAAGTTATGCGCTGACAGTATCCTCTTGCCACGTCGCTCACGAGCGACTGCGCTTCGGCATCGAAGTTATCCCAAAGCGTGCGCTTCAGAGACACGGCAAGCGTGCTTCCCCCTTGCGTCAGCCCCGGCATGATCGCGAATTTCGCGGGTCCGGCAACCCCTGCCTCAAGCGCCTCTAATAGTGTGGCTCATCTCAACAGCGTCGATATTTCCTGTGGCTATTGCAGCGCCTGCCGCACTCATGTCGATATCGGAAATGACCGCGCCTAACCCTTTGAGGACATCGCACGCAATGCCTTGAGCGGCGATCCGCTTGCCGGAGAGTGCTGGCAGATTGCCTTTTGACCACAGTCCGCCACCTGTCGCGGTATGTGCGATCATGAGCGACTTGATACCGTAAGGTGCCGAGCACGCATCCCACAGCGCTTGGCCGTCGCCGCTTACGAGCCAATCGCTAAATGTTCGGGGGTCTAGGCCGAGTTCTCCCGGCAACCCGGCGAAATAGCCAAAGGCCGCGTGGTGCCGAACATTCCCGTGTTCGAAGCCGATGTGGAGGTGGGCGCCGCCGCTGTTGAGCGCATCAATGCTGCCGCCCGGTCTCGTTTCAAGGTGGCACCTGAGGCGCCCGCCAAAAGCCTGTTCCAGGCGCCGCGTGAAGCCGAATGCCAAATCCGAGTACCCGCTCGTGCTGTCCGGCCACGGGCTCGTGACGATTAAATCTCTCGTCCTCGCCACCACGGCGGGTGCCGCGAAGGCCGGTCCAATGGCACGTCCCGTTCCGAGCGCCGCTGCTGCAAGCGCTGACGATCGCAAGAAGTCGCGGCGGCGCATGTGGGTTGGGCTCCGGTCACACTCGTTTCAATCAAGGTGGAGCCTAACAGAGCGGATTGGCTGCGTTAAGACAATTGCGAGGCGCGCGCTTTTTCAGTCCCGGCGCTGTCTTTCGGCCTCAGGGGGCGCTGGAAACCAGATGATTGATCGAATGAAAGAAAAACTCAGGCCCCACGTAACCTGGAATGCGGCCAACTTCCTTGTGGTCTTTGAGTACGACGAATGTCGGGACGATATCTATGGCAGACTCGAGGCCGAGCGCTTCCGGGGTCGCGTCGTTGATGTCTAGAAAGCGGATCGGCATCTCCTTGGCGCGTTCGGATGCTTGATAGGAGGGCAAAACATCGCGCCGGAACAGCTCGCAGTACGTGCAGCCTTCCGCCTCCATGACAACCAGTTCGAAATTGCTGGCGGGCAGCGGCGCTTCGATGTCGAGGCCGGCGTGGCCGGCCGACACAGATATTCCAACGAGCGCGGAGACGGCGATAAAGAGTGCGTGGTGACGCATGAACTTTGTTCCTAAAGCGCCCAACAGGCGAGCTAGAAGGAACTTAGCCGAGACCGGTTCGCCTTAGGGCAAGAACTGAAGAGCTGGTTAAGGCGTGTTTCAAATTGAAACACCAGTCTACTTTGCCCAGGGTTGCCTAGGCTTGGCTACAATGGACCAGTCCCTTTGAGGGACGCCATAAAGAACGAGGCACCCAACAGAAAGACGAGTGCCGCACCTGCAAACCCGGCGGCCGTGTGAATGCGCTGCGCCCAGGGGCTGCCCTCGCCCGACATGCGTTCGGCGAAATCGCGCGAAGTAGACGGCGAGTGCTGCGAGAACCGAAACTGTGATCGCCGTGCCAAGCGCCATGGCAAAGGTGCCGAGTATTCCCGCCCAAAGTAATCCCTGACTCATAGCGAAGATCAACAATAGCAGCGCGCCAGAGCACGGGCGAATGCCAACCGACATGGCCAGCGGCAGCGCCTTGCGCCAGGACCAGGCACCCTGCAAATCTTCTGGCGCGGGCATGTGGCTATGGCCGCAGCCGCAACCAGGGCCATGATCTGATGCCGTGATGCCCATGATCTTGAGGCCCATGATCGTGATGATGGGCGTGGCCGGGGTGCGCGGGGATGGCACTGGGCAAAGCACGAGGCCACGTTTCTTTGAATTGCCGGTACAGCAGCCAAGCGCCGACGGATGCCACAAGTCCCCAGCTCAGCGTCTCAACAAGCGCTTCGGTTTTTCGCATCTGCATGCTGGTTTGATTGAGCACGATCGCCAGAATGCCGACGAAAATAATGGCTGATAAGGCCTGAAACAGCGCCGCCAGAAACGAGAGCGCGATCCCGCGCCGGACGGTCTCTTCGTTGGCGAGAACGTAAGACGAAATCACCGCCTTGCCGTGACCGGGGCCGGCTGCGTGCAGCACGCCGTAGAGAAACGAAATCATGACGAGGACGAGCGTGGCGTGTGCGGTGTTGCCGGATTTCATGTCCTTTACTGCCGCTGCCATCTGGCGGTTGGCCGCCGACTGCTGCGTCAATATCCAATTCCACGCGCGGTCTAACATGCCGGGAGTTGCCGCCACTCCGGTCGTGTTCTGCTTCGCAATTGTACTGCCGGGTCCGCCCTGCACGGCAAACGGCGACGGCTTCTCTTGCGCAATCGCCAATCCGCTCACAATCGGGATCAAAAGCGCGAACGCGGCAGCGATGATGAGTTTGGCGAAAGTCTTCATGATTTGGCGCATGTCACCGAGGCGGTTGTCGAGAAGCCGGCGCCAATATCTTGGGTTTGGCCGAGTTCCTGGGCAAAAGCGTTGTCGAGAAGTTTGGCTTTGAGTTCCTCGCTGTTTGCGTCGGATTTCGCTTCGCCGAATGCGACTTTGCAGCCCTCGGGAGCGCCAGCGGAGAGTTTCAACGCATCGGTTTTTTCTGGCTCAAAGGCGATGAAGTACGAAGGATCGTGAATCGAAAAATTGAAACCCTCGGCCTCGGCAAGCACGGGCTGCGAGAGGGGCAATTTGAAGTGCAATCGCAAAACGCCGTTTGTGTGCTCAAGCCAGGGCTCTTGCGGCCCGGCAAGCGTCAGATCGGATGTGCCAAGTTTCGGAAATGTGAAATAGCCGAAATCCTTCAGTCCATCCATGTTGACTTGGGCGAGTTCAGCGAGTTCCGCTTTGTCGTATGTCCCATCGTTGTTCTTGTCCAAGCCTTGGATGGCCATGGCCGTGTACATGTCGTCAAAGGTCCAGACATGCTCGAACCCGGTGATCGCGCCTTTGTCGTAGAGGACTGTCGTTTGGTACGTTACCCAGACGTGGGGATGCGCCACGGCGGGTGCTGCCCAAAACATGGCAAGCAGGGCCAGATTACGTACTGCGGCGCGGTAACCATCAGTCATGCTCGGGCCTCCTTTTGCCCTGAACCCAATATAACCCAGCCACAGGGGGCGGGGATCACTTCGGCATTCTAAATATCCCGTTTACCATCCGCCCAAACGAGGCGTTAGTGCGGCGTGGCCGGCACTTACGGGCTATTTTGGATTTAATCGACTGTGGCCCCGGCAGACACGATTTTGCCAGGGTGGTAACCTTTATGCTATGCGCCATCTTATGCGGCGGAGGGTTTGCGCCAGTTCTTGGCGCCAGTTCATTGGCACCCGTGTTGCGCCCGGGCGTCCGTTCCGGCCAGAAAAAAATGGCCAGAAAAATTGGGAGAACGCCAGATGCTGCGCCGCTGCCCGCTTTCAGCGGCTTTTTCCGTGGCCGCGGCCGGCTTTCTTGGCACCACTGCGATTGCGGCGGATGCGCCCAAAGTCGTCGTCACATTGAAGCCCGTGCACGCACTCGTCATGGCTATCATGAGCGGCGTCGGCGAGCCGGTGCTTGTCGTTGACGGGTCCGCGTCGCCCCACACATTCACCTTGAAGCCATCGGTGGCGCGCGCAATCAATAACGCTGACGTTTTCATCCGCGTCTCCGAGCAGCTCGAACCGTTTACCCGGAAAGTCTCTGGGGCGCTTCCGGCGTCCGTCACGATGGCTACGCTTGCCGATAAAGGGTCCGGTGTAAAACTTCTGGAGCAGCGCCTCAGCGGCACATTTGAATCGCACGCTCTCGCGGAGGATGGCGATCATGATGGTCATGATCATGATGCGCAATATGACCCGCATATCTGGCTGGACCCGGATAATGCTAAGGCCATCGTCGAAGTCGTGACGAAGGTACTTGTCGCCAAAGACCCGGCTCATGCCGAAGCGTACAAATCCAACGCCGTTGCGCTCATTGCCAAAATTGATGTGCTCACATTGGACATCGAAAGGGACTTGGCCGCAGTCAAGGACAAGCCCTTCATCGTTTTTCACGATGCCTACCAGTATTTCGAAAAGCGTTTTGGGCTAGCGGCGGCAGGCTCTGTAACGCTAAGCCCGGATCAGCAACCGTCAGCCAAACGCTTGACGGCTGTGCGTAAGAAAATCGGCGAATTTGGTGCGGTTTGTGTCTTTGCCGAGCCCGGCTTTCAGCCCAATCTCATCAACGCCGTGACCGAAGGCACGAACGCCCGCGCCGGCACGCTCGATCCCGAAGGCATCGCGCTGACAGCCCGGCCCCGAACTCTACTTCGAATTGATGCGGGGCTTAGCGAAGAACGCTGTGGAATGTTTGGCGCGCGCGCAATAACCGTTAGAATTCTGCACGCGGCTATCGGCTGATGCGAAGTTCGTTGAGATGACGGGAAATGTCGGCGAACGCCGCCCGCAACGCGCCACCATCCGCAGCATCGAACGCGTAGCTTGCTTTGGACGCGCAGGCCTGCATCAGCGGCATGACTTCTTCGGGCGCCTGGAAGCCGACGGTGAACACGAGCACACCATCGTCTTTGATATTTTGGCACAGCTGCTGCGCCTGCTGCACGGACGTGCCGTTGTCGATCTCGTATTCCTGATTGAACATGCCATCGGTCATGATGATGATGGCTTTGACGAGCTTCGCGTCATTGGGCTGTTCGGGCTTGCTGTCGGACGGCCAGAAGTTGTCCCATTTCGGCGAAACCAAGTACCAGGCCCAGGCAATGCCAAGGTGGCCTGCCGTCATGCCATTGGCCACATAGCCGTTCAATGACGCTGACAATTCGTCTTTATTGTCGGTAAGCGCCAATACCGTGTTGACGGGGCACATGGTGGGTTTGCTGCCAAACGTGCGGCCATTGGCGGGCGGTTCATCGGTAAAGGCGTCGTTGCCCTTGCGCTCGCTAACGCATTTTTCGCCGGCATTTCCATTGCCGTTGTTGTTTCCAGGACCGGAATTGTTGCCACTATTCCCTTTCGCCTTCGCCGCGTATTCGCCGGCGTTGACGGACGTTGAATAGGGCGCAAAGCCGATGCGGACTTTTCGCGACGCCGGCTTGTCTTCCATGAGCAATTCGATCAGATCGTTGCCGGCAGCCTTCAAGTCGTTGAGCTTCTTGCCTCTCATCGATCCGCTGACGTCGAGCATGACGCCGAGTTCGATGTCTTTCATCGAGAAGTCGGCGCGCGAACTGAGGTTGACATCGAACGCGTCGATCTTGGCAACTTGGCCGATCGTTGTCTTGACTTTGCCGGCGACATTGAGTGCAACGTAACCATTGTCACGATTGATATTGATGGCGAGGGCGCCAAGCGTGCCACTGGTGCCGCTGCGGCCGTCCATGGCTTCATCGTAGTATCTTTGTGCCAGTGCCGCGATTTCAGCGTCGCTGGCGTTCGTTTCTATCAAGGCTTTGGTTGCCGCAAGAGCGGCTGCATCGAGCGCAGTCTGTATCCTGGCGCTGAGGCTTGTCGCACGGCTGTAATCGACGGCAAGCCCAACAATCACCGTCATAGCGATCATCAAAAGCCCAGCCAGGATCGTGACGGATCCCCGCTCGTCTTTGATGATTGAAATTTTAGAACGGGATGACATGAGTTTTGTGGCCGGATGTCTTGCGAATTTGAATTTCTCGCAATCAGCATGCATGCGGCGCACGATGGTTTCAATTGTAAATGATTTTTACAGTTTGCCGGAGTTTAACGGGTATTTCGAATTAGGAGTGCGGCGTTTAAGGGATTGTTCACACTAGCGATGCCGCGCCGCCAAAAAAATGAAAACGGGCGGCTCTTGCGAACCGCCCGTTCCAAATATGGATTGCGAAGTACCGTTTACTCGACCGCCGCCGCCTTTTGCGGGATCGAACTTGAGCGGTAGGACTTGCGCAGTACTTGCCGGTTTGCCGGGCGCATATATTTGCGCTTGGGCTGGCCGTCGTCGGCATAGCCGCTGGAACCTGAGTCGTTTGAAGCGACGCCGCCGGTTTGGAAGCGCTGCCACGTCACGGTGACACGAGCGCCGACGGGAACGCGTGGATAGAGATCCAGCACGTCGTCGTTGGTCATGCGTACGCAGCCCTTCGAGACGGCCTGTCCGATGGTCCATGGCGCGTCGGTGCCGTGAATGCGGTAGGCGCTTGAGCCGAGATACATCGCGCGCACGCCGAGCGGGTTCATTGGATGTCCGCCCGGAACCCAGTTTGGCAGGCGCGGATTTTCGCGGCGCATTTCGGGGGTCGGCGTCCAAGATGGGTTGACGCGCTTGTCGGAAACGAACGTCGTGCCCTGCCAACGGCTTTGCGTGCGCGGAATAGCGATAGGATAGCTGATGGCCTGGCCGGGCTTTGTCACGAGATAAAGCCGCCGGTCGCCGAACGAAACGATGACTTGGCCGGGACGGTATTGCGAGCTGAAAGACACGCTCCGGCTGCCGCCGCCGAAGTCGTCGCCGCCGCCCCAGAGGAAATCGACGCCCTGCGCGCTTGCCGTGTGTGGCGCTGCGAGGAGGCTGACTGCCGTTGCGGCTGCAACAGCAAACTGACTCAAAAATTTGCGAAGGCTCATCGGGGGATGCTCCAGTTTAGGGCCGCCAATATAGTGGCGTGGATGGAAGCGCCATCCTTGCGCAACTATTATGAACACTGCGTATATACCAGTCCCATTTTCGCGGGCAGAGCAGGGAAGTCACACTCGTGTCCCGTTCTTTGCTGCTCGAGATGGTCCCCAATCCCTGATTGATGTTTTTGCAGGCCATTGCGCCCGCTCCATGGCTTGAAATGATTTGAATTTGGGCATTGCACTGCGTGTTCTTTTTATGTTCTTTTTACTTGACCGCTCATCACCAGAGAATGTAGAACAAATAACGAACATGCGAAATCGCTTGTGTGTCCGGTTCTCAGCTCTTGTTGCGAGGCGTTCCCCGTGGATCAGGCGGCCCACTCCCCCCATCTGCCCCCGCCCCCGCGCGGTTCTCGCGTGGCTGGCCTCTATGTCGAGGCTGGTCCGGCCGGAACGGCGAACATCCCCTTCGCCGTTCCGGAGCCGGGGGAAAAGACGGAGCTGCCGCGCGCGGCGCTGATTGGATCGTTGCGCGAGACAATCCGGAAAATAGAACGCGCGGCGCCCCTGGGGCGAATCCCGCGCCCGCCCGAGTGCCGGCTGGCGGCTTGGGTGCGCGGAGGCAGACCGGCTTTTGCCCGAGGGTCTTGAAACAGACAGTCTGCACGAGGTGAAAGCCGCCGTGCCCGTCTCCGGCGCGATCGCCGGGGCCTGGATGGCGAGCCTCGGCTTTGCGCTCCGCCTTGCGGTCAGGCGCGTTGAGCAGGTGCCGGGTGAGGGTGCTCGCCGCGGCGCGCCGTGGATTTTGTGGTGCTGGCCACGTGTGCTGGCGGGCGAGCTTGGGCGGCCTTCGGCAGCGGGATTGATGCGTCTCGGGCTCGATCCTGCGCGCATTCTATTTGTCGAGACGGCGCGCGCGGACGAAGCGCTTGTGGCACTCGAAGACGGTTTGAAATCGCAAAGCCTCGCGCTCGCGCTTGGTGTTTTCAAGGACATCGATCTGACGCCGGCGCGCCGTTTGAGTTTGGCGGCAGGTCAGGCACGCACGCCTTGTCTCGCGATCACACATCCTGCGTCCCAACCGGCGGGAGCTACGGCCACGCGCTGGCGGGCTGGATGGAGCCCAAGTGCCGCGCATCCGTTCGACGCCAAGGCTTCAGGCAATGCGCGCTTTCGTGTGCAGTTGGAGCGCGCGCGCGCCTGTCCGCAAAGTGTCAATCTCTCTCCCTTGCTTCTGGAATGGTCCGATGAAACGTATCGTTTCGGTGTGGCTACCGGCCTGGCCGATCGCGCGCTTGAAACGCGCGGAACCCAGAGCCGTGTCCGAGGATAAGCCTTTCGCGCTTGTCGCAAGCGGCGCGCAGGGGCTTTTGATCTCGGCCGTCAATGTTTGCGCTGCGCAAGCCGGCGTTGCCGTTGGCGCACGCCTGACGGATGCCCGCGCGGCTGTCCCTTCGCTCGTCTGCCGGGCGGCCGAACCGAGAGATGACGATATCGCACTTTTGCGTCTTGCGCGCTGGGCCGGGCGCTACGGTCCCAACCGCAATGTCGAGGGCGGCGATGGCCTGTGGATCGACATTACCGGCGTCGCGCATCTTTACGGCGGCGAAGAAAATCTGCTCGACGATCTGGTGCAGCGGCTCTCAAGCTTCGGCGTGCCGTCGCATGCCGGCCTCGCCGATACGTTTGGCGGTGCTTATGCCCTCGCCCGCTTCGGCATTTCAGACGCCAGCACATGGGCACTCGCCGCCGCTGGCACGGGCCGGGCGGTGTTTTCAAGTTTTCCGGTCGAGAGTTTGCGGCTCGATGCCAAGTCCGTGCTGTTGTTGAAGCGTCTCGGATTGCGCCGCGCCGGCCAGCTTTACGACGTGCCGCGCGACAGCCTCGCCCGGCGTTTCCGTTCGAAGGATGTGGCGGGCGAAGTCTTGACCCGCCTCGACCAAATGCTGGGCCTAAGGCAAGAGCCGCGCGTGCCGCTGTCCGAGCCGCCTGTTCTTTCCGTGCGCCGCGTCTTTGCCGAGCCGTTGCTTTCGGCCGAGGCTATCGAAACAATTGCGGCGGCGCTGTGTGAAGAATTGAGCGGCCTTCTCAAGGAGAAAGGGCGCGGCGCAAAATCCGTGTGCCTGTCGCTTTATCGCACCGATGGCACGGTGGCGGATGTAGCAATATCGCTGCGTGTGCCTTCGCGCGATGGGGCGCATTTGATGCTGCTGCTCAAGGAAAAGTTTGACCGCATCGACGCGGGCTTCGGCATTGATCTCATGGTGCTCGATGTTCTGCGCGCCGGCCGCGTGACAGACACGCAAGATGGGTTTTCGGAGGACGATGCCGCCGCCGGTTACGATCCGGGTCTGCTCATCGACCGTCTGTCGAACCGTTTGGGCAGCGGACGTGCTGTCACCGTGCTTCGCACCGCCGCGCATCCCACATTCCCGAACGCAGCGAGTAGCGCGTGTGGCGGCGATTGGTTTCATCCTCCCTCTCCCCGTTTCTGCACCTTAAGCGGGGAGAGGGAGATGACGCTACGTCCCGCCTCCCCACGTACCCCGGCCCTATGGCAAAGGTCCGCGCCGTCCGCCGTTTGTGTTCGAGCGGCCTGAGCCTATTTCGGTTATTGCAGAAATTCCCGATGGCCCGCCAGCGCGCTTCACATGGCGGCGTGTCGAGCGGCGTATCGTGCGCGCGGAAGGACCTGAGCGCATTGCGCCCGAATGGTGGCGCGCGATTCGATTTGGTGAGGATCAAAAGCGCCCGCGCCCGCGCGACTACTACGAAATCGAGGATGAAACGGGTGCCCGCTACTGGGTTTTCCGGCATGGCCTTTATGGCGGCGCGGAAGACGAGAGCGAGGACGGCGATCCTCCGCGCTGGTTCCTGCATGGATTATTCGCGTGAAAAACCACATTCGATACGCGGAGCTTCAAGTCACGACCAACTTTTCGTTTTTGCGCGGCGCGTCGCATGGCGAGGAGTTCGTCGCGCAGGCCAAAGCGCTGGGCCTCGCCGCGATCGCCATCGCAGACCGCAATACGCTTGCAGGCGTCGTGCGCGCGCATGTTGCCGCGAAGGAGGCGGGCCTGCGTCTCGTCATCGGCGCAAGGCTTGATCTTGAAGATGCACCAAGCCTTCTCTGCTTTCCAACGGATCGCAAGGCTTATGGCCGCTTGAGCCGTTTGATCTCGCTCGGTCAGGGCCGCGCCGGCAAAGGCAAGTGCCACCTCTTCCTCGCCGATGTCGCCGCACATGCCGAAGGGCAGATCTTTATCGCCCTTCCCCCTGACGACTGGGATTGGCGGGAGGTGATGCAGAAGCAAGCCTCTGCACCTCCGCTATGCACGAAAATTATCAGCTTTCCACCTCCCCTCGAGGGGGGAGGGCGATCCATCCGCGGTTTAGCCCGGCCAGCATTGATCCGCGTCTAGCTCGGCAGGCTGGGCTAAGCCGCTGGATGATCGGGTGGTGGTGATCGCGGCGTGATGGAAGCTTCACCCCCACCTGATGCGCCAAGGCCGAGTTACATCGCGCTTTATGCTGATGCGACAGTGACGAAGCGCGATGTAACTCATGGCGAATCTTCCTCCCCCCTCAAGGGAGAGGGGAACCCGCCCGAAACGTTCGAGCAAGTTCTGAAGCACGTAAAATCCGCCCTCGGCTCCTCCCCCCTCTACCTCGCCGCGTCCCACACCTATCGCGGCGATGATCGCGCGCGGATCGCGGCGCTCGCGGCTGTCGCGGAGAAATGCGCGACGCCGCTCGTTGCGACGAACGACGTGCTCTATCACGCGAGCCACCGCCGCCCGTTGCAGGATGTGCTGACCTGCATTCGCGAGCACACGACGATCAACGAAGCCGGATTGAAACTCGAAGCAAACGCCGAACGGCATTTAAAACGGCCAGCCGAAATGGCGCGGCTCTTCAAGGGCCACGAAGTCCGCGCTCGCACGCACGCTCGACATCGTCAACGCCTGCCGCTTTTCGCTGGATGAACTCGTCTACGAATATCCCGACGAGCCTGTGCCGCCGGGTAAGGATCCGCACTCGCATCTTGAAGATCTGACCTGGGACGGCGCGGCGCATCGTTTCCCGGACGGCATCCCGGACAAAGTTCGCGCTACCATCGAGCGCGAATTGAAGCTGATCGCGGAATTGAACTACGCACCGTACTTCCTCACCGTCCACGACATCGTTTTGTTCGCGCGCTCGCGCGGCATTCTCTGCCAGGGGCGCGGCTCGGCGGCGAATTCGGTCGTCTGCTATTGCCTTGCCATTACGTCCGTGAACCCGACCGAAGTCGATCTCCTGTTCGAACGCTTCATTTCGGAATCGCGCCGCGAACCGCCAGATATCGACGTCGATTTCGAGCACGAACGGCGCGAGGAAGTTATTCAATACATCTACGCCCGCTATGGCCGCGACCGCGCCGGGCTTGCTGCAACCGTCATCAGCTATCGCGCCAGATCTGCCGTGCGCGATGTCGGCAAGGCGATGGGTCTCTCGGAAGATACCGTTGCCGCACTCGCCGGCATGGTCTGGGGCTCGCGATCCGGCGGGAGCTTGCCTGAAAAGCATGTGCGCGAAGCGGGGCTCGATCCCAATGACCCGTTGCTCGCCGCTGTGCTCGATCTCACGCAGGAGTTGATGGGCTTTCCGCGCCATCTCTCGCAGCATGTCGGCGGGTTCATTCTGACGCGCGGGCCGTTGATCGAGGTTGTGCCCGTCGGCAACGCGGCAATGGCGGACCGCACGTTCATCGAATGGGATAAGGACGACATCGCGGCGCTTGGCCTGTTGAAGATCGACGTGCTGGCGCTTGGCATGCTGACCTGTATCCGCAAGGCGTTCGAACTTCTCGAAAAGCATCATGACTTGCCGATGACGCTCGCCAAGGTTCCGCGCGACGATCCGGCTGTTTACGACATGCTCTGCCGCGCCGATTCACTCGGCGTGTTCCAAGTCGAATCCCGCGCGCAGATGAACATGCTGCCGCGTTTGAAGCCCCGCTGTTTCTACGATCTCGTCATCGAAGTCGCGATCGTCAGGCCGGGGCCGATACAAGGCGACATGGTGCATCCGTATTTGCGCCGCCGCTCGGGGTTGGAAGAAGAAGTCTATCCCGCGCCTGCGCCGGAACACGGGCCCCCGGATGAGTTGAAACAAATCCTCGGCAAAACCAAAGGCGTGCCGCTCTTTCAAGAACAGGCAATGCGCATTGCCATGGACGCGGCGAAGTTTACGGATGCGGAAGTCAACGAGTTGCGCAAGGCGATGGCCACCTTCCGGCGCCGCGGCACGATCGGGCTTCTTGAAGAGAAAATGGTCTCGCAGATGGTGGCGCGCGGGTACGATCCGGCATTTGCGGCGCGCTGCTTTGCGCAGATCAAGGGTTTCGGCGAGTATGGCTTTCCCGAGAGCCATGCGGCAAGCTTCGCGCATCTCGTTTACGTGTCGTCGTGGTTGAAGTGTCATTACCCGGCAGCGTTCGCGTGTGCGCTTCTCAACTCTCAGCCGATGGGGTTTTATGCGCCAGCGCAAATCGTGCGGGACGCGATTGAGCATGGGGTTGAAGCGCGCGAAGCGGATGTGAATTTCTCCAATTGGGATTCGACGCTGGAAGATGTGGCGGAAGTTGTCATCCCGGGCGCGCCTTCTTGCGAGACCCGGGACCCAGGAGCCGCGGCCAAAGTATGTTCTGGGTCCCGGCTCTCGGCGTCAACGCTACGCGCCGCCGCTACGGCCGGGATGACAGCCTCGTGTGCCCCCGCTCTCCGCCTCGGTCTCAGACAGATCGATGGACTGAGGGAAGATGAGGCGCGTAAAATAGTCGAGGTGCGCACGCCGCCTTTTTCGTCCCTCCAAGACCTTTGGACCCGTGCTGGCGTCAAACGCGCAACGCTTGAAAAACTGGCGGCAGCCGACGCCTTCCGCTCGGTCCAAGCGAAGCTTGGCTCCGCCAAGACCGGGCTCGACCGGCGTCAAGCGCTCTGGCAGGTGAAGGCACTCGCTCCCGCCGAAGCGCTGCCGCTCTTTGCTTGGAGCGAAACACAGGAGACGGGCGCGGAGGCAGACGTCACGCTTCCCGAGATGGCGCTCTCCGAGCATGTCGTGAATGATTATCAGACGCTGCGTCTCTCGCTCAAAGCGCACCCGATGAGTTTTTTGCGTGATGAGTTTCGCGCGAGCCGTGTGCTCGCCTGCAACGACGTGCGCAATGTGAAGGACGGGGCGCGCGTTGCGGTCGCGGGTGTTATCCTCGTGCGTCAACGCCCCGGTTCCGCAAAGGGCGTCGTCTTCATGACGATTGAGGACGAGACAGGCGTTGCCAACGCGGTCGTCTGGCCGAAGATGCTGGAGAAGTACCGCAAGGTCGTCATGACCGCGCGTTTGATTGAGATCCACGGCCGCATCCAGCGCCACGAGGATATCATCCACATCGTCTCGGGCCATCTCATCGACCGCAGCGACTGGCTGATGAAACTTTCGGAGTGGGCGGCAGACATGAAAGTGCCGATTGCGAATGCCGACGAAGTTCGCCGCCCCGATCCAGGGTCTGCACGCGGAGCGCATGAAGACAGCAAACGTCTTCACCCGCGCTTCGCGCACGAGCCCAAGCCCCATCATCCGCGACCAAACCATCCGAGAAACGTGCGCATCATCCCAAAGTCGCGGGATTTTCACTAAGGCTTCACGGCTGACGCGCGCGCCCAAGGGAAAGTCCAGCCCAAAAAAGCTCCGCAAGCCGGTGTACCTATTAGAACAGCCTGGACAACTTGCGGCGTCACGATGGGCCCACATTTCTCATTCCGGCGCCGCGATGCTAGACAACCTGTGCCGCTGAAATTCTGCGAGAAGGCAAAAATGGCAAATCGTTATGCGACGGCAATTCTGCTCGGCCTGCTTGTTACGCACATGCAGGTTGGGCCAGGTGTTGCGCAAAATGCCACGCAGGCTCCCGAAGCGGCAACAGGGACAACGACAAAGGATCTCAGCGTTGCAACTCGCCACATGGTGGCTGCGGCTCACCCGCTCGCGGCGGAAGCAGGGCGCGAGATTCTGCGCGCGGGTGGATCGGCCGCCGACGCCGCGATCACGACGCAACTTGTGCTTGGGCTTGTCGAGCCGCAGTCCTCCGGTCTCGGCGGCGGTGCGTTTATCGTGCATTGGGACGCCTCAAAGTCTGACCTCAAAACTTACGACGGCCGCGAAACGGCTCCCGCCGCCGCGATGCCCGACCGGTTTTTGAAAGACGGCAAGCCAATGGTATTTGACGAGGCCGTGCGTTCTGGCCTCAGCGTCGGCGTTCCTGGTGTGATACGTGTCCTTGAGCTTGCACACTCTCGTCATGGCAAACTTCCGTGGGGCAAACTTTTTGAACCTGCGATTCGCCTCGCGCGTGACGGTTTTCCGATGTCAAGGCGCCTGCATCTGTTGCTCAAAGCAGAAGGCCCGGCGCGATTTTCTCCCGGCGCGCGAGCATATTTTTTCGCGGCCGATGGGCTGCCTCACGCGGAAGGGTCGGTTATCAAGAACCCTGAGTACGCTGGAACTCTCGAAGCGATTGCTGAGAAGGGGCCCGATGCATTTTATGACGGCATAATTGCAAATGCGATTGTTGCGGCCGTGGCTGATCCGCCAGTTACCAAAGGTGATCTGACGCTGCAGGACTTGAAAACATATCAAGCCAAGGAACGGCCCCCGCTCTGCTTCAATTATCGCACTCGCAAGATTTGCGGCATGGGCCCGCCGTCTTCGGGCGCCATGACGATCGCCCAGACACTTAAATTGATCGAGCCGCTTGGCGGCGTCAGCGGACCCTTCTCGGCTATGAGCGCACAGGCTCTGCACATCGTCGCCGAGGCGCAAAAGCTAGCTTATGCCGACCGCAACCGCTATCTCGCAGATCCGGATTTCGCTTCTATTCCTTTGGGGCTCCTCGATGCAGGTTATATTGATGAGCGCCGCAAGTTGATTGATCTGCGCCGTGCCATGGCCAAGCCTGGACCCGGCATGCCTCCCGGTCTTGCAAAGCGCACCTTTGGAATTAACTCGACAATCGAGCGCGCAGGCACAAGCCACATTTCTATCATCGACGATCAAGGCAATGCGGTTGCCATGACCACGACAATAGAAGGTGCGTTCGGATCGCATCTCTGGGCCGCAGGATTTCTACTTAACAACGAGCTCACCGATTTTTCGTTTCTGCCGCTCGATAAAGACGGCCTCGCTGTGGCAAACCGCATTGAAGGCGGCAAACGTCCGCGCAGCTCCATGTCGCCGACGCTTGTATTCGACAAGACCGGAGCGCTCGAAATTGTCACCGGCTCTCCCGGCGGCAGCAATATCATCCTGTATGTCACGAAAACGCTCGTATCCTTGATCGATTGGGAGAAGTCCGCGCAAGAGGCAGCCGCGCTCCCCAACTTCGGCAGCGACGGCGGCGTGTTTCAAGTGGAGGATGGGCCGGCTGCCTTCTGGCCATCCTTTATGCTTAAGACGTATGGGCACGAGGTGGTCAACGGTGCCATGACAAGCGGCACACACACAATCTTGCGGCGCAATGGACGTCTCGAAGGCGGTGCCGATCCCCGGCGCGAGGGTGCAGCGCTCGGCGATTGATGCTAAGAGCGCCAAGATCAATTACGAGACGAGTACACCTTGGAAGCAAAAGAAATCACCGTCGCCGGCGCCGGCGTCCTCGGACTGTGGCAAGCGTTGACGCTCGCAAAGGCCGGCTACAAGGTCAGCCTTGTCGAAGTGAGCGTCGAGCCCTTCGTCAACGCGGCGAGCCGCTGGGCAGGCGTTATGCTCGCGCCCGATTGCGAAGCAGAATCGGCGCCGCCGGTTGTGCGCGATCTTGGCCGTGCGGCGATGGGGCTATGGCGTCAAGCATATCCGGGCATCGTCGAGAATGGCACGCTCGTTGTCGCCTCTGCCCGCGACCAATCCGAGTTGCAGCGTTTCGCGCGCGCGACAGAGAAGCACAGAAATCTCGATAAATCGGCGATTGCCGATCTTGAGCCCGATCTCGGAGGGCGTTTTCAATCCGGATTGTTTTTCGCGGACGAAGCGCACTTCAACGCGCTTGCGGCGCTCGGCTACTTGCTTGAGGAAGCCAGGCGCGCCGGAGTGACGATCTTTCTCGGTCAGGGATGGCAAGGCCAGGTCGACGGTCTCACCATTGATTGCCGCGGATTTTCTGCGCGCGACGATGTCCCTGAATTGCGCGGCGTCCGCGGCGAGCGGCTGGTCGTGCGTTCAAAAGAAGTGTCTCTGCGCCGACCGGTGCGGCTCCTCCATCCGCGTCAGCCGATTTATGTCGTACCGCAGGGGGACGGCCGCTTCGTCGTCGGCGCTACCGTCATTGAACGCGAAGACGACGCACCCATGACGGTCCGTTCCGCGCTTGAACTCTTGGGCTCAGCCTATGCCTTGCACCCGGCCTTTGCGGAAGCCGAAGTTCTCGACATGGGCGCGGGCGTGAGACCGGCCTTTCCGGATAACGTGCCGCGTGTAGAGATCGCGGACCACGGGCGCCTCATCCGCGTCAACGGCGCGTACCGGCATGGGTTTCTACTCGCGCCGGTACTGGCCGAGGCCGTCGCGGCATATCTGGTGTCGGGAGACCGGTCACACCCGTTCATTCGCAAGTGACGATTGAGCCGATCAGTTATGTGACGAGCGTCAACGGCGTCGCGGGGCGGCTCGCAATTTTTTCTTTCGCGGTTGCGAGGGCTGCCACGTAATCCGGTTTGCCGGACCCGAGCAGCGGTATCTTATCGACGACAAGAATATCAGACGGCACCATGAGTTCGGTCGCGCCCTTGCGCTTTGCAAATTGCGAGAAGGCGTCGCGTGTGCACGTGGCATCCGTCGTTAGCAGGGCGAGACGTTCGCCCTTGCGCGCGTCCGGTAGCGATACGACGACCGTGATGAGATGCGGCCAGAGTTCCGCCGACAAGGCTTCAACTGCCGAGAGCGACACCATTTCGCCCGCGATCTTGGCAAAGCGTTTGGCGCGGCCCTTGATGGCAATAAATCCCTGTGCGTCGATCGTGACGATGTCGCCGGTATCGTGCCAGCCGTCCGCAGGTGGCTCCAACACACCAGGATTCTCTGCCCGATAGTATCCCAGCATGACGTTGGGTCCGCGCACGTAGAGGCGGCCGCCTTCCTCAATGCCCGGCACGGGATCAAGCCGCGCTTCCATCAGAGGTGACAGGCGGCCGACGGTTCCCGATTTATTTGAAAGCGGTGTATTGATCGCAAGCACGGGCGCGGTTTCTGTGACGCCATAGCCTTCGAGAATGCGCACGCCAAACCGTTCCATGTAGAGCTGGCGCGTGCGGTCTTTGACCGCTTCAGCACCGGCAAGAACGAGGCGCAAACGTGCGAAATCATAAGGATGTGCGGCACGCGCATAACCGGCGAGAAACGTATCGGTGCCGAATAAAATGGTAGCGTTTGATCCATAAACGAGTTCGGGAATGATGCGATAGTGGAGCGGCGTCGGATAGAGGTAGACGGGAATGCCACCGGTCAATGGCATCAACAATCCGGCCGTCAGCCCGAACGAATGGAATACGGGAAGCGCGTTGAACACTTTGTCCGATCCATTGCAGGCAACGCGCGTCAAGCTTTGAGCGCAGTTCGCAAGAAGATTGCGATGCGAGAGGACGACGCCCTTTGGCGTACCTTCGGAGCCCGACGTGAAGAGGATTGCGGCTGGTGCGTTCGGATCGGTCTTGACTAGAGGCTTGCCCCCGGCCAATAGCCCGCGCACTTTGTCGGAAAACGAAATTGTCGCGCGCACGTCTTCGAGATAGACGATGCGGGCGATGGGCTCGATGGCTGCTATCAACGGTTCGAGATGTCCCTTCTGCACGAACACGCGCGACGTCAGGACCACGTCGATCCTTGCCGCTTTACACGCAGCGGCGACGTTCGCAGGACCCGCCGTGAAATTCAACATCGCGGCGACGCGGCCGATGGATTGCAGCGCGAAGAACGTGACTGCGACCCCCGCCGAGTTTGGCAGCATCACGCCAACGGCAGTGCTTGGCAGCGTAAGCGGGGCGATTTTCGCGCCGAGGACCTGCGATCCGATGATGAGCTTTTTGTACGAAAGCGTGGACCCAAGCGGGTCTTCGACCGCGGGCCGCCCCGTGTCGCGGGTTGCCTTCGCCATCACCAGCGCTTCAAAGAGCGTCTGGTCGATGGGCGTGGTCATGACCGCACTGTCGGTCATGACGTCTTGCAGGGCGAGGCCTGCGGCTTGGCGCCGGTTCTTGCCGCGTAAGGCTTGATCTACTCGGAGCTTTACCGGCGGAAGAATGGTGACCGTCGTTTTCGGGAACCAGACTTTCTTTGTCTGTTGTGAGCTCAAATATCCAAAGCGCGAGCGCTCAAGGCCGTCGATGCGAACCGGGATAATCTGCGCATCGGCCTTGTCGGCAATCATCGCCGTGCCATCATAAACTTTCATCAAGCCGCCGGTGACCGTGAGGCGCCCTTCGGGGAAGATGACGAGTGCGTTGCCGTCTTTAACTGCTTGGATCAAGTGGCGCGTGCCGAGCGGCTTGGTCGGGTCGATGGGAAACGCTTTGACGAGTTTCAGGAATGGCTTCACCCACCACGTATTCGCCATGCCGGTATCGATGGCATACGACGCGTGTGACGGCAGCAGCGCGTGCATCAAGGCGGCGTCGAGCAGGCTGACATGGTTTGGGGCAATGATCGCTCGCTCGCCGGCTTTCGGCAGGTTCTCAAGCCCCTTCACTTCAAGCCCGAAGAACGTTTTGAACAGAAACGCGGCGACATCCTTTATGCCGTCGTTGCCCCAGGCGCGCAGGATGAGGACGACGGCCACGAGATTGGCAACGCCAAGGCCTGCGTAAATGAGCGAAAGCGGAACTTTAGCGTATTGCAGTCCGGCAATGGCGAGCCCGGCCGCCGTCATGAACGCAGCCGACATGACATTGCATCCGGCGATGACGCGCGCGCGCCGGTCCACCGGGGCCCAAGCCTGGACGGCTGCGAACGATGGCACAATGAACAAGCCGCCTGCAAATGCGAGACCGGCCAAATCAACGAGCATGCGCACGCCGGAAAAAGAGGCCAATACCTCGCTAATGCCAATCGGCGCTATAGCGGGTGTCATGGACGACGTAAGCCACGCAAGATCGAACGAAAATAGGCCCATCAGCACGGCGCCGATGGGAACCAGAGCCATATTTGGGCGCGTCGCGCTGGCCTTGGCCGCAACAATTGAGCCGAGTGCCACAGCGACGGCAAACACGAACAGCGCGAGCGTGTAGACCTCGGGCTTGCCGTTGAGAATTTTAGGAATGAGCGTTTGTAACAGTGCGAGGATGACTGCGCCAACAAGCCAGAACCAAGACGTGATGAGTGCGCCTTGCCAGATTTTCCTGTCTGTCTTGAGGTCGGCCAGCAATGTCTTCGTGGACGTGACCACGTTCCGGTCGATCACGAGATCGGGCGCGGCGCGTCCTGTCGGCGGGATCATGCGAGCGGCGAGCCAACTGGCAATAGCGATGACGACAATGCTCCCCGCAACCATATAAAGGTGCGTATCGCTGGAACTCGCGAAATTACCGCCCATAGTGCCGAGCAGAATGGCCATGAAGGTCGCGCCTTCGACCAGTGCGTTGCCAGCGGGAAGTTCGTGTGTCTTCAAATGCACCGGTAGCAAGCCGTATTTCGCCGGGCCGAAGAAGGCGCTGAGAGTTCCAAACAAAATGAGCGCCACGAACAGCAATGGCACCGAGGGAACAATGAGGCCGATGGCGGCCAAAATGGCGACGGGAATTTCGAGCAGTTTCAGCCGGGCGGCAATCCACGCCATGTCGAACTTGTCGGCGAGTTGCCCGGCGAGTGCGGAGAAAATAAAGAACGGTGCGATGAGCACCGCACCGGCCAGTGTGCCGATCACCGGACCGTTTTCCATCGCGAGCTTGTAGACGACAAGCATGGCGAGGGCGTTCTTCAGCAAGTTATCGTTGAGTGCGGACAGGAACTGGCACCAGAAAAGCGCCGCAAACCGCCGGGCCGACATGAGAGAAGCGAACATGGGATACCTCGGTTGAACCGGTCCGAAAGGATTGGGTGAAGTGCGGCGGATTCTGGACTATTTGGTCATATTGACTGTATTCGCCGTAAAAAAAGCCTCAACATATTGCCAACAGGAACTTAACCCACCATATCCGGGCGCAGTTTTTGGCGTTTAGGTCATTCGGGCGGGCGGAGTAAAAGTGTTGGCTGAAGCGGAAATGAAGGTGGTCGTAAACGGCAAAGCGATTGTAACTGTGGCGCGCGTTCTGAGCGAGCTGGTCGCCGAACAAACTCTGACCGATGCGAAAGTCGCAACGGCAGTGAACGGCAACTTCGTCGCTCAGGCTTCTAGAGCCGCGACGCTGCTACAACCGGGCGATAGAATAGAGATCGTATCGCCGCGCCAAGGCGGCTAAGCTCTGCATATGAGTTTGAACCCATGAACGTGCGCGACCAGACCATACATGACACAGGCGGCCTTACTTTCTATGGGACGCCGGTTGCTTCTCGAATCTTGATCGGCACGGCGGTTTATCCCTCGCCTGAGGTCATGGCGGCCGCCGTGAAAGCGTCTGGCTCCGAGATCGTGACTGTTTCACTCCGGCGCGAAGCGGCGGGCGGGAAAGTTGGCGAGCGCTTCCTCGAACTCATCACCGGACTTGCGAAATACGTGCTGCCTAATACGGCTGGATGCCGTACCGCGCGCGACGCCATCACCACAGCGCAGATGGCGCGTGAAGTGTTCGGCACCGATTGGATCAAGCTTGAGGTCATCGCCAACGACGACACGCTGCAACCAGATGTTTTCGGACTGGTCGAAGCGGCGGGCGTGCTGTCACGCGAAGGTTTCAAAGTGTTTCCCTACACGACGGAAGATCTTTCTGTCGCCGAGCGCTTGTTGCGCGCGGGTTGCGAGGTAATCATGCCGTGGGGCGCGCCCATCGGCACTGGGCGCGGCATCGCGAATAAGCCGGCAATGAAGACGCTGCGCGCCTATCTGCCTGACGTTCCATTGGTGGTCGATGCCGGGCTTGGCGCACCTTCACATGCGGCCGAAGCCATGGAAATGGGCTACGACGCTGTCCTTCTAAACACTGCTATCGCAAAAGCTGCAGATCCCGTCGCAATGGGCAAAGCCTTTGCAGGCGCAGTCGAAGCGGGGCGGCTCGCGTATAAATCCGGCATCATGGCACCGCGCGATATGGCTCAGCCCTCGACGCCGGTTGCTGGAACGCCGTTTTTCGATCTTGATCGTTCCAAATGAGCGCCGCTCGGCCTTTGCACCTCAATCGCTTTTATCCGATCGTGCCGGACGTCACGTGGCTGAAACGGATTGTGCCGCTCGGCGTCAAGACAGTCCAACTCCGGCTCAAGGATGCGCCCGAAAGTGAAGTGCGCCGCCAGATCGCCGAAAGCCTCGCAGTGACGCGCGCGCACAACTGCCAGCTCATCGTCAATGATTATTGGCAATTGGCAATTGAAGAAGGTGCCAACTTCATCCATCTCGGACAGGAAGACCTGGCGGCTGCGGACACGAGGGCCATCAAGTCCGCGAAGCTTAGGCTTGGCGTTTCGAGCCACGATACGGCAGAGCTTGAGACGGCAATCGCCGCGGCGCCCGATTATGTCGCGCTTGGACCGGTCTATGAGACCAAACTCAAGGTCATGAAATGGGCGCCCCAGGGGCTTGATCGCGTGACGGCATGGAAGCAGCGGTTGGGCAACATTCCCCTTGTTGCCATAGGCGGTATTACCCCGGAGCGTGCGCCCGGCGTGGTCGCGGCCGGGGCCGATTCCATTGGTGTCATAACCGACTTTTTGACCCACCCGGCCCCGGAGGAGAGAATTCGGACTTGGCTCACTTGGGGGAATGCTGACGCCTGATGGGTTTTGCTGCGGGGCAGCATTAACCATTTCCGCCCACCCCCCTCGATTGTGACAGCGCGCTATGATTTGGCTGTTGCGCGGCGCCGCGATGGGCTCGGAGCGCAAGCATCCCAGGACACTCATGGCCTACAGATTTAAACTCGACGATCTCGGTGCCAAGGGATTTAGGCGCATTGCGCGGGAACAGCTCCAGCGCGCGATGACTGAGCTTAGCCGCCCGGAGTTCACGGCCGCGAGCGTGCACGAGACGCGCAAGGTCGTGAAGCGGCTGAAGTCCCTGCTTCGTTTGATGCGCCCCGCCCTTTCTGAGAAGATATTTCGCGCCCGGTACCGGCGGATATCGAAGATCGGCGACGCGTTGGCGCACGCCCGCGATAGATTCGTCATGATCGAAACACTCGGAAAGCTCGAAACGCGATTTGGTCCTGAGAGTATCGGTATCCTTCAGCCGCTGCGTCCATTGTTGGCCGGAGCCAGGGACACGGCATCAGAGCGCGCCGATCCGCTCGCCACCCGGCGGGCTCTTGCAATGACCATTATCGAAGCTCAAAAGTTCGAAAAAATGTCGTTCAAGAGTAGAGGCTTTGATGCACTCTCGGCGGGCGTCGAACAGACTTACCGCCACGCCCGGCGCAATCTGGCGCGCGCCTACAAGCGGCCCTCCGACGAAGCGTTTCACGAACTGCGAAAAACAGTGCAGTGGCACTGGCGTCAGATGGCCCTGATCTCGCGTGGGTGGCCGGAATATTTCGAAGTCCGTATCGCTGCCGCCCGCAAGCTCGCCGAAATACTTGGCGATGACCACGACCTTGCGGTGCTCGAAGCAGAAGTTAGGAGATTGAGTTCGCAATTGCCCGCGGATGCCGCACCCATTGAAAATTTGATAATCCAGCGCAAGGAAGAGCTGCGCACCGAAGCCAAGCCCCACGCGGAACGGCTGCTTGCCGAGCGGCCGGGCGAATTTGTGCGCCGGATTTCGGTCTATTGGGAGAGCGCCCGGCGCCTTCGTGTCGTGGATCGCGACAAAGAGGAAGACGGCGAGGCCCCCAAGAAAGCTGATGCAACCGTGACTACCGCGCCCTCCTTGGCGCCTCGTGGCGAAATCACACAACCTTCATCGGTCGCGCCACCGCGTCTAATCCGCTAAGCTCTTTCTGCCGCTTAGTGCCGGCAAGAGGTAGCGGATGAACGATCACAACAAACAGGCTGATTTCAGCGCCGACCGGTCTCACTGGCCGCAGGGTCATCCCGACGCGCAACATGGCCGCATTGGCGTTCTACTGCTCAATCTCGGTACACCCGACGGCACGAGCTACTGGCCGATGCGGCGTTACTTGAAGGAATTTCTCTCGGACCGGCGGGTTATCGAGGAGCCGCAGTGGAAATGGTGGCCGATTCTCAATTTGATAATTCTCACGGTGCGCCCCTCGAAGAAGGGAAAAGACTACGCCACCATCTGGAACAACGAGCGCAACGAAGGTCCCCTCAAGACGATCACACGAAGCCAGGCCGAACAACTTGCGCGCCGGCTTGAAGCACAGCCGCGCATCATCGTCGATTGGGCCATGCGTTACGCTAACCCTTCAACTGAGAGCCGCATTGAAGCGCTAAAAGCGCGAGGCTGCGACCGCATACTTCTCGTGCCGCTTTATCCTCACTATGCCGCTGCGACGACCGCAACAGCTGCCGATCAAGCCTTTCGCGCATTGATGAAAATGCGCTGGCAGCCGGCTGTCCGCGTGGCACCGTCGTATCACGACGATCCTGTCTATATCGATGCTCTCGCGCGCTCGATGAAAAGAGATTTGGCGAAGCTCGATTTCGAGCCCGATAAAATTATCGCTACGTTCCACGGCATGCCGGAAAAGTATCTCCAACAAGGCGACCCCTATCATTGTCAATGTCAAAAGACGTCGCGACTGCTGCGTGAGAAATTGGGAATTGAAAAGGACCGCTGGCTGACGACGTTTCAATCGCGCTTTGGCAATGATCCCTGGCTACAGCCCTATACCGACAAGTCGGTCGAGACGCTCGCCAAGGGCGGCGTCAAAAACTTGGTCCTCGTCGCCCCTGGCTTCTCAGCCGATTGCTTGGAAACACTTGAGGAGCTGGATGGTGAGAACCGCCATATTTTCACCGGTAATGGCGGTGTAAATTTCGCATATCTCCCGGCGCTTAATGACAGCCCAGAGGGAATTGACGTCATTGAGAATATCGTCCGGCGCGAATTAATGGGCTGGATTTAGATTCGCTAATAGCGCCTGCCTTGGCTCTCAGAATGTTTTAGCCAATTAAGGCAATTGTCGCTTTGTATCGAATTATATCGCCATTTCACTCGATATTTACGAATTATTTGGAACCACCCCTGCAAAAGCGAAAAATCGAACCCAATTACTGATTCGATATTTGCGCGGCAGGAGATTTGGCCATGGACGACATTCTGAGCGGTTTGGGCGGGTTCGGCGTTTTTAGCATCGCAATTTTGGCGCTGGTCGCGTGGGCGCTTTGGTCGACGATCAAGATCGTCTCGCAAGGATCGAACTATACGGTCGAGAACCTTGGGCGCTATACACGCACGTTGCAGCCCGGCATGCACATTCTCATTCCGGTCATGGAGCGTGTCGGCCACCAGATCAACATGAAGGAACAGGTGATCGACATTCCGAGTCAGGATGTCATTACCCGCGACAATGCCATGGTGCGTGTCGATGGCGTGGCTTTCTTTCAAATTCTGAACGCGGCCAAGGCAGCCTATGAAGTCGATCAGCTCGAGCATTCGATGGTCAACCTGACGATGACGAACATCCGCACCGTCATGGGTTCCATGGATCTCGACGAGTTGCTCTCCAATCGCGACAAGATCAATGCTCAGTTGCTCAACGTTGTCGATGCGGCGACCGAGGCCTGGGGAGTCAAGGTCACCCGCATCGAAATTAAAGACATCGCACCTCCGCGCGATTTGATCGACAGCATGGCGCGCCAAATGAAGGCCGAACGCGAAAAGCGCGCCCAAATTCTCGAGTCTGAAGGCTTGCGTCAGGCCGCAATTCTCAAGGCTGAAGGTGAGAAGCAGGCGCGCGTGCTCGAAGCAGAAGGCCGCAAGGAAGCTGCCTTCCGCGATGCAGAGGCTCGCGAACGTGCGGCTCAAGCAGAAGCCAAGGCGACTGAATTGGTCAGCAACGCGATTGCTAACGGCAATGTTCAGGCAATCAATTACTTCGTCGCAAACAACTACGTGAAGGCACTTGAGTTGCTAGCTTCTGCGCCTAACGCCAAAATCATTATGATGCCGCTTGAAGCCTCCTCGGTGATCGGCTCGCTCGCCGGTTTAGCCCAAATCACGGGCGAAGCGTTTGGCGGCGGTGGAGCAGGGCCGAAGCCTACCGCACCTAAAGCGCCTCAGCGTCCGGGTGGCGTTCCATTGGGATGACCGCCACATCCGGCAACGAGACGAAGGTAACTCCGGCTAGGATATGACGATGCAAGTGATCTCGAATCTGATTTCCCAATTTGGCGCTTGGTTATGGTTTGCGATTGCCGTCGCGCTCATGGTGCTGGAAACGGTTGTGCCAGGGATACACTTCCTCTGGTTCGGGCTGGCCGCCGCCGTGGTCGGTGTCCTGGCATTGCTTTTTCCGCTTTCGATGCCGTGGCAATTGGTTTTGTTTGCGCTCATTTCGGTTGCGACCGTCTTCTGGGTGCGCCGCTATGGCCGAGCCGATGTCGCCAAAACAGACGAGCCGCAGCTCAACATTCGCGGCGCACAATACATCGGCCGCAAAGTGATTGTTGAAGACGCCATTCGTAACGGCCGCGGTAAGGTGCGAGTCGGCGATACCGTCTGGGCGGCCGAAGGCGAGGATGCGCCGCGCGGCTCGGAAGTCGAAGTGACGGGTGTCAACGGTACCGTGCTCGTTGTTACCCGCACGGAAGAAGATTGGGCGGAAGCTAAATAATTCCGGCGCGCAGCAGATCGTGGACGTGAATGATGCCTACGGGCTTTTCTTTCTCGACCACGAACAAAGCCGTAATACGCGAAGCGTTTAGGATTTCAAGTGCGGCGGACGCGAGCATCGTCGGCGCTATCGTCTTCGGTCCCCTGGTCATGATATCGCCGACCCGTGCCTGCAATAGTCGAGGCCCCATGTGACGGCGCAAGTCGCCGTCGGTGATAACGCCCGCGAGGCGCCCTTTCTTGTCGGTAATACCGAGGCAGCCGAAACTCTTTGCCGTCATTGTGACCAGCGCCTGCGCCATGATCTCGTTCTCCCCGGCGAGTGGGAGTTCGGCTGCTTTGTGCATCACGTCGGCAACGTGCTTCAAATTGGCGCCGAGTGAACCGCCCGGATGGAAGACCTTGAAATCGTGCGCGGTGAAGCCCTTGGCTTCGAGCAACGCAATGGCGAGGCTATCGCCAAGCGCGAGTTGCATGGTCGTCGATGTGGTGGGCGCGAGCCCGTGCGGACAGGCTTCCTTAGCGCGCGGCAACTCAAGCACCACGTCCGATTGCTGGCCGAGCGCTGAATTGGCGCGCGATGTGATCGACACAAGGGGGACGGCGAACCGGCGCGAGAAAATGATCAGGGGCTTCAATTCCACTGTCTCGCCGGACCACGATAGCGCCAAAATGAGGTCGGCCGGCGTCACCATGCCAAGGTCGCCGTGCGACGCTTCGCTCGGGTGAACGAAGAAAGCGGGCGTGCCTGTTGAGGCAAAGGTTGCGGCAATCTTCTGTCCAACGTGGCCGCTTTTACCAATTCCTGTCACGATCACACGGCCCTTGATTGTGGCGAGGCGGCGCACGGCTTCTGAGAATTGCGCCGACATGCCAGCTTTGAGTTCGCGCGCCAGTTGTTCCAGCCCGTCGCTTTCAAGTTTCAACGTGCGCAATGCAGAGTGAACAGACGCCGGAATCCCTGCCTTCGGCTTACCCTTGCTTTGGGTCCGCACGGAGCGTTTCAACGGCGGAAGGGCTTTCTGCATGGATTTTCCAGGTTCGAAAAAGGGCGGTCTTTTTGGGTGCCGCCTTGGCAGCGTCGCCCAGTCAATTTCTTTAGCAAAAGCCGGGCACCCCCGCCACCAGGGCAGATTTCATGCCGTGATTTAAGCCGGTATTAACCTAGTCTTTCTAGTGTTCCGAGGTCTGTTGTGTGGCGTTTCAGTGATCTGTCAATCATGAGAGCGCCAGAATTATGGGCCGCGAGCGCGTAGCTTGGTTTTCAATGGGTTTTGCCGCGGCGTGTGCTTTGAGCGCATTGGCCGGCGCGTCCGTTGCTCATGCGCAGACACAAAACTCTCGTAGTACTGATCCGTCAGGTCCCTCCGCCACGAGCCGGACCCGGCCCGCCGCACAAGACATCGACGATAACTTCGCCGCCCCCGGCATCCCCCCGCCCATTCCTCAAAATGACCCGAGCGAAGTGCAGGAAGAAGAGGACGGGCTCGATCCCGCCCCGCGTGCTGGGCAGCGCGCTGTAGTCCAGGATGGCGACCCGAATTACAATGCCGAGCCGCCCGTCGTGCAAGACGGCATTGTCGATGTTGGCGAGCCGTTACCACCAGAAGACGGAACCGATCCATCTGTCGTCGATACGCGGCCACAAGAAGACGTCGACGCATTCGAAAATCCGCCCGCTGGCCACGATCCGCTGTTGTTCAATCAAGTGGAAGACCTAGACCCTATCATTGACAATCGCAGCGTCGCTCGTCTTGCCAGCCTCGATCCCTACGACCCGATTGGAATTAAGATCGGCAGCTTTGTGCTGTTTCCGGAAGCTGAGTTTGGCACGTCGTGGTACTCGAATGTCTTCCGCGCGCCGGCCGCAAGCTCCGATTGGGCGCTCGATCTTGCGCCGTCCGCGCGCATGGCTTCGAACTGGTCGCGCCATGCTTTGGAATTCCGCTCGACCGGGGATTTGAGTTACTACAACGAATTCGACTCAGAAAATGACAAGGGCTACCTGCTCGAAACCCGCGGCCGTATCGACGTAACCCGGCGCACGAACCTGCAAGGGCTATTGAGCCACGAGCGGACACAGGAAAGCCGCTCGGCGCTTGACGCGAGCACTGTCGGAAGCCGCGCCAACCAGACGACGGAGCGCGCTGAAGTGGCGCTCAATCACCGCTTCAACCGGCTTTCCGTCCAGCTTCGCGGCAGTGTTGGCGATTTTGCATTCGGCGACGTTGAGAACTTAGGCGTCACTTCGTCGAATTCCGATCGCGACTACACGGAATATGAGCAGACCGCGCGCGCGTCGTGGGAATTCAAGCCGACTTTTTCAGTGTTCACCGAAGTCGAGGTCAATCAGCGCAATTACGACCGTGTCGCTCAGTCCGATCTTATCAACCGTTCGTCGAACGGCGAGCGCTATAGAGCCGGTGTCTCGTTCGGGAATACGGGCCAAATCCTGCGTGGAGAAGTCAGCCTCGGCTACGGCATTCAAAGACCAGACGACAGCCGCCTTAAAGAGATTGATGGGCTGATTGTCGATGCCAATGCGACGTGGCGCGTCACCGAATTGACGTCGCTGCTGTTCACGGCCAGATCGGATGTTTCCGAGACGACGACGGTAAACGTCGGCGGATCGAAATTTCAATCTTACGGTATTGAAGCGCGGCACGCGCTGCGGCGCAATTTGATTGCTTCGGCCGGTATGATCTATTCGACGCAAGATTCCAAGGATGGGCTGATTGACGAAAGCGAAGTTCGCTCGACGCTTGGGCTCGAATACTTCCTCAATCGCGAGGTTGCGCTGCTGGGCCGCTATGCCCACACCAGTTTCGACGCTATCGATGCTGCGAGCGATTACTCGTCGGACGAAGTGCACGTGGGCATGCGAATCCGCCGCTAGGGCGTTTACTTCAGCAGCTTTTTGAGTTCGTCCTGCAGCGAAGGCGCAAGATCGTCGCGTGCCATGGCATAGGCGATGTTGGCTGTCAGAAAGCCGATTTTTGAGCCGCAATCGTATATTTTTCCGTCGAAGCGCACGGCGTGGAAGGGTTGTTTTAGGTCGTCCATCAAGTGGATCATGGCGTCTGTCAGCTGGATCTCGCCGCCGGCGCCCCGCTCCTGTTCGGCGAGGATGCCAAAAATCTCGGGCTGCAGGATATAGCGGCCGGTGATGTGCAGGTTTGACGGCGCCGTGCCGCGTGCCGGTTTCTCCACCATCTTTGTAATGGTACTGACCTTGGCCTTCGGATCCTCGACGCCGACGATCCCGTATTGATGTGTTTGATCGTTGGGAACGGGTGCCACTGCGATCAGATTTCCAGGGTTCTGGTTGTAGGCTGCGATCATATCGCCAAGACAGGGATGATCGGAGTGATGCAGCATGTCGGGGAGCAGCAGCGCGAAGGGTTCATTGCCGACGAGTTCGCGTGCGCACCAGACCGCGTGGCCAAGCCCGAGCGGGGCTTGCTGACGGGTGAAACTGGTCTGTCCGGGACCAGGCAGGTCGCGGGTCAAGAGTTCGAGTTCGCTCTTTCGGCCGCGTTCAGTCAAGGTTCGCTCAAGCTCGAAGGAACTGTCGAAGTGATCTTCGATCACGCCCTTGTTGCGGCCCGTGACGAAGATGAAATGTTCGATGCCGGCTTCTCTGGCTTCATCGACGACGTGCTGAATGACCGGCCGATCGACAACGGTTAGCATTTCTTTGGGCATGGCCTTGGTGGCCGGCAAAAAACGCGTTCCTAGCCCCGCGACGGGAAAAACCGCCTTGCGGATGGGTTTTTTGACTTTGGACATGCCAATTTCTCTCCTTGGTCGCAATCTAGCGTCAACACTCGTCTGCTAGCTGAGTTGGTGTGGAATTTGAATAGGCAAGCGATACAAGTGGTGGACGGCCGGTTAATGGCCCGTTTTCGCCTATGCATGTATCCACTGCATGTTCCGTTCCGGGATCAGGCATCCGACGCGCACAGTTTGGATGTCTATAGAACACGAGAGTAGGTTAAGCGAATGAGCGTTTTGGTGACGGGTGGGGCGGGCTATATCGGTAGCCATATGGTTCTTGAGCTGGTCGATGCCGGCGAGGACGTTGTTGTCATCGACAACCTTTCGACCGGCTTTCATTGGGCCGTATCACCTGCCGCAACCCTGGTTGTTGGCGACGTGGGCGATACGGACCTCGTCAAGTCTGTCATCCACAAGCACAAAGTGGCCGCCATTATCCACTTCGCGGGCTCCATCGTCGTGCCGGAATCAGTTTCCGACCCACTGGGCTACTATCTGAATAACACCGTCAAATCGCGCTCGCTGATCGCCGCGGCGATTGAAACGGGCGTAAAACAATTCATCTTTTCCTCGACTGCGGCCGTCTACGGCAACCCAACCGAAAACCCGGTGAGCGAAGCGGCCGTGCCCGCGCCCATGTCGCCTTATGGGTCGTCAAAACTGATGACTGAAATCATGCTGCAAGACGCCTCGCGCGCTCATGATTTCCGCGCTGTGGCGCTGCGTTATTTCAACGTCGCAGGCGCCGACCCCAAGGGCCGCACAGGGCAATCGACGCCCCGCGCAACCCACCTCATTAAAGTTGCTTGCGAGACGGCGCTCGGCAAGCGCCCGGGTATGGAAGTCTTCGGCACGGATTATCCGACGCACGATGGTACCTGTATCCGCGATTACATCCATGTGACGGATCTTGCTCGCGCGCACATGTCGGCGCTCGCATATCTTCGCAAGGGTGGAGCAACAGACATCTTCAATTGCGGCTATTCCAAAGGGTTTTCGGTGCTTGACGTGATCTCGGCGGTAAAGCGCGTTTCAGGCGTTGATTTCAATGTAACGTTGTCGCCGCGCCGGCCGGGCGACCCGGCGGCAATCGTCGCCGCGAGTGCTAAAATACGCGAGACTCTCGGCTGGAAACCGGCGAACGACGACCTCGACCAGATTGTCGCTCAGGCCCTTGCCTGGGAAAACACCCTTCAGCAACGCTTTAAGGCCGCGTCGTAGGGTGTCGAGGTCCTAAAAAAGCCCGGAATCGCAGGTTTTTCAGTTATTGGACGCTCGATGCGCGTCGCTCTGAAACTATCTGCGGAGGCGTTATTGCCGAAATTCATTCTTGCGCGCTTTTTTGCGGCTCTCATGGCGCTGATTGCGGCACTTCCTCACGGCGCGCACGCCGGCGATTTCGCAGGGTTCCTGGAAACGCTCTGGCCAGAGGCGAAGACTGCCGGCGTCAGCCGCGCCACGTTCGACAAAGCGTTTGAGGGGATGAGTCCCGATCTAAAGTTGCCCGATCTCGATTTTGGTGGACCGCCCAAAGCTGACAATTCTGGACAAGCTGAGTTTACAAAGACTGCGGCCGACTACATCTCGAAGCCTTATATGGAAAAATTAGCCGGCCAGGGCCGTGCGTTTTTCAACCAGTATCGCGATGCACTGAAGCGCATCGAACAGAAAACGGGCGTCGATCCTTATATCATGGTGGCGATCTGGGGCCGGGAAACGTCGTACGGATCCTATAAGCTGCCACATGATGCAATTCGTTGTCTAGCGACGCTCGCCTACACAGGCCGTCGCAAAGAGATGTTTCGTGCCGAGCTCATTGCGGCACTCAAGATGCTTGAGAGCGGTGTTCCGAGATCAGATATGAAATCGTCCTGGGCTGGCGCGGTCGGCCTGACGCAGTTTATGCCGACCGAATACTTCAAACATGCAGCCGACGGCGACGGCGACGGCAAGGCCGACATCTGGCGCTCGGTTCCCGATGCGCTTGCTTCTGCCGCGCGCCAACTCGAAGGCAAAGGCTGGCAGCGCGGCGCAGGCTGGGGCTACGAAGTCCGTCTCGGCAAAGGCGCCAACTGCTCACTCGAAGGTCCGCCGGACGCGAGGCCAATCTCGGAATGGGCCAAGCTCGGTTTCACGCGCGCTAATGGCAAAGATTTTACCGGCGCTGAACTCGCGCAAACGGCCTATCTGATGATGCCTGCTGGCACTTATGGCCCCGCTTTTCTGGCACCGGAGAATTTCAAAGTCATTCGCCTCTACAACACATCAGATCTTTATGCTCTGTTTGTCGGCCACTTGTCGGATAGAATCCGGGGTGGGGGCGATTTCGCGACGCCTTGGGCCGACTTCAATCAGCCGCGGACAACGACCGTGCATGACCTGCAGGCGCGCTTGAAGGCACTTGGCTATCCGATGGATAAGACCGACGGAAAAATAGGCTCCAATACGAGAAAACAGATTGGACTCTATCAGAAGGCTAATGGACTGAAGATTGATTGCTGGCCGTCGGATTCGGTTTTGGCCCACGCTAATTCCAACGCACAGAAATAGCGCCGATTGCCGTTGGACCGGGCGTACGCCGCTGAGTATGATGATTGTGCCTGATTTGCCCAAAGGACGTCTTGAGTGACGCCCGAAAGTACGAGCCAATGAACCACGCGACACTGGCGCTGCGCAGGATTGTATTCGTGTTCGCATTTTCTGCGGCTGCAATTTTCTGCGCGCACGCTGCGGAAGAGGATGGCGGCGGCAGTTTCTTGTCGCCCTTCCCAGAGGGCGAGGTTTATTCTGTGACAGTAGTCGGCGACACATTCGCCGAAGGGCTTCTAGCGGGGCTCATGGGCGGTTTTGGGTCCGACACGCGCCTCAACATCCAAAAAACAGTGCGCAGCGTCGATGGCCTCATGAGCGGCGAATTCGAAGTCAAGATGCGTGAGCTGGAAGACGGCCTGACACTCGACAAGGCAACCGTCGTTATTGTTATGGTGGGTGAGGATGATCGGGTGCCCCTCAAGAGTTCGAGCGGCCGCAAGGTTGCCATCATGAGCCCCGAATGGCGCGCCGAGTATTCCCGCCGCCTTGATCGCATGATGAAAGCAGTGAAGTTAAAGAACGCAGGCGTGTACTGGGTAGGACTGCCGATTTTGGCGCGTAATGACGCCGCCGCCCAGGCCCAAGACATGAACGAGGTGATACGCGAACGTGCCAATCTCAACGGCTTCCGCTATGTCGATGTCTATTCGGGATTTGCCGACGAAGCAGGACTATATTCGGCATATGGCCCGGATCTTAATGGCAAAGTGCGTGTCTTGCGCGGCGGCAATGGCGTGCATTTCACGGAAGCTGGCAATCAGAAGCTCGCACACTTCGTCGAGAAAGAATTGCGCCGCGACCTCAATCAGGCCAAAAGCGAGCGCTCTATTCCATTGCTTGGGGCCGAACCCGAGCAAGCCAAAATCAATCCAGATAATGCCGTAAAAGTGCCGGCACCCTCCTCGCCCGCCGCCGTTGAAGGCGCCGCGCAAGCGCCAGCGCCAAAGCCTGTCATTCCCGCCGCAGCCGATCCCTCCGGCGACCAGAAAGCCGACAACGGAAAAGTAGTTTTAAAAGTGATTGGTGCCAGTGGGCGCGAAGAAGCGCAGACGATTGAAATCGTACGGCCGGCAATCCCCGCGTCCGTTGTCTCGCTCATGGCACGGCGCGAAGGCTCGAGCCAGATGGGCGATTTACTCATCAATCAGATTGACGGCGGCTTGACGCTCATGAATTCGGTGACGCCCGTGGGCAACAAAGGCCAGGGCAAGCTCTCGCCGTCGCAAGCGCCATATTTCCGTTTGCTGGTGAAGGGCGAACGGCTCACGCCAAAAGCGGGCCGCGCCGATGATGTGCGTTGGATCTTGCAGAAGCCAGACGCGTCAAGTGACGCGAACAAAGCCGCGGCGCAGCCGAAAGGGTGAGTGTCGTGTTTGCAAATGCAGCGTTGACAACCTACTAGAAGGTAGGTATATGTCAACTGATGGATACGCGGGATCAGATCTTATCGGTTGCGCAGCGCCTCGTGCAGCAGCGCGGCTTCAATGGCTTCAGTTATGCAGATGTGGCGGATGAAGTCGGGATACGCAAAGCCAGCCTCCACCACCACTTTCCGGGAAAATCCGATCTGGGATTAGCGCTGATCGAGAGGTACTCCGGCGATACTGAAGGCGCCCTTGATCGCATTGGCGCCGAAAACAAAGGCGCGGATGATCGGCTACGCGCCTATGTTGCTCTCTACCGCCAGGCTCTAGCCGCAGATCGCATGTGTTTATGCGGTATTTTGGCCTCCGAGGCGCTGACGCTCGATGACGCCCTGCGGCCTAAGATTGATCGCTTCTTCGTCCGCAACATCGAATGGCTGACTGAGGTGTTGGCCACCGGAAAGTCACAGCGCGTTTTTGCCTTCACCGGGTCGGCAGCGGACCACGCTCGTTTGTTTCTGTCTTCACTGCAGGGGGCCATGCTGATGGCGCGCGCGTCGGGCGATAGCGAAGGATTTTCGAGAACTGCCGATTTGCTCATGAAAAGCCTGAAGTCGAAACCGTGACGGCACTGCATTTGCGTAAAGAATCTACCTATTAAATGGTAGAAATACACCTGCAGTTCTTCTCAAGATCCATTGGCTTTAGTCTGACCCGTATCAAAGGAGTTTCCAATGTCAGAATATACGCATCACACCGCTCCGACCCAATTTGTCGAGGCCGCGGGCATTCGCTTCGCCTATCGCCGTTTTGGAGAATCCGGCGGTGTGCCGCTCGTACTATTTCAGCATTTCACCGGCAACATGGACAATTGGGACCCGGCGGTCACTGACGGCTTGGCGCGGGATCGCGACGTCATTCTGTTCAATAACGCCGGGATTTCCACGACCAATGGCGAAACGCCATCAACAGTTGCCGGCATGGCACGGGACGCGGCGGCGTTCATCGATGCGCTTGGGTTGAAGACGTGCGACCTGCTTGGCTTTTCGCTCGGCGGAATGGTTGTGCAGCAATTGGCGCTCGACCGGCCACGCCTCGTCCGTAAGGTCATCCTGGTCGGGACCGGACCACAAGGCGGTGATGGCATGGATAAGTTTTCGCCTGAAGTGCAGTCGATATTCTTTGAGAAAAAATATGAACCGGGCGACCTTATCTGGCTCGATCTCTTTTTCTCCCAGTCGGCTGCGAGCCAAGCAACCGGCAGGGACTTCTTGGAACGAATGCGCGCACGCAAGGACGGCCGCGATCCTCCGAGTGATATGAAGGTCGCTCAAGCGCAACTCACGGCCGTCGCAGAGTGGGGTGCTCCGCGTAGTAATCGATTCGCATATTTGAAGGGCATCACGCAGCCGCCCTCGTGATCAACGGTAACGATGATATCATCTTGCCAACGATCAACTCGTACCACCTTGCCCAGAATTTGCCGAACTGCCGAACTCATCATTTATCCGGACTGCGAACCACGGTTCGCAGTATCAGAGTCCGGAGCGGTTTGTCGCGCACGCTGGGATGTTTCTTGCCTCATAAATTTGCAAGTAAGGGGCTGGGGAAAATTCTAATTTGAAATTTGGAGGTCTGGCTTTGACACGCGTCGTTCGCTTTCACCAAATAGGTGGCCCAGAAGTTCTCAAGATCGAAGATGTTGCGCTTCCTGCGCCCAAAGACGGCGAGTTGCGCGTGCGCATCGAGGCCATCGGCTTGAATCGGGCTGAGTCGATGTTCCGGTCCGGCGCGTATCTTGAACAACCTGTATTTCCGAACACGAACGGCTATGAGGCTTCTGCCATCGTCGCGGAACTCGGTCCCGGCGTGACAGGTTTCGAAATCGGTCAGCCGGTTAGCGTCATCCCAGCGTTTCAGCTGACCAAGTACGGTGTCTATGGCGACGAAGCGATCGTGCCCGTCTATGCCGTCTTCCAGCGGCCCCCGGGCCTCAGCGCGATCGAGTCTGCTGCCGTGTGGATGGCGTTTCTGACCGTCTACGGCGCGCTCGTAAATATCGCCAACGTGCAGAAAGGCGATGCCGTGATCATCACGGCGGCGTCGTCCAGCGTCGGCATCGCGGCCATCCAAACGGTGAACTATCTCGGCGGCGTTTCGATTGCCGCGACGCGCACCCGCGCCAAGGCGCAAGCATTAAAGGATCACGGAGCGCAGCATGTCGTCGTGACAGATGAGGAAGATCTCGCCGCAGAAGTCATGCGGATTACAGGCGGCAAGGGCGCGCGTGTGGCATTCGATCCAGCGGCCGGGCCAATGATCGTGAAGCTTGCGGAAGCAGCAAGCACCGGCGGCATCATCATCGAGTACGGCGCCTTGAGCACGGAACCGACGCCATTCCCGCTCTTCCCCGTACTTGCCAAGGGGCTATCTCTGCGCGGCTACACATTGTTCGAATTTGTGCCGGTCTCCGAGAAAGTCCGAGCCGCAGCCGAGTTCATCTACAAGGGCTTCGCGAGCGGCGCGTTCAAGCCCGTCATTGCCAAAGTCTTCAAGCTTGAAGAGATTGTAGACGCTCACCGCTATCTCGAGAGCAACGCCCAGCTTGGTAAGGTTGTCGTCACGGCGAAGGGGTGATCACGGCTTAAAGAAGCCCGTAAAGTCGGACCACTGCTCGATACGGAAGGCTCGAATGTCGCGCACACATCCCGCGAACCATTGCAGCGACTTGAGCGCATTCATCGCCGCGAACAGATTGGCCAAATCCTCGCGCTCGCAGACGTAGACGCTGCCTTGGATGTTATTAAATCCGAAGCGTTCCAGTGTCTGTTTGATATCGCTGTAGGCTTGCGGCACACCCTTTGGGTGGCGTTGTTCCACTTGTGCAACGATGAGATCAAAAGCGATCGCAAACATTAGCGTTCCATTGGATCGCCGATAAGACTTTCAAGTCTGTAGTCTAGTTCTTCGCCGGTCTCGACAACGCGAACGCGCACAACGGGTCCGCGATCAGAGGGTCGTGGCTTCCGTTCGATGACTTCGTAGATTGGACCATAGAGTCCAAACCGGCGCCACCGGCCGAATGCTTCAAGCACATCGGTCTCGTAGACTTCAGGCGGGCGTAAGAGCATGTTCATGTCTGAAATCTGCTCCAGGCCCGGCCCAAAGTCCAGTCCTCTACCTCGGCAGGGTCGTTGAACCCATCAAGAATTTATCGATGGCACTGGCGGCTTGGCGCCCTTCGCGGATCGCCCACACGACGAGGCTTTGCCCGCGCCGGATATCGCCCGCGCAGAAGAGCTTCGGCGAGCCTGGTAGCTTGTAATCCTTGTCGCTGGCATCAAGCCCTTTAAAGCGGCCGCGCGCGACAACTGGCAACGCAAGCTCTTTCACGACATCGCCTTCAATGGGGCCAGAGAATCCCATGGCGAACAGCACGAGATCGGCGTCGAGCATACCTTCGCTGCCGGCCACAGGCTGCATGTTGCTGTTGACTCGCGTGTAGTGGAGTTTACTGACTTTGCCGCCTTCGCCCGAGAATCCGGTTGTCGAGATCGAGTATTCGGTCTTCGCGCCCTCGGCTTGCGAAGAAGAAACGCGCAGCTTCATCGGCCAATTCGGCCAGTTGAGTGCCTTGTTCTCTTTCGTTGGCGGCTGCGGCATGATTTCCAGTTGCGTCACACTCTTCGCACCTTGCCGGAACGACGTGCCGATGCAGTCGGAGCCCGTATCGCCGCCGCCAATGACGATGACGTGCTTGCCTTCCGCCGAGATTTCATGCGTGCCAGGCTTCTGTGCTTCGCCTGCGATACGCTTGTTCTGCTGGGGCAGGAAATCCATGGCGTAATGGATGCCATCGAGATCGCGGCCAGGCGACTTGGCGAAGAAATCAAACGGCTGCTCGGAGCCGATGGCGAGAAGCACAGCGTCGTGTTTGGCTTCGATGGCCTTTGCCGAGAGGCTATGACCGACATGGACGTTGCAATGGAACTTCACGCCTTCTGCTTCCATTTGTTTGACGCGGCGGGCGATGATGTCCTTTTCCATTTTGAAATCGGGAATGCCGTAAACAAGCAATCCGCCGGGCCGCGCGCTCTTCTCAAAGACGTGCACGTCGTGGCCGGCGCGCGCGAGCTGCTGGGCAGCCGCCAATCCTGCGGGCCCCGAGCCGATGATCGCAATCTTCTTTCCCGTCTTCTTTTCGGGCGGCTCGGGAACAATCCAACCTTCCTGGAAGGCGCGGTCGGCAATGGCGCCTTCAATGGATTTGATCGTCACCGGCTTGTCGTCGATGTTCAACGTGCATGCGGCTTCGCACGGCGCCGGGCAAATGCGGCCCGTGACTTCGGGGAAGTTGTTGGTCGAGTGCAGGTTCTGCGCCGCCTGTTTCCAATCGCCGTGATAGACGAGGTCGTTCCAATCTGGGATCTGGTTGTTGACCGGGCAGCCGGTATGGCAAAACGGAATGCCGCAATCCATGCAGCGGCTCGCCTGCTTTTTGAGGTCGCCCTCAGGCAGCGGCACCACAAATTCGTGATAGTGCTTCACGCGCTCTTCGACCGGCTTGTACTTGCGGTCTTCGCGGTCGAGTTCCAGAAATCCTGTCGGCTTGCCCATTACTGTCTCGTCTGATCCCTTGATTTCGTTTTCTGCGGCTTAAGCCTGCGTCCTCGGCTTGTCGCTGGCGGCCTCTCGCGCCTTCGCAAGATCCGTCAGCGCACGGCGATATTCTGTCGGCATGACCTTCTTGAACTTCGGCAGATGGGCCGCGAAGTCTTTCAAGATAGCCTGAGCTTTCGCTGAGTTCGTGTAATGCGCGTGCCGGGAGATCAGCGCGTGAAGCCGCTCGACATCCTGCTCGCGCATGTCGAGCATCACGTCGGCAAGTTTGCGGTTGACGTCGCCGTTAGCTTTGGCGAGCGCATCGAGCGTCGCTTTGTCGGCCGTTATCGACTCAAGCTGCACCATCTCTTTGTTCAAGCGGCCTTCGAAGTCGCCTTTTTCATCGAGTACGTACGCGATGCCGCCCGACATGCCGGCCGCGAAGTTGCGCCCGGTTGAGACCCAAGCACGACCACAACGCCGCCGGTCATATATTCGCAGCCGTGATCGCCCGTGCCTTCGACAACCGCGTATGCGCCCGAGTTGCGCACGGCAAAGCGCTCGCCCGCGACGCCACGGAAATAGCACTCGCCGTTGATGGCGCCATAGAGCACCGTGTTGCCGACGATGATGCTTTCTTCGGGTACGATTGACGATTTGGGATCGGGCCGCACGATGAGCTTGCCGCCTGACAAGCCCTTGCCGACGTAGTCGTTGCCTTCGCCGCACAAATCGAGCGTGACGCCGGCCGAGACCCACGCGCCAAATGCTTGTCCAGCTGTGCCTTTAAGCGATATCCAAATCGTATCTTCCGGCAAGCCTGTGTGTCCGTAACGCTTGGCGATTTCACCCGAGAGCATGGCACCCGCAGAGCGGTTGACGTTCTTGATCTCAAGCTCGGCCTTGACGGCCTTCTTCGAGTCAAGCGCCGGTTTTGCGAGTTCGATGAACTTGCGGTCGAGTACTTTCTCGAGGCCATGATCCTGGCGCTCGCAATGGTAGATCGCGACGCCTTTCTCGGCCTTTGGCTTGTGGAACAGCTTCGCAAAGTCGAGGCCGCGTGCCTTCCAGTGTTCTATAGCGCGATCTTTGTCGAGGTTGTCGGTTTGGCCGACCATCTCGCTGATCGTGCGGAAGCCCATTTGCGCCATCAGCTCGCGCACTTCCTCGGCGACGAAGAAGAAGTAGTTGATGACGTGCTCGGGCTTGCCTGTAAAGCGCGCACGCAGAACAGGGTCTTGCGTCGCTACACCAACAGGGCAGGTGTTCAGATGGCACTTGCGCATCATGATGCAGCCGGCGGCGATCAATGGCGCTGTTGCAAAACCGAATTCGTCCGCGCCGAGAAGCGCGCCAACGATAACGTCACGGCCTGTCCGCAATCCGCCGTCAACCTGCACGGCAATGCGTCCGCGCAATTTATTGACGACGAGCGTCTGATGCGTTTCAGCAAGGCCGATTTCCCATGGGGAGCCGGCGTGCTTGATGGAAGTCAGCGGAGACGCCCCCGTGCCGCCTTCGAAGCCGGAGATGGTGACGTGATCGGCACGCGCCTTGGCGACGCCGGCGGCCACCGTCCCGACACCAACTTCGGAGACGAGCTTGACCGACACATCGGCGCGCGGGTTGACGTTCTTCAGGTCGTAGATGAGCTGTGCCAGATCTTCGATTGAGTAGATGTCGTGATGCGGCGGCGGCGAGATGAGGCCGACGCCCGGAGTTCGAGTGGCGAACTCTGGCAATGGTTGCGTCGACCTTGTGGCCGGGCAGCTGGCCGCCTTCGCCGGGCTTTGCGCCCTGGGCCATCTTGATTTGCATCATGTCGGAATTGACGAGGTATTCAGTCGTCACGCCAAAGCGGCCTGAGGCGACTTGCTTGATAGCCGAGCGCATGCTGTCGCCATTGGGAAGCGGCTTGAAGCGGTCCGATTCCTCGCCGCCTTCGCCGGTGTTTGATTTACCGCCGATGCGGTTCATGGCGATGGCGAGAGTGGTGTGGGCTTCGCGCGAAATCGAGCCGAAGCTCATGGCGCCGGTCGAGAAGCGCGTGACGATTGATGCCGCCGAATTCGACCTCGTCAATCGGTACGGGCTTTCTGCCCATGCTCTCCGCCGAGCGTATGCGGAACATGCCGCGCATCGTCATCAGCTGTTCTGACTGGTCGTTGATCGATTTCGAGAAGTCGCGGAACTTTTGCGGGATTTTGCCGTTCATCGAGTTTTTGTTGTCGGCACCGCGTACCGCGTGCTGCAGGTCTGCGACCGTGCCCGGGCGCCACATATGGGCTTCGCCACGCACGCGGAAAGCATACTCGCCGCCGACTTCCAGCGAATTTTCAAGTACAGGAACATCGCCGAACGCTGCATTGTGGCGTTCGACGGTTTCGCGGGCGATTTCACGCAAACCTACACCTTCAACCTGCGTGTGCGTCCCGGTAAAATAGCGCTCGACGAACGAAGTGCGGAGACCCACAGCGTCGAAAATCTGTGCGCCGCAGTATGACTGATAGGTCGAGATGCCCATCTTCGCCATGACCTTGAGCATGGCTTTGCCGAGTGCTTTGATGAAACGCTTCTTGACGTCGTCCTTGCTGACATTGCCGCCGAGTTCCGGGAGCATCGTGTAAAGCGTTTCGAACGCGAGATACGGGTTGATGGCTTCGGCACCATAGCCAGCAAGTGTGCAGAACTGGTTGACTTCGTAGGCTTCGCCGGTCTCGACGACAAGACCAACAGAAGTGCGTAAGCCTTGCTTGATCAGGTGGTGATGCACGGCCGAAGTTGCGAGCAGTGAGGGGATGGCAACGCGATCTGGTCCTGTTGCGCGGTCGGATAGAATGATGATGTTGTACTCACCTGCGCGCACGAATTCTTCGGCTTCCGCGCACACGCAATCAAGTGCCGGGCCCATGCCGGCATCGCCTTTGTCGGCGGGATACGTGATGTCGATGGTGACAGACGAGAAGTTATTGTCTTTGACCGCGCCGATGCCGCGGATGCGCTCCAAGTCTTCGTTGGACAGTATCGGCTGATCGACCTCAAGGCGCTTTTCCTTCGACGTTCCTTCAAGATCCAGAATGTTGGGGCGCGGGCCGATGAACGAGACGAGACTCATCACGAGTTCTTCGCGGATACTGTCGATCGGCGGGTTGGTCACCTGCGCGAAGTTCTGTTTGAAATAGGTGTGAAGCAGCTTCGACTTCGACGACAACGCCGAGATTGGCGTATCGGTTCCCATCGATCCGATGGCTTCCTGACCGCTCTCCGCCATGGGAGTCATCAAGAACTTAATGCTTTCCTGAGTGTAGCCGAAGGTCTGCTGTAAATCGAGTAAGCTGACGTTTGATTTAGCGGCAACCTTTTTGTCAGGTAGCGGCAGGTCTGCAACTTTGATCTGCGTGCTCTTCAGCCAGGTCTCGTATGGGTGACTGGCGGCAATCTCGGTCTTCAATTCCTCGTCGGAAATAATGCGGCCTTTTTCGAGATCTATGAGCAGCATTTTGCCAGGCTGCAGGCGCCATTTCTTGATGATGTTTTCTTCCGGAACAGGCAACACGCCAGACTCCGAGGACATGATGACCTTGTTGTCCTTGGTCACGAGGTAGCGTGCGGGGCGCAAGCCGTTTCGGTCCAGCGTCGCGCCAATCTGGCGGCCGTCCGTGAACGCCATCGCCGCCGGGCCATCCCATGGCTCCATGAGGCAAGCGTGGTATTCGTAAAAGGCGCGGCGCTTGGCATCCATCATCGGATTGCCGGCCCACGCTTCCGGAATGAGCATCATGGCGGCGTGAGAAAGCGAGTAGCCGCCCATGGTCAGGAATTCGAGCGCGTTGTCGAAGCAGGCCGTATCTGATTGGCCTTCGTAGGAGATGGGCCAAAGCTTCGAGATGTCGTTACCGAAGAAAGGCGAGGATACGGAGGCCTGCCGCGCCGCCATCCAGTTGACGTTGCCGCGCAGCGTGTTGATTTCCCCGTTGTGCGCCACCATGCGGTAGGGATGTGCGAGCTTCCACGAGGGGAACGTGTTCGTCGAAAAGCGCTGATGCACGAGCGCCAGAGCAGACGCCATGCGCGGGTCCGACAAATCTTTGTAGTAGGCCTTCACCTGGTTGGACAGGAACATGCCTTTGTAGACGAGCGTGCGCGTTGACAACGAGACAGTGTAATGGCCGATGTCGCGGCCTTTGTAAGCATCGTGAATGGCGTTCGAGACCACCTTGCGCACGAGATAAAGACCGCGCTCGAATTCGTCCTGATCCTTGATTATTTTCGGGCGGCCGACGAAGACTTGGCGATGCACGGGCTCAACACTGCGCACCATGTCGGAGAGGCAGGAATTATCGACGGGCACAGAACGCCAGCCGAGCAGTTCCAAACCTTCGTCTTTCAAACACCGTGCCCAAACGCGTTCGCAGTGTGCGCGCAGACGTTCGTCTTGCGGCATAAAGACATGGCCGACGGCGTAGTAGCCGGGCTTGGGTAATACAAATCCCAGTTTGTTGGTTTCGTCGGCAAGAAAGTCGTGCGGCGTTTGAATCAATATTCCAGCGCCATCGCCCGACAAGGGATCGGCACCAACAGCGCCGCGATGTTCCAAGTTTTCCAGAATTTTCAGAGCGTCAGAAATGATCTGATGAGATTTTTTGCCCTTGAGGTCTGCGATGAAGCCGACGCCGCATGCGTCGCGTTCTTGTGCAGGATTGAATAGGCCCTGCGGCGCGGGGCGGCCGGATGCATCGACCGATACATCGCCGGGTGGTGGAAGGTAGCCTTCGCTCATCGTCGTCAACCTCGGGTGCGCTCAACGGCGCTTGTTTCGTTTGTATTCGGGGGCCAGGCTCTTGGTACGCCGGTCGTCATTTAAGGCCGCGTCAGTATTTATGCAGCCGCGGCGTGGCGTTTTCGGCTGCTCTCTGCTTCAACAGCACGCTCGCGCAGCCGCTGGGCGACAACCGGCGTCGTTCTTGGCGCATGTTTGAACTTCGACTTCGTCACCAAATTTCTCCAGCGCCTCCTCGTTGAACGGCCATTTTCAACCGATTGGCGCGGCGCGCGCAAGCCACCCTCCTGTGCCCGGGGCTCTAAGCGGCCTGACAGGGCTCATAAAGGACAGCATTATTGACCTATTTTTAAATTCTACAGATTTCGCGACACGGCACAAGCGGCATGAAGTGTTCGCCGCCGTCGTTATTTTGTATATCTCTTTGGCTCTGTTTGCGTAATTATATTACGCGCGCGGCTTGGCAATCCGGGAGACAAATAAAGACGGGCCCTCCTGCCGGATGGCCCGCTTCGGTTATGTATTTAGTGTTTTGGGCCGCTCAAGGCCCGCTTACCCAACATCAAGTGCTGGCTTCGATCTGCTTTGCGGTGCCGCCGGCCGTCCCATTCGCCGCGATGGCGATGGTCTTCGGCTTCATGCGTTCGGGCAAATTGCGCACCAACTCAATATTCAACAGGCCGGCTTCAAAACTGGCGTTTTTGACCTCGACATGGTCCGCTAGCTGGAAGCGCCGTTCGAACGAGCGGGCGGCAATTCCGCGATGAAGATAAGTGCGTTCCTTATCGTCAGGCTTTTTCTCGCCCGTTACGGAAAGCGTTGACTCCTTAGCCTCGATCTTGAGTTCGTCTGTCGTGAACCCTGCTACCGCCATGGTGATCACAAAGGCATTTTCGCCGGTGCGCTCGATATTGTAGGGCGGATACCCGTTATCGCTGTCGTATCCCGTCGCTTGATCCAGCATCTGGACCAAACGGTCGAAACCAATTGCGCTACGGTAAAACGGGGAAAAATCAGTGTGTCGCATAATGTTGTCCTCCATGAGAAGCGACATGTGGAAGCCCGCCTTGAAGGGCCGGGCCGGCTCAATCGTGCTCCCAGAAGCGGCGAGCACATTTACTAGGTAGGTGGACCTCGGCCTGGTTCAAGACCCAGCCTGCAAGCTGACCTTCGTCGCGTGGCGTAGATCTGGCCGTCATAGCTGGCGCTCGCCGGATCATCCGCTAGACTGTTTGTTGGCGAATCCTTGAACACGGTGAAGATTGGACACGGTGAAGATAAACATGGCCGCGACAGGCATAGTGATGAACTTGGTTTCCCTGCCGATCAATCCGGTCCCCGCTGGTGCCGCGGTTGGCGTGTTCGCTGGTTACGATGGCCGGTCGTTGCGTTATGCCTGCTGGGAACCAACACGGGGCCCCGCGCGCGGCACGGTTTGCGTCTTTCCTGGGCGTGGCGAATACATCGAGAAGTATTTCGAAGTGGTCGCCGATTTGCGGCGTCGCGGTTTTGCCGTCGCGGTTATGGATTGGCGCGGTCAGGGCGGCTCTCAGCGCCCACTCTCCAATCCGCGTAAAGGCCACGTCGTCGGCTTCACCGAATACGACCGCGACCTCGCGCGTTTTATGGACGATATCGTGTTGCCGAACATGCCGCCGCCCTATGTTGCGCTTGCCCATTCGATGGGCGGCAACATCCTCCTTCGCAATGCTCAAGATCCGCAAAGCTGGTTTGAACGCATGGTCCTCGTGGCACCCATGATTGCCATCCATGATGATGCCATCGGCTATGGGCAGAGAACCGCGCGGTTTTACGCCGAGCTTGCAGGTCTATCGGGCCTAGCAACTGCCTACGTGCAGGGCGGTGATGACGAGCCTGAAGAACTGGTCGATTTTGAAACCAATTTATTGACCTCCGATTATGTGCGCTGGTCGCGCAACAAAGCCGTGTTGGAAGCAGCACCCGAGCTTGGTCTTGGTTCCCCAACTATTGGCTGGTTCAAGTCAGCGTTGCGCAGTTGTGCTGTGCTGCAGAAGCCGGATTATCCTAAGTTCGTCGAGGTACCGCTTTTGATGTTTGCGGCGGGCGCCGACCGTGTCGTCTCGGCCAAAGCAATTGAAGATTTTGCAATTGAGTTGAAAATCGGCGGGCACATTCTGATGCCGGGATCGCGGCACGAAATCCTGCAAGAGAACGACGCTATCCGGCAACGTTTCTGGGCGGCATTCGATGCTTATTTGAATGTTGGCTTGAAGGCGGCGTAACTCGATTATTCGATTTCCCCGTCTGCGCCGTAAACCGTGAACGTAACTTCGGCGTTGAGCGCACCGGCTAGCGCCAGAGTTTCGACCGGCAAGCGGAAAAAGGCGGGCGCCGGATCGCTGCCCGACTGAATGCCAATGTCAAAGCAGCGCGACTTTAATCCATCCCACATGGCCCGCGCGGATGCGGGCAGCGTCTCGATCGCATCGTGAAATTGGCGAATAGCATCCTTGGCGGTGGCGGGAACTTCGTTGAGTTCGAGGGCAGCGTAACTCCCTGGTTCGTAGCTCATGACGAAGGCATAGGGTTCGAGCGCGTCCAACAGTTCGTCGAGGTCGAGCGTGCCGCGGAGCTCGAGATCGACATTCAGGAATTTCGTTTTTCTGTTCATGCCTTAGAGATGAGCTTTAGCGCCGCTTCATGAAGGCGCGGGTCGCCGGTGGCAATGACGTTGCCGCCATTGATAGCCGGTCCGCCGTCCCACGCCGTCACGCACCCGCCGGCCCGTTCGATGATCGGGATCAAGGCGACGACGTCGTAGGATTTAACTCCCGCTTCAAATACCGCATCGATAAATCCCGATGCCAACAAAGCAAAGTGATAGCAGTCGCCGCCGTATCGCGTCATGCGAACACTTCGGCCAAGCGCCTTGTGAACATTCTGCTGGTGCCTGGTCTCAAAAAGATCGGGATGGGTTGTCGTGAGAGTGGCGTCGGCGAGGCGTGGGCAGGTGCGTGTTCTGATTCGCTGCGGCTTGCCATTCCGGACGCGCACGAAAGACGCCTTCTCTCCCGACCAGTAGCGCTCGCCTGTGAAGGGCTGGTTCATGATGCCGAGCACAGGGGAATCGCCCTCGAGCAGGCCAATCAAAGTGCCCCAGAGTGGGCTTCCCATTATGAAAGCCCGGGTACCGTCGATCGGATCGATAACCCATCGATAGGGCGCGGAACCGTGCACGTGGCCAAATTCTTCCCCGGTCAGGCTATGACCAGGGAAACGGGACTTGAGCGACTTTGCGATGATCCGCTCTGCAGCCTTGTCGGCCTCAGTGACCGGATCGAATCCGCTCCGGCTTTTGTTTTCAACAGCAACGTGCTTGCGAAAGTGCTTTAAAACCTCAGTTTCGGAAAGGTCGGCAAGGTCATGCGCGAGGTTTAAGAGTTCGAAAAAGGGCACGGCGGCCCGCGCTTTTGGATTGGAGTTTTTACTAGTGTTCTCGCTTGCTTGCGACATTTGCTTCGCCGTCTTTCGATATACTTGTTCAGCTTTGTGTTGCCCGAGTTACGCACATGGCGAATGAAGTTGTTGCGCGGGTGTTACATGCATTTGTTAATATGTCTGTGAGACTATTGGTAGGATTGCCGGGACGCGCGAAGCAGCTCATCCTTCTTGGTACGGTTGCGTTGACACGCTTCTCTGCAATCGTAGCCCACTTTGGGCGTTTCCTCCCTAGACTTGGGCCGTTCGCACGCCGGACGGCCTTCTTTTATGGGGCTCCCCAAAATCCTCCCAAATCCAAAAATCGCCGGTTTTATTCGACTTTAGTGTTGAATGGGCGGGGTAGCGCTACCCAGATCTGCGCTCCGGTTCTCACAGCATTGCACAGAATGCAGTTGCAAATGATGCACTGCAGCTATAATTGGTGCATTGCGGCATTTGCGAGCTTGCTCGCTTTGCCGTAGCCCACTTTGGGCGTTTCCTCCCTAGACTTGGGCCGTTCGCTCGTTCGGACGGCCTTTTTTCTTGGCTTCAGCCACCTCTTCAAATCTGCCGAAGTTCAAGGATCGCGGACATGGCTTGAGGCACCAGAATGATGGCCAGGACGGTTTCCGGTCCGGCCCATTGCTCACTCGGCCGCTGCACGAAAATCAAAGAGTGCCCCAGCCGAAATCATAAGGCCGGCAAGAATTGCGTTGAGATCTGTACGCATTTCCTCAAAACGTTTTCCCGGCCGGAAGTTGCTTTCGTCCAAATAAAGCCCGCGATTGATTTCGATCTGCAGGGCATGCACGCCCCGCGCCGGGTTGCCCTGATGCTCCGTAATATAGCCGCCGGCATAAGGCCGGTTCATCAATACATCGTAGCCGCGTTTCGCGAAAGCTTCTCGAACCATCCGTGCCAGGCGCGGATCGGCCGATGAGCCAAAGCGGTCACCGATGACGATATCGGGCCGCTGCCCGCCACCTGCTGCGGTGGCCCCAGACGGCATAGAATGGCAATCGATAAGGATTGCGTAGCCGAAGCGCGCATGGGTTTCAGATATCAGGCGGGCAAGTTCCGCGTGGAAGGGGAAATACAACGCGTCGATCCGGTCCAGCACCGCGCTCAATGGCAAGCGGTCGTGGTAGATTTCTTCGCCGTCAGCAACGATACGCGCCACGGTCCCAAGTCCGCCGGCAACACGGATGGATTGCGTATTGGCGTGTGCGGGAAGTGGATCTTGAACAAGCTCGGGATCGAGTTCGTATGGCTCGCGATTGAGATCGAGGTAGGCTCTCGGGAAGCGCGCACTGATGAGCGGAGCGCCAAGTTCAACAACCCCGGCGAACAAGTGATCGACGAAACAATCCTCGGATTTTCGTAGGGCCTGCGGGGTCAATCTGGATGACGCCAGGAAGTGCGGCGGATAAAGCCTTCCCGAATGGGGTGAAGAGAAGACAAATGGCGCAAGCTGTTGCGTTGGCTGGACAACGTCGAAAGGCGGGAAGAATTCAGCTGGAATGTCGTGCTGACCGTTTTGCGACATAGTGACTTTCTTCTTCCTCGTTTCGAGCCCAGCACGTTCCGGATCGAATACCCATCGGTCTAATATCGTCCTCAAGGGGCCTAGCCGTCCCCAAGTCTTCCCTGTCGGAACAATCAAATCAATCGCAGCAATTGTTACAGTCTCAGCACCTTCTGTCCATGCTGCGCGGGCCTTTGGAGCGTTGTGCCGGTGGAAAATGACCGCGCACTGGCAAAATTACCGCCGCTGTGCGAGCAACTCTTCCACAACTTCATGCTCCGTTTACCAAACTGGGGACAGATTTGCCTGCGAGCGAATATCGGCTATCGGTATATCCTGGTTTCAACTGGCGCGGGTTTTAAATTCATGAGCATCAATCCTTCAAGTCAGCCTCTCCACCGCATCCTGCTGGCGGAAGACGACGATTCTATGCGCGGTTTTCTGGTCAAGGCGCTGGAGAAGGCCAAGTACGATGTCGTTGCCTTTGCCAATGGCGAAGATGCCTTCGAACGGCTGAAGCACGAGCCTTTTACGCTGCTTTTGACAGATATCGTCATGCCCAAGATGGACGGTATCGAATTGGCGCGCCGCGCCAGCGAAATCGATCCCGACCTCAAAATCATGTTCATTACAGGGTTCGCGGCCGTCGTTCTCAACAGCGACAATGCCCCCCCGAAAGATGCCCGCGTTCTCTCAAAGCCCTTTCATCTCAAGGACCTCGTCAAAGAGGTGGATCGCCTGCTTGCGGCCTGATCACGCAGCAGGAGGGCAAATATCGGCGCTTTTTCAAGCTGTAGAGGCTTGACCCGGGGGGTAGGCTGCATCTAGAAGCACCTCTTCCCTTCGGGGCACTTAGCTCAGCGGTAGAGCACTACCTTGACATGGTAGGGGTCACAGGTTCGATCCCTGTAGTGCCCACCATTATTTAACCGGTGTCGTGATGAAAGTTAGAAATTCCCTGAAGTCCTTGCGCTCGCGTCACCGCGACAACCGCGTCGTTCGCCGCAAAGGCCGCGTTTACGTCATCAACAAGACGCAGCGCCGCTTTAAAGCCCGCCAGGGCTGAGGCGTCTTATCTGAACGAAACGTAACTTTGACGTCCGGGGCGCCTTGGATTAGGTTTGGCCCCATGATCAAGCTTGCCCGAAATATTGCCCAGACGTTTGCTGTGACCTCCCTGCTGGCGTTGTTCGCGGCGGGGGGGCCTTCTGCGTTTGCTGAAGAAGTCCCTGTGACACCTGATGTGGGTCCGCCGTCGGAGAAGTCCGCACCGCGTACCGGCGAGCACGGGGTTCGTTCGCTCGATCTCGACGATCCGGCAGCTGGCACAGACAAGGGTGCCGAAAGGGTGGCGACAAGGGCAAAGAGCAGCCGGGCAAGGAAGCCGCTCCCGCTGAGGGCCCAGCCGCACCGGGCCTGCGTGAACGCTATCGGGCCGCGCGCAAGGGCAACCAGGGCGATCCCGGTTTGATGGGGTTGAATTTCCCGCAGACGCCCGAAGAAGCGTCCACGGTGCTCGGCAAGTTGTTCGCGGCGCTCGCGACAATGGAAGACGAAGCACTCGCCATGAAGGTGACGGTGACGATTGAAAAAATATGGCGCTTGCCCGGCGGCGACACGGTCAATCTTCTGGTTGATCGCGCGATCAACGCCGCCAATACTAACAACGCCGATCTCGCATTGAAGCTGCTGGACTCAGCGGTCGATCTAGCGCCCGATTATGCTGAAGCGTTCAGCCGCCGGGCCTTTGTGCATTACATGAAGGGTGACAAAGAGCGTGCAGTCGGGGATTTACGCCGCGTGCTGGCGTTGGAGCCGAACCACTTCAAGGCGCTAGAAGGGCTTGCCAAGATTCTGCAAGAAGCCGGCCAAAAGAAGGGCGCGCTTAAAGCCTACGAAGAGCTCCACAAGATCAATCCTAATACCGCCGGTGCCAAGACCACGATCGAAATCCTGAAAAAGGAAGTCGAAGGCCAGGGGATTTGAGAACCCGGATTTGAGTGCGGAAACGCGAACGCGCCAAGTCAGATTTCGCGCGCGTTTTTGATGCTTCAGACTATTTAACCGGCTTAAGGCCGCGCGCCTTTGGCTTGCCGGGGCGAAGCCCGTGAGGCGCGAAGGTTGGTGGAGCTAACCGGGATCGAACCGGTGACCTCTTGCATGCCATGCAAGCGCTCTCCCAGCTGAGCTATAGCCCCGAACCATGTCGGGCGCCGGACTGGTGTCTCCCGGCGCAAGCGGCCTGATAAGTCGTTCAGGCCGAAACATCAAGGACGAAAACCTCGCAGCCCAAGTGTGCCGCTTGATATCTTCGTCCGCAAAACAATTTATTATGGCTCTTCTTCGCCTTCGGCAACGTCGCCGATGATGGCGCCGACGTCGCCGCCCTCTTCCTCTTCTTCTTCAAGAAAAGTTTCGTCTTCGGCAGCGACCGTCTCCTCTGCCTCGCCATCTGCCAGCGCTTCCGCGCCTTCGACGGCTGGAAGCTCGGCCGCGGCCTCAGCTTCATCAGGGAACATAGGCTTCCTGGCTGCTTTCTTGGCCGCAGCCTTTTCTTCAGCCTGCAGTGCCAGCAGAGCCGCTGGAGACGACGCGATGACGTAACCGGCGCCGCAATGCGGGCAGGTAATGGGGTTGATCGTCAGGTCGTAAAAGCGCTCGTCGCAGCTCTGACAGGTGCGCTTCGTCCCGCGCGCTTGCTTGGTCGCCATGGTTCAGCCTCGAAGTGGAATGGATTGAGGGGAGGGTCTGCCATAGGTGGGCTGCCCTGTCAAAAGTAATTCGGTTTTCGGGGTCTGCCTGCGGCAAGGCCGCACTTTTTGGCAAATATCGGTGGCGTTGACATCTAGCGCGCCAAAATGCCCTATCGGGCCAACTGCGCCCCAAATGCCGAAGCCCCTGAATGAACCGGAATTTTACCCTTGCATAACTCGACCCCAAAACCACTGGCGGCCGCCCGGGCCAATGCGCTTCAAGGCCGCCTGCGTGTACCTGGCGACAAATCGATTTCGCACCGCTCTTTGATTTTCGGAGCGCTTGCGACGGGCGTGACGCGCATTCGCGGATTGCTGGAAGCCGAGGACGTCATCAACACCGCCAAGGCCGTCACCGCGCTCGGTGCGCCTGCCGCCAAGACGGGAGACGTTTGGGAAGTCAAAGGGCGCGGGGTTGGCGGGCTTCGTCAGCCGGACGGCCCGCTTGATTTCGGCAACTCGGGAACCGGCACGCGCCTCATGATGGGCGTCGTCGCGGGACATGATATGACGGTCACGATGAAGGGTGACGCGTCGCTCTCCAAGCGTCCTATGCGGCGCGTTCTTGGTCCCTTGAAACAGATGGGGTTGGAAATTCTCGAAGACGGCAAGGAGACTCTGCCGTTGACGATGCGCGGCACAAGTGAACTTGTGCCGATCGAATATACCCTTCCCGTTCCGTCCGCGCAGGTGAAAAGCGCGATCCTGATCGCGGGGCTGATGGCGGCCGGTGAAACAACTGTCATCGAAAAAGAAGCAACCCGCGACCACACCGAACGCATGTTGCGCTATTTCGGTGCGAGCGTGACAACAGTCGCGAGAGATGGCCTGACGCGCATCACCGTCAAAGGCAACGCAGAAATGAAAGGCCGCGATGTCGTCGTGCCGGGCGATCCTTCTTCCGCCGCGTTTCTGATTTGCGCGGCGCTGCTCGTGCCGGGCTCTGACGTTACAATTGAAGGCGTGCTCGTCAACCCAACGCGCACGGGCCTCTACACGACGCTGCAGGAAATGGGGGCTGACGTGGCATTCTTGAACGCGCGAGAAGAAGGCGGCGAACCCATTGCCGATATCCGCGCGCGCTATTCGAAACTGAAAGGTGTTAGCGTCCCGGCCGAACGCGCGCCGTCGATGATCGACGAATACCCTGTACTCGCCGCCGTTGCCTCGTTCGCTTCCGGCGAAACCCGCATGGACGGCCTCGCCGAACTCAAAGTCAAAGAGAGCGACCGACTTGCCGCCACTGCCTCCGGATTGCACGCCAACGGCGTCACCGCCCGCGTTGAGGGCGACAGTTTGATCGTGACAGGCAGCCCAAAAGTAAAAGGCGGCGGCACGGTCAAAACCCATCTCGATCACCGCATCGCCATGGCGTTTTTGACGATGAGCTTGGCCAGCGAAAATCCAGTGACCGTCGATGATACAGCCATGATCGCGACCAGCTTCCCGGAGTTCAAGGGGCTAATGGAACAATTGGGTGCGAGGTATACAGTCTAGCCGATGATGCCAACGTTCGTCACCGTCATGGAATGCGTGAATAGCCCAAGCGCTGCGTGCTTAGTGGCGCCGTCGAGCCTCGCTATATATGGCCTGACCGTGTTTATGGCCCTTCTCGGCTGGTGGCAGGCGACGCAAAATGCCACCCGCTTTAATCACCTGTTCGGTAAACTGCTCGTTACGGCGCTGGGTCTCGTATTCGCGAGTGCGGTCGCGGCTGGTGCTTACTTTATGTCCAACCCGGATGCGCCGCTCGGCGTTGAAGCCGATCCGATGAAACAATCGATCTGGGTCGCTGTTGTTGTCACGTTCGGTTTCGGGCTCGTTCTGCTCGCCAGCGCACTTAGCTTCGGTCTCAGCGGCACGCTCGCCCGAGCACTCGGCCAGACCCCACGCCTTGGACGCCAGGCTATTGTCATCGCCATGGATGGCCCGGCGGCATCCGGCAAAGGCACGCTCGCCAAACGCATCGCCGATCACTTTCGCGTCCCGGTGCTCGATACCGGATTGCTCTATCGCGCGGTTGCGCGCGACGTCGTTGCGCGCGGCGGAAAACTCGATTCCGCGGTGACGGCTGTCGCCTGCGCCAACGCGCTTGATCCGCGCACATTTGACGATCCGGCCTTGCGCGGACCCGAGGCTGGAGATGCCGCGTCCGTCGTCGCCAAGATCCCGGAGGTGCGCGCGGCCCTCCTCGATTATCAGCGCAATTTCGCGCGAAGCCCGTTCGGCGCCGTGCTCGACGGGCGCGACATCGGCACGGTTGTTTGCCCCAACGCGGACGTCAAAATCTATGTGACCGCGTCGCCTGAAGAACGTGCACGCCGCCGCCACAAGGAATTGGACGCGCGCGGCGACAAGGTCGCAATCGAAACGGTGCTCGACGACATCCACCGCCGCGACGCGCGCGACACGGGGCGCGAGATCGCACCGCTCTGGCCGGCGGCCGACGCGATCACCCTCGACACAACAGAACTCAACGCCGATCAGGCGTTTGCGGAAGCGCTGCGCATTATTGATTTCAAGCTCAACGGTGAGAGGTAGGCTGCGATGACGCCAAAAAAAATTCTCGTCACCGGCGGCACCGGGTTCATCGGCAAGGAAATCATCGCGGCGTACAAGAAGTGCGGCGTGCAAGCTGTTGGCGTCGCGCGCCGCCCGGATGCGGCGGCGGGCGTCATCGCGGGCGATGTCAGCGATCCCGCACCCTGGGCGCATCACATGGACGGCTGTGATGTCGTCTATCATACCGCAGCCCTCGTCAGCCTCGTCGAGAAATGGGAAGCGGCCTGGGCCGTCAACGTCAAGGGTACGCAGAGGCTCTTGAACGAAGCAGCAATGCGCGGCGTCAAGCGCTTCGTGCATGTGTCGTCCGTTGCCGCCATGGGCTTCGAGAGCGACGATGGCGCGGACGAGACCTGGCCGTTGATGCCGAACGGCAATACCTACACCGACAGCAAAATTGCCGCCGAGCACGCGTCGCTTTCGGCGCACGCGAGCGGGAAAATCGAAGTCACAATCATTCGCCCGAGCGATGTCTACGGCGTCGACTCGGCCTGGATCCGCGAGCCCTCGAAAATGATACAGGCGCGCCAGTTCATGCTGCCGAACGACGGGCTGGGACATTTCAGCCCAATTCACATTGACGATCTGGTTGCGGGAACGATTCTCGCGGGCGAACATGCGAAAGGCGCTGGCGAGATTTTCATTCTCGCCGACAAGGGCTGCACGACGCGCGAATTTTTTAGCCTATCACTGGCGCTGGCTCGGGCGCGAAGGTTCGCCGCCTGCGTTGCCTGCGCGGTTTTTGAAAGCTATTGCCGGTCCAGGCGGCTCCATCGCGCGCGCCGTCGGGGCTAAGACCGAGTTGGGTTCGGGTGCCATTGCCATCCTTTGCCGCCCGGGCGGGTACTCGACCAAGAAGGCGGAAACCGTGCTCGGTTGGAAGCCGAGAATCGCGCTTAGCGAAGGCATGGCGGGTGTTGAGGCTGAACTGCGAAAGTTGGGGCGGATATGATGCTGCCATCATCCCGGCGTTGAAACAGGGAGTAGCAACCATTAAGTCAGGCGCACGCTTTTTGATACCCAAGGCGTTCCGCGTTGGACCACGGTGTTTGCGTAGATCAGTAGTTTTCTGGCGCAGGCGGTGAGGGCGAGCCTGTGAGGTTTTCCAGCGTCGGTCAGACGTTTGTAGAGCGCGATGAGAGCGGTGTTCCAGCGGAAGGCCGCAGGCAGGGCGGCACAGAACAGCATGCGCCGCAAACGCCCCCGGCCGCCAGCGATGTGGCGCCGTCCTTTGTGTTTTCCGCTGTCGTCGTCGAAGGGCGCGAGACCGGCGAGGGAGGCTGCTTCTTCGCGTGAGATGCGGCCGAGTTCCGGCATGCGTACCAAGATAGCAACGGCTGTTGGTTCGCCGATACCCGGCACGCTGGCGATGAGATCGAGGCGGCGGGCCAGGTCGTCGTGGGCACGGATCTGTTTGACAATCCTGGCGAGTTCTGCCGAGCGGCGCGTCCTCAGTCTCTTGATGTCCGCCTTGGCCAACCGCACGAGGCGGGGATCGCGGATATGTTCGAGACGGGTGGCGATGCGCGCCATGTCTTCGTCGATCTGATCGATAGAGGTGAGGTATTGAGCGAGCTCGTCGAGGCGGGGATCGGGCGGTTGGCGCACGTCACCGATCGATGCTGCACACGCGGCGATAAAGACGGCATCGATTTTGTCGTTCTTGGCGCGCTGCAGCCGGGCGCGGGCAAAGGCCCGGACCTGAATGGGCTGGAGAAGAATGACGGCGAACCCGTTCTGGCGCAGATGCGCGACGACGCCCCGTTCGTAGCCGCCGCTGGCTTCGATGCCGGCGCGTTCCACACCCGCCCGGGCGAAGAGAGTGGCGAGCTTGCGCCAGCCTTTAAGAGAGTTTTCGACCTGCCAGTGCTGAGATGTGCCATGGAGGGCGATATCGAGTTTAGCTTTGGAGGTGTCTATTCCGGCGGTGGTGGGTGTTGTGCTAGAGTTGTCCATCTTCGTCGTCCCTGCCTTGTTCGCGAACCTAAAGTTCCTGCAACCATCCGGGTCTGATGAAGTGGCTGGCGCGATCAAGCTACGAGGCAGCCAAAAGCGGCTCAGGGCGCATACGATCCGATCGCCAGCAGCTCTGCTGCGGATACCGGTCTGCAGCAGAGCCTCCCTTGCGGGACTGGGCGATGATATCCAGATTTTTTAGAACAAGGGCGTCATTAGCTTCGCACTCTGCATTCATGGCGAAGTGTATTGCGCCGCATGGAAGCGGGCGCCGGTGTGTGAGGTTTGGCGCAAAACCCGCAAGGGGACTTCCAAGTGGTCGCGCTCCGCCCTTCGACGGTCGCACAAACTCGAAAGAATTGCGCAGTGGGCGGAGCTATTGACGCCCTACGATTCTTCGTTTTGCAGATGCGTGCTACGTGCTGGCTCGGGCGCGAAGGTTCGCCGCCCGCTTTGCCTGCGCGGTTCTTGAAGGCGATCGCGGGAACGGGTGGTGGGCTCGCGCGGACGATCGGCGCTAAGACGGAAATGGGATCGGGTGCAATTGCGATCCTGTGCCGCCCCGGAGGGTATTCGACCAAGAAAGCGGAAGCCGTGCTCGGCTGGAAACCAAAGATCGCACTCGCCGACGGCATGGCGGGGGTGGAGCGCGAGTTGCGCAAGTTGGGAAGGATTTAGAAGCGGCCGTCATCTCGGCGCGGCCCCCGCTGTCATCCCGGCCAGAGAAATCGCGCATGAGCGATTTTGGAGAGCCGGGACCCAAGCAAGCCATCCGCAATGGCGGTACTCGGGATTTGCCCCGCTCTCTCCTCATGCGTCCCCGGAAGCCGCGTCGAGCGTCAGCGAGACAGCGCGGCTATCCGGGATCGCGTCCTCGCAATTGTTCACAGGACGCAATCCCAGGTCTCCGCAACTCCTCTGCGCTTCGTCGCTCGCCCGGGAATACAAGTGGTGGGGGCCGGGAGCAATACGTCCCGCCGCGTAGGTGGCAAGCCAAATAGAGTGTGCAGAACGGGTCTATTGCAACCTATAATTCTTTGCGTTTCTATGCGGGCGACGGGATTTGTAGCCGCAGTTTCTTATAGAGGGCGCCAAAAAATGATCGGGTGGTGGTCGAGCAGTATGCGCCGAGAAGGTGACGGCGCAATAACTGCGCTGTTGTTCTACGCGGCATGGACGGTTCTGGCGGCCTTTTCAGTAACAGCTGCCAAGGCGGAACAGGGCATTCAAAAAAATGAGAGTGCTGAAGCGCCCAGCCAAGTTGAGTTAGGTCCCGGTGATAAATTGCTCAAAACAACTGGAGGCAAAGTACTTGCTTTCAAAATCGAGAGATGCGTTTCTTTGACGACTAAAGAGCGCGCAAAAAATGCAATTGTTCAAGCGTGGTTAGGAGTTAGTGTGAGGCCAAACGGGCGCCCGGAAGATATGCAGCAAAGTTGCGGTGTTGGAACTGGATCGACGTCAGCCCAAGCCGCATAGCGATCACCGCAACGAGCAAATGCGGCCTTCGACGGTACAACAGACAGCGCCGCGCTTGCTTGGACGGATTCACTGTTCCTCACCGATAGAAGAAGGGCTTGCGGCCCCCTGATAGAGGGCGGCATTCGTGCCAACGCTTGCACCCGAACTCAATATTCGACCAAGGATGCTCGTACCCTCGTTATGCAGACAGGCTCATGATGAAGAGTTCTGATTTCGATCAAGAGGAAGCTATCAAGCGTGCTGCTAACCAAACCGGTGCAGATGCGAAAGCGCTATATGATACGTGGTACAACAGCAAACAACTCGGAGCGCGAGCGCCGTTTCCAAAATGGGAATATCAAGACGGCCCCGGCATAACGACTATCGACAAATTCAAGAATTGCCTTTCGGTTGGGAAAAGTAGCTGCGGCTGCGGCTAGCCCCCCCTTGCCCCGCCCCCACTTTCCCACTATACCCCCACCCATTCGGCTTTGCCGCCGGATGATCACGAGGAAGATCGGTTGGGCGGGCCCTGAAACAGGGCTCAAAATTCATCCCAGCAGGGCAATTCGCCCATCGCGGCAAGGCCACCAGCACAGACATCTCCGGTTTTGCCCGAGGGCTCGCGTTCGCGCGGGCATTGGTGCGTTCCGGCGATATATCACTTTTACGAACATCAACATCGAACGCAATCGTTCGCGCCTTCCGGCCGGCTCCCTGCAGGGGAGTCGGGAGGCGCAACAAAAAGGAGCACGAATGTCCACAGCAGCAAGCACAAGCAAAGACATGAACCCGTCGATCGACGAATTCGCCGCGATGCTCGGCGAAAGCCTCGCCAAAGACGACCTGTACGAAGGCTCTGTCATAAAAGGCAAAGTTGTCTCCATTGAAAAAGACATGGCCGTCATCGACGTCGGCTTGAAGATGGAAGGCCGCATCGCGGTCAAGGAATTCTCGGTCAACGGCAAGCCGAGCGAGATCAAAGTCGGCGACACAGTCGAAGTTTACCTGGAGCGCGTAGAAAATGCGCTCGGTGAAGCCGTCCTCAGCAGAGACAAAGCAAAACGCGAAGAAAGCTGGACGCGCCTCGAAAAGTTGCACGAGAAGGGCGAGAAGGTCACGGGCGTCATCTTTAACAAGGTCAAGGGCGGCTTCACGGTCGACCTCGACGGCGCCGTCGCTTTCCTTCCCGGCTCTCAGGTCGATATCCGCCCCGTGCGCGATATCGGACCATTGATGCATCAGCCGCAGCCGTTCCAGATTTTGAAGATGGATCGCCGCCGCGGCAACATCGTTGTCTCTCGCCGCAGCGTTCTCGAAGAGAGCCGCGCCGAACAGCGTACTGAAATCGTCGCCAAGCTGGCCGAAAACCAGGTCATCGACGGTCTCGTCAAGAACATCACCGATTACGGCGCGTTTATCGACTTGGGCGGCATCGACGGCTTGCTCCACGTCACCGACATGGCTTGGCGCCGCGTCAATCATCCGTCAGAAATTCTCAACGTCGGCGATACGGTGAAGGTGCAAATCATCCGCATCAACCCGGAAACGCAGCGCATCTCGCTCGGCATGAAGCAGTTGCAGTCCGATCCCTGGGCGGCCATCGCTGAGAAGTATCCGGTTGGCGCCAAGATCTCTGGCACGGTCACAAACATTGCCGACTACGGCGCGTTCGTCGAACTCGAAGCCGGCGTCGAAGGCTTGATCCACGTCTCCGAAATGAGCTGGACCAAGAAGAACACGCATCCCGGCAAGATCGTCTCGACCAGCCAGCAGGTCGAAGTGCAGGTTCTCGAAGTCGATCAGCAGAAGCGCCGTATCTCGCTCGGCCTGAAGCAGACCCAGGAAAATCCCTGGGACGGCTTCCTGACGCAGCACCCCAAGGGTTCGACCGTCGAAGGTCCGATCCGCAACATCACCGAGTTCGGTCTCTTTGTCGGTCTCGACAATGGCGTCGATGGCATGGTCCATTTGTCGGACCTCGACTGGTCGAAGCCGGGCGACGAGGCCATCAAAGACTATAAGAAGGGCGACACCGTTAAGGCTGTCGTGCTCGAGGTTGACGGCACGAAGGAGCGCATCTCGCTTGGCATCAAGCAGCTCTCCGGCGATCCGGTCGATGCCATGGCGCGCTTCAAGAAGGGCGACGCGGTGACCTGCACTGTGACCTCGGTTCAGGAAAATGGCATCGAAGTCAAACTCGCCGATAGCGATTTGACAGCCTTTGTCAAACGCTCGGATCTCTCGCGCGAACGCTCCGAACAGCGTCCTGAACGCTTCAATGTTGGCGACAAAGTCGATGCAGCCGTTTTGACGGTCGATAAGGCCGCGCGCCGTATCACTGTCTCAGTTAAGGCCCTTGAGATTGCCGAAGAGAAGCAGGCCGTGGCCCAATATGGGTCATCGGACTCTGGTGCCTCGCTCGGCGACATCTTCAAGGCCGCGATCAAGAAGCGTGAAACGACCGACGACGACGCTGAGTAACCTTTAGGGCCCTACAACCGGGCAGTTTTTGTGAAGCGCGCGGCATGAAAGTGCCGCGCGCTTACTTTTTCGGGTGCTTGGCTGACGATCTATGACGGGAAGGCGTTGCGGGCGGCCCGATCCTTGCCTAACCTGAGACAAGATCACATAGAAAGACTGTTGCCAGTAGCGGCGCATCGCGCGCCCCAGTGGCCTTCGGAGGACTGCCCCCATGCTTGAGACGGAAACCGTATTGGACCGCCGCCGGTTGCGCCGCTCGCTGTCGTTATGGCGCGGGCTCGGCGTTGCGGGACTGGCACTCGCCATCGGCGCCTTTGTGCTCGGCGGCGACAAGCTCGCGACGCTCGGCGGCAAGAAACAGATCGCGCGCATCGCCATCGAGGGCACGATCATGGAAAACCGCGATCAGTTGAAAATGCTGAAGGAGATTGCGGAAGCCGATCACGTGGCGGGCGTGCTGCTCTACGTCAACAGTCCCGGCGGCACGACAACCGGCGGCGAAGCGATCTACGAGAGCCTGCGCGAGATCGGCAAGAAGAAGCCTGTTGTTGCTCAATTCGGGACGATCGCTGCGTCTGCCGGTTATATCGTCGGTCTCGCCAGCGATCACATCGTGGCGCGCGGCAACACCATTACGGGCTCTGTCGGCGTCATCGTGCAGTGGCCCGAGTTTGCGCAGCTGATGGAAAAAATCGGCGTCAAAGTGAACGAGGTAAAGAGCGGACCGCTGAAAGCAGCGCCGTCACCTTTTGCGCCTATGGACGATTCTAGCCGCAAGGTCACAGAAGGCATGGTCAAGGACGGCTTCAAGTGGTTTTTGGCTCTGGTCGAAGACCGCCGCGGCATCAAAGTGGCCGAGGTGCCGGGTCTGATCGAAGGCGGGATCTTCTCGGGCCGCGAAGCTTTAGCTGCCAAGCTCATCGATGAAATCGGCGGCGAGGACGAAGCCGTCAAGTGGCTGAAGGACGTCAAGAGCGTCGATAAGGACGCCAAGGTCGTCGATTGGACGCCTGGCAGTGGCTCTAGTTTTGGGGTCGGTTCTATGACGTCCCGGGCGGTTAGCGGCATATTCGGCGAACAAGCGGCAAGAATAGTAGCCTTTTTGGCTCGCGATTCGAGCTTTTCGTCACTTGGCCTTGACGGTCTCGTTTCTGTTTGGCATCCTTCTGATAAATAAGAAGAATTGATCGCATGGCTGGGGAGCATAACGTGATCAAGTCAGAACTCGTTCAACGGATAGCATCTGCTAATCCGCATCTTTATCACCGCGACGTCGAGCGTATCGTCAACGTGATCTTCGACGAGATCGTTGATGCGCTGTCGCGCGGCGATCGTGTCGAACTCCGGGGCTTCGGCGCGTTCACGGTCAAACACCGCGCCGCGCGTCAGGGCCGTAACCCGCGCACGGGCACGACGGTTTCGGTCGCCGAAAAGTTCGTACCGTTCTTCAAGACCGGCAAGGAACTGCGCGACCGGCTCAATCACAAAGGTAAGACCCCGCACTGAAGCGAATTAACGCGCGGCGGTTTGGCTGACAAAAGTTACAGGAGAGTGCCGCGGTGCTCAGGCGTCTCGTATCGCTGTTGATTGCTTTTCCACTTGGCGTGTTGCTGGTCGCGCTGGCGGTATCAAATCGCCATCCTGTTCAATTGGTGCTCGATCCGTTCAGACCGGAAAGCCCAGCTCTCGCGCTTGAACTTCCCTTCTATGCCTACATTCTCGGCGCGCTGGTGCTGGGCGTGATACTCGGCGGCGTGGCTACCTGGATGAGCCAGAGCCGCTGGCGCCGCACGGCCCGCGTGCAAGGCCAGCGCGCGCAGCGTTTTGAAGCGGAAGCTGACCGTTTGTCGCGATTGCAGGAAGCGGAAGTTTCTACACCCAAGCAACTCGCTGTTGCTGGCCGTTAACGCTCACATCTGAAGTGTCATGTCACTCGATGCGCTGACAGTCTTTGGTCTCGCGGCTGTTACAGCTATGCTGCTGCTCTATGCCTTCGAAGACGAGAGCCATTGGTGCATTTTCGGCTTCGCGATTGCGTGTGCCGCCGCATCGGCCTATGGCTTTATGCAAGGTGCGTGGCCGTTTGGCGTCGTTGAGGCGATCTGGACGGTTGTGGCGCTGAAGCGCTGGCAAAAGCGGCGGCTTGCCGGCAAGTCCTGATACAGGCTTCAAAGATACATGCCTTCAAGAATCCAGGCCTTCAAAATTTAAGTGCTGTTGTTCATGCCGACCGAAGTCAAAATTTGCGGATTGAAAACAGTCGAAGCTGTCGATGCGGCGCTCGACGGTGGCGCCGATTACATCGGCCTCGTTTTTTTTCCGCGCAGCCCGCGCCACGTCGATGCAAAGACGGCACTGAAACTTGCCGACCGCGCGCGGGGCCAAGCCAAAATCGTGGCACTCTTTGTCGATCCCGACGACAAAGTTTTGGACAGCCTCATTGAAACCGTGCAGCCGGACATGATCCAGCTGCATGGCGATGAGAGCGGGCCGCGTGTGCGCGAAATCCGCAAGCGCTTTCATCTCCCCGTGATCAAAGCCGTCAAGGTTGGCACGGCTGTCGATGCCGCGCGTGCACTTCGCTATAATGAGTCCGCCGACCTCATCCTTTTTGATGCCAAAGCCCCGCCCGGTGCCAAGCTGCCTGGCGGCAATGGACTTTCGTTCGATTGGCGGGCGCTTGCAGATGTGAAAGATCATATGAAATTCATGCTGTCGGGCGGGCTTACGGCTGAAAACGTCGGCGCGGCCATTGCCTTGACGGGAGCGGGCGCGGTCGATGTTTCCTCAGGCGTTGAAAGTGCGCCCGGCGTTAAGGACATTGGGCTGATCCGCCGCTTCCTTAAGGCAGTAAAGGAAGCTAAGCAGGCCTAGACATTTGTGCCTCTCCGCACTTGCTAAGTGAAGTGCGAAAGTGACTGGCTATATTCGAGGATCCGACGATGGCGACGAAGACGCAGAAGACCGCCGAAGCCAAACTTAACAGCTATCGCAGCGGCCCCGACGACAGAGGCTTCTTCGGCCTATTTGGCGGACGCTTCGTTGCCGAAACGCTGATGCCGCTGATCCTGGAACTTGAGCGCGCCTACGACGCCGCCAAGGCCGATCCCTCGTTCCAAGCCGAAATCGATTATCTCAATCTGCACTACGCCGGCCGTCCGAGCCCGCTCTATTACGCTGACCGTATGACCAAGGAGCTTGGCGGCGCGAAGATCTATTTCAAGCGCGATGAGCTCAATCACACAGGCTCGCACAAGATCAACAATTGCTTGGGTCAAATTCTTCTCGCGCGCCGCATGGGCAAAACTCGCATCATCGCCGAGACGGGCGCCGGTCAGCACGGCGTCGCGGTTGCGACCGTGTGCGCGAAATACGGCATGCCGTGCGAAATCTACATGGGCGCGACCGATATCGAGCGCCAGGCGCCGAACGTCGCGCGCATGAAACTTCTGGGTGCCAAACTCAATTCCGTGACGTCAGGCGCGGGCACGCTCAAAGACGCGATGAACGAAGCACTGCGCGATTGGGTGACCAACGTGCGCGACACGTATTACTTGATTGGCACGGCGGCAGGCCCGCACCCGTATCCCGCCATGGTGCGCGATTTCCAATCGATCATCGGAAAGGAAACACGCGAGCAGATGATGGATGCGGAGGGCCGGTTGCCCGATACGCTCGTTGCCTGCATCGGCGGCGGATCGAATGCCATCGGCCTTTTCCATCCCTTCCTCGACGACAAGGAGGTCGCGATCTATGGCGTTGAAGCCGGAGGTCATGGCCTCGATGTCGATAACGGTCACGCCGCGTCCATGACAGGCGGCACGCCCGGCGTGCTGCACGGCAATCGCACCTATTTGCTGCAAGATACCGACGGCCAAATTCTCGAAGGCCATTCGATTTCGGCCGGTCTCGACTATCCGGGCGTTGGTCCCGAGCACGCCTGGCTGAAGAACAACGGCCGCGTCACGTACGTAGCAATCACCGACAAGGAAGCGCTCGAAGCGCTGCAGTTCTGCACGCGCATGGAAGGGATCATCCCGGCGCTCGAGCCAAGCCACGCGCTCGCATACGTGATGAAGCTCGCGCCGACGCTGCCGAAAGACAACCTGCTCGTCATGAATCTCTGCGGCCGCGGAGACAAGGATCTGTTCACGGTCGCGAAGGCTCTAGGATTGAAGATCTAAGAATGAAAACCACCACACGCATCGACACACGTTTTGCGCAGCTGAAAAGAGACAAGCGCCCCGCGCTGGTGACGTTCGTTTCGGCCGGCGATCCCGATCTTGAGACAAGCGAGAAAATTCTCAGCGGCCTCCCGGCTGCCGGTGCCGACATCATCGAACTCGGCATGCCGTTTTCCGATCCGATGGCCGATGGGCCTGCCATTCAAGCGTCGTCACAGCGCGCTCTGAAGAGCGGTCAGAACATGATCAAGACGCTTGAGATGGTGCGCCGCTTCCGCGCGAACGACAAAGACACGCCGCTCGTGCTCATGGGTTATTACAACCCGATCTATGTTTACGGCAATGCGCGCTTCTTGAAGGACGCTAAGGACGCCGGCGTCGATGGCCTTATCGTCGTCGACGTTCCGCCCGAAGCCGATGACGAGCTGTGCCTTCCGGCCGTCGAGGTGGGACTAAACTTCATTCGCCTCGCCACGCCGACGACGGACGCCAAGCGCTTGCCGGCCGTCCTCAAAAATACGTCGGGCTTCGTCTATTACGTCTCGATCACCGGCATTACCGGCGCCGCGGCGCCCGTGGTGAACGATGTTCACAAAGAGGTGACGAGGATCAAGGGCCAGACGAGTCTCCCGGTTGTCGTGGGATTTGGCGTCAGGACCGGCGAACAGGCCAAGGCCATCGTTAAGGGTGCGGACGGCGTAGTGGTCGGGTCTGCTCTCGTGCAAGTGATAGAAAAGTCATTAGGATCAAAGGGTCAGGCGTCAGCTGGGACGGTATCGGGTGTATTAAACATGGTGAAAGAATTGGCTGCGGCGCTACGCACGCCTTGACCATGGGCCACGATATCCACCAAAAGGTCTGTTATCCGGGTCTCAATGGGCCCATATACGGCTAACTTCCCTTGTCTCAGGGGGAGTGCCCGGCGATAGATTACGCCGCTCTACAATTGACAATCGCGTCCGGAGGTTTCCGCTGCCAAATTTGGTGGAGCTTTCAGCGATGAGGAGCCAATCGCAGTGAACTGGATTAACAACGTCGTCCGCCCGAAAATTCGCGGACTGCTGTCGTCGACCACGAAGCGCGATGTGCCGGACAATCTTTGGGTGAAATGCCCCGAGACCGGACAGATGGTGTTTTACAAGGATCTTGAAGCCAACGAGTTCGTTGTGCCCGGGTCCAACTATCACATGCGCATGGGCGCAGATCAGCGCTTGCGTCACCTCTTCGATGGCGGTGATTACGTTAAGGTTGCTGTGCCAGCAGTGCCGCAAGACCCGCTCAAGTTTCGCGATGGGCGCAAATATACAGATCGCCTGAAGAACGCCAAAGCCGACACAGAACTCGAAGACGCCGTACTTGTCGGCGAAGGCACGCTCGAAGGCCAGCCTGTCGTCGCGGCCGCACAAGATTTCCGCTTCATGGCCGGTTCGCTCGGCATGGCGGCGGGTGAAGCTATCATCACCGGCATGCTGAAAGCCGTTGAACTCAAAACGCCCTTCATTCTGTTCGCGGCTTCCGGTGGCGCGCGCATGCAGGAAGGCATCCTCTCATTGATGCAGATGCCGCGCACGACGATTGCCGTGCAGCGCCTGCGCGAAGCCAAGCTGCCCTACATCGTCGTCCTCACCGATCCGACAACGGGCGGTGTGACGGCGTCTTACGCCATGCTTGGCGATATCCACATCGCCGAACCCGGTGCGCTCATCTGCTTTGCCGGCCCGCGCGTCATTCAGCAGACGATCCGCGAGCATTTGCCAGATGGCTTCCAGCGCTCCGAATATCTGCTCGCCCACGGCATGGTCGATATGGTCGTGCACCGGCATAAACTGCGCGAAACGTTAGCGCGCGTTAGCCGCTTGCTGATGGCTGGCGTCGCGGCGAGCAAGTCCGCGCAACACAAGAAAATCAACGGCAAGCACTACATGAACGGCTCATCCGTTGACAGCAAACTGATCGAGTCGGCAGCCCGGGAAACAGGCGGCGTCATCGAGCCGGAGCCCGTTCCATCAAGCCAGCGCTTTGATCCGTCTCGCGTGGAAAAAGCAAAGGGTGAGGCAATAGCCTCGACCCCTCCGCCGAAGGACGCGCCACGCGGCGCTTAAGCTGCGCCAACTTCCAGCTTCGAGCGCGGGCTCCTCCCATGGCACAGACAACGACACGTCCCTCGAGCGACGCACTTCTCGCTCAAATGAAACTGCTGCACCCAAAGCTCATCGATCTCTCGCTCGGCCGCGTCGAGCGGTTGCTTGCAAAATTGGGTTCGCCCGAAACCCGCCTGCCGCCCGTTGTTCATGTTGCCGGAACGAATGGCAAAGGTTCGGTGACGGCTTACCTCAAGGCAATTTTGCAGGCTGCCGGCAAGCGCGTGCATGTTTATACGTCACCGCATCTGGTGCGCTTTCACGAGCGCATAGAACTCGCAGGCAGCGACGGAAAGGCACGCGCCATCAGCGAGGACGCGCTTGTCGATGTCTTGATGCGCGTCAACGCGGTGAACGACGGCGACGACATCACCCAGTTTGAGATCACGACGGCTGCGGCGTTTCTCGCGTTCTCGGAAACACCCGCCGACGTTCTACTTCTCGAAGTCGGCCTCGGCGGGCGCCTTGACGCGACCAACGTGATACCGAAACCTGCGCTGGCGGTCATCACGCCAATCTCGATGGACCATGCGGAAAAGCTCGGACCGACGCTGTCAAAAATTGCGCTCGAAAAAGCAGGAATTCTGAAGCGTGGCGTCACGGGCATCGTCGCGCCGCAAGTTGACGAAGTGCTCCGCGTCATCGAAGCCCGCGCCAACGTTGCGGGGAGCCCGATCATCGTTGGCGGGCGTGACTATGATGCCTTCGAACAGAACGGGCGGCTTATCGTTCAGCGCGAGGATACGCTTCTGGATTTGCCGCTTCCGGCATTGATTGGGCGCCATCAAGTAACGAACGCCGGCGTTGCCGTTGCGGCTGCGCTGACGCTAGCCGAGCAACGCCCTGGATTGGGAATAGAAGAAGCTGCGATCGCCAAGGGGCTGCGCACGGTCGAATGGCCAGCACGCATGCAACGCCTGACCAGTGGTCCGCTGCCGGACTTGTTGGGCACGGAGACGGAGCTATGGCTCGACGGCGGGCACAACCCGGCAGCTGGCGATATGCTGGCGGACACGCTCGTTAGTCTCGAAGAGAAAGCGCCGAAGCCCACGTACCTCATTGTCGGCATGATGGGCCAGAAGGATGCGCTGGGTTTTCTCGCGCCGTTTCGCGGGCTTGTACGCACCATATTCACGGTGCCTATTCCGGGTGCGCACGAAGCGCCGCACTCCGAAGAAACGCTGGCCGAGATCGCACGCAGCGCCGGACTCAATGCCGTCTATTGCGCGGGCGTCATTGACGCCCTCGAAATGATCGTCGATCTGCCTGCTGATAATAAGCGCGTGCTCATCTGCGGCTCGCTCTACCTCGCGGGCCACGTGCTCGGGCTGCAGCTTGGCGTCACGCCACAGTCGAATTAAGTCGAATTGACAGCGCGGCAGCCCACTTCGCGCAGCGCAGCGCGAAATCTCTCCTACTAAAGAACCAGCACAATTGGCCTAGAAAAACACTTGCCATGCGCTATGCAGGAGTAAACATAACGCAAAAAATGCCAACAATGCAAGAGGAGTGAAACGCGATGCAACACGTTGCCATGGACAAACTGAACGGTAAGCAGATCATAAAGCCGCGCTACGACAACTTTATCGGCGGCAAATGGGTCGCCCCGGTACGCGGACAGTACTTTTCCAACGTCACTCCGATTACGGGCCAGCACGTTTGCGATATTGCCCGCTCGACGGCCGAAGACATCGAGCTCGCGCTCGACGCCGCTCACAAGGCACGCGAATCCTGGGGACGCATGTCGTCATCCGCTCGCGCGCAGATCTTGAACAAGATCGCCGACCGCATGGAAGCTAACCTCGACGTTTTGGCTCTTGTAGAAACAATCGACAATGGCAAGCCGATCCGCGAGACGACACATGCCGATATGCCGCTCGCCATCGATCACTTCCGTTACTTTGCAGGCTGTGCACGTGCCCAGGAAGGTTCGATCTCCGAGATCGACCACGACACGGTTGCCTACCACTTCCATGAGCCTCTCGGCGTCGTCGGGCAGATCATTCCTTGGAACTTCCCGATTCTGATGGCTGTCTGGAAACTGGCGCCCGCGCTTGCAGCCGGTAACTGCGTGGTCCTGAAGCCCGCAGAGCAGACACCGATGAGCATCATGGTGCTTATGGAAATGATTGGCGATCTTCTGCCGGAAGGCGTTCTCAACGTCGTCAACGGTTTTGGTATTGAAGCCGGCAAGCCGCTGGCTCAGAACAAACGCATCGCCAAGATCGCTTTCACCGGTGAGACGACGACGGGCCGCCTCATCATGCAGTACGCGTCGGAGAACATCATTCCTTGCACGCTTGAGCTCGGCGGCAAATCTCCGAACATCTTCTTCGCCGACGTCATGGACGCGGACGACGAGTACTTCGACAAGTGCCTTGAAGGCTTCACCATGTTCGCCTTGAACCAGGGTGAAGTTTGCACCTGCCCGAGCCGCGCGCTCATCCAGAAGTCGATCTACGAGAAGTTCATGGACCGCGCTATCCAGCGCGTTCTCAAAGTAAAGCAGGGTCATCCGATGGACTCGTCCACCATGATCGGTGCGCAAGCGTCTAACGACCAGCTTGAGAAAATCTTGTCGTATATCGAGATCGGCAAAGGCGAGGGCGCGCGCGTTCTGACAGGCGGTCAGCGCATGCGTCATGGCGGCGAATTGGCCAACGGCTTCTATGTCGAGCCAACGGTTCTCGAAGGCAACAACAAGATGCGCGTGTTCCAGGAAGAAATCTTCGGACCGGTCGTTGCGGTCACGACCTTCGACACGCCGGAAGAAGCGCTGGCGATCGCCAACGATACGCTCTATGGTCTCGGCGCAGGTGTGTGGACCCGAAACGGCACGCGCGCCTATCGCTTCGGCCGCGAGATCCAGGCGGGTCGCGTCTGGACCAACTGCTATCACCTCTATCCGGCACACGCGACGTTCGGCGGCTATAAGCAGTCTGGCATCGGCCGTGAGAACCACAAGATGATGCTTGATCACTATCAGCAGACCAAGAACATGCTGGTCAGCTACAGCCCGAAGGCACTGGGCTTCTTCTAAGTCCGGACGTAAAACGTTGTCCCTGGGCGCCGAATAATGCCCGGGGACTTCAACTTTTCTACCATTGAGGAATTACAGGATGTCCGTCCGGCCCACACTGCGCTCGCTTCTCGCGATGCCCACACAACCCGAGCAGTTATCACAGTCGGTTCTCATTCTCATCGATTGTCAGAACACTTATCGCGAAGGCGTCATGCAGCTGGAAGGGGTAGAGCCTGCCCTCAAGGAATGCGCCCGGCTGCTGCAGCGCGCGCGCGATACCGGTGCGCCCATTGTACATGTTCAGCACGATGCGGGTCCCGGGACCCCCTATGACGTGAAGGCCCGCATCGGTCAAATATCGGATGAAGTCGCGCCGCGAGCCGGCGAGATCGTCATCACCAAGGCTTATCCGAGTTCCTTCGAGAAGACCGGATTGAACGCCGAACTCGTAAAGTTTGGCCGGTCTAATCTCGTGATCGCGGGGTTCATGACGCATGTTTGCGTGAACTCAACGACGCGCGCCGCATTCAATCACGGCTATAAGCCAACGGTCGTCGCCAGCGCCACCGCGACGAGATCGCTTCCCAATCCGATCGGCGGGTTTCTTTCGGCGCAGCAAGTGCACGACGGTGCACTGACCGCGCTCGCAGATATGTTCTCAATCGTCGTGCCGGCCGCCGAATACATCCGCGACTGAGAAGGAGACCACCTTGGTTGATCGCGTGACGGCAACGCCCGAGACGCTGGCTCTGCTCTCCAAACTGCAGGTTCTGCACGGCCCGCTGCTGTTCCACCAGTCGGGCGGCTGTTGTGATGGCTCGGCCCCAATGTGCTACCCGCGCGCTGAATTCAAGGTTGGCGCACAGGACGTCTACATGGGCGAGATCGGCGGCCAGCCGTTCTATATGGGCAAATCGCAATTCGAATACTGGCAGCATACGCATTTGATCATCGACGTCGTGCCAGGGCGTGGTTCGGGTTTTTCGGTTGAAGCGCCGGAAGGCGTCCGGTTTCTGACACGGTCGCGGATTTTCACCGACGCCGAGAACGACGCGCTCGACATGACCGGACCTCCGCCGACGGGCGCCGAGCGACCCGCACTCTAGAGATTACCGCTCCAACAGAAGCTTCACCGCCACCGCGCTTGTGGTGACAACGAGCAACGGCCGTATGATCCAAGTGCCGTGTTTCAATGCGGTGTGCGATCCGGCCCATGCGCCGAGCGTCTGACCAACGGCCATCGGGACGCCAACTGCGACGTTGACGTGGCCGCTCGCGAGAAAGACGCAGAGCGAGGCGGCGTTAGACGTCAGGTTCAAGACTTTTGCATTGGCGGTTGCGGTGATGAGATTGCAGCCCGTGAGTGCCAGAAAGCCAAGGGTATAGAGCGATCCGGCGCCTGGGCCAAAAACGCCGTCGTAGAAACCTATGGGTGTCGCGCAGCCAAGCGCAAAAGCGAGAGCCGAAAGGCGCGCGTGCGGGGCATGTTCGCGCAAGTACGGCGTGACCGCGAAGTAGAGTGCGGCCGCCAGAAGTGCGAACGGCATGATGTTGCTCAGGATCGCTGCATCGACATGTGCGACCGCCAGTGAACCGAGCGCGGCCCCCGCTCCCGTCGCGGCGATGGCTGTGAGCAGAGGACGCAGTTCCAGAACCCCGGCGCGCCAATAGCTCACGCTCGCGGTTGCGACGCCGAATGTTCCTTGCAGCTTATTGGTGGCGATTGCGTCTGTTGGCGGCAGCCCGGCGAGCAGCAACGCGGGCAAGGTAATTAGCCCGCCGCCACCTGCAATGGCATCAATAAATCCGGCGGCTGTTGCGGCGAACGTAAGCAACAGGATGGTATCGGCGTCCAAAGAACTTCTTTCTTGGCACTTATGACCAGATCAAGCGATAGCGCTATTTCTTTACAACGCCGCTTTGGGACCTGAAATACCTCTTGAGACTTGGAGTAGCGCCTGACGGCCGTCGGACGCCGTTGAGTCGGCTCCAACTGCTTGAACGAGTCCCGGTATAGTGTTGAAGGCGTGACCGCCCGCGAGAATATGAATGCCTTTGTTGATCGAAGCCTCGCGTATCTCGCGTATCTTCCCGGCTAGTACCTCGGGCTCTTCGACAATGCTTGCCGACAATCCGACCATGTCGAACCATTGACTTTTGACGAGTTCCACGATGTCATCGAACGACTGAGACGGACCGCACCAGACCCGCCATCCTTCGCGCAAGAAATGTTCGCGCAGAAGAGATACGCCAAATGTGTGCTGTTCTCCCGGCAGCGGCATGAACAACGCTCGCTTGCATGTCGCCGGCTTGCTGATCTCTTTCCCGAATTCACTTCCGAACGCGCGAACGATATGTTGCAAGTGCCCGATACCGATCGTCACATCCAAAAAGTCATTGATATCTTCGTCCCATAGCTCGCCAAGGCGGCGCGCGGTCGGCGCGAGGAGATCTTGGAAGATGCCTTCGATCGAGGCCCCTTCCTGACGCAGCGTCTCGACATAGGCGACAGAAGTTTTGGCATCGCGATTGACGACGATCTCCGAGAACTCTCCGACGCGCTCGGCAAGTTTTGCGGCCATCGCATCCGTCACCGGCGGCGCTATGGCAAGCTCGGGACTGTTAGCGAGTAAGAGGCGCGGGATCACCTCGTTTTCAATGACGTCGGCAAGAAGCTTTTGCTTGTCCGGTGCCGGAGGCACGGTCAGCAAATTTTCCCATTGCGGTTTTAGCTCGGGCGGCGGAACCCAACTGGCGCAATTGTCGTCAATGACGGCGGCGCTTCTGTTCCGGTTTCCCATAGTCTGACGCCCCCAAAGCTACAAACTGTGCCGTTTAACGAAACCAGCGACCGAGCACTGGCCAAAGGTGAAGGCGAAACCGCGCGCCGGACACGGCGATAAAAAAAGGCACGAACTTCAGCGCAGCACTACGGACAAGTCACTGCAAAAAAATGCTGCGTTGCAAAAAACACACAGCAAATTTCTCACTAGAAGCCCTACGGGCACAATCGCAAGCTGGATTGGTTTTCTTTAATTATATTTTGGGCTCGCCGAATTGCGCAATTTTTTCAACGTACCGGCTCAGATGTATTTTTCGCGGTCCGGTAGTGGTGGCGATTGGAAGATATGCAAAACCCCGCGAGGCATGTGCCTCGCGGGGTTCATTTAATGTGCGGATAATGTTGGGACTTCAAGCGAGCTTCAGGCCGTCACGCTCGCCGTGATCCAGTCTTCGAGCTTTTTCTTCTGCACGATGGCGCCGGTATGCTGGGCTGCAACCTTGCCACCTTTGAAAAGAATAAGCGTCGGCATGGCGCGAATGCCATATGTGCCGGTCACTTTCGGGTTTTCATCAACGTCGATCTTCACAACCTTGACCTTGCCCTTCATTTCCGCGGCAACCTGCTCAAGCGCGGGCGCCATGGCCTTGCACGGCCCGCACCAGACCGCGTGGAAATCGACGAGCACAGGTTCGGTCGATTTCAGGACTTCGGCGTCGAAGCTTGCGTCGGTAACGGCATTGGCCATGGGGGTCTCCTATTGGGGGCGTCTTGCTTGGGGCATTCAGGAACGCCCTTGTGGGACTGTCTCGTGATCTCACTGGGCGCCTTTTTCAAGGCCACCCTTAAACTTGCCCTCGCATAGGTAGGTATCGGCTCAGGTCGCGTCAAGGGTTGCGGTATCGAGGTCCCATAGGCGGCTGACGTAATGCCGGATTGTGGCCTCTGGGATCTCCATCAAATGCGGGCCATCCGTCCAAAGCAGCGCCGCTCGGACGCGCTTGCCGGGGTAAATTTCGCCGAGTGCCAGCACATAGGCGGCAAGCTGATAGAGGTAGGCGGGCGCAACATTTCCGGGGTCTGAGGGCGGGGGGCGATTCGTCTTGTAATCGACAATCAGCACCTCGTGCCCGGTGACAGCGAGGCGGTCGATTTGACCTGAAAGTTTGAGCGCTGGCCCCTTGCCGGAAGGCCGCGGCAGCGTTGCGGCAATCGGCACCTCGGCGCGGCTGGTCTCTGAGAATAGGTCCCTGAACTCGGGACGCGTGAGGATTGCCAGTGTCTCCTTAACGACCGACGCGCGCGCTTTCTTGTTCAGCCCAACGCCGCGCTTCTCGACAAAGGCCGCGGCCGCTCCGTTGCGAAGATTTTCAGGCAGAGATGGCAGATGTTCGAGCAGCGCGTGGGTGAGCGTGCCGCGCAGGAAGCGATTGCCGGCGGCGAGAAGTGCAGGAGATGGCCGGTCGCGTACTTCGCCGGGCGCTGCTTCACGTGTGATAATTGGTTCGCCCTCTGCGTCCGGCGCATAAGGTTCAAGGCGCGAGGGCGAGAGCGGCACGGTCAATTGCGGTTCGGCCGGCGCGCGCTTTTTGGCGAAATCCGGCAGCGGCTTGGGAGCATGCATGCCCGACGGCGCACTCTTTTCTTTTTTGGGCGGTTCGGATTGCAGGCCTTCAAGCCGTTTAACTTCGAGGCCGCCAGGATATGCGAATGGCGCCATTTTTGTTTCGAGCGCTTCCGCAATGCAATCATACCAGCACCCGGACGAGCGTCCCTTGCGGCCCTCGAAGCCGGCAATATAAAGCCTGTCGCGCGCGCGCGTCATGGCAACGTAGAGCAAGCGGCTGCGTTCCTCGCGATCGCGCCTGTCCGTGTCACTCTGTGCCTGCTGCACAGCGTCGATGCGTGAGGTGCCTTTGACGGCCCAGAGGATTGGGCTTGGGCTTCCGGGCGGGCGGGGCACGTGATTGAGTTCGACAAGCCGCGCGCCGGGGCTCTCGCCGGAAGCGGTCGTGCAGGTATCGGGCAGAAAGACGATGGGTGCCTCAAGACCTTTTGCACCGTGCACGGTCATGACACGCACTTCATCGCGGCCGTGCTCCATGTCGCGTTTGATTTCGCGCCGGCCTTGACGCATTGCCGCGAGAAATCCTGTCAAAGATGGTGGCGCTCCATCGTCGTAGTTGAGGGCTGCATCGAGAAATTCGTCTATCGCGTCGGCCGATTCAGGGCCAAGCCGGTTCAACATCTGCGAGCGTCCGCCGTCGCGGTCGAGAAGGGCCGCGAAAAACTCATACGGTGGCGTGAAGTCGGCCTTGGCGCGCCAGCGCTTCAAGGTCTCGGCTGCCTGGCGCAATCTGGTGTTTGTGTCTGCATTAGAGAGGAAAGCTTTCCACAATGCGCCTTTGCGGTCCGGTGCTACGGCCAAGAGATCGTCGTCGGTCAAATTGAACAGCGGGCTTTTGAGAACAGTTGCCAACGCTAAATCGTCTTCTGGCAGCGTGAGAAAATCGCCGAGCGTTAGAAGGTCCTGCACGGCGACTTGCTCGGTTAATTGAATGCGGTCGCTGCCAGCAACCGCTATGCCGCGCGCCTTCAAGGCCGCCACCATTGGAATAGCGAATGGGTGGCGCTTACGCACCAGGATCAGCACGTCGCCAGGACGGATGGGCCGGTCGAGCGAGGGCAGCCTTTCACCGCGCTTGATCCAATCGTCTATTGTCGCCGCGATGCGCTCGGCAACGCGGCTTGCGGGCGCGCGTTCGGAGGTATCGTCAAGCGGCTTCCAAGGATCGGCCTGAGCCGTTTCGCTGTAGCTCTCAAGCGGCCAAACTTCGATTAGCCCTGCGTGCCCAAAACGGCTCGCGATATGCCGTATGCTTTGCGGCGAGGCTGTTAGCCCAGGCGTGCGCCCTGGGTCTGCGAACACGCTATCGACGGCGTCAAGGATAGGCTGCACCGAGCGGAACGAGAGGTTGAGCGGCACGTGTCGCCATCGGGCCTGCACTTCAGCTGCGAACTGTGCAAAGCGCTGGCCCATATGGTCGAATTTTTCAGGCTCAGCGCCCTGGAACGAGTAGATAGATTGCTTTTCGTCACCGACGGCAAAAACCGTGCGCACCACATCGCGCGCACTGGATCCTGAGAAAAATTCGCGCGCAAGGGCTTCGATGATTTCCCATTGCACGGGGCTCGTGTCCTGGGCCTCATCGACAAGTATATGATCGAGGCCGCCATCGAGTTTGTAGAGAACCCATTCGGCGGAGTCGGAGGTTCGTAAAAGGCTGCCGGTCTTGTCGATGAGATCGTCGAAGTCGAGTGCCCCGCTCGACGCCTTGGCGTCCCGGTAGCGATGCAGAACGGCGTCAGCAAGCCGGTAGAGCGCGATAGTTGCGTCAACAGCGGCAAGCGCTTTACGTTCTTCGTTGAGTTTGTGGAATGCCGATTGGGCGCGCTCTGCCGTTGCCAGCAGATCGCCGCGCTCGTCCGCCAGCTTCTTGGCCATGAGACTGGCGCGAGGCTCGTCTTTGCCGGTCAGAAAATACTCGGCCAGGCAGGCGGTGCGGGTGCCTATCGATTTTTGGGCGAGCGCCTCGCCAAGGGTCTGACTGTGCTTGAGATCGGTTTTGCCACCGCCCGCGAGGTGATCACGCAGTGATATCAAGTCTGTTTCGCTCAAAACCACTGCGGCCGCTTCAGCGAGGCTTTCTTCACTGGCCTTGGGCCCCACGCCAAGCGATTTCGCGCAGGAAGTTTTCAGCGGCCGCAAAGCCATCAGGCTTGGTGCCGTTGTTCATCCGGATCGCGGCTGCGAGCCAGACGCGCTCTTCGATGGCTTTGGTCAGAAGTTCATCGAAGTTTGAGTCTGTCGCATAACGGATTGCGGTTTTGAGGGCTTGGCCAAGTGACCCGTTCGATTGACCGGTTGCTTCTTCCAACGTGTCGTTGATGGCGCGTTCTTTCAGCTCGCGGCCCTTTTCGTCGTCGAGTATCTTGAACCCGGGGGGCACGCCCGCTTCGAGAGGAAAGCGCTGCAGAAGCCTTTCAGCGAAGGCGTGAATGGTCTGCACCTTCAATCCGCCGGGCGACTCAATGGCGCTCGTAAACAGCGTGCGCGCATGCGCGATGGCTTTCGCGTCCGGTTCTGTGCCGGTCAGCTCGATGAGCAGTTTGCTGAGTTTCGCGTCCGTTTCCGTCACCCATGCGGCAAGCTTGTCGAACACACGCTTCGACATTTCCGCAGCCGCGGCCTTTGTATATGTGAGACAGAGAATACGCTCGGGGCGCGTGCCAGCGAGCAGCAGGCGCAGGACGCGGTTGGTCAAGACGTGGGTCTTACCGGTGCCGGCGTTGGCACTGACCCAAGCGGAGGATAAGGGATCGGCGGCATCCGCCTGGGCCCGGTCTGTCTTCTTACGTGCGGCTTCGATGTCTTTGGCGGCGCTCAAGCTGGTCATGATCACGTCTCCTCATCGACGTGGAGCGACCACTCGGCAACGCGTGCGAGGCCGGCAAAATCATCGTAGTCGTAACGAAATCCTGGGCGGCGCACGGCCCGGTATGGCGTTTTCACGTCGTCGAACGCGCTGACGAGCCCGAGCACGCCGTCGCTCGCAGCCTTGGCGAGTGCCGCGATATCATCAGTGGCAACAAGCTTTTCTTCTCCCGGCGGTTCGCCACCTGAGGCTCTGATGTAGCGCAATCCGGTGACGGGCCGGCCGGCAACACCAGGGAACCCCGAAGCGCCAAGCGCGATGGCGGCTTCGAGCGGCAATTGCGGGGATTTGTTCGACGTCACGGCCTTGCCGTTTGGGATGACGCCGGTTTTGTAATCGGTGATGATCAGGCCAGCGGCACCGTCATCGATACGGTCGGCACGCGCCGTCAGCGTGAATGGGCCGCCCGGGGCATCGAGCACCAGACTTCCCGGCGTTTCGGCAATCACTTGGGCAACGCCCTGGCGGCGCCCGGGTTCGGTTTCGGCAAACCAGGCGAGGAAGCGCTGCAAACGAGGCATCCAGAACGCAGCAACGCGCGGGTGCCCAGTATAATCCTCAAGCACCTCAGTCGCGATTTTTTGCAAGTCGCCGTAGCTATCGGCCGGGAGCGTGGTGGGATGGGCCATCGCAAAGCGCGACAGAACTTCGTGCACGAGGCCGCCGCGCAAACTTTGGTCCGGCGCAGTGCCAAGCGCGGGGAGCGGTTCGAGTTTTAATATAGCGCGAGCGAAGACCGCATAAGGATTGCGGATCCACTCTTCCACGCGCGTCACGCTCATGCGGCGCGGGCGCAAATGCAGTGCTGGCGTTGGCGCAGGGGCTGCAATTTTTATGCGTCCGGCCTCGTCTATGCTATCGCGCGCGCGCGCCCACCCAAGCCACGGACGGTCAGCGGCGAGCGCATCTTTCAGTTGCAACCCATTGAGTAAAGCGTTGAGACGCATCAGCCAGCGCGACGGCACGGTTGGCACGCCTTTGATTTTCTCAGCGCGCGTCAGGTACACGCGTTCTGCGCCGAGGAGCGATATAAAATCGTGGGCCGAACGGCCGATATCTTCTTCGGGTGAGGGAAGACCGAGTGCCGCCCGCATCGGCCGGTTGAGCCAAGCGCCGGGTTCGGCTGCTTCAGGCCAAGTGCCGTCATTGAGAGAACCAAGAACAAGGACGTCAGGCTGTTGCAATCGCGCTTCGAAAGGTCCCCAAATAGATAGGCGCGGATGCACAGGGGTGCGCTCGCGCACGTTTTCGCGCGCGAGAAGACCGCGATAGAGATCACCATAGTCGTTGGCGCTGATCTTGAGCGCAGGCATGTTGTCGTCTAACAGGCCGGCAAAGAATGTATTGGCAGCTTCTCCGGCTTCGCCTTGCCAGAGCGGATTGGCCTGTGCTTCGCCGCTCTCACTGGCCGATGCGGGAAGCGCAGCCAATGCCTCCGCCGTTGCAATATGCGCGGCCGCCATGTCCTTGAGCAACCGGTCGCGCGGCTTGGCATAGACAGCAACAAGCGGTGCGAAAGCCGTCTCCAGCCGTTCGACGAGCGCACGCGCCCCGTCCCAGTCTTCCTGCCACAGACGCCGGACAGCTGGGTGTTGACGCTCCTCTTCCGCTTTGGCGCGTTCGGCGTTAGAGAGCGCAGCCTTTACGCCCTCGACGCCGCGCCCGAGATAAGGCGCGCGGAACGCCGCGAGTTCAAGCGCGCGTCCAAAGCGGCGGATATCAAATGGCTCAAAGCCGAGACGGCAGAGCGGATGCTTTAGCAGCGCCATCAATTCGGCAGGCCTAAAGCCGTTGCGCACGGCGTCGATGGTGAGATTGAGAAACGTGCCCGGAACGGTCTTGCCGAATGGCCGGCCGGCGCTGTCGTCAACGCGTATGCCCCAGCTTTGCAGGCGGATGGCGACGCGCCGGGCGAGCAGGCGATCTGGCGAAACGAGAGCTGCCGTGCGCCCCGGCACTTCGATGGCGTCGCGCAGGATCAAAGCAATGGTTTCCGCTTCGTCTTGCGCGCTCGGCGCTTCGATGAGCGAGACGCCGGTCAGTGCTTCCTTCATTTCGATGCGGTTGGCGCTATTGGCGAAGTGGTGCCAGCGTTCCGTCGTCGCGGACGGGCGCATTGCTTCCGATACGAGTGCGGCGCGGGCGGCGAGCCGCTTCGAGGGCGCTCCGCCTTTGAGGATTGTCACATCAGACCGGGCTACGCCCAATTGGCCGAGTAATTTCTTCAATCCAAACTGCGGATGTTCGGGGTGGCCTGGGCCGATACTTTGCCAACTGGCTTCGTCTAGCGTCAGATCCAAAGCGGGAAGCACGATGGCGCCGTTGGGGAGGGCCGCCACCGCGCGCATGAGCGTTACGGTTGCTGGAATGGAGCCTGTCACGCCGGCAATGATGACAGGGGTGCTTGGCGGCAACTTCGTTATACGCTCGGCCTCTGCGAGCAGAAGTGCGTTGCGCCGCCCGGCTTGCGACGTGAAGCCTTTTTCCGCGAGATGATCTGGCCATTTGTCAGTTACAATTTCCAGGAACTGAACTGTCTGCTGCCAATGCGTTGCAAAGGTTTCTGGAACAAGATTTTTAAGCCCTGCGAGCGACACGTTCTCTGTTTCAATCAAATCCATCAATGCTGCGAGTTCTGCTGCGAGTGCTGCCGCTTGGGCAGGTGTATTGCTCGCGGCACCGGCGCCATCGGGATCATTCTTAGCATTGAGGTCACGCCAGCGCTGCACAAGCTGCATCAATGTTAGCGTGCGCTCTAAGGGCGAGACGGCTGGCGGCAAATCAAGTGTGCCGGTGCCGAGAGTTGTGAGACCGGCAACGCCCGACAAAAGGGTCAGGTCTTCCTCGCCCTCGGAGATCGGCCGGATACGCGGCATCAACAGTGCGCGCTTGCCGGATGCAGCTAAAAACGAGTCTTGTAACGCGCGGGCGGCACGGCGTGTCGGCAGCAGAAGTGTTAGGTCCTGCAAGTTCAGGACGTCAGGCTTAGGTCCGCCCGTCACGGGCAGATCGCCGTTCATAAGCGCACGCGCCAAGCTGGAGAGAAACCCTTCTCCTGGCGGCACGGTGTAAATGTTAGGCTTCATGGCCGCGCACCGGGGCGGCCGGTGATAAGGTGCCGATCAGCGATTTTCTGTTCGGCTTCCGCGAGAGCTTCCGGCGTTCCGACATGCATCCACAGACCCTCGAGGCGTATGCCATAGAGGCGGCCAGCAGAAATCCCGCGATCCCAAACATGGTTCAAAGAGAAGCGCCGCTCGGCCTCACTTTTGAACATGCAAGGGTGAATGATCGACACGCCGGCAAACACGAACGGTGCGAGCCGCTGGCCACTTTGCCGCGTCAGCCGCCCGTTGGCATCCATTTGGAAATCGCCAGGTCCATCGTAACCGAGACTTCCTGTGGTTGGTGCGAGCAGCATGATGCTATCCATGCGGACGTCGTCCCAGGCTGAGATCAGTCGCGCGAGATTTTGCCCTAAGCCTTCGATCCAAACGGAATCGGAATTGTGAATGAGGAAGGGTTTGTTGCCGATGAGCGGGAGCGCCCGGACGACGCCGCCACCGGTATCGAGCAGCACACCGCGCTCGTCCGAGATGGCAATCTCAGGGGTCTTGCGTGTTTTGAGGTGCGCTTCGAGCTTGTCGGCGTGGTGGTGCACATTGACGACCGCGCGTTTGATACCGGAAGCGGCAAGCCGGTCGAGCACATGATCGATGAGTGCGCGTCCGTTGAGCGCGACGAGCGGCTTTGGGATCGTATCGGTCAGCGGCCGCATGCGCGTGCCGAGGCCTGCCGCGAGGATCATCGCGGTATCTAGCGGCATCGCCCGGCGGGCTTCTGTCGGCATGCGGTGTTCTCCGGGCTTCACTTATATCTTTAGCGGCCGCTGGCGCGCCGCAACGGGAAGATTGTGATCGTACCACGCCTTTAGATCGGCAAGTCCAGGTTGCGCAAGGTCGCGTTCCACGTAGCGCCAGATACGCGGGATATGTGCGAGATATTGCGACTTGCCGTCGCGCTTGGCGAGGCGGGCAAAAATGCCGAGGATCTTGGTGTTGCGCTGGGCGCCAAGGGCCGCATAGCAATACCGGAATTCGGCGGCGTCGAAATCCGGCTCGGTTGCGGAAACCCGCGTCGATGTAATGGCTCAGAAGTTTTTGCTCGATCGTCTCGGGCACATCCAGGCGCGCATCCTGCAGCAACGACACGAGGTCGTAGGCGTGGGGACCAAGTAGCGCATCTTGAAAATCGATGAGGCCGGCGTCGCGCGGGCTTGAGCGTTCATCAAGCACGATGAGATTGGGTGAATGAAAGTCGCGCAATGCCCAGCCCTTTGGCGCTGTATCAAGCCGCGAAAAAACATCCGTCCAGAGTTTCACGAAGCTGGTGCGCTGTGCGTCCGGCGCGGCCGAGCCGTGAAGCGACGGCCAATACCAGTCCAGCAGCAGCTCAACTTCGATTTGCAGCGAGCCTTGATCCATGAGTGGCAGTTTGTAAGTGGTGCCATCGGGCAACGGCATGGCAGCAGGCGGCGGCGATTTGCGCAGTTCAACAAGCGCATCGACTCCGCGCCGCCAGAGCGCCGATTGATCTTTGCCGGCCAACACTTCGCGCCCGAAAACGGCGTCACCGAAATCTTCGATGACAAGCAATCCGCTTGCAAGGTCGTGCGCATGAATTTCTGGTGCCGAGAACCCTTGTGCGCGCAACGTGGCATCGATGGCAACAAACGGGCGCACGTCTTCCGCTAAATGCGCAATCTCGCTGTAGGGCCGCCCATTGCGCACCGGCGGGCCGTCAGGTTGACGCGGCGAGTCCATCAGTACTGCTATCGTTCCGTCGTTTTTTTTGAGACGCCCATAGCGGCGCGCCGAAGCGTCGCCCTGGAGGTACGATAGTTGTGTGTCTGGCCCATCCCAACCCGAGGCATCAAGGAAATCGCGGATGGTCACCAAGCGATCCAGGCGCGCCGCGCGCGGCTCGCTGGCTTTAAGTGTAACGTTGCGCGTCGCCGGGTCGCCGGTTTCGCCGATGTGAACCACGAATTGATCGTCCGGCAAAAGATTGCCGCCGCGCTCGGGCCATTCGATGATTGCCACGCCTTTGCTGAGCGCATGATCAAGCCCCAGCTCGTGCAATTCCTCGGGCACTGCGAGCCGGTAGAGGTCGAAATGCGCAATGTCGAAGCGGCCGCCGCTGTAGGTTTGCACAAGCGTGAACGTCGGGCTTGGGATCTCGATGTCGGGGCTGCCAGAAATGGCGCGGATCAGGGCGCGTGCGAAAGTTGTCTTTCCCGCGCCCAGATCGCCCGTGAGGGCCAGCACGTCGCCCGGCTTCAAGGCAAAGGCAAAATCCTCGGCCAATCGGCAGAGTTGTGGCTCGGTCAAGGAGGGAAGTGCTTTGGTCGTCATCATGTGTGGGGCGAGTTTACGCGGCCCGCGAAGGACCCGCTAGGGCTTGCTGGCCGCTGTCCTCAGCCGGGATGGGCCTTTCGGGTATTTTGACGGTGACCCGTGTACCGCGGTTTTCCTGGCTTTCGATGAGAATGTGGCCGCCGTGCAGTTCCACGAGGCTTTTCACGATGGAGAGACCAAGGCCGGCGCCGCGATGCTTGCCGCCCTGGCTCTTGCTCTCGAAGCGCTGGAACACCCGGCCGATCTGGTCTTTGGGGATGCCAACGCCGCTATCTTCGACTGTAAAGACGATCTCGCCGGTTTCCCGCCAGCAGGTGAGCTGCACCGTATTGCCGGCCTTCGAGAAGCCAACTGCGTTCGACAGGAGATTATAGAGGACTTGGCGCATGCGCGCTTCGTCGGCCATGAATTCCGTCACATCGTCGGCAACGGCGATGTCGATCGTTAGCCTGCGCCCTGATGGCACGCTCGCGAATACCGACGATGGCCGCATCGATAATGCTGCGGATGCCAACCGGTGTTAGCTTCAAGTCGAGGCTGCCCGCGTCGATGGTTGCGAGGTCGAGAATGTCGTCGATAATGGCGAGCAGCGTTTTCGACGACGACATGATGTCGGCCACATACTCGCGCTGCTTGTCGCTGAGGTCGCCCATGAAAGGGCTGGCGAGAAGTTCGGTGAAGCCGATGATGTTGGTCAGGGGCGTTCGAAGTTCATATGAGATGTGCCCGATGAAGTGCGTCTTCAAACGGTCGGCGGCAACGAGCGCTTCGTTACGTTCGACGAGAGCCCGCTCGGCCCGTTTGGCGTCCGTCACGTCGGCGAAGGTCAGTAGCGTGGCGCCGTCCGGCAGCGGCATGAGCGCGTAGTCGATGACGCAGTGATCGGCGCGCACAATTTGTCCTTCGAAGGCTTCGCGTTCGTCGAGGAAGGCCGTGACCGCCCGGCTGATGCGGGTCCAAATCGCAGGGTCGTTATGCAAAGCAGTTGCTTGAGCAATGACTTCGTCGATGTGGGGCAGTTCCGAAAGCTTGCGCGGGGCAATTTTCCAGATATTCGTGAAGGCCGTGTTGAAGAGCTTCAAGCGCCCGTCGGTGCCAAACACGGCGACGCCTTCTTTCAGGCTGTCGATGGTTTCGCGCTGCACGTCGATGAGCGCATTGTATCGGCTCTCAAGCGCAAGCCGCTCTGTTTCGTCGCCAAAGAGATATGTGACGCCGCCGTCGGGGCGTTGCTCGGCGATGACATGCAGAATGCGCCCGTCGGTCAGATGCCACCAATCTTCGAGACCTTTGCCGGTCTGATAACAGGCGAGCACCTTGGCTTTCCAATCGCGATAGTTGACGACGGGCGGCAATTTGCTCTGTTCGCGCAGGCGGTCGAGAATGGCGCTGTCGTTCGGTTTCTCGCGCAGCCAGCCAGGATCGATCTGCCAGAGCTTGTAGTAAGCGTCGTTGAAGAACACGAGTTGCTGGTCGCGGTTGAAGATGGCAACGCCTGTTGAAACACGGTCGAGTGTGCGGTCATAGGCGGCGATCTGGCGTTCGAGTTCGCCCTGTACGGTATCGACGGCCGTGACGTCGATGGCCGCGCCGGCCGAAATGTCTTCCAGCGGCAGCACGACGATATCGTGGGGTTTGCGTTCGCCACCCGTTACGATGTGCACGCGGTCGCGGTACTCGGAACCTTGCGTCAGCGTTTTGGCGACGGCCTTGCGCTCGCGGCTTTCGAGCAATTCGATTTGCCGTTCGATAACTTCGGCGTCGCTTTGCGCTTCGACCGCCGAAGCATAAGCGGCATTGACCCAGCTGATCCGGCCGTCGTTGTTTCTGAGCCAAACCGGCATGGGCAGCGTGTTCAAAAGCGCGCGGCTTGAGCGGATATCGCGCGCCAGCGATTGATGGGTCTCGAGCACCTTGCTGAGTTCGAGTTTATAGCCGGAAATATCCTTGAAGCGAAGGACCGCGCGTCCGCCTGCGGCCCGGCCTTCGGCTTCGACGTGGCCGCTGGCCAAAGTGCGCAAAATGACGTTGAAAGCCCGGCCTTGCGCAAAGAGCTGATCGAGTGCGGCCTTCAAGGCTTGCGCACTGGCGGCCTCAAGCCACTGGCCGAAGCGCAAGACGTCGGCCTGATGCTCAGGTAATCCTGCCACGCCCGTCAACGTATGTGCGACGATTCGGACGGCTTGACCTTGTTCCCAGAAAATCAGGATCTGCGGTTCGGCGCGAATGATGGCGTCGGCTGCCGCAAGATTTCGGCGCAGCTGAAGACTTTCCGCTTTCGCTATGCGTGCCTCGCGGCGTGCCGCACTGGCCATGTGCCAAACGATGAGGCCGGCTATGAAGCCCGCGCCCGCAACGACGGCAATCAACGACATATGGCGCAGATCGAATGCGCCCGGCTGAGCACGATCGCCAGTGACGACAGCGGCCATAAGGACCGTGACGCACGCCATGGCGGCAAGCAGCAGCACGGCGAGTTGCCGCCGTGTCGTCGCTTTATTTGCCTTTTTCGCGATCGCGCGCATTCTTGTCCGGGATTGAAAAAATGAAACACCCGGCTTCAAACGCGTCGACACCGACGCCGGAGATCATAAGAAATCGAGACCGGGTGTTGCCACGCCCGAATCACTTGATTCCAGTATGCGGGCGTTGCGTCCCTGTTGCCAGCCCGCTGGGGTGCCAAAAAAAGAACGGCGCCAGAGTGTTCCTCTGGCGCCGCTCAAGGTCCAGAAACGGGCGGCGAGCCGCCTTTCCGGGTTTCTCAATAACGGTAGTGGTCGGCCTTGAACGGGCCGTTCTCGGGCACGCCGATGTAAGCGGCCTGATCGGGGCGCAGCTTGGTCAGCTTCACGCCAATCTTGGCGAGATGCAGCGTCGCGACCTTCTCGTCGAGATGCTTCGGCAACGTGTAGACCTTCTTTTCGTACTTGCCGGGGTTGGTCCAAAGCTCGATCTGGGCCAGCGTCTGGTTGGTGAACGACGCCGACATGACGAACGAGGGATGGCCCATAGCGTTGCCGAGGTTCACGAGGCGGCCTTCCGACAACAGAATGATGCGCTTGCCGTCGGGGAACTCGATTTCGTCGACCTGCGGCTTGACGTTATGCCACTTGTAGTTCTTGAGGCCGGCAACCTGGATCTCGTTGTCGAAGTGGCCGATGTTGCACACGATAGCGCGGTCTTTCATGCCCTTCATATGCTCGGACGTGATGACGTCCTTGTTGCCGGTTGCGGTGACAAAGATGTCGGCGCGCTGAATGGCGTCCTCCATCGTCGTCACTTCATAGCCTTCCATCGCGGCTTGGAGCGCGCAGATGGGATCGACTTCCGAGACCATGACGCGGCAGCCGGCTTGGCGCAGCGACGCGGCCGAGCCCTTGCCGACGTCGCCGAAGCCCGCGACCATGGCAACCTTGCCGGCCATCATGACGTCGGTGCCGCGGCGGATGCCGTCGACCAAGCTTTCCCGGCAGCCGTAGAGGTTGTCGAACTTGGACTTAGTTACCGCATCGTTGACGTTGATGGCAGGGAAGAGGAGCTTGCCGGCCTTCTGCATTTCATAGAGGCGGTGCACGCCCGTCGTCGTTTCTTCCGAGACGCCCTTGATGGCCTTGGCGATCTCAGCGAACCAGCCTTTGGGCTTTTCCTTGAGTGTCTTCTTCAAAAGCGCGAAGAAGATCTCTTCTTCTTCCGATCCAGGCTTGTCGAGGAATGCGGTATCGCCGTTCTCGGCGCGCAGACCCAAGTGGACGAACATGGTGGCGTCGCCGCCGTCGTCCAGGATCATATTGGGCGTGCCGCCGTCGCCCCACTCAAAGAGCTTGCGGGTGTAATCCCAGTAATCAACCAGCGTCTCGCCTTTGATGGCGAAAACGGGAATGCCGGCGGCAGCAACCGCTGCGGCGGCGTGGTCCTGGGTCGAATAGATGTTGCACGACACCCAGCGGATGTCGGCGCCAAGTGCGGCCAATGTTTCAATGAGCACGGCGGTCTGAATGGTCATATGCAACGAACCGGCGATGCGGGCGCCCTTCAGGGGCTGCTTGGAGCCGTATTCCGCGCGGGTGGCCATCAAGCCCGGCATTTCGGTTTCGGCGATGGCGATCTCTTTGCGGCCCCATTCGGCCAGGCTCAAATCCTTGATGATGTAGTCGTGCTTAGCGCTCATGGCGGCTCCTTCGAACTAAATTCAATCGGGCTTCGCGGGACCGTGCCGCGGGCGGCAATCCAGCGTTATTAGCCTCTGGTGGCTGGGGGTGCGCATTTTGTCGCAGGCCTAAGCGCCATGAAGCAAACGAGGGCTGCTATAGCGGACAGCAGTGACAACCGCAACAAGATATAAACAACTCTTTATGTCTTAAGTGGCATTGTCATGCATGCGCAACAATTTTTATGCGCAAATTCAAGCAATAATCGCAGTATATTTGTCTACTCTCCGGAAGTGACCGATTAATAAGGAATAATACTATGTATAGTTGATGTATAAAATTAGAATAAAATTGTATTTATTCGCAAAATTGCACTAAAAACTGTCTAAAAAGCGAACATTATGCTTCAGCCGTCTTGAACACGTTCATGTTTATGTTGGTCTCCTGGAATTAGAATTTGTGGGAGACTTAGTATGTCAGTTGTCGAGACCAAGCGGGACCAAACGGCGCCTGCTTTGCTCAATGGGAGTTCGGCTCAAGCGCGCCTTCGTGCTCGTGTCGGCGAATTCGCCGGCGACAGAGGCGGCAACGTCATGATGACGTTCGGCCTCATGGCCATCTCTCTTTTTGGCATGGTCGGCGGCGCGGTCGACCTTGGACGCTGGCTCAACGCCCGCGATCAGACGATCTCGGCCATCGATGCGGCGGTGCTGGCGGCCGGCCGCGCACTGCAGACCGATCCAACAAATGTGAACGCGGCGCTCGATGTGGCGCGCGCTTACTACGCCGAGAATACAACCTCGCGTATCGACACGAGCGTGGATACAGTCGACTTCGAAGTGATCAACAGCGGTGGCGTCATTCAGGCCACCGGCACAGTCAAGATCAAGACGCCGCTGCTTGGCATTGCTGACTTGGCAGGCCTCGACCTGAACGAGTTGCCGCTCTTTTCTGAGAACGAGACGCCGCAGGCGATCATCAAGCAGGAATCTGACATCGGTTGGAACCGCGAGATCTCCTTGATGCTCGACGTGTCGGGCTCCATGTGCTCGCCGTGCACCAAGCTCTCGGACATGAAGCTGGCGGCCGTCGACCTGATCAATCTCGTCATGAAGGATCCGGGCGCCGAAACCTGGACCAAGGTTGCCGTCGTGCCGTTCTCGGGCGACGTGCGCCCGCCGTCTTCTATACTCAGCCTCGGTGACGCCCCCGACGTCCAACGCGTCCTGGCCGACCTACCGCGACGTTGCCGTTGGCGGCGGCGGCGGCAAAGGCAAACACGGATGATGATGATGACGGTCCGACTTATGAGCGCTATTATCGCACAACGTGTGTGGCCGAGCGTTTCGGTACCAACGCCTATACCAATGAAGCTCCTGGCACGTCGGCTAACTTCGTCATGCCGACGTATACGAAAAACTCTGCGAGCTGTTCGACGCCGTCGACCGGCACTATGGCGCCATTGAGCAACACAAAGACGTCGATCGTGTCGAAGATCCAAGGCTTGACCACGGGTGGTGGTACGGCGGGTCATCTCGGAACGGCATGGGCCTACTACTTCTTGTCGCCGGAATGGAACTCTGTCTTGCCGACGGCAAACCAGGCTGCCGCTTACGGTACCGAGAAGCTCAAGAAGATCGCAATCCTGATGACGGACGGCGAATACAACTACCAGTACGACAACAAAGGCTACTCGACGACTTTGAGCGTCGCTGGCAGCTCGGCTAATGGACTGACTTCGGCTCAGCAAGCTGTTCAGATTTGCAACAAGATGAAGGAAGACGGCATCGAAGTGTACACGGTCGGATTTGATCTTGGTGACAACGCGACCGCCATCAGCACCCTGGCGAGCTGCGCTTCGGGCACAGATCACGCCTACGTCGCAGAAAACGGTACGCAGTTGAAAGCAGCCTTCCGCGACATCGCCATCAAGCTGACCGAACTCCACTTGCTGCGCTAAGCCGCGACAAAAAAATTATTTTCGAACCCGAACCGGGGGTGTCCATCACAGGGCGCCCCCGGTTTTTTTGTAGCGTCCGGCTCCGGGCCGGGTCGTCGGGCCAGGCGAGACAATCGCGAGATGCGCTAATATAATCAGATATTTATCTCATTTCGTGGCCTTCCAAGCTAGCTTAAAATACTAACTCTAAGTAAAAACAAAGCATAAAATTTGATTCAAATTGTATTTCCTGTGTAAAACACCTGTAAAAGTCTGCATAACTGCTGCTTTCTGCGTTCATTATTGTTAAATAGTGCGTGGTGTACTGTGTGTCTTACAGTATAGTGTTTGGAGGCGTATTATGACGAGTTCGGCTCAGAAGCGGTTGGATCCTGCTTCGGCTCCCAATGAAGGGGGCGCAGCCCAACTGCGCGGTATCAATCGGCTGCGTGAGCAGCTTGGCGATTTTGCGCGCGATACCGAAGGCGCGGTCATGATGACCTTTGGCCTCATGGCCATCGCCATGTTCGCGATGGTTGGCGGTGCGGTCGATTTGGGCCGCTGGCTGAACGCGCGCGATCAGACGATTACCGCTATCGACGCGGCGGTGCTTGCAGCCGGGCGGTCCTTGCAGACGGGTGCCACGTCGGAGCAAGCCAAGGCACTTGCGCTCAAGTACTACAATGAAAATACCAAGTCGCGCCTGACGCTCTTGGAAGACACCGTCTCATTCGACGTGTCTGCAGACAAGACAACGGTTACAGCAAGTGGTGCGGCGAGCATCCGCACGCCGTTTATGGGCCTGGCCAACGTCGGTTCGCTGCCGCTCTTCACGGGACCCGAAGCACCGGAAGCATCTGTGCTGCAGCGATCGCACTCCGGCTCGAACCGCGAAATCTCGCTCATGCTCGATGTCTCGGGCTCTATGTGCCAGCCATGCACCAAGCGCGACGACATGAAGGCGGCCGCGGCCGACCTAGTGTCAATTATGCTGCCCGAAAATCAGGGGGAGTTCTGGACCAAGATCGCAGTCGTGCCGTTCTCGGGCGACGTGCGGCCAACTGCCGAAATGCTCCCGCAGGTTGTTCCACCGATTACCAATGCCGCATGGCCGAAATACCGCTCATTTGCACAGGGCGGCGGCGGCGCCAACAACAACAACAACAACAACAACAACAACAACAACAACAACAATAATAATAATGGCAACGGCAACAACAGCAATAATAATGGCAATGGCAATGGCAATGGCAATGGCAACGGCGGCGGAAACGACGACGATGACGACGATGACGATGACGAAGAAGAAGTGCCGTCCTTCAACTATTATCGCACCGCGTGCGTCGGCGAACGTCAAGGTTCGAACAAGCACACCGATGCGGCCGCGTCACCCACGTCTGAATTCGTAACGCAGACCTACGTCTATTCGTCCGTCCTTCCTGCATCCTACAACGCAGCCAAGGCCAGCAGCCTGTGTTCGACACCGGTATCCGGCACCGTGATGCCGTTGACCAGCGACAAGGAAGACTTGCTCGCCATGATCGGCGGCTTGACGACAGGCGGCGGTACGGCCGGGCACGTCGGCACGGCATGGGCTTATTACATGCTCTCGCCGGAATGGGCGTCGATCGTTCCGGACGGCAGCGAAGCGGTGGCCTACGGCACGTCGAACGTCAAAAAAATCGCGATCCTGATGACGGACGGCGAGTACAACTACACCTATGACAACAAGGGTATTGCCGTCGGCGACGGCAACGCGGGTCCGAGCGCGAACGGCAACAGTTCTTCAGCCCAAGCGATTGCAACCTGCAACCAGATGAAACAGGATGGTATCGAAGTTTACACCGTCGGTTTCGACCTGGGCGGCAACCAGAACGCGATTAACACGTTGAAGATCTGCGCATCGAGCAACGATAAAGCTTATCTTGCAGCAAACGGCGCGGCGTTGAAACTCGTGTTCCGCGATATCGCCATCAAGCTAACGGACCTTCATTTGTCGAAGTAATTCGCTGGCGCGGCGCATTTGAAAAAAACCAAGGGGCACTCTAACACGGGCGCCCCTTTTGTTTGGATGTGCGCGTTGCGCGCAATTCCTCTCCCGAAGCTCAATGCCCATAGAGCGGCCGTTCGCCTGTGACGGAAGGAGCGGTGTCTTCAGCAATGACCGGCTTGGCGGTGGCGAGGGCTTGCGCGCAGACATCCGCGATGCTGCGGCGGTGGCTTGCGGCATCGTAGAATGCTGCGACTTGGAAAATAATTTCCATCTGCGTGCGCGGGGCGTCAGCGGCGAGTTCCAGTCCGCCGAAGCAGTTCGCCTTGGCCCAAGCGAGGACCGCGGTGGCGTTGCCGGCGGCCATGAACTGCTCGTGTTGGCCCACCCCGTGAGCCGGGTGACCAGATTGCCATGGCATGCGAAGTAGGGGCAAGCGAGGGAGGGCGGCAATCAAGCCGACAGTGAGGATGAGTGCGGGCGTTGCCCACGGTGCGCCCCATCCCTGTAGCCCGGGCCAAGCGGTTCCTGCTCGATTAAGTCGCAAGATCAATCGTCCTTAGCCAGAATCCAACGGGGGCAAAGAAGGCCGCCCCTCGCGTTGGAAGATGGACATATTTCGCTACACCCGTGTGACAGCAGGGCCAACGGCGCACGAACGCTGGGGAACACCGTTAATGCCGCGGCTTTAGGCAGCGCGGGCCGCTTCCCCTCCCCAAATCTTGATGATATAGCCCGCACGACAGTTGTTCGCCCTTGGGGCTCAGAACGTGTCGCCCCCTGAGAATTTGGAGAAGATGCATGGCCGCGGGACCATCCGTGCTCGATTCGGGGTTAGCCCTCACATTCGACGACGTGCTTTTGGTTCCGGGACCTTCTGAGGTCATGCCCGGGCAGGTCGATGTCACGACAAAGCTGACCAAGGCGATCAAACTCAATATTCCGCTGATCTCGTCGGCGATGGATACGGTGACAGAAGCGCGCCTCGCTATTGCCATGGCGCAAGAAGGCGGTATCGGCGTTTTGCACCGCAACCTTTCGATTGACGATCAGGCGGCGCACGTTGCGCAGGTGAAGCGCTACGAAAGCGGCATCGTGCTCGATCCCGTGACCATCGAGCCGTCGATGACGCTGCGCGGCGCGCTCGATCTGATGGCCAAGAACGGTATCACGGGCGTTCCCGTGGTCGAAAAAGGCGGCAAGCTTGCCGGTATCCTGACCAACCGCGACGTGCGCTTTGCCAGCAATCTCGATCAGCCCGTGTCCGAGTTGATGACGAAAGGTAATCTCGTCACGGTCAAGCGTTCGATCAGCCAGGCGGATGCGAAGATACTTCTGCATCAGCACCGCATCGAAAAACTCATCGTGGTCGATGATGCCTATCACTGCATTGGCCTCATCACGGTGAAAGACATCGAAAAGGCCGCCAAGCATCCGAGCGCCTGCAAGGACGCTCAAGGGCGCTTGCGCGTCGCGGCGGCAACAACGGTGGGCGATGATGGCTATGAGCGCACGGAACGGCTGATCGCGGCGGGATGCGACGTGATCGTGGTCGATACCGCACATGGCCATTCGATCAAGGTGATCGAAGCAGTGGCGCGCATCAAGAAGATGTCGAACAGCGTGCAGGTGATCGCCGGCAACGTGGCAACCGCAGATGCGACGAAGGCGCTGATCGATGCCGGCGCGGATGCGATCAAGGTCGGCATTGGTCCCGGCTCGATTTGCACGACGCGCATCGTTGCAGGCGTTGGCGTGCCGCAGCTGACCGCCGTCATGGATTGCGCCAACGAAGCCGGGCGCTCGGGCGTGCCAGTTATCGCAGATGGTGGCATCCGCTATTCGGGCGACATCTCGAAAGCGATCGCGGCGGGCGCTTCGTGCGTCATGGTCGGATCGCTGTTAGCCGGCACCGACGAAGCGCCGGGCGAAACTTATCTCTACCAGGGCCGCACCTATAAATCGTATCGCGGCATGGGCTCTGTCGGCGCCATGGCGCGCGGTTCGGCTGATCGCTATTTCCAGGCAGAAGTGCGCGACACGCTGAAACTCGTGCCCGAAGGTATCGAGGGCCAGGTTCCCTATAAAGGCCCAATGGATTCGGTGGTGCATCAGTTGGTCGGCGGCTTGCGGGCCGGCATGGGGTATCTCGGTGCCAAGACCATTCCCGATTTTCAGAAGCGCGCGAAGTTCGTGCGCATTTCTCCGGCCGGTATTCGCGAGAGCCACGCGCACGGCGTTTTGATTACGCGCGAAAGCCCGAATTATCCGGGCGGCGGGGGCTGAGGATTGGTGATGAAAGACTTGAGTATTCTCTATCCTGTGTTCGTGCAGGTGCTGCTGACGTTCATGTTGCAGATGTGGATGGGGCGGGAGCGGTTGGCGGCCGTGCGCGCAAAGACTGTACAGCGCGGCGAACACGCAGGCGCCAAACCGGTGTGGCCGGAGCGCGCAGGCGTTGTTTCAAACGCGTTTCATAACCAACTCGAAATGCCGATCCTGTTTTATGCGGTTGTGGCGTTCGCGCTGATTGCCGGCGCGGCCGACGGAATGATGGTTGCACTCGCCTGGACCTTCGCAATCTCGCGTCTTGCGCACGCCGCGATCCACACGACCTACAACAAGGTCGAACATCGCTTCCTGGTTTATCTCTTTGGTTCGATGGTGGTGTTGGCAATGTGGGTCAGGCTCGCGCTGCACGTTATGATATTTGGCGGCGCTTAGGGCATGCAAACTGGCGCGCGGGTCGCAGCTGCGATTGAAGTCTTGGAAGATGTTTTGAACCGGCACCAGCCCATCGCGCTGGCACTTGCCGCATGGGGCAAGGCGCATCGATTTGCGGGTTCTGGCGATCGCAACGCGATAGGGGGGCTGGTGTATGACGCGCTGCGCCGCCGCGCTTCGATTAGCTGGGCGATGGAATTGGCCGCGCCTCGCGCGTTGGCGCTGGGTGCTGCATCGTCTGCACTCGGCATTACGACGGAGGCGGTTATTGCCGCATGTGATGGTTCAGGGCATGCGCCCCCATCTTTAAGCGAAGTCGAGCAGCGCGGATTGACTCGCTCGCTCGATGAGGCGCCCGATCATGTGCGCGCCGATATCCCCGAGTGGCTGTGGCCGCGCGTCGTTGAGGTCTATGGGGAAAGTGCCATTGCCGAAGGTCAAGCCATGTCGCGGCGTGCGCCCGCCGACTTGCGCGTCAACACGTTGAAGTCGACGCGCGATGATGTCTTGAAGGATTTGGCGGAGTTTGGCCCCGAAGTGTGCGCGCTGTCGCCCATCGGACTTCGCGTGGCGCCGCCAACGGGCGCAGCGCGAACGCCCAATCTACAAGCCGAAGCCGCCTTTCAGCAGGGATGGTTCGAGATCCAGGACGAAGGTTCGCAGCTTGCCGCCCTCATGGTTGGCGCCGGTCCCGGCATGAACGTCATGGATCTTTGTGCGGGCGCCGGCGGCAAGACGCTGGCGATAGCAGTGGCCATGCAAAACAAAGGGCAAATCTACGCTTATGACGAGGACCGTCTGCGCTTGAAGCCGATCTTCGATCGCGTGCACCGGTCGGGCTTGCGCAATATTCAAATTCTGCGCGGAGGGGACAAGCAAGCGCTCGGCGCACTGGGAGCGAAGTTCGATCGCGTGCTGGTCGATGCGCCATGCACGGGATCGGGTACGTGGCGGCGCCGGCCCGATGCCAAGTGGAAATTGAAGCCTGAGGCCGTTCTCAATCGCATCAAAGAACAGCGCGATGTCCTGAAAGATGCCGCGCGGCTGGTGAAGCCTGGCGGGCGCTTGATCTATGTGACGTGTTCGATCCTGCCGGAAGAAAACGGCGGGCAGGTCTTGGCTTTCCTCAGGGACAACGGCGCGTTCTCACAGCTCCCCTATGCGGATGTGTGGCGCGACGTGTTGCCGGGAGAGCCGCCCATTTCAGCTGACGGGGGCACGGGCGGGCTCATGCTCTCGCCTGCGAAGCATGGCACGGACGGGTTTTATATCTCGGTGCTGGAGCGTCAGGCATAGTACAACGGTCTCGATACATGGGTTATGGTGAGGCGCGCCACATGGCATTATGCGCACCGCAATAGGATCGGAGCAACGGCATCATGTCGAAATTGGTTTCGCTTTCTGTATTCGCTGGGATCGTTATCGCGGCAGCATCAAGCGGCGCGGTGTTCACGACAGGGGAATGGTATGAAGGGCTGAAGAAGCCCTCTTGGACGCCGCCGAACTGGCTGTTCCCAGTCGCTTGGACAATCCTTTACACAATGATCGCCGTTGCAGGCTGGCTGGTGTGGCGGCGCGCGGGGTGGAGCACGGCGCTGACCGTCTGGGGCATCGGGTTGGTGCTCAATGCGCTCTGGTCGTATTTCATGTTCGGGCGGCACGAAATTGGCTTGGCGCTCGCCGACGTCGCGGCCCTTTGGGTAGCCGTTGCCCTTTTTATCGCGTTGGCCTGGAACCTGGACCGGATGGCAGCCTACCTGTTTATCCCATATCTCGCCTGGGTGACCTTGGCGACGGCACTCAATTTCTCCGTGTGGACGCTGAACCCGTAACGGCGGTTGACGCCAGCAGCCAATGCTGGGAAATGCCTCAACGCCAAGCAACCCGGGGCGGTGTGTTGGAGTTCCATGGGAAATTTGCCTTTCGTCGATGGATTGCGTGCGCTCGCCATTGCAGCGGTCGTGGTCTATCACGCGTTCCCAGCCGCGATGCCGGGCGGCTTTGCGGGTGTTGACGTATTCTTCGTCATCTCGGGCTTCTTGATTACGCGATTGATCGCGCCGGGTATTGCGAATGGTACCTTTTCACTCGGAAATTTTTTCGTGCGGCGGGCGCGGCGGCTGCTTCCGGCAGCGCTTGTGTGCTTTTCCTGTGTGTCGGCGGCAGCGTGGTTCGTGCTTCTACCTGACGCCTACTGGTATTTCGGACGCAGTCTGCTGTCGTCTGTTCTGATGTATGCCAATTACTTCTTTTACAATACAGGCGGATATTTCTCAGCCCCTGCGCTTGAGAAGCCGTTGCTGCACACCTGGTCGCTCGCCGTTGAAGATCAGTTCTATTTGACCTGGCCTTTTCTGCTTGCTGCGTTGCTGCCTCGTGTGACGCGGCCAATGCTTATCGGCGTAACGCTCATCCTTCTTACGGTTTCGCTGTGGTTTGCACAGTTGAAGGTTGGCAGCGATCCAGAATTGGCGTTTTTATGGCTGCCGGCCCGGGCCTGGGAGTTGTTAGTTGGCGCGGCGCTGGCTCTTGCTGCGCACCAAATACGGATTACACGGACTGTCGCAGAAGCGCTGGGTGCAGTTGGCGTGGCGGCGGTGCTGACGAGCTTCTGGGCCTTATCGCCCGATTCGGATTTTCCGGGACTGGCGGCTGTGCCGGCTTGTCTTGGAACGGCCTTCATCATCGTGTCGGGAATAGCGCACGATACGCTCGTTAAGCAGGTCTTGTCGCTGAGACCACTCGTGTTCGTGGGGCTAATTTCGTATTCGCTTTATCTCTGGCATTGGCCGATTATCTCGCTTGCGAGTTATCGCCTGGAACGGCCGCTAGATGCGATCGAGGCATCGACGGCGGTGGCTGCGAGCCTTGCGATCGCCGTCGTCTCGTGGCGCTACGTGGAAAAGCCATTTCGCATTCCGCACGGCGCTTGGCGTCCGGCTGCCGGGTCTAGTGGTGATCGCAATTTCGTGTGGGGTGCGGTTGCGGGCGTAGTACTGCTCGCAGGCGTCGCCGGACTTTTGAAGGCCGGCAAAGGCATGCCACAGCGCTTCGAGCCGGAGGTCGCCACCGTCTTGCAACAGCTCGTCGCTGGCAATCCGCTGCGCAGCGCCTGCGATAACTACGACAAGATTTTTGCCAACGACGCGATCTGCAATTTCGGGCGCACGAAACAGCCGCCCGAGTCCTACGATATTGCTCTGTTCGGAGACTCGATGGCGGATCAGTGGACTCCGCTTGTTGCCAAATATTCCGAAGAGAATAATTTTGCCGGACGGCAAGTCACGAACGGCGGGTGCGCATTGCTGTTCGGCGTACAAATTCCGGCAAGGCCTGTTTCAAAGGCGGCGGAATGCGCGGCATACCAGTCCGGAGCAGAGCGTTTTCTCGCCGCCAATCCTGGTCTTAAGGTTGCAGTCATTTCCGCCTATTGGGAAAAGTGGTTGCGGCGCTTCGAAATGCCGGCGGGATACGACAGCCAGAGCAACGAGGAAGTGCTGGCGGATTTTCCGGTAAGAGACACGCCGGCCTTCGATCACGTGCTTGGGGATATGGTGCGCGCCTTTACGGATCGCGGCATCAAGGTTGTTCTGATTGGGCAAATTCCGACTTATCTCGCTGTGCCCGTGCGCTGCATTGTCGGTGCTATCCGGGAAAAACGCGATGCTGCCGCGTGCGGCAAGCCGGCGGCCGAGGCGGCGAGCGAACTCGGGCCGTCTAATCGCGCACTCATGAAGGCCGCCGCGGAGAACCCCAACGTCAGCGTCTCACTTCCATTGGATTATATGTGCAGTGGTGCTCAGTGTTCGCCCCTGATGGACGGTGTTCTGCTTTACAAGAACGGCAAGCACATCAACAAATTTGGGGCGCTTCAGCTTCGTCGATTTGTGCCATTTCCGGCGCATTAGGTGGCCTGGGAGATGTTACCGGCTTGACGCTTCGGTGCCGGGGTGATCTATCCGGCTCGATATGAATTTGAGCGAAATACGGCACGAACGGCGACCTCGAAACCATGACCGGCACTATCCTCATTATCGATTTCGGCAGCCAGGTGACGCAGCTTATTGCGCGGCGCGTACGCGAAGCCGGGGTCTATTGCGAAATCCACCCGTTTCAGAATTCGGACGCGGCGTTCGCCAAGCTCAAGCCCGATGCGGTCATTCTTTCAGGCGGACCGGCATCGGTGACGGACGCAAATAGTCCACGCGCGCCGGAGGCCGTCTTCAAGGCCGGCATACCGGTGTTCGGTATCTGCTACGGCCAGCAGACGATGTGCGAACAGCTTGGCGGTAAGGTCGAAAGCGGGCATCACCGCGAATTCGGCCGCGCTGTCTTGAAGGTCGCGACGCCAAGCCCGCTGTTTGATGGCGTGTGGGCGACGGGCGAAAATCATCAAGTCTGGATGAGCCATGGCGACCGCGTTACGCGTCTGCCCGATGGGTTCAAGGTGATCGCGACAAGCGAGAATGCACCATACGCGGCTGTTGCCGACGAAGCGCGCCGCTTCTACGCCGTGCAGTTTCATCCCGAAGTCGTGCACACGCCGGATGGGGCAAAGCTACTTTCCAACTTCGTGCACAAGATCGCCGGTTTGAAATCCGATTGGACGATGAGCGCCTATCGCCGCGAGATGATTGCCAAAATCCGCGCGCAGGTTGGCAAGGGACGGGTGATCTGCGGATTGTCCGGCGGCGTCGATAGCGCGGTGGCGGCGGTCTTGATCCACGAAGCCATCGGCGATCAGTTGACGTGTGTGTTCGTCGATCATGGATTGATGCGTCAGGACGAAGCAGGCCAAGTTGTCGGGCTCTTTCGCGACCACTACAACATTCCGCTCGTGCATGTGGACGCTTCGAAGCAATTTCTCGGCGCGCTCGCGGGTGTCTCCGATCCTGAAACAAAGCGCAAAGCAATAGGTAAGCATTTCATCGACGTGTTTGAGGCGGAAGCCAAGAAGATCGGCGGCGCTGAATTTTTGGCGCAAGGCACGCTCTATCCCGACGTCATTGAAAGTGTGTCGTTTACCGGCGGGCCATCGGTGACGATCAAATCGCACCATAACGTCGGCGGGTTGCCTGAGCGCATGAACATGAAGCTCGTCGAGCCGTTGCGCGAATTGTTCAAAGATGAAGTGCGCGCGCTTGGCCGCGAGTTGGGCTTGCCTGACGCGTTCGTCGGCCGTCATCCTTTTCCGGGACCCGGGCTCGCGATCCGCATTCCGGGCGAGATCACGCCCGAAAAGCTCGACATCTTGCGTAAAGCGGACGCGATTTATCTCGACGAGATTCGCAAGGCGGGATTGTACGACGCCATCTGGCAGGCATTCGCTGTGCTGCTTCCCGTGCGCACGGTCGGCGTGATGGGCGACGGGCGTACTTATGATAGTGTGCTTGCATTGCGCGCAGTGACGTCGGTCGATGGCATGACCGCCGACTTCTTTCCCTTCGATATGGGCTTCCTGGGCCGTGCCGCGACGCGCATCATCAACGAAGTCAAAGGCATCAACCGCGTCGTCTACGACGTGACCTCTAAACCACCCGGCACGATCGAGTGGGAATGAAACGCGAGCAGCCGGCGCTTGAGTTGCGCCGGCTGCGGAGTTTTCAGACGATCAGTGCGTCCGGCTTTTAATAGCCCCTGAAAATATTGCCGCGATGGCGGCCGTATCCGTGATGTCTGCGATAGCCGCCACCGTAGGCATAGCTCGGCGCGTAGTGATGACGGCGGTAGTAGCGCGGACGGCTGTAGTAGTAACCGCCGTCGTCATAGTAGTTGGAGTAGTAGTGCCTGCGGTGATGACGGCGATGGCTGCGCGCGATCGCGATGCCGCCGATGACGGCAGCAGCGGCAATTGCGAGTGCCGCTCCGTCTCCGCCGTGACGATGCCGGCGGTGAGCGCTTGCCGGATCTGCCGATGTGATGAACGCTGTGAACGCCATCATGATCGCCAGAAACGAAGTGATGATTTTATTCATGTCTACTCTGCCTCTATTGCTTCCTTGGGGGGACGTCACGGGGGACGTCGCACGCAATAGCGCGCTGGTTTAAGCGTGGGGCTCAGCGGCCACGATATCAAGTGGGTTTGAGAAGAGACAGTGTTGCGCATTGGCGTGGAAGTAAAATCGGGAAAAATTCCCGTTAAGCGCGGCCGATAAGCGCAGAATGGGCAACAGAAAAGTGGGACAGGCTGCGGGGGCCCGTCCCACTTCTGCGCCGTCTCGAAATCTACGCGATACTAATCGAGACGTTCTGTGGCGCGTAGAGCCTGTCCCAATTGAGGGGAGACAGTCATTGCCACCGATAAAATGAGAACGGGCGGGCGAGGCATCTATTCCATTAGGTGCGGCGGGCGCCTGTGGATAAGGGCGCTTGACACAAGCCGCGGCGCCTAATGCGCTGAAATATAATAAAAAAGCCCCTCGCGACGGGGGGCGCGAGGGGCATGGGCCCGGGGCTGAGAGGGAGGGCAGCCGGGGCCTACAAGGGCGAGAGGCGTGTGGGGGAGGCTCTCGGCCCTGGAAGAACTGGACTATGACACCTCACTTTCCGCCGCGCTGTGCCTCAGGGAACCCGGGGAGACGGGATTTGAGGCGGTAATGGCTCGTCCTCATTCAATTGGTATCGGTCTGTCGCGCGAGGGCAGTCAGAGGTTCATGCGGTTTGGGTCTGGTTCTCAGGTCTCAAAAAGAAAACCCCTCGAGCAGGGGAACTCGAGGGGTTGAGAGACTGGGCCTGGGGGAGAGGCAGGTGCCCAGTTGGGTGTGGAAGCCAGTGGTGGGGAGGAGGACCACGTCGGCTCGACACGTAGGAGTTTCGCAGATGAAAGCGTTTGGCGCTGTTCCCAGAGGTACAGGCGACGAAAAAAGTTGTCGTATGCCGTTGCGCTCACCCGTGACGCGGAGAAAAGATGCGTTGAGCGGATTTCGAGTCGAGCTAGCGGGGCGGGGCCAATGCATAATCGCGCGAATTTCAAGGTTGATTGTCATGTTGACGGCTGTGGGGCTTGTATCAGACACAGCACTTGCCAATGAGGGCTGTATGCCGGCCGACGCGCCGTCGAGCACATCTGGGACGCTTGCCAACGAGGGCGGCGCCTACATTCTGACGATTGCATCGCCCATCTGCCTCAAGGGCGAAGAAGAACTCGACAACGTTGCGGCGACCACGCGGCTGCAGGTTTTTCCCGGGACCGAGCCCGTGCAAAGCGCGCTTGAAAGCCTGGTTGGCAAGCCAGTCTCCATCAAGGGCAGCTTCCATGGATCGCGCAGTAAGAAATTCAATGCACCCATTCTGGTCGATGTTTCGGAGGCAGCGCCCCAGTAGTGGCCTGCAAGTGGTTCGCCCTACTTAATGTAGGCGATCATGCGTCCGGCCGTGATAATCGCGAGCCAGAGCGCGATTGATGCCGCGGCCGAGATGCGCGCTGTCGTTGGCGCTCTTGTTTCACGTTCCCAGGTGGCGACGCCGGGCGCGATGCGAGCTTGGAAATAGAGTGCGTTTAGCCCCGCGAGGACGAGAAGCGCCATTTTATAGCGCAGCGCCGTGTTTGCGGCGAACTCGGCGGCGTCTGATACGAAGAGAAGGATCCCGCTCGCGGCATTCAGTGCAAACCCAGCCCATACCCAAGGCAGCAGCGCGCGATGCAAGCGCGATACTGCGAGATCCTTGTTCCAGCCGAGGATTCTCAGATCAAATAGTAGAATTGGCCCGAACACGAGCGCGAGCCCGATGACGTGCAATGTCTCAAGCAGCGGGTAGGCCCAGATAGATTCGCGCACGAAAACCGCGAGCGCTGACTGGGCGACGGGATCAAAGATTGGGTCGGGAATGGGTGCAGCCGGGTCCATGGCGTCTTATCGAGCCGTGCGGCGTAAAGTTAGTGACTTGCCGCCGATTTGTATCGTGTTGAGGCCCAGCTCGGCAGCACCGCTGCGCGCGGGCCACCCCGAGACCGTTGCCTTGGCGCCCTCAACAAGGAGCTGCTGGGTCAGGCCGCTCGACTTGGCGGCGGGGAGGCTCTCTGTTTCTATAGTCCACGTCTTTCCGCCTGCCGTCAGATCGAAAAAAATGTGCGGGTTTTGATAGCGCACGTTTGAGATAGCGCCAGACAGCGTCATTTTTTTCGTGCTGTCATACTTCGTGACATAGGTGTGATGTGCGGCGGCTGGAGCGAGCGCGGCAATCATGAAAATGAACGAAAAAACAAAACGCATGCTGCAGTATTCCCCTTATGCGGACGCGCTTATGTAGCCAACCCGGGCGTGGGGAGATAGGGCCAGTCGCGTGCGCCGGTTAATGTTTTACATTGGCGTTGCAGCGAGGCCGCGGCGCAGACGAAAAATCCCCCGGGCCGAGGCTCCCGGGGGATCTGGGACTAGCGTGACAAACCGGCACCGGGGAGGAGTTCAATCGCCCTTGCCGGTTGAGGTGTCACCACCAGCCTTTGCACTCATAGTAACGGCGCTTCCACTTGAAGCGGCCGGTCTCTTCCCACATCTCGCGATAGAAGCTGCAATCGCGATAGGTAGGGCCGACGTAAAGGCGGAGGCCATGATTATGACCGTGAAAGCCGTGATGGCGATGGCCGGCGCTGGCGGCGCCAACCGTACCGGCAAGAGCGGACAAAGCGACCGCAGTACCGATCAAAAAGTTCTTTGCTGACATAATAACTATCTCCTATTTAAGCCGTCATGGTTGAGCCAAGTCACGTCGAGTTACGTCGTGTCATGGCGTGTTACGTCTGACACGCGGGGCTCGCGTGTTTTGCAGCGGCAGCATTCGAGCTGCTCACTTGAGACCATGATGTCAGATGATTTGGATTGGCGCTGTTCCCGGAGGAACACGCCTTTAGGCGTGAGTGGTTAGGCGCGAGCGCTCACGAGTTTTACGATGTCAGTAGGGGGATGTCTGAATTGGCAATGCCTTGAAATTTGCTTCGATTACCAAAGCGCCTTCCAAGCGCGCATGAAAAGCTTCGCGGTCGACTTCGATGGTTCCGAATTGGCGCAAATGTTCGGTTACGAATTGGGTGTCGAGCAATTTAAAGCCGCCGTGAACGAGCCGCGCCACCAAGTGGACGAGTGCGATTTTCGAGGCGTCGCGTTCGTAAGAAAACATGCTTTCCCCGAAGAATGCGCCTTTCAGCGCGACCCCGTATAGTCCGCCGACGAGGCGATCTCCAGACCAAACTTCAACGGTGTGGCAGCATCCAAGTGCAAAAAGTTCGCGGTAAAGCGTGCGAATGCGCTTGTTGATCCATGTGGAATTTCGCCCAGGGCGCGGCGCCGAGCAACCATCGATAACACCGTCGTAGTCGGTATCGATTTTGACTGTGAGTGGGGTTGTGCGGACCGTGCGCAGGAGGCGGCGCGGAAAATCGACAGTGTCGAGGGGCAATATTCCGCGATGCTGCGGCTCGATCCAGTAGAGCGCCGGATCGTCCGCACTCTCGGCCATGGGAAAGATGCCGCAACTGTAGGCTTTGAGAAGCACCTGAGGGGTGATCTCGATCGTTGGGTCGTCCCGCGACGCCATTGGGCCTCAAACCGGTTCAAAAAAGCGGAGTACGCGCGCAGAAAATTGCGCCCCTCAGACCGCAGTCTATTTCATCCCGAGATGTTTTTCGAGCCAGTGAATGTCATAAAGTCCATCGACGATGTCGGATTGCCGCACTAGGTCCTGGAACAGGGGAATTGTCGTTTCAATTCCGTCGATAACGAACTCAGAGAGGGCACGGCGCAGGCGCATCATGCAATCGTTGCGTGTCTTTCCGTGGACGATGAGCTTGCCGATCAAGCTGTCGTAGTAGGGCGGGATCGTGTAGCCCTGATAAGCGCCACTATCGACGCGCACGCCAAGGCCGCCAGGCGGATGCCAATAGCTGATCTTGCCCGGTGAGGGGCGGAAGGTCTTGGGGTTTTCCGCGCAAATGCGGCACTCGATGGCGTGGCCGGAGAACACGATATCCTCTTGCGTGACGCTGAGAGGCGCGCCGGAGGCCACGCGGATTTGTTCAAGCACAAGATCAATGCCCGTAATCATCTCTGTGACGGGGTGCTCGACCTGAAGACGTGTGTTCATTTCGATGAAGAAGAACTCGCCGTCTTCATATAGAAATTCGACCGTGCCGGCGCCCCGGTATTTGATTTTGCGCATGGCGTCGGCGACGGTTTCGCCGATTTTCTTGCGCTGTGCAGCGTTGAGGGCGGGAGACGGTGCTTCTTCCAGAACCTTCTGGTGGCGGCGCTGCAACGAGCAGTCGCGCTCGCCAAGGTGGACGGCATTGCCCTTGCCGTCACCGAAAACCTGAATCTCAATATGGCGCGGCTTTTGAAGATACTTCTCGATATAGACGGCGTCGTCGTTGAACGCGGCCTTGGATTCGGTGCGCGCCGTTGCAAAGGCGAGGCCGAGGTCGGCGGCACTGTGCGCGACTTTCATGCCGCGCCCGCCACCGCCGGCTGCGGCCTTGATGAGTACCGGAAAGCCCATGCTTTTGGCTATTTTCAGCGCTTCGGCTTCGCTGGTGACGGCGCCGTCTGAACCCGGCACCACGGGGATACCTAGTCTCTTGGCAGTGACTTTGGCTTCGATCTTGTCGCCCATGATGCGAATGTGTTCGCTGGTCGGGCCGATGAATGTGATTTTATGCTCTTCCAGAATTTCGGCAAAGCGGGCGTTTTCAGACAGAAAGCCGTAGCCCGGATGGACAGCGTCCGCGCCGGTGATCTCGCACGCAGTGACGAGCGCTGGGATATTGAGGTAGCTGTCGCGCGCTGTCGGCGGGCCGATGCACACGCTTTCGTCCGCCAGCCGCACATGCATTGCGTCGGCGTCGGCCGTTGAGTGCACGGCAACAGTTGCAATGCCGAGTTCCTTGCAGGCGCGCTGAATTCGGAGCGCGATCTCTCCACGGTTGGCAATGAGTATCTTATCGAACATGGATACGGCTTCCGTCTGCAGTGAGGTTCCGGCATCATGCCGCTCATTCGATGATGATGAGCGTTTCGCCGTACTCAACGGGCTGCGAATTCTCGAAGAAAATGGCGGTGACCGTGCCTGAGCGGGGCGCGGCGATCTGGTTCATTGTCTTCATGGCTTCGATGATGAGCAGCGTTTCGCCTTGAGTAACCTTTGAACCGACTTCGCAGAACGTCGCGGCGCCGGGTTCAGGTGAGCGATAGGCAGTACCGACCATCGGCGACTTGACGGCGCCTGGGTGCTTTGATGGGTCGGCCGCCGCGGGTCCTGGGTTCGGTGCAGGAGCTCCAGCTGGCGCATGCCCAACGGGTACTGGCGCCGGCGCATAAGCGGCCGCTTGAACAGTCACAGAGCGCGCAACGCGGATTTTGAGGCCGCTCTTTTCGATCTCGATCTCGGTCAACCCCGTATCGTTCAAAAGTTCAGCCAGTTCGCGGATCATCTGGCCTTCGGCGCTGGGCTTCGCCCCTTGGTCTTTCGCCGTCATCGTAATCCTTCCTCTTGCGTCTCAATCGGTCGTTGCGAATGTTTCGACAGTCTATCGTTTGGCGCCGCGCTGTAACACGTCGGCAATGGCCTCAAGTGCGAGTTCGTAACCCTTCGCGCCCAGGCCGCAGATCACGCCCGTCGCAGCGAGTGAAATGTAGGAATGCTGGCGAAACTGGTCGCGCCGGAAAATGTTCGAGAGATGAACTTCGATCACGGGAAGCTCGGCGGCCTGAAGCGCATCCAGGATCGCAACAGAGGTGTGGGTGTAACCGCCGGCATTCAGAATGATGCCCTGCGCCTTGGTGCGGGCTTCCTGGATCCAATTGACCAGTTCGCCTTCAACGTTGGATTGCCGGAAATCGATCGCGAGGTCCAAGCCCCTTGGCGCACGTCTCAGCGCGGACCTTGATGTCGGCGAGCGTGTCGCTGCCATAGATGGCGGGCTCGCGCGTCCCGAGCATGTTCAGGTTAGGGCCGTTCAAGACATAAATCAATTTTGCCATGGGATGGGCGGACTATCTGGCTAGCGGCTGAACGCGCTGTAGCGACGCGTCGGCGTTTTGATCTCAAGCGGTCTACCAGCTTTCACGCACATGCGAAAGGGCGCCCAACGACCCGTTTGTTGATGGGCGCCCCTTGCATTAAGGCATTGTAAAAAAACAAAAAAACGTAATCTCGGCGTGTCAGCAGGTGCTGCAGCCGGACTTGCGGAAGCCCGCAATCAAAGTCTTCAGCTGATCGTGCAAATCCTCCGGTGCGCCGGGGATAGACTTGTCGCCGACAAGAAAGTGCGGCGTACCGTTGATACCCATTTTTTTGGCGAGTGCCTTCATGCCGTCGAGTTCGGCTTTGACGGCGTCACCGGCAATGTCCGCCTTCAGTTTCGCCATGTCGAGTCCGAGTGCTTCGGCTGCTTTCAGAGATGTGGCTTCGTTGGCCTGGCCCTTCGACGACAGCATGGCCTGATGGAATTCCCAGTACTTGCCCTGGCGCTTTGCGGCGAGCGCAGCTTTGGCGGTCTCTTCAGAACCTTTCGACAGGATCGGTAGCTCTTTGAATACCATACGGACGCGCTTGTCGCCCTCAATGAGTTTCTGCACTTCCGTCATGCCGCGTTTGCAGTAACCGCAATTGTAATCGAAGAACTCCACCACCGTAATGTCGCCGTTCGGGTCGCCAGCGACAGGGCTATCGGGGTTGCGATAGATATCTTTGGCGTTTTCGGACATGAAGGACTTCAACTTCTCGGCCTGCTCTAGCTCCATCTTGACTTCGAGCGCCTGTTGCACCTCGACAATGATCTCAGGGTTCTTGATGAGAAAGTCTTTGACGATGTCGCCAATGGCTTTCTTCTGCTCGTCGCTGAAAACCGTGTCTGCTGCATGCGCCGGTGAGACAATTGCTGGAATGATTGCTGCCGTGGAAACTGCAAAGCCGAAGGCGGCGAACGCACACGAAGCCGCGAGGCGCATTGCCGCTCTGCGGGCTACTCCAATCGTGCGTGGCAAGTTCGATGTCATAAGCGATCTCTTTCCGTGTCTCACTGGGGGGCTTATTGGGGCTCAAGTTGTTCTGCGCGGTAATTGATGATGTCGTCGTTCTTTATCCATTCGGGAGAACCTTGTCGCAACTTCAATTGTGCCCGTTTGGCAAATATCTGGGATTGCTTGAGGTTCCCTTCAAGGAAATAGGCCTGGGCCGTCATGGCGTCGGCCTCAGGGCCTTTACCCTGTTTATAGTAGGCGTTGGCAAGCATCCGGAACGCCTGCGAATTCTGGTCTTCGATCAGCGACTTGCGCAGAAGCTCGACGGACTCTGTCACGGCGGCTGGGTCGTTCGACTGTTGAAGCGCAATGGCCAGCTGCACCCGGATCAGCGGACTGTCGGGAGCAAGTTTCAAGGCTTGACGCATGAGCGGAATGGCTTCCTTCATCTTGCCGGTGCGCATCAATAAATCGCCCTTCACTTCCCAGAAGTAGCCGTTATTTGGCTGGTCCTTGATGAGGGCATCGACTTCAGCCGTTGCCGCTTCCAAGGCGCCAGCGCCGCCCTGAAAGAAACGGGCAATAGCGCGCGCATAGCGGGCCGGTAGCGATTTATCGGTTGTGGGATAACGATTGAAGACGATACCGGGACGCTCGAGGTAGCCCGACAGTTTGGCGCGCATCAGATCGTGGCGCAGCTGCAGCTCGGGAGCGTCATTGGCCGCGATGAAAGGGCTCTTGTTGACGAGATCGCGCAGCCGCGCCAAGCGGTCGGTGGCAACCGGATGACTGCGCACGAACGGATCTTTGAACTGATCCGAGACATATTCCTGCTGCTGGAAGCGCTCGAATGTCGTGAGCATGCCTTGGCCCGACTGCTTGGTTGCGTTGAGATATTGGAGACCCGCTTGGTCGGCGGCGCTTTCCTGTGAGCGGCGCTCCGATAGTAATCCGCGCATAATCACTTCGTTACCGCCTTGCAGCACCGCTTGTCCGCCCGCCATTGCGTCTCGTCCGCCGTCGCCGCCGGCGACGCCGCCCGCAACCATGGCACCGATGCCGATGATTTGCGTCAGCAGCGCCCGCGTTTGATCCTTAGCGATGCGCGCTCTGAGAGATGCCATGTGGCCGCCCGCGATGTGGCCGGTTTCGTGCGCGAGAACGCCGATCACTTCGTTGGGCGACTTCGAGAGCAGAAGCGTTCCGGTGTGGACGAAGACGTTGCGGCCATCGAGTACGAAGGCGTTGAACGCATCGTTCCTGACGATACGCATGGTGATGCGCCCCGAGCCAAGACCGGCCGCGCGGAAAATGGGCTTTGCGTAGTCGTTGAGGAGCGCCTCGACCTCACTATCGCGGATCAGGGATAGGCCCTGGGCCTGCGCCGGTGCGGGCAACAGTCCTATGAGCAGTGCAGCAACAATAGCTCCGGCTTGCGGACTGCGGCACCCGCGGCTCGTGGAATGGTCATTCTGCATTGAAAGACTTTTGGCTGGCATTCTCTGCGGCCCTGTTTGCCCCGTCTGAGGTATTCCGGCATTTGCCGCATCGATATTGCAACGCTACGTGCGGCAACGGCCCCCGTCAAACCTATGTTCTCGCCTGTGTTTCCCGCACGCCCCTAGCCACTGGCTTGAAAAGATTGTGAAACGACGGGCCTCATGATTTGGCATACATGAGCAATGCACAATTGGGCGCCAACAAGGCACGCCCTTCGGCACGAACGGATTAGCGAGCATGGGGCCGTAAAGCAAGATGATGGACAAGCAACTTTTCTCAAACTTGGACCTCTTGCGGCGCGCGGCACGACGCAGCGACATCGACAGCTTTATTGTGATGGACGTGATGCGCGCCGCTGCCGAGCGCGAGGCCGCCGGGCACAACATCATCCATATGGAAGTCGGGCAGCCGAGCACGCCTGCTCCCCGCGCTGCCCGCCTTGCCGCCGCCAGGGCGCTTGAAAGCGACAACCTCGGCTACACCTTAGCACTCGGAATGCCGGCGCTTCGGGAACGCATCTCCCGACACTATCGCGATTGGTATGGACTATCGATTGCGCCCGAACGGGTGGTGGTCACGACGGGTTCGTCGGGGGCGTTTGTCTTGGCGTTTCTTTCACTCTTCGATGCCGGCGCGCGGGTTGGTCTCACGTCCCCTGGGTACCCATGTTACCGGCATATTCTCTCAGCCTTCGGCTGCGAAACTCCCATTCTCGAGACCAGCCCGGCAACGGGCTGGATGCCGGACACGAATCAGATTGCAGACGCCCAAGAAAGCGGCGGTCTTGATGGGCTCCTGATAGCGAGCCCGGCAAATCCGACAGGGACGATGCTGACACCCGACCGGCTCGGGGAAATCGCGCGAATGTGCGAGGTCAAACGCATCGTCTTTATTTCGGACGAGATTTATCACGGTCTTACTTACGAGCGCCCTGCCGCGACGGCCCTACAATTCTCGGAACATGCCATCGTCATCAATAGTTTCTCGAAATATTTCTCGATGACAGGTTGGCGCGTTGGCTGGATGATCGTACCGCCCGGGCTCGTGCGCGTTGTCGAACGCTTGGCGCAGAACCTCTTTATTGCCGCGCCTGCGATTGCCCAGGTTGCGGCGCTTGGCGCTTTTGACGGCTTTGAAGAACTGGAAGCGAACCGGCGCATTTATGCGAAAAATCGCGAGTTGCTGCTCAATGAGCTGCCGCGTGCAGGGTTTACAAAAATCGCACCCGCCGACGGGGCGTTTTATCTCTATGCCGATGTCAGCGATTTGACGTCTGATAGCCCGGCCTATGCACGCCGTATCCTGGACGAGGCGGGTATTGCCGTCACGCCGGGCGTTGATTTTGACTCAGTGCGAGGCAACAGATTTCTGCGCTTCTCTTATTCCGGATCGACAGCCGATATGGCTGACGCTGCCAAACGCCTGCGCGACTGGCGGTTGCGAACGGCTTGACGTCAGAGCGGTGCGATCGGTCCGGTATGAAAAACAGCGTTCGCTGCGGTTGCAGCGAGATAGGCGATGAGCGCGCAGAATGGGAACGTCACGAGCCATGCCAGGACGATACGCTTCAATACCGTCCAGCGGACGTCGGACACGCGCTTTGAGGCGGCCGCGCCGACAATGCCGCTCGTAATCGTGTGCGTGGTCGATAAGGGAATGCCGTAGAGCGACGCGCCAAATATTGTGAATCCGGCTGATGTTTGAGCGGCAAATCCTTGCCAGGATTGGAGCCGCGTCATTTTCGATCCCACGGTCTGAATGATGCGCCAGCCGCCAAATGACGTGCCGAGCCCCATGGTCACGGCGCATAGAACGATGACCCAAAAGGGAATTTCGAACTTCGTCAGCGCGCCACCCGCGATGAGTGTTGTCACGAACACGCCCATGAATTTCTGACCGTCATTGAGGCCGTGGTTGAAGGCCATGAAGCAGGCAGCAAGGATCGAGGCGCGATCGTAGTTGGTCTTGGTCCTGGACGGTTTGGCGCCGCCTGAGAAACGGATGATCAACAGCCCGATGAGAAATGCGGCGAGCGCGCCGAGCACGATTGATAGGATCATACCGGTGCCGACTTTTTGCCAGCCGGTCCATTGCAGTGCGCCAAGACCGCCTCCAGCAAACGCTGCGCCAGCCAGCCCCGCAAGCAGCGCGTGCGATTTGCTGACCGGAATGCCAAACCGTGCGGCGATCCCGCCCCAGGCGATGATGCTGCACATGGCGGCCGTGATAGACGGAAGCGTCAATGCACCGGGGTGGACGATGCCTTTGCCGACTGTTGCGGCAACCGCCGTACCGCTCATGGCGCCGATGGTGTTCATGACGACAGCCATAAGGATCGCGATGCGCGGTGACATCACGCCGGTCGAGATGACCGTTGCGATGGCGTTGGGTGCGTCGGTCCAGCCGTTGATAAATTCAGCGATGAGAACGGTCGCGAGGGCGATCACCAACGCAATGGAGAGGACCTCCATTCTCAAGCCTCCTTGCGGGCGAGAGACAAGATAAGTTTGCCGCAGCGTTTGGCGTCGTCGGTCATTTCTTCGATCAATTGGTAGAACTTGTCCCAGGCGATGAATTCGAGGTGGTTGGCGGTGCTTGGCGAGAACTCCTGGACGAGCGCGCGTTCTGCATCGACCATGATCTGGTCGGCGGCGCTTTCCGCGTCGTTGATAATGCGCTGTAGTTCGCGCACGCGCGAGAGTGGCATCTTGGGTTCGGCTAGAAGCCCGATTAGCGCGCTCAAACCTTTGATAGCCGTCTCGCCCGCGTCGATCAGCTTGAGGGCTTCCGGGCGGAGTTTGGAGAGGTGCGGCTTGTAGGTGTCGATGTGAGAGGCCGCATGGCGCATGCCGTCGATCACGTCATCGACTTCGTCGGTCAAACGCATGGCGTCGGCAATTTCAAAACGCATGATGAACGAGTCGTCGAGCAGCTCGTGGATTTGGTCGACGATCTTGTCTGCCTTGCGCTCTAGGGCGACGATGCCTGCCAGATCCTGGCCGTTCGTGGCTCGAAAATGCGCCGCGCATTCGACGCCAATTTCGGCGAGCTTCTTCAAGTGCGCTGCGAACTGGTCATTGTGTGACGGGCCGAAAAAACGGCCGAACGTATCCCAGATTGTTCTCACGTCTGTTATCTCCCCAACGCCGCCGTCTCAATTCCGAGAAAGTGCGGATTCGCAACGGCTTCATCGAGCGGCATATAGCTGAATGCGAGCCAAGCGAATGGGTCTATATGCCCGCGCACCAAAATCGCTTGTGAATGAGCGGATATTTCTTGTCGATGTGGCCAAAAAGACTGAAGGCCGGGATCACTCCCGGCCTCGCTTGGTTCGAGACGAAAGGCAGCTACTCGCCGCCAAAATTGCGTTGCCACCAGCCTTTGCGCTGAGTCGCGGGAGTGGACGCAGACGATTGGTCCGTCAACTGGTCGGGCTTCAGGACAACACGCTCAACACGCGGCTCGCTGGAACCGGTTTCATGGCGCGGGCGGCTGGGAGGTGCCTCAGGCTTTGGCTCCGGTTCGGGATCACGGCGCGCATCATGATGCTGTGTTTGTGCGGGAGGTTCCGGCCTTTCGACACTTGGAGCCGAAGGCTGATACGCGCGCGGTTCAGATCGCGATTCGTCCGTGGGTGCCGGAGCGCTCTGTTGGCCTGGCGCATCCCAGATACGCCCGCCTCCTCCTCCGGGCCGCCGGTCATGTGACTGGTTGCCTGTCTTGGCCGCGCCCTTCACGCGGACGATACGTGCGTCCGCCTTCTATGACGGAAGGGCCAGGGACGTCAGGTTGCGGTTCGAAGCCGGGCGCCGATGACGATGGCCGTTCAACATCGCCGTTGCCGCCGTTCTGGTTGCCGGAATCCGGCCCTTGGGCCCGTTCTGATCCCTGCCTGTCACCACCTTGGCCATGGCGCGCCTCGCCGCCTTCGCGGTCACCGCGTCCGCGACGGCCGCCGCGGCGGCCCCTGCGGCGTCTGCGTCCGCGCTTTTCGCCGTTTTCGTCAACGTCGCCGTCGCGATCACGCGCAGTCACTGTGTTGTCGCCATCAACGGCGTCAGAACCGATCTCGATGATTTCGGATTCGTCGCCATTGTCGTCGTCGCTCACTGCGCCATGAGATGGCGCGCGCGAAGCTTGGAAATCCGGCCGGATCGCGTCTCCGCCACGTCCGCCACCGCGCTCGTTGCGCTCACCACCACGTCCGCTGCCGCCGCGCCGTCTGCGCCGGCGCCCGCGGCCCTGATTGCCGTCGTCGTCGCCGCCTGACTGTTCGCGAGTATGTTCGCGCCCAGATTCGCGCGAAGATTCGCGCCCAGTTTCGCGATAACGGTCGCGTCCCTGCGTTTCGCCTGGTTCATCCGTGTCGTCGCCGACTTCTTCGATGTTGTTGCCGTCGAGTGCGGGGGCTTGTTCGTCACCCTCGCCTTCAAAGCCCCAATCCATGTTGACAGCTGCGCGTTCCGGGCGGCGCTGCGGCAAGGCTGTTGCCACACCGCGCTCGATGGTGAAGTTGGCGCCTTGGATGCGTTCGGCGCCCAGGATCGTCACAGGGAAGCCGTGACGTGCTTCCATCTCCGTGACGTAGGCGCGCTTGCTGTTGAGAATGTAGAGCGCAACAGCGGGTGTCGTCGTGGCGATGATCGGCGCGCTGCTGCCGGCCGTGATAGCGTCTTCGATGCCGCGCAAGACGGCAAGCGCGATACTTTCTGTCGAGCGGATGGTGCCGGTGCCTTGGCAATGCGCGCACTGTGTCGTCGAACCTTCGAGAACGCCTGTTCTGAGGCGCTGGCGCGACATTTCCATCAGGCCGAAGTGGGAGATGCGGCCTAGTTGAATGCGGGCACGGTCGTGGCGCAGCGCATCTTTCAACCGGCGTTCTACGGACCGGTTGTTGCGCTTTTCTTCCATGTCGATGAAGTCGATGACGATAAGGCCTGCGAGGTCGCGCAGTTTGAGCTGGCGGGCGATTTCGTCCGACGCTTCGAGATTGGTTGCGAGCGCGGTTTCTTCGATAGAGAATTCGCGCGTCGACTTGCCGGAGTTGACGTCAATGGCGACGAGGGCTTCGGTCTGGTTGATGACGATGTACCCGCCTGAGCGCAAAGTCACCTGGGGCGTGAACATGGCATTGAGCTGACGTTCGATGCCATAACGCGCGAATAGCGGCGTCGCCTCTTTATAGGGAACGACATTCTTGGCGTGGCTCGGCAGAAGCATGTGCATGAAGGCTGCCGCTTCCTGATAGCCGGCATCGCCCGCGACGACCACTTCCTCGACGTCCTTGTTATAGAGGTCGCGGATCGAACGCTTGATGAGGTCGCCTTCTTCATAGACGAGGCTCGGTGCGGTCGATTGCAGCGTCAGGTCGCGCACGTTTTCCCACAAGCGGAGCAGATATTCGAAGTCGCGCTTGATTTCTTGCTTGGTGCGTGCGGCGCCCGCGGTGCGGATGATAAGCCCCATGCCTTCCGGAACTTCGAGCTCCTGAGCGATGGCTTTGAGGCGCTTTCTGTCTTGCGGGTTGGTAATTTTGCGCGAGATGCCGCCACCGCGCGCGGTGTTTGGCATCAAAACAGTGTAGCGGCCGGCGAGTGAAAGATAGGTCGTCAGGGCTGCGCCCTTATTGCCGCGTTCTTCCTTGACGACTTGGACGAGGATGACCTGGCGGCGCTTGATGACTTCCTGGATTTTGTAGCTGCGCGGGCGTCGGCGGGACCGGACCGCGACTTCTTCCATGAATTCGCTATTGCTGGTATCGCCGCGCGATGCGCTCGTCAGATCACCCGTGTCTGAACCGCCCGCGTGTATTTGGTTGTCCGGTTCGTGGTTCTCGCCGTCTTCGCCGTTCTCGGAGTCGATGTCATCGGTGTCCTGCCCGGCGTCCTCCGGGTCAATGTCGCGGCGCGCGATGCCGCTGGAACGGTCTTCGGACGCAGGGTCTGCGTCATGTGCTTGCGATGTAGGCTCGGAGATCGAACTCGCCGTTTAATTCAATGGCTGCCGCAAAGGTTGCCGGCGCTTCGTCATCGCCGCCTTCGCCGCCGATTTCCTCGATGTGCTCGTCTTCCTCGACATCGACAATGTTCAATTCTTCGCCCGAAGGCTCGATATCGCCGATATCGGAGTCCGGGTCGGCGTCGGGCGTGCCGTCTGATGCGGCGGGGCCGCTGCGCTCGGGGCTGCGTCCGCCGTCGCGTGGGCGCGAACGGCGTGCCATGGCTTCGGCGCGCCGGTCGGCGGCGGCTTCGAGTTCGGCTTCGGCGGCCGCTTCCTCGTCGATCAGGGCTTGGCGGTCGGCGACAGGGATTTGATAATAATCGGGATGTATTTCGTTGAAGGCCAGGAAGCCATGACGGTTGCCGCCGTAATCAACGAAGGCCGCCTGTAGTGAGGGCTCCACACGGGTGACTTTTGCGAGATATATATTACCGCGAAGCAGCTTGCGGGCGGCACTCTCGAAGTCGAATTCCTCTACCCGGCCATTGCGTTGCACCACGACCCGGGTTTCCTCGGGATGCGTGGCATCGATAAGCATTTTGCTGTTTGACATTTTTGTTGTTCCTTCGCGCGCAACGGCGCCGGCTCACTCGCGCATGCAAAGGTTTGATCCTTGACAGCGAGCGGGGCGCGGGTACGCGCATCGATGGTTTGCGAATAGTGAGAGCGCGACGCGCGCATGGTCATCCTGAAGCCGGGGGCGCGCTTTGCGCCTCGCAGCTGTCGATCGCTTGAACCCCGGCGCGAAGCCGGAGGGGCGACATTCAAAATGGTCCGAACGGTCGTCATTAGCTCTGTCTTTACAACCTGGCCGCACTGCCGCTCATTGCGCGACCGTGACGTCCTGGAATTCTGATTTGGTGTTGGCCCGGCGTTGCCAGACTGGCCTCGCCTTGCTGCGCTTTAACCGGGTCCCTCTTTCTGCGGGTCGATTAGAACGGCGGACAACGGATGGTGAACGGCGCCGCGTATGCACTGACGCTTTTGAGCGAGCCGCGCATTCAGGGCCCGGCGAGGTCGACGCGAACGCGCCCTCGGATTTGGTCCTTTATGCGGTCCGGCCGGACCTAATTACCTGTGAAAGCAGCCATTTTTAGGATTGACTGCAGCAGGCCGATCAGGTTCCGGAAACGTTAGCGGATTGTGCTGTACGAGCACCACCTGCAAACGCCACCGAACGTAACGCGAAGTGTATGTGGTCGCCCCCTAGGAGGCAAGTGCTATAAGGAAGATCTGTGCGAATGCAGACATCCTGCGTACTCCAACATGCATCGTTAAGTGAAAACAAAGCCTTAACGCGTGTCTCTGTCCCGCTTGCCGGGGCAAGGCGCGGGTGCGATGGGAAGATCATGACGGGGTCGAGGTGAGCAGAAGAGCGACCCAAGTGCCGAACTCCGGTGGCATCAGAAGCGGGATTTCAAGCCTGTTTCTGGTAATAATCAGCGTGTCTATTGGGATAATCGCGTTCGCGAGCCTCTCAAACGCCGCGCCTGGGTCTGTGGCTGAGAGCAGTGACGGCGATTCCGCCGAAGCGAATGCGGTCAAAGTCGAAAGCGAGCCGTCTCAAACCACTTTTGAAATCGAATTGACCCGCGGCGTGACGGCTGAGGTCTTCACGCTCGCCAACCCCTACCGGGTCATTATCGATTTGCCTGACGTGACGTTCCGCTTACCGGCAGGGTCTGGTGCGCGCGGCGAGGGGCTGATCAACGCATACCGCTATGGCCTTTTTGCCGAGCGCAAGGCGCGCGTCGTGATCGACACAAAAGGGCCGGTCAAAATTACTTCCGCAACCATGGCGCACGGAGTCGCTGCCGGATCTGTCATTTTGCGTGTGGCCATGTCTGAAACCGACGCGCAGTTATTTGCTGATGGCACAGGCGCGACGCACCGGGATGAGAACCAATCCGAAGCGGAAGCGGTAGACGTGGCGCCGGTCAAGAAAAGTCCTAGAGCTAAGCCCGTGATTGTGATCGATCCGGGTCATGGCGGGATTGATCCGGGCGCCAGCGGGATCAATAATATATCGGAAAAAACCCTGGTTTTAGCTGTTGCGCAGCGCCTTCAAGCAATTCTCGCAAAGTCCGCGGCTTTCGATGTGCGCTTGACGCGAACCGGTGATGTCTTCGTATCGCTGGATCGCCGTCTTCAGTTTTCGGGCGACCAAGGCGCCGACTTATTCGTCTCGCTCCACGCGGATTCAATTGCCGAGACAAATCTCGCGGAAGGAATTCGAGGCGCCACTGTCTATACGCTGTCCGAGCGCGCGTCCGACGAGCAAGCTCGCAAGATGGCCGAGAAGGAAAACGCGTCCGACTTGATCGCGGGGTTGCAGGGCGTCGATCAGAATGGCAAAGATCAAGTGAAGAGTATTCTGATCGATCTCATGAAGCGGGAGACCTCAAATTTTTCCGCCGATTTTTCGAATGTGCTGGTGTCGCGACTGAAGCGGTCCATTACCCTGGCCCGCGATCCGCAACGGTCAGCCGCCTTCAAGGTTCTGAAACAGACCCACGCGCCGTCCGTACTCGTGGAACTGGGTTACATGAGTAACTCGAAAGATCAGCAGGAAATGGCGACACCGGCCTGGCAGGATAAGGTTTCAGGCGCCATTGCCGCAGCCATCACCACCTATTTCGCGAAAAGAACCGCAGGACATCCATAAATTGGGGGGTATGGCCGACGACGTGCTGCCACATTCCGTGCTATTGTGACCTTCAAAAGGGCCTTGGCCTGGCCCGCTTGTTGCGATGCAGCATTTAGGCTATAAGTTGCGATCAACACACGGAAAATCGTCACTGATGCGACCTGTTACGTTACCGCCCCCTGCTGCGCCCAGAAAGAAGCGAAAGCGGCGCAAAAGCCTGCTCCTCAGCTTTTTGGGGTTCAGCTTTGCAACCGGCGTGCTGGTGTTCGTTGCGGCGTCAGCGGCAGCGGGCCTGCTGCTATTTCAGGCATCCAAGGATTTGCCGGATTACGAAAGCTTGGCGAAATACGAGCCGCCCGTGATGACGCGCATTCACGCGCATGACGGATCGCTGATTTCTGAATTTGCCCGCGAGCGGCGCATCTTCGTTCCGGTCAACTCGGTTCCAAAGCGTGTCATCGGGGCCTTTCTTTCGGCCGAGGACAAGCGCTTTTACGAACACGGCGGTCTCGATTTCCAGGGTATCGTGCGCGCCGTGGTTTCGGCTGGCGAAGCTAAGATGCGCGGCTCCAAGAAGAACTTGCAGGGCGCATCAACCATTACGCAGCAGGTCGCCAAGAATTTCTTGCTGACCAACGAGCGCACAATGGAGCGCAAGATCAAGGAAGCGATTCTGGCGATCAGGATCGAGCGCGCCTATTCGAAGGATAAGATCCTCGAACTCTATCTCAACGAGATTTTTCTCGGTCTCAACTCTTATGGCATCGCGGCTGCAGGCCTGACGTACTTCAACAAGGAATTGAAGGACCTTTCGATCGAAGAGATGGCCTATCTCGCTGCCCTGCCGAAGGCACCCAATAATTACCATCCCTTCCGCGCCAAAGCGAAAGCGACCGAGCGGCGCGACTGGATCATCGGGCAGATGGCCGAGAACGGCTACATCACCAGCGAGGAAGCCACTGAGGCCAAAAAGAAGCCGCTCGCCGTCAATTTGCGCCAGCTTGGTGCGCACATCTCGACGGCCGAATTCTTTGCCGAGGAAGTGCGCCGTACGCTGCTTGGGCAGTATGGCGAAGACAAACTCTACGGCGGCGGCATGTCCGTGCGCACCACGCTCGACCCCAAGTTACAGCAAGTTGCCCGTCAGTCGCTGATCGACGGACTGATGCGTTTCGACCGCCAGCAAGGATGGCGCGGGCCGGTATCTAAAATCGATATAGCGGGCGATTGGGGCGTGCCGCTTGGCGCTATCGACAGCCCCGCCGATATTCAACCCTGGCGGCTCGGCGTTGTGCTCGATGCACAGAAGACAAAAGCTGTGATTGGTCTGAAGCCGGCCAAACAGCAGGACGGAACACTCGTCAAAGAGCGCGAAGCCGTTGAAGTTACGCTCGATGAAGTGAAGTGGGCCAAGGTTCCGCAAAAAAAGACGACACCGGCCGCGGTCAGCGACTTGCTCGCGGCGGGCGACGTGATTTACGTCGCGCCAAAAGACCCAGCCAATTTGCAGGGCACGTGGTCGCTGATGCAAATCCCCGAAATCGGCGGCGGATTGGTGGCGATGGATCCGCATACGGGCCGCGTCTTGGCGGTTGCGGGTGGGTTCTCGTTTGCGATGAGCCAGTTTGATCGCGTCATTCAGGCCAAGCGCCAACCCGGCTCGTCGTTCAAACCGTTCGTCTATGCGGCGGCAATCGACAATGGCTACAAGCCGACGTCGATCATCCTCGATGCGCCGATCGAAATCGAACAGGGCCCGGGTCTGGAAATCTGGAAGCCGGACAACTATGATAATCAGAAATCCGCAGGTCCCTCGACACTGCGTTTTGGTATTGAGAAATCGCGCAACCAAATGACGGTGCGACTAGCCCAAGATCTGGGTATGCCAATTATCACTGAGTACGCGCGCCGCTTCGGTATCTACGACGATCTGCTCCCCGTTCTTTCCATGTCGCTTGGCGCGGGCGAGACCACGCTGATCAAGATGGCGACTGCTTATTCCATGCTGGCCAATGGCGGGCGTCAGGTCAAAGCCACGCTCATCGATCGTATCCAAGACCGCTGGGGCAAGACGGTCTGGCGCCACGACGAGCGCCAGTGTATGGGCTGCATGGCGGAGAAATGGGCCAATCAAGCCGAGCCCGATCTGATCGACGACCGCAAGCAAATCATCGATCCCCACACCGCATACCAGATGACGTCGATCCTTGAGGGCGTCGTTCAGCGCGGCACGGCGACCTCACTCAAGTCGCTGAACCGGCCTCTTGCTGGGAAAACCGGGACGACGAACGAAGAGAAGGACGTCTGGTTCGTCGGCTACACGCCCGACATGGTGGTGGGCGTGTTCGTCGGCTACGACACACCCAAGCCCATGGGCAAGGGCAACACGGGTGGCGCGATTGCCGCGCCGATTTTCGGTGATTTCCTGAAGGTCGCACTTGCCGACAAACCCGCCGCACCGTTTCGAATTCCGCCCGGTCTAAAGCTGGTGCGCGTCAATCTCAAAACTGGACTGCGCGCGACAGCAGGCGAAGGCGATGCCATCATGGAAGCCTTCAAGCCCAACGAAGAACCGGATGACGCTTATTCAGTCATCGGCGTCACCGGAACGGCGGGCGCCACCGCGGCGACGGCCGCGTCGGGCGATGCCTACCAGGGCCCTGGCGCGCCGCCGCCGCCACCCGGCGCTGGAACGCCTGGGATCGGCACAGGCCGTGGCGGCGTGTGGTGACCACACGAGATTGGCTCCCTGAACGGCGATGTGAACCGTAGTCGTTGCTGTCGCGTTTACAGGATTTGACGACATCTCTATATGTCGCCCCGGATCAACCGCACTTTAGTCCCCCACAGGCCGCCTGTTGCGTGCCGGGACATCTGATTTTTGGAGGAATTCATGCGCGCCGAAGCGCTTAAACTGTCTGAGGGAATCAAGGAGGCAATCGTCCTCCTGAGGAGGTCTCTTTGACTGGGACACGGCCGAAGAGCGACTTGCCGGGCTGAACGCCAAGGCGGAGGATCCAAGTCTTTGGAATGATCCTCGCGCCGCACAGAAAGTTATGCGCCAGCGCCAGTCGCTCGAACGCACCGTAACAGATCTAAAAAAGCTCGAACGCGATCTCGACGACGCGTTGACCTTAATCGAACTGGGTGAAGCCGAGAACGACGCGGCGAGCGTCAGCGAAGGCGAGATGGCGCTGAAGCGGCTTGATGCGGAGGCGCAGCGCCGCTCGGTCGAAGCGCTGCTTTCGGGCGAAGCCGATGGCATGAATACCTATCTCGAAGTGCACGCCGGCGCGGGCGGCACGGAAAGCCAGGACTGGGCTTCCATGCTTGCGCGCATGTACATGCGCTGGGCCGAGCGTCGCGGCTATAAGGTCAAACTGATTGATGAGAGCCCGGGCGAAGAAGCGGGCATTAAGTCTGCAACCATGGAAATCGAAGGCGAAAACGCGTTCGGATGGCTGAAGACCGAATCCGGCGTGCACCGCCTGGTGCGCATTTCGCCCTACGACTTCAATGCTCGCCGCCACACGAGTTTTGCGTCCGTGACCGTCTATCCCGTGATCGACGACACCATCGACGTCGAAATCAACCCGGCGGACGTCGATATTTCGTTTGCGCGATCGTCGGGCGCTGGCGGTCAGTCTGTGAACCGGACCGAGTCCGCCGTCCGTCTCCATCACAAACCGAGCGGGATCATGATCTTCGCGCAGGAGCAGCGCTCGCAGCATCAAAACAAGGATATCGCCTTTAAGCGCCTGAAAGCGCGCCTCTACGACATCGAACTGAAGAAGCGCGAAGAAAAAGCCAACGCCGATCAGGCTTCTAAAACCGACATTGGTTGGGGCCACCAGATCCGCTCTTATGTGCTTCAGCCTTACCAGCTCGTAAAGGATCTGCGCACGGGTTCATCATCGAGTAACCCTGCTGCGGTTCTCGATGGAGATATAGATTCATTCGTTGAAGCGGCACTTTCTGCGCGCATCAAAGGCGGCAACGACGCGGTTATCGAAGATCTGGATTAACCGTTCAGAACCGTGGGTGATCGCCAGCATAATCGCTTAAGAAAGTCGCGCTATCGTGCCCGGAATTGTTGCGGGCAATATTTGCGTTAGCGTGAGTTAAATGGAATCGAAACAACTTGAATCCGCGCTTTTGGAGCAGCTGGATCAGCTACAGGAGCTCGAGAACAGCGGGTTCTCCGTGCGCCCTGGGTTGACGGGGGCGGGCGTTACATTGCTGCTGGGGCGGAATTTTTTCGGCAGCTGGCGCGTGACATGCGGCACGCTCGTTTGGACCTTTGCCGGTGCGGCGACCACCAGTTATTTCGCGAAATCGGTAGAAGACGCCGCGCGTCATACGATGCTTGTTGTGTTGCGCCGGTTGCAATCGCAGGCCGAGCCGCGCGAACGGCGCGTGGGTTAGGGCTTTCGAAGTCAGTCAAAAGCGATGAGCCATCTTACCGGGCCTCATACGACTTCGACGTTGCCAGCCGTTTAATTCGCGCGAGCTTTGGCTTCGAGCTTATCGAGTTTCCCCGCCTTGGCGTCGCGTTCGATCTGGGCATCCCAGAGATCGGCTTCGAGTTCGTCGAGGTAGGCTGCAGCTTTGTCAGCCCTTCGGGCGAGAGCTCGCTGACGGCTTTCTAGATGGCGTCGAGTTTGGTCATGGTCCCAGTGTCTCTTTGAACGAGACGTTTTTGTATCATGAAATGATACGCACTGCGAAGCGCCCACTATTGCCCTGGCCGTCCCGTCTTCTTCGGTCTGCCGCGGCGTTTGCTTTTCTCGCCAGGGTCGTCGAATTCGCGGGTGCGGGTCGGGAGCGCTGGCTTATCGGGCGGCGGCTTTGATGACGACTTCACCGGCAGCGACGCGTGCGGGCCCATCTCGTCAAGCGTCGGTTTGTGTGGCCCGTCGATCTTTTCGCCGAATGCGCCGGCTTTAGTGCGTGGATCAACGTTGACCGTTCGAGCTGTGGTTCCCCCCACCCCTAACCCCTCCCCACCGGGGGGAGGGGAATCGCGGCGTGCTGGAACAGGCCGGTCCGTGCCTGGCCCCATGTCGTCGAGCGAGGGTTTTTTCACGCGCGAACCCGTGCCCGGCCGGACCGTCGACTGGGCGTACGTCGGCTGAACCGGTTCGTATTCGGTTTTGATGCGGGATGCCGGCAAGGGGTCAGACCCTTCATGCCGAAGGCGTGTCTCCGCCACGACGGGTCTGACCCCAGGTTCCAAAATCGCCGTTCTTCGTGCGGTCAGACCCGCAGGGTCTGACCCCTTTCGAGACGGCATATTCGCGCTCGCGCCATACTTCTTCGCGCCTTTGAAAGAACCCGCACGGTCTTCGACGTCGGATTGGCGCGCGAGCGGATCGTCGGCAATGGCAAGCTCCGTTTCGCGCAGACGCTTGACCTCATCGCGCAGTCGCGCTGCGGTTTCGAATTCGAGATCGGCGGCGGCGTCTTTCATGCGCCGCTCCATGTCTTCGATGACTTTCGCGAGATTGTGCCCGACGAGCGACGCGTCGGTACCGGCAAGGCCCGCATCAACGGTGACGTGATCCTGCTCGTAGACGCTCGACATCACATCGTGGATGTTGCGCTTGATGCTTTCCGGCGTGATGCCGTTAGCGAGATTGTAAGCGACCTGCTTTTCGCGGCGGCGGTCGGTTTCGGCGATGGCGCGTTCCATCGATCCCGTCAGCTTGTCGGCATAGAGGATGACCTTGCCATCGACGTTGCGCGCGGCACGTCCGATGGTTTGCACGAGCGATGTTTCCGAGCGCAGGAACCCTTCCTTGTCGGCGTCGAGAATGGCGACGAGCGCGCATTCGGGAATGTCGAGGCCTTCGCGTAGCAGGTTGATGCCGATCAGCACGTCGAAGGCACCGAGCCGCAAGTCGCGGATGATCTCGATGCGCTCCAGCGTTTCGATATCGGAATGCATGTAGCGCACGCGGATGCCGCTTTCGTGCATGTACTCGGTCAGATCTTCGGCCATGCGCTTGGTCAGCACGGTGACGAGCGTGCGGTAGCCCTTTTTCGAAACCTGGCGCACTTCGTCGAGCAGATCGTCGACCTGAGCTTTCGCGGGGCGGATCTCAACCGGCGGATCGATGAGTCCCGTCGGGCGGATGACCTGCTCGGCGAACGTGCCGCCGGTCTGCTCCAGCTCCCAGGTTTGCGGCGTCGCCGATACGAATACCGATTGCGGGCGCATGGCGTCCCATTCTTCGAAGCGCAGCGGGCGATTGTCCATGCACGACGGCAAACGGAAGCCATACTCCGCCAGCGTCGCCTTGCGCCGGTAGTCGCCGCGGAACATGCCGCCGATCTGCGGCACGGTGACGTGGCTTTCGTCCGCGAACACGAGCGCGTTGTCGGGCAGATATTCAAACAGCGTCGGCGGCGGATCGCCAGGGCGGCGGCCAGTCAGATAGCGCGAATAGTTTTCGATGCCGGCGCACGAGCCGGTCGCTTCCATCATCTCCATGTCGAACGTAGTACGCTGATCCAGCCGCTGGGCTTCCAAGAGTTTGCCCGCATTATACAACTCGTCGAGACGAGCTTTGAGTTCGGTCTTGATGGATTTGATAGCTTGCTGCAGCGTCGGCTTGGGCGTCACGTAGTGCGAGTTGGCGTAGATTTTGACCAGCGATAGCTCATCTGTCTTCGCTCCGGTCAGCGGATCGAACTCGACAATGCTCTCGACCTCATCGCCAAACAGCGAGAAGCGCCAGGCGCGGTCCTCCATATGGGCCGGAAAGACTTCGACGGTATCGCCGCGCGCCCGGAAAGCGCCGCGAATGAAGTTGGCGTCGTTGCGGCGGTAATGGAGCGCGACGAGATCGGCGAGCAGTTGATCGCGCGACAGGCGCTCGCCTTGCTTCACCGTGAAGGTCATCGCCGTATAGGTTTCGACCGAGCCGATACCGTAGATGCACGACACGGACGCGACGATGATGACGTCGTCGCGTTCCAGAAGCGAGCGCGTGGCGGCGTGGCGCATGCGGTCGATCTGCTCGTTCACCGACGCTTCTTTTTCGACGTAGGTGTCGGTGCGCGGCACGTAGGCTTCGGGCTGGTAGTAGTCGTAGTAGGAGACGAAGTACTCGACGGCGTTGTCCGGGAAGAAGCTTTTGAACTCGCCGTAGAGCTGCGCCGCGAGCGTTTTGTTGGGCGCGAGAATGAGCGCGGGGCGCTGCGTCGCTTCGATAACGTGCGCCATGGTGAAGGTCTTGCCCGAGCCCGTGACGCCGAGCAGCACCTGCGAACGCTCTTGCTTCGAAACGCCCTCGACCAGTTCCTTGATCGCCTGCGGCTGGTCGCCCTTTGGCGTGTACTCGGAGACGATCTTGAACGGCACGCCGCCTTGGCTTTTCTCGGGGCGCTCGGGGCGATGCGGCACGAACTTCGGCGTGGTGCCGGCGACGATCGGATGCGAGGCCATGAGCGGCTGGCGCGCGAGAACGGCTTTGGCTTTATCGCTACGTTCCTCGGGTTTCGTGAGCAGCGCATTGAGCATGTCGGTCAGGCTCTCGCCACCCATCGGCGGACGCGGCGCGCCACCACGGAGTGCGGGGAGGGTCGGTAATCCGTGCGCATCTTTGTGCGCGCCTGGTGCCAGTCTTTGGTTTGCGGTTGGCTGACTCCCCTCCGGTGATCCCCGCCTTCGCGGGGAGGCCGCCAATCGGGGCGAGGCCGCCGGGCGCGTAGGGGCCCTGCGGAGCTTCGCCGAAGCCGGGTGTACCTGCGGCGGTCTCGTTGGGCGGCGGCGCAGGTTTGCCCGCTCTGCCTTTAGCGGCACGAGGCTTCTGGATCGACTTGGATTTGGGTGGACGGGCCATGGGGGGAATATGGGGGAAGATGACAGACAGATCAAATGTGACCTGCTTCAGCCCTTGAATATGTGCTCTCGGTGATAACGGAGAAACTGCACATGCGGCTGAAATCGGTTGTCGTCCGGAACGATCAGGTATCCCGATGGATTTAACATGCGATCCGCCTGCTCGGGAAGATGCTTCTTGGCTTTGAGAATCTTGAAATCATCTTCAACCGCGACAAGTCCGCGATCAAACATCCAATGAAAAGTTGACGACAAGGCAAGTCCATTTCGAACGGAGTTCTTGGTCCGGCGCTGGCCACGGGACGAATATGTGCAGCCTGCGCTTCTGCTCGCCCACCGCCATTAATAATCCGCAGTCCGGTCATGGCGCATCGTTGGCTATAGGCAAATTGGATTTGGCGAGCAAAGGCGGCATCACGGAAGGGTCGAGTAATTGTTGATTTAACCAACGGCCGACTGAAGTCGGCCTGTGGCTCGGCAAAACCAGGATTGTAACTCACAGGATCGTAAGTTGTTGCGGTCGCCTTCGCAGGCCCCAGCTCTGTTGAAAACCCTGCTCGAAGTATCATTTCGAATTCGTGATCGGACATGTTTCGAACCGCGCGCCTCGACTGCCCTTGGTTTGGGCGACCATCGGGCGCCTTCAACGCCGCTTCGTAATAGAAGTCGCCTTCTCGAAACGGCACAACTTTATCAAAGTCCAGGTAATTGGCGATGTCTGCGTAATAGTGATCTGGTTTGTTCGGGTCGTCGCGCAGCCCAACAATTTGCGCGACAGCAAAATATGCGAGGCGACCTCCGCGACTCAAATTGTCGCCGGTTGACCGCCTCGGCTCATAGTAAACAATCCAGTCTCCGACTGCTTCCTTGACTTGGTTCAAATACGTGCGTGGAAAATGATAAAACTGTTCTGGCACGTCATCGTAAGCCGGGCTCACCTTTGTCTGAAAAACTGCCTTCAAAGTAGTCCCCAAAAGATTTCTGCCGGCAAGTGTGAATTCCCAGCCGGCAAACGGCTGAGAATACACTATCTCATTCACACGGCCTCGCAACGCCCCACCGAAAATCGGGCGATCAGAGCGACTTGTTCAAGCTGGGCGGGGGGAAACGCGATGGGAGTTAAACTGCTATCCGGTGGCGACTACCCAGATAATTCGGATCGCGCCGAGTGGGCTAAGAATGCACTGGCCCTATTCTGCGAAGAAACAGGGCTGGATCTGGAATTTGAGAATCAAGAAGCCGTGAGCGATCTGATGGCCAACCTGGGACACTTTTGTGATCTCTATGGGCTCGATTTCCTTGCATTAGCGGCAAGTGCGATTGGAGTGTGGGACGCCGAGAAGCGAGAGGAAGAGAACGGTGAGCCGAACGCCTTGTATCCCGAAAAGAAGGTCGTGATCGAACTTCACTACCCTAGCTAGTCCGCCGCCTGGTCACCTCCCTCGGCCACCGTTACCGGCTCCACCGCCGCGACCTGCCCGGAAAACCCGATCTCGTTTTCGGTCCGCGCCGAAAAGTCATCTTCGTCCACGGCTGTTTCTGGCACATGCATCCCAAGAAAAACTGCCGCGACGCCCGCGCCCCCAAAATCCAACACCGGCTACTGGACCCCGAAGCTCGCGCGCAACGCCGCGCGCGATAAGGAACACACCGCAGCTCTGCGCAAACTCGGCTGGCGCGTGCTCGATGGTCTGGGACTGCGAGACAAAAGACACCGCGAAACTCGCGTCTCGTCTGACTAAATTCCTAGCAAAACCCGCAATTTCTTGATCTCAGTCATACAATCCGACACACCCAAATACCGCACATGCACAAATTCTGAGCAGTTGCGAGATAGGTGCAATGACAACCGTTAATAGTTCCTCTACGATTTTGTCGGGGAAGAATCAGTTGGTTTTTGGCTTGTGCATGCCGTGCCGGACATTTCGTGTCCGGCCGGTCGTGCGCTGCTAGCAGCGCATTTCTCCCTCGGGACTATTTGATCCTTAAAGGAGGACACCATGAACCTCGTCACAGCACTCGCAATCGTCATTGGCGCATTGGCCGTATTACTCACGTGGCTTTTCACAGGGCCGGTTCTCGGCGGGCTTGGGCTTTCCCTCTGGGCAGCCTTCATCGCCTGGGGCAGCTTCTTCAATCAGGGTGGCGGCGAGAACGGTCTCAAGAACTCGCTTCTGGCCGCTATCTGGGGTGCTATTTGTGCGACGATTGCTCTGGTGCTTGTCAATTCCGGCGCGCTTGCCGGGCTTGGTGGTCTGGCCTTGCCGGTGATTGTCGGCGCGACGGTGGCGCTCATGGTTCTCGGCGCGCATCTCCCCGTGTTCTCCGCCATTCCGGCGGCCGTGTACGGATATGCGGCGACGGCCGCGTTCGCGCTCATGGGCAATCACGTGGGTGATGCCTTGAGTATGGGTATAGGCACCATGCCCGCGCTCAACGTCATCGCGTCGATGGTCATCGGCGGGTTGTTCGGCTACGTGTCGGAAAAGATCGCCAGTTCGCTCGCCGCGAAATAGCGCATCTGTCTCAAAGATTGTGCCGCCGTCCGGTTTTCATCGGGCGGCGGTACGCTTTTTAGGGGCTCCTCCTAAAGTGCACGATGCCGCCGCGTAACGCCCGCGCCCGAATGTGCGAAAACCTTCCAGGCGCATCGTGCCGATTTTGGAGGATCAATGTCCCGGGTATCGTTCAGCCATGTGGTTCTTGTTCTTGGATTACTTTCGAGCGGATGGGCGCACGCCGGTTCGGCCAAATTGCCGGATGGAAAGAAGACGATTTCGCTCGTGGCCGCCGATGGCGCGTCCTTGGCGATCGGTACGGCAACATTTACGCCCGACGGCACTGGCGCCAAGGTCGGCGTCGAGATGACGGCGCCCGAGTACCAGGATGAGTTTCTGTCGATGCGCCCGTTTCGTTGTCTCGCGGGCGGGGCGGGAGACAAAGAAACCTGGTGTCATCTCGAATACCCCTACGAAGTGCCCGGACACGTGACGGCGGACGATCTCGTCGACCTCGAATACAAGCTGCTGTTTTTGTTCAAGCCGCCTGGGGGGTACGGCATCGATGCGTGGAACGGGCTTTATTTCAAGCTCGCGTTGCAGGACGATGGGTCGATTTCAGGCAAGGTTCACGACACGGACTTGAATGTCCTTGCTGTGCCGCCAGAGGATCGCAAGGCGCGTGTGGTCCAGCACAAGGATCTGACGGCCGTGGAGCCGGCGTCGCATAGGTTTTTCTCGATTTCGATCCGCTGATAGACATTTAACTCTTCGCATCGATTTCTGGAGCGTCGCCGCTGGCCGGCCTGTTGTTTTCGTCCGGACATGGAAGATACGCGCTCTCGGGCTTCAGGGCGAGCAGTGCAGCGGAAGCTTTCGCCTTGCCAAGTGTCCCAAGATCAAACTTGCCAGCGCGCACCATCTCCTGGAAGTGGTCGATGACGTCGATATCTCCACTGGTGTTGAATATTTCTTCGGCATACGCCAACCCGCTGTCGCCGCGTTCGCGATAAAGGTTGCGGGTGATGTTTTCGCGCGTTGAAATGTAGAAAAATATCGCGCTGCGGTATTTTCTCCGGTTACCGGGTTCGCAGGCTTCGATTGTGCAGCCGACAGCGGCGTCTTTAACAGCTGATTGGTACGTCTTCATTGACTGACGCTTTTGCTCCAAGACGGTTGGTGCGCCCTCCGCTTGCATCATTTCGGATTTCACATCAGGGATACGGCCCGCGGTACTTGGCATCGGGAAACAGGCAGCTTGGTCTGGTTTGAATTCCGGTTCGCTCATCCCCGGTACGAACGCCCAGATGAGATATCCTGACAATGCTGCTGCGAATGCGATCTTCATCCCGCGAAAAATGTCAGACATCGTGTTGTTTCCAGCGCTGCAATACGTAGTTCAGTTTGCACATGGTGTCTTGATGGCTTTGGTGCGTTCAAACATCTCCGAGACGGGTATAGGAGCGAACCAGCCGAAATCTTCGGCGGTCACAATGCCCTCGGCAATGGCTGAGCGAAGGGCTCCATCGACTTTGTTGAGTGCCTCCCGCAACTCAGTATCGACCACATCCTTTGCCATTGAGATATTCGGATGTGCTCCTTCAATCGCTGCCAACACGGCGCCAAATTCCTCATCATGCGGATTTCTGTTGCGCTGGAATTCGAGCGACGTCACCGCGTGTTCGCGATAAAATCGCGCGATGTCCGATGCAAAGGCCGTGCGCACCTCAGCGTTACACATCTTGCTGCCTTCGTAGCTCGCGACACAGTCGAGAAATCCGGCCGAGTTAGCGAGCGATACGGATATATCTCCGCCGGCAGATTCGAGCATCCCTTCGTGCGAGGCATCGCGTTCCGCATACTTATCGGGAATGACGTTATCTATTGCGGAAGGCGGCTGTTGCATTCTGCAATTGCCGAGAGTCCACCCGTCGGCGGCCGCCGTCTTGAGAAGAGCGTGTTGCGGCGTTGGGCTGACGGTTTCACTCAATTGGGCTTCGAATTTTTCATTAAGCTTCTTGCCGAGATTTTTCATGCCGGAGACATAGCCATTGTAGAGGCAGGCCAAAAGCGCGAAGCCGGCCGCCACGCCCGTCAGGAGCAAGAGCGGACTGCGCCCGCTCTGTGGCGGTACGGGGGGAACGCGCTCCTGCGTTGAAATTTGGGACGGGCGGGGCGCGGTGCGCTCGATACGGCGTTTTCCAAAGCTCATTTCGGTACAAGCTCCTCTGCAAATGGCATATCTGCCTGCGTTCCAATTCAGAAGGTGAGGAACGCTGCAAGAATTGCACCGATGGCTGGTGAAGGCGGCACTCCGATAAATAAGTCGAGGGGGAGTAGGGTTAGAAATGCATTAACCGGGAGTTTCCTGGCAGGCATTGGGCCGCCCGCGCGCTCGGCGGTTTGCTGGCTGGCTTTTTCCGCAATCGCAAGGCGGTCGCTTGGTAGCTCGAGAGGGGTCAGCCGTTACAAAATCTACTCACGACTTACGCTCTCACGCCGCTCAAAGCCCGTTGACGATGTTGCCAATCATAAGCGTGAAATAAGCCGAAATCGCCAGCCAGAATTCCTGATGCGGCAGGTAGCGGGGAATGGGAATGAAACCGAGTTTGGTTATGAGCGCCAGACTGGCGAGCGCTAAAGAAATCAGAAACAGGGCAATTGTCGGCGGATTGAGACGCATAAACTGTCCTTTTGATCTCGCATGCGTTGCTCACGCTGTCCACTTTGTTAGCCCGGCTCACAGCAAACTTAAAGTGTCTTGGCGGGCATCGCGGCGACAGCCGGTTCGGGCGTAGTCTCAATTTCCATCACGAACCGGATCGGGCGCGCACGAGCGTCGCCTGTATCGCGCGCCGTCACGAGGACCAAGCGAACGGAACGCGCGCGCGTATCGATCTCGGTCGTCTTGGGATCGAATTCGGAGACAGCAGAAACCTCGAGACTTTTCTCGACGCCGCCCAATGTCATCGAAATCCGATCACCAATGCTGACCGACTTGGAGACCGGCTGTACTCCATCATGCGCCAAAGCAGTCAGCCAGAATTCCTCGCTGCCTGAGACGGGAATGCGCGCTGCCTGGGTTGCCGGCTGGGCGACCAGCGTCTGCACATTTTGGCGGATGGCCTGCTCGAAACTCGAACGCAGAAGATTTTCGGGGTTGCTAGCGTTGATCAGGGCACCGCCAACCGCGGCTAGGGCAACCACAGAACACAGGCGACCCGCCGAAAAACGGCTTGAGGCCGAGGACCGTATCAATCGCTTCCACATGACCGTTTCTCCTGTGTCTGGCGGGAGTATATGGGGATTCTCGGCGCCGTGGACCAGCTCATCTTCGATCTAATTAAGAGGCCCTTGAAAGCGATACGTAGAAAATGTGGTTTAGGTTTGGGTCGAAGCCGTTTTCCCCCCGTTAAGTGCGTTTACGAGGGTTGGCATAAGCTTGCCGCAGATGCCGTACCAGGGCCATATTGAGGGCCGCAAGAAGGGAAAAAGCGAAAGATAACAATAGCCAAGCGGCAGCGGTGCCGGTTTGGCGGTAAACTGCATCGTCCGCAGTGGCCGTCGTGCGGGCGGCAACGTTGAAAATCTGGCGGTCGCCAGGGGCCGCGACCGCAGGGTCCATCACGTAGTGGGATGCAAGCCCCGGGCTCAATAGGTGATGAGGGCTTGCGGAGGTTGGGTCGCTGGAGAGGCCGAGCGAGACAAGCACGAACAGGGCAAAAGCAGCGCAGGCGTCGAGGGCCGGGCGCAAAAATGCATACCTTAGTTTTGCGCGGCGAAATGTGGAGCCGTCCACTTCGGATTGGGGTTCGTCCTGTTTTGCCTTAAAAACCGTCATCAACTGCCCTCCGCATCAAATTCAAAAGCGACTCGAAGCTCTTATGGTTCGAGTTGACCCTGCTATCTTGGCCAGGATTGGCCCAGAATGTGGCCATTGCGGAGCATTTGACTACCGGCCGCAGGTCACCGGCGATTGTTGCCCGGAGGTATAAGAGCGAACTGCTTGCCGAATCGTTACGGACGCAAAGGGGTATGGATCTGTCGAAAGGCCTTATTGAAGTCCTCAGGCGTTGGGCGTAGCTTCCGCGCCGCTCATTTCGCAACCGCGAGATGAAACCGCCGACACCTTCCCGAACTCTAGACATTGGGCACGCCGACATGGGCTTTATCGCCGACAGCTTGAACCGCATTCAACCGTCCGCAACGATTGCGGTCTCGACCAAAGCCCGCCAATTGAAGGCGCAGGGCCGCGATATCGTCTCATTGTCTGCGGGGGAACCTGATTTCGACACGCCGCAGAATATCAAGGACGCGGCAAAGAAGGCGCTCGACCAGGGCAAGACCAAATACACCGACGTCGATGGCATCCCGGAATTGAAGGCCGCGATCTCAGCCAAGTTCAAGCGCGAGAACAATCTAGACTACAAGCCCGCCCAAGTTTCCGTCGGCACCGGCGGCAAACAGGTGCTCTATAACGCGCTGCTGGCGACGCTCAATCCGGGCGATGAAGTCATCATGCCGGCACCGTGCTGGGTGTCGTATGCCGACATCGTGTTGCTTGGCGGCGGCAAGCCGGTGTTTGCCGAGACGACACTGGAAGACGGCTACAAACTCCGTCCCGAAGTCTTGGAAAAAGCCATCACGCCGAAGACCAAGTGGTTCGTTTTCAATTCGCCGTCGAACCCGACCGGCACGGCTTACTCCGCCGCCGATCTCAAGAAGCTGACGGACGTGCTTTTGAAGCATCCGCACGTGTGGGTGCTGACCGACGATATGTACGAGCACTTGCTCTATGACGGCTTGAAGTTCGCAACCATCGTCGAGGTCGAACCGAAGCTATACGATCGCACGCTGACCATGAACGGCTTGTCGAAGGCCTATTGCATGACGGGCTTGCGGCTTGGGTATGCAGCGGGCCCAGAAAACCTCATCAAAGCGATGTGCAAGCTGCAGTCGCAGTCGACGTCGAACCCGACCTCGATCGTGCAGTGGGCGGGCGTGGAGGCCTTGAACGGCCCGCAGGACTTCATCGCTAAGAACAATGCCGTGTTCGTCGAGCGCCGCGATTTGGTTGTTTCGATGCTCAATCAGGCGAACGGCATCGTCTGTCCGACGCCGCAGGGCGCGTTCTACGTATATCCGAGTATCAAGAAGTTGATCGGCAAGACCAGCAAGGGCGGCGTCACGATTAATACGGATGAAGAATTCGTGACGGCGCTGCTCGAAGAAGAAGGCGTCGCGGTCGTGCACGGCGCGGCTTTTGCGGGTTCGCCTTCGTTCCGCGTGTCTTATGCCGCCTCGACCGAGAGCCTCAAGGACGCTTGCACGCGCATCCAGCGCTTTTGTGGGAATTTGAAATAATGGCTGAAGGCGCAGGGCAGAAATCCTGCGCCACCTGCCGCTTCTGGCGCTGGGGCTTGGCTCTGACGCTTGCAGCTTTGGCGTGGGACAAAATAGGGGCATGGTAAACGGGGTTCGAAACCCGTGATGTTCGGGTTCGCTAAGCCGTTGAATTCGGCGCTGAAAAATTATGGCGGAAATTTTTTCATCCCCGGGGGGTGTCCGTGGCCGCATACTGAGCGCTCGAACGTTTGGATGAGCCGTGGTGATGTTAAGGATGTTGGGGCTATTGCCCCCCGTTTTGCTCGGGCAGTTCTATGTGGCGGATCTGGCGCACAAGGAACACGGCGTCGGGCGCGCGCCGGTGGCGAGCGCAGTGACGTGGGCGCATGTCTCAATCGACGTTGATCAGCGGCTGCGCGCGCAGGCAAGCGAGCGCATGAAGCTCGCGCCCGCTGAGTGGAAAAGCGGCGAGATCACGTGGCTCATCGATATGGCGGGAGAGCCAAGTGCGCTGGCCGCGACGCTGCGCAAACTCAATGAGACGGCGTTTGCGAATAAGCAGGTTTATGTCTGGACCAAAAATTCATCGGGGGAGAAGAAGGTTTTGATGCTTGGAGATATTTTGAAACATGCCAGCCGCGATGGAGCGTTGGCATGAAGTGGCCGAAGATATTCGCCGTGCTCGGCGCGCTCGCTGCCGGTCTTTACCTCTATTATCAGTGGGCGTTTCCGGTTTACAGCTACCGGTTTCGCGTGACAATCGAAGTCGATGACAATGGGAAAGTCTACTCTGGATCAGGCATCATTCAGTCGAGCTGGCAAAATGCGCCAAACTGGGTGCCCGTCGAGAAGCACTGGACCGGATGGCATACCGGTCGAGGCACCGTTTGTAGATTTAGGCGACAAAGGGACTTTGGTCGCTGCATTTCAGCATTGGAAACCTAGTTTGTGCAGTCCCATTCCAACTGCTCTCGCTGGGTTACCCTTAGTCGCGTTTCTAGGTGCAACACGTGGCCAGCCAATGGTCTACAAAGAAGGGTTCTCGAAACTCCGGCGCAGCACAGGCACACGCAGCATCGCACTTGAGAACATGCCGGAGTTCGTATGGCTGCCAAAGCCATCAGATCGCTCATCGGCGAAAATCGTCTGCCCGCAGGATTTCGCCACCGTGATTGCGCCGGGCGTCCGGCTCACATCAGTCGTCGTCGAAATCACTGAGGATCAACCCGACGGTTCGATTTTCAGAAAATTTCCATGGCTCGACAAATTGAAAGCTGACGGGCTTCCACTGGGATATGCGCGCGGAAGCCGAAACTTCGAACTCAAAGCAAACGATTTAATCGGAGCGCAGTAATGGCAACCGTTCTTGAACTCGCAATCCTGTCGATGGACGTCTATGAGCAACATCTCGATGGTCTGAAATCATGGAGGTAGTGTCGGTCAATATACGCCAGGAGATGAAAGAGCTCGCGTAGCCCGCAATAGCAACGCGAAGAAATGTAGGGTGCATAAGACGAGGCCTTTGCACGCTTTGTTTTGTTTTGCCCGGTGGCAGCAGGCCTCGGCGTCATGCACCGTGATCTTGCACCGGTGTCTGGTGCAAGACGGCGCATGACGGCTCGCAAGTGGGCGAGCCTTATGCGCCCTACGCGGCTGGAGGAGCGGCGAGATCACGTGGCTCATCGACATGTCTGGAGAGCCAGTCGCGCTCACCACAACGCTGCGAAAGCTAAACGAGACAGTGTTCGCGAAAAGGCCGGGTTATGTCTGGACCATCGGTTCATCGGGGGCGAAGCAGGCTTTGATGCTTGGGGATATTTTGAAACATGCCAGCCGCGATGGAGCGGTAGCATGAAGTGGTTCGCCAGGATCGCTGTGCTTATCGGCGGCGATGGTGATGATCTCATCCGAGGCGGTGACGGCGAAGATTTACTCGTTGGCGGCGAGGGTAACGACACGATTATTATGGAGATCGTTGAAGGAAGCACCGGCGAAGACGAAGGCGACACGATTTTCGGCGGCGAAGGCGCGGCACTCACTCGACTTGGAAACGAGTTCGATCCTGAGCCAGCGCACGGTGACTTTTTGGGCGGGTTGGGCGAGCCTCATTCGATGAATATGCTTGTCGTTTCCATTTTTTGCGGAAACAAAAAGAGCGCACAAACCTGCGCGCTCTCATACTCAGCCTTTGATCAGGCCTGAGACTCAAAACTCAAAAACAATCAAGCCGTCGCGCCGCTCGCGAACCGGCCCATAACCCACGACCAAGCATTCGCGGCGTGCAAATGCATCGCCTTGCGCTGTTCCGCGGCGGCCAAGACAGGCTGCCAAACGGCTAACGCAGTCGAAGGCGCAGCCTCGAAAGTGTTGGAAGTATTTTCGTTGCCGAACGCCTCAGGGAGGTCGTCCTCAGCTACCATTACGTAACCCGCTGCATCCACAGCGGTCATCAGTGCCTCGATACGCATTTTACGTCGCCTCGTACTCATCCAGGCCATTTTCCCTCTGGCCCACGCCGTGATGCGAATGTGTGCCCATTTACCAGCCGCCACACGACCCCATCACTATTGAGTTTAGTGTGTACCCAATCAAGTTATTTTTTTACTCATCTTGCAAATTGATTGATGAACACGCGTCAGAATCTGCTGCGTCGCAATATATCGATGCGGTTTGCGCCCGCATTGCTCTGCACTGCAATGTAACTGTCACGAAACTGTGCGCGCGCGACCCCGTTGTCTCTGTTGCGCCGGTGCGAAGGCTGAGTGACGATGTTTGAGCCGCGCTTCCACGAGGTGCGGGGTGCGGCCCCAGTGTTGGCGCGCGCCTCGCGAGTGGAGGCATTCATGGGCAGTTCTGACGCCCCGAGGGGCGGAAAAGGCACTGAAGGCGGTAGAGGCGGGGTCCGCGGCGCGCGCTGCATTGCGCTTGTCGGACCCTTCGCGAGTGGCAAGACATCGCTTCTCGAAGCGATCCTGGCTCGAACGGGAGCAGTCTCGAGACCCGGCTCGATAGCAGCAAAGAATACCGTCGGGGACGCAAGTCCTGAAGCACGCGAACACGCCATGAGCGTTCAGCTCAATGTCGCAGACACGACATTCCTGGGCGATACGTTTACCTTTGTCGACTGTCCCGGTTCCGTCGAGTTTCTGCATGAGGGTGCACTGGCGCTGGCGGCATGTGACGCCGCAATCGTCGTTTGCGAACCCGATCCCAAGCGGGTGCCAGCGCTACAGATGGTGCTGAACCGGCTGGACGAGCTGGAGCTGCCCCACATTCTGTTCCTGAACAAGATCGACAGCTTCTCGACGCCGGTCCGAGACATCATTCCGAGCCTTCAACCGGCCAGCACCAAGCCGCTCGTCTTGCGCCAGATCCCGATCTGGGAAAACGGCATCGCGACCGGCTTCGTCGATCTCGCGTCCGAACGCGCTTACGTTTATCGCGAACATGCCGAAAGTAAGATCATAGAATTGCCAAGTGCTGTTGCCGCGCGTGAGAAAGAAGCGCGTTTCCAGATGCTGGAAAAACTCGCCGATTACGATGACGAACTGATGGAACAGTTGCTCTCAGATGTTCCCCCGCCCAACGACAAAATCTTTAACGATTTGGCGCAGGAACTGCGCGACCGGCTGATCGTGCCGGTCCTGCTGGGTTCGGCAGAGCATGGCAACGGTATCGTGCGGCTGTTGAAAGCCCTGCGCCACGAAGTTCCATTCGTGGCCGATACGGCACGGCGGCACAAACTGGAGAACGCCAAGTGTGCGGCTTACGTGTTCAAGAATGTGCACACAAAGTCCGGCGGCAAGCTTTCTTATGCCCGTGTGCTCGCCGGCGAAATTCCAGATAGCGCCGTGCTAACCGGCAAGGACGGCAAGGAAGAACGCGCGGCTGGGCTTTTCACGATCAAAGGGGAAGAGACGCAAAAGCGCACCTCCGCCAAGGCCGGCGATACGATTGCGCTTGGCCGTCTGGAAAGTACTGCGGCTGGCGAAACACTCACTACCGAAAAGGGTGGAGTGCTGCAGATCAAGGCGCCAGCCGCGCCAGAGGCCGTGCAAGCTATTGGCCTTGGTTTGAAGGACCGCAAAGACGAGGTAAAATTGTCGGCTGCGGTTGCCAAGCTCGTCGAGGAAGATCCGTCACTTCGCGTCGAGCATGCAACCGATACGCATCAGATCCTGCTTCACGGGCAGGGCGAGATGCATTTGCGCGTTGCACTTGAGCGCTTGTCTCGCAAATACGGGATCGAGGTCGTGCGGGAGCCGCGGCGCATTGCCTACAAGGAGACGATCAAGGGGTCGACCGAAATCCGCGGGCGGCACAAAAAGCAGTCGGGCGGTCATGGGCAGTTTGGCGACGTCAAGATCGAAATCAGGCCGCTACCGCGCGGCACCGGAATCTTGTTCAACGAGAAGATCACCGGCGGTGCCGTGCCCAAAAACTATATTCCGTCGGTCGAAATCGGTGTGCGCGACTACTTGGAAGAGGGCCCGCTTGGCTTTCCCGTCGTCGATGTCGGGGTTACGCTGACGGACGGCTCGTATCATTCGGTCGATAGTTCCGACATGGCGTTCCGCCAGGCTGGGCGTCTTGCCATGTCGGAAGGCATGCCGAAGTGTAATCCGGTATTGCTTGAACCTGTCATGGCGGTTGAAATCGCGGTGCCGTCGGAATCCAACTCGCGCATCAACGGCATCATTTCGCAACGCCGCGGCCAGATCCTCGGATTTGACGGGCGGTCTGGATGGCCGGGTTGGGACCTTATTCAAGCGCATATTCCAGCCTCTGAAATGGACAATCTCATCATTGATTTGAGGTCGGCAACGGCGGGTGTCGGGTCCTTCACGGCCAAGTTCGACCATTTGTCCGAACTCACCGGGCGCTTGAAGGATCAGGTACTGGCGGCGCACAAACAGGCGGCCGAATAGGTCGCCATTACATGAAATAGCGAAAGGCGGCTCAATGGGGCCGCCTTTCGTTATTCCGCAGTCACTGGGTTCCGGCCAATCTGGGGGTTCCGGCCAATCTGGCCGGCGATCTCAGTTTTGATGCAGACCGTAGCGCCCGCCGTGGAGCACACGCCGCAACACAAGCTCCGGCGCTCGCCAGATGCGCCGCCAGCACAGCTCAACTCTATGGACGCACAGGGGTGAACGCCCTTCAGCGGAGCGGGGGTGGTCCTTCCGCTATGCAGCGGCGACCCAGCATCCTGAGACGAAACCGAAGGCCACGGCGTCCGGGTTCTTACGTGCAGCTTCCAAGAGTTTTTCAGGCGATTGAACATCGACGGCTTTGCCCGTCTTTCTTTCCGCCCTAGCGCCATTCAAGAGAATGACGACTTTGCCGAGTAATTCGGCGCGTATTGTTTTCATGGATGCCCTCCAGCACACGAAAATAATTCTGAAGCGACTGAAAAACGACGACGCCACCAGCATCAGCAATTTATGCCGGTATTGCTACCTTAGTATGACACATGGCGGAGGTTATGCACAAGGGCAACTCGCACGTGCGAAATATTTTTATGAGATCACTGAAGAATTATTGCAGAGCAATAATATGCTGAAAGTAGTTCACCTTCCAGCATCAGGCTCTTGTCATTTTGTTGTTCGGCATGAACCTGACAATCAATGGTTTTCAACAGGTCCCCAAATTTGTGCGAGACGCGCGTCACGCCCGCAGCCGGCGCGATAGAACTTGTAGCGCGTCGCGTTGGTTTTGTAGAAATTTTGGTCCTTTGCAGCCGTGAAATCGCCGGCACCCAAAATTTCCACGACGATGGGTTCTTTCAGCTTTCCGCCTTTTTCGAGAGTCGCCTTGCTCTCAGCGGCTAAGCGCTTCTGCTCGTCATCGTAGACAAATATGGCCGGGCGGTACTGGCTGCCGCGATCGCAAAACTGTCCCGTCGCATCGTGCGGATCGACGTTGCGCCAATAGTGAGCGAGCAGTTTGGAATAGCTCACAATGGCTGGATCGTAGGTCACGCGGACGACTTCCGTGTGGCCGGTCTCGCCACTTCCGACCTCTTCGTAAGTAGGGTTTTTAGTGTGTCCGCCCATGAAGCCGGATTCAGTGTCGAGGACGCCCGCAACCTTATCGAAGTCGCTTTCGACGCACCAATAGCAGCCGGCCGCAAAGGTCGCGATCGCCGACTTGGTGTCTGCCGACCACGTTGGGGTAGCTGTCATTATCAATGCCAAGATGAGTGCGGTGAGCGCGCGCATGGGCGTACCTCTGTTGGAGTTTTTGGGAGTTCGGGACTCGAAAAAGTGACCGGTTAGCTTCCAGCCTTCGGCACGAACTTCATGGAGACGCCGTTCATGCAGTAGCGCAGGCCAGTTGGTTTCGGCCCATCTTCGAAGACATGGCCGAGGTGTCCACCGCAGCGGCGGCAATGTACTTCGGTGCGAGTCATAAAGAAGCTGCTGTCGTCGGTTGTGCCGATAGCGTTGTCGATCGGCTTGAAGAAGCTTGGCCAGCCCGTGCCGCTATTGAACTTCGTATCGGAGGTAAAGAGCGGCAGGTCGCACCCGGCACAGTGATAGTTGCCGGCGTCGTAGACCTTATCCAGCGGTGAGGTGCCGGCGCGTTCGGTGCCGTGCTTGCGCAGGACTTGGAACTGCTCGGGCGTCAGGATCTTCTTCCACTCGGCTTCGGTTTTTGTCACTTCGAACTCCGCCTTACTCTCTTCGGCCGACAGGGCGGCAGTGTTGCACAGGGGCAGGGCGGCGGCGAGGCCAAGTCCAACCCGGGTAAAGTCGCGTCGCGTATACATGTCTCATTCCTTGGATTTCTAGCCGCATAACCCGGCCAACGGCCTGTTTCATGATTAGATACGGGCGAAACTAGTCCAGCGTTTCGTGCTTCGGGGCTATGAAATCGATCACGACTGCGTGGGTTTCATGGCCGGGGCCGGAAATCGACCCGTTTACCGAGCGTAATTTCATGGTTCGTGAGCTTGCAGCGGTAGGCCAGCATTTCAACGCCGGCAGCTTCGGCCTTAACAAATGCGGCCGCATAGGCCGGGTCGATGTCGCCCGCCACATCGAAGAGTTTGGCGTCGCCGCGCTGGATCAGGAACACCATGACGGCGCGATGCCCCGCCACGACCATGTTGGACAGCTCGTTGAGGTGCTTGACGCCGCGTTCGGTCTTGCTGTCGGGGAATTCGGCGAGGCCCGCCTTGCGCATCAGGTGCACATTCTTGATCTCGACGTAGCAACAGCCTTTCTTTGGGTCGTCGAGAAGTATGTCGATGCGGCTGTTCTCGCCGTATTTGACTTCGCGGCGTGCATTTTGAAAGCCAGTGAGTTCGGCGACTTTACCGGCGGCAATGGCTTCGCTGACGATGGCATTGGGATGGCCGGTGTTGATGCCGACGAGTGTCGGCGACTTGCCGGGCCCCGCCTCTATCATTTCCCAGGTGTGGCGGTATTTGCGTGTCGGGCTGTCGTTTTCTGAAAGCCACACCGTCGAACCGGGTGTAGTCAGACCGAGCATGGAACCGGTATTAGGGCACGTCGCCGTCACCGCGCGCCCGTCCTCAAGCACCACGTCCGCCAGGAACCGCTTATAGCGCTGGGTCAGAGTGCCTTTGAGGAGGGGCGACGCAAATTTCATGGTGCGATCCATAGCGAGTTTGCCGCGCTGCCGGCAACACCATTTCTGAGGTTTTCTAGCGGATTCGCCTCTTTTCCAGCCCGGTGGTAGTAATCGCGGCAGTGAATGAGCAATGGGATCGAGACAATCGTGGGCGCTCCAAAAGACATCACAGCAGCCGTGCTCGTCATTGGCGACGAGATCCTGTCCGGGCGCACCAAGGACAAAAACATTGCGGTCATTGCCGAGCGCATGACCGAGATCGGTATCCGCTTGAAAGAAGTCCGCGTGGTCGCCGATGACGAGTCGGACATTGTTGCCGCGGTGAACGCACTTCGTATCCACTACTCGTATGTTTTCACGACCGGCGGCATTGGCCCGACGCATGACGACATCACAGCCGACAGCATCGCTGCAGCTTTTGGAGTTTCGATCGATGTTGATCCGCGTGCCCGCGCGTTGATGCAAGCAGCCTGCGATGCGCGCGGCGTTGAGCTGACCGAAGCGCGCTTGCGTATGGCGCGCCTTCCCGCCGGCTCGGAACTGGTTGAAAATTCGATCTCTATCGCCCCGGGCTTCATGCTCGGCAATGTCATCGTCATGGCCGGCATTCCTGACATCATGCGCGTGATGCTGGACGCCGTGACGCCACGGCTCCAGACCGGTGCGCGCGTGTTGTCCGAGACCATTGCGCTCGATAAGCCCGAGAGCCAGATCGCCAGCCTGTTTGCGGCGCATCAGGCGCTCTACCCCGATATCGCGATGGGGAGCTATCCCTGCATGCGCGACGGCCGGCCGGCGACGGACCTCGTGCTGCGCGGTACGGATGCAGTCCGGTTGAAGGCGGCCGTTCGAGACTTAAGAGAAAAACTCGGGTTGCCAATTGTGGCCGCTTAAGCTCTGCGCCCACAAGAGAAGCATCGAATTAACTGATTGAAATATAATGATTTAGTGCGATGCAACATGGCGGCAATCCGCCACGGTGCACAGCCTTGGTTAATGCCTATGGTGAGCCCGTTCGGCTGGCCCTGTTTGAGATAGCAACGCCTGGTTCGGACCGATGGAGGAAGTGAGTGCGCATGGCACGCGCACGGCCGCTGAAAAATAGGAGCGTTACATGTTTCGAGGGATTACGCGGCTCAACGTCCGCGCGTTTTCATTTTCTGCGCTGATTGCAGCGCTCGCTATCTCGGCCATGCCGGTTTTCATGGCAAACCACGCCGAGGCAAAAACCCCGGGCAAAACCTACTGCTACAAAGGCACGTGCCACCAAGTTAAAACACTTGCTGAAACCGCGGCACTCGTCGGCCGGGACGAAAACCTCACCGCTTCCTTTTATGATGACTGCAAGTTCGACCGCTACAACCCGTGCGGCCTGACCTCGTCGGGCGAGAAATTCCGCCCCAACGACGCCGACAATGCTGCAAGTCCGATTTATCCCGACGGCACGGTCGTGCTGTTGTGGAATGAAAAGAACGGTCAAGCTGCCGTCGTGCGCATCAACAACGCTGGTCCCTACTGGGGCAAGCGCAAGATCGACGTCTCGCGCGCAACAGCTGAAAAGCTGGGCTTCAAGAAGCGCGGCGTGGCCAAGCTTGCCGTACGCGTGATCTCAGCGCCGTCAAAGGCTGAAGCGCGTTACAAGAAGAACCGCCGGTATGATGCTGTTCCAGGCGAACTTGGCACGTTTGCCTCGCTCGGCTCGGCAGCCGGTGGCGCCGTTCTGGCGATGGCAGGCGGGAAGACGGAAACGCTCGCTTCTGTTGTCAGCAAGCTCCCATCGGTAGCTGAGGTACTGCGCACGCCGTTGAGCGGCGCAAAGCTTGCGAACGCCGAAACTTTGCCGGGTCAGAGCGCGGATCTATCGTTTGTCGGCGAAACACCGGCTGATGGTTTGAGGGCAGCGGCCCGCCGCACGTTCGGTCTCGATCAGGAAATCCGCCGCGTGGCACCTTCAACGCTGACGGCTGAAGCCTTGTACGGCCGCATCCGCACCGCGCTGTAAAATCCGGCAATCGTTAAAAACAATAAAGGCCTCTCCGGTTCGCCGGGGAGGCCTTTTTATATTCAAGATTTGAGCCGCAACGATCAATTGACCGGCATGCGCTCGCGGCGTCCGAATTCTTTCTTACGGGCACCGGCCGACGGTTGATCGTCGTCGTCCTCATCTGTGTCTTCTTCGACGAACAAGTCGTAGTGCAGGTCGAGCGCGTCGAGAAAGGCCGCGGCCATATCGAGCATCGGCCCAAGAGCGAGGCGCTTGGCCACAAGGAAGCTGTCGTCAATCGTCAGTTGGACGGCATTTGACACATTGGCGGCATCAGGTGCGATAAGGCCGCGGCTGCGCACGTAGGCGACCAAGCCGTCGCCGGTATCAAAATCATCGTCCGTCGCGTCCCCGCATTCGCTGACGGCGTCCATCAGTATTGCCGTGGCGCCGACAAAAAGATCGGCAACAGGTGCAAAGCGCTTGTCGGTTTGGCTTAAGGCCCGGGCATGTTCGCGCGCCTTGATGGCGTGGGCGATAAGGATCAATTCGTAGCCGCGCACGTCTTCGGCGATGGTGCGCTGGCTGCTTGCGAAAACTTCAGGCGCGCCTGGGTATTCGGCCAAACTGCGCCAGTCGGCGCCGCACGTGACGAGATCTTCGCCAGCGGCGAGCACCCCGTCGAGATGGTCGGCCAGCATATAAACAGGCAGCGGCGCCATGGGCGCTGTCTTGGACATTTAGGAAATTCCCCGCAGAACTTCGTGGTGACTCGAAAGCGGCAGAGTGCACTGATTCGCTAATCAACCCAACGCGAGCACAAGGGGCCTGTGGGCGCGCTGGGATAAGCGGGGATAAGGTGTGGAAGAGGGGGGATGCTGGCAGCAGCGCTGAGCGGATTAATCGGGTTGGAAACGGCTAGCGCGCAAGAAACGCCTGGACAGCCGGTAGAGACGTGTTGGGCGCTTCTTCGTGAGGAACATGACCCAGCCCAGTCAATGTCACCAATGCCGCATTGCGGATGTGCTTTTGATACTCTGCAGCGTTCGCGATTGGGATCATCGCGTCCTTGTCGCCCCAAACAAGCAAAGTTGGCGCCTCGATGCCCTCAAGAAATGGCTCTGGGGGCGACAAAACGGTCTGTTCCATGCGCGCGATCAGCGCGCCCCGCGAACCCGGCGCAAGCATCATATCGTAGTAGCGCGTGACTGTTTCGTCCGAGAGGCGGGCGGCATCGCCGTATGCCGGTGCGAGGTTGGTGCGAAGAATGGATTTCGGCAATACATATTTCATCAGCTTCATGATGGCTGGGACATGCGGACGCTTGCCGTACTCGAAGCCAGGACTTTCGTATCCGTCTGGCGAAATCAGAACGAGTTTTTCAACGCGCTCCGGGTGTTTCGCTGCAAACTTCCATGCTAGCCGCCCGCCGATCGAGTTGCCAATCAAGCTCGCTTTGCCAATTTTGAGTGTGTCCATAAGGGCTAGCAGGACATCGAGGCTGCGGGTGTCGCCGTAGTCGCTCAAGGGGTCGGGTTCGCTGAGCCCGGAGCCAGACAAATCGTAGCGCACCACCCTGAATGCGGGGGTAAGCGCTTGGGCCCAAAGCTCCCATGTGTGTAGACTGGAACCTAAGCCATGCAACAGTATGACTGTTGGCGATGCCTTTGATCCGCTGTCCCGGACATGTAGTTTATGGCCTGCAACGCTCATAATATCCGAATTTGAATTCAGATATTTAGCTTCCAGTTCCGGGCGGGATTTGTCGGGAGTCCATAGCCATGCCAAGGCCGTGGCAAGCGCAATTCCGACGCCCATGACGATTGCGAACACCGGCCACCTCATCACAATTCCTAATTCTGGCCGGTTTCGTATTTCGGCGCGCATTGCGGTCCTGCAGCTTGTGCGGGGCCGCAGCTTTACCCGAGATTTATGCGTAGTACTTTCTGCAAGTCCAAGGCTTTTTGGAACTAGAGTGCCAATCGCCCTGGCTCTCTCCCCTTTTGGTGCAGGATCGGGGGTAAGCGATGTCCCGGGGACAGCTTAACCAAGGCCGCGCGACACCGCCCCCTTTGCCTACCCGCTAACCGTGCTAAAGGCGTTCGTCCGCAATATAGCTGGAATGCTGCCACGCCCATGCCGCCGCTCAAGCAATTATCCCTCATTACCTCAACGGGGTTTCCCGACTACGCGCTGCTGGATTCAGGCGGCGGGCGGAAACTTGAGCGCTTTGGCAAGATTATTGTTGATCGCCCCGAACCGCAGGCGCTGTGGCAACCGCGGCTTGCGAAGGCGGAGTGGGCAAAGGCGAACTGCGTGTTCTCGGCGTCGGGCGAAGATGACGAGAAGGGCAAGTGGCGCATCGACAAGCCGGTGCCGGAGAGTTGGCCGGTGCGCATTTCAATGGTCGTCTCGAAGACGACCCCCTCACCCCAACCCTCTCCCCAAGGGGAGAGGGAGATTACAATGCTCTGCAAGCTCGCGGGCTTATGGCATCTCGGGCTATTCCCGGAACAGGGGCCGCATTGGGCGTGGATGCTTTCAGAACTCGCCAAGATCAAAGGTGAGACGCCGCGCGTCTTGAATCTTTTTGGCTATACGGGTGCGGCATCGCTGCTCGCGGCGAAATCGGGCGCGGAAGTCACGCACGTTGACGCGTCAAAGAAGGCGATCAGCTGGGCCAAAGAAAATCAAGTTGCGTCGAAACTCGATGCCGCCAAGGTCCGTTGGATTGTCGATGATGCCGCAAAATTTGTGGCGCGCGAAGTTAGGCGCGGGAAGTCCTATCACATGATCCTCGTTGATCCGCCGAAGTTTGGTCGCGGGCCGGAAGGTGAGGTGTGGGATTTGTTTACGCATTTGCCCGCGCTGCTGAACGATTGCGCCAAGTTGCTGGCACCCAACGCAGCGATGGTTTTGACTGTGTACGCGATACGAGCATCTGCGTTGAGTTTCGATCAGCTGATGCGCGACACTCTCAAGGGCAAAGGCGGCACCTTCGATACGGGTGAGCTCGCGATCCACGCCCAATGCGGCCACGCCGTGCCGACATCGCTGTTTGTCAGGTGGAGCGGCAACGCATGATAAGAAAAGTAGGTTGGGTTAGCGCCGGCCACGGTTTCGATGTAACGGCACGGTCCTGGATCCGGTGCGTAACCCAACAGCTCGTGCCGTCGTGCGCAAATGCCGGATAGTTGGGTTACGCGCGGTGCTCTCAATCGAGTTTCGCTCACGAAGTTTCGGGCCGCGCTAACCCAACATACGGTATTTCCGCATGAACACTGCCCAAGGCCATCACTAGCCTGACGAACGACCGCATCAAGGCGATCCGCGCGCTCGAAATGCGCAAAGTGCGCAAGGAGACGGGACTGTTTGTGGCGGAAGGCGCGGCCTTGCTCATCAGCGCGCGCGATCACGGATTTAGGCCGGAAACGATTGTCTATCAGGCGGGATCGGTTGAAAGCGGAATTAACAAGGGCCTCGTCACCTGGGCGCTGAAAGAAGGCGCGGAGGTTTTGGAAGTTTCGGAAGCGGTCCTGGCGAAACTTGCTTCGAAAGATAATCCGCAAACCATGCTCGGTGTGTTCCGGCAAAGTTTTGCCGCCGCGCCGCAGCCGAACGCGGTTGCCAAAGACGCGACTTGGCTGGCACTTGAAGAGGTGCGCGACCCTGGCAATCTGGGGACGATCATCCGCACGTGTGACGCGACCGGCGTTGCGGGTGTCATTCTGATCGGCAATTGTTGCGATCCTTATTCGCTCGAAGCCATTCGCGCGACCATGGGCTCGGTATTCGCCGTGCCAATGGTGAAACTTGAGCGGGATGCCTTCCTGGCGCTGGCGAAGGCGTGGCCGGGGGACGTGGTGGCGACCCATCTGGACGCACGAGAAGATTTCCGTGGCATTGCCTATCGCGGGCCTGAGCTGGTGGTTATGGGAAGTGAAGGGCCGGGGTTGTCGGATGAGGTGGCGAAAGCCGCAACGCGGCGCGTCAAAATACCGATGTCCGGTGCGCTCGATAGTTTGAATTTGGCGATTGCTGCGGCACTGACGCTCTATCAGGTTCGCGGCCGGCATTTGAAGATCTGATCATGCGCATCGAATATCACCGCACGCTCATTGCTGACAAAGTTCGCAACGAATCTTTCTACAGAGCTTTAAAGTCGGTCATCGTGCCGGGCAAGACGGTTGTCGCCGATCTTGGAGCCGGAACGGGCCTGCTCGGACTGATGGCATCGAAGCTCGGTGCCAAAGAGGTCTATCTCTTTGAGACCGCTGAAGTCGCAGGTGTTGCCGCGAAAATCCTCAAAGCAAATGGCGCCAAGAACTGCCATCTTTTCCCCTGCCATTCGACTGAGTTTCAAGACCCGCCGCGCGTTGATGTGGTCGTCTCGGAAACGCTCGGGAACTACGCGTTCGAAGAAAATATGATTGATACGCTGAGTGACGCCCGCAAGCGTTTCCTGAAGGACGGCGGCGTTATGATCCCGTCGCGGGTCGCGCAATTGATCGTTCCCGTCGTCTCGCCGCGCATTGATATGGAACTTAGCGCGTGGCGCGCGGCCGGTAAGGGGCTTGATCTGTCGATTGCGGAAACGATGAGCCGCAACAATGTTTACGTGCGTACCTTGAAACCGGCAGAGCTTCTCGACGGCGGAGACGCCGCGAAAGAATGGGATAGCGTTGAGCTCGGAGCCGACCGGCGTTCCGCGCGCAAGGGAGAGATCAGCTGGCGCGTGAAAAAAAGCGAAACGATTTATGGTTTCGCCTATTGGTGGACCGCGGATCTTGTCCCAGGGGTCAGTTTGTCGACGGGCCCTTCGGCGCCACGCACGCATTGGGAGCAGCTCTATTTCCCCTTGCTGGCGCCCATGGACCTCAAGGCGGACCAGTCTGTGCTGCTATCGCTGCGCTCGGCATCGTCAGAGCAGGCGGGAACGCACCTTGCCTGGACGGCGGTACATTTCGATAAGGCCGGTAAGTCCCTGAGCCGGCAGGCGCTCGATCTGAATAAAGGTTTTTTGCCCTAAGCCCGGTGAAAGCAGGGGTTCAAGGCGTATTGCCCGGGTTTTAGTTCGATCTCGACGGGCTCGTTTATCGGAGCGTTTATTTTCTTTTCGTAAAGTCTGGCTTGCAACGACGCGAGCAGGCCATGACCTACCTCCATCTCTTGGCTAAAGATCTGCAGACTTGGACGCCGCCGCCTAAGAGCGGGGGTATGGGCACGAGCGGCACTGTCCGCGACGGCGCAACATTAGGAGCGCTTCACGCCATTCTTGACGAAATCGAGCAAGCGGGCGTTTTTGCCGCCGTATCGTCGAGTATTGCAACAGCGTTGCTCGATCCGGTTCTGACGCGCGCTGTCGCCAAGGACCTCGACACCTACGCCCCGGCCGAACCGCTGGTTTACCCGGCTTTCGCCGCCAAGTTGCTGGGCGAGGGAATGGAAGCCAGTGTCATCCTGCCGGTCCAGGCGTATCATCTGCGGCTCGCATTTGCCCGCCGCTTGAGCCGCGCCATCATCGACGCGGGACCCGCACCCTCCCCTGAGCAGCGCGTATCCGAACTCGAGAAGCTGGAAAACGCATGGCAGCATGTGTGCGGGACATCGCTCATTGCTTCAAGCGCGTTGCGAAGCTGGTTGACGGAGGCGGGGGTGCGCTGTGCTGCTCCTGCCAATCCACATGCCGAAAGTATTCTGCGAGCCGCGCACGCGGGGGGACGGCCGTGTGTGAGCAATGACGGACAGATTGCAGTGCCGGGTTGGGCGGAAAGCCGCAAAAGCCCGAGGCACTCGCTCCGCTTGCCGGTGCGCGTCTTCTTTCAAGGCGGACAGCAGTCGGTCATGATCGACAACGCATCGGAAACGGGGCTTGGCCTCAGCGGTATCAAGGCCAGCGAAGCCGGTGCCGCGATAACCGTCGAACTGCCCGGTGATGATCTCGTTTCGGGCCGCATTATGTGGAGCAACAATGGGCGCGCGGGCGTGAAGCTTGATAAGAGCTTGCCGGCAAATCACCCGGTCTTGAAATCGGCGAGAGACTGAGTGTGGGCAGCCGCACTCAACGGGGCCGGATTAAACGTCGCCATCAAACGTCGAGATCGCACCAAAGACACGCGTGATCGGACGCGGCATGGAACGACTGCTTCATCTCGGGATAGACCTCCCACAACGGCTTTTTGTTCGGGCCCCAAACACCCTTGCGCCACACGCCGCCGCCCTTGACGCGCGCGAAAAGTGCGGGCGACAAGAGGATGTAGTCGATCTTTTCCCGTTCCGAGCAGCGCCCGAAGGTGCCAGGGCGTCCGCCTAAATCGAATGCCGGATGTTCGGAAATGTCTTTAAAGCCGCTTTCCTTGATGAGCGGGGCAAGGGCTGCGCTGTCGGGTGTGTCGTTGAGATCGCCGACGACGGCAACGAGGCTAGCGGACTCGGCGGCAAGACGATCGACAATGCGGCGCGCGGATTCCGCCTGAAGCCAGCGTTTGCGGTTCGATGCATCCTGGCCGCCGTAACCCTTGCTCTTGAAGTGATTGGCGAGCACCCAAACTGTTTCGTTCGATTTGGTGCGCACGCCGTATTCCGGGCAGTCGCGGCTGAAGACCGTGTCGCCGAGCGTGGTCTTGTCATCGACATGGCTTTGCATCCAGCCAATTCTGAAGTCCTTCCGGGTCATGAGCCCGACATCGATGCCGCGGTCGTCATTGCCGTCGATGAGCATGATGTGATCGTAAGATTCGCCGCCGACCGCTGGTAAAAGCTGGTGCGAAAATTCTTTGAGCGCTTGCCGGCCTTCACACTCGATGACGGCCAATACATCCGGATTGACGTCGCGGATAACTTGCGCGGTGTTGCGCGTGGCAATTTCATTGATGACGTCTTTTTTCATTTCCAGCCAGCCGACCCAATCGGCGCGGCCGTTGGCGACAATGCGCGATCCTTTGAGTTTGGAGTAGCTCAAGAGCTGCCCGCGATTTTCGCGCAGGATGACGTAGCGGCTGTCGTTTTTTTTATCGATGCCCAAATCAGTCAGCAGCCGCAGAATGCGGGCTTTGCTGGTGTCCGTGTAAACGGGTTCTTCGAAGAGCCGCGTCAGTTCGGCGACCTGTTCGAGGATCGCGCGGGCGAGCGCTTCGTCCTCTAGGTTGAGTGCGCGGGCGCGGGCAAACAGGTTTTCGACGTTGTAGGTTGCGAGCCGCATGAGTGCCTCGGGTAACGTGATTCGATTTGTCCAAACTTAGGGGCAGGACCGGCCCTGTAAGTGTCACAAAGTGCTCGTGTCCACAGGCGTTGTCGGCCGCGGTGCTCTCGACACGTGAAGTCCGGGTGCTTAAGTAATGGCAATCGTTTCGGCGCTGCCAATAGTTGGCGGCAAAGTGGGGAAAAAAGCACATGACAGTCTTGATTGTGGGGATCGTTCTTTTCTTAGGGCTGCATTTGCTGCCAACGTCGCCCGAGCTGCGCGCCAGTCTCGTCGAGCGTATGGGTGCTACTACCTACAAAGCGGTCTTCACGATTTTATCGCTGATTGGCTTGGTTGTGATCGTGCTCGGATATCACAAGATGCAGTTGTATCCAGGCAAGAACCCGGTTCTGTGGGATCCGCCGACTTGGACGCGTCATATTGCGCTGGCACTGATGCTGCCCTCTATGATTTTGCTTGTCGCCGCGAATGTTCCATCTCGCATTCGCACGGCCGTCCGGCATCCCATGCTGCTTGCCATTAAACTGTGGGCGCTCGCGCATTTGCTGGCGAACGGCGATCTGGCGTCATTGTTGTTGTTCGGATCGTTTCTGGCTTATGCCATTTATGACCGGATATCGGTCAAACAGCGCGGCGCGCGTGGCCCGCTTGGTGACGCGCAGCCGAAGAGCGCTATGGGCGATGTGATCGTTGTAGCCGTTGGCACGGCGCTATACGCGGGCCTGCTGATGGGCGGACATCAATGGCTGATCGGCGTGGCACCGGTCGCCGGGTGACATTCAGCGCGTGAGCACGACGAACTCGGTGCCTTTTCCGGTTTCTTTGCTGAGGTCGCGGTCTGAAATGATCAGCGACATGCCGGGCTTGGCGAGTTCTGAAATCGTGTCCTGAATATCCTGCGGGATGCGGAAGGACTCGAGCGCGACGCGAACTGCCTCGTCGTTGAGGTTTGGCGCTCTCTGCTCGCGCAGTTTACTCTTCTTGGACTGCTCTTGACCTGCGAGGGCGAGACGCGGCGCCTGCGCACTGATCAGCCGCCATGAGAACCTGTCGCCTGTCGCGTCGTAATCGACGGCGGTCAGGACATGCGTGCCGATGGCTCCGGGATTGTCGGCGATATCGATCGGCGCTTCGAGCAATGGATCGAAGCCTTGCCGGACGTAGATTTTTTGGGTCTTGAAGCTGACGAACACTGACAAGGGCCGCGCGCGCCGGGCGACTTCTTTTTGGGCTTCGATCAGTGCGGCTTGGGCCGATCTCAATTGTGCGACAGCAGTCTTGACCTCGTCGATGGCCCGGTTCTTTGCGGATTCAGCCGCCGCGTAGGTCGCTTGCACATCGGCAACGACCATTTCGCCTTTGGCTGCCGCTGTCTTGGCTGCATCGGCATCAATGGTCAGATCGAGAATGCGGTCTTCGAGTTCTGCCTCTTTGTCCTCGAGTTCGAGGCGGGTCTTGGCATCCGTCATAGGCTTGGCAGCGGCCATGAAGGAACGAAAAGTTTCGATCGCTGCTTTTCTGGTGCTTTCGGCTGCTGCTGCATTGCGCAACACGCCCTCGAATGGCAGACGCGCTGTTTTCAAGCGCGCTTCCGCATCTTGGGCCGGGCGCAGCGTCGCCTGAGCTTTTTCACTCGCAGCGACTTTCTGCGTTTCTGCCGTTTTCATTTCGGACTGCAGCCGCAGGATCTTGTTTTCCAGCATCTGGGTGGCCTCGGCACGAGAGCGCGGCTTCTGCGGCATTGGACTTGGCGGCGGCGCCGTTTCGGCGTGCGCGGGCGTGACCGGCATGAACGATGGCAATTGCACGTCGCCCGCACCCACAGGGCTGTTATCGGCAACGCGCGTATCACGCACTTCGCTACTTTGCGCTGGCGGCGGTGTTAATGCGGGCAGCGGCTTCAGAAGCAGATCGTCTTCAAACTTTACTGGAGAAACTTCGTCATTCGTTATGACGACCCGGGCGCCTATTTTGGTTTGCTTGAAAAGCGTGCGCGCAAAGGATGCCGGAAGGCGGATGCAACCGTGTGACGCGCGATAGCCAGGAACAACACCGGCATGGAATGCAATGCCCGACCACGTCACACGCTGCATGTGGGGCATGGGTGCGCCGTCATAAATATTGCTTTCGTGATACTCGTGCTTTTCGAGGATCGAGAAGACGCCGACTGGCGTGTCAAAGCCGGGCTGGCCGCTCGAAATTCGCGAATTCGTCAATTCACCGGAGCCGTCGAACACGCGGACGCGCTGTTTGCGCAGCGAAACCAGCAGCATCAATGGCGTTTGTGGGTTCTTGGTTTGAGGCGCGGCTTTAGCTGCGACGGCCTTCGCGACGGCAGGAGCCGCTCTGGCTTTTGCGGCGCTGTCGCGCGCCTCTGCGAATGCAGGCTGCGAGGCATTCCATGGGGCAGCCAACACAATCAATGCTGACGCCAACACCCGTGTCATACGGGCGCTCCGATAGAAGTCTCCACGCTTGCCGACTACGCTACCCACGGAACAAACCCACCCCGGCTGGACGCAACAAATTCAATCGTCCGGCATCTTACAACAAGCAACCTACGCCTTAGTTATCAGACAAGACAATCGGCCCGCAACGATTTGCCCCCGGTTTCTCTCAAGTCAGCCGCTATATGTGGCTATAAATCAACGCTTTGCTGGTAACTTCTAGAGTTGAATGGAGCTAGCGCCCGTATTTACCAAGCCTTAAATGCAGGGGCTATTGCGGTCCCGGGACGGTGGTAGACACAAGGTCTAGAGTAGCGATACCCGTTATCGGAAAGACGTCGAAAATTCATGTCAGCCCAAGCCCCCATCAAACGCATTCTCGCGCCCGACATTACGGCCATGAAGGGCGGCAGCCCCATTGTGTCGCTGACGTCGTATCATGCCCATACGGCTGCGATTGCCGATAAATATTGCGATTTCCTGCTGGTCGGCGACAGCCTCGGCATGGTCATGCACGGCTACGAGACGACGGTTCCGGTGCCGCTCGAGCTCATGATCATGCACGGGCGCGCGGTCGTCCGTGGATCGAAACGGGCACTCGTCGTTATCGACATGCCTTTTGGCACATATGAGGAAAGCCCATCCGTCGCCTTCCGCAATGCGGCGCGCGTGATGAAGGAAACAGATTGCGGGGCGGTCAAGCTCGAAGGCGGCCGGCGCATGGCCGAAACAATTCGCTTTCTCGTGGACCGGGGCATTCCGGTCATGGCTCATATTGGCCTGACGCCACAATCCATCAATGTGCTCGGTGGATTCAAAACTCAAGGCCGCACCATGGATCAGTGGGCAGCGATTGAAGAAGATGCGCGCCTCGTGACAGAATCCGGTGCCTTCGCCGTTGTTTTAGAAGCGATGGCGGCGCCGCTCGCAGACCGAATCACCAAATCGATAGCAATCCCGACGATCGGTATTGGGGCATCTCCGGGTTGCGACGGACAGATCTTGGTCATGGAAGACATGCTCGGCTTGTCCCCCAAAGTCGCCAAGTTCGTCAAAGAGTTCGGTGCCATCGGCAAGGCTATCGAGTTGGCCATTGGCAGCTATGCCCGGGAAGTGAGGGGCCGGACCTTCCCTGCTCCTGAGCACACCTACGCCCTAAAAGGAGAGGAAACGGGCCAATTGGGTGGTGGGGGCCGGTCCGAGGGCGGCAGGGTCACGAAAAAGCCGAAAAGCCCAAGCACTTGAATGTGCTAGTTTTCGACGGCAAGCACTTGAAATAAAAGGGCGCATGCCTTTTGTGGGGGCGGAAGGTGTGCGGGCTTGCCCTGGCCGCCTGCTCAGTTATCTATGCGAGCCGCACAGTCGCTCTGAATAGACGGCGCGTCAGTTGGGGCGTTGGCCGTTCGTGCTCTGCTCGCGGTAAGACGTGCCGGACAAAAAAGAAAAACGCTAGCAGGAGAGTTGACGACAATGGCGGACGATCGCGACAGCCTGTTGCGCGAAGTTGACGAGGAACTTCGGCGCGACCAGATGCAGAAAATCTGGGAGCGTTATAGCGGACTCATTTTTGGTGTCGCCGCGCTCATTGTGGTTGGCGTTTGGGGTTACAAATTTCTCGAAGGACGCCGCATTTCAGCGGCTCAAACGGCCGGCGCGGAATTTGCCGCTGCCGCAAAACTCTCTGCTGACTCCAAAAGCGAGGAGGCACTCGCAGCATTTGAGAAAATCGCAACGAGCGGTCCAAGCGGCTATGCGGCGTTAGCAAAATTGCAGGTCGCCGGGGCACAGGCCAGAGCGGGCAAGAACGCCGAAGCTTTGGCCGCATATGACGCGCTGGCAAAAGAGCCTGGCGCCGATGATCTGTTGAAAAGCTTTGCACAACTGCAGGCGGCCTCACTTAGGCTTGGAGAAGCCGACTTTACCGAGATGCAGAATCGGCTCAACTCGCTTGCAGGAGAAGGAAGTCCGTTCAAGATTACAGCGCGTGAGCTTTTAGGTTTTGCGGCCTTCAAAGGCGGAAAACTCGAAGAAGCCCGCAAGCACCTCGAGCCGCTCTTGATCGATCCATCTGCATCGCGCGCGATCCAAGACCGGATCAAAATCGTGATGGCGCAGATTTCGGCCGCAGAGGCACCGGCCGCACCGGCTGGGGCAGCTCCCGCAAGCGAACCGGCCGCAACTGCTCCGGCAGCCGTGCCGGCACCAGTTGAGGCGGCACCTGCCGCAACGGCTGAGCCTGAGAAGAAATAGGAGAAGACCTCGTTGGGCAACGGCACGAAGGAAAAGAAGATGCGGACCGGCGCCAGGGTGACAGCCCTGCTGTTTGTTGCACTTCTTGGGACGGGCTGTGCCGGCGATGGACCGACATTACCCAAACTCGGCGACCTCAATCCGTTCAAGGAAAAGGCCCAGCCGCTGCCAGGGCGGCGCATCCCGATCGTGCAAACGACGGACAGCATCACCAGCAATCTCGCAGAGGCCAATCAGCCGATTGTGCTTCCGCCTCAGCGCGCGAACGATACCTGGACCCAGCCCGGCGGCGACGCGAACAACGCGCCCGGCCATTTGACGTTGAACGGATCCGTGCGTCAGGTCTGGAGCCAGGAAGCCGGCGAGGGATCGTCGAAAACGGGTCGCGTTATGGCGAGCCCAATTGTCTATGACGGCAAAGTCTACACACTCGATGCGGAAGCCAAAGTAACGGCGTTTTCGATGTCGGGCGGCAAGGTATTCCAAGTCCCGACCGTTCCCGAAAACGAAGCGGGCGGCGGCGGTCACGGCGGCGGATTGGCAGCTGACAACGGCCGTCTCTATGTCGCGAATGGGTACGGCGTTGTTGCGGCTCTTGATCCGGGCTCCGGTAAAGTTCTGTGGCAGAAGAATTTGGGTGCGCCGGTTCGCGCGGCGCCCACAGCGACAGGCGACCGGCTTTTTGTTGTTACCGTTCAGGGACGCTTCTTTTGCCTCTCGGGCGCAGATGGAGCTGAACTGTGGGCCGTGCGCGGGCTGCCGCAGCAGGCAAGCTTGATGACATCGACCAGTCCGGCAGTTGATGGCGATATCGTCGTCGTGCCGTACCCCTCCGGCGATCTCATGGCTCTTAAAGTTTCCGACGGCACGCCGGTGTGGTCGGAAAATCTGGCGCGCGCGCGCGCGACGTCACAGATGGCATCGATGAGCGATGCGGCGCGTCCGGCGATTGATGGGGGAACTGTTTTTGCGGTCGGTCACTCGGGCCGCATGATCGCGACAAACTCGAAAACTGGCGAGCGGCTGTGGTCAATCAATGTGCCTGGCATTCAGGGTCCCTGGGTGGCCGGTGACACGGTTTATGTCGTCGATACGGGCGGCCGCGTCATGGCGCTGGATCGCCGGGACGGAAAAACGCGCTGGACGGCAAACCTGCCTGAATCAAAAAACTGGTCTGGCCCAGTTTTGGCAGGCGGCACGTTGTGGCTTGCGTCCAATAAGGGACGCTTGATCGGCGTCGATGCCGCGACCGGCAAGGTCGGAAGCCAAGTGGACCTCGGTAACCCTGTTTATATTCCGCCCGTTGTGGCGCAGGGCCGCATGTTCGTGCTGACAGACAACGCGAAACTCATCGCGCTAAACTGAGAATTGGGATAGAGAATGCGGACGTCAGAGCGGCCTCCACTTGGGGGCCCTCGCTGTTTTAGGCTCTCTGTAGTCCCATGTCGCAACTCCCAGTCGTCGCCATCATCGGCCGGCCAAACGTCGGCAAGTCGACGCTTTTCAACCGCTTAACGGCATCGCGTGCCGCGCTCGTCTCCGATATGCCGGGGCTGACGCGCGACCGGCGCGAGGGCGTTGCCGATCTCGGCGGTCCGCTGATCAAGCTCGTCGATACGGCAGGTCTCGAGGAGGCAGCTCCCGGATCGATCGCGGCGCGCATGCGCCAGCAGACCGAGAAAGCCATCGAAGACGCAGCACTCGTCTTATTCGTGGTGGACGCGCGCGCGGGCGTGACGCCCACCGATACGGCTTTCGCGCGATTGGTGCGAAACTCGGGGCGGCCGATCATTCTCGTTGCCAACAAGGCCGAGGGCAAACAAGGGACGGACGGATTCTACGACGCCTTCTCGCTCGGCTTTGGTGCGCCGCTCGCCATTTCCGCCGAGCATGGCGAAGGCATCGGCGATCTGATCGTCGATATCGGTGCGGCGCTGGGTCTGAAATTTCCGGTATGGAAGCGAAAAGGCCGTAACGCCGGCGATGACGAGCATGACGCAGAACCGGCGGCTGCCGAAGAAAATACGAAACCCATTCGTGTTGCTATCGTCGGGCGGCCCAATGCGGGCAAATCGACACTTGTGAATGCCATCCTAGGCGAAGATCGCATGATCACAGGGCCCGAGCCGGGCCTCACGCGCGACAGCGTTTCAAGCGACATCGATTACAAAGGCCGCACGCTGCGCCTGTTCGATACTGCTGGCCTGCGCCGCAAAGTGCGCATCACAGAAGCGGCCGAGAAACTTTCGGCCAGCGACGCAGTTCGCGCCATTCGCTTTGCCGAAGTTGTCGTGTTGTTAATCGACGCCGAACATCCGTTCGAGAAGCAGGATTTGACCATCGGCTCGATGGTTGCCGACGAAGGCCGTGCGCTCGTTGTTGCAGTCAACAAATGGGACCTGGTCGAAAACAAGCAGAAAGCCTTGAAGGAGCTGCGCGATACGGTTGCTGACAGTTTGGCACAAGTTCCGGGGGTATCGCTTGTCACCCTATCGGCCCGCGCGGAAACCGGGATCGACCAGCTCATGGCAGCGGTGACCAAAACATACGAGACTTGGAACCGCCGTGTGCCGACGAACCAGCTCAATCGCTGGCTTGCAGAAGCGCTATCGCGACACTCCCCCCCTGCTGTATCGGGACGGCGCATAAAGATTCGATACATGACGCAAGCGTCGGCGCGGCCGCCGACTTTCGTCGCTTTTTGTCAACGCGCAGAGGCTCTTCCGAAGTCATATGTTAAATACCTGACCAACAGCCTGCGCGAGGCATTTGACCTTCCGGGGGTGCCGATCCGCTTCAATATGCGCACGGGCGATAATCCGTTCGCCAAGAAATAGCCCCCGAAGCGCCATTTTTTGCCGGTCAATGCCGGAAGATCACTTACGGGTGTGACCTGAGTGGCACTGGCGCGGCTTCGGCCCAACCGGTAAATTGCGGACGAAGCTTGCCTCGGGTGGGTTTCAAGCGGGAATGTAAACATCAAGGACGCGTAGCATGCAGAATATGATGACCAAGTTGAAATTTGCGGCGCTGAGTGCTGCGTTGATGGCGATTCCGGCAACGGGTGCTTTGGCCTTTTCGAAGAAAGTCAAAGACGCGTGCGCCGGCGATTATCAGGATTTCTGCTCACAGTATGTGCCTGAAAGTACGCAGGCGCGCCGTTGTTTTGAAAGTAATCATAAGACGCTCTCGCGGCCGTGCATCCGAGCGCTTGTCGATGCGGGCGAAGTTCCGTCCAAATATCGCAGGAAGTAATCGCGCGCGAAGGTGCCGAATGCGCTGCGCATGCAATCAAAATGCGCAGCGGGCGGGAGCACAAGCAGCAAACGCTAGTAGGCTGCTCCGCTCTCCGCCCGCACGGGCGACAGCCGCACGTCTGGCGCCGCTCCGGACCCCCACAGATAGTGAAATCCCAACCAACTGCAAGGGCAATTGAGCAAATAATTGCGCAAACCTCGTCACGCGCGTTAAGTGTTGAAGCTAAGCCGGGCGCTGCGCTGGGGATAATCGTGAACGCAAAACCACCAGAGGTGTTGTTTTACCATCTGGAGCGCCAGCCGCTCGAGCGCGTTCTGCCAAATTTAATTGAGAAGACGTTGCAGCGCGGATGGCGTGCGGTCGTGCAGTCGGGCTCGGAAGAGCGGCTTGAGGCCCTTGACGTTGCGCTGTGGACCTACAGCGAAGAGAGTTTTCTGCCGCATGGCAGCAAGAAAAGCGGCTTTGCCGGCGAGCAACCCGTTTATCTGACCACTGGTTCCGACGTACCCAACGGGGCGGGTGTCCGGTTTTTCGTCGATGGCGCGATGGCTGAAACATTCGATGGCGCCGAGCGTTTCGTTTACTTATTTGACGGGCGCGACCAAGACGCCTTGGCGACGGCGCGCGGGCAATGGAAGGCGGCGAAGGCCGCAGGATGCACGGTGACGTATTGGCAGGAATCGGAGAGCGGGCGCTGGGAGAAGAAAGCCTGATTTTGCAGGCTGCTTGACAGATGCCGTTTCCGGCTGCTCAACCCCTCTCATGAATTATCGACACGCTTATCATGCCGGAAACTTCGCGGACGTTCTAAAGCACGCGGTTTTGGCGCTCGTAATAGAGCATCTCAAGCTGAAGCCGCAGCCGTTCCGGGTGATCGACCTTCATGCCGGGATTGGTCTTTATGATTTGTCGGGCGAAGAAGCAGGCAAGACGGGAGAGTGGCGCGAGGGCATTGGCCGGCTCCTCGCGGCACCGCTGCCGGACGAAGTGGCGGCCCTTTTGGCGCCCTATCTCGACGCGGTGCGCGGCTTTAATCCTGATCGTTCGCCGGGTGGCGATATCCGGTTCTATCCGGGAAGCCCGCTGCTTGCGCGCACGCTCATGCGGCCCGGAGATCAGCTTGTAGTCAACGAACTTCACTCGGACGACGTCGAGACGCTCAAACAACAATTGCGCAAAGTGCCCGATACAAAGGTTTTGAACCTCGACGCGTGGCAGGCCGTGAAATCTCTTTTGCCTCCCAAGGAGCGGCGTGGCGTGGTTCTCATCGATCCGCCCTTCGAACTGGCGAATGAATTCGACGCCATTGAAGAGGGTCTCAGCGAAGGCTTGAAACGCTTCGCGAACGGCATCTATGTGGTGTGGTATCCGGTCAAGGACCCCGCGCGCGTAACCCGGTTTTTGCGCCAGATTAAAGGGTTTGGGACCGGCAAAATGTTGAACGCAAGTCTTGGTGTCGCCGCCCGGGAGACATTGCCCGGTCTGATAGAGACTGGGTTACTGATCCTCAATCCACCGTTCCGCCTCAGAGCGCAGCTTGAGCGGCTCTTACCTTACCTGAGTTCAACGCTGGCAAGAGGCTCTGGGGCCGGATTCAGCCTCGATGACTGGAGCACGTGAGTTGGCGTTCGGCCCTTAGTCTGGCCGCGGCAAGAGCCTTTGCGCTTGCAGTCGCCCCGCGATTTTGGGAATTTAGGCACCGGAGACGGGTCGAGGAAATTCTCACCCCGTCGCGTTTCGCGAGACATACGCGGACAACGTTGCGGTTTCTCGCGAGAGACGACGCCATGTGAGGCTGATCCGCCCTGCTCCTAAGATGCGGGATGGGACGCCATTTTTGCGCCCTACTCGTATCGCCCGCGCCGCCTGCGGGAGACATCGAGGAGACATTGCAGATGCGCCAGACTGGTGTCGTTAAATTTTATAATACGCAGAAGGGCTACGGCTTCATCAAGCCGGATGATGGGGGCAACGATGTCTTCGTCCACGTGACGGCTGTCGAGCGCTCCGGAATCGGTGCGCTCGTGGAAGGTATGCGCATTTCATTTGAGACCGAACCAGACAAGCGCGGCAAAGGTCCGAAGGCCGTGGAATTGCAGCAGACCGGTTGAACCGGAATTGAGATTATGGGTGCGTTTTGCACTCAAGCGTGTCCACGTGGCAACGTCGCACTTTGGAAAGTGGAGTCCATCGGCCCTTGCGCGCGACAAGTGGCGTGCAATTTTTTGTCAATGCTGCACAGTTGCTAAAGCCCTTGCGTGCTTTTCATTTTAATTGCCAAGGCTGCGTGGGACAACACAGGGCATCAATGGAGGCAAAAGTCATGAAACGAAATACTTTGATTTTATGCGGTGCAATTGCGGCACTGGCGGCTGTTGGTCCGGCTGAGGCCGCCCAAAATGCGGGCCACGGAAAATGCGTCATGGCCGGCGGGCAGGCAACGATGGTGACGCAAGACCTCGCTAAGTTCATGGCCGAAGCCGCGCTTAAGAATGCCATCGCTGCAAACAACTGGAAAGCTGCGGGCCCGGTTAAAATGTCATGCGATACCGAGGCTGGACTTCCGCATTGCACGGCGAAGCGAAAAGCCTGCGGTTGATTGCACGAGTATTTCCACTCAACCAAGGCCAAAGCGGCATTCAATAAAAAACTCGCCAGTCAGACGGACTGGCGAGTTTAGATACTGTGTACCTTATGGCGTTTGGAAACCGTTACGGCTTCCTTGCGCCGCGCGGTATTACTTCGCCATCATGCTGCGCAGTAATCCGATGACAGCCATCATAACGCCGCCGCCAGCGCCGCCACTAACGACCTGGCTAAGGATAGATGCGATGTCCAGACCGCCGCCGGCTGCCGCAACGGCAGGCGCGCCGCCTGTCAGTAGCGGACCCAAGAGCTGCCCGCCAAGTCCGCCGCCGACGATGCCGGCGAGGGAGTTACCAAGCGTGCCAAGGCTCAGGTTCTTCAAAAGCGAACCGGCGACGTTTCCGCCGAGCGCGCCACTAGCGAGCTGAATAAGTAGTGATACGATGTCCATGCCGTCCTCCACGAGTTTGAGCTGCCGAGCCAACTGTGGCGGTTCGTCCGCCATCTGTGTCCACTCGGCACCGTTTGACGCACACTCTGTGCAGCACCATACTACAATTCATGTGACGGTACTGGCAGTTAACGGCGCCCGCCCCAGGCAATAATGGTGCACCGTGATAGTTGGGTGACAAGGCAGAGCGAAAGAAACAGTCAATACAGGTTTGTGGAAGGAAGCTTTCATAGATATGGCTAGACTGGCGTTCAAATTCGTTTTTGCAACATCAGAAGAGGCTGCCTTCATGTTCAGAGCAATCGTTTCCATGTTCTTTATCAGCGGCTTGGTTCTAGCCTCGGCGCTGCCAGCGGACGCTGGAACGAAGCGCGGCACCTATCGCAACGGACCACAAGTGAAGGGCTTTACCCAACGCAAGGGCGGCTATTCCTACAATTACGCCGAGTCCATCAATACCTACGGCGACTCGCGCAGCAAATATGGTGGTTCATCGGTGTATCGAGATCCCATGCTCGACAGGCAGACCAACGCCGGTCCGTTCGATCACGGCTTCTTCTTTGATTTGGGTATCAGCGGGTCTCACGGCGGCGATTTGCCCTACATGCACTAGGTCTGGCACTAGAAGGTCTGGCACCAGTTCTGGCGCTTGATTTGGCATTGGGTTGGGATCGCGCTGAAGCAAAACAGGCAGATTTGCGGGCCAGTTTTTTGAACGCTGTTATCGAATGGGCGCGTAAAATTCGCCCATTATTTCGCCCGGCATTCCGTCCGGGCAAGTACGCCTCCATCAGAATCCTGTGCGAGTGTGGCTCATTTAGCCTAGCCCGGCCCTGTTCAGGTCATGGTTGGGTATTTATAACTCCTCTTAGATTCTAGATTAATTCCTAATTCGCCGGAGCTTTTAGATATGCGCACTTCGATGCAAAAGATGACCGCCGCAGCGATCGCGCTGTTCGTTGCCGGTCTCGCGAGTCCAGCGTCCGCTGTATGCACGCGCTTGGGCTTCACGGTGAACGACTACGGCAAAGATGGGCCAACGCGCGACGCCAAGAGCCTGCTCGACAAATACATCGCCAAGTGGGCGGTTGAGAAGGGCATCAAAGGCTACAAGACCGGCCCGAAGAGTGTAAAGTGCGAACTGTTTTTGGACTTTGGCGTATTTGACGAACACACGTGCCGCGCAGAAGCGAGTGTGTGTTGGGACGGACCGGCCGTTCCGGGTATGCCATCCGCGAAGCCTCAGAGCGCAAATGCCGGAGACACTGTGGCGCCCGCAGCAGAAAAGCCGAAAGCGGCGGCCAAGGCAAAGGCGACGGTGCCCGAGAATAACGCGGCACGCACTGAGACCGGTTCGACCACGAAATCGGAACCCGCAGTCGAAGCTGCAAAAGCACCTGAAACGCCAAAGGCAGATATCGACGCCGCAAAGGCTGCAGCGCAGGAAGCCGTCAAGGACGGTAGCGCGCCGGCCGCATCAACGGGAAGTTCGAGCGCGCAATAGCGAGACTTACCTTCGCGTCAAAACACGACGGCCCCGGCGCAAGTATCCTCAAGAATGCTGGGGCCGTTTTGCGTTTCGGCGAGTTTCGTCTAGTCGTGCGCCGCTTCCGTCGTGTGATCGAGCCGCAACCTGTGGCGGTCGTCAGTCAGAAAATGGACTGCGCAGATACCGGCCGCTAAAACGGCAATTGCCGTCGATCCGGCGATTAGAAACATGATCAGGATCTGATATTTCGCCGCCTCGATCGGATCGATTCCAGCGAGGATCTGTCCGGTCATCATGCCGGGGAGCGAAACGATTCCGGCTGCGGCCATGGCGTTCAGTACAGGCATCATGCCGGTGCGCATGGCGCGTCTCAGGCTATCCTCGAAAGCGACGAACCGAGGGGCGCCGAGTGCCAGTCGGGCTTCAATCACATTGCGCTCCCGATGGGCGGCGGACGTGATTGTATCGAGCACAAGCGATACGCCCGAGAGTGCATTACCAACCAACATGCCGAGGATCGGCAAGAGAAACCTTGGCGCGTACCATGGCGACGGCTGAATAACGGCAAGCGCGATGAAGGTGGTCAGGAGGCCGGCCACGAATGCAGGGCTACTGCTAAGCACCAGAGGTATCCAGCTCTTGAACCGGTGCTCTTGACGCATGACAATTTCGAACGCGGTCGCTGCCGCCATGACAATTGCAAACAGAAACGTCCAAACGGGAGAGGTCTGCGCGAATATAAACTTGAGCACGACGGCGACGGCGGCAAGTTGCACGATCATGCGCAGCGAGGCGATGGCGAGACTTTTCTCAAGCCGCAGACTGTAAGCGAACGAAATCGCGCCGTTCAGCGCGACGAGTGCCGCGGCGATTACAAGATCAAGGTATGAGAGGGGGATATAAGTCGTCATCGCAACGGCGCCCCGCTCGAGGTGTGCGGCGTATCCGGGCGCATTGCGGGCGGGCGGCTTAGCTGCAGTTTGATATGCGCGAGCCGCGAAATTGCGCTGTTCTCATGTGCCGTTACGATGACGCTGCGCCCTGCCAATATTTGAAAGCGAATAAGTTCGGCAGCAAGTGCGGTCGCCTCGCTATCCAGAGCGGACGTGGGTTCGTCAAGCAGTAAGACCTGCGGCTCATCGAACAAGGCACGGATGAGGGCCAGGCGTTGGCGTTCTCCGGTCGACAAGCTCGCAAGGGATTGATCGACGATCTTTGGCGAGAGGGCTAAAGCCGAGAGCATGCGGGCGAGCCGGTCGTTTGCCGTTTTGTGGGTTGAAGAAAACGCCGCGCGCGCCGTCTCCGTCCACCAAACCGGTTCGGCGGACGCATATCGCACGCGCTTGCGCCATTCGTGTCCCGGTAATTCGTTGCGTTCGACGCCATTGAGGAAAATATGTCCAGGTGCCGGGTCCAGGTCGGCAATAGCACGCAGTAGCCGGGTCTTGCCGGAACCTGAAGGGCCTTCAATTGCCAAGCATTCGCCGTCCTGCACCGCAAAAGACATGGGCGGCAGCGGCTTAACCTTGAGTTTTTCAATGCGCAGCACGCGTGCCGCCTCCGATCATTAAATACGATCAATGAGGCTTAGCAAGACGCGGATGTGGCGGCTAGCGGGTTGGGGCGGCGAGCCGGTGGATTAAGCTGCGACCTTAATCTCGTGCAGCTTCATCTCTACGATTTCGCGATTGAAGGGCTTCAAAATGTAGTCGTCGGCACCGGCCTTGAAGGCTTTCATGATCTCGGCGGCATCGTTCTCAGAGACCATGTAGATCACGAAGCAGCGCCGTTCCAGGTTAGCGCGGCGTACAGCCGCGATGAACTCAAGGCTATTGGCGTTGGGGATAATCCAATCGATCAAAATGAAATCGGGTGTGTCTGCCTGTACGCGGTCTAGCGCGTCGCTCAGACTATCGGTATCGCTGACCCTGAAATTGAGGCTCTCGAAGATGAGCCGGGCATATTTGCGGATGACGTTTGAATCATCGACGATGAGAACATGTTTCATGGGCGCGGCTCGATTGAATTTGGCAAGGGAGTATCACAGGCACGAATTGCCGTGTGCGCAACGATTTGGTGCAGTGTGCCGCGAAACCCCTAACGGTCGATTAAACTTTATGCCCTCGGATCACGAGCCCAGCCGCCATTCAAGCTTCGGGCTTTGCAACCAGGAGAATGTCAGCGCCGTCTTTGAGAATTTCGAGGCGCATGCCAGCTGTCTGAGCAATTCTGTAGGTGTAGTAGGCTTGAATGCTCATCGCATCGAGCGCTAGCGGAGTGCCTGAGATAAACTCGGTCAAGTATTGCGGTGGCCGTGCGCCGGTGCCTTTGCATCGCAATAGGAAGCTTGGCACTTCAAAAGAGCCAGCCATGTTGACTTCGATTTCGCCGCCGCGCGGTAAGGCGGTGACGGAACAAGCAACGAGGTTGAGCAGCAACTTAACTTTGTCCTTGCCCATGTGGCCCGGCGCGCCGCGCCAGACGAGCTTGTGTTTGCCTTGAGTGATGCCGATAAAGCCGCGCGAGATCTGTTCTGCAGTGCCAAGATCGATCATAGCGCCGGCTGATCCGGCGGCGCCAAAAGCAAAGCGGGCAAATTGCAGCCGTGCGGAGGCCTGTTCGGTCACATTGCGAATGACGTTCAGAGCGTAGGTTTTTGCCTGGGCGTCGTCGTCTTCGTCGAGGATTTCCAAGCCATTGTAGATGGCCCCGACGGGGTTGATGACGTCGTGGCAGATCTTGCTCGAAATCAGGGCTGCGAGCTCAAGATCGGACGGCAGGACGCGCGGATTTATGATAGCCCCATGGTTTGACCTGCAAAACGCAGGTAGCGGCAGCTCAAGCGCGACAGCACGACGCGAGCATACAGGGGCCGCTTGCGAATACGTATCCAGCTCTGATACATGCGCCGCAACCTACTTGCAAAGCCCTGGTGTGTTCCAGCGGCACATGTCGCGCCATTAGGTGCCGCAGTGAGTTTTGGCGGCCACGGTGATAGCGCGATGTAATGTGCATGACGCCGGAATACATGAGACCGGAATAGATGTAACGGCAATCGCTCCAGGTTGCCCACGAAAGGCGCCGCAAGATTATGGACCTTATCGACGCCGATTTTCTTGCGCAGGCGCTCCTTCCGGTGGTCCTTGAGGCCGGACGCATTGAAATGGGCTATTTCGCCAATGGTGTTGCCGTCGAGTTCAAAGGCTGACCGTTCTCCCGTGACGGCGGCGGACCGCGAAGCGGAGGCGATTATCGTCGCGGCGCTCGCGCGTATCGCGCCGGGTGTACCCGTGATCGCCGAGGAGGCGATGAACGACGGATATATGCCGGAGACCGGGCACCGGTTCTTCCTGGTTGACGCCTTGGACGGCACTTCGGGGTTTATCAAAGGTAAGCCGGAATTTACTGTCAACGTGGGCCTCATCGAAGCCAAGAGGCCGGTTTTCGGCATGATTTACGTGCCCGCGTGCGGTGATCTCTATGTCACGAAATCCGATGGTGGCTCTCACCGCGCGAACCTCGCGCCAGATGCCAACTCGTCAGGGATCGCAGCGGCGGCTTATGCGCAGCTGGCGTCGCGCGCGCCCGATCGCGAAAATCTTCTGGCCTTTAACAGCCGGACGGCAGGCGGTGCGGGCGGCGAATTTCTCAAGCGCCTGAACGTGCGGGAGACGCGGCCATTGGGATCGTCGCAAAAATTCTGCCTCATCGCCGAGGGCAAAGGCGACGTTTATGTGCGATTTGGAAACACAAACGAGTGGGATACGGCGGCCGGACAAGCGATCTTAGAGGCGGCTGGCGGCTCGGTGACGACACCTGACGGAAAGCCGCTGACATACGGCAAATCCGCCAATCGCTACCTTAATCCTCATTTTGTTGCCTGGGGCCGTGAGCCGCTCCTGACTACGGCAGACGGCATTTTTCCGGCAAAAACCAGCGAAGGCGCATAAGTACCTCGAATTGGCCACACTTTGGCAAAAGTGTCTCGCGATCCTGCTGCCAAATTCGAATCGTCAGGATCTGCTTTCCTGCGGGGTCCTGTTTCAGGGGTTAGATCATGTCTAATGGAATTGTCGCGCGCTTGCCGGCGTGGCGCTTTGCGGTTCGTGGTTCGCTCATTTTGGCGATCGCAGCTGTGTTTCCGCTTGCGGCCGTTGCCGCTAACGACGCGTACGTCCCGCCCGCAGATGGGGGGAACTATGAGCAGTCTCCGCCGCCCCCTGCGGCCGACGACTCTTACCGGCCCGATGAAATTAAGCAGGCACCTTCTGAAACCTACGAGCCGGTGCGGCCTCTCGATGGGACGCGCCGCAACGGTAACGGCGCCCCCTCGGATCCGGGTGGTTATGGGGAGCCCTATAACGATGCGCCATCAGGCGAACGTGCCGAACGCTATGAGCCAGTACCGCCGGCTGATCAGGGCGGGCCGCCCGAGAGCGACTCGGGATCATACTCGCAAAGTGAAATTATCCGTGCCGGGCATGGCTTCTTCGGTTCGGTCAGCGGGAATCTCGCCTCGGCGGTTGAATGGGCTTTCCAGAAGGCCGGGCGGCCAAACGGCTATATTCTCGGTCAGGATGCGGGCGGCGCGATCGTCGCTGGGCTGCGCTATGGCGAAGGCACGCTGCAGACCAAAGATAGAGGATCGCACAAGGTCTATTGGCAGGGCCCAACAGTTGGCTATGACTTCGGTGCGGAAGGATCTAAAGTCCTGGTGCTCGTCTACAACTTGAGCGACCCATCCGAAATCTACAATCGATTCGGAGGCGTTCAGGGTGCCGCATACCTTGTTGGCGGGGTGAGTGTGCAACTTCAAAAAGCCGGGGACGTAACATTGGCTCCAATTCGTTCGGGCATTGGTGTGCGCCTAGGTGCCAACGTCGGATATTTGAAGTATACGCGTAGTCCGACTTGGAACCCGTTTTGAGCTAGCCCCTGCTTCGCGCGCTTGAACGGACCACCCGCGAGACTGGCCAATAGACTGGCCACACGTAGACTGGCCACACGAAACGGATTGAACGCGCCGGTAGAGCGCTAGGAACAGACGATTGATCACTGTCTACTCAGCTATGCTGGTGACATTAGGCTTCCTTTTGGCGGCCCTGCTGCTGCTGTTTATTCTGCCCTTTTACCGGCGTCGCATTGAGCGTTTTACGTCTGAAAAATTAAAGCGCGCCCTGCCGCTGACAGAAGCCGAAATCAGAGCAGATAAAGACCGGTTGCGTGCTGAATTCGCAATCGATCTGCATAAGCTCGAGATGAAGCTTGAAGACGCCAGTTTATCGGCGGCACGCCAAAGCGTGGAAATCAACCGGCGCGACGCCAAGGTTCACGATCTCGGACGCGCAGTCGATTCGCAGAAGGCAGCCGTTGAAGAGCATGAAAACGCGCGCCGCGTTCTGGAGCAGGCGATCACGGACCGCTTGCCCAAAATCGAGCAGCGCTTGAGCGACGCGCGAAAACTACTTCTACAGCGCGATCGCGAGATTGTTGCGTTGACGGAAACGAGCGGCAAGCAGACGGAAGCGCTCGAACAGGCAACTCAGATAAATGTGCAACTGACCGAAGACGTACAAAGACTCAATGCGGCCCTCGAGACGCGCGCTGTGCGCAATCGCGATACGCCGGCCGATGCGCGTTTCGACGGGGAAGTGGCACTCCGCACGGAACTCGAAGCGCTGCGCGCTCAAACACGCGAGCAGGCGCAGCTTTTGGAACGCTTGCAAAGCGCCGAAGCCGCTGAAGCTCCAGACAGCACAGCTCTAGCCGATATCGAACGCATGAAGCGCGATTTGAGCGAAGCGGAAGCGCAGCTTCTCGCATTCCGGACGGAAGTTGGCGCCGAGATCTCGGCGCGTGACGCTTTGACGGCGCGCATCCGCGAATTTGAACAGATCGAGCGTGATCGCAGCGCTGAAAGCGCCAGTCTCAAGGCAGCACTTGCAATTTACGAGGAAGCGGCGCGGGAAACATCCGGCGCACTCGAAAGTTCGGCAGCGGCCAAGGCTGAACTCAGTGCGCTGCAGGCAGAAGTTATCGAACAAAGCCGGACCATTCAGGCGCTTCGTGCTGAAGTCACCAGCAACAACGAGCGCTTAACGCGTCAGGCTCAGCATTTCCGCGACGAGATGCGCCGCTTGAGCACATCGGGCCGTCCGGCCGGCGATAACCGTGCGAGTGACGCAGATGCGCCGCGCCAGACTTTAGCAGAGCGCATTGCGCAGCCACGCGTTCCCGCGCCCGATGCCCATGAGGCCGCGCGCGACGTGCGTCCGGCCGCGTTTTTGGCCGCTGTAAACAACAGCGGCGATGCCGCCACGGGCACCGCCGCGAATGGCGACGCAACCGTCTCAGAGCGTCCCGCTGCTGTGATCGAGTCGCCGCGGCGCGGCCGGTTGCTTGAGCGCATCTCGAGCCTTGATAAGCAGTAGGCGGCTGTGGCCCAGTATTGCCCCATGCAGTTGAATTTGTGGTTCCACATATCGCGAATGCGGTGCTGTTCATCGCCGCTTGCTTTTTCGCAGGACCCAGGTTTTCGTCTGAGCCAGGGCCGCCGCTGAACGTTATTGGGCCGGGAGCTTGGTGTTCGTGATTGGCGTGTTGACGCCATTGACATGATATTTGTGGCACGTGAGACAATCCTGGCGCGCCATGCTTCTGGTGTGACAGGTTTGGCAGAGATCCTTTTTCACAGCACTGAATTCAGACGCGAAGGTGTGCGGATTGCTCTGCTCGTAGCTCTTCAGATAAGGGCTCACTCCTTTCCCGGCGTCCGCGCCGGCCCTTGCGGGGTTTTCGTCCGCCGGGGCCTCGGCTGATGCAGCGGCGTTCGCCTTCGAGGCGGCATCCGCAGCAACAGCGTCATCATGCTTGGCAGTCGCAGTATCGGTTTTTACGGCCGCTGCTGCGGGCTGGTCTTTTTCAAGTTTATGGCAGGTCAGACACCCGCTATTTCCGACGATGCCGAAATGCGGCTCATGGATGAAATTGGTAAAGCGGCCCTTTTTGCTCTCGACCGAAGCCGGGGAGAAATTGACGGCCCGCCCTTTGCCCTCGAGATCGTCGATGCTGTGGCATTTCGTGCATGACCCCTGAGCGTCCTTGCTTGTGAGAAAATCGAAGACCGCAGCCGCCGGGCTCGTCGTGCCTTTCGGCGCTTGGGGACCGGTCAGAAACAGCCAAGAGTAGATGAATTTGTCCTTGTGCCCGATGGGACGATAGAAAATTGCGTAATCCTGCCGGTACCAGCCGCCATAGTCTGCCCAGCTCTCCGGGTCGACGTCGCTGTCGATGGTGATGACAGGTGCAGCCGTTGTTTGAGGCTGAGCGGCCGCCTCCGCCGCGACTCCGGCTGGCGCATCTGCATTCGGTTTGGAGGCTGCCTGTTCGGACTGACCTTTACCGGCATCCTTGTTTCGAGCGTTGATCTCGCGAAGCTCTTCTTCGGTAGGGAAAAGCAGTTCGTCGGATTGGTCACCCGTCTTGGCCGGAGGCTTTGTGTCTGAGGCTTGCGCTTTCTCGCCGCCATCGGGCTTGGCGTTTGCGGCAGCGGTTGTTTTGGCCGCAGCTGCTGGCTCCGCCGCTTGCCCGGCCTCCTTGGCCCCTGCATTCATTCTTCCAGGCAGTTCTTCGGCGGAACGCGTTTTCTTGCCGGCATCAGTCTTGCCGTTCGCGGTTTTGGCTTTTACAGCCGCAGTGTCAGTCTCGGCGTCTCCAACTTTGCCCGGGCCTTCCTTGAACAACAGACACTGTCCAAAGACGCGAACTGCGCAGGCTGGCGGATCGCGTTTGACTGTTCTGGCTGCTTCGCGCCCAACCATCTCTGCGTTCGCTCCTGAAGTTTCCTGCTGCGTATCCGGATCAGACACCTCTTCAGGTGAAGCCGCTCCGGTTCCCGCCGGTTCCGCAATCACTGCACTCCAGTTGCTTTCTTCCTGATTGCTTGTCGCTGGGCCACTGGCGATTTCCTTAGCGAGGTTGGGCAGCCACTGTTGAACCGCACTGATGACCACATCGCGCGGAATACTCGCGGTGAGATCGGCGACGAGTGGCGCACTTAACTTCGCCCCGCTGACGATTTTGAGGTCGGCGAGGACGTCGGATGCCTTTCCCGAGATGAGTGCATGGACGAGCCGCTTAATCTCCCAGACGAGGTTCGTCACCGCCGTGATCTGGCCGTCACTCGCATTGCTCAGGTCTTGGAGGTTGACGCCGTCCACAGCCTTGATCAGAGCAACGCCTTGCTCATTGCGGCCGATCATCACTTTCATGAAAGGTGTGAGCTCGGCTTCGGACCCGTCCGGCCATTCGCCGATCGCGGCATTCTTCAACTTCAGCGTTTCGAGATCTAGCCCCGGCAGGGACAGGAAGGCAATGCCCTTCGGGCCGCTGACCCGCTCCTTGCCGGTGATCTGGTCGAGATGGCAAGTGGCGCAGGTTTGCTCGAACGGCGCGACAGTCATGATCCGCTTGTCGTCGCGGCTGTTGTGGCAGGTCGAGCAGGTTTCGGGGATGCGCTTTGCCGGATCTTTCTTCGCCAACTCCGGGTAGTGCTTACCGAAGTGGCCGGCATGGTCGTAGACGATCCGTGTGCGGGTCCTGAACGGATAAGTATCGAATTTGGGGTGATCACGATCGAAGCTGTCAAACTTCACCACATGGCAGGAGCGGCATTGCGCGTTGGTCATCGTGTTCAGTTTGAAATTGCTGCCCTGATGCTCCTGGTGGCACAACGCACAGGTGAGTCCGCCAGCGACGACCTCTTCGGTCGGGAAGGCAATACTCTGCGCGCGGGCCGAATGCGGCACTGTTAATCCTGCTGCCGTTTTCGTCAGCCGCCCGGTGCTCTGCTTTAGGACATCGATCGGAGCGCTGTGCGCGTTGAAGGCGGTGTCCGGCATTTTGTGGCAGGTGAGACAGGCCTTGCTGTCAGCGAGCGGATCGCCGGCGGCGAGGCCGTGTACCCAGCTCAATTTTCCGCTGCCGCTCTTGGTGTGGCAGGTGCTGCATGTCTTGATCGCGCCGTGGGCGCTCGCCAGCGGTCCCGGCATTAGGAACTGCGTGCCGATTGAAAGAAAGAAAACGGTGACGAGGGCGGCGGCGGTCGCAAGCGCCAGCAGCACCGCGAGACGGTCGCGCCGGGAGCCGGGGCGCGCCTGCTTATCGGCCTTGGGGGCCCGGCCTAATCTGAACCATCTCGGTCGCCACATCACCAGGCCCCCGATGAAAAGGCATAGACGACGAGGACGTGCAGCACTGTCAACACGATCAGCGCATATGTGACGGGCACATGCACGAACAGCCAGCCCTTGGTAAGCCAGAGATGGACGGATGTGAAGTCGAGTCTGTCCTTCTCGACCACCAGGGCCATAATGGCGGCAAGCTTTTCCTGGTTCTGCTTATCGACATAGCGTGAGAGGTTGTCGATCTCAGCGGTCAGCCGCTTGAGCGGGCGCTGGGAGCCGATGAGATGGGCCGTGATATTGCGTTGCCCTTGGAAAAAGTCCGTCAAGTGGTTGGTGTAAAGGTCCGAGATCCAGGCGTCATGGGGCTGCGCTGGTAAGGGGATCGCGGCGGAGGCCGGATCCATCGTTGCGACAGCGGCCTGGACAGCTTGCGCCAGCTCTGCCCGGCGGGCAGGGATCTGATCATAGCCGGTGCGCTCGTCGACCCCGCGCTTGGTCTGCAGCGACCAGGCGAGATAAGTGCCGAAAATCCCGCTTATCGTCACCAATACGAAGGCCGTCCAAAGCGCCCATTCGAAGCCAGTGTCTGGCCAAGAGAAATTCGAATGTGAGATGAAAGCGGCGATCAAGACATAGCCGAGAAAAATATGGAACTTCCGCAATGCGCTAACGGATTTCGGCGATAGCCACGCCGTTTTGATGGCGATGTGGAAAACGAGCTGCAAGCACATGCCACCGGCCAGCAGCCAGCCGTCGAGATAGCGCGGGTCGCGCAGCCCGTTGCCGTAGATCCACACGAGCCAGATGAGGCCGCTTGAAATGGCCGCGATCAGAAGGCCCTGGACTGTCTGGCTGGTGAGAAATCGCGCCGAGCCCGGTCCGCGTCCTCCGGTCAAGCCGTCAGACGCAAGTCGCCCCGTAAATTTCACGGCAACCTGCCCAAATCACCCATCACCACTTCCCTTCAATTCGATTGAGTTTGTCGTCGTTGCGCGCCCGGCTCAATTTACTTGACCACACCGGCATTTCTCGCCGTGCCCTTAAACTTGTCCGGCGCAGGAATCAGGCTGTCGAGAGCTGCCATCGTGCTGCCGTCGTAGTTTTCGGAGATGCTCGCAAGTTGCTTGGAGACGCCGTCGGCAGCAGCCGTAAGAGAGTTTTCATTGTTCAGCTTCAGGCCGGCCGAATGGGCAAATTCGATCATCTTTGCGATTTCCGGCACGTTTGGCGCCACCTTCGCGACGGCGGCGAGTTGCTTGCGCGCGCCATCGGCCCGTTTGGCCATCTCGAACGCATAGGGCTTTCTCGCAGTCGCTTTTCCGACCGCGCGCAAAGCTGTCTCAAGCTCGACACCGAGGCCGACGAGATAAAGCATCCGCTTGCGCGCCGCGCTGGCCGGTGCGTTGTCCTTGCCCTTGGAATGCCAGGTGTTGTGCCGCACCTCGCCTTGCGACCAGGACACCAACTCGAAAGTGCTACCGGCCTTGTGACCGCCTTTGTTCACGAGTTCCTCTTGCGGCACGACATGGCAGCTGTAGCAGTTCTTCGCCAGTTCATAAAGTGAGGCTGGTCTGATCATGCCCTTGGCATCGGCAAGCTTCCAGCGTGCGTCTTTCTCGGCTTTGGTCTCGGTCTCCGCTTTCTTGCCGCTATACCCGCTGTGGACCTTAATCCAATCCTGTCCGGCGCTGTGGCAAGACTCGCAGGAGATGCCCGCGACCGGTTCCTTTTTGTCGTTTTTCTGCTGTACCGTAAAATGGCAATTCAGGCACAAGCTCTCCGACTTGACGCGCCGCACCCCCATTTTTTCGGCTATTTTGTTTGCTTCGAGATTGCGCGGCATTTCACGGAAGGTCTTGAAATGATGCGTGCCCTTCCAAGCCTCGGCCTCCTGCTTGTGACATTCCGCGCAAGCATTCGGACCGACGGTCTTGGCGGCATCGGACGCGACCGCACTGTGCGCGGCAAAGCCGAATATCAACAGCAAGTTGCCGATATAGAGCACGCGAGACCGCAGTGGCGCACTGTGCCTGAACCCGATCGGCTGGAGGCTATGCACTCTGAAGACCACAATGACTTCTCACCCTTGTTTCAGCCATCCCTTACGCCTGCATCGGCTGTTCCCGCGTGTTGCGGGGGCGGTCGAGGGCGATCTGGCGTTTCTGCGGTTTGGCGGGCACAGCAAGCCAACCCATGGAGCGGGCCATAACTCGTGTCAGAACGCTTTCTTCTACCGTGTCTCCGGTGGCCGGCAGGAACGGATCCGCGTAGCATACCACGCCGGCATGCGCCGCGATCGATTTGATAGAGTCGACCAGCCCCGGTGCGCCGCAAGCGTAGATCACATCGGTCGGCAATAGGTGTGGTAGGTAGTCGGTTGGCCGCCCGGGCATCACAGCGCTGGTCAAGGATTGCAGCGTGCTGCAGACCGGCACGATGCGGACATTGGGGAAGCGGGCCAACTGCTTGAGAGCCGGGCCCATATAGAGCGACTCTATGGTGCGGCCGCCAGGAATGATCATGATCCTGCGCTCCGGGTTTTCGCGCAACGCTGCGACGGCGATCGACCAGATGGGCGCAAACCCGGTGTTGGTGGCGACGAGAATAAGCCGGCTTGCAACATTGGGCCGGAAATGAGCCGAGCCGTATGGCCCGGTCAGCTTCACCCGATGGCCCGGCCTAATGCGCTTGCCGAGCGACGAGGTGACGCGCCCGTCTGCCATGCGCCTAATATGGAACCAGACCGAGCTGCTGTTCGGATTGCCGCGCAACGGAAGAGTGATGCTGTAGGGACGGCTTGGATAGCCGCTGAAGCGCACCTGCACGTATTGCCCCGCATGATAGGGTAGCGCGCGGTCCGTCCTGATGCCAATTTCCACCACCTCGGGCGTCAGGGCGCGCAAACTACTCAGCACGCCGTCGACAGTGCGAACACCCAACTCTTGGTCTCTCTCGAATGCCGCATCGCCGGCGATCCGGCACTGACAGGCATGAACAATTCCCGGCTCGGAGCCTTCGCCTCCCCGCACTTTGCCAGACACCAGACGCACACAGCAGGTGCCGCAATGGCCGGCGCGGCAGTCATAGGGAAGGTCGATGCCGTTGTTCAAAGCAGCGTCCAGCAGCAGTTCGCCGCGGCGCGCCACAAAGCTTTTGCCGTTCACAATAATTTGGTGGCTTGCCATTATCTAATCCCGGAAGATTTCAAGTTCCCCGTGTACGGCAGGCTAGAGTGACCCTCTGCCGCTGCGCTTTCTCAGACGCTGAGAAATGCAATCATCATCGATCTAGAACACCTAACTCACATCGCCCGGCGGAGGGCCCAGCGGATTTCTCTCGTCCCTCGTCACTTTTCTCCCCCAAACTAGAATCGACGCCGAATTCTGCCGCGACGCGAAATTGTAATTCTTCAATCCACCTATCTTGTCAGACAATGACCGTTTGATGGCATCGCCAATTGGCAAATCGGATGAAAGAGTGACCGGAATAGAAAGACCGGAATTGAGCAGATAGCGACATGGATCCTTATTGTGAATAGTGGCGGTACTGTTTCTAAAGCGGCGTTTGATCGTGTGTGCCGCAGAAATAGCCTTGTTTTTAGTGCTCAGACCGGTCCGGCATTGCCATTTTCTCAGCACAATTCATTTCGGTAACCGTTAGGCTGCGATTGATTATTTCGATGTGATTATATATCTCCATATCAATTTTCTCGGATTATTCGATATTATCGCGGTCATATCATGGCCCATATTCGGATATCCATTCGTCATCAATTCAGCGGGTCCGCACCGCGCTTCAGCGACGTGTTCGCGTGAGCGACGCTTAAGGTGCAGTCCTGAACTGAAATGGGGGACGAGGGGTGAAACGATGAGACGATTGACCAGCATTTCGATGCTGCCGTGGGCTATTGTAAGCGCCGTCGTGATACAGGCAGCATTCCTTAGCCAGGATACGGTTGCCGGTTCCAGAGAGAACAAGGTAACGGCCGAAAAGACCGAAAGCGCGAATGCCAAGACCGATGGACACAGTGGCCTCGCCATCGACAAGTCTCTCTATCCTACCGCCGCGCAATGCGGCGAGTGCCATCAGAAGATTTATGAAGAGTGGTCGTCGTCGAACCATGCCTATGCGTCGATCTCACCGATGTTTCACAAGTTCGAGCAGAAGTTTCAGGATCTGACGCAAGGAACGGTCGGCACCTTTTGCGTGCGCTGCCACCAGCAGGTCGGTACTCAGCTCGGCGAGAGCCGCGAAACGCCGCTCTGGGAACGCAGCCAAATTTCCCGCGAGGGCGTGACTTGCATCACCTGCCACCGGGTCAAAGAGCAGTACGGCAAGGTCAACGGCGAACGCCGGGTTGAGCCCGGTACGATCAACGAACCGGTCTACGGCAGCGGCGAAAAGAGCGTGCTCAAAAAAATCCTCGCCGACAAAGAAACCTACTCCGTCAAAACAAGCTCCGATGGGCGCGGCAACGACATCCACAAGGGCATGATCACGAACGACCAGATCACCAAGTCGGAATTCTGCGTCAGCTGCCACCAGGTAGCCGTCAACCTCGGCATAAAACTGGAAATCGTCTGGGATCAATATCGCGACAGCCCGGCACGTAAAGCCGGCGTCACCTGCCAGGACTGCCACATGGGCAAGGTCCCCGGAAAGCCGGAAGGCTATGCAAAAGCGCCATCAGCTGTGGTCGGCGGCAAGGACATCAACCCGGGACGCAAACACGCAAACCACCGCTTCATTGGCCCCGGCTATTCGATCGCCCACCCTGGCATCTTCCCCCACAACAAGAAGGCCCAGGCCATCAACATCCAGGACTGGCTGCAGTTCGACTGGCGCGCCGGCTGGGGGAAGACTGCGTTCGAGGACAAGGTTTCGGATGGCAAGATCAAGAAGAAGTTTCCCAAACGCTGGTCCGATGCGCTCGACCGTGAGGAGGCGAGGGCCATCATCGATGAGAACCTCGCCAAGCTCGACGAGCGCGACAAGATCCGCAAAAAGGTGATGGAGAACTCCAGCCACGTCGAAGGTCCCTTCATCGAGGGCACGCCGGCGGCCGGCACGGATCTCGCGTTCTCCTACAGAATCAAGAACACCAACACGGGGCACAACTTGCCGTCTGGTTCCTTAGGCGCGCAGCCGCAGCTGTGGGTGAACGTCGCCCTCGTCGATCCCGACGGACAAAACATCTGGGAGTCGGGTTACGTCGATAGCAACGGCGACATGGCCGATCTGCACAGCCTGGACGTTGCGGCTGGAAAAATATCGACGGACCAAATGCTGGTGAACTTCCAGACCAAGTTCCTGACGACCAACGTCAAGGGCACCGACCGCGAAATGTACCTGCCGGTGAATTTCGACGTCGATCCGCTGCCGCATTTGAGACCGCCGGGGATTCCGACCACCGTTCTCAATCATCCGCCGCTGGTGCGCATGGAGAACCACTCGCTGGCGCCGCTGGAAGAAAAGACAGCCAGGTACCAAGTGCCGGGCAACCTGATCACGAAGCCCGGCAAATACAAACTCGCCTTCCGCATGCGCAGCCGTGCCGAGCCGATCTACTTCATGCGCTTTGTCGGCGCGACCAAAGCCATGGAGCAGAGCATGAACGAGCGGATCATGAACTTCCACGCCTTCCAAGTGGATGTCGAAGTCAAGGGCTAGTGCCGAAAGTTCGACGTTGGGGGAATTCCGCATGACATATGCCGCAAATGGCAACCTTCGTTTCCGTGCAAGCAAGACTGCATCTCTCGCGCTGGCGGCCGGCGGCTGCCTTGTTGTGTCCGGCACGGCCGCAGACATCGCGACAGCCGGCGAAAGCGCGAACAAGTCGTCTAAGAACGAGACATGGATTGCGAAGTCGTTCCGGCCCGGCCCTGAGTACAAGGACAAATACGATGCCGGGGAGCAAGCTGAAATCTACGGCGAGAAGAGCGCGGTCGAGGCGCCGCGGCCGCTGCTAGAGGTTGGCCGCGAGCAATATACATCCGGCATTTATGAACCGAGCGGCACCTTTCTCGGCGAACTCAATCCGCTGCTTCCGGGTCTCGCCATCTACGGCGATTGGCGCACAGCCGTCGCCTACAACAACAACAACGGCAAGGACATTGCCCAGATCGCGACCCGGCTGAACCTCGACGTCGATTTCAAATTCACCGGCACGGAACGCATCCACGCCTTCTTCACGCCGATACAGAAGGACAATAAATTCACGCGGCTAGAATTCGGCGGCGGCGGCAGCAATGATAAGTTCAACGATGAACTCGACGCCGAACCGCAGACACTGTTTTTCGAAGGTGACATGGGCTCCCTCTATTCCGGTTTCTCAGGCAAAGAAGCCAGTTTCGATCTGCCCTTCACCGTCGGCCTCTTCCCGCTGTTCCTGCAGAACGGCATCTGGGCAAACGACGCGATCCTCGGCGGCGCGTTCAGTATCCCGGCCAAGAACTCGGCGGCGCTGGGCCTTGCCAACTTCGACACCACGTTCTTCGCCGCGTTTGACGATGTCGAAAATGCCGGCATCGTCGGCGCGGATGGAAAAGCCGATAACAACAACGCCAATCTCTTTGGCGTCACAACCTTCATCGACGCCTTGGACGGCTATATCGAAGCGGGCTACGGCTTCATTCAGGGCACCGGCATTCAGGACGGACTGAATGAGCACTACTTCACCGCCGCCTATACCCGGCGCTATGCCAACACCCTCTCGAACTCAACGCGCGTGTTTGCGAACTTCGGCGACGATAACGACGGTAATAGTGAGACCGGCGACGGCCTCGCCATCATATCCGAGAACAGCCTCATCACGTGGCTGCCGAGCACGCTGCTCCCCTACGCCAACTTCTTCGTCGGCTTCGGCGATCCCAAGCCCCTCGTCGATGGCAATAACGCCGGCATCTTGAAGAACGTCGGCATCAACTTCGAGACCGACGCGCTGACCGGATACCCGAAACTCGACGACACCGCCTCCAACGCCTGGGGCGGCGCGATTGGCATCCAGTATCTCTTTAATCTCGATCAGCAGCTCGTGTTCGAAGTCGCAACCGTGCAGCCCTTCGAGAATGACGGCATCGGCACTGCGTTCCCGCAGTACGCCTTCGGTGCGCGCTATCAGATCCCGATCAACCGCGCCTGGCTGTTCCGCGCAGACGCCACCTATCAGCTCATCGATGGCGCCGAAGACAACTTCGGCATTCGCACGGAGGTGAGAAGGAAGTTTTGATATGAAGAACCCCTCCCCCTTTGAGGGGGGAGGAAGATGCGTCTGAGACGTAGCGGGGCCGAAAAAAACACAAAAATCGGGCGGATCTTTGCCAGCACCAAAATTCGGCTCCGGGCCACGAACAGCCTTTCATGCCCTCAGCCGCCGCGTGCGGAAAGTTCCCCAGCCACTCGATGCCACGGCTCTCAGAAACGCAAAAAGCGCGCTTCGGTTTGGGCGGGGACTGTCGGCCGGTAGCGATGCGCTTCAGCTGTTGCCCGTACCAGGAGATTTCCATGATGCCCATGCGGTCGATCTTCGTGATGCCGGTCTTGATCGGCCGCACGCTCTGAGAGCTATCCTGCCCTCGGAGCAGTGCTGCCGGCGCATCGGGGTCGATTGCCAACAGCCGCGCCAGACCAATCATATCGAGCGCGCCCGAACGCAACGCGGCTTCAATACCTGCGGCTGTGCGGAAGCCGCCAGTCACCATCAAAGGCGTCGTCACCAGGCCCCGCACCTTTTCGGCGAACTCAAGGAAGTAGGCTTCGCGCGCTGCAGAGGATGCCTTTTGCGGCTTGGTGACAACACCGCTCATGGCGGGGGCTTCATAGGTGCCGCCCGAGATCTCGATCAGATCGACGCCTGCGTCGGCGAGAGCAATGACTGTCTCAATCGCCTCCTCCTCGCTGAAGCCTCCACGCTGGAAATCGGCGGAGTTGAGCTTGATGCCAACGGGAAAATCACGGTCCCTAGCTACCAGTTCTCATGGTAAGGCCTCACTTCAACGGCGAACGACCACGCGGAGCGATCTTGGTGGGCAATGTGATAGACCTCTTCACCGATCGCAGCAGGCTTGCAGAAAAAATCGTCCGGCTTGTCAGGGAATATGCTGTCGCGCGTCCAAGGCGTGTCGATTGCTGCATCTATCGTTACATAAGCGACGTGAACTCCTTTGGGTCCGAAGTCGCGCGCCATGGACTCGGCAAGTATTCTCTGCGCCGCTTTTGTCGGGGCAAACATTGATGCTGCCGGTTTTCCGCGCCACGCTGCTGTATTACCCGTGACAATAAGCGCCCCTTCCCCGGCAGTGATCATCGCAGGCACAACGGACTGAGCAAGCACCATCAGTGCTGTAGTGTTGATGCGGAACATTTTCTCGAATGTAACCGGATCGGCCGCTAGCAGGGGCTTGAATTCGCCCATGACAGCATTGTGGACGGCGACGCGGGGCGCACCAAGATCAGATGTAGCCTTTGCGATCGTCGACTTCAGGTGATCGAGGTCGGCAACGTCGCACACATACCCACGCGACCCGGTAAGCTCCGCTTCTAATTTCTGCAAACGGGCTTCGGTTCGTGCCAGCAGCGCAACCCGATAGCCGCCAGCGGTGAAACGCCGTGCAATCGCCGCTCCGGTGCCGTCCCCGGCGCCCGTAATCAAGCAGACTGGTTGTGACATAGATTTGGCCTCCATTAGAATTATTACGGCGCGGTATGCGCAAACGAAGGCCGTGCGCTCAACGTCTCGGCATAGGCGGACAACGACCGGAATTTGGCGAGGATTTTGCTTGTTTTGGGAAAGGCCTTGAGAGCCGCCAGCATCGGGAGCACGTTCAGATCCGCATACGTGATGCCATCACCCACGAGGTAGCCTTTGGCGGCAACTGCGTCATCGAGGGGAGCGATGTACCTTTCGATCTCCGGGAGCGCTGCTTCGATGCGTGCTGTGTCGGGCCCTTTGGCCTTGTCGAAGTAAAGTGTTTCACCGACGAACTCGCGCATGACCCAGCGGTCCACCTTGCTGTTCACATAGGAAACCCATTGCTCCACCTGTGCCGATTGCAGCAATGCCGATGGAAAGAATTTCGGCCCAGGAAATCGATTGTCGATATAATGTGCGATGGCCTTGCTCTCAAACAGCGTCACATCACCGTGCCGCATACACGGTATCAGCCCGGCCGGATGAAGAGATTTCACCTCGGGCGTTTGCGGGAAGGCTGGATTGAGCCTGTAAGGCACGCCTTTCTCTTCGCACAGCAAGCGGATCGCCCGCACATAGTTTCCCAAAGGTGTGCCGATTATTTCAAGCTCGGACGTCATGACTTTCCTTGAACCTCAAAAGTGTTGCGAGCAGTCAAAGTAGCGGGGCTATGCCCGTAAGCGCCGCGTGCGGAAAGTTCCCCAGCCGCTCGATGCCACGGCTCTCAGAAACGCAAAAAGCGCGCTTTGGTTTGGGCGGGGATTGCGGCCGGTAGCGATGCGCTTCAGCTGTTGCCCGTACCAGGAGATTTCCATGATGCCCATGCGGTCGATCTTCTTGATGCCCGTCTTTATCGGCCGCACGCTCTGAGAGCTATCCTGTCCTCGGAGCAGCGCTGCCGGCGCATCTGGGTCGATTGCCAATAGCCGCGCCAGACCAATCACATCGAGCGCGCCCGAACGCAAGGCGGCTTCAATACCTGCGGCTGTGCGGAAGCCGCCAGTCACCATCAAAGGCGTCGTCACCAGGCCCCGCACCTTTTCGGCGAACTCAAGGAAGTAGGCTTCGCGCGTTGCAGAGGATGCCTTTTGCGGCTTGGTGACAACACCACTCATGGCGGGGGCTTCATAAGTGCCGCCCGAAATCTCGATCAAATCGACGCCTGCTTCGGCGAGAGCAATGACTGTCGCCATCGCCTCCTCCTCGCTAAAGCCTCCACGCTGGAAATCGGCGGAATTGAGCTTGATGCCAACAGGAAAGTCACGACCGACGCGTTTGCGGATCTCCGCGTAGACGGCCAGCACAAAGCGGCGCCTGTTCTCAATGCTGCCGCCCCATTCGTCGGTACGGCGATTGTGGTGAGGCGATAAAAACTGATTGACCAGATAGCCATGCGCACCGTGAATTTGCACGCCGCTGAAGCCCGCCTTCTTGCAGATCGCCGCACTGTTCCCGAAACGTTGGATGATGTCCTCGATCTCGGCTGTGGTGGCTTCGCGCGGGGCATCGAAAAAAGCCGCCAAGTCTTCGCCGAACGGAATGGCTGACGGAGCGATGTTCTCCTTATTCAGCCCTTTCGGTGACTGCTTGCCCGGATGATTGAGCTGAGCCCAGATCGCCGCGCCTTGATCCGTTGCCGCCCGCGCCCACTGCTGCAACATCGGTAAATCGGTCTCATCTTCGATCGCAACGTTGCCGGGTTCGCCCAATGCGCGCCGGTCGATCATCACGTTGCCGGTGATGAGGAGTGCGATTCCCGATGCAGCCCACCGCCGATACAGCTCGACGAGTTCCGGCGTCGGGCGATTGTCGTAAGAGGCCAGCGTCTCGCTCATGGCCGCTTTCGCAAGGCGATTGCGGAGCACACTGCCATTGGGTAGGTGCAAAGGCTGGGACAACGGGTATGATTGGGGGTCGATGATCGTGCTCTCGATGGGCCTATTCATTTGCCTGTCCTGTCATTGGTGGGTGTTGGGACGCTCAGTCAGCTAGGAAGTGCAGAACATCGGGGACGAACACCTGATAGTGCTGGAAAACCCCGCCGTGACCGGAGTTGGGGTAGATCTTCAGCGTGGCGTTCGGTAGCCGGCGCGCCATATCGGACGAGTGCTCGCTTGCGACCATGATGTCGTGGTCGCCGTTAACGACAAGGACCGGAACCGTGATCACCGACAGATCGTCCGGTGCATGCAGGCCACCGGAGGTGATAGCGCGAAGCTGTGCCACGCGGGCCTGCCGTGAGATCGGCTTGTCACGGTTTTGAGTGCGCTCGGCCAACCGCTCGAAGTACTCGGCAGACGCTCGTCTGCCCTCGGCGTTGCTGGGAAAGAAGAGAAAGTGCCGGGGGTCCTTGCGGGTCACAAACGCCTTGAAATAAGCGCTACCGACGATGAATGGCATTTTCCAGATACCGCCGCCGCCGCGAGGACCGGTACCGGCCAGCACCATGCGCCGAACAAGATCCGGCGCCTGCAGTGCAACCATTTGTGCGACCGCGCCGCCCACGGAGAAGCCAAAAAGATCGACCTTTTTGTGCCCGAGTGCGCGTATGAATGCGATAGTATCGGCGCCCATCTCCTCAAGGTCGCCCGGCACCGTGGAGCCACTGGCCCCGACGCCTCGGTTGTCGAATGCGATGACCCGATGGTGCTTTGCGATGCCATCGATGACGCGGGGATCCCAATCGTCCAGGACAGCGGTGAAATGATGAAGGAAAATCACTGGCACGGCTGAAGAGGCGCCGAGTTCGCGATACGCAAAGGGAACCCCGTTCACGTTTACGGTACGGGTGGGGACGTCTTTCCACGTGGTCATCAGGGGCCTTTCGGGATCTGATTCGGCCGGCTAGGCAGTCACTGTGATCGGCCGTGCGAGAAATGCGAGCGCCTTTGGCACGAAATCGGCATGGTACTGAAACACGGCCCCGTGGCCGGAATCCGGGTAGATGATGAGGTCGCTATTTGGCAGCCGTAGCGCCAAGTCGTGTGTGTTGCTGCTTGGAACCATGCGATCGTTGTCGCCATTTGCGACGAGCACGGGATGATGCACCTGCGAGAGATCCGCCGGTTCTTTCAAGCCCCACTTTCGCAGCGCCTTCAATTGCGCCTGCAGTGCCCCTACGGTGATCTTCTTGTCGCGGTTTTCCGATCGCTCCTTGAGGCGTGCAAGGAAGTCCTTGCCGGCACGGATGCCGCCCGGAGTTCTATTGAAGAACAGGAACTGCTTTGGGTCTTGGAAGGTGAGCCAGCCCTTGAGCATATCGAGGTAGGTGACTCTGGCAACCGTGCTGATACCAACGCCGCCCGCTGGCCCCGTCCCCGCAAGGATCATTTTGCGTACGAGATGCGGCTTCATCAGCACGATCTCCTGAGCAATCATCCCGCCCATAGAAAATCCAAAGAGGTCAACCTGCTTGAAGCCCAGGGCCTGGATGAAGGTAATTGCATCTTCGGCCATCTGCTCCATGGAATTCGCCGGTGAGCCGCTCGAAGCGCCGATGCCGCGATTGTCGAAAACGATCACGCGATGCTTTGCGGCAAGGCCGTCAACGACCCTGGGATCCCAGTTGTCCATCACAGCCGCGAGATGCACGAGGAATATGACTGGCGGCCCAGGATTGTTGCTTCCGAGTTCCCGGTATGCGAACTCGACGCCACCCGCTTTGATCGTCCGCGTCGGCACATTAGTCCATGTGTCATTCGTGATACTCATGGTGCGATCCTCGTGCGATGAAAAGCGGCGAAGCGTCGAATGAATTGCCATCGATGCGATCACGCCGTAGAAAGAAACCGCTCGATCTCCGCCGCGACCTCAACAGGGTGTTGCTGATGCGGTCCGTGGCCGGAGAGCGGATACACGGCGACCTGTGCGTTGGGGAGTTCCCGGAAAAGCAGCCACGTGTTCTTCAGCGGAAAGAACGGATCTCTGTCGCCGGAGACGATGAGGAATGGCTGCTTCAATTGCTTCAGGCGCGCATAGTGATCGGTCTGGCCGCCCATAAATCCTGACACCGCCTCGACCATCTTTCCGATGATCTCTGGCCCAACGACGGGTTCGCGATCCTTGCGGAGGCCCATGCGGTCGATGAACCCTTGCGTTTCCTTTTCGCGGCCCTCGGCGAAGAACAGATAGCGGACGTCTTCGAAAGCGTACGTATCCTTCAAGGCGATGCCAAACACAATGTCGGTCGGAGGTGCCGTCTCGGCATTACCCGCTGGCCCCGTGCCGATCCCAATCACTTTGCGAACGAGCTTTGGCTCCTGAAGGGCAATGGTCTGACAGACGAACCCGCCCATCGAGAACCCCAGCACGTCAATTTGAGTGTGTCCAAGCGCACGCGCGAACGCGGCTGCATTGCGGCCCTTCTCGTCGAAGTCCTTGGCAGGCGTGCCGGTAGACGAGCCGACAGCGGCGTCGCTGAACAGGATGACGTGGCGCGTTTTGGCGAGCTCATCGACGAACGCCGGATCCCAATCGTCCAGCGTGCCACGAAAGCGGTGCAAGAAAGAGTACGGGTGTGGGATCAGCCAGATGTGCCGGGCGAAGCTCGCGATAGGCGTAGCTCACATCACCGACGGTAACATGCTTGGTTTGGACGTCGACAGCGTTTGTCACGGTATCCTCCGTTGTTGCAGTTAGGTCATTGGACGCCAATGGCGTTCCGGTTTTGGAAGGGCAAACTTTTTGTTCCGCGTCACACGGTGACGACAATTTTTCCGAACTGGACGTTCAATTCCAGGTATCGGTGCGCTTCGACGATCTGATCGAAGGGAAACGTCTTGGCGATGACCGGCTTCAGCGTTCCGGTTTCGAGGCCGCGTGTGATGAATGAAATCGCTGCTTCGCGGCGAGCCATGTCGGCCACGATTTCAAACAGTGTGTAGCCCCGGACACTCAGTCCCTTGAGAAGCGCTGGCCCGAATGGGAAAGGCGTGGGCTGCAGGCTCAACAGTCCGTACAGCACCAGTGTGCCGCCGGGTGCCATTGCTGCAGCTAGTTTCTCAATACCAGGCCCGCCGACGGGATCGAAAACGACACGAGCACCCTTGCCGTTGGTGATTGCATTAATGGCCTCCACCAAATCCTGCTCTTCTGTCGCGACGACATGCGCCGCGCCAGCCGCCTTTAATGCAGCTGCCTTGGCGCTGGTGCGCGTCATCGCTATCGAAACGCCGCCCACGCTATTGACGATTTGGATGGCCGCAAGCCCCACACTCGATGATGCGGCCGGGATGACGACTGCGTCGCCCTTGCCGACATGGGCGATGTCGATGAGTGCGCCGTACGCGGTGATGTATGCCATCCAAACAGCCGCCGCCTCGATGGCATTCAGACCCTTGGGGCGCTTGACCACGGCATAGGCGGGCACAACCGCAACCTCGGCGTAGACGCCATAGGCATTGAGCGAGAAGGCAGGAATGACACTGATGGTCTCGCCAACCGCGAACCCGCTTACGCCGGGGCCCAGTTCAATCACGACGGCTGATGCCTCGTAGCCGTTAAGAGACGGAAGCGCAGGCGTCTCCAGATAGACCCCCGCCCGGAACATTTGCTCTGCGCGATTGAGGCCTATGGCTTCGACACGCACGCGCAGCTCGCCTTCTTTGAGTGGCCGGTCCGGAAGCTCTTCGATTTCCAGAACTTCTGGGCCGCCAAGGCGATGGAAGCGGACAACACGGCTCATAGTGGACCTCCTTGATCTCTTTTGATTACCATCGTAATGATTGCATTAGATGACGATCGTAATTATATTTGTCAAGTCCCGAATTCGAACCAAGGCATCTGACATGCGCGTCTCCAAAGAAAAAGCTGCAGAAAACCGTGAGCGAATTTTGAAGGGAAGCTTCACGACTTATGCGAGAGCGCGGGATTTCCGGTGCAGGCGTTGACGCCCTGACCGAGGCGGCCGGTATGACCCACGGCAGCCTCTACAGCCAGTTTGGCTCCAAGGAGCGGCTTGTCGAAGAAGCGCTGGAACACGTGATCGCCACTAAGGGCCAGGAAATGGGTGGGACTTCCACACTCCGCCGCTACGTGACGGAATACCTTTCGGCAGAGCATCGCGATAACCCTGGAAGTGGTTGCCCCTTGGCCGCCCTGGTTTGTGAAATGCCGCGTCAAAGCAAAAGCGTGCGTCAGCGGTTCACCAGCGGATTGCGGGGCATGATCAACCAGTTGAGCGGACGAATGGAGCCTGGGCTGAAACAGCGGCAGCGCGATGAAGAAGCGCTCGCGATAGTCGCCTCTTTGGTCGGGGCTCTCGTGCTTGCCCGGGCAGTGGACGATCCAAAACTGTCGGATGATATTCTTCGCGCCACCAAGGCCAAACTGGAGAGATAATCAACGAAGGGCTTGGCACAATCGAACCTTGCCGCAAGATCTTCTACCGCGTGGGGTCAGATCCACCAGAGACTCTGGCATCCGCTCTTCGTCCGCACGACCAGTGAGAGCGACCGGCACACCGTTCCGCCGTTGCGGCATTTTGCTTAAATTCGCTATCGGCCCGAACGTCCGCCGCCCGCCCTACCTCGGCCGCGCAATCGCGACGATCTCGAGGTCGATGTCGTCGTCGACCATCGACTGATAGTCCGTCATGTTGAAGGCGCTGCGCTGGATGCGCGTGGTGGCGATAAATTCGCGCGCGCCCGCGTCATGCTTGAGCGCCGCGTCGTCGTGCGGCTTGAGGCTGACTTTGAGCATCACGGGCTTGGTGATGCCGTTGACGGTGATCTCGCCCGAAACATCTGCCGCCGTCGCCGAGTGCGGCTTTACGCGAGGCTCTTGAAGGCGATGACGGGCGACGCTTTGACGTTAAAAAACGCCGCGCCTTTGAGTTCATTATCGACGAGGGCTTCGCCGGTCGTCAGGCTCGCGGCTGAGATCGACGCGCTAACTTTAGTTTTTTCGGGCGCGGCATCGTCGTAGTCGAGTGTGCCGCTGACCTTGGTGAAGCGGCCGCGCTGGGTCGAATAGGCCATTTTGTAGACGAAGCGGACCTCGGTGCGGCGGGAATCGAATTCGAAGCGGCCTGCGTTTGCCGGCGGCGCGGCGGTGGCGGTGAGTTCGGCGGCGAGGAGAACGATGAGCGCCGTTCGCAACGAGGCCTGCACCGGCTGGCGCTTCGCTCGCATTGCCGCTGGCAGTGCACTTGCGGCGCTGTGCAGCGAGCGGCTGGGAGAGATTTGAAACCAACCTGCGTCAGGGCTTGCAATTACATTTGTAGCGCTGCGGCGCGGAGGAACATCCTCGCGCTTGGCGTTTGCTCAACGCCAATCAGATGGGTCCCAATAGGCTGGGTGAGAGTATCTACGACTCGTGAAATAGCGTCTTTCTCAGCCAAGGCTTTGATGGCGATGACCCAAGCGGCTGCCGACAGTATGAGCGGCAGCATAGAGCACACTAAGTAGATCGACAAGCGTTGCCGCCATGTTGCGTCCCCCAATTCTCCCCGGCTCACAACGCACTGTGAGAGTGGCGAAAATTGGTTCGAGAAATGCTCGCTGTCTTGTAATCACCACGGCTATAGGCAGGAAATGCCAGATGACGGTGATCCACCCCCACTGCCCGATCACATAGGCCGTGTTTTGGCAGTGGCGAAAACGGGCACCTCTCAAAGGAATTCTTAGATTAGCGCCGCAGCCCGGCGGGCGAAGATGGCGGCGAGTTCACCCGCTTGCGAGGCATTATCGGCGGCGGCGTTGCCGGCCTTGGCGCGCGCGGCGATGCCTTCGAAAATACAGGTCCAGCGGAAGAGCGCGAACGCTTTGTGGAAATTGGTCAGAGCGATCGGCGTCCCTGCGGCCGCATTGTAGTCGGCCACGTACTCGTCGAGTGACGGGATTCCTAATGCGGCGATATCGACGCCGATCAAGCCGCCGTATTCGTCCGACGCCGTCAGCCAGGCGATGGCCGTGTGAGCAACATCCGCAAGGGGATGCCCGAGCGTGGACAACTCCCAGTCCAACACGGCGACGACGCGAGGTTCGGCCGGATGAAACATGAGATTGCCGATGCGATAGTCGCCGTGGACGAGGCTCGTCCTGTCATCGCCGGGAATATGTGCGGGAAGCCAACTGATCAGCTTCTCTACGTTCGCATCGTCACGCGTGCGCGAGAGTTCCCACTGCTTGCTCCAGCGCGAAATCTGGCGCGCGAAGTAGTTGCCCGGCCGGCCATAGTCGCCAAGTCCTATGGCCGCGTAATCGACGTTGTGGAATGTCGCGAGCGCCGCCGCCATGGCGCGGTACATTTCGCGGCGTTGCTCTTTCGAAATGCCAGGCAGCGTGCAGTCGTGAAAGATGCGTCCCTCGACGCGCTCCATCACATAGAAGGGTGTGCCGATGGGGCCTGGATCGCTGCAGAATAGGATCGACGGCGGCACAGGAACTTTCGTTGCAGCGAGCGCGCTGATGATGCGATATTCGCGATCTATCGCGTGTGCGGAAGGCAAGAGTTTGCCCGGCGGCTGCTTGCGCACGACGAGACGGCGGTTATCGAACGTAACGAAGTACGTCGGGTTCGATTGTCCACCCGAGATTCGCTCCATCTGCATCGGGCCTTCGAGCCCGAGAATGTGCTGGCGCAAGTAGCTCTCGAGCCCAGCTGCAAAGTCAGGCGCGGGCGTTGCGGCCTCTGTCATGACTTCGCCTCGCCGCTGACGGGCCAGCTCCAGAAGGCTGAGCCTTCCTTCACGAGCGCGCGGTTCAAGAGCATCCGATGGACCTCATCCGCGCCATCCACGAGACGGGCTTGGCGCGCGTAGCGGTAGATCCATTCGAGCACGGTGTCCTTGGAATAGCCGCGCGCACCATTGATTTGGATAGCTAGGTCCGCCGCCTCATGAAGTGTGTTTGCCGCCTGAACCTTGGCCATGGAAACTTCCTTCTGTGCCTTGCCGCCGCGATCAAGTTCCCACGCGGCTTTCATGACAAGAAGGCGGGTGATTTCGATAGACATGGCGGCCTTGCCCAACATGAGTTGCACGGATTCGCGCTCAGCAAGGCGGACGCCGAAACCTTGGCGCTCGGCGGCATAGCTTTGTGCGATCTCGAGGCACCGTTTGGACAAGCCGAGCCAACGCATGCAATGTGTGAGGCGCGCGGGACTTAAGCGGATCTGCGTCACTTTCAGGCCGTCACCTTCGTTCATCAAGACGTCTTCTGGCGCGATGCGCAGGCCGTCGAATTCGAGTTCGCAGTGCCCGCCATGCTCTTCAGGGCCCATAATGGGAATACGCCGGACGATGCGCCAGCCGGGCTGGTCCTTGTGAAAGAGAAAGGCGGTGAGGCCCTTGCGCGCGTCGCCGGAGGTCCGCGCGATGACGATGAAATGCGCCGCATCGGCTGCGCCTGTGATGAACCACTTGCGCCCGTAAATCTTGTACGACCCATCGGCCTGCTTTTCGGCGCGCGTCTGGATCATGGTGGGGTCAGATCCGCCGCCTGGATGCGGCTCCGTCATGGCGAAGGCGGAGCGAACCTCGCCGCGCACGATGGGCGCAAGCCACTTCTGCTTCTGGGCCGGCGTGCCGATGGCTTCAAGCACCATCATGTTGCCGTCGTCGGGCGCGGCCGAGTTGAATACGACAGGACCGAAGATGGAGCGGTTCATTTCTTCGTAACATACCGCCATGCCGGTGCGGCCGGCGCCGAGACCGCCTGTTTCGGGCTTTAGCTGCAGGCACCAGAGCCCTTGCGCCTTGGCCTTCGCACGCAGCTTGGCAAGGAGCGCGAGATCGATGTTTTCGTGCGCGTCGTAGGATTTAGGGTCACCTTCCAGCGGAAGAATCTCCTGCGCGACGAAGGCGGCGATGCGGCGGCGTAGATCTTCGAGGGAGGGCGTAATTGTAAAGTCCATGTGCGATCTCACAATGAGGAAACGAGATGCCCGCCGTCGGCGACGAGCGATGAGCCAGTAACATAGCTGGAGGCGTTGGAGCAGAGGAACAGGAGAGGGCCGTCGAGATCTTCCAGTGAACCGAAGCGCCGCTGCGGAATACGTTTGATGAGCGCTTGGCCTGCATCGCTGGCGAGAAACTCTTGATTGAGATCGGTCGCGATATAGCCGGGGCAGAGTGCGTTGACGCGGATGCCGTAGCGCGCCCACTCGAGCCCCATGCTCTTGGTCAACTGCACGAGCGCGGCCTTGGAGGCGGCATAGGCCGCAACCTGGCCCGCAACACGATGGCCGAGAATGGACGCGACATTGATGATGCTGCCGCCATCTTGGCTATCGCGCATGATACGGGCCGCAGCTTGTCCAACAAGAAAGGCACCCTTGAGATTGGTATCAAAGATGCGGTCCCAGCCCATTTCGTCCTGATCGATAAGTGGCACCGTCTGCGTCACGCCCGCATTGCTAATGAGGATGTCGAGGCCGCCGAGCTCACTTGCCGCTCTAGCCACCGCCGCTTCGACGCTTTCTCGCGAGCTGACATCCATCGCCACAGCGACGGCTTTGACGCCGTTCGCACGAAGCTTCGCGCAGACCATCTCGCAAGCGTTCGCGTCGCGGGCTGCTAGAGCGACGCTTGCCCCGGCCGTGGCGAGTGTGTGGGCAAAGTGCGCGCCGAGCCCCTTGGAGGCGCCGGTCACCAATGCGCGGCGCCCGGTCAGAGATACATTGAATTCCTCGCTCATGGCTTGGCCCCGCCTGCGCGCCACTGGCGTTCCGCCTCGTCCCACGCCGCGAGCGGCTGCAGGTCAGGCACCCACGCGAGTCCCGTCTTGCCATCGGAGGATACGGCTTCCGGTGTTACGACGAAGTCGATCAACGCCGGGCGGTTAGCAAGCGCACGCGCGATGGCCGGTTTCAATTGGTCTTCCGTCTCGACGCGCTCTGCGTGCATGCCGAGGGCACGCGCCATTCCGGCATAATCGGAAAAACGCAGGCGTGTGCCGACGACCTTTCCGTGCGTGACTGTCTGGTCGTGCACCTCGATGGCCCATGCGCCATTGTTCGCCACCGCGATCAATACGGGCGCTTGATGGCGCACGGCCGTATCGAGTTCCATGGCGTTGAAGCCGAATGCGCCATCGCCGGTGGCAACGAGCACGGTTTTATCCGGATAAGCGAGGCTTGCTGCCACGCCGTAGGGGACGCCGACGCCGATACAGCCGAAGGGTCCGGGGTCGAGCATCTGAGGGGCGCTCAAGCCGATGCGGGCGAAGGCGAGAAAGTCGCCGCCATCGGTTACGATGATGCGATCCTCGGGCATGGCCTCCTGCAGCGCGGCGAGAACCTTGTTGGGATTAAGCTTGCCGTCTTTGCCGGCCGGCGCTGCTGCCATGCTTGTCTTGAGTTTTGCGGCACGCGCACCGTGTTCGGCATGCAGTTTTTGCGCCCATGCCGTATCGACAGAAGAGGCGCGGTTGCCGGCTTTCTCGACAAGAGCGCTCAGCGCCGCGGCCGGGCTTGCAATAATTTCAACAGAGCCGCGGCGATTGTCGCGCACTTCGCCAGGGACATCGCCAACGCGCACGAATTTCGCGTCTCCAAACACGGCAGGTGAGCCGAAGGCAAGCTGGAAGTCGAGCCGCCTGCCGACGGTCAGCACGACGTCGGCATCACCCATAACGGCGCCGCGCATGGCGCTGACGACCGAGGGGTGATCGTCGGGCACGAGACCGCGGCTTTCGCCCGTGTCGAGATAGACGGCGCCGAGGCGATCGAGAAGGCCACACAACTCCTTGTCCGCGCCGCGCGCGCCGCGCCCTGAAATGACGAGGACGCGGCGGGCCGACCACAGGATATCGACGGCCTTGGCAATCGCGTCCGGATCTGGATGGCTGAAAGCTCGCGGTTTGGCATTGATGTGCTCCGCGAGTTGAAGCGCTTTTGGTACTTCCGCACGCAGGGTATCAGTCGGAAAGTCGATAAAGGCTGGGTCCGGGCTCACCGGCCTCTCCGAAGGCGCATGAGATGGCTTCATCGAGTTCAGCCAACGCCCGCGAAGACTCGCGCACCGTTCGCGCGTAACGCGTGATGGATCTGACAAGCTGCGGCTGATCGAGATCCTGGAGCGCGCCGCGGTTCTCCTGCGGCCGTGTCACAGTGCCGGAGAGCACGAGCACCGGCGCGCGGGATACGTGGGCATTGGCGATGCCGGTGATGGCATTCGTAAAGCCGGGGCCGGCCGTGACCAGCGCCACACCCAGTTCGCCCGTCAATTCCGCGTGCGCTTGCGCCATATGCACCGCGCAGCGCTCGTCGCGCACGTCGATGATGCGAATGCCTTCGGCATCGAGCCGCATCCAGATCGGCATAATGTGGCCGCCGCAAAGTCCGAACACGTGTTTGACGCCGCGCGCCTTGAGGGTGCGCGCAATGAGACCGGCAACGCTATTGGGAGAAATTGTCATGACATTAGACCATCAAAGCAATGAGGAAGGATAAGGTGAGTACCGAGACAACATGTGACATCAGGATTGCACCCGAGGTCACGCCGGTGTCGCGTTCGTACGTCTTGGCGATGGTGAATATGCCCGAGCCGATGGGAAGCGCACTCAAGAGAATGGCCGCCTGAGCCCACATCTTCGGCATCGAGAATACGTATATTACCAAGATTGCCGTGATGGCGGGCTGCAGGAGCAGCTTGAGCGCCGTCAGCCAGGCAATCGCGGTGTAGTCGTGGCTCGCGAGTTTCGTTTGCGCCAGCGACAGGCCGATACAGAAAAGAGCCGTGGGCGCCGCCGCATTGCCAAGCAGCAGAGCGAACTGTTCGAGCGGCGATGGGACGGTCAATCCGGTCACACTCGCCGTGATCCCGGCCAGCGGCGCGATGAACAACGGATTGCGGATGAGCGACGCGAGTACCTGCCGGATGGCGTGCCGCAGATTGCCGCTTCCCTTCAACGCTAGCTCGACGAGGATGATCGCGAGAAGGAACTGCACACAGGCCGTGATTAACACCGACATCGCTGCAGGAGCGATGCCCTCGCGGCCGAAAACGAGAAGGCACAACGGCACGCCCATGAAGCCGACATTGCTGTAGCCCGCATTGCAGCCTTCGATCAGGGCATCGGCTGCCGGTTGACCATTGCGGCGGCTGATGGCGTAGCCCACCATCCAGGTGACGGCGACGCCTCCAGCGAACGCCGCAAGAAAGCTCAACTGGCGCAGTTGATCCGGTGCGGCCTTGGCCATGGCAATGAAGATCAGGGCAGGCAGCGCGAAATAGAAGGCGAAGCGGTTGAGTGTGTCGGTGGCGGAGGGTTCGAATCGTCCCGAACGCCCGGCGAGGAAGCCGAGGAGCATGAGGCCGAACACCGGCAGAGCTGCATTCAAGACTGTGTGCATGCGCGGGCCCGATGGATCTATTTGGTTTTGGCATTTTGCGCGTACCTCGCCTTAAGCTCGCGGTGCAGGATCTTGCCTGTCGCGTTGCGTGGCATGTCGTGATCGGCGATGAAGGCGAAGGCGCGCGGGCGCTTGTATCCGGCCAGCCGCTCCTTGGTCCAATTCGTTGAGATCAGCTTCGGTGAGCGTTTCGCCTTGATGGGGAACAACAATGGCAAGCACGCTCTCGCCCCACTTCTCATGCGGAATGCCGACGACGGCAACGTCTTTCACTTTGGGGTGCGCGCCGACCGCAGCCTCGACTTCGGATGGATAGACGTTCTCGCCGCCGGAAATGATCATGTTGCTCTTGCGATCGACGAGCCGGATGTAGCCATTGCTATCGCGCAGCGCCATGTCGCCAACGGTGCAGTAATTGCCGCGGAAAGCGTCCTTGGTTTTTTCCGGTAGCTTCCAATAGCCGTCGAAGGTGTAGGTGTTGCAGGAATAGAGTTCGCCGGTTTCACCATCGGGCACTTCGTTGCCCGCGTCGTCCAGAAGCTTGATCGGTGCCGATCCGACACATTCCCGGCCCACGGTACCGAGTTGGTCAAACTGTTCATCGGGATGAAGCATCGTTACCCATCCCGCTTCCGTCGAGCCGTAAAGCTCGAAGAGGCCGGAATTGCCGAACATCTCCATCACGGCGCGTTTGGTATCGGCGCGCGCCGGCGCGGACGAAACCATCAGCTTGCGAACGCGCGAGAGATCGTACTTGGCTTTCACATTGTCTGAGAGCGCAAGCATCATGATGTAATGGGTTGGAACCAAGGAGGTGAATGTCGCGCCGCCCTGCGCCAGCGTGCGCACGCATTCCTCCGGATCGAAATTCTTGCGCGAGTATATTGTGGTGGTGGCACCGCAATAGGCGAAAGCACCGAAGAAATAGAGCGAGTTGGCATGACACATCGGCATGACGAGGAGGGCGCCGTCATCGCGATTGAGCCCAAGCTCGATGGCCGTGACGAGCGCCATGTTGGCGGCACCTTGATGACTGCGGATTGCGCCTTTGGGATTGCCCGTGGTGCCGGACGTGTACATGAGAGTCCAAGGATCGGAGAGGCCGTGCTGCTGTTGGGGTTCTGTATCGCTCGCCGCGCCGATCAACCCTTCATAGTCGCGGCATCCCGTCATGGGTGCGCGCCCAAAGCCGATGATGCGATCGCGCGCGACGGGGAGGTGGGCGCCCATATCCTCGATGACGCTGGAGAGTTCATCCTGCACGATGATTGCCGAGGCTTCGGCGTTCTCGATGATGTAGGCGGCTTCGCGTGCCGTGAGGCGGAAGTTCACCGGGACAGTGACCAACCCAGCCTTGGCTGTGGCGGCGTAAATTTCGGCCCATTCGAGGCAATTGTAAGCGAGAATAGCGACGCGGTCGCCTTTGCGCAGCCCGAGGCCCAGAAGCGCGTTCGCGAGGCGGCAAGAGCGCGCATTCCATTCCCGGAAAGTCAGCGATCGTTCGAGGTCGCGCGCGCCTGTCTTGCTGGGAAAGAGCCGCGCATGCGCAGTCAACATGGCGCCGAGATTGAGAAGGTCCATATCAGTTGCGCCCCACGCTTTCGTTAGCGATTGTCATTTGAGGAATCCAATGGAGAGGACAGGAAAAGCGGCCACGACAATGACGCCAATGAACAATGCAACAATGTAGGGCACGATTGCGCGCATGCCTTTGTCGGGATGGACCTTGCCGATTGCACACGCAGCATAGTAGCCGACGCCGAAGGGCGGAGAGAAGAGACCGATGCCCATCGAGAGCACGACGATCATGGAATAATGCACCGGATGGATGCCGAGAGTTTTGGCAATGGGGAAGAGCATTGGGCCGAACAGGACGATGGCGGGAATGCCCTCAAGTACGCTGCCAAGTACAATGAATGCGATGATGGAGATTGCGATAAAGCCTGTTGCCCCGCCTGGCACATTCGACATTGCGCTAGCCAGTTGGTGAGAGAAGCCGGACTGCGTTAGAGCCCAAGCCATGGCGGTCGCCGTGCCGATGATCAACAGGATCGCACCCGAGAGAGAAGCCGTCTCAACAAGCAGTTCACGCAAGCGCCCCCATTCGAAGCGGCGATAGAAGATAAGGCCGGCGAGCGCGCAATAGGCAATGCCGAGAGTCGAAACTTCGGTGGCGGTGGCCACGCCGTTGACTACAGCAGCGCGAATGACGAACGGAAGGGCAAGGGCGGGGACTGCGATGGCGAATGCGCTTGCGATTTCTTTTCCCGAAGCGCGGCGCACGTGGCTCAAGTCGTCATTGCGCGCGCGCCAGAACACCAGGACGCAAAGCATTGTGCCAAGCACGAGTGCGGGCACGAGACCGCCTGTAAATAAGCTGGCGATTGAGACGCCTGTGACTGAGCCGATGGTGATGAGAACAATGGAAGGCGGAATGGTTTCCGTCTGCGCGCCGGTGGCGGAGAGAAGCGCGATGAGATCGCCGTCGCGGGCGCCGCGTTTGCGCATTTCAGGAAAGAGCACCGGCGCCACGGCGGCCATATCGGCAACTTTCGAGCCCGAGATGCCGGAAACCAGGTACATCGCCGCGATGAGCACATACTGCAGGCCGCCACGCACGTGACCCAGGAGTGAGGCGAGAAACTCGACCATCGCCTTGGCCATTCCGGTCATCTCCACGAGCTTGCCGAGGAATACGAACAGGGGAATGGACAGCAGAATGAGATGGCTCATGCCTTCGTCCATGCGGCTCGGAATGATGGACAGGGGAACGTCTGTGGTGACGGCAAGATAGGCGAAGGTTGTCAGCGCAAAAGCGAATGCGATGGGGATGCCCGAAAGAACGCAAGCCGAGAGTGCAACGATGAAGAATAGGACGAGATTGAAATTTCCGAACCCAGCAAAGACGGGTGCCGCTACATAGAGCAGAGCGAGAAGTCCGGCCGTCGCGCCCACGGTCAGCAGCGCAAAAGGCATGCGCATCAGTTTGAATGCCGCGAACACGATCATCAGCCCGATACCGGTAGGGATGGCCGCGACGCGCCAAGAGTCCGGCACAGAGAGTGCGGGTGACAAGATCACGTGCTCTTCATGCATATAGCTCAAAGCGGATGGCAGGATCAGCGCCAGGAACACGAAGGGTGCTGCAATCGCGAGCGTATTCAGCTTCGCTCTCGCTTTGTCGCCGTAACGGCCCAACGCGGCTGTCATGCGCATGTGCTCGTTGCGGCGGAAGGCAATCGCGGCGCCAAGCATCGCCAGCCACAGAAACAGGATCGAGGCGAGCTCGTCCACCCATCCGATGGGGTTGTGAAGGACGTATCGGGCAAATACGCCAGCAAACAGTATGACGATCTCGGCGGCCACGAGCAACGCCGCTGCAATCTCGACAAGATTGCCGAGAAATTTGGAGGCACCCTCGTTCTGTCCGGGTGCCGCTGCGGGTTCGTTGTGCGCAAGCTCCATCGCCTTACCCCAAATGCCCAGTGAAATTCTCGAGGATGGCCCATGCTTCTTCGCCGAACTTTTCACGCGCGCGCGCATAGAAGCCGCTTGCGGCCAGCACCTGCCGGAAGGCCGCAGGATCGACAGTGGCGAATTGCAGACCCTTGGCCTCAAGATCCTTGCGCAACGTGATGTTTGCCTCGGCGATGTCTGCACGCTCCTTGAGCGCGGCCGCATTGAGGTGTTTGCTCAGGATGGTCTGGATGTCCGGCGGCAAGCTCTGCCACTTGCGCTCGTTGGCCACCAGCCAGAAGCCGTCCCAAGCATGGTTCGTCAACGAGCAGAATTTCTGCACTTCGTAGAATTTCGCGATGTTGATGAGAGAAAGCGGATTTTCCTGGCCGTCCGCGATTTTCGTCTGGAGCGAAGAATATGCTTCATTGAGCGGAATGCTGACGGGGGCGGCCTGTAAGGCTTTGAACATGGCGACCCAAAGCGGAACGACCGGCACGCGGATCTTGAAGCGCTGAAGATCGGCTGGCGTCTGTATGGGTTTGGTGCTGGTGGTGATCTGCCGGAAGCCGTTGTCCCACACGGCGTCGAACGGATGGAGCTGCGCCTTGGCGAGCTGCGTGCGCAAATGATTGCCGAGCGCGCCGTCCATCGAGGCCCAGACTTGGTCGTAGCCGGAATAGGCAAAGCCGATGCCTGGCAGCGCCATGACGGGGACGAGTGTCGACACCACCGTGCCAGGAAACGTCGCGAGTTCCAGCGCGCCCGAGCGGATCTGCGACAGCATGCTGGGGTCGCCGCCCAGCTGATTGTTGGGGAAGAGTTCGATGGCGACCGCGCCTTGCGTCTCTGCGCCGATGGCGGCGATGGCTTCGCGCAGGCGGTTATTTACGGGGTGTGCGCCGGGCAGGTCGTTACCGAGCTTGAGGCGGTATCACGCCAGCATTCGCGCGCGCCGCCGGAGGTAGCGCGACTGAACAGGCCGCCGCGACGGCCGCACCGGTCAGGACTCGTCTGCGGCTCAGTTTCGTCACGTCACGGCTCCTCCGTCCAGCCTTGGATCGACAACCCATACTTTGAATTCAGAATTCAAGCAAGAGAATTCGGAATTCAGAATTCGGTTGCGTGTGGCCGGCGGCTTGGTTATGCTGTCGCAGTCATCATAAGGAGCCGCGAGACGTGAGACCACTGGCAAACCAGCCGAGCCTGACCGAGCAGGTGTACGAAGTGATACTCTCCGAAATTATTGCCGGGCGGCTCACGGACAACCCGCGCCTTATCCAAGACGATCTCGCCAAGACACTCGGTGTCTCGCGCCAGCCCGTGCAGCAGGCACTTTTGTTGCTGCGCAACCAGGGCTTCTTGCGCGACGCGCCGGGCCGCGGTCTCGTGGTCGCGCCCATCGAGCCCGAGTTCGTGCGAAATCTATTTGAGTTGCGTGCCGTCGCTGAAGCGCTGGCCTGCAGGCTTGCGGCCGAGAGAGGCAGCAAGGACGCGGCCAAGTTCGGACCTAAGTTCATCGACGAGGGGCGCAAGGCCGAGCGCGAAGGCTCGGTTGCAAAACTCATCGCGGCAGATATGCGCTTTCACGAGTTTCTCTATGAGATCTCCGGAAACAAGCTGATCAAGGAGACGATGCTGCCTTACTGGGCACATTTGCGCCGGTTGATGGGTGAGGTGCTTGTGAAAGACGAGACGCCGCGCAAGATTTGGGATCAGCACGAAGCCATTCTACAGGCCATCATTCGCGGTAACGGCGCAAAGGCTGAGGAACTTGCGCGCGCCCATATCACCAAAGCTGTCGAGGTTTTTATCACGCGGCTTGAGAATGCGCGTGATGACGAAAGAAGGCCGCAGTCGCGCGCTTCCTAAATGCTTCACGCCAAGGGTTTGAAATCGCTCAACATCAGGATCGTGTCATGACCGCAGTCTTTGTCGTCGCCGCACAGCGCACAGCCATCGGCAATTTCGGAGGAAGCCTCAAGGAGTCCCCGCCGGGTGCCCTCGGCGCGACGGTCACGCGGGCGGCGATCGCACGTGCCGGCGTAGACCCCGCGCGCATCGGCCACGTCGTCTTCGGCCAGGTCGTCCCCACCGTGCCGGAAGATGCCTATCTCGCGCGTATCGCGGCTGTGAACGCCGGTGTGCCGTTCGAAACGCCGGCCTTGACCGTGAACCGTCTATGCGGCTCGGGCCTGCAGGCAATTATTTCTGCGGCACAAGCGATTATGCTGGGCGATTGCGAAGTTGCGATCGGAGGCGGCGCAGAGGTGATGAGCCGTGCGCCGCATCTCCTAACCACCGCGCGCTTTGGCCAGAAGATGGGAGATATCGCATGCATCGATACCATGATTGGCGCACTGACCGATCCATTCAATAGGGTGCATATGGGTGTGACAGCCGAGAATGTGGCCGAGCGCTATCAGATCACGCGCGACGACCAGGACTGACTCGCCCTTGTCAGCCAGCAGCGCGCCGAACGCGCCATCCGCGAAGGCCGCTTCAGGGACCAGATTGTTCCCATCGACGTCAAAGTGAAGGGTAAGGCGATCAGCTTCGACACCGACGAGTACGTGCGCATGGATGCGAAAGCTGAAGACTTCTCCAAACTCAAACCGGTCTTCAAGCGCGATGGCAGCGTGACGGCCGGCAATGCGTCAGGCATCAACGACGGCGCGGCAGCGGTCATACTTGCGAGCGAAAAAGCAGTGAAAGAGCAGGGGCTGAAGCCAATCGCGCGGCTTGTCGCCTATGCGCATGCCGGCGTCGATCCGGCCTATATGGGCATCGGCCCCGTCCCCGCGACGCGCATCGTGCTCGAGCGGGCGGGTCTCAAGATCGGCGATCTCGATGTTATCGAAGCCAACGAGGCCTTCGCCGCACAAGCGTGTGCCGTCTCGCGCGAGCTCGGTTTCGATGCGGAGAAGGTCAACCCGAACGGAAGCGGCATTTCGCTCGGACACCCCGTGGGCGCGACGGGGGCAATCATCACCACCAAGCTTCTCTACGAAATGCAGCGTACGGGCGCGCGCTATGGTCTATCGACCATGTGCATCGGCGGCGGCCAAGGCATCGCGGCCATTTTCGAGAGGGCTTAGGCCGGCAGGAAGCAATTGGCTCTAACGGCACTTTGACCTCAATGTCCGGTAATAGGCGCGTTGCTGCCGGATCCGGCGGGCAAAATTCCATCGTAGCCAAATGCCGCTTTGCGCTGAAAGCAGACCAAAATAGCAATAAGCTTTGTATTCGATAGATCAGAGTGAGATGCACCAGGTTGGATTAAGGGAGCCAAGTGACAAACGGTCACAAAATGAAATCCGCAGCCGTCAGCGTCTTCAATCCGGTCAGCTGGATCTGGAAATCTGCGATCTTGTCGCCGTTGACGTCGCCTTCGATGATCGTCTTGTCGTTGGCCGAACCTGTCACGTTGATCTGCAACCAGTGAAGCTGGCCCTTCACGCCTGTGAAGGCCGCGCCCTTGGCGGCGAGGAATTTAAAGGTGTGACCCGCCGCCGAGCCGTTGGCGTCGATCGTCGACAAATCGATGTCGTCCTGCCGGTGTACGAAGTCCTTGATGACGTCGCGCTTCGATGCGGTCTTGCCCATTTCGGCAAGCGCATTGAAGTCGAAATCGTCGAGGCCCGCGCCGCCGGTCATGACGTCACGGCCCTTGCCGCCGGTCAGGATGTCGTTGTTTTCAAGGCCAAATAGCGTGTCATTGCCGTCGAGACCAAAAATCCAGTCGATGTCACTGCCGCCTGTCAGCACGTTGTCGCCCGACGTGCCGTTGATGATTTCGGGCGACACGTCCGTCACATTGATCGCCGCTGTCCTCACGAAGGTGAGCCCGCCGGCGTCTGTGACTTGCAAGCGGACCTCGTAACTCGACTTGGTTTCATAATCCGCCGAACCGTTGAAGTGCAGCTGATCGCCCAAAATCGAGAATGCGGCGTTGTCCGTTGCGCCCGTGCCGCTGACGAGCGAATAGGTAAAGCCGCCCGCCCCGTCCGGATCGGTGGCCGAGAGCGTCGCGACGGCGGCGCCAGCCGCGTTGTTTTCGGCTATCGTTGTGGCGCTGATGGTCAATGCATTTGGCGCGTCGTTGACGGTGGCAAGCGCGAAGCTTCGCGTCTGCCCTGCGAGCGTGCCGCCGATGCCGTCCGTGACGTCATAGGTCAGCGTCACCGGGCCGTTATAATTTGCCGTTGGCGTGACGGTGAACCCGTCTGCGCTCGTCGTGACACCGCCGTGGTTTGACGTGAGGTTCGTGACAGAGAGCGTGCTGTCCACGTCCGAGAAGCCGAGCAAGAGACTTGCCAGCGT
>CAVUIN010000017.1:0-79362 GCA_963741545.1 uncultured Alphaproteobacteria bacterium
CCAAGAAGATTATCCCCCCACAAGCCCAAAAACCAATAGAGCAAGGCGCGGGCCAACAGCCGTACACTCAACAAATCGGGCAATTTCTGGGTACGTCTTGACTATCGCTGCATCATCGTTAGGCAGCATGCCCAAATGCGTGGCAGCCACTTTAAGCGTGCGCTTGCATTCCGCAATACGTGCCCGAATACCGTCAACCCGGCACGTCCACCACTGAGGCCACAATGACCACATCTCACCTCCTGCCTGTCTTGCTTCTCCTTGCGTCAAACGTCTTCATGACGCTCGCGTGGTATGGCCACTTGAAATACCAAACGAGCCCGTTGTGGCTGGCGATCTTCGCCAGCTGGATGATCGCAGGATTGGAATACTGCCTCGCTGTGCCGGCCAACCGCTGGGGCTCGGCCGTCTATTCAACCGCCGAGCTGAAAACCATGCAGGAGGTCATCACACTCCTGGTGTTCGCCGGATTCTCGGTTCTGTATCTTGGCGAAAAGATCACAATCAACCACGGCATCGGCTTCGCGCTCATCTGCCTTGGCGCGTTCTTCGTGTTCAAGGCGCCGATTTGGTAATTGGCGTGCGTGCCTTCAGCCCGGCCGCTGTTCCAATCCCCGTTAACGCCATGACAAGACCTGCTAGCCACCAGCGTTGGCCCAGCCCCCGCACGTTCGAGCCCAATCCCGTAAACCAGCGGGCCAGCCGCCTGACCGAGGAAAAAGAAAAACGCGTGCGCCGCCACGGCCGAGGCGCGATTGCCGGGAGCAAGTTCCGTTGCCTGCGTCTGCAGCGAATTGTGGATCATGTAGAAGCCCGCGCCGATTGCAACGAAAATCGCCATCTCGGTAGGCCACGACCATTCCGGCGACAATGCGATAAATCCCAAGCCCGAAAGAGCAGCGCCAGCCCGGATCAAATTGTAGAGCCCGAGCTTGGACAGCATCACGCGCACGAGGGCGGTATAGACGAGACCGCCGATGGCAAATCCGGACAGGACAAAGCCGGCCTCCTTTAGTCCGCCCGCGCCGCGCTTTTCTAGCATGACGGCGATGTACGGGAACAAGCCAAATACGACGATGCCTTCGATGAAGACCGCCGTGAAGCACACCACGGTCTTGGGATTGGCAAACACTGGGCCGTATCCGTCGAACATGCGCGACGGCCGGAAGGGCGGGCGCTCAGCATTCGAGCGCGGCTGTAACTGCCATACAGTCAAAAGCAAAGCTATGAGCGCGAGGCCCGTGCCGCAAGCCATTGCCGCACGCCAGCCGAAGTAACTCGCAATCAATCCTGATCCGACCGACCCCGTCATCTGGCCGGCAATGATGGCGGTCAGAACGCGCGATAGGGCCACCTGCCGTTCCTCGAACGAAAACCTATCGCCAACGAGAGCGAATGCGAGCGGGATGATGCCGCCAGCTGCCGCGCCGCCAATAATGCGCGCGACGAAAAGCGCATCTAACGATGGCGCCAGCGCGCAGGCAGCGAGGCAGATCGCAAGCAAGGCCAGCGTTATTTTGATAATGCGCGCTTTGCCGAGCGTATCGCCCAGCGCCCCGAGTATCGGCTGCGAAATCGCATAGGGAAAAGTGAAGGCAGTGGCGAGCAGCGCGACGGACGCCGCATCGACGTTTAAGTCCCGCGCGATATCCGGCACGACGGGATCAATGAGCCGCATCGACATGGACGACACGAAGCAGCTGGCAGCGAGGATAGGCAGAAGGCGCATGTCTTTCTTCCCCCTCGCCCCATCACTGCACTTGATGGGGAGAGGGCTGGGGTGAGGGGCGGCAACACATTCGAACGCATACTTCTATCAGAATCACCGCGATCTGCGACCGCATTGAAACCGCGCCGCTAGCTCCTCCCCTCCCCAGCGGGGAGGGGTTGGGGGTGGGGAGACGCAGCGGGAGTGGTGGTGAGGATAATGATATCAGTAACGCAGCCTAGGTCGCACGCCCGTTCGCGCGTTGCCAAAGCTCATAAATCGATGTGCCTTTTAGCATCCAGTATAGCGCAGCGTTGCTAGCAATATCTGGTCGAATTTTGCCCATGGCATTTGTCATCGAAGCCAATTCACCTTGAAACAATATGGTACGACTGTCCTTGATCGTTGCTTTGTGGTCGGTTCCCCAAAAGACGATCTCGTCTCCCTCTGCACCGATTTTCAAAAGGTCTACTGGTCCCAGGCGTGGACGCTGCACAAATGCTGACTTTTCCTCAACTGGCAGATCCGCCGCTTGCTCTGCTACCGATGGAGTACTCTCCTTGCCGTACAGACGAAGCAATTGTTTCAATCCCTCAAGTTGCGTTTCAGAGAGTCGGAAAAATTCTCGCGACCGCCATAGCCTAGTATCGGCAAACAGCGCATGAAGCGCGACTTCTACTTCTCTTGCGTTCTGAACCGAGACGGAAAATTCGATGTCGAATGGCGAAGGTACACCGGTAGAACCATTGAAAAGCTGTGCCACCCGTGCCGAGAGATCATCTTGACCTGTAAAGCCAATCTTGTAGAGGTCGTCGAGCATCCCGGGATTGGACAGAATATAGCAATGCGGCAAGGTCTTCCCCCAAACTCGATCCGTGTTCGGTTATGCGGCATTTAGAATATGTGCCCGTTCAACGTTGGGCAAGCGCCACCACCTGCCAGTCAGATAGACAGTTGCCGAAATCACGGAAAATTGGTCGTGCCATCCCGCCTAGCTCTTCTCCCCACCCCTAACCCCTCCCCTGAGGGGAGGGGGATTTGAGGCCAACTTCAACGGCGCAGGGAGAGGGAAAATCTTAAAACAGCCCCTGTATCTGGCCCTTGTCGTCAAGACAAATCGAATCGGCCGCTGGCATCTTCGGCAAGCCCGGCATGGTCATGATCTCGCCCGTGACGACAACAACGAACTCGGCGCCCGCCGACAAGCGCAACTCACGCACCGGCACGATGTGCCCCGTTGGCGCGCCGCGCTTGGAAGCGTCGGTCGAGAACGAATACTGCGTCTTGGCCATGCACACCGGCAAGTGGCCGAAGCCAGCCGCTTCCAAGTCCTTGAACTGTGTCTCGACGCTCGCGTCACACGAAATATCGGCCGCGCGATAAATCTCGGTCGCAATCGTCTTGACCTTGTCGCGCAACTTCATGTCGTCGGGATAGAGCGGCTTGAAATTCGCTTTGCCCTCGTCGATGACTTTGACGACGTGATGGGCGAGCGCTTCCGTGCCCTTGCCGCCATCGGCCCAGTGCGTGCACAGGAACGCCTTGGTCCCCATGCTTTCCGCCGCCTTCATGACTTCGGCAACTTCGGCCTCCGTGTCGGTGATGAACTTATTGACGGCAACGACAGCCGGAACGCCAAACTTGTTGACGTTCTCGATGTGGCGCTTGAGATTGTCACAGCCCTTCGCGACGGCCGCGGCGTTCTCATTTTTCAAATCGTCCTTGGCCACGCCGCCGTGCATCTTCAAGGCGCGAACTGTTGCGACGATGACGACTGCTGAGGGCGCAATGCCGGCCTTGCGGCACTTGATGTTGAAGAATTTCTCGGCACCCAGGTCCGCGCCGAACCCGGCTTCGGTCACGACGTAGTCCGCCAGCTTCATCGCCGTGCGTGTTGCAAGCACCGAGTTACAACCATGCGCAATGTTGGCAAATGGACCGCCGTGGATAAAGACGGGGTTGTTTTCCAGCGTCTGCACCATATTCGGCGCCAGCGCGTCCTTCAACAGCACGGTCATCGCGCCGTCAGCCTTCAAAGCGCGGGCCGTGATCGCCTTCTTGTCGCGCGTGTAAGCGACGATGATGTTGCCCAAGCGGTTCTGGAGGTCCTTCAAATCCTTCGACAAGCACAGGATGGCCATGACTTCGGAGGCGACCGTGATGTCGAACCCATCTTCACGCGGGAAAGCCGTTCGAAACGCCGCCTAGAGAATTCACGATTGAGCGCAGTGCGCGGTCGTTCATGTCGAGCACGCGCTTGAACTGGACGCGGCGCTGGTCGATGCCGAGCGCGTTGCCCCAATAGATGTGATTGTCGAGCAGCGCGGCGAGCAGATTGTGCGCCGACGTGATGGCATGGAAGTCGCCCGTGAAATGCAGGTTGATGTCTTCCATCGGCACGACCTGAGCGTATCCGCCGCCCGCCGCGCCGCCTTTGACGCCGAAGCACGGACCAAGTGAGGGTTCGCGCAGCGCCATGATGGCCTTCTTGCCGATGCGGTTCAGGCCATCGCCGAGGCCGACCGTCGTCGTGGTCTTGCCTTCGCCGGCCGGCGTCGGACTGATCGCCGTCACCAGGATGACCTTGCCATCCTTATTGCCCTGCACCTTGTTGATGAAGTCGAACGTCACCTTGGCTTTGGTCCAACCATAGGGAATGAGCGCGTCGGCCGGCACGCCAACCTTGGCGGCGACGTCGGCGATGGGCTGCATTTTGGCTTCGCGCGCGATTTCGATGTCGGACTTCACGGACACGGGGCATCTCCCTCAAGGGTCTTTTGTTGATTGGGCGTCATTTTTGGGCCGGACGTCGATGACCGGCGGCGGCGATATTGTACTTTCGGCGGACGCTCGCCAAGCCTTTGGCCAAAAAAAACGCCCTGCGGATTGTCGCAAGGCGGGCGAACCGGCAAACCGGCGGGGCTGGACAGGGAGCGCCCACCCATGCGAACGGTGCTGATCAACACTTCCGGGGAGGCACCCAATGCGATCCATCACTCATGCAAATGCCCTTCGGGCGCTCACCATCTTGGCAGCACTGGCGTGCGGGTTCGCAGGCATGGCTCCCAGCTCAGCAATCGCCGAAACCACAGGACAAGCCATGACCACGACAGCATCCGGCCTGCAATTCACCGACACCAAAGTTGGCGAGGGCGCTTCCCCTAAGACCGGGCAGACGTGCGTCATGCACTACACTGGATGGCTGTACAAGGACGGCGTCAAAGGCGCGAAGTTCGACAGCTCCTTGGATCGCGGCGACCCATTTGAATTCGCCATCGGCACAAAGCAGGTCATCGGCGGCTGGGACGAAGGCGTTGCCACCATGAAAGTCGGCGGCAAGCGCACGCTCATCATTCCGCCCGCACTCGGCTATGGCGCACGCGGCGCCGGCGGCGTCATCCCGCCCAATGCCACGCTCATGTTCGATGTCGAGTTGTTGGGAGTGAAGTGAGGGGGGGTAGTACCAATCCACCTTGCGGTTGATACTCTATCCGCCCCTCCGCATTTTTCCCGCGCCGCACTCTCAACTCGTCATTCCCGCGCTGACGCCGTTCCGGCGTCAGGTCTCCGGCGGGAACCCAGGCAAGTTTCAGCTTGTGGTGACTTACGGCATTCCCAATGCTGGATCAAAAGGGCCGGCAACAATTTCACCTGTTGCCGGATTGAACATATTGACCCAACCAGGATTCATCTGTTCGATAAGCCGCAGCTTCCAAATGCGGTTCCATCTCTTGAGTTGCGTCTCACGCGCGATCGCCGCGTCCATTGTTTCGAGTAGTTCGTAGTACACGAGCTGCGTCACACCATATTTGCTCGTAAAGCCCGCAACGAGCTTCTGCGAATGTTGCGCCATCCGGCCATACAGATCGCTGGTAACGCCAATGTAGATCGTTCCATTCGGGCCGCTCGCGAGAATGTAGACGCAAGGTACTATGCGCGACATGACAAGGCCCTCCAGCGAAGTGCCCCAAGCTGCCAAGTACGGATGAGAATTGCAACGGTCCCGCTATCGACGCTTGTCTGGGTTCCCGCCGTTGTTCCGCGCACTCTTGTGCGCGGCGCGGGAATGACGGTGCAACCCAATATGGCTGGCGCGCGCGGCGCCGGCGGCGTAATTCCGCCAAATGCCACGCTCATGTTCGATGTCGAGTTATTGGGAGTGAAGGACTAAGCCTGTTCGAGCTCGGTCAACATTGCTTAAGCAATCAGGGCGAACAACACGGCCAGCAGCACGGCCGCCGATCCGATTGTGCCAACGCCAAGCCCACCCTTGCCGGAGTCCTTTGTCAGTAGATCACCCATCGTGGCACCGAACGGCCGCGTCAACACGAACGCCGTCCAGAAACGGCCGGCCAGAGAGATCGAAGGCTTGAGCCTATCTCAACAAAGCCACAATTCAATTCATGGCTGCACAGCTCAATGGACAAAACTGCACAACGCAAATGAATGTGCCAGCAGACACCCTGTGGGTTTGGACAAGCGGCACGATTGAAAATTTCATTCCAACACGGATCGAATTATGGAACAGCCAAGCGCGGCGATAAACGGTGCGACATTGTCCAAGGTCGCGGAAGTTACCATTTTCTTCTGGATCATGAAGGTCCTCGCCACAACGCTTGGCGAGACGGCAGGCGACTACATTTCGATGACACTCAACTTGGGTTATTACGTAGGATTAGCGATCACATTCGCCATACTGGCATTCGTCTTATTCTTTCAAATCAACGGAAAACAATATCATCCCATACTTTTCTGGACCGCAATCATAGCCACGACAACGGTCGGAACCGAAATTTCTGATTTCATGGACCGTTCGCTCGGGCTCGGATACGCGCTCGGCTCACTGGTTCTGATCGTGGGGCTCGCGATCGTACTCGGCATCTGGTATTTCCGGGACCGCGATCTCAGCGTCTACCCGATTATCAAGAAGGACGCCGAGATCATGTTCTGGCTGGCAGTTCTGTTTTCAAATAGCCTAGGAACCGCGTTCGGTGACTATCTCGTCGACAACATCGGACTGAGCTTCATTCAAGGCGCACTTGTAACTGCGGCCGTCATCGGCGCCGTTGGTGCCTTGCACTATTTCACCAGTTTGAATGAGGTCCTGCTGTTCTGGATTGCGTTCATTTTTACGCGGCCCTTCGGGGCGACATTTGGCGATTTTCTCACCAAGCCTCTGGAAGCCGGCGGCTTGAACCTGCCAAGGGAATACGCGTCACTGATTACATTAGGACTACTGGCGATGGTACTATTCGCCTCGACGCATATCTTCGGCAAAAACAGACAGCCGCAGGAAAGTTGACATAGTCAGCGGGACAAGAACCAAAGCAGCCTTACGCTTTCGTCACGTTGCCGCCCACTCACCCCACCGGCCTAACAACAAGCACCGTCGCATTATCCTGGTGAGGCTCGCGCAGCGCTTCGACCGCGCGGATGATGGCTTTGGCAACAGACTTGGCGCCGTCGCGGGCATAGCCCTGAATGATGCGCGCAACTTCGGCGGACTCTAAGCGTATCGACGCCGTCGCTCGCCAGCACGATGTAGTCGCCGCTCTCCAACGTCAGCGGCTGGCGCGACATGTCGATCATATCGATCTCTTCTCCCGTCACGGCCGAGCGCAGCATGTGGCGGCGCGGATCGCGTCTCGCTTCCGCTTCGGTCAAGCTGCCGGCGGCGACCAGCGATCAAGCTCGGGCGCAAGCGAATGATCTTCATTCAACATCACGACTTCGCCGCGCCGGAAAAGATAGAGCGGACTGTCCCCGACGCTGATCCACTCGACGCCGCGCGGCCCGAACGACGTGCCAATGACCGTCGAGCCCATGCCTTGCAGCAACGGGTTATCGGTAACCTTCAACGCAATCGCATCGTTCGCCGCAGTGAGCGCCGCATAAAGCCGTTCACGCGGCGCACCCTGATGCAGCGCCGCCGTTGAAATGAATTTCTCGCATACCATGCGGCTCGCGAGCGCGCCGCCCGCATGTCCGCCCATGCCGTCGGCAAGCACGGCGAAACCGCCGTCCTCCGGCAAGCAGGATTGCGCCAGAGGCCGGCAGAAGACGTTCTCACCGTCCGGCCAGAAGGCGGCGGTATCTTCCTGATAATCGCGCGCGCCGCGCGTTGCGGCAACTGCATGCTCGAAGTGCGTCATTCGTCCTTGGTTTCAGAAATCTCGGACCAGTCGAACTCAGGGCCACAGAAGGGAACGAACGCGACTTGCGTGCGCCCGAGCGTGATGACGTCCATGGGCTTGAGTTCAACGGCACCCGCTGGCCGCTTGTCGTTGACGGATACCACGTTGGTCTTAGCAAGGTTTGGCACGAACAGGAATGACCGATCGGTCGAATCGTAGCGAAGGTAGGCCTGCGCCTCCGCCGAGATGCTGTCGTCGCCGAAGTCGAAGGCAATCCGGTTGCTTGTTGTGCGTCCGATAGTGTTGTTGCCTTCGAAAATGGCACGCGACGCGCCAAGCCCTGGGCCGCCGACAATGACCAGAAAACCAACGACCGGGTCCTGGACGAACGTACCGCGCGAAATTTTCTGGCGGCCGCGCACAAGTTGCGTGCGCTGCGGCTGGGCCACGGATTGCGAACCGCGTACCACGCGTGTCGTCGGAGGGTCTTCGGCTTCGATGTGGCGATCTTCAATTCGCGCTGCGGGCATCGTCCGGGCATGCCGCGCCGCTTCCGCTGCACTCAAATTCGGCAGCGAAGGCGGCAGAACTTCCTGACCATAAACTTGCTGCGGCTTAGCAGGCGTCATGACCGGCACCGCGAGCGGAATAACCTTCATGTCGGCAACGCTCGAGGCGGCATCTGGTGGAGCCTGTTGCACCTCATCGCGGCTTGCGGCGCGCAGCGCATCTTTGAGCGACCCTAGAAACCTTCCAGCCTTCCCGGCTTTGCCGCCGGCACTCGCTTCACCCCGCTCGATCGTCATTGAATGTCCTCCATTGTTGGATTTTGTGATCAGAAAAATGCACGCACACTTTGATAGGGCGTTGCTTTGCACCCTTCGCGTGTCAGAGAAGTCCGGCGTGAAAGCGCAGGCGTCCCGGGCCAAGTTCGATCATGTCGCCATCGTAAAGCCGCGCATTGGCACAGCGCTGGCCATTGACGACGACGCCATTGCCTTCGATGCCCGAAAGATCGGTGATCCGGTAGGCGCCTAGGTCCACCCGGTGGACAGCCGCGTGATAGCGGTGCACGGCGCCCGATGGAATTCTAATATCGTTGTCCTCCTCGCGCCCGATGCGCAGCATGTCACGCAGAATTGTGAAGCGCACGCCGCTGCTACCGACGACTTCGAGATAAGCGTGGCCCGGAAGCCCATGCGAATCACCCGCTATTTCGGCGCTGACATCGTGCTCGAGCGCCTTTACGCGCCGCCGGTAACGCCGGGTTGATTCCGAGGGCCGCCGCGACCAAACCCAAATCCGGCTCATGACGGCAATCACCGGAATCGCGAGAAGCATAGCCAAGCCGAGCATAAGCGCCGGTGCCGCGCGGTATCCGCTCGAGATGGCTGAGTCTGCAATATTCAGCGCATCAGCAAGTGACGCCGCGAACGAACGCTCTACAGCAACACACGGGGCTTGCGAAGCAGACCGCAATTATTACCACTGCGATTGAATGTTGCTGACGCATGCTATCCCACGTTCCCACACCCACGAGCATTTGGCGCGGCGAAGCGGGCGGCAAAATGGCCAGAAAGAGACACCCGGAGGATTTGTTCATCTCCAGTTCATCGCCCTTTGCCGTGCCATATTGTTGCGCCAAGTGTAACTCGCGTAAGGCGTATTCGAAGAGGCCACGACCAGAAACAGAGGCCCGATTGCGGCATATCGGGCAAAAAAGCTGCGGGCAAACCGGGTACATGACAAATCTGATCGCTCTCCCGAGCGGCACAGAGCTGGCTGGCGACTACCGTATAGACCGCGTTCTCGGCGCGGGCGGTTTTGGCGTGACCTATCTCGCGGATGAGATGGCCTTGTCGCGCGCCGTCACCATCAAGGAATACTTCCCGAGTGACTTCGCCGCCCGCACAAACGGCCTTGAGGCCAGCCCGCGCTCGCAAGACTGCGCCGGTGATTATAGGTGGGGTCTGGACCGCTTCATCGCAGAAGCTCAAACACTGGCCAAGTTCGACCACAGCCATATCGTCAAGGTCTACCGCACGTTCAAGGCCAACAACACGGCCTATATGGTATTGCATTGGGAAGAGGGCCAGAGTCTCAAGTCTTGGTTGAAAACCCTCGGCCGCGCGCCACGCCAGAAAGAACTGGACCGCATCATCGCGCCACTCCTCGACGCGCTCGAGACCATCCACAAGGCCGATTTCCTGCATCGCGATATCGCGCCCGACAATATCATCATCCGCAAATCCGGCGATCCGGTCTTGATCGACTTCGGCGCGGCGCGCGGCGACATCGCGGCCCATTCGAAAACTAAAACCGTCTCGGCGCTGGTGAAGCCCGGCTACAGCCCCTACGAGCAATATGCCGAGACCAGCAAGCAGCAGGGCCCCTGGACCGACATCTATGCGCTTGCGGCCACGCTCTATCACGCGGTCACCGGCAAGCGGCCGCTCGATAGCCCGTCGCGCATGTTGAAAGACGACATGGTACCGGCGGCGCAGGCGGCACTCAGTTCCTATCGCAGCACGTTTCTGGATGCGATCGACAAGGGATTGGCACTCGGTATAGACGCTCGGCCGCAGTCGGTTGCCGCATGGCGCGGCGCGCTTCTGGCACCCGAACCCAAGAAGCCCAGTATTCTGTCCCGGATGCGCGATTCCAACGCTGCAAAAACCGAAAGGGCGGCGCGCGAAAAAGCCGACCCAAAGGCCGTGACGCTGCTCGGTAGTGCCGCGACCGCAATTCCACCGCCACCAGACGCACCCGCGCCCAAAGGCATGCTGCTCGACTTTGTCGATGCCCTAAGGCAACCGGTAAAGCAACAAGCCTCAGCGCCCGTGCCGCCCATTGAAAAAGTGCCGCCTCAAGAGAAAGCCAAGGCCGCAAGCGCTAAAGCTCCACCGCGTAAGGCGGCAGCACCGGCTGCGGCGAAGCAGCCCAAGGCCACAGCGAAAGTCAACACGCGTGCCATCGCGCAGCTCATGGCACCGCAACCGCAGATCTCGAAAGGCCGCGCCCGGCCGGCGCCCGACGTTGCGCGCGAACGCCGTTTGACCCGCGGTCTTCGTACTAAAGTCATCATGGCCGCAGGTCTGGCCGGCGCGATCATCGCCTTCCAAGATCAAATTCCGCGCCTCCTCGTGCAACCGCATAGTGAGTTCACGACCGGAGCACTTGCGCCAGCTTTGCCGGAACGCAACATCGTCAAAACAGCATCTTTCAAGGCGCATGACGGCGCCGTGACCGGCTTGAGCCTGTCGGGCGATGGACGGCTCATCGTTACGACGAGTAACGACAGGACACTCAGGATCTGGAACCGCGATAATTTGAAAGATGCCGGCGCCATTTATCTGGACGATGGCCCTCCGACGTCGCTCTCAGTCAGGAATAACCGGGCGCTGACCACACATAGCGACGGCAGCACCGTTCTTTGGGACCTCGACACGAAACAGCGGCTCTACCGCTTCAAGCGCAACGACGCGAGCGTATGGGCCGCAACGTTTGCCGGATCGGAGGACCGCGTCGCGTCCGCCGGACACGACTGGACGGTTGCACTTTGGGAAACAGCGTCAGAGTCGGCGCCCGCAAATCTCTTCCAAGGACACGAGAATGCCGTTCAGGCGCTCGCAGCCGATGCATCGGGGCGCTGGCTGGCGTCGGGCGGAGCCGACAAGACAGTGAAACTTTGGGACCTCGAAACGCGGCAAATCAAGCGCACCTATCGCAACCACTCCGACTTTGTGTCGGCGCTTGCGGTGTCGGCGGATACGAATTTAGTCGCGGCGGCTAGCCTCGATGGATCGATCAAACTATGGTCGACTTCCTCGACCCGCCCCCAGCGAACGTTCACCGCCCACAAGGCGCGCGTGACCTCGATCGTATTTTCCGCAAACAGCGAATTTCTTGCCTCCGCTGCCGAAGACGGCACCGTGCGCATTCGCGGCCTAAAGCGCACGCGTTCTTATTGGACCCTGAATGGATTGGAGCAAGGTGCCCGGACCGTCGCCTTTGTCCCCGACGGCCGTTCGCTCATCACCGGCGGCCAAGACGGCATTGTAACGCTGTGGGCACTGCCGGAACCCGCGCTGGCACAAAACTAGCCCCGCGCGCCCTCACAGGGTTCCGGCCCGAACTTTCCACGCTCTTGCCCCTAATGTCGCCTCGACGTTCGCGCCGGATCGGTCCATCATTGCCCTTCGGTTTATTCACCCCATTCGACGAGGGACGCGATGGACTTGGACGCCGTCATGCTGGCTCGCATCCAATTTGCGTTCACGGTCACCTTCCACATCATCTTTCCGAGTTTCACGATTGGGCTTGCCGCATTTATCGCGACGCTCCTGGTGCGCTGGCGCATGACGGGACAAGACCATTTTCATCGCCTGGCACGCTACTGGACCAAGATTTTCGCCGTATCATTTGCCATGGGCGTCGTTTCCGGCATCGTGTTGTCCTACCAGTTCGGCACGAACTGGAGCCGGTTCTCCGAAGTCGCGGGGAACGTCGTCGGCCCATTGATCGGCTACGAAGTACTGACCGCATTCTTTCTGGAGGCGACCTTCCTTGGCATCATGCTGTTTGGATGGACGCGCGTTTCCCCAACCCTGCATGTCACGGCGGCTGTACTCGTCGCCATCGGCACGTCAATGTCGGCTTTTTGGATTTTAGCGGCCAACAGCTGGATGCAGACGCCTGCAGGCCATGAAGTAAAGGACGGCATCGCCTACCCGCTCGATTGGCTGCAGATCATTTTCAACCCGAGCTTCCCCTACCGCTTCGCGCATATGTTTACGGCGTGCTACCTGACGACATCGCTTGTCGTGCTGTCGGTTGGCGCACGCTACCTCATTGGAAATCGCTTCCACGAAGAAGCCAAGACCATGATGCGCATGGGGCTCGGCATGGTGGCCGTGCTCGCGCCCCTGCAGCTCGTCATCGGCGACATGCACGGCCTCAACACGGCAAAGCATCAGCCGGTCAAAGTGGCCGCCATGGAGGCCCATTGGGACGGCTCCAAACCGGCCGATCTCGTTCTCTTCGCCTGGCCGAACCAGAAAGAAGAACGCAACGACTTCGAGATTTCAATTCCTAACCTGGCAAGTGTCATCATCACCCACGATCCCAATGGTCTCTTCAAGGGCTTGAAGGATTTCAAGCCCGAGGACCGCCCGCCTGTCTTGCCGGTCTTCTTCGCCTTCCGCGCGATGGTCGGTATCGGCATGCTCATGATTGCCATCGGGCTCTATGGTGTTTTCCTGTGGGCGCGCGGACGCTTGTTTGAAACGAGCTGGTATCTGCGCGGCCTCACCTACGCGTGGCCGCTCGGATTCATCGCAATTGTTGCCGGATGGTGGGTGACGGAGACCGGCCGCCAGCCATTTCTCGTTTATGGCATTCTGAGAACGGCGGATGCGGTCTCAAACGTGTCGTTCTGGCCGGTGCTGACCAGCCTCGTACTCTTCGTCCTCGTATATTCCAGCGTATTCTCCATGGGCATTCTCTACATCAACAAACTGATCGAAAAGGGTCCGCAGGGTGCCGCCATCGAACCGGACGAGGGCATGCCATCGCGGCCTCTTTCGGCTGCCGACAAGAGCGCCCGCGCCGCCATGCAACCAGGAGAGTAGGTCATGGACGATATCGCCTACTGGCTGCCGCTCGTTTGGGCCGCAATTATCGCAGTTGCGGTGACGCTTTACGTCATCCTCGACGGCTTTGACCTGGGGCTCGGCATCCTCTTTCCATTTGCGCCCGAAGAGGAGCGGCGCGACGTGATGATGAATACGGTTGCCCCTTTCTGGGATGGCAACGAAACGTGGCTTGTGCTCGGCGGCGGCGGATTGTTTGTCGCCTTCCCCAAGGCCTACGGTGTCATCATGTCGGGACTCTATCTGCCGATCACTGTCATGCTGCTCGCGTTGGTATTTCGCGGTGTGGCCTTTGAATTCCGCTGGGTTGCCAAGCCCAAGCATGAACTGTGGGATCTGGCCTTCAGCTGGGGGTCGATCATTGCCGCTTTCGCACAAGGCGTGGTTCTTGGCGGCTTGCTTCAAGGTATCACGGTCAAGAACGGGCAATTCGCCGGTGGAGCGCTGGATTGGCTCTCGCCCTTCCCGCTGCTCTGCGGGTTTTCTCTTGTTGCAGGCTACGCACTGCTCGGCGCCACTTGGCTTATCATGAAAACAGATGGGCCCTTGCGCGAATGGGCGCGCGAAAAAGCGGCAAGCGCTCTTGTGTTGACGCTCATTGCTTTGGCCATCGTCAGCTTATGGACGCCCTTCGCCATACCGCGCATCGCGGAACGGTGGTTCACTTGGCCAAATATTCTGTTCTTGTCGCCCGTACCGTTGCTTAGCGCATATGCCGCCTACTCGTGTTTCCATGGAATTTCTGCCCGCCGAGACGTGCAGCCGTTCGCGTCGGCAATCGCCCTCTTCCTGCTTGGCTTAACCGGCCTCGTTATTTCCAACGTGCCATATCTAGTGCCAGATACCATCACGGTCTGGCAGGCCGCTGCCGCGCCGAGTTCTCAGATGTTCATGCTCGTCGGTACGCTGCTGATGTTGCCTGTCATTCTCGGCTACACGGCCTTCGTCTATTGGACCTTCCGAGGCAAGGTTCGCGCTGGCGAAGGCTATCATTGATCCGAGCACATCACGAGATATCGCTGGGGATGACAGGGCTCTAACCTGGTATCCGCCATCTTTTCTCCTGAAATTCGTCACATGCATCTAACGCATCGCCAGAAATTACGGGGCGCGGGGAGAGCATATGTTCGGATGGCGCAAAAGGAGCGAGGGCTTCGAGTGGCAGGAGTACGTCCGCACAACGATTCTGGTACGGCGCGCGGACCGCCAAAAGCGCCTCGACGACGCGCGGCTCGCCGCGCTTGCAAAGGTCAAAGACACCGCCGATCGCGGTCTTGAAGCGGGTAAAGAGCAAGTCCAAGCCGTCCAGCAAGGGGTCGCCGCCGCCGCACGCAACGCCGGCCATGTTGCTGGTCATGCCGCCAAACGTGGCGCTTATGCTGCGGCGGGCTTTGCCCACGATCTCGGTTCCGCAGCGCGCGACGCGGCAGCCAAAATCCCAGTTCCCGAACTGAGTTTGCCACCACGCGTGAAATCAAGCGGCGCCATAGCGGCCATGTATCTGGCCGACCTGCCGCGTCGCTGGCGTATCGCCAAGAAATACCTGCCTGCAACGGCAGCGGCGGCCTTTGCGGTTTGGGCCTTTGGTGCTGTGCTGACCCCAGTACCCGGTTCGGTTCAGACAGCCAATATCACAACCGGCAGCACCAAAACCGAAACAACCGCGAAGGCCGAAACCGATAGCAACAACGAACTGCGCGGCCGCGCCAACACCGTGTCAGGCAGCGTTCTGCGGATCAATGGCGTTGAAGTCCGGCTGGTTGGCATAGAGGCGCCAGACCCAGCACAACCCTGCTTCAAGTCAAAAGGCAAACGCTGGCCTTGCGCAGACGCCGCACGGCAGGCACTCGGCCGCCTTTCGCGGGGCCGTACCGTTGCCTGCGAACTCTCCAAACCGGATAAGAGCTCCGCCCCCCTCGCACATTGCCGTGCCGGTGGCGTCGATATTGCTGCTGAACTCGTCAAGAATGGGCACGTTTTTGCTAGCGAAGGCTATTTCCGGACGTACGGCACGGAAGAAGAGTCAGCCCGCGCTGCAAAACTGGGGCTTTGGCAGGGGCTAAACGAGCGCCCCGAAGTTTGGCGGGCTCGCGTTTGGGCCGAGGCTAAACGAGCGGCACCTGACGGTTGCCCCATAAAGGGATTTATTCGCTCCCGCGGCCGCATTTACGCAATGCCGTGGTCCGAAGACTACGATCAACGCAACATCAAAACCGTGAAGGGAGAACGCTGGTTCTGTAGCGAAGATGAGGCGCGTGCAGCCGGTTTCCGGGCCGCATCGCGATCCTGAGCCACAGCCCGTTGGATCTAAAAAGAAAAATGCCCGCGGTCGGGGGAGACCGCGGGCCAACAGAACTGGCGCCACTTGGGGTAAGCGGGACGGCGCTCAATTCTGCCATCATCTAGACAGAAGACGCCGCCGGTTGGCAAGAATTCGTCAGTGGGAAACTCTCTTTCCGAATCAAGTGTTGCCCGAAAAAATCAGCTGCGCACGAATGTCAACCCAAATACCACGTCTTAAGGCTGCTCTGTTAACCTATTGCCATTGAACGACAAAAGGCGAAACCGTCAATCTTGAGGTGGCGACTGGTCCGCGCAGATAATGGATATCAGAGACAATCCCTGAGACTGATATCTGATCGTTTGCACCCAAATCCAGCTTGCCATTGTCAAGTTGCAGATACCCGTCCATCCAAACGCGCAACAAACCGTTTGGCTTTCCCTTTTCGTTGAGCCGGATTTCCTGTTCCACATCCACCCAAGTACCGATTGGCCAAACTGCGCGAGTATTAGCGCCAAGCCAGCGTCCGGACGAGTTAGGAGCCGTGTTCAAAGCCACATTTACTGTCCCATCTTTCTGCCACCCGAGGCGCGCCACAAAGCCGCCAGCCGGCTGAGGGCGATCAAGCGATTCTAGGTCGGGCGCGCCAAATAGGCCGGGTAAGTACCCTTCGCCTTCAAACTTAAAATCCTTCGAGAGGAAAACTTTGTACGACAGGCAAGCCGAGCGCGCACCTTCTAGTCTTTCAGGCTTCCACACGAAGCCAACGCCATTTGTGCGCGTGCCTTCATCGTCATCGGCCGCAGCAAGTGCGACCTGCAGAAATTGCGATTGATTGTCTTTCGCCTCGACGACCCGTGCGTTGCGCAAGAGCCCCCACTCGCGCGACGGCAGACTGGCCTGCAGCTCGATGGGGCTCATCACGCCGCCGGAGGAATTCTGCATCGAGAATTGCTGTCCCGCCGGATAGCGTTGCGAACATCGCGGGATCTGCTCAGACGTGAAGAACGAGTTCACCATGTAACCGGCAACGGTTACAAGGATTGCGACACCCGCGCCATTGAAGAGAACAGATTGAAGGTTTGGAATTTTCATATTCTGATACCCTTAGCCATGAAAGGCTTTCTGCACGTTTCGCATTAATGGATCGATAAGTTGGTCCAGCAGTGTCCGCTGGCCCGTCATAAGAAGAATTTCCGCGCGCATACCGGGCTGAAGTGCCATGCGCTTGACGATTTCTTCGCGTGTTTCTTCGAGTTCGAGGCGGGCAACGAAATACGAGTTCCCGCTGCGCTTATCTTCAACGCTGTCAGCTGATATCCACGACAACTTGGCGACCAGGGGGCGCTGTTCGCGCCAGCTCAACGCCGTCAGCCAAACCTTGGCCGGCATTCCGGCCCTGACGTTTTCTAATTGATGCGGCTGAAGACGGCCCTCGACCACCAGCTTGTCTGCTGCTGGAACGATCTCTACGACCGCAGCGCCGGGCTGCAAAACCGCGCCAATCGCGTGCGCTTGGAGCGAGAGCACCCGGCCTGCGACTGGCGCGCGGATATCGGTTTTTGCACGCTCTGTTTCAGCGGCAGCAACCCGGGCCTTGAAGTTCGCGGCTTCTTTTTCGATTTCTGCAACTAACCGGTCTAGCGATAAAACCTTGGATTTTGAGGCAAGGCTGCGCATTTGCAGATCGGTGATCGTCGCTGCTTCCTGACGGGCCAGCAAAAGCTGCCTTTGAGACGCTGCCGACTGGGCTTTGAGAGAGGCGATTTGCTCGTCGAGCGTCGCTGTTTCCAAACTGACGAGAAGCTGGCCTTCCTCGACTTGCTGGCCTTCGATGACGTGAATTTTCTCAACGACACCGCCGCGCGGATGCGCAACGGGCTTGACCTTGGTTTGGACGATGATGGTGCCCGGCAGGCTGACACCCTTGTCGATCGGCGCAAGCGCTGCGGTGCCAAGTCCGAAGCCAAAGAAAAGAACGATAACCGCTAGTCCAAGACCGATGGGTGATCTGACATCCAAGCGGGGATATGCCTTGCGGCCGGCTGGCTGATTTCGCTGCATGGCGCGGCTTTCCATGGCGTGTCCTTCAACTGCCGGCATAGTTGCCTGCCTGTGATTGTTCTGACGCCACAACTGGCGCTTCAACGACTTTGAACGGCGCGGTGCTGCGAACAAAGTCTGCGGCGTTGCTCATCGACTGGACTGTACCGCCCGAGAGAACAACTATTTTATCGACGAGGCTCAAGAGCTTTGGGTCCTGCGTCGCGATGACGAGCCCTACACCCTCGGATTTAAGAGTTTCGAGCACGCGCATCAGGCGCTTCAGACTGGCCCCGTCGAGACCGATTTCAGGTTCGTCCAGAACAACGATTTTGGGGTTGCCGGAAACCGCCCGGGCGAAGGCGACTGCGCGCCGTTCCCGCAGCGACAGCAGCGAGCCAGCGTGCCCAACCGGCGTATCGTAACCGGCCTGCAGCGACTGCAGTGTTTCATGGACACCGGCACGCATGGCAGCGCGGGCAACCGCCATCAAACTTAAATCGCCAAAACGGGCAATATTCTGGTGCACCGTGCCGTCGAGCAGCAAGGGCTCGTCGGCGAAATATCCAACAGGTGCTTCACAATCGCCCCGCTGCCATTTGGTAATTGGCAGACCGTCGAGTGCGGCACTACCCGTTGTCGGACTCATGGCACCCGCAAGGAGTGCTGCAAGCGTCGACTTGCCAGAACCATTGGGTCCGACAATACCGAGCGATTGGCCAGGCTGCAGATCAAGTGACGGCACGCGAAGTGCGGGCGTCTTCCGGGTCGGATAGTAATAGGTGACATCCTGCAGAGTGATTTCACCTCGAACGGTGGCACCACCTGTGGAAAGCGTTGGCACGTCGGCATCTTCGGGCAACGACTTGAGCCGGCCGTATGCTGCAATCACGTTCTTGATCGACTTTATAGCCCCGACCAATCCTTCGATGGGTGCCAGCGCGCGGCCGAGAAGGATTGCAGAAGCGACGAGCGCTCCAGGCGCCATCGCGTTATCAACCACCAGCCAGGCGCCGAAGCCGTAAAGTGCAATTTGCGAACCTATGCGCACGCTACGTGCAAATGACTTGATGATGCTACTGCGCTTGCCCTGCGAGTATGCCGCGCCAATGTGCGACCTATTGAAGGCCTCCCATTGGCCCGAAACGCCGTTGACCAATCCAAAGGCGCCAGCTAACTGCCCATTACTGGCGACAGTTCGCCACCATTTTTCCGAACGCTCGTGCGCCCGGGCGCTTTCCTGTTGCAGACGGCCGGTGAGAAGGGTTTGCATAACGGCCGCGACGATCAAAAATCCGGCAGCCGCCAGAGATACTGTGCCGATCAACGGATTGAGTGCAAAGAGCGCAACGAGAAACAGCGGCACAAATGGAGCGTCGAGCACGATACCGGCGGCAGGACTGGCAAGAAAGCTGTGAAACTGCTCGAGCGCGCGCGCGTCGTCGCGAATGTCCTGGGCTTGGGCACCAAGCTTCAAGCGGTTTTCCAGGATATGCCGGCCAAGCTCGTGATCCAGCCAAACACTGGCGCGCAGCAAAATAAGATCGCGTGCGATTTCGAGCGCCGCGAGTGCGGCAATGGCACCAGCCGCGATCAGCGTAATAATGACCAGAGTCTCGATGCTGCCGAGAGGCACGACGGTGTCGAAAATCTGCAGCGTGTAAAGCGGTGTCGACAGCATCAGCACGTTGATGAAGGCGCTAAACACGAACGCGACGAACACCGCGCGGCGCACGTCTTTCAGCATTCGCCTTGATGTTCGCATCTCGACTGCCTTTCAGGACCCTGAAAGATCCATCCAGCCCTATTGCCTGGAGTACAAAACAACGCAAAAGCCTTGATTTTGCAGAGCGCCAAACGGCCGGACGGGCTTCGCCCAGACGAAACGCCTGGACGAGCTGAGACGATAGTGAGCCGGTCTAAAGATATCGTTTACAAAAGATGAAGCGGCAACCCCATGGCTGCCGCTTCGGTCGCTATTGCCGGCAATGATTGTAGAGCCAAGATGCTTGACCCCGGCGGGCAGGGCCCGGCGGTCAGGGCCCCGGCGATCAGACGGCGAGAATGAAATCCTCGACCAGCTGGGATGGCGTTGCACCCCATTCGCCGCCAAAGGCGACGACATTGACGAAGGTTCCCGCAACATCCACCGACAAGGTTGTATTGACGCCATCAAACGTGAGACGAATGGCCTGGTCGAGATCCGCGTTCGGGTTCGACTTGAAGAAGTCGCTGATATCGACCTGATCGCTCGAACCGAAGTCGGTGATGAAATCGACGCCTTGCTGGACGCCGCCAACGACTGCGTCTTTCTTGAAGTAGATGAACGTGTCTTGACCCGAGCCGCCAGTCAGGATGTCCGCGCCGCCTTTACTGCGGAAGATATCGTTGCCAGCGCCGCCCGAGAAGACGTTGTCGCCCGAGTCGCCCAAGAAGTTATCGGCGAACCGGGTTCCAATGACCTTTTCGACACCATCGGCCAATGTCGTAACGCCACCCATCGTAAAAGCATGCGTGCTGAGATTGACGTTGAGGCCCTGTCCTGCTGTCGAATAGTCAAGCGTATCAAAACCCGACCCGCCGGTGATCACATCGCTGCCGAGGCTCCACTGAATGACGTCGTCGCCTGAATCTCCGTTGATGACATCATCGCCAGCGCCGCCGTTCAAGACGTCGTTGTCAGATCCGCCGGAGAGGCTATCGTTACCATCGCCGCCGTCGAGCCGGTCATTACCCTCCGAGCCCTCAAGTGTGTCATTGCCAGCGCCGCCATCGAGCGTGTCGGCATCAAAGCCTCCGAAGAGCGAGTCGTTCCCTGCGTCGCCATACATGCGATCGCTGCCTACACCGCCGCGCACCTCGTCGTCTCCGTCGCCGCCGGAGAGACTGTCGTTACCCTCAAGACCAAGGATAAGATCTTGCAACGTCGTACCAATCAAAGAATCCGCGCCAGACGTTCCAGTAATCGATGCCATATCTTCCCCAAACCTATTTTATTGCGCCTTGAATTCAATATAACAATCTGCCTGCAATATCGCATTGATTTGTCGGCAGTTATTCGCTTGCAATTATGATGTTATCAATTGCCGCTGAAGATATGATGCGTCCGCAAACGACAATTTTATGCAAACAATAGCCATTTTCAGGTCCCTTGCCTGCTTTGCCACGAAAACGAACCAAAGCAGTTCAATTCACATTGTATTTTGACTTTTATTTCACTGTCTTCCTATTTTTATATTCTGACTGCATAACTTCCAATTCATAAATACTGGCCAAAAAAAAGAGCGGCCCCAATTGGGGCCGCTCATGTCTACCGGTAATATTGTGACCTATTAGACCAGAATCATTCCAGCCTTTTGCAGCTCGATTGCGCTTGAACTATGCACGTGATCGAGAACGACGACGTCGACAAAGCTGGCACCTACCTTGACGGACACTTTCGAACCCGCGCTTGTATCCGTCACTTTCACGACGTCAGCGATGCTGGAGTACTTCTGGCCCTTGAGAAGGTCGTGAAGGTTCAGGCGGTCGCCCTTGGCAAAGTCGGTGATGTGATCCACGCCCGAGAGGACGTCCTTCTTCGTCCAGGCAAAGACGTCGTTGCCCTTACCGCCCGTCAGCGTGTCGGCGCCACCGCGGCCGCGCAGGTTGTCGTCTCCAAGACCGCCGATGAGAACGTTGGCTTCCTTGTTGCCCTCGATCGTAGTCGTTGAAGGCCGAGCCGATGACTTTTTCAATTCCCTTTGTGGTATCCGAGCCAAGTCCCGACGCAACGTGTGCGTTGAGATTGACGGACAAACCGTTCTTGGCACCAGAATAATCGATCGTGTCGAAGCCCGAGCCGCCGTCGTAGCTGTCATCGCCTTCGCCGGCAACGAAGTAGTCGTTTCCAGAGTTACCAAGAACCGTGTCATTGCCAGCGCCGTCCGAGATGACGTCGTCGCCTTTGCCGCCGGAAAGGTGGTCGTTGCCCTCTCCGCCGTCCATTGCGTCGTTGCCGGAGTTACCCCACATCTGGTCGTTGCCGTCGCCGCCGTTCATTTTGTCGTCGTCGGACATGCCGAACATTTTGTCGTCGCCGGTTCCACCGGTCATGACGTCCTTGTCGCTGGCGCGCGCCGGCTTCGTCGCTTCCTTGGCGAGAAGCGCCGTATTGGTCGTGCCGAGCGTCACCGTGAAGATGCTGTCGTCGTAATCCTTATCGCCGCCGCCCTTCAAGTCCTCGAAGCCGATCTTGACGGTGCCGTTCAAGTTGTCGACCGTGCCGGTGACGTGATTGAGACTGTCGCCGTTGAGGCCGGCATTGCCGTTGTCGACGCTATGGAAGATCGATGTCCCATAAGCAGACTTCACAACGGTTTCTGCGCCGCTCGCTCCAACGTGGACAAGCTTCAGTTCCGTTCCGCCGCCGACGTTGCCGGTTTTGCCGTCAGCGCCAACGAACTTGAAAGATGCCGACTTGTCGGAGAGGAGTTGCGACATGCCGTATTGGCTGAAGCCGTTCGGCACGACAAAAAATCCGAGACGTTCGCCTGCCTCAACGCCGACATCAACCGAGCTGACGCCCGAGATCAGGTCGCCGCCAGAGCCGTTGAGAGATGCGTTGGCAAACAGAATTTGCACGCCGCCGATCGAGCCATCGGCTGCAATTTTGTAGACGCCAAGAGCGTTTTTGTATCCGGCGCTTTCGTAATTGAATGTGACTTTTGCGGTCGTTGCTTCCGTGACCTTGAAATTGGTCATATCGACTTTGCCGCCAACGGTCGAGGAACCGAACATCGTGTCGTTGCCAGCGTCGCCCGTCATCGTGTCGTCGCCGCCACCGCCGTGCATGCGGTCGTCGCCGCCGTTGCCGGTGAGCGTGTCCATGCCGCCTTCTCCGAAAATAACGCTATCGTGATCGTCACCAGCGATGACGTTCTTTGCGCCATCGCCGATATGGATGTCACTGTGGTCGTCGTCGTGTGCGGCCTTGTCGGCAGCGGCCTTTTCAGCAGCAGCCTTCTCGGCAGCGGCCTTGTCAGCAGCGGCCTTTTCGGCAGCAGCCTTGTCGGCAGCGGCCTTCTCGGCAGCGGCCTTGTCAGCAGCGGCCTTCTCGGCAGCGGCTTTCTTGGCGTCCTTCTCAGCCTTTCCGGCTGCTTCCTTCGCGTCCTTTTCAGCTTTTTCAGCAGCCTTCTGGGCTTCCTTTTCAGCTTTTTCAGCGGCCTCCTTGGCTTCTTTCTCAGCTTTGTCCTTGGCCTTCACGCCGCTCTTGCCATTGTCGGAATGCCCGTCGTCATTGTGATCGCCGTCACCATGGCCATTGCCATCGTGATCATGATCGTGAGTGTCTGCGCCCACAAGATGGTCGTCGTGCATGTCGCCGTCGCCGTTGCCCGACTTTTTCTTACCGTCGCTCATAACTCAACTCCCACATCGAGAGACGGTACCCGTCTCAATTCCAGAACTCACACCCGCCCAAAGAGCAGGCAAAATAAACACGTATCGACAGGCCTCTCGCAACCCGGACATACGATCTCAACAAGCGACTGTACCGATGAGGTTCAAATATTAAGTGCAGGGCCCGCACCAATATTGTTTCAAATTTAAATCGAATTTTATGCGTCGCTTTCATCGCTCAGAAAATCAAGAACGCCGGTCGGATATTTCCAACCGGCGTTCAAAATTTCTAGAGACTAACGTCAGTTACGCCTTGCCAATTACCAGGCAATTCCTTGATAAGCCGCGTCGGCAGGGATCTCTTTGAAGAGCCGCGCGAGATCCAAAACGTGGATTCTAGGATCTCGGGATTTGATCGCCGCACGGAACTCGTCCGTCGCATGCGACACAACGACCACGTCCGATTTGGCAACCAATTCGTCCGCGCTCGCCGCCGTCAAGGTTTCGAGCTCATCCATAAGCTTGGCTTGCGCCGGCACCGCATGGCGCACGTAGTCGATCTGATGCTGAAGTAGAGGTCCGAAATTGAGGTTCGGGTCATAGGCCTTGATTGCTTCTCCATCGGCGAGCAACTGCGCCATCACGTCGAGAGTTGGGCTTTCGCGCATGTCGTCCGTGCCAGGCTTGAAAGTGACCCCAAGGAAGCCAATGCGCTTGCCCGCGTAGGGCTTGAGCAGATTGATCGCTTGCGTCACGTGACGCTGGTTTGACACCGTCAAACTATCGATCAACGGCACTTCGACGCCCATCGCGTGCGCAATATGGCTGACCGCGCGCACTTCCTTCGGTAAGCAAGAGCCGCCAAATGCAAAGCCCGGCTTCAGGTAGTAAGGCGACAGGTTAAGCTTCAAATCTTTGACGAAAATGTCCATGACATCGTGACTATCGATGCCGAGCTTCTTGCACAGGCGGCCGACTTCATTGCCGAATGCAACCTTCGTCGCATGCCAGACATTATCGACGTATTTGACCATTTCCGCCGATTCAATCGACGTGAAGATCACTTTCTTGTCGATAGTGCCGTAAATGGCCGTAACGGTCTGCTCCGCGCGCTTATCGGAAGCGCCGACAACGGTTTTCGGCGGAGCAAAGAAGTCCGCAACTGCGACGCCTTCGCGCAGGAATTCCGGGTTAAAGCAGACGCCAAAATCCTTGCCGAGCTTTTTGCCCGACGCTGTTTCAATTTCTGGAACGACGACATCCAGAGTTGTTCCCGGCGGCACGGAACAGCGCAAAACAACAACGTGGTAGCCCGATTTCATTCCGATGGCTTGTCCGATCGCGCGGCTCGCCTGGCGCACGAACGTGAAGTCGCAACCGCCGTCTTTAGACGTCGGCGTGCCGACGGAAAGGAACGTCACATCGGTGTCGAGGACGGCCGCGACGAGATTTTGCGTTGCATCGATCAGACCGGATTTGACGCCGTCATCGAGAAGTTCGCCAAGCCGCTCTTCGACGATCGGCGAGCGGCCTTCCTTGATCGCGTCAACTTTTTCGCGGCTGACATCGACGCCCACCATGCGGAAGCCGAGATGCGACAAGCACGCCATCGAAACGGCGCCAACATAACCCAGGCCGATTACGCTGATGGCTGGTTTAGGTTGTCCAGCAGCGGACGGTGCCATTGAGGCAGCCGCACGGTCCACATTCCGTTCAGCGACGGATGCTTCGAAATTCATTTTTTGACGCTCCCACACGCGGCATTTCTTCCGCTCTCAACTCACCCCGCGCTTTTGAATTTGCCAAGCGGTGCTGGCCGCTCGCATGAGAGCCACCTGCAATCCGCTTCGGTCCGATCCTCTGCCAAGGACGAGACGCTCATATCGCGCGTGAAATAGAGAATGACGCGGAAAGGTCGCTTTACGTTGAAGTGCGCGCTTACAATTTTATCGAACTCAGCCAAAAAACACGACAGAAACGAAGCTCGAGGTCGGCAGAGCGAGTAACTTTGTGTAAATCATGACGATAAGAAAAAGTGCAGCGAATGACAGGGCAGTCAGATAGGCGGCCATACCTTCTCTAAAGGTCGTAAGCCAACCGCCGCCAGAGAAGCCAACCTTTTGGTTGCCGCGGTTGGTCCACTTTTGCTTGGCCAGACGCCACTGCATGTAAACTTTCACTAACGCATTCAAAAGTTGATTGGCGTAAAGGGTCCAAACAAAGTTGAGATCGACCTGGCGCGCATAGGTAAAGAGCACCATCGACAACATCATGCGCGAAACGGCGATGTAGACAGCATAGGCCAAAAAGAACGATCCGCCGAATTTCATCATGCCGGCAATCGCCATTAGCGGGCTGAATAGCATCGTCCACATGGCGAGGCGCTGATCGACGCAGCACCACCATATAAAGAACGGCATCTTGCGCGGCCCAAGCATGATTGCCCGGTAACCGTTTCGCAACATGTTGCCGGACCAACGCCTCAGGTTTTCAACCATGCGCCGGTAGCCGGAACCCTCGACGACTTCGATCGTCGTCCCCACGGCATCCGGGACGTAAGTCATTTTTACGCCGCGCTTTAAAAGCGTGTACCACGTGCTCTTGTCGTCGCCCGACAGGAAGCGAAACGTGCCCCAAAGCCAGTGCTGAAGGTAATCGGCTTCTTGAAGCCGAATGAATTCTTCGGAAACGATGTGGGTTGCACGAAAGAGCGAGCAGCGTCCCGTGAGCGTAATAACCCGATTGGAAAGAGCGTGGCTCTGCATGGCCATGCGCCGCTGTGCAAAGCGCATATTCAGCCACGATTGCATCCACCACGGACCGCGTACCAACACGTGCTCGTCGGTCGTTAGCGCATGCAACTCGTCATCGAGCGCAAAAAGCGGCGTGCACTTGCGAACGACACCTGGATGGAGAACGAAGTCCCCGTCCATAAAGAAAACGAGATCGTCTTTGCCAAGCCCCGCGCGCGACATGGCTCGCAGAATGAGAGCGATCGCAACGCGTTTACCCGGCTGATTTTGCCGGATGATGCGAAGCGTAATATCGCAGTCGTTGCCCACCAGTTCGAGGTGGCGCGCAATTTTCAATTCATCGCTCAATTCGCTTGAGCCAAGCCAGATGGTCGCTGGAACACCTGCATCGCGGATTTCCGTGACGAGCGCGCGGATGACCGCCTCGCTGATTTCGCGGTGTTCGCGAAACGTCGTCATCTGCACATGGATATGACGCGGGCGCCAACCGCTGTCCCACAGCGCCGCAGCCCGGTCGCGCATTTTTGGATAGGTGACCTTCTCGAAAATCTTGGCGCGCGCGAAGTGGTTGGCCCACCACAAGATAGCGCCAGATCCCGAGAATGCCGACGACGTAAATTGATTTCGTTGTTCTGCCCGTCCCAGATCTGGTTCGGCACGACGGTCAGTGTGATCAGACAGACCGCGAAATAGGTTAGAATTTTCAGTTGCACCATTGGCGACCATTTGACCGAGCGCGGCAGCGGCACGGATGGGTCGATCAAGTCGATGTCACTAAGGCTTTGCACCCGTGTCTCCGCCTATAACGACACTGCAAATTTTTTCTTGATCGTGGTCAGAAGCGAGTTCGTCGAACGTTGCTCGAACACGACGACGACGGGCAGACCCGATCGATAAAGATCGTAATCCGCGACCTGCTTTGGATCGGCAAACTCGATTTCGATTTTTGCCGAACGGTCAACCGGCCCACGCCACCCGTAGCCAGGGCCATGGCGCTCATCCTGCTCCTTTAGGAATCCACTCGTGCGATCAATCTTGCGAACGCGGCCTTTCAGCGTTTCACCAATGGCCGGGATGTAGATCAAGGCCTCGTCGCCAAGGCCGACCTTCATGACCTCATCCTGATTGAGGAATGCCGTGACTGTCCGGTCGCGGCGCTGTTCGATGATTGCAATGGTGTCGCCTTTGCGCACACTCGCCCTGTCGTAGCGCGGCATCTCGAGAACGGTACCATCGAACGGCGCGACAACGGCCGCGCGTTCGCGCTGGTTGACGTAGGATTTCTTGCGCTCCTCGGCGAGGCGGATTTCATGCTCGGCAAGACGAACTTGAGCTTCGACATCTTGCGGATTGGCCAACAATATTTTCGCCCGTATAGAGCCGTTTCCCGATGTTCTGCTGGGCCAGATCGACGCGAGACTCGAGTTCGATACGCCTATTTTCCAACTGGCCCTTTAAGCGTAATCACCTGCTTTTGGGCGTCGTCGAGCTTGGTTTCCGTGGCGTAGCCTTTATCGAACAGTGATTTGACGCGCCCAAGCTGAAGTTCGGCGATACGTAGCTGCTGCTCCAGGCCTTCGAGATCGACTTTGCTCTGCCGCACGTTTTTCATTTCGACCGTTGCGAAGCCGCGCAACTTTTCGAGTTCGTCCGAATGGCGCTGCTTGAGGTAGTTGAGCTGCGCCATGCGCTCTTTGACTGCGATATCCGCCAGTTCGATTTCGCGCTCGAGTTGGTTGTCGATGAGGTTGACTACGACCTCGCCGGCTTTAACTTCATCGCCCGGCTTCAATCCAGTCAGCAGTACTTGGCCGTCGGCTTGGGCCTTGACCGTTTCGACGGGGGCCGAGATGACAGCGGTCTGAATTTCCATGCGGTAGAAGTTCGAGTATCCAAGCAGGCCGGCGTAGCCAAAAATTGCAAAGCCTGCGACGCCGTAGAACGCCGTCATGACGATAGTTTTCACAGGCCAGCGGCGCACCGGCATATCGCCAGGTATTTTTTGGAGATCCGGTTCGAGCTTGGCGGGCGTTACCGGCACGTCGATGCGCTGGATCGTATCCTCGACTTCGGACATCGAGCCGCGCACGAGCTCTTCGATGAAGTGCTGCATGAGTTCGCGTTCGCGCTCGCCGATTTCGGTGTAGCGGACTGCAAACATTTTCGCGGACGGGTCCGTTCGGACCACCTCCGCTTTGATTTCAAATGAGACGTCAAAACCTTGGAAGGGCAGCGTCAGATGGAACGTGTGTTCGCTGCCGGCGGCAGGCAATTCACCCGGGAAATCGTCGATCCGGAGCCCGCCAAGCGACCAGTCGGTCGCGCGCAAACTATGGCCGTCCACTCTGACGAAGAGTGGGGCTGTGACCCGGTGGTGCCGCCGCTGATCTGGCCGCTCCCGCTTGATCTTGACCGCCATGGCCGTGTGTACTCACCAACGCATTACCGGCGCGCCAGGAGCCCCCTGGCACGCACTGAATGATTTCTGTCACGATTGGGTTAAAAAGCCCTTCCAATGGCTTCCCCGCAGTCCGCATAGCTACTATTCCACGCGACGTGAGGTGGTCGGACTTAAAACATTGAATGATCTAAAGTATTTTCAGTGGGTTTAGAATGTTCAATGGGTCGAGCGCCTGCTTTATGGCGCGCATGACTTCGAGCCCAGCCCCGTGCTCCTTAGCCATGTGCCGGCGCTTGCCTTGGCCGATGCCGTGCTCCCCAGTTGCAGTGCCATCGTAAGCCAACGCTCGGGCGACAAGACGATCTAGAAAGGCTTCGACACGGGCGCATTCGGTTGTATCCGCCGAATTGAATACCACGATGGCGTGGAAATTCCCGTCACCCACATGTCCAACGATGGGCGCGAGAAGGCCGGAGCGCACGACATCTTCAGCCGTTTCGCGAACTGCGGCCGCAAGATTGGACAGCGGCACGGCCACATCCGTGACGACGACTTCGCGCCCAGCGCCGAGATACTTGACCGCCCAAAGCGCGTCATGCCGTGCTTTCCACAAAGTGCGGCGCCCCGCTTCATCGCTTGCCGATTTGAGTTCCGTTAAGCCTTCGTCTGCCGCAAGCCCCCGGAAAGTTTCCAAGTCGTTAAGACAGGCGGACCCCGAACCATGAAACTCAAGGAACAACGTTGGTGTCACTGCGAGATCTAGCTTCGAATAGACATTGACCGCTTGGATCTGCGCGGCGTCGAGAAGTTCGATACGGGCGAGACTTAGCCCTGACTGAATGGCGCTGATGGCCGCGCGGCAGGCGCCTTCCAGATTATCGAAAACAGCAACCGCCCCGAGGACCGTCTCCGGGATGCCGTAAAGCTTGAGGGTCAGTTCCGTGATGAGCCCGAGCGTGCCTTCCGAGCCAACCAGCAGGCGCGTCAAATCATAGCCAGCCGACGATTTGCGCGCCCGCTGCGCCGTCTTGATGATCTGCCCGGAGGCCAAAACAGCTGTAAGATTGACGACATTCTCGCGCATCGACCCGTAGCGCACGGTCGTCGTGCCGGAAGCCCGGGTGGCCGCCATACCGCCGAGCGTCGCGTCCTCGGCGCCCGGATCCACAGGAAAAAAGAGGCCGCTGTCACGAAGCTCCTGGTTCAACCGTTGCCGGGTGACCCCGGCCTCCACGGTACAATCCAGGTCTTCTGGGCGCACCGCAAGCACGCGGTTCATGCGGGAAAAATCAAGGCACAGGCCGCCCAGGGGGGCATTGATGTGCCCCTCCAGCGATGTCCCGGCACCGAAAGCGATGAGCGGCACCCGCGCAGCTGAAGAAAGTTGCACAATTTCAGAGACTTCCGCCGTTGTGTCGGGCCAAAAGACCGCGTCAGGCAGTTCCGCTGGCAAAAACGTCAGCGCGTTGGCGTGCTGGCGGCGCACGGCCTCGCCGGTCGATAGGCGGCCAGGAAATCGTTGTTCGATCAGGTTGAACAGGCCCGTAATTGCTTGATTTCGATCCGTCACCGCGCGAGGCATGCATCTTCGCCCTGGGTTTCCAACTTCCGAGTGCCACCCTGCCACAATCCGGTACCCGGCGGCCAGAACTCCGCAAGTCCTAATGTCTGAACAAAGATCACCCACCAACCCACGGACGCATCTACCAGAACTCCGTGTTGCAGATTCACATCACCATCCTGTGGGAACAATAGTTCTAAGCCGTTCCGGCTGCACTTTCCTTGGCTTGCCGTTAAAGTGGGTGAGGTCGGTGGGCACGGGGCGACGTGCATAGAAACCAGGGGAGTTATTTCATGTTTCGTAGGCTGGTAGTGGCGTTCTGCGCCATCATGGCTGCTGGCGCGCTGATAAGCGCCGATGCCCATAGGTTGCGCAGCAGAGGCAGCGGCGAGAACCTCGTTGTGATCGCTGAACACGACATCGATTTGGCCACAGATCGCTACTCGATCGATATCAGCAAAGCTAAGGGCGGTTACAAAGGCATTCGCGTCAAGGCGAAGAGCGGCTATTTTGATTTATCGAGCGTGCAAGTCATTTACGCCGATGGCTCAAAGCATGACGAAGTTCGCCAGATCGACATGAATCCAGGCGAACGCAGCCGTCAGATCAATCCGTCTGGGGATCACCGCTTCATAGATCAGGTGAATATTACTCAAGTTCCCGGCCGTGGCCGTGGCCGCCTGCAGATTCTTGGCATTCAAAATCGCGATGGTCGCGACATGTCGCGCGGTGATGGCGGCTACTCAGGTGCTCCGCGTCCATCGACCTCAGGCGGTGATGACCGTGTTACACCCTCGCCTTCAGCAACGGCACCAACGCCATCAGCGGATCCAGTAGCGCCCGTTGAGTCGCGGCCCACCGCTCCTGTCGAGACGACGGCCCCCGTTGGCCGGGCAAGCGAAGGCGGCGACGTGCTGTTTGGCGCGCAATACGTCGGCTTCGGTGTTGATCGGGACGTTGTCCGCGTCGGCAACGAAATCGGCAAATTCGAGCGCATCCGCTTGCGCGTGCTCGAGAACGACATCTTCATCAATGAATTGAAGGTCGTCTACTCGAACGGCGAGACCGACACGCTGGCCGTCAACGCAAACGTGCCGAAAAACTCGCGCACGAACTGGATCGATTTGAAGGGCGACAGGTTTATCAAAGAAATCCAGATGGTCTACAAGTCGAAGCCAAGCTTTAAGGGCCAGGCTCGTGTAGAAGTGTTCGGCCAGTACGCAGAAGGCTGGTTAGGTCCGAACGGCGAAGGCCGCAAATTCAACCAGGGCTGGGTCTTGCTTGGGGCACAGACCGCCGGCTTCGTCGGTTTCGACAAGGACATCATCCCTGTCGGCAAAAACGAAGGCGGGTTCAAGAAACTCCGCGTCACCGTCAAAGACCGCGCGATCACTTTGAATGAAGTTAAAGTGATCTACACGGACGGCACGGACGAAACGATCCCGGTCCGCACCCGCGTCGATGCGGGAGGCACATATGGACCGATCGATCTCAAAGGTGAGAAGCAGATCGCCATCGACCGCATCGAAGCCAAGTACCGCTCACGCTTCTTCGACAGTTCGGCGAAGGGCAAGGGTACGGCGATCGTCGAAATCTGGGGCGCGCATTGATTTGTGTCATTACTCCAGAACATGCCAGAACGTGATTGAACGGGGGCCGCAAGTAGATTGCGGCCCCGTTTTTTTGCCCCGCAGGAAAGCCCCATAGCTATCCATACCGCGGCGCAAAATAGCCTACCTTGTCATCAACAGATGTTATTGCCGCATCTAATCATTCTTAGTTCGCGTCACTGCTGCGAATATGCTAACCGAACGCGGTCTTTGGGCCTTTTCCGTCAAGGCCAGCCACCTGGGGGATGCCGACTGTGAACTTGACTGTACCGCTCTATGCCGACGCGCGTGAGAGCGCGGAACTTTCCGCGCATGGCATGCGCCAACCCCGCGCTCTTGAAGAAAGCGCCAAACAAAAAGTACGCAGGCTGGCGATCCATTGCCAAGCCTACCGGGGAGCCGTTCCCCGGCGTGCCTTCATTCAACTCGCCAACACGCTCATTCCATTAGCCATCCTCATCGGCTGCATGTTCGCGACCGTACGCAGTAATTATTGGCTGACACTGCTTTTTGCGATTCCCGCCGCCGGCCTATTAGTGCGCGTGTTCATCATCCAGCATGACTGCGGACACGGTTCGTTTTTTGCCTCGCGCACGACCAACGACTTCGTGGGGCGCGCCATGAGCGTGCTGACCATGGCGCCTTACGGCTTATGGCGGCGCGAACACGCGCAACACCACGCGACCTCAGGCAATCTCGACCGGCGCGGCGCGGGCGACATCGACACCAAGACAGTCGCCGAATATCAAGCGCTATCGGCGATCGGCAAGTTGAGATACCGGCTCTATCGCAATCCGCTCTTTCTTTTCGGCCTCGGCACACCTGCGTATTTCATGCTGATACAGCGCACGCCGTGGCTGCACGCATATTCTGCACGCGAAGCCTGGAAGAGCGTCATGGGCCTCAATTTAGGACTTGCCCTATTCTATGCTCCGCTCATCTACATGTTCGGGCTTAGCGACGTACTCTTTGTCGTTCTCCCAATCGTACACATTGCCTCCGCGGTCGGCGGCTGGCTGTTTTTCGTCCAGCACCAGTTTGAGGAGACGCACTGGGACAAAGCAGAAGGCTGGGACTTCCAGGTAGCTGCACTTCTCGGTTCGTCGTTCTACGATTTGCCAAAATTTCTAAACTGGTTCACGGGCAATATCGGTCTGCATCACATTCACCACCTGAACAGCATGATCCCGAATTACCGGCTTCAGGATTGTCTAAACGCCAGTCCCGAACTGAAAGAAATCAACCGGTTGAGACTCTGGGATAGTCTCAGGTGCGCCCAGTTGAAGCTTTGGGATGACCGCAGAAATCGGCTTATCGGTTTCAATGAGATCGAGGCAGCGGGTTGATGTTTGCCTCTGACCGGCATTGGATCATCCTCTATCGGCCTGCCGCATAGGTTTTGATCGCTGCAATTCGTTCATCCATCGACGGATGGGTCGCCAGAAACCCGGAGACGCGCTGGCGGACCGGATTCTCGATAAAGAACGCCTCCATACGCGACATGACGTCGAACGAGGCATTCTTCTCGATCTTGCGCAAAGCCGAAATCATGGCGTCTGGATCTTTCGTTAGTTCAATAGAACCTGCATCCGCCAAATACTCGCGCGAGCGCGACAGCGCAAAGCGGATGAGCGTTGAAATACCCCATGTGATGACGATGATTGCGATGGCCAACATAATGGCCAGCACGGCTCCTCCGCCACCATCATGATCGCGCCGCGAGGAAGAACCCCCGATGCGGTCGCCGCTGTCCGAATGCTTGTCGCGCGGCGACCACCCATATGGGAAGTCCCAACGCCGGACGCTCATGTCGCCGAAGAACGCGAAAATACCGGCAAAAATGACGGCAATGACCATCATCTGCGTGTCGCGGTTGCGAATATGCGTAAGCTCGTGAGCCAAGACCGCTTCGATCTCTTTGTCATCCAGTGACTCAAGCAAGCCGCGCGTTACGGCAATGACGTAGTCGCCGTCCCGAAGCCCCGCAGCATAGGCGTTTAAGGCCGGCGTCTCGACGATTTCGAGACGAGGCATGACGATGCCACGCGAAACGCAGAGATTTTCAAGAGCATTGTAAAGTTTTGGCGCCTCCTGCCGGCTGACACTTTTGGCGCCTGTTGCGCGCCTGATCATGGCATCCTGGAAAGCATACGCGATACCGAACCACGCGACGGCTGCGAGCGCAGCGAAGGGCCAGGTGCTCCAAAATTGCTCGGCGGCAAAATCCAACGATCTGTTCGAATGTCCCGCCCTGCAGCGCATTGACAATGAGCAAGAACGAGAACTGAAGGGCATGGAGAAGAGCGACAAAGCCGAGCAACAGAATAACCGATCTTATCCGGTTCGCCCGGATATGACCGTATAGTCCGTAAGCCTCAAACATGCGGCTTCCCCAATTCCGAATACCGCCCAGTTGCCGGTTTCAGAGGCTGCTCAGAATTCCACTTTTGGCGCTGTGGACGCAGCCTTGCGCTCGCCCTCATCGAGATTGAAGAAGTCCTGAACGCTAAAGCCCATGGCATTGGCAAAGAGCACGGCCGGGAAGCTCTCGCGCGTGGCGTTGTATTCGGCGGCGGCATTGTTGAAGAAGCGCCGGGCCGCCGCAATCTTATTTTCGAGGTCGCCGAGTTCGCTCTGAAGTTGCTGGAAATTGGCATTGGCCTTGAGGTCGGGATAGGCCTCGGCAACAATCATCAATTGCCGGAGCGCCTGTGTGAGTTGCCCTTCTGCGGCGGCTTGGGCTGCGGGGCCAGATGCGCTTTGTGCTGCATTGCGCCACTTGATGACGTTTTCGAGCGTCTCTTTTTCGTGCTTCGCATAGCCTTTTACAGTCTCGACCAGATTCGGCACCAAGTCCTGGCGTTGCTTCAGCTGAACATCAATGTCTGAAAATGCCTGTTTGCACCGCTGACGCAAACTGACGAGACCGTTGTAGGTCCCAATCAACCACAGCACCAAAAGGCCAATGAGGCCCAGGACAATCAAGCCGGCGTATTCCATCGCGCACCTCAGACTTCATAAACTTCGGAGCCTGCAGCATAACGGATTTGAGGCTTTGCGCCAGAGTTACGGCAGAGATACGCCGAGCAAAACGCGTTGTGCGCTAGGCGCCGGCCCGCGCTGATGTCGAGCCGGCAGCACATCGGCGATTGTCTATTCGTTCACCGCACCAGACAACTCAAATAGATCCCTTTGCCGGCCAATGTACGTCACGAAGTTATGCTGTTTGTGGAAATCGCGGACCGTTGCAATATCCTTTTTGCTGGTCAAATACTCGACGACAAAGACGTGTTTGCCTTTGGCTTTCGCTCCGTCCAGAAGCTTTGTGGAATACGCGATCTCGTCTTCGCCGTTACGCGTCGAGTTGTGCTTGATGCCAAACACGAGATCCTCTTTCGTGATGGCATCGATTGAATCCAGATATACCGGGTTTGTGAGCAGCTCTTCGGCGTTCTGGCCAATCAGAATTGTGTTGGGGCTTTTCGAGCGGATGTAGTCCGACATCCTTTTTACGAACTCGATCATCTGCCCGCGTCGCTCGTCAGTGTCGCCAAAGTAGTAGTAGGCATCAACGCGGTCGATCATCAGTCCATCGAATCCCGCGTCCAAGATTCGATCAATCAACGCGTCGGGTGACCCAAACATGAACTTCTGCCACTCCGGATACCAGTAGCGGACGATGTAATCGCCTTTCCAGTCCTTGTCGGCTTTATAAACCCATTCAGGTTTCTTCTTGTTCCATTCAGGCTTCCAATAGTAGCGGAAATCCTCGGCTTCGCCGGCACTGAAATATGAAACGATGATGCGCCGGCTGCCATCCGGCTTTTTCTTCATGCTCTCGACCTGTTCGCGCGTTAGGCGGATTTCCTTACCCTCGGGAAACGTCGAACTATCCATGATGATCATGTCGTACGGAGAGGCGATAATCTTATCGATCTTTTCCTGGTTTACATCTTTGAGCTGATACGCCCACGATTTCACCGAATCGAGAAGTTTTCCGCGCTCCTCGCTATTTGCGCTCGCGTTCGTCGCCAAGCAAATCAGAAAGATGGAGGCGAGTATTGAATTTATAGGCTTCATACGCTTAACATCCCTTTGTTCCCTGCTGCGCAAGCGGTGCCGCGACCGGCCTGGCGGAATTGAATTTGCCCCATCCCAATTCGACCCTCAGTTTATCAGACTAAGCCCGATGTTGGAGAAAAATTAGCAGCCGGTTGTCCTTAGGGTTTACACTGTTTTGGGTTCAAATGGCCGTTTACCAAGATGAGCCAGGCGGACACGCCGCCGTGGTCCGCTCGGGTGTGCCAACTTCCGATTTGAGAACGACGGGTTTGGTCGGGTCCTTGCCGTCTAGTGCGCGGGTCTGAAATGTCGGAACGATTTTACGGCCACGTAGTTCCCGAGCCGTCATGTCGATATGCTGATGATCGAGCAAGTACTCGACGACAAAGACGGGTTTTCCGTCTCCTTGCAGCTGCTTGATAAGCTGCATGGACCAGTCGATATCGGCGCGCGAATTACGCCGGGCCGTTGCCAAGACACCATGTAAAAGACTTTCCTTGCCGAGTGCATCGACGAACGAGCGGTAAGATGGAAACTCTAGAAGTGCCTCCGCGTTTTGCGGAATGATAAAGAACCCCGGTTTCTGCCGCCAAGCCGTCTCTGCAAGTTCGCGTACGAACGCGATCATCTCGGCGCGAGCACCTGGCCGTTCCTTCTGGTACGTTTCGTAGATGTCGACCCGATCCAGATAAACGCCATCAAATCCAGAATCGATGATGCGCCGCAAATAAGAATCCGGAGCGCGGAAATTAATATCTTTCCAGCCAGGCAGCCAAAAGCGCACGCGGTGCGCTTGCGGCCAAGCGCAGTTTTCCTCGCCGAGCCAATCTGGCGGCGTCGTCTTCCACGTGACGTCCCAATAGAACCGGTACTCTTCCAACTCACCGACGGAGAGATAGGCGACGACGTGGCGTCCCTTCCCATCCGGTCCCGATTTTATGCGGGCAACGTCTTCTTTCGTCAGAGGTACTTTGCCTTGAAACTTTGCATAGTCGATGACGAGAAGATCGCCCGGTGTGGCCGCCAACTGATCGACATCAATGTTATCGAGCTGGTAATGCCATGAACGGGCGGAGCTTAACGGGCCCACAGACTTTTGAGCAGCCACGATGCGCCAGGGATAGTCCCGATAGGGCCAAGTGAGCGCAAAGAGAAATAAGGACGCAACGGCTACATATACCCAGCTTCTGTATTCCGTCATCGTCTCGTCCACATCCGTCATGTTTGCATCAAAACCTGCCGGCAATGCACTTTAGCTGCAACCCGAACCTGAAAAGAACGTAAGCACATTTGCGCCTAAGACTTGCTATCTGGACCCGATGGCAGCAAAACGGCAATCCCGAAGCGCCAACCTGGCCCAATTCTATGCCCTTGAACGTGTCCGGCCCCGTTGATGACCTTATGACGCTGAAAGACTGGCTGCGCTATGCCGTCAGCACATTTACCAAGGCGAAACTCGTCTACGGTCACGGGACTTCCAATGCAATCGATGAAGCCGCGTTTCTCATCCTATCGACCCTTGATCTGCCGGTCGACAATCTCGATCCCTGGCTCGATTGTAGATTGACGCGGCCCGAACGGGATCGGCTTCACCAGATCATCACCGCACGCGTTACGACCCGCAAACCTGCACCCTATCTGACGCAAAGCGCATGGATTCAAGGACACAAATTCTTCGTCGATGAACGCGTCATCGTGCCCCGCTCTTACATCGGAGAACTCCTCTGCAACGACGGCTTATCGACAGTCGTTGCAGAATCCGGGGATGTGACGGCAATCCTTGAGCTCTGTACGGGGTCGGGGTGCCTCGCGATACTCGCTGCATTAGCATTTCCCAATGCCGAGGTTACGGCAATCGATATATCGAGCGATGCGCTTGACGTCGCCCAACGCAACGTGGCCGACTACGAATTAGGACAGCGCGTGACATTGCTGAAGTCCGACTTGTTTGAGGCCATCGGAGCCCGGAAATTCGATCTCATCATCGCGAACCCGCCCTACGTGACGTCAGCCGCCGTCTCAGCTTTCCCTCCCGAGTACCGGGCTGAACCCGAAAGCGCTCATCTCGGCGGAGTAGATGGGCTCGATCTCGTCAGGCGCATTCTCGATGACGCGCCCCGCTATTTGACGCCAAACGGATCACTTGTGGTCGAAGTCGGCGAGGCGCGGGAGGTGCTCGAAGCTGCCTACCCGAGCTTGGCCTTTCTTTGGCTCGATACGGACACCAGCCAGGGCGAGGTGTTTAGTTTGGGCGCGAACGACCTTGCAGCCCAGACCACCGCCAAGCGATCCAAGAAAGTTAAGCGGTCCGCTGGGTGGGGCAAGGTTTAGAAAAAGATCAGCTCAACCGAACGCCCCGAAGTGATGCGATATACCGGTGCCGATTTCGCGCACAAATTCGTAGGCATCTTCCATTGGCGCAAAGATTTCCGTTTCCAGCCGGCCGTAATCGTCGATACCGCGCGGACGATAGCTCGCGGGCTCGTCGAATGCCGCCTCGCCGACGCCTGCGAGTTCCTTAGCGCCGTGCGGGAACGCTTGGCGCATAATAGCGATGACGTCGGGGATCTCGAGACCAAGCGCCATGGCCAGAACCTGGTCGTGTGACAGCCCGTCTTGAGGAGTGAAGCGCGGTAACTGAGCCGCCAAAATAAAGATCCGCATAATGAGAGCGAGGCGAATAGCTTGCAGAAGATCAAGCTCAAGCCGGTGCTCGTCCGGAACCTTGCCGCCCTCGAGATTCTGATCTTCGAGGATCGCGTGCAAATCGATGGCATCCAAACGCAAATGGTGCACGAGCTGGTTAATCGCGCCGCAGCGCTCGTCCTTCAGCAAGTACGTCGCAAGCGACCGGAACGCCGCTTCGAGATGCTCTTCCTTGCCCCAAGAGGCGCGGCTCGCCCAGAACCCGGCGTCGAAAACTGTTGCGTTGGCCGCCATGGCGTTGAGGCTCGAAAGTTTTTTGCCGTGCGCAATCATTTTTAGCAGCGTCTGCAACCGCGGCGAAGATTTCGCGAGCGCCGAGAACCGGTCCCGATCCGCACCAACGCCGGTGCCAAGCCCCGCCACAACGTTCGCGATGTAGCCGAACTGCTGCAGGATTGCGTTATTCGGAATGGCCCTCATGCGCGCCGGATTTCCGCGATCGGAAGTATGTTCTCCCTGCCGTTTGACAGGACGCGAACCTGTCTTGAAAAGCATATTTGGACCAAAAGCGCCGAGCACAGCACGATAGCCGTCGTGCGCAAAAAGACCTTGCTGGAAACCTTTGAGGCGCAGGAAGAAGTCGAGGCTCAGGTTCTGATCCGAATAGAATGGATCGACCTGGGCCGCCGGCACGTCTCCGTCCATAATGATCGTCGCAAGAGCCCGCGTCGTGAGAGCGCGATGCCCGAAGAACATGTATCCATCGCCACCCTGGAAGCTGGTTTCATGCTTGACCGGCAGTGAGGCGTTGGCGAAGCGGCGGCGGGCTTCATCAGAAAATACGTAGTGCAGGCGGGTCGTTAAATCGTCCGGGTGCGCGCCGCGCCCCATAGACTCGCCGTGTGTCGAGAAGATTACCGTCTCGACGCCGTCGAGCTTGGCATTGGCGACGGTCGCGGCAAGTCCGTGATAATAGCGCTCTATCGCCAACGTTGCCGGTATCTGTCCAATGAACCGGCCGGCATCGGAGAAGCCGGTCTGAATAGACAAGCGCTTCCGGCCGCGCACATAGTCGCGATAGGCTTCTTCTTCGAGTAGCCGCTCCATGATCCGTGTGCCGTTCTCGAGACCGGACGGCGTCTCGAAGAGCGGCGAAATGTCCGTAATGCCATCTACGCCAAAGAGCTTGGCAAAGAACAAGGCAATCAACACGGTCGCCGGAGATTCGCATTCCGCGATGAGGAACCGGATCGGTGTTTCGCGATCGACATGCTTTTGAATTTGGGCGGCAAGCGCGAACTGCCTAATCGCCGTCGCAGTTTCGAGATCGAGCGTCGCGAAATTGACGCTCTCATGCGGGCATGTGCGGATCATTTCCACGATACGTGCAAGCGCCTGGCGCTCGGTCAAATCCCGCGTCCAGGGTTCATGGACGTAGGCGCGGAACGCGTTGTTGAGCTGCAACGCGTTGACGCGCAGGTGAATGTGCGATGAGCCAAGACCTGTCGCTTCGACAAGTCCTGAAAGCGCGGCCACAGCGCGCTTCATCTGCGGAGCTTCTATCGCATCCATAAGTGAGGACAACAGCGTCACCAGCGGCTCAACCGAGGTAAGATTATAGCCGTCGGTTTTCGTTATGAGATTGGCGGCTTTCGCTAATGCCTTGGCATCCGTCCCAACGGTTTCGAGTGCTTTTGCCTGCTCGTCGACAGCAGCAATTGCCAGATCGAGTTTGCCTGTCAACTGGCGCGCGATGCGCTGCGCGGCGTCGCCATCTCCGAGCTTATGCTTCAGAGTAAGAAAGCGCTCGCGAATATCGACGAGTGCGGATCGCTTCTCTTGAAGGCGGACTTTAAACGAGAACGTCCATGCAATGTCGGTGCGTCCATCAAGATCGTAGCCAACCCACGAGGCAAACGTGGTGAGCTTCGGCCGGACGGAGTAGGCTTTGGCGCCAAACTTTTGCGCCGCAACGCTATAGAAACCGTGCAGGAGTTCTTCATAGGCGTCGCGCAAATTTTTGATCGCATCCTGGGCACACTTGTGTTCGTGCACCAGTGTAATGCCGGGCGCCGGCCTATGCGGCATACCGATCGTCACGTCTTTGCCCGACGGGCCGGTCACGGCAATTTCAACCATGCGTTTGTAGAGCGCGTCCGACAGACCAAAGGTCGGATGAGCCGTCAAAACGATCCCGGTCCGAGCGCGCTGCCAGCGGCTGGCAAAGGCTTCAAGCGAACCGGTTTCATCCGCAATACGCTCGACGTAACTCGTGAAATCCTTGACCGTCGCCGCTTGATCCACGTAACCAATGCGCTCTCTCAGGCGGCCTGCGCGGTGGACGCATGCGCGGTCCATGATGCGCCCTGCCAGAGATTTCAATTCCTCATAGGCAATGTTGCCGGTCTCGAGCCGCCGCGAAAGATCAAAGGCAACGTTGAGAATTGGATTGAGCGAGGGATTATCGGGGATCTGAGCTCGTAAGCGCTTCAGTTCGTCGCGCAACTCGAACTCGTCAAGCTTCTGTGGCTGAGCCTGTTTTGCCTTGCCTTGCATGCTCAGATCCTTTCAGAATTTCTTCGTTCTGTCCGTTCGGCAGACCCCTCAACGCGGCCCGGCCGATGAACAAACCCCGGCTAACGATGACAAGACATTTGCAGCCGGCCTCCCCTGAGGCCGGCTGCAAATTCACTTTAGGCAACTTTCTTGGATTTCCCGAGCACCGAGGCGATTGCCGATCCCATCTCGGAAGGCGTCGCGGCGATTGTCACGCCGCAACCTTTGAGAATATCGACTTTCTCCGCCGCAGACTCGCCGAATGCCGAGACGATCGCGCCAGCGTGACCCATACGCCGGCCCTTCGGCGCCGACAGTCCGGCGATGTAGGCCACGACGGGCTTCTTCATGTTTTCCTTGACCCACATACCGGCTTCGGCTTCCTGCGGGCCACCGATTTCGCCGATCATGAGAACTGCATCGGTCTCAGGATCATTGTTGAAGTGCTCGAGGACGTCGCGGTGCGACGAACCATTGATTGGATCGCCGCCAATACCAACCGATGTTGAAACGCCGATCCCGAGATTCTTCAATTGCTCGGCGGCTTCATAGCCAAGTGTGCCGGAGCGCCCCACAATGCCAACACGTCCGGGCAAATAGATGTGGCCTGGCATAATTCCGAGCATGGCCTTGCCCGGCGAGATCGTACCCGCGCAGTTAGGACCTGTCAGGATCATGCGATTCTCTTTCTTGTAGCGGCGCATGTAGCGCTTCACACGGATCATGTCCTGGGCAGGAATGCCGTCGGTGATGCACACACAATACTTGATGCCGGCGTCTGCCGCTTCCATGATCGCGTCGGCTGCGAACGGCGGCGGCACGAACACGATCGAGGCTTCGGCGCCCGCTTCTTCAACCGCGCCCTTGACGGTGTTGAAGACCGGACGGCCGAGATGGGTCGTGCCGCCTTTGCCGGGCGTCACGCCACCAATGACGTTGGTGCCGTAGTCGATCATTTCCTGGGCGTGAAAAGTGCCGATACGACCTGTGAAGCCCTGGATCAGGATCGGGGTATTCTCGTTGATAAAGATAGCCATGACTGAGGATCTCCCGGTTTACGCGGCTTTTTTGGCAGCAGTGACGGCCTTCGCGGCGGCGTCGGCGAGCGTTTCTGCGCTGATGACTGCGAGACCGCTTTGATCGATGATCTTGCGGCCTTCCTCGACGTTTGTGCCAGCTAACCGCACGATCACCGGCATGGTGATGTTCAGTTCCTTGATCGAATCGACAACGCCCTTGGCAACCCAATCGCAACGGTTGATGCCGGCGAAGACGTTGACCAGGATCACTTTGACGTTCTTGTCGCGAAGCACGGCGCGGAATGACTTGGTCACGCGTTCAGGCGAAGCGCCGCCGCCAATATCGAGGAAGTTGGCGGGCTCTCCGCCGGCCAGCTTGATCATATCGAGTGTGGCCATGGCCAGACCGGCGCCGTTGACGACGCATCCGATGTCGCCATCGAGGCCGACATAGGATAGGCCGCGATCATTGGCATAGGTTTCCCGCGGGTCTTCTTGGCTCTTGTCGCGGAGCTCCGCGATCGAAGGGCGGCGGAAGAGCGCGTTTTCGTCGAACGACATTTTGGCGTCGAGCGCCACGACCGTCTTTTCCTTGGTAATGACCAGCGGGTTGATTTCAACCATTGTTGCGTCAAGATCGCGGAATGCGCGGTAGCAGCCCATAACAGCCGGTACCAGCTTGTTCACGATCTCAGGATCGACGCCGAGGCCAAACGCGATTTCGCGCGCTTGGAATTGCTGCATGCCGACAGCCGGATCGACGCTGACGCGGATGATCGTATCGGGCTTTTTCGCCGAGATTTCCTCGATATCCATGCCGCCTGCGGCCGAGGCCACGACCATCACGCGCTCGGATGCGCGATCAAGCACGAAGCCGAGATAGATTTCCTTGTCGATGTTGGTCGCTTCTTCGATGTAGAGGCGTGAGACCAGCTTGCCGGATGGGCCCGTCTGATGCGTGACGAGCTTACGCCCAAGCAACGCCTCGGCTGCGTCTTCGATTTCCTGCTCGTTCTTGCAGATTTTGATACCGCCGGCTTTGCCGCGTGCGCCTGAGTGGATTTGGGCTTTGACGACAACAGTGCCGCCCAGCTCGCTTGCACGATAGGTTGCCTGCTCGGGGCTGTAGGCAAGTCCGCCGCGCGGGATCGGAACGCCAAATTTTGAGAGAAGTTCTTTGGCTTGATACTCGTGAATGTCCATGTTTGGACCTCCTGGAAACGCTAAAAATGCGGGTTTAAACTGGGCTTAGCCTTTGCGGGCTGCTTCACCCTTCTTGATGGCGGCGGCCGTCGCGAGTAGGTTGTTCGCCATCTTTTCCGAGGCCGCATCGATCATCTTGCCGTCGAGAGACGCGGCACCCTTGCCTTGGGCTTCGGCTTCCTTGAGAGCTACAAGAATGCGTTCGGCGCGGGTCACTTCTGCCGCCGTTGGAGAGAATACTTCGTTCGCGAGTTCGATCTGCGAAGGATGGATCGCCCACTTGCCCTCGACACCGAGAGCCGCAGCACGGCGCGCGCCGGCCTTGTAGCCTTCCGGATCGTCGATGCCGCCGAACGGACCGTCGATCGGGCGGAGACCGAAGGCGCGGCATGCAACCGTCATGCGCGACAACGGGAAGTGCCACTGGTCGCCCGGATAATCGGGATTCAAGCCGCCGATGACGACGGTTCGTGCTTTATTGAAAGCCGAGTAATCGGCAACACCGAAATGCATCGAACTCGAGGCGGCTGTTGGCTGAGGCTATGGCTTCGACGTTGGCCATGCCAAGCGGCGTTTCGATCAGAGCTTCGGTGCCAATCTTGTGCGGCAGTCCCTTGGCGACTTCGATCTGACTGACGATGGTTTCAACCGTATAGACGTCAGCGGGGACGCCGACCTTTGGAATCAGGATGGTGTCGAGCTTCGAGCCGGCCTGCTCACAAATATCGACAACGTCGCGATACATGTAGTGCGTATCGAGACCGTTGATGCGTACAGAAACGCTTTTTCCCGCGGCCTTCCAGTCGAGGTCGTTCAACGCCTGGATAATGTTTTTGCGGGCCTGCTCTTTTTCCGGCGGTGCAACGGCGTCTTCGCAATCCAGGAAAACATAGTCGGCGGCACTCTTGAGCGCGCGATCGATCATTGTCGGATTGGAGCCCGGAACCGCGAGGTACGAGCGCTGCAGACGCTGCTTGCGGAGAGGATAAAGCGTGTAGCTCATGTGACGTGACCTTCCCTGAGTGTCTTATTGGTTGATATTAAGCGCGAGCCTAGCGAAATTTCCCGCTAGGGCGTCAGGCATTTGCCGGAAAGTGGAAAGCGCCCGGCCACAACCGGCCAGGCACTTGGATTATCAGGCCGCTTTAGCAGGCGTGGCGCTTGTCGCCGAGCGTGTTGCCGTCTTGCAGAAGTATTCGGCAGCGGCACCCGTGCCCGATCCGAGCTTGATGTTGACGCCGACGTCCTTGAGCGTCATTTCAACTGCAAACAGAACGCCGCCGACCATGAATTCGTCGAGCGCGCCGAGATGACCGATACGGAACACCTTACCGTTGAGCTTATTCAAACCCGTTCCGAGCGACGTGTTGTAGCGGTAGAACGCAGTCTTCAAGACGTTGTTGGCGTCTATTCCATCCGGAACCTGAATCGCCGACACCGTATCCGAATGCCACTTGGCTTCCTTGGCGCAGAGCTTGAGACCCCAAGCATCGACAGCGGCGCGAACGCCCATTGCCAAGCGCCTGTGACGCGCGAAAATGTTTTCGATGCCTTCTTCGTTGATCAGGTCGATCGACGTGCGCAAGCCGCGGATCAGCTGTGTTGCCGGCGTGTACGGGAAGAATCCAAGATCGTTGGTCTTGATCATGTCTTCGAACGAGAAGAAGCAACGATTCATGCGGCCGTTGAGCGTCTTGTTAGCGTCGAGTGCCTTCTGGCTGACGGCAAGAATTCCGAGACCCGTCGGCAACATGAACCCCTTCTGCGAACCTGATACGCAGCAATCGACTTTCCATTCGCCCATGCGCATATCGAGCGAACCAACCGACGACACGCCGTCAACCATCAGAAGTGCCGGGTGCTTGGCCGCGTCCATTGCCTTGCGAACGCCAGCAATGTCGGAGGAGACACCGGTTGCGGTTTCGTTATGCGTTGCGAACACGGCCTTGATTTCGTGGGCAGTGTCCTTGGCGAGGATATCGGCATACTTTTCAAGCGGCACGCCCGTGCCCCACTCTTCATCGCACAGGACGACATTGAGCCCCATGCGCTCGGCCATATCGACCCAGAGAAGCGAGAACTGACCGAAGCGCGACATCAAAACTTTATCGCCAACTGCCAGCGTGTTGGTGATCGCCGATTCCCATGCGCCCGTACCAGACGACGGGAAAACGAAAACGCGGCCGTCCTTCATTTTGAAAATCTTCTTGAGGTCTTCGAAGATCGGCAGCGTGAACTTCGGAAATTCCGGATTGCGCATGTCTTCCATGGGCAAGTTCATCGCCATGCGCACTTTGTCGGGAATGGTTGTTGGGCCAGGAATAAAGAGATGTGGCGTTACGGCTTGCATGTTGGTTCCTCCGCGCATGTTGTCATTGAGCCACTGGAAAACCCGGCCGACGAGGATCGGGTGAAGCCAATGGCCTGAATTCTCTGGGGCGCCGCTTGGTTGCGGCTTCCGACTTAATACTTAAGTCACGAATGGACACTGTGGGACGGGCATCCGGGCCGCAACACCCCGATGGGGAGGGCCAAAGTCAGCATCAGGGTAGCAGGAACTACCCACCGGGAGGGCACTTCGCAAAAAGGCCTGCTACTGGAGATCTCGCAGGGCCGACATGTAGAGCGCCACGGCCATGGCCCGGTTCGAGACGCCCAGCTTATCGTAAAGGTTTTTTAAGTGGTATTTCACGGTGTTACGCGTAATTCCAGTGCGCGCAGCGATCTGCAAATTGGTCCAACCGTTGGCGAGTGCGGCTAGAAGTTCCCGCTCGCGCGTCGTTAACATGCCAAGCGGATCATAGTTCAGTTGGTCAATATCAATGTACGGGAGCGACAAGCGGCCGCGTGCCACCGTGATGATGGTTTCCAGGAGCACGGAAGGTTCCTCAACCTTCGACACGAAACCCCATGCGCCGCCTTTAATGGCGCACCGCAAGACATTTGTTCCGGTTTCGCCCGTGTAGATGATGACCCGGAAAGGCCACTGACGTTGCTTAATTTCTTTGAGTACCTGTCCGCCATCCATGTCCGGGAGGGACCATCCGACGACTGCGACCTGAAACTTCGTTTTGTCGCTCGCCGCCAAAAACGCCGCGCCCGTCGCGTACAGTCCAACAACATTGAATCTGCTGTCTTTCGAAATCATATTTTCAAGACCGGCGCGCACGACCGGGTTCTTGTCTGCGATAGCTATCTCGATTTTGCCCTGCATCGTGGCTTGGGTCCGGTTCGTTCGTCGTCGAAGGATCCACAAGTGGCGAATAACGGTCTGAAACGCTAGGGACAAATAGGCGCTACCAGCGCCCATCCCAGAACGGCGATGGCGACCCCGGCAGGATTTGAACCTGCGGCCTACGGTTTAGGAAACCGTTGCTCTATCCAGCTGAGCTACGGGGCCATCGAATGCAGCATGGTACGCGTTGTGCCGTGACCAATGCTATGCGGCGAGCATCCACAGCCGTCAAGCAACAGGCAAGTCAAGCCCGTCACGGCTCGTCGCCAGGAGTATCGACCACGCGCAAATCTTGCGCCTCAATTGATACCGGGACTCCCCGACCGGAGCCAAAACCAAAATATACACAATCTATGATTGTCTTTCTATCACGTCAAGCTGGCTAACTTTTGCCCCTCTGGAGCACCAACGTTCAATAGGCTACCCCGCGAAAGCACCATATTACGCCTTAAAATGGCGAAACACTCTTGGCAAATTCTTAATGGACGTTGACAGCTACAAAAGATTGAATAGTCCCTTGGCTGCATAACTTTGGCGTGCACAATTAAAGGCTGTAGCCAGCCGATTTTTCATTTTTTGTGGAGTTCGATCCTAAATGGGTACCATTCGCATCGAGTACATCCCGGTCCAGATGCACAATCTTGGACTTTTAGGTTTCGATCACATCCAACTCGTTTTCCAAGACGAAACCAGCTTCGTAGACCGCCAAGACCATTGGTACGTACTCGAGGGCATCAAAGAAGGCGGTTTGATCGACGCGACGCTCGGCGTTCAGGGCAACGAATTCTATACGCCGCTGGCGGCCGCGTACGGTGCCAGCCGCGACGATCTCGTCGATAAAATCGGTACGCCCGACAGCCGCGGTTCGAGAGCTATCGTGCAAAGTCCCCAGGCCCTTACGCTCTGGGACGCGATGTCAAACTACGGCACCGAATTGGACCTGCAGCAACATCCCTATACGGGCGTCTCGTGGCCGTTCGGCCCATCACCTACAATCAGCTCTTCGTCCGCAGTTGCGACCATGCTTTGGAGCATCGGCATCGATATCAATCTCGTTATGCCTTTCGGTATCCGGCTTTCACCGGGAACTTCAACTCTTCTTGGAACGACGCAGGTCGATGAAATTACGCTCGAGGGCAGCTTCAATCAAGTTGTTGGTGGTTTCGGCGAAGATGTGCTGCGCGGCTCTTCATCGACGTCGGGAATTGAGAAACTCTATGGCGGCAACGACGACGATACGATCCACTGGTCCAACGGCGAAAACATCATCCATGGCGGCGAACCTCGCCTTAGCTACGTCTTAGACGGTCTCGATACGATCGATTACTCGGGCGTCGGCGAGGTTACCTTCTATAATGGGCGCAACCCCGTCGAACACAAGACACCGAATTTCTACACCGTCTTCGAAGGCGGCTCCGATCAGCTCTTTTCGATTGAAAAAGTCAATTGGCTGAAGGGAAAGGATATCGTTAATGTGCGCGAGGGCCTCGATATTCTGGAAGTCCCGATCGAATTCAATCTTGACGACTCTTCGGATGGCGGCACGGGCGACGAACTTATATTCACCGATAGCGGAGCCCCCCTCATTATCAACGTCGTCGATGGGTCGATCATTTCGGTCCAGACAATTGAGAATGCCGGCCAAGACGCAGGCATCTGGGCTCAATCCGTCGAGACGATAGCGGGGTCTTCCGGCGACGACCAAATCTACGCCGGCGCTACGATCACCGTTGTGGATGGCGGGAGGGGCGACGACCTTCTGGATGGCCGCCTTGCCGCGCCGTTCTCATACGCAAGCCCCCTTGGCTACGACATCGAGCTTTATGGCAATGACGGCGACGACACAATTATCAGTGGAGCCGGAGATACCATTGCGAATGGCGGAGAAGGCAGTGACAGGTTCGTACTATCGGCTATGCGCACGACCGGAAGTACGCCCGACTTCGTCATTCTAGATGCTTCATCGGACGATATGCTCTACGTGCCTTACAATTTTTTTATGCTTCAGCGCGGCGATTATGAAGGTTCGGATCTCTTCCAGATCACCGGGGCACCATTCAAAATTGACGAATTCAACCCGCTCCCATTCTTCGACTGGGGCATTCCGGACAACAATTCCATCAATGGCTTCATAGATTTTGTGGGCCGCATTAGCTTTGAAATGGATGGTTCCGATCTCCTGATCACGCTGTATCAAGGCCATAGCGACACCTACACGGTCGATTATGGACCAGGCGAACCCCCAGGCCCCGAGATAACTTTTGTGGCCGTTGAAGGTGAAACCGAGACACTCATCAGGGTTATCGATTGGGAAGAGGGCGATCTCGGAATTACCTTTCCCTTGACCTTTGATTTCGACACTTTTGCCGAAAACCAGGGTCAGATCGAGAATTATCCGGGATGGGAATCTGCGGTTCGCGAGGCAACCAACGGTTCGCGTTTTATATCAGCCTTGGACGAGCGTCCAGATGCCCACCTCCCTGCCGAGCTAAGTGAAACCTCGACCTCAGCGCGCACAGCCGCATTCGCATTCGGTGGAGCGGAGGCGACCGAGGGCGATGACATTATTGCAAAAGCAGTTTGGAGCCGGGAAATCGTTGCCGGCCTCGGCGGGAATGACGACATCGCGGGGAGCACGGGCGGCGACATAATCGATGGTGGCACCGGCGACGATGTGATGTCCGGCGGACGCGGCAACGATACCTACTACGTCGATTCTGCCGGCGACCAGGTTGTTGAAGCACTGCGCGAGGGGTTCGATAAAGTCTACAGCGCTATCGATTACAGCCTCGGAGACAATGTCGAGCACCTCACGTTGACAGGCAACGCGGTGAGCGGGCAAGGCAATGGGTTGCGTAACACCATCGTTGGCAACCAGCTGGATAACGTGCTCACTGGCGGAGCAGGCGATGACACGTTGGCTGGCAACGAAGGTGACGACGAACTTTCCGGCGGCGACGGTAGCGATGGCTATGTCTACGAAAATGGCGACGGCAACGATGTGATTATCGATGCGCCCGGCAGCACGGACCAAGACGTCATCGTTCTGGCTGGGAACTACATGCCAAGTGACGTCCGTTTCTTCCGGGACCCAACGCAATTCAACGATCTAATTCTGCGCTTCGCGGGCGGGGGTAGTATCACCGTGCGCGATCACTTTAACGGATCGGCAATAGACTCAATCGAGTTTCTGACCGGAGAAATTTGGACGGCGGCTGAAGTTCAAGAGCTCGCGGCGGCGGCGATAGAAACAAGCAACGACGTCCCCGACGCGCTGCCCGACAGCTACATTTATGCCGGCTCCGGCAGCTTTACGGTGAACCGCACGGCACTGCTCGGCAATGACCGCGATAGCGACGGCGATGCACTTCAGATCGTCTCTGTCACCGACGTCAGCGACGGGAGCGTCACAATCGATGCCGAGGGCAATATCCTAATCGCGCCCGGCAGCGGCGCCTCGGTAGTCAACTTCAGATACTGGGTGTCGGACGGCCGCGGCGGCACAAGTTCAGCTCTAGCTGAAATCGCGCTATTTCCCAATCGGGCCCCGGAGATCATGTCCGCCCAATTGGCGCCGGTTGCAGAAGACTTGGAAGCGGCGGGACGTGTATTTGCCTCCGATCCGGACGGAGATGAGCTCGTCTATCGCATCAAAGATGGCGCTGAACCCCAACTTGGCACCCTCACTTTTGGAGAGGACGGGCATTTCGTCTACCGTCCGCACACCAATGCCAACGGTTCTGACACATTCACGATCGAAGTTACCGATGCACTTACCGGTACATCCGAATACACCTTCAATCCGGTTATCGCGGCGCGCAACGACGATCCTGTTGCGCAATCAGACTTGATTGGCACCGTTCAAGGCGGAAGCACAACAGTCATCAGCTCAGCGGCGCTTCTCGGTAACGATAGTGATATTGACGGAGACCAATTGCAGGTAAGCGCGGTCTCTGATGCTTCCGGCGGCACTGTCGTACTCGCGCTGGACGGTGAAATTCGCTTCGTTGCTGCCAATAACTTCACGGGACCTGGCTCGTTCACTTACACGATTTCGGACGGCCACGGCGGTACCGCCCAAGCCACCGCATCTATGACGGTTCTCGAGAGCACGACAGCCAATCCGCACGTATTCATTGGCACAAATCGCAAAGACACACTGACGGGAACGGACCAGGCCGACACATTTTATGGCAAGAACGGCAATGACGTCTTGAACGGCCTTGGCGGCAACGATGTATTTAGAGTGCTGAAACAGGCGGGGCTAGATATCTATAATGGCGGATCTGGCTACGATACGATCAGAGGCGGCGCTGCAAACGACACGATCCGCGTGACATCGAACCAATCGAACCTGAACAGCATCGAGAAAATAGAAGGCGGAGCTGGTAAACGCGATCTCATAGTTGCTACGGGCGGCAACGACACGCTCGATTTCTCAAATATCACCATCACCGGAATTGAAAAGATCAAGTTGGGTGCCGGAAACGACATAGTACTCGGCTCTAAAGGCAATGACACGTTCTGGGGTGGCACGGGACAGGATACATTCCGGTTCCAGGCCATGAACGGCCGCGACGTAATCCTCGACTTCGCAACCGGGATCTTCGGCACCGGCGCCGACAAGCTGGATCTGAGGGGCACAGCAATAACGAACTATCTGACGCTCATCGATTCCACACATCAAATCGGCAACGATACCGTCATCACCCTTGACGGCCAGAACAGCATCACGTTGAAGAACACCACGATATGGCACCTCTCGGTCGAGAATTTCCTAATGTGATCCTCTCACTTGAGGGGCTGGCGCAACCTCCAAGCCTGTGCTGACATTTGCGTCTAATGGGCGGAGCACAATGTATTGAGTAAACTTTTCACTCACGACCGGATGGGATGTTGGCTAGGCTTGCTCGGCATCGCTATCGGACCGGCATTTATATCCGGCAGTGCGGATGCTGGGAGCCTGTCTTGCGCACTGAAACAGGGTCCCATCAGAACCGTCGTTCGCGTCAATGACGCAGAGAGCGTTGCTCTCGAAGACGGCAGCGAGGTTAAACTTGCTGGCATCCTGACGCCTCGGGCGCGCGATGGAAACGCTGAGCCCGGCACATGGCCACCCGAGGCTACTGCGGTAAGCACCTTATCCGCGATGCTACTTGGACAATCCGTTGAATTCGCGTTCGGCCACGCGCGCACCGACCGGTATGGGCGGCAGGTGGCTCATCTCTTCGTGGGCAAAGGCCACAATCGCGTTTGGGTCCAGGGTGCATTGCTTTCCAGCGGCCACGTGAGGGCCCACGCCACTCCGGGCATGACGGAATGCTTACCCGAGCTCTTGGCTCATGAGCGCGTCGCGCGGCTGGCGCGGCTTGGGCTTTGGCAAAACGGCCTGTACCGGCCTAAATCCGCCACGCGCATCGCTCTGTTGATGTATTTGCGAAGCTCTTTCCAGTTAGTCGCGGGGCGTGTCGTTTCCGTCTCGCGCACGAAAACCGGTACTTACCTGAACTTCGGCGAGAACTGGCGTCAAGACTTCACGGTCCACATTCCGAAGTCCGTCATGTCGGCCGATCCCGGATGGGCCGCAACTGTGGACCACTTCAAGGACAAGTATGTCGAAGTGCGCGGCTGGATCGAACGGCGCAACGGCCCGATGATCGCCATCTCGCATCCCGCTGAAATCGAGATCATGCCGGAAGGCGTGTCCCAGCGCTATCGCTGGCCGCCTCCTAACACGCAATCCATGCGCGGCGCGCTCAAGGACGCTATGCCTGGATCGCCTCGCACGGACGAAACGCCAATTCCAAACGAAGAACACCCGGAACCAAAGGCTCCGGGTGCTGTCGATCTTTGAGTCTCGTTTAAAGCGGCGCGTTAGGCTGCTTCGCCGACCGCTTCGCCATCAGCGGCGAGCCGGCGGCTCTTTGCACTCTTCGACAAAACCTCTGTAATGCGTTGAACCGCACCACGCTCGTCGAGCTTTTCAACGGCTGCAATCTCGCGCGCCATACGGTCGAGCGCGTCTTCGTAAAGCTGACGCTCGGAGTAAGACTGCTCCGGCTGCGCTTCGGAACGATAGAGGTCACGCACCACTTCCGCGATCGACACGAGATCGCCGGAGTTGATCTTCGCAACGTATTCTTGAGCGCGGCGGCTCCACATCGTACGCTTGATGCGTGCCCGGCCCTTGAGAATTTCCATCGACTTCTTGACTATGCCGTCATCGGCAAGTTTTCGCATGCCGACACTGGCAAGCTTTCCGGTCGGAACGCGCAGCGTGAGCTTTTCCTTCTCGAAGTTGATCACGAACAGCTCAAGTGCCATGCCGGCAATTTCTTGCTCTTCGATGCCAACAATGCGGCCGACGCCGTGAGCGGGATAAACGATAAATTCGTTTGCCTTGAAACCATGGCGCTGGCTGACAGGCTTTTTCTGGGTGGCGAGGACCTGACGCGCGGCTGCCGTCTTTTCAGCAATCGCCTTTGGAGAGGCGATGGCGGCCACAGCGACGGGCGCAGTAATTTTCTGGCCAGCAACTTTTTGCACAGATGCCGGCAACGCGCGCGCTGCCACAGGTGCTGCAACGGGCTTCGCGGCGGCGTGAATGGCAGCTTTGAGCATGCCAACTGCCGGCTTCTTCAGCGCGATCGGTGGGGAAACTGGTTTCACATCGGCCTTGGCAGCAAGCGGTACCTTTTTCATGGGCTTCGGCGTCGCCTTGGCAGCCACAGCAACAGCCACAGGTTTTGTCTTGCTGACCGGCGCTTTTTGGGTTACCTCGGCCTTAACCTTTGCAACTTTCACTAAGGCTGGGGCGGCCTTGGCGGGAGAGGCTTTGCGCGACACAGGCTTTGCCGGAGTCTTGGCAACAACCTGAACCTTTTTCTTCTGAGCCATTTCGTTCATCTCACTCTAACGTACAAATCGATCTCGGCATCGTGCCCAGAAGGATCGCGGCACCCCAATCAAGGATGCCGGCTGGATTGACCGATGTGCCGGGGGCCGCCACATCGTGTTCTACACACACATAGTCACACGCCCTCTTTTATCGAGAGGCCGTGCCGCATGCGCTCGTTTTTGGCCTAGCACCGCACATCCAGACCGGCTCTGATTTGGCCCAGTTGACGCCCCATGTCGTCTTATTGAGCACTAGCCTCACGTGGAGGTTGGCGCTCTTTTGTTCTCGGCCGTTCAGGATATGTGCTCACTTCTTGCCATCACGCAGTGCACACTAACACAATCTTCACGGCAAATGAAGGGCTGCCCGGTGGGACACAACAGTCGGGCTTAACCGTTAGGCTTAAGTTGCGTGAACACGACGTTCAATTCGAGCAACAAAAAACCCCATAAGACCGCGCTATTCGTATGTGGTTTCTAGATTAGTCGCCCGAACCGGGTTCCGGAGAAAAATATTTTTCGAATTTCGCTTTTTCATCTTTGAAGGCGTCTGCATCGGTAGGCGCAGCCTTCTTCGCCGTTATATTCGGCCAAGCTTCAGCGAATTTACGGTTTACTTCCAACCACTTCTCAGTTCCCGGCTCGGTATCAGGCTTGATCGCGTCAACCGGGCACTCGGGCTCACATACACCGCAGTCGATGCACTCGTCGGGATGGATGACGAGCATATTCTCGCCCTCATAGAAACAATCGACCGGACAGACCTCAACGCAATCGGTGTATTTGCACTTTATGCAGTTCTCATTAACGATGTAGGTCATGCTTGTTTCCGGTCGGTAGACGTCAACGCCCAATTACGAGCGGTATTGTATTGCATTCCAAGACCGTGAACCATGACCCTGGTTTGGACGCAAGTACCAAGAGGCAGCACAGTCATCAAATCATACGGCCCTTCAGTCGCACAAGCTCGCGCCTCTCGCGTTTTGTCGGCCGGCCCGCACCCTGATCCCGGACGGCTTGGGCTGTATTTGTAATGTCCGTCGCGGACGAGTTGGCATCGCACCCGGCATTTGCTTTGGTACGTTCCGGTTCAGGAGTCAAATCGAGATAAAGATTAGCCGCCTCCGTTGCCGGGCCCCGTCGCGTTCCAAAACCTTCGACTTTAAGAATTCTCACCCGCGGTCCGAGCGAGATCGTCACGGCGTCGCCAAGCCTTAGGGTATAAGCGGACTTGACTATGCGTTCGCGGTTGACCCGGACTTTGCCTTTTTCGATCAAGGCTTGCGCCAGAGTGCGTGATTTGGCGACGCGCGCGTGCCACAGCCAAAGGTCGAGGCGTTGACCAGAGACATTGCCGCCAGCCGCCTTCATCAAGAACCGGCCCCCTCACCCCGCTTGTCCAGTGAGGCCTTGAGTGCTGCCAGTTTGGCAAATGGACTATCTGGATCGGCCCCAGAGCGTTTTGGTGGCGACGCTGTGATGACCTCGGGTTGACGGCGGCTATCTTCTCGACGGCCCTTGTCGAAGCGAGGACCTTTATCAAATCGCGCGCCTCCGCCTGTACGATCGCGCTTTTCGCCGCCGCCCTTTTGGTCTTTTGCCCGGTCGCCTGCTGGAGATCTGGGCCGCTTGTCACGGTCTCCATCTCGATGACTATCGCGCCGCTCGCCTCTGCCCGCTCCATGCGTGCTCGCAGCGGCGCGATGATCGCCGGATTGCGGTTTTTCTTGACTGGGCAATTGGGCTTCACCCTGTGCCGCAATAGCTGCAACCGCCGCGCTATCGGCCGCAATGGGCGAAGCACCGGCATTTCGAGCTTCGGGCCGCGCTCCTGAATGCTTGTGTGAAGGGCGGCGATGGTGCTCGCGGCGCGTTTCTGACCGCTCGGGTTTCTCCGCGCGCTGGTGTCGGCGCGGACGCCAAATGTCTTCGAATTTTTGCTCTTCCGTCACCGGTGCCGTCCCGATGGACACTGGCGCTTCAGCCGACGTTGCCGCCACCTCAACGGACTGCACAACCTCGGCAGCCGGCGGCTCATCAGACCGGCGGCGTGGCTTCTGCTACTGCCCCGCCGGCAGCACTCACGTCTAATGCCGGTGGCGTAACTTGAGCCGGCGGAGCGGCCTGTACGGCACGCCGTTCCAGCTTGAAACCGAGAGCCTTCAGTACGTTTCCAAGTTCCTCGGCCGAGGTGCCGAGGATCGACATCATCTCTTCTGTGGCCCTAAACCCGCCATCGCCTGTCGCGCCTTTTGGTGGCGCATCGGTAGCGCCGGATTTCTGGCGCCAAGCTAGAAGCGGGCGAATAATATCGGCCAGTCGCTCGAGAATATCGAGACGCACGGCGCGCGGGCCGCAAAGATGGAATCCATAGGCGCGGTAGTAGGCTTCAGGAACATTGGTATCTGCTGGCGCCGACGTCAGTCCGGGACGCGGCAACTCGGGCAGCTTATCCAAGTCCATGCCGCTTGTTTGCGCATATTTCAATGCGAACAGCGTCACGGACAGTTCCGCGGCGGCCGGTTTCATCATGACTGGAAAGTAAATATTAAAGGCTCCGAAGCGCAGACCATACTTGCGCAAGCTGGCACGCGCCGGCTGATCAAGCGCGCTGATCTCATCGGCCACCGCTTCGCGCTTCAGCACGCCCAAATTTTCTTTGAGACGAAAAGCGATACCACGCGCAAGCCCCTGCAGATCGCTGGCGTTGGAAAGCTCGACAAGCGGTTTCAGCTTGTCTGCGATAAGTTCCTTGATCCAGGTTTGCAGTCGCTGCAAAACTTTCTCTTTGTCTGCTTCCGCAATGTGCTCATCGGTGAGAAGGGCAATAGACGGCAACAACGGATCTTCAGCCGCTTCAAGTTTGGCGATTTCTTCATCGCGCCACATAATACGGCCGTTACGGGTCAACTTGAATGCATCGTTCTGAGCAGCCGCCACACGGCGCACGCGCATTCCAAGCTCTCGCGCCAGCACATGCGTGGCAGCGGCTCGCGTCGCTTTCTCGTGAATGCCATCGGATGATAAATCAAGCGTGAAGCGAAATCCCTTGAGACGGCCCACGAAATGGTTCTCGACTGTGATCGATCCGTCGTCGGCGATCTCTGCGTTGAGTTCGTCTTTGTCTCTCATGCCCTTCATCAATGCACTGGTCCGGCGGTCCACGAATCGTTGAGTCAAACACTCGTGCAGCGCGTCGGAAAGCCTGTCTTCAATTGCCCGTGTCCGTTCCTGCCAATGGACAGGATCCTTGAGCCAGTCGGGACGGTTGGATACGAACGTCCAAGTTCGTATGTGAGCGATGCGGTTGGCAAGGGTATCTATATCCCCATCGGTGCGATCTGCAAAAGCTACTTGCTTGGCAAACCAGTCTTCGGGGATGCGCCCCGTGCCTGTTTGAAGGAACTTATAGAGAATACCAGCCATTTCAGCGTGACTTTGCCCTGAAATCTTGCGGTAATCCGGAATCTGGCAGACATCCCACAGTTTTTCGACCGCAGTTGGCGTCGTGCACATTGCCACAAGCTCGCGATCGGCGCTCAAGGCCTCCAGCACGGCCACGTCGTCGGCTGTGCGTGCCCGGGAAAGCCGCGCTTCCCGCGGCATCTCGCGCAGCAACTCGTGCAAGCGCTCAAGGTTGCGGAAATCGAGCTTGCGATTGCGCCACTGGAGCACGCGGACGCTATCGAACGAATGCGTTTCGAGCCGTTCGACGAGATCGCTGTCTAGCCCGTCTGCCCCGCCAGTGACGCCAAAAGTCCCATCGTTCATATGCCGGCCGGCGCGGCCCGCAATCTGCCCGATTTCGCTCGCCGTCAAATTGCGGTGGCTGTGGCCGTCGAACTTACGTACTGCCGAGAAGGCGACGTGATCGACATCGAGATTGAGGCCCATGCCGATGGCATCTGTCGCCACCAGAAACTCGACATCGCCCGATTGATAGAGGGCAACCTGGGCATTGCGGGTGCGCGGGGAGAGAGCGCCGAGCACAACTGCCGCGCCGCCGCGCTGGCGCCGGATGAGTTCGGCAATCGAATAAACGTCCTGCGTCGAGAATGCGACGATAGCCGTTCGCGCGGGCAATCGCGTGATCTTCTTCTCGCCGGCATATGACAGCTTCGACAACCGCGGACGGGAAATAAAATTGGCGCCCGGAATGAGATCGCTAATGGCCTCGCGCATCGTCTGCGCGCCAAGAAGAAGCGTTTCAGACCGCCCTCGCGCATGCAGGAGTCTATCCGTGAAGACGTGACCGCGCTCGGGATCGCCAGCCAGCTGCACTTCGTCGATTGCGAGAAAATCAACATCCACATCGCGCGGCATGGCTTCAACCGTCGAAACCCAATAACGGGCCTTTTCCGGTTTGATTTTCTCTTCGCCCGTAATCAGTGCGACCGCGCCGGCACCGACACGGTTCTTGATCTTGTCGTAGACTTCGCGCGCCAAGAGCCGCAGCGGCAGGCCGATCATGCCGCTCTCGTGGCCCAGCATTCTCTCGATAGCGAGATGCGTTTTGCCCGTGTTCGTCGGTCCAAGAACCGCCGTAACATTGCGAATTCGGGCTTCCATCTCGCTGCCCATGAACACTGGCCTCCTGACCGGACCTTAGCCCCGTGCATTGCAGAGTGAAGAGACGAGATCAAGGGTTTATTGAGGAATGACAAACCTAACGCAAAACGTGCATCCGGCGCGCGGCGCCATATGCCCAAGCCACCGTCATTGGGTCAGCGCTATCACTGTATTGTTAGGCGCCGTGATGTCGATGCGATCAGCGCTCATAACCGCCGCACCCAGTGTCGTTGGTACAGTTATTCTGTAGGGGACATAAATTCCGGCACTCGGTACAGGCCTCAAGGCAATTTCGATCGCGCCATAGTCGACCCACGGATTTACGAAGTCCTTCGGTTTGTGTCCGGCTATTGGCTCATACTTAACTTTGCAGATGTGTAATTCTTTGGGCTGCCCCGAAGGGTTCGCCTCGGAGAGACGTTCGTGGCCTTTGGGCGAAAAGGTCAAATTGAAACGCACCTTGCCGTCGAATACCGCGAGCTTCTTGCTGCACGGATTGCCGGGGCCCGCATGAGTCAGCGCCATGATGGCGCTCATCGGATCGAAGACGCTCTTCATGTGTTCCGGCTTAACCGGAACGGCTTCTGGTGACGGCTCTTTCTTCGGCTCGATGGCCAAAGACTTGACACCTGCGGTATCAAAACCAAGCCGCACTAGCCCCGCTTTGGACTTGGTCCGGAAGGACAATTCGTAGCTGGCGGGGCGCGGTTTCTCTGGTGTTACGGCCCCGCTTGCGTTGATCGTGCCTTTCCATTTGAAGGCTCCGAACATAGCCGACACATTCGCAGTGCTGGTGGCTGAGTAGGTTTTGCCGTTCGACGTCGATTCGAACGAGTAGGCCCCAACATCGAAACCGTTAAAGGACAGCTTGTACCGGCTTGATACGCTTGATGGCCACTTGCCTTCTCCGGCCAGCGCAGAAACCGCAAACAGCGGAGTAACGACGGCGATCGCTGCGAGCCCGCCCAGGGCGCAAAAGGCCGGCGCCAGAAAGCGATGGGGGCAACTGCGGCCAGTCGCCCGGCTTGGCCTGATTTTCATCGACTTGCTCATCCCCGTCGTTTTTTCCGGTAGGGCTTGGCGGTTAGACGCGTAATGCGTCGTTTCTGGGGCTGTACTTGCGGGCGCGCTTATCCCTTCATCGAGCGCCAAATGGTCTCAGTTGAGCTGAATTGACCGTCCGGCTTGACGGCTGCGTCAAACGTCCCTTATACACCCCCATCCTCCCCGTCGGCTCCGGCCTGCGGGGCGAAGTTTTTTGGCCCAAACCGGCGGCCCCAATCGGGCGGCTCAGTCCGGCAAATATTCCGCGCCCCCGTGACCCGCAATTGCGGAGATGAGGCGGGCAGCGGTTAAGGAGAGATGAGAATGACTAGGCGCTGTGAGTTGATGGGAACGTTGCCGCTGTCTGGACAACGCAAGAGCCACGCAGAAAACAAGACCAAGCGTAAGTTCCGTCCCAACCTCTGCAACGTGACCTTGATGAGCGAATCGCTCGGCAAGAAGTTGCGTTTGCGCGTTTCGGCCCGTGCGCTGAAGACGGTCGAGCACCGCGGCGGTCTGGACGCTTACCTGTTGAAAGCCAAGAACGAGCAGCTGTCGCCCGACTGCCTCAAACTTAAGCGCGAGTTGCAGAAGGCCGCTGTGAAAGCCAAAGCCGCTTAAGCCGCCTCAACGCTTATAAGAGTTTTTTCGAAAGCCCGGCCGGGCGGAGTTCATGGCCGGGCTTTTGCCGTTTTCGGCTCGCCGAGCGCAAACTGCAAAATGATCGTGCGTTGGAGGACAGTGTTGAAGTTATTGTCCGAGATGAGCGTGAGAAGTGTTTCCCCATCACGGCCACGGGTAACGGCAAGACCTTCCATGTTATCAATTTCCTGCTCGAGGTTGGCTTCGAGCAAGACGTCGCCCGAGAGTATCGCGCCCGCCCTGAGCGCGTTGGCCGGGACCTTACGCAAACGCATGCGCACACCCTCAAGCCAGCGGAAGCGCCGCTCGAGGATGATGATCGACCCATCGTCGAGGCTCGCGACATCCGTCACATCAAAATCGCCGATATTCGTCAGTTGGAACCGCTGCGCCTTGCCGCCGGCCCAGATCCAGCCGGTGTGATTTCGTGCGCTGTCATAGAGGCGCTCGGCCATTGCGAGGACGGAGCCTTTGAACGGACCGCCCTTTAACACTGTCATGGCTTCGAGGCCGCTGTTGCGGCGCATTTTCCGGGACTCTGCCGGAAGCGCCAGGAACCCGCGCGCGGGCGATACGCCTGCCTCCAACATATCGTAGCGGGCGATGCGGGCATTTTGCTCGAACGAAACGAGCAAAGAGCCCTTCGACGTACCGCCGCTGACGATTGCCACGGCTTCCGCGTCCCGGTCGCGATTCCGCTTCAAGGGCTGGCCTTCAGTTGTAAGCAAGGGCCCGATGCGCGGGTTCTTCATCCCTGAAAGCTTTGCGCCTTCATATGTTAACTCTCCGGTCATCCAGGCGCCGCCGTCCGACACGGCAATGAAACGCCGCCCGTCAGTCTCCAGCGCCAATCCCGACCAGCCGCCGAAATTCGGGTGCGTTGACGATAGCTGCAGACCACCGCGCCATTCGAGACGGCCGAAATGCGTATCGCTACTCGTGCGCGAAAAACTTCCGATCGCGGTCGCTGTGACATCCAAGCGGCCGGCAACGAGGTTCTTGATATCGGGCTTTTGTTCTGCCGAGGCCAGGCCTGCCGATAAAATCATGACGCTGGAGAGCGCCACAATACGCCGCTTGCGCCCAACGTGGACGCGAAGCCAAGACAACAGGCGGAGATGCGAGAATGCCGCTCTCAATGTCTGGCTCCCGCCTAATGCACGCGGCGGCTTTTAGCGCCGCCACGTTTGCCGCTGTCTTTAGCCTTTTCCTCGAAAAGCTCAACCAGCTTTTCGGTCATGGCGCCGGCAAGTTCCGATGGATCGGTAATCGTTACCGCGCGCGCATAGTAGCGCGTCACGTCGTGCCCGATGCCGATGGCAATCAGTTCAACGGATGAGCGCGCTTCAATTTCGTGAATGACCTGGCGCAAATGCTGCTCAAGATAGTTGCCGGAGTTGACGGAAAGCGTCGAGTCATCGACCGGCGCCCCATCCGATATCATCATAAGAATGCGGCGCTGCTCGGGCCGGGCAAGTAAACGCGCGTGGGCCCATGCCAAAGCTTCGCCGTCGATGTTTTCCTTGAGAAGACCTTCGCGCATCATCAAAGCCAGAGCATTCTTGGCCCGGCGCCAGGGTGCGTCCGCTGTCTTGTAGATGATATGACGTAAATCATTTAGGCGGCCCGGTGACGCCGGTTTCCCGGCCGAGAGCCATTCTTCTCGCGCCTGCCCACCCTTCCAAGCGCGCGTGGTGAAGCCAAGTATTTCGACCTTAACGCCGCAGCGTTCAAGCGTGCGGGCCAGAATGTCGGCGCAACAAGCGGCGACCATAATGGGCCTGCCGCGCATGGAGCCGGAGTTGTCCAGCAGCAGCGTCACAACCGTATCGCGGAAATCGGTGTCGCGCTCGCGCTTGAAGGAGAGCGCATGCATCGGGATCGGTGATGATGCGCGTCAGCCGCGCGGCGTCCAGCACACCTTCGTCGAGATCGAAATCCCAGCCGCGGTTTTGTTGGGCCAGAAGCCGGCGCTGCAACTTGTTGGCGAGGCGGGCGACGGCGGCGGCAAGCGTCTTCAACTCCTTGTCGAGGAACGACCTCAAGCGTTCGAGCTCTTCAGGGCTTGAGAGTTCGTCGGCGCCAATCTCTTCGTCATAAGCGCGTGTAAATACCTTGTACCCAAACGCCTCGGGGTTATCGAGCACATTGGTATTCGGGCGCCAGGGGCCGGGGGCCTCTTCCTCGTCGAACGAATCCTCGTCGCTGTCGGACTGATGGTCGTCGGTCGCGTCCGCCATGTCCTCGGTTTCGGAAATTTTTCCTTCCGAATTTTCGTCGTCGCTGGCCTGATCCTGGCCTTCAGCGCCTTGATCTTGGTTCTGCTCGGAGTTTTCCGCGCCGCCTTCCTGGACGTTTTCGTCTTCCTGGTCTTCGCTCTCGTCAGGCTCGTGCGAATCCACATCCTCGACCATTTCGAGGACTTTCAACAAATCGCGGATCTGCCGGCCGAACTGCTCCTGGCTCTCGAAACTGCCTTCAAGACGTTTGAGAACCTTGCCGCCCTTGCCTTCGATAACCGTGCGCCAGGCTTCGACCACGCCATGCGTCGATTTTGGCGGCGTTTGCCCCGTCAGGCGTTCGCGAATGATGAGCGCGAGCGCATCTTCAAGCGGTGCTTCTGCACGTTCCATTGGGTTTGTGAAACGGCCGTGGCTGTATTGGTCTTCGAGGCGCGCCGTCAGATTCTTGGCCATGCCGGCCATGCGGGTGGAGCCCAGCGCTTCGACACGCGCCTTTTCGGCCGCCTCAAACACGGTGCGAGCGGGGCCCGGCGGCGGCACAATGCGTTTGTGAATCTTGTTATTATGGCAGCCTATGTTGAGCGCGATGCTGTCCGCCCAGCCACGCACGATCGCCACGTCCTTGGGTGACGGTGCGCGCGGCGGCTCGGGCAGCTGCACGGAATTGACCGAAACTTCAGCTTTACCCGGCCCGAACCCAACTTCGAGTTCGGCATTTCCCGCGATCGCGCGCACGGCGGGGCCTAGCACGCGCTTCAGCGGCTCGGAGGGTGCTTCTTTGCGTTTGGTTGGGAGTGTGGCCATTAGAGTTTTTCCGCAACGTGTTCGGATTGCGCCGGTCTACCTCAACTCAGCGCCACGTTCGCCGTGCTTTCGGGCAGCTCTTCGCCGAAGCAGCGTTGATAGAACTCTGCCACGAGCGGCTTTTCGAGTTCGTCGCACTTGTTGACGAAGGTGACCCGGAAGGCAAAGCCAATGTCGTTGAAGATCTCAGCATTTTCCGCCCAAGTCATGACCGTGCGCGGGCTCATGACGGTCGAGAGATCGCCGTTGATGAAGGCCGAGCGCGTCAAATCGGCGACGCGCACCATGCTGGACACTTGCTTGCGTTTAGCCTCTGTTTTGGCGAACGCTTTGACCTTCGACAACACAATCTTGGCTTCGTCGTCATGTGCCAAATAGTTGAGCGTCGCCACGATCTGCCAGCGGTCCATCTGGCCCTGGTTGATCTGCTGCGTACCGTGATAGAGGCCAGACGTATCGCCCAAACCAATCGTGTTCGTGGTCGAGAACAGCCGGAACGCCGGATGCGGTCGGATGACCTTAGATTGGTCCAACAACGTCAGCTTGCCCGAAACTTCGAGCACGCGCTGAATGACAAACATGACGTCGGGGCGGCCCGCATCGTATTCGTCGAAGCAGAGCGCGATGTTGTTTTGCAGCGCCCACGGCAGAATGCCTTCCTTGAATTCGGTAACCTGCTTGCCGTCTCTAACGACGATGGCGTCCTTGCCGACGAGATCAATGCGCGACACATGGCTGTCGAGGTTGACACGCACGCACGGCCAGTTGAGGCGCGCCGCCACCTGCTCGATGTGGGTTGATTTCCCGGTGCCGTGATAGCCCTGGATCATGACGCGGCGGTTGTGTTTGAAGCCGGCAAGAATGGCGAGCGTCACATCCCGGTTAAAGAGATAATCGGGATCGTGATCGGGCACGTGATCGTCGGCTTTGGAATAGGCCGGTACTTCAAGATCGCTGTCGATCCCGAAAACCTGACGCACCGACAACTTCATGTCGGGCATTCCGGCCGTTGGGGCAGCGGCCCCTGCACTCGTTGGCGTTCGCATGTCGTGGATACGTTCCCGGCTCAAACAGAGACTTGTTTGCAAAGAAGCTTGGGCGGGATACCGGGATTTAGCGCAACGCGCGGTGACCCAGGACGGCCGTTCAGACCATCCCCGCCTGCTTGAGATAATTATAGGCTTGGATGATCTCGCGCAACTTCTCCTCGGAGCGGCTGTCTCCGCCGTTGGCATCGGGGTGGTGGACCTTCACGAGCGCCTTGAAACGGGCCTTTATGTCCTCGCGGGAGGCATTATCCGGCAAATCAAGGGTCCGAAGGCCCTTGCGTTCTAGGGGCCTAAGCTGGCGGCGCGTCTCAGGAGGAGCGGCGCGCGCCTTCTTGGCGCGGGCGGCAAAGTGCTCGTTGGTGCCAACGCCTGCCGCCGTCTCGGCGTTGCGGATATTGTCGCGGGTGCCGTGTGCCCAGGCGTTTGCGCCCGATTTCCAGGTTGGACGGTGGCCGGTCAGCGCGTCCTTGCGGAATTCATCCACCTCGGCGTCGTTCATGCCGTCGAAGTAGTTATAGCCCGCGTTGTAGTGGCGGACGTGATCGAGGCAGAAGTTATAATACTGCCCCTCCTTGCCGCGGCCGGCCGGCGCTTTGTGTGGCCCGGGCTTTTCACAGCCCTTCCATTGGCACGGCGACACGCTATCGGCGCGCTTGGGGCTGTTACGCTTGCCCGAGACGCGGATACTGTCGAAGATTTTAGAGTCGAGTTTCATGGGGGGCGGAGTATGGTCTTTGCTGATGGCTTACACAAGACCGCCGTGCGGCGGAACTGCGTAGACTGTGACTGTAACGCCCACTTTGCAGATTAGGGCTTAATGCCGCGTTCATTCCTGCAAACCATTTGCACATATGCGGCAAAGTGAGAAACCTTGAGGACCACCGATGTCGGCCGAAGCGCGCATAAAAGAAAAATTGATAGTGGCGCTCCGGCCAACGCGGCTCGATGTCATCAATGAGTTCCATATGCATGCAGGGCACCGTTCCTCGCCCGGCACCGGCGAAAGTCACTTCCGCGTGCTCATCGTTTCAGACGCGTTTTCCGGCAAATCGCGCGTCGATCGCCATCGCATGGTCAACGAGGTCTTGAAGGGCGACGTGGGGGCTGCCATCCACGCGCTTGCGCTCGCGACGTATGCTCCGGGCGAAGCGATCGGCGAGCGGACTTAACCCGAATTCGCGAAGTCGCCCTCGTTGGCACTGCCGTTCTCCCCGGCGGGCTTAGGGAGAGGCGTAATGCGCAGCGCCGTGATTTTATTGCGGCTCTTGCGCAAGACTTCGAAGCGGTAGCCGTGAAATTTGAAGACCTGGCCGGGTTCCGGAATGGTCTGCGCCTCGTGAATGACGAGGCCTGCGATTGTCGTTGCTTCTTCGTCCGGCAAGTCCCAATCCATGAACCGGTTGAGATCGCGTATAGCGACGGTGCCATCGACGTTGACGGTGCCGTCGGTCTGCGGGCGGATGTGCGTCTCTTGCGTGTCGTGCTCGTCTGCGATCTGCCCGACGATTTCTTCGAGGATGTCTTCTAGCGTGATGAGGCCCTGCACCTCGCCGTACTCGTCCACGACGAGGGCCATCTGTGCTTTCTTTTTCAGGAATTGATTAAGCTGCTCTTTGACGTTCGTCGTATCGGGAACGAACCAAGGCTCGGTTGCAAAGCTCATGATATCCAACTTCTCGGGCGCCCAGCCGGACCGCCCCAGCGCCGCAAAGAGATCCTTGGTGTGCAGCACGCCGACGATGTTTTCCGGCTCGTCCTTCCAGATCGGCACGCGCGAGTTCTGGTGTTTGAGGATCTCATCGACGATCTTGGAAGGGTCATCGTCGCCGCAAACCATGTCCATCTTAGTGCGATGGACCATAATGTCGGCCACTTGCAGATCACGCAGATCGAGCACGCCGCCGAGCATATCGGCGGCCTCTTTTGTCACAGACCCTTCTTTTGCTTGCAGATCGATGGTGCCGCGAATCTCCTCGTGGGCAGCCAGAATATTGGCCGCGTCATCGACCGTGGTGGTCGTGAACTTCAAGAGCTGGCGCACGACGTATTCGATCGCCTTGGTAAAGGGTGTCAGAACGTAAATGATGCCGCGCATAATGGGAGCAACCACCAGCGCGACGCGGTCGGAATATGCGAGCGCATAGGTCTTCGGCAAAACGGCCGCGAAAATCACGATCAGCAAAGTCATGAGGGCTGTGGCGTACGCTACACCCACTTCTCCGTAGACTTGAACCGCCAATTGCGAGGCAAGGGCTGCAGCCAAGACGTCGACCAAAGTATTGCCGAGCAGAACCGTCCCGATCATCTTCTCGGGCTTGGAGAGGACGCTATTGACCACTTTGGCCTTTTGATTGCCGTCCTCTTCAAGCGCGTGCATGCGGGCCCGGGACGCAGCCGTCAGTGCCGTTTCGCTGCCGTTGAAAAATGCCGAGAGGGCGATGAGAACAATAATCGCCAGAAGATTTAGTCCGATAGCCAATGTCATGTGACGTGGTGGGTCCGATCAGTAAGACGTACTCTCATTAAGGTAGCACATTCCTTGTGACGCGCACTTAAAGCTTGATCTCGCGCAACAGAAAATCACGCACTTTATCAGGTGGAACATCACGAGAAACAAAGGCTTGGCCAATTTCGTTCACGAGAATAAATGTCAATTTTCCGGCGCGGACCTTCTTATCCTGGCCCATCAGGCGCAGCAGTTCGTCTGCGTCCGCTTTGCCGCCCGGACCATCGCGTATATCGCGGATCGCGGTTGGCAAACCTACGGTTTTCAAATGACGGGCGACGCGCGCGGCGCTGCCTTCGGGGCATAGGCCTAGCTCTTCCGAAAAACGGAACGCCTGCGCCATGCCGATCGCCACGCCTTCGCCGTGTAACAGCCGGTCCGAGTATCCGGTCCAGGCTTCGAGTGCGTGACCAAAGGTATGCCCGAGATTGAGCAACGCGCGGTCGCCCGTTTCGGTTTCGTCACGGGCGACGATCGCTGACTTGGCTTTGACGCTGGTCTCGATTGCGTGTGCGAGAGGCGGGCCGCCGTTGGCTAAGACGCCTTGCCAATTTTTCTCCAACCACGTGAAGAATTGTGCGTCACCGAGCAGCCCATATTTGGCGATTTCCGCATACCCAGCGCGCATCTCACGCGGCGGCAGCGTCGTCAGTACGTCTGTGTCGGCGATCACGAGACTTGGCTGATGGAATACGCCGATGAGATTTTTGCCTTGCGGCGTGTTGATGCCTGTCTTGCCGCCGACTGACGAGTCAACCTGCGCGAGAAGCGACGTCGGGACCTGAACGAAGCGCACGCCGCGCCTCAGGATTCCCGCTGCGAATCCGGCTAGATCGCCGATGACGCCGCCGCCGAACGGGACGACGATATCGCCGCGTTCAAGACCCATCTCCAGGAGCTTCTCGCACAACGGCCCGAGCTCGCGGAAGCTCTTGGTGGCTTCGCCGGGTTTGAGGATAATCGAGCTTGCCGTCAACCCTGCTGCTTTCAGGCTGGTTTCGAGAGCGGCCAGATGATGGCGTGCTACATTCTCGTCCGTGACAATGCCGCATTTGACCGGGCCCAAGCGCGCTGCGATCAACGCGCCCGCTTTTGCCAAGAGCCCGGGCCCGATCAGCACATCATACGAGCGATTTCCCAGCGCAACGCCGACTGTACGTTGACTGGTTGAGCCTTGCGATAAGCTTGCGGTGCCGTCGGTTGCGGTCATGACTGAGGCCGATTCTTTATTTGCTGCATTTGAGTGTTAGTGACTTGAGACGGCGCACCAACCGGACTTTGCAAAACGTCCGCGAGCCGGTTTACGATCTCCATCACGATCGTGTCGTGCGGTTCGTCCCGGCTTTCAACTGTGATGTCCGCCTCGGCATAGACCGGATAGCGCATTTCTATCAACTTGCGCATCGTCGCTTCCGGGTTTCCGGTTTTCAGCAAGGGCCGGGTATCGCGCTTGCCAACGCGCCGCATCAAGACCGCAAGTTCAGCCTTAAGCCAGACCGAGATCCCCATGTCGCGAATGAATTGCCGGGTGTCCATGTGCATATAGGCCCCCCCGCCTGTTGCCAGGACTTGCGGACCGTTGGCAAGGATCCGGCAGATCACTTTGCGCTCGCGGTCGCGGAAGAAGTCTTCGCCTTGGTCGGCAAAAATCTCGCCGATGGTCTTGGCGGCAACTTTTTCAATCTCTTCGTCGGCATCAATGAAGGGCAAGCTGAGCTTCGCTGCCAGCCGCTTGCCAACCGACGACTTCCCGCAGCCCATCAGTCCGACGAGAACAATGCTACGCCTGCCCAGTTGGGCCTTGATCAACTCGAAGGGGTCGGTTTCGGTCATCCTGACAACTCAAGTGTCTGACTGTTGCGGTACCGGATGCTATTGGGCTACATCCGCGCCTCATCCCTTGCTCTTGCCACGAACCGAAAACTTCCGCAAATCAGGCGCTTGCCTGGACAATCCGGGCCCACCCAGCATAGTAGAAGAATCGATTTCAGTGCGAAAGCCCGGCTACAGTCATAATCGCGCCAAGTTAGGCCCGGAATCATCGCCCGCAACGGGATCAGAATATGCCAAGCCTCTTCCGGTTTATCTTTGTCGTCGGGTCTTTGGGCGCCATCGCGTTCGGCGGCCTTTATGTTCTTGCGACACGCTACGAACCCGAGCAGCAGATTATCAGCAAGCCCGTGACCGGCGTTAAAATCCGCCGCTAAGCCCATTAGGTCCATGATCTCGAAATCCAAAACGTTGTCCGCTTTAGCGCTGTACATGGTGCTCGCAACTCATATTCCAGCGGCGATCGCCGGGGAGATACGGACTCCATCCGGCACAGAAACGGTTATGCGCGACGCCATCCCCGCTCCGGTCGAAAAGGGCGATTTGGCGCCCGTCATGTCGAGCGATGGTTCGGGCATGCCCCACGAGATATGGCGCGGCCTCGATGTTGCGGGCATCGAAGCACTTATCAGCGAGCTTGAGATTCCGCCGCGCTCGCCCACGCTTCACAGTCTCTGGAAGCGGCTCATCACGACGGACGCGACACCGCCAGCTGGAGGCATTTCGAATCAAAAATTTTTGGCCCTGCGGCTGGAGGCGCTTTATCGCTCGGGGCTTGCTGGGGACGCCGCACGCGTGCTCGAGACGCAAGGCGCTGTGGCCGATCCGCTGACGGCCGCTCTCGCCGCACGCAATGCTTTTGCCAATGCCGATCCGGCGCAAGGCTGCGCCATTGCAGCCAATGCTGTTGGCCTCAAGGGTGACGTGCCGAAGCGCATCAAGGGGGAAGAGATCCTGATCTCCGGATATTGCGCGGCGGCGGCTGGCGACCAGCCGGGAGCGGGCCTTGCCGCAGAGCTTGCGCGCGAAGAGGGCGTCCCCACGTCGCCGGGGCTTGAGTCGCTTGATGCCCTTTCGATCAAGGCGAAGCCTAAATTGTCTGGAGCACAGACATATTCGGTGATCGACTACCGCTTGATGGATCTCGCCGGCGTTGGCGGCGAACTCGTAACTGAGAAGGCCGAACCGGCACTTCTCGTTGCCATCGCCAACGATGCCAATTCGAAACCGGCCGTGCGCCTTGCTGCTGCCGAAACGGCAGCGCGACTCAATGCTTTGGCGCCCGATTATCTGGCTGCCCTTTACGCGAGTGGACCACAGCCGCAAAATGCCGATGCGTTGCTCGGAGGTGCCCAGACGTCGAATACGCAGCGGCGCGCGGATCTTTTCAAGGCTGCCGAAGCCGAGAAGCCACCGATCAAGAAGACACGTCTTATTCGCGCGCTTCTCGACGACGCCAAACGAAGCGGTCTTGCGTTTCAAACTATGCAGATGCTGGCCCGCGCGACGGCTGCAATCAATCCGCAACCCGAGATCAGCTGGTTTGCAGAGACGGCTGCCGAAATCGGGCTCGCCTCCGGCGATTACGCTTTGACGCGCAAGTGGATTGCGCTCGCCAGTCCTCAAGGCGCGGCTGCGCAACCGGAGCAAGGGCTTGGTCAAAGCCTTGGTCATTGGCTGGCGCTCACTGACATTGCCGATCCGGCTGAACCCAAGCGCGGCCAACATCTGCAGGATCTCGAAGCGGCCGCTTTGAGCGGGCGTTTTGCGCCTGACGCGTTACACCGGCTTGCAACCGTTCTCGACGCGCTCGGATACAACGTGCCGATTCCGCTTTGGGAAGCGGCCAGCCGCACCGCCCAACCCAACACCGGATACTTGCCAGAAACCGGCGTGCTGACAGCGATGCAGGACGCGGCAAAGAAGAAGGAGTTCGGCCGCACGGTATTGCTGGCCATGAAAACGATCGGGCCGAACGGTGCGGAGAACGCGCATATGATCGCGCTTGGCGATGCGATCCGCGCTTTGAAGCGGGCAGGCCTCGAAGCGGACGCACGCCGGTTAGCACTTGAGGCGCTGCTCCCATCATGGCCGCGCACGGCGGTCAACTGAGGAAAGCAATGGCAGACGGGAACGCACAGCACCTCCGTTCCTTTCTCGAAATGCTTGCCGCCGAGCGCGGCGCGGCAGCAAACACTTTGCAGGCCTATGAGCGCGATCTTTGCGGTTACCTTGAATTCCTGAGCGAGCGCGGAAAGGCGGCCGAGGCGGCAGACGCCAAGGACATTCAGGCCTATCTGCATCGCATCTCGGCGGAAGGTCTGGCTGCGGCCTCGCGCGCGCGCCGCTTGTCCGCAATCCGCCAGCTTTACAAGTTTCTGGCAGCCGAAGGCGTGGTCGATACCGATCCGGCGGCGGGCTTGAGCGGTCCCAAGCGAGAACGGCCCTTGCCGCGCACGCTGAGCGTTACAGAAGTCGACCGCCTCATCGAAACGGCCAAAGCAGGCTGCGAGGGCCTCGAAGGCAGGGCCATATTTCGCGCGCTGCGCTTTCATTGTCTCTTGGAAGTTTTGTACGCGACCGGCATGCGCGTCACGGAATTGGTTTCCCTGCCACGATCTGTATTGCGCGGCGACCCACGCGTCCTGACCATCAAAGGCAAGGGCGGACGCGAACGCCTCGTGCCGCTCAATCCGGAAGCACGTGCCGCACTCGATAAGTATCTCGCCGTCTCGGGGCGCTTCGACAATTCGCAATGGCTGTTTGCGGCGAAATCCGCTGAGGGTCACGTCACCCGGCAGGGCTTTGCCCAGGATTTGAAAACCGCAGCCGAACAGGCCGGGCTCGATCCGCAACGCGTCTCGCCCCATGTGCTCCGCCACGCCTTCGCCAGCCACTTGCTCGATCGGGGCGCGGACTTGCGCGCCGTGCAGCAGCTCTTGGGCCACGCCGATATCTCGACAACCGAGATTTATACCCACGTACTCGAGGAGCGCCTGAAAAAGCTGGTCAACGAGCATCACCCCCTCGCCCGCAAGACCGATACGAAAATCTGATGCCTCAAGGGCCGTTCCCGGTCTATAGTCCTCCCAACAAACAAACACCCAGGGAGACACGCACATGAGCCGGCTTTACGGAGAGAACCACCGCGCCATCCAGGATTCGTTCGAATCCCGCAAGCTCGCCGACCGCGTCGAAGAGATCGTGGTGCGGCCCGAGATCGACGACATGGGCAAAGCCTTCATCGAAAGCCGCGACATGTTTTTCTTGTCGAGCGTCGATCACAACGGCCGCCCGACCGTGTCTTACAAGGGTGGCACGCCGGGCTTCGTCAAGGTCATCGACCCGAAGACGATCGTCTTCCCGAGCTATGACGGCAACGGCATGTACCTCTCCATGGGCAACATCTCCGGCAATGCCAATATCGGCTGCCTGTTCATTGACTTTGAGCGGCCGTTCCGCACGCGCTTGCAGGGCCGCGCCGAGATTGTGCGCAGCGGCCCCTTGATGAGCCTTTTCAAAGAGGCCGAACTCGTCATCAAAGTCTCCGTGGATGAGACTTGGATGAATTGCCCGCGTTACATCCATCGTTATCAGAAGCTTGAGCGCTCGAAATACGCTCCGGGCGTCGAAGCCGAAACGCCGTTCTGCGAATGGAAGCGCATCGATATCGTGCAGGACGCCATCCGGCCAAAGGAAGCGGCCAAAGTTCAGGAGATCGGCACGGTTACAATCGACGACTGGATCGGCAAAGTCATCTCCGGCGATAAGGGCGCGTGAATTTGGGGCGCCTAAGTATTCGCAATTGCCGGTTTGCGTCACGCAAACGACTCCAACATCTTTTTCCGGCGTGCCTCAATGGGCGCGCCGGTTCTATAAAAATCAGTGCGAAGGACGGGGCGGCGAGGCCTCGATCTTCTGTTTTATTCGTTCCGCGATGCAGCCATCGCCGTCCCGTACATGCCAACCCCGGGTTCAATAACGCCGCCCTTGAGCGTTCGGCGCCACTCCCGGAACTGAAGACGAGTAAACCTCGTCTTCGAGCCGTCGAACCCACATGACGCCCGTGCATCCCGAAAAATCGAGCGGGCGCTGTACCCCGTTATCGCACCTTTGTGCGCATCTCGCGGGCCGGCAGGTAACCGCATTCTCACTAAATTGGCACGCTGAACTTGGCTCTCGCCCCGGCATGTTCTTCCCACTCACGGACCGCAGCTCGAGCCTGTGCCCTTCGCGCGTGGAAAGATGGGCAGCAGTATGTGGCCGCCAGAGAGGGCGGGGATGAGATTGGGTGAGAATATTTGCCTATGGTTGACGCGTGCGCGAACCGCGCAACCGCAAACGGCGTTAGGCAATCGGCGATCGGCAATCGGAAGTTACCGTTCTTCGTTTGAGCCCGTCAAAACCGGCCCGTCGCAAGCCACTTGGCGCAGGCAGGCCCAAGTTCTTCGACAGCCTTTGCTTCGTATTGCTTCACGTCGTCGGCTGTCAGCATGTTGTTCCAGCGGCCGTTCGTCCCTTTGTGAATGAACGTTTGCGCGCCGCCTTCCCACAACGCGCCATTGAGTGGCGCGGTTTGTGCCGCGTTGTTCTTCATGTAATCGAACGTGCAGTGCTCGACGATAGCCGGCCACTTTGCTTCGTTGACCGGGATATCGAGAAACGCGGCAATCTTGCGCATCTCGCCGGACAAATCGTTTTTGAGATTATTGAAGTGCACGAAGTGCACGTTCGGCAGTTCCTTGATTTCCCACCAGGTCCTGACGTTCTCCCAGAACGGCCAGTAGGGATGGCCGTCGCGCGCCAGCCACGTGCGGAAATATTCGACAACGTCGCCCTGCGGCCGCTCGAACGGCGGACCGACGCGGCCGGGCGTGTCGTTGACCGCCTGATAGTAGATCTCATTGGCGTTGACGTGATGATTGTAAAAGCTCCAGGCGACATCCCGTCCGTCACGGCCGATATAGATGTATTTAGCCTTAGGCGAGAAGACGATGGCATCGACGGGCAGATGCGTCTTGATAAACCGGCGGTGCGTCTGCGCCTCCATAATCGGCAGTTTCACTTCCCTAGGCGGCACGCGCATGTCGAGCCACGGCGACATATCCGCTGTCGGCAAACCCTCTTGCCCATCGAATAGGAGCTGGCTGACGATCTGTTGCATCCACGTCGTGCCGGACTTGGCGTAGGTGCTGATGATGATGTCGCCATCGCGAAACTTGAAGTCGTTCCACATCGTCGAGTTCAAAGTGATGGCTCTGATATTCCCGCGTCTTTTTCGGCCATGTCACTTGCGACGACGTCATTTTGATTGCTCCCCAAACTTTAGAATTGCCGGCTTCTCGCCGGACTATTTTGTTCATGCGGACATTATGCGAGACGCACCGCGATAAAAATCCGCCGAAGGTCTCGGGTTCCACTCAAAAGCAGGCTAGCAAGACGCAAAAACAATTGAAAGGTGCTTCAAGCCTTTGCGGCTCCCTTCACTACCATCATCAGGTCCTTGGCGCTGATCTGATTGCCGACGGCGACGAGAATTTCCGAAACCTTGCCGTCGCGTTGCGCATGAATGGTGGTCTCCATTTTCATGGCCTCAATGGTGAGCAGCACGTCGCCGGCACTGACAGTTTGCCCAACTTCGACGGCGATCGACGAGACGGCGCCCGGCATGGGAGCGGGCACGTGATCCTCGTTTCCGTCTTCGGCCACGCGGCGCGTTTCCGTTGAGGCGGCGGCCGAACGGTCCGGCACCTTGATGACGCGCGGCTGGCCGTTCAATTCGAAGAAGACTTCGACTTGGCCGTCCGCGCGCGTATCGCCAACGGCTGTCAATTGCACGACGATGGCCTTGCCACGCTCGATTTCGATTGTGAGTTCGCTCCCCGGCTTCATGCCGTAGAAGAACACCGGCGTCGGAAGCGCAGAGATGGGGCCGTACTTGGCGTTGACTGCCGCGAACTCGGTGAACACTTTCGGGTACATGAGGTACGCGGCGAATTCGTCGTCATCGAGAGGGCGGCCGCATTTGGTTTCGGCTTCCGCGCGTTCGGCCGCAAGATCGGTTTCCGCGAGCAGCGCGCCCGGCCGCACTTGAATAGGCTTTTCGCCCTTTAATGCTTTTTTTAGAAGGCCCTCGGGCCACCCGCCGGGGGGCTGGCCCAAATCGCCGCGCAGCATCTCGATCACGGACGTCGGGAAATTGACATCGACGCTGGGGTCCAACACTTCGGCGGCTGTGAAATCTTGCGCCACCATCATCAACGCCATGTCGCCGACGACTTTTGAGGACGGCGTCACCTTGATGATGTCACCGAACATGTCGTTGGCGGCGCGGTAGGCTTCGGCGACTTCGCTCCAGCGCGAGTTGAACCCAAGCGAGCGCGCTTGTTCCTTCAAGTTGGTGAACTGTCCGCCCGGCATTTCGTGCAAGTAGACTTCGGACGCACCCGATGTTTGCCCGCTTTCGAACGCCGCATAGTGCGCACGCACGCCCTCCCAATAGGTGTTGATGCGGCGGATGGCGCGCGGGTCGAGACCAGAATCGCGCTTTGAGCGGGCGAGCGCTTCGACGATGGAGCCAAGGCAGGGCTGTGATGTGCCGCCGCTCATCGAATCCATGGCGGCGTCGATTGCGTCAATACCGGCATCGACGGCCGCGAGGATTGTTGCTGCGGAAATTCCCGTCGTGTCGTGCGTGTGGAGGTGCACGGGGAGACTGGTTTCTTCTTTCAAGGCTTTAACCAGAACGCGCGCGGCGGCTGGCTTCAATAGCCCGGCCATATCCTTGATACCGAGAATATGAACTCCAGCTTTCTCTAATTCCTTGGCGAGATCGATGTAATATCGCAGCGAGTATTTCGCCCGGTCCGGGTCAAGGATGTCGCCAGTGTAGCATATCGCCCCTTCCGCGAGCTTGCCGCTTTCGCACACGGCGTCAATGGAAACGCGCATGTTTTCGACCCAATTGAAGCAATCGAAAATGCGGAACAGATCCATACCCGACGCAGCGGCTTGCTTGACGAAGTAGCGCACGACGTTGTCGGGGTAATTGGTGTAGCCGACGCCGTTCGAGCCGCGCAGCAGCATTTGCGTCAGAATATTGGGAAGTTTCTCGTGGACGAGTGCGAGGCGTTCCCAAGGGTCTTCGCGCAGAAAGCGCATGGCGACATCAAATGTCGCGCCGCCCCAGCACTCAAGCGACAAGAGTTGCGGAAGCCCGCGGGCATAGCTATCGGCAACCGCCGCGACGTCGCGCGTGCGCATACGGGTTGCCAGCAGCGACTGATGCGCGTCGCGCATGGTCGTGTCAGTGATGAGAATGCGGTCCTGCGCCGCCATCCATTTGGAAAATCCGGCCGGGCCTTTCGTCTCGAGGATCTGGCGCGTACCGGGCGCGGGTGCTGCTTCGAACGCGGGCGCGTCGTGCGCGCGGAGACTAGCGGCCGGTTTAACGCGATCCTTGGTTTCGGGGTGGCCGTTGACAGTGACGTCGGCAATCCAGGTGAGAAGTTTCGACGCGCGGTCCTGGCGCTTGGGAAAATCAAACAGCGCCGGCGTTTCGTCGATGAAGCGCGTGGTGTAGTCGTTGGCGCGGAAACGCGGGTGCGAAACGACATTGTGCAGGAAGGCTAGATTAGTGGCGACGCCGCGGATGCGGTATTCGGTCAACGCGCGGTTCATGCGGTCGATGACTTCGTCGGGCGTCGGCGCCCAGGCGGTGAGCTTTTCAAGAAGCGGATCGTAATAGCGGGTCACCACGGCGCCGGAGAACGCCGTGCCGCCGTCGATGCGGATGCCGAAGCCCATGGCGCCGCGATAAGCGCTGATACGGCCGAAGTCGGGAATGAAATTGTTTTCCGGGTTTTCAGTCGTGATGCGGCATTGGATGGCGTGACCGTTGAGGCGGATCGCGTCTTGCCCTGGGATACCAGTCTGCCAATGACCGTCCGATCCTTTTGCGCCGATCCTGCCGCCTTCCAAGATTTTGATTTGCGCTTTGACGATATCGAGACCGGTGACGACCTCGGTCACCGTGTGCTCGACTTGTATGCGCGGGTTGACCTCGATGAAGTAGAAGGCCTTCGTGTCGTTATCCATGAGGAATTCGACCGTGCCGGCGCCGACATAATTTGTCGCGCGTCCTATTTTCATCGCCGCTTCGCAGAGGCCGTGGCGTGCTTTGTCGTCGAGATAAGGAGCGGGCGCGCGCTCGACCAGCTTTTGATTGCGCCGTTGAATGGAGCAATCGCGCTCGAACAAGTGAACGATTGTGCCGGCCTGATCACCTAGAATTTGCACCTCGACGTGGCGCGCGTTGCGAATGAGTTTTTCGAGATAGACTTCGTCTTTGCCGAACGCGGCTTTGGCTTCGCGCCGGCCGATCATGACGGAATTGAGCAACTCGCTTTCGCGCTCAATGACGCGCATGCCGCGCCCGCCGCCGCCCCACGAGGCCTTGAGCATAACCGGGTAACCGACTGCGGCGGCTAGCTTTTTTATTTGCCCAGGGTCGTCGGGCAAGGGCGGGCTGGCCGGCATGACGGGCGCGCCGCACGAGACCGCGAGATTGCGCGCGTCGACCTTGTTGCCGAGTGTGCGCATGGTGTCCGGCGTCGGGCCAATGAAAATGATGCCGGCCTTCTTGCAGGCGTCGGCGAATTCGGGGCTCTCCGACAGAAACCCATAACCCGGATGGATCGCATCGGCTTTGGATCTTTGGCAACACGCAGAACTTCGTCGATCGACAAATACGCTTCGAGCGGCCCCTTGCCCTTGCCGACAATGAATGCTTCGTCTGCTTTGAAGCGGTGCAACGAAAGGCGGTCTTGCTCGGCATAGATCGCAACCGTGCGAATGCCGAGTTCGGTCGCCGCGCGAAACACGCGGATGGCGATCTCTGAACGGTTGGCGACAAGGATGCGTTGTATTTTCTTTGACATTCAGGTGTCCATCCCGGCGTTCGTGCCCTGAGGGCTAAATGTGCACATTGAACTGAGATGGGCAACGCGTAAGAAAATTTGCATACAGGTAGCCTGACCCGAATGGCGGCCCACCCTCGAATGCTTAATAAATTCGCAGTCCGGATCAGTCGAGACCGAGGCGCTCCGCCCCACCGCCGAGTGCGGGTCCGGCGGTTGGGTCATAGTCATCCGGCTTCTTCGCCACCAGCGTCTGCGTGGTTAAGATCAGCCCGGCGACAGACGCCGCGTTGCGCAGTGCTGAATAGGTGACTTTGACCGGATCGATGACGCCGGCTTCAATGAGATCGACTTCCTTGCCGGTGCGGGCATCGAGACCAACGCCGTTTTTGGCCTTGGAAATTTTCTCAACCTGCTTTTCGCCGTCCAAACCTCTGTTGGCAGCAATCTTGGCCAACGGGCGTGTCAGGGCATGCTGCACCAGCTTTGCGCCCTGGCGCGTGCTGTCTTCGAGGCTCTTGATCAGCTTGTCGAGTGCGGGTGCAGCCCTGAGCAAGGCAACGCCGCCGCCCGGCACGACACCTTCTTCTATTGCCGCCCGCGTCGCATTAATCGAATCTTCGATGAGCTGCGCGCGGCGGCGCTGTTCAACCGGAGTTGCGCCACCCGCCAATATGATGGCTTTTCCGCCAGAAAGCTTGGCCATGCGTTCGGCAAATTTATCGCGTTCGACGTTTTCTGGCGCTGCCGCGTATTGGGTTTGCACTTGTTCGCGCCGTGCCGTGATCTTGTCCGGTTTGCCGTGGCCCTTGGTGATGACCGTTGCGTCGGATGAGATTCGAATCTGGTCGGCGCCACCGAGATCGCTGAGTTGCACATCTTCCAACTTGCCGCCGAGATCGCGCGCAATGACCTTACCGCCCGTCATGATGGCTATGTCGTCCATCATGGCTTTGCGCCAATGGCCATAGTCCGGCGGATAGACGGAGGCGATAAGCTGCTTATACTTTTCGCGCCGGGTCAGAAGATCGACAATGCATGCGGGCGATAGTTCTTCGGCCAGGATGAGCAAGGGCCGGCCGCTCTTTTCCGTGAGCTTGTAGACCGCCGCCAATTGATCCGGCGTTTGGATCTTGAGATCCGTCAGCAGAATTTGCGGATTGTCCAAGACGACGTGCATGTTTTCGACGTCTGTCACCATGTGGTGCGACAGGTAACCTCGATCGAACGACATGCCTTCGACAACGTCGAGGATGGTTTCAACACTGATGCCGTATTGCACGTCGACGATGCCTTGCGGGCCTGCCCTATCGAAGGCTTCGGCCACCATGGCACCAAGCACGGGGTCGTTCGCCGCTATGCTGGCGATGGCCAGCCGGCCGGCACTGCCCTGAAGCGGGCGCGCTGATTTCTTGAGATATTCAATTGTCTCAGCGACGGCGAGCTCCATGCCGTTGACGAGTTCGACCGGATTGGCGCCTTTGGCTAAACATCTGAGCCCATCCTGCACAAGCGCATCCGCGAGTACGGTTGCAGTGGTCGTGCCGTCGCCTGCGACTTCGTTTGTTTGACGTGCGACTTCCCGGAGGATCTGCGCGCCCATATTCTCAAACGGACACTCGAGTTCGATCTCTTCCGCGATACTGACGCCGTCGCGCGAGACCATGGGCGAACCGGTCGGCCGGTCCATGATGGCGTTCATGCCGCGGGGCCCAAGCGTGCCGCCGACTGCGCGGGCGAGTTTCGCGACGCCGCGGCCAAGTGCTTCGCGCGCGGCTTCGTCATGAATTATCATTTTGGGCATGTCAGGTACTTTCCGTTTCTTGGTGTTGTTATGCTGATTTTTATTATTGCACAGCCACGGGGCGCGGATAGCACACGTGGCCGTTCTTTTTTGTCAGCGGTGTCGTGGTGTCAAAGCGGGCTTCGAGTAATCCGCGGCACAACGCACCGTTGAATTCGGCGTTGGCGCGGATGCGTCTGAGCGCCGACATATAGCCAGGCAAACTGCCGGCTTCCAAAGGCTGACCCTCGGTTGAGACAAACGCAGGTGACGCATTCGTATATGGCCCTATCACTGCGCGCCGCTCCTGATAGCGCACGACGAGTTTTTGACCTTCTTCATCTGCGGCGGCTTTGTGTGTTTCGAGAGCGCCCATTGTGAGGATGGTAATGTCCTCAGGTGAGGCACCATTGCTCATCATGTGCTTGATGAGCGCTTCTTGCCGGCGCTGAAACGCCTTGACCAGGAACGTGCGCCGCACCTCGTCGAGATTTCCGTTCGCCTCGTCCGCAAACGTCTGCTGGAACGAGAGCCCATTGGCAACGCCGTGATTGATCTGATCGGCATACATATGTTCGCCAAGCACTATGTTGGTGTCCTTGACCCATGGCAATGCGCGGAGCGCCGTGCGCATATCGTCGGCCATGAGGAATCCAAAGTTCGCCGCGCACCAATAGGTCGGCAAACGAAAATCGACGTGAGCGCAATCGCCTGCGTCCACATCGACACGCGAGATGAAGTTCATTTCAGTAACGGATTTGTCGAGTTCCGGATCGACGACGGTAGCAAGTTGACGCCAGACTTCTTCACTTTTATTCACGCGCTGCTCCGTGCC
>CAVUIN010000018.1:0-158179 GCA_963741545.1 uncultured Alphaproteobacteria bacterium
GTTCGTTTGCCCTGAGTGCGCACACGAGTGGTCGGGCGAGGCGACTGCGACTTCAGATGACGATGACGGCCCGCGCGTCGTCAAGGATGCGGTCGGCAACGTGCTCGCCGATGGTGACAGCGTCACCGTCATCAAGGACCTGAAGATCAAGGGTTCGTCTTCGGTGGTGAAGATCGGCACCAAGGTGCGCGGTATCCGCTTGATCGACGGCACGGGCGGCCACGACATCGATTGCAAAATCGACGGCGTCGGTCCGATGCAGCTCAAAAGCGAGTTTGTAAAGAAGGCGTAAGGCGGCATATTCTTGGCGGACTGGGTGGTGTGCCGCTCAGGCTTCCCTGCAGCCTTCAAGAAAGGCGATGGCCGCGTCCGTGTGCATGAGCATTTCAGACGCCGGAATGACGTCGCCCTCAAGCATCAGGTTTTTCCAACTTCCTTCGACGACGCCATCGAGCATGCCGATCCAGCGATTGTAAGTGGTGATATCGACCTCGTCGGTCTCGCTCAATTTTTCAACATGCTCCCGAACTTTTCTAGCGCGGCGATGACGGTGTTGAGGCGGGCTGTGTTGGCGGCCATGGCGGCTTCTCCCGGCTTCGGGTGATCGAAGAATCGGGCACAGCTTAGCGAAAACGAAAGCGGACGCACGACTTTAGTGCGTCCGCATCATATTCCGGCAGGCTAGGATGGACCTTACCGCTGACTAACCGCAACGCCATTCAGCATCGTCTGCGCGCGGCGGTTTTTGGACCAGCACGAGATGTCGTCACAGGTCGCAACCGGGCGTTCCTTGCCATAGGAGAGCGTGCGCATGCGCGCCGCTTGACGCCATTCTGGGCGAGATAGTTTTTCACGCCGTCGCGCGCCGTGCACCAAGCGCGATGTTGTATTCGCGCGTGCCGCGTTCGTCCGCATGGCCTTCAACCGTGATCGTGTTCTGCGGATACTGCTGCAGCCACTGTGCCTGCTGGGCCAAGGTCTGCTGCGCTTCGGGCGTCAGATCCGAGCTATCGGACGAGAAGTAGACGATGTCGCCAACGGCGGAGGAAAAGTGCTGGGCGCTGCCGGGTGTGCCGCGCGCGTTGGCCCATTTGCCGCCGTTGCGCCCGTACGCGTCCATAATCGCCGCCGTCGCGATCCGTGGCGCCAAGGCGGCTTTCGGGGAGAGAGGCGTTTTCCTTGGCGCAAGCGCTGAGAAGCGTGAGGCTCAGAATGGCAATCGTACCAAACGAGCGCTGGAAACGCGAAAGACGCAACATAGGAAACTCCTGACCACTTACTAAGGCCGCTATAGAGACCTGGGGTTGGTAAACAAATGCTTACCAAAGTTGGCGGGGGCTTGGGCCGCTTTGGGTTGAAAGTGGTATGGTTCCGTGGTGCGCGGGAAGGCGATTGCAGACCCGTGGCACGGGCCTAGCGCCCGAGGCGGGTGGGGTAATCCCCGGCCTCCGCAACGCCCAATGCTCCCTTGGTCAAAGCTTTCTGAGCGTGACGTTGCGGCGATCCGGATCGCGATGGCCGAGCTGGGGGGCTTAACTTCGTCCGTCAAATGGCTAGCCTCCGCCACAAAGCATTGATATTCATGGGGTCACACGGAACGAACCGGGAGGCCCGAATCGTTCGCCTAGTAGCGCCCGGAGACTGAAACTTCATGATGGACAACCTCTTTCTGCTTGCCGTCGCCTCGTTCGGCTTTGGCCTTAGCCTCTCCACCTACCGGCTGTTTGCCAAGTCGAACGGCTGGCCCATGGGCGCTCTGCAGGCGGATCTGCCAGTCATTCCGGTTTTGATCGGTATTGCGGGCCTTGCTGCCGGATTGTTGTTCGCAACCGCGCGCGGCGTCGATGACGGCGGTTGGTACATCATCGCCTTCGGATTGCTTCTGGCGGTGATCTGGACCGGGTTCTTGAGGGTCGGATCGCAACTTGGAATGTTTATCGTACCCGTTGTCACATTCCTGCTGCTGCTTGGCTGGCTTTCGGTGCCGCTTGGCTATTCCGAGCGCAAATGGGCGACCGAACAGCCGACCGAGACCCTGCGCCGGCGCGGAATTATTGATGAACGTGTCAAGGAATTGCCGGCTCCCGGGCAAACAACCCCCGGACAGCCCTAACGGCCTCCCGCGAAAACATCCATTTTGCAATTCTTTTCGTCGCACCCCTTAGGTCGCAAACCTTGGGGGTGCTGGACTTTTGGAGGTAAGTCAAAGGCTTGCGCGGCTCTGCCGATCCACGTACTGGAAAGTGGGATTTAACCCTGTGAGCGGGTCATCCCCGCCACGCTGCGGTGGGTTATGATGGGCTCAGAAACCGACTCGTTTGCCGGTTAGTTGAGGAGCCGAAAATGGCCGTTCGCCGTCTTAACCCTGAGCAGCCCGCGCACTTCGCATTCAGCGCGGAAAACATGGCCTGGGCCAAGGCACAAATTGCCAAATTCCCGGAAGGGAAGCAGGCCTCTGCAATCATTCCTCTGCTCTGGCGCGCGCAGGAGCAATCAAATGGATGGCTGCCGGAACCGGCGATCCGAGCCGTTTGCGACATGCTCGGCATGGCCTACATCCGCGGTCTCGAGATTGCGACGTTCTACACGATGTTTCAGTTGTCGCCGGTCGGCACAGTCGCGCACGTGCAGGTATGCGGGACGACGCCGTGCATGCTGGGTGGAGCAGGCGCGCTGGTCGATGTGTGCAAGAAGCGCATCACGGCCGAACAACATCACGTCACAGCGGATGGAAAATTCTCGTGGGAAGAAGTCGAGTGCCTGGGCTCATGCGCTAACGCGCCGCTCGTGCAGATCGGCAAGGACACGTACGAGGATTTGACCGCCGGGTCGCTGGAAGCGCTGCTCGATGATTTTGCCAAAGGCAAAACGCCGGAACCCGGTTCGCAGATTGGGCGCAAGGCCTCGTGTCCAGCTGGTGGTCCGACAACGCTCAATGATCCGGCGCTTTATGACGGCTCCGCCATCGGCGCCTGGAAGAAGCGGTTTGACGAGGCTGCGGCCCATGCGGCGCCAACGGCAGCATTAAAAGCAATCGAACCAGCGGCGGTAGAGATAAAACCGGCAGCACCGGCCATAAGTACTGGCGCACTCGCGGCGATGGCCAATGCCGGGCTTGTCAAGGATTTGAATGATCGCAGTAGTGGCAAGGCGCTCTCGGTTGATGAAATTCAAAAAATGAAAGTAGGCTCGGTCTCCCGCGCGCCTCTTGCCACGCCCTTGCCGGCTCCAAATGCAGGCATCGCGAAACCAGAATTGCTCACGAGCCCAAGAGACGGCAAAGGCGACGATCTGGGTCTCATCTGGGGCGTCGCGGAAAAGCTCGCGGACAAAATGAATAAGATGGGCATTTGGCATTTCGATCAGATTGCCAAGTGGACGAGCGCACACGTCGCCTGGTTCGAAAACGAAGTGCCGGGTTTTAAAGGACTCATCGAGCGCGACAAATGGATTGAACAGTGCACGAAATTGGCGAGCGGCTGGCGACCCGGCAGCGACGTTGGGGAACGGCCGAAGGGCAAATAGGCATGGAGCGAGAGCTGACACGGCTGGCAATTGAACTGGAACTTCCCCCGAACGGCGGTCCGGTTTGGTTTTATCCGGGTGCGACGACGCGTGGCGGTCGCGATGGCCTGTTGCTCAGCGTGCTCGACACGGACGGCACGACGCGGCTCTGCATGATTGCGAGCGCGGCAAACGATGGCACGCAGTTTTCGGGCCCCATTGAAATGCCGGATAACCTGCATTTCTACGCTAACGGCTTATTGATGAGTTATGACGAGCCAGACGTGTGCGAGGAAGCCGGCGTCTGGCCGGTGCTCGACGCGCGCTGGACGCCGTCGCAATCGCGGATTGTTTTTCACGATCACCAACGCGCCGTTGCCTATGGCCCGCAAGGCTTTGCTTGGAAATCCGGTCCACTTGTTCTCGATGAGCTCGAAATCGTGGAAATATCCGATGAGGTGGTCCGATTCACGGGTTACACGTTTACCGATAGGGATATCGCGGTCAAATCGCATCGCGTGGCGCTCGACGTCATGAGCGGGCAGGTGGTTGAAGGCGCATCAATGCAAAGCCTGGAAGGATGATGGCGATGGACGAAACCAAACAGCCGTCGAAGATCAAACAGACGATTTCGAGTGCGCCGTGGGTGCGCGCAATGCGTCTCATCATTGCGGCTGTGGCGGCGTTTCTCATGTATCACGCGATAACGCGGTTTTTGGCGGGTCAACTATCGCCGACAGACGCGTGGTTTGCCGGCATGATCGGCATTCTCGGTTTGACCGCGCTCGTCGAAGCGATCTGGCCCGAAGGCAATATGGGATTATTGCAGTATTGGGCGTTGACGGCGCTTGCCGCCGCCGGCGCTCGTTGCCTGGGCCATGGGCGGCGCGAAGTGGATCGGCGTTCTCGGGCTCATCGCGCTCTTTGCCGGCTTTGCCATCGCGGCACTCGAAGCTTCGAAGAAGTAGGTTGGGTTAGGCGGCTCTGCAATTGCCGCCGTAACCCAACGGACTACTAGATCGAAATGGGACAGAGCAGTTGGGTTACGCGCGGATCGAATACCGGATGAAGGAAGCGCAGCATATGGGCCGCGCTAACCCAACCTACGTTTGCATTGGGATTGCTGGAGCATGACAAAGATGACGATTGGCTCGCCACAACCTAGTCGGCAGTCGATAGGCAAAATGCCGGCCGAAATGGCAAACGAAATTAAGTGGGCGCTGTTTTGGGCATTTTCTGCTGGGGGCGCCGCATGGTTGCTGGCGGAAAGACTGTACTCCGGAATTTTCTCATCAAATTATCTAGTTGGTTTTCTGGCTTTTGTTTTTGGAGTGTTTCATAGATTGCAGTCTGCACGGAAATTCCAAGATTGGGATGCTGTACCAGACAAGCGCAAATCGCTCAGATGGGCATTGGTTGCATTCGTCATTTTGGGTGTTGTTAGTGCGCGCGTCGTATTGTCGTTTCAACATGTGTTAGCACACTATACGAAGGGAGCTCTATCCCCTTGGATGTTCGCATCACTGGTTCTGGGATTAGCGGCGCTGCTGTGTCTCGTGTCATATGGCTGCGCCAACGTATGGACAAAGAGAAATTTGCATGCTCCATGACCGCGACCGGATTTTTCGTTATTCCCCTCCCCTCAGGGGAGGGGTTAGGGGTGGGGTGGGGAGCCAGGCGGACGGCCTGTGGCTCGCATCGCATTTTTCAATCTTGTCCGGGCAACAGTTTCGCCGGATCGCATCATCACGCTTGCAGCGTAACCCCACCCCCAACCCCTCCCCGCAAGGGGGAAGGGAGTGTTTGCCTCGACGCTTCTGGCGAAAAGGAACCTCCACTAATGCTGCATGATCGCGACCGGATTTTCAGAAATCTCTACGGCTTCCACGACGCGGGGCTGAAGGGTGCTATTTCGCGCGGCGCGTGGGATGGCACGAAATTCTTCATCGACAAGGGCCACGACTACATCATCAACGAGGTGAAGGCTTCAGGTCTTCGCGGACGCGGCGGCGCGGGATTTCCGACCGGTCTCAAATGGTCGTTCATGCCGAAGAATGATCCCCGCCCGAGCTATCTCGTCATCAATGCGGACGAAAGCGAGCCCGGCTCGTGCAAGGACCGCGAAATACTGCGCCACGATCCGCATTTGCTGGTTGAAGGCGCGCTGCTCGCTGCGTTCGCGATGCGCGCGCATGTTTGCTACATCTACGTGCGCGGCGAATTCATCCGCGAGCGCGAAGCTTTGCAGCGCGCGATCGACGAAGCTTATGACGCGCGGCTCATCGGCAAAGGCAACGTGCACGGCTGGGATCTCGACATCTATGTCCACCATGGCGCGGGCGCCTACATCTGCGGCGAAGAAACCGCGTTGCTTGAGAGCTTGGAAGGCAAGAAGGGGCAACCGCGCTTGAAGCCGCCGTTTCCCGCGAACGTTGGTTTGTGGGGCGCTCCGACGACGATCAACAACGTCGAGAGTATCGCGGTGACTGGTGAAATTCTCCGGCGCGGGGCGACGTGGTTTGCGGAATTGGGCTTGCCCAATAACACTGGCACGAAGCTTTTTCAAATTTCAGGGCACGTTGAACACCCTTGCGTCGTCGAAGAAGAGATGGGCATTCCGATGCGCGAGCTTATCGAGAAGCACTGCGGCGGCGTGACGGGCGGATGGGACAATCTCTTGGCCGTCATTCCGGGCGGGTCGTCGGTCCGCTGTATTACAGCCGAACAAGCGACCGACGTGACGATGGATTTCGATGCGCTCGGCAAGCTAGGATCCGGGCTCGGCACTGCGGCCGTCATCGTCATGGACAAGTCGACCGATATCATCGCCGCGATCCGGCGCATTGCTTATTTTTACAAGCATGAGAGCTGCGGCCAGTGCACACCGTGCCGCGAAGGCACGGGCTGGATGTGGCGCGTGCTCGAGCGCATGGAACGCGGTGAAGCCGAAAAGCGCGAGATTGATTTGCTGTTTGAAGTGACCAAGCAAGTCGAAGGTCACACGATCTGCGCGCTGGGTGATGCCGCGGCGTGGCCGGTGCAGGGCTTGATCAAGAATTTCCGGCCGGTGATTGAAGCCAGGATCGATCAGTATCAAAAGAAGCATCGAAGAGAGGCGGCGGAGTAGGTCATGACCAAAAAACTCATCGTCGATGGCCGCGCGATCCCCCTCTCCCCTTGGGGAGAGGGTTGGGGTGAGGGGTTGGGCTCTTGCCTTCACCACCATCATTCGCATCAACAGCCCGCCCCCTCACCCGGCGCGGAATTGGGTTCAATGCCGTGCAATGAAGATCATTGGGCGCGCCGACCTCTCCCCAAGGGGAGAGGTGAAGCCGGAGTGCGTCACGCATGACCAAAAAACTCATCGTCGATGGCAAGGAAATCGAGGTCGAAGACCACTTGACCTTGATGCAGGCGTGCGAGCAGGCCGGCGCCGAGATCCCGCGCTTTTGCTATCACGAGCGCTTGTCGATCGCGGGCAACTGCCGCATGTGTCTCGTCGATGTTCAAGGTTCGCCAAAGCCCATCGCGTCGTGCGCCATGGGCGTCGCCGATCTGCCGCCGAACAAGGACGGGTCTCCCAAGGTCGTCTCGACCAAAAGCCCGCTCGTCAAAAAAGCGCGCGAAGGCGTGATGGAATTCCTGCTCATCAATCATCCGCTCGATTGCCCGATTTGCGACCAGGGCGGCGAATGCGATCTGCAAGATCAGGCGATGGCGTTTGGTATGGGCGGCTCGCGCTATCAGGAAAACAAGCGCGCGGTTGAAGAGAAGAACATCGGGCCGCTTATCAAGACGGTGATGACGCGCTGCATTCACTGCACGCGCTGCGTGCGCTTCATGACGGAAGTGGCGGGCGTCGAGGAGCTGGGCCTCATTTCGCGCGGCGAGGATGCCGAGATCACGACGTATCTCGAAAACGGCATCATGTCGGAGATGAGCGCCAACGTCGTCGATCTTTGCCCCGTCGGCGCGCTGACGCACAGGCCGTGGGCGTTTAGCGCGCGGCCGTGGGAGATGACGACGACGGAATCGATTGACGCGATGGACGCGGTTGGTTCGGCGATTCACAGTCGATACGCGCGGGTCCGCGCGTGATGCGCATTCTGCCGCGCAACAACGATGCCGTGAATGAGGAATGGATTTCGGACAAGACGCGCCACGTCGCGGACGGGTTGAAGACGCAGCGGCTGGATCAGCCGTATATTCGCAAGAACGGCAGATTAGAGCCCGCGAGCTGGGACGAAGCCTGGCACTCGTCGCGCAGAAATTGAAATCCGCAAAGCCTGAGAAAATCGGTGCCATTGCCGGCGATCTCGCTGGCGCGGAAGAGATGTTCGCGTTGAAGGATCTCTTCACGCGCCTCGGCAGTGCCAATCTCGATTGCCGGCAAGCGGGCGACAAGCTCGATCCGAAGCTCGGGCGCGCCAGCTATCTTTTCAATACAACAATCGAAGGCATCGAGCAGGCGGACGCGATCCTGATCATCGGTTCGAATCCAAGACTTGAAGCGCCGGTTTTAAATGCGCGTATCCGCAAGCGCTGGCGGCGCGGCGGCTTGAAAGTTGGGCTCGTCGGACCAAAGGTTGATCTCACGTATCCATATGAACATCTCGGCACGACGCCAGAACACTTGACCGACGTCGCCCAGCATCAGCCACCCGTTTGCCGCGGCGCTTGGGACCGCGCTGCATCCCATGGTCATTGTGGGCGAGGGCGCGTTTGCGCGCGCGGACGGCTTGGCTGTTCTCGCGGCTGCGGCTCGCATCGCGACAGCGGCGTGCAATGGAAAGCCTGCTAACTGGAATGGCTTCAACGTGCTGCACACGGCTGCGGCGCGCGTCGCGGGGCTCGATCTCGGCTTTGTGCCGGGACAAGGCGGGCGCGACATCGACGGCATGTTGAAAGCCGATATGGACGTTGTCTATCTCCTTGGCGCGGACGAGATTGAGCTTGGCCGCTTGGGCGGCGCGTTCACGATCTATCAGGGCAGCCACGGCGACGCGGGCGCGATGCGCGCGGACGTCATTCTGCCGGGCGCGGCCTACACGGAAAAGAGCGTGACCTATGTAAATACGGAAGGTCGCGCGCAACAGACTGTGAAGGCGGCTTTTGCGCCGGGCGATGCCAAAGAAGATTGGACCATTATCCGCGCGTTGTCGGCGTTGGTTGGGCAGACATTGCCCTATGACAATTTGAGCGCCTTGCGCGCCGAGATGTACAAGGCTGCGCCGCAGCTTGCAGCGCTCGATTCGGTTGAAGCACGCGCGATCTCTGGGCTTAGCACGCTGGCGGGTCTTAAAGGCGGGTTTGGGCCGGAGCCATTCGTCAATGCGATTTCAGATTTCTACATGACGAACCCGATTGCGCGCGCGTCTGCCGTGATGGCGGGTTTGAGCGCGCTTCGGGCGAATGCCGCGTGCGAAACGGGAGGCGGCGGAGTAGCCCACGATGCTCGAAAGTCTCTCGACATTCATGAACGACTATGGCTGGAACATACTGACGCTTGCCGGGCTGTCGCTGCTGCTGCTGGTCTCGCTGCTCGTGATCATCGCATTTTTGCTGCTGATGGATCGCAAGGTGTGGGCGGCGGTGCAGCTGAGACGCGGCCCGAACGTGGTTGGTCCCTTCGGCTTGCTGCAATCGTTCGCGGACTTGCTGAAGTTCGTTTTCAAGGAACCTGTTGATTCCGGCGGGCTCCGACAAGATCGTGTTTCTGCTTGCGCCCTTGGCGACGGCGACGTTTGCTTTGGCGACCTGGGCCGTGATCCCGGTCAATGAAAACTCCTGGGGTAAGTGGGTGATCTCCGATCTCAACGTCGGTGTTCTCTACATCCTCGCAATCTCCTCGCTTGGCGTTTACGGCGTCATCATGGGCGGGTGGGCCTCGAACTCGAAGTATCCGTTCATGGGCGCGTTGAGGTCCGCTGCGCAGATGGTTTCGTATGAGGTGTCGATAGGCTTCGTCATTATTTGCGTGCTGCTGTGCGTTGGATCGCTCAATCTGACGGCGATTGTGAATGCGCAGAAAGCAGGGATAGGGACCGGGTTTGGCCTGACGCCCTCGCTCTTGGATTGGCATTGGCTCGCCTTGTTCCCGATGTTCGTCGTGTTCTTTATTTCGGCACTCGCAGAAACAAACCGGCCGCCGTTCGATCTGCCCGAAGCGGAATCGGAACTCGTCGCAGGCTTCATGGTCGAGTACGCTTCGACGCCATATCTGCTGTATATGCTGGGCGAATACGTCGCGATCACCACGATGTGCGCGATGACGACGATATTGTTTCTGGGCGGCTGGCTGCCGCCGCTCGATGTCGCGCCACTGAACTGGGTGCCGGGGATATTCTGGTTTATCGGAAAATGCGTGTTCGTGTTCTTCATGTTCGCCATGGTGAAGGCGTTCGTGCCGCGCTACCGGTATGACCAGCTCATGCGGCTGGGCTGGAAAGTGTTCCTGCCGTTGTCGCTGCTGATGGTTGTTGCTGACTGCGAGCTGGCTGCATTTCACGGGGACGGCGCCATGAGCCCATCGTTGATCGGTTTGGTGGTTGGTCTTCTGCTCGGCGGCGTGAGTTACGGCACGTTGCGCAAGCTGGGTACGCGCGTCGATAAGGCGGAGACCAAGACGCTGTTGAATACGGTTGCGATTGATCGAGCTGGTGACCCTTCCGGTCTTCGGCTACCTGATCGGCGCCTTCGTGTTCGAGTGAGGATGAGAAGCGCATGAACATCGCACGCGGCATCAAATCGCTGTTCCTCACGGAGTTCGTCTCGGCGTTCTTCCTGTCGATGCGCTATTTCTTTGCGCCGAAGAAGACGCTGAACTATCCGTATGAGAAGGGGCCGCTTTCTCCGCGCTTCCGTGGCGAACACGCGCTGCGCCGGTATCCCAATGGCGAAGAGCGTTGCATCGCCTGCAAGCTGTGCGAAGCGATCTGCCCGGCGCAGGCGATCACGATTGAAGCAGGTCCGCGCCGTAACGACGGCACGCGGCGCACCACACGTTACGATATTGACATGACCAAATGCATCTATTGTGGGTTATGTCAGGAGGCGTGCCCGGTGGACGCCATCGTCGAAGGGCCGAATTTCGAATTCGCGACCGAAACGCGCGAAGAACTTTTCTACGACAAGGACCGGCTGTTAGCTAACGGCGACCGCTGGGAACGCGAGATCGCGAAGAACATCAGCTTGGATGCGAAGTATAGGTAGGGATGTGGTTTGAAAATGCAGACCGCCCCCCACCCTAACCTCCAAGGGGAGAGGGGATGGCGGCGGAAGCTTAGGCAGCGGCGCGACTACGGTAATCCTGCGGTCGCGCCGGGGAGGGGGCGGTTAATGGCCACGGCATTTTTCTTCTATCTGTTCAGCGTGCTCGCGATTGCTTCGGGCGCGATGGTGGTGTTTGCCAAGAACCCCGTGCATGCCGTGCTGTTCTTGATCCTGACATTCTTCAATGCGGCCGGGTTGTTCGTGCTGCTCAACGCCGAATTCCTGGCGATGCTGCTGATCGTCGTCTACGTCGGCGCAGTTGCCGTGTTGTTCCTGTTCGTCGTCATGATGCTCGATGTCGATTTCGCGGAATTGAAGGCCGGCTTCATCAAAAACGCGCCGATTGGCGCGCTCGTTGGCGGCGTGGTGCTGGCGGAGCTTGATCGCGCTGTTCATGTTCAAGGGGCTGACGGTTGCGCCTGGAAAGATCGCTGCTGCCGCGGTGCCGTCGGGCTTGTCGAACACGGAAGCGTTGGGTCAGATCATCTACACGAAGTACTTCTACTTCTTCCAGACGGCCGGAATGGTGTTGCTCGTCGCCATGATCGGCGCGATTGTTTTGACGCTGCGCCACCGCGAAGGCGTCAAGCGGCAGTCGATTTCGGAGCAGGTGGCGCGCGGACCGAAGACGGCGCTTGAAGATCGTCAAGGTGCCGAGCGGCGGCAGTCATGTTCCGCGCGAAGAAGCACAAGGAGGCGGCGGAGTGATGAATGTGTTGGCAGAATCTCCGGTGTCATCCTGGGCCTCGTGCCCAGGATCCATCGTGCCGCCTGGGTCAAAACAAGCGGATGAATGGATCCTAGGCACGAGGCCTAGGATGACACCTGAATGTGAGTGTCGTCCCGTGTACGCGATCAGGAGACGGCAGAGTGACCAAAGCCAACGGCCATCAGGACCCGCGCGTAACCTCCCTCGACGAAGCGCGCAGACGCGCGGCCGAGAAAGCGAAAGCGCGAGCAGCGAGCGGCTGCGGGCCAGAGCAGTGCGCGGTCGATGCGCGATTGGATCATCGGCGGCATGATCGTGCTGATGGCGATTGGATACATCGCGTCGTTGTTTGCGGGTGGGGGTAAGTGATGAGAATTCCGCTGCTGGCGCGCAGTGACTCCCTCCCCGTTGTGGGGAGGGCCATGCTGGAAGCATGCCTTCGGCATGACGTGGGGGAATCCGCGCAGGATTGCAGTCTTGGCTTTGTGAACCATACGGCTGTCACGCAGTTCCGCCCTCCCGTCCTCCCCCACAAGGGGGGAGGAGAAGTGCAGCGAGTGCGAGCATGACCATCACCATCGGCCATTACCTGACCGTTGCTGCGTGCCTGTTCACGCTTGGGATTTTTGGCATCTTCCTGAACCGCAAGAACGTCATCGTCATCCTGATGTCGATCGAGCTCATGCTACTTGCGGTGAATATCAATTTGGTGGCGTTCTCGCATTTTAATGGCGATCTCGTGGGCCAGGTGTTCGCGCTGTTTATATCTGACTGTCGCGGCGGCTGAGGCCGCGATCGGGCTTGCGATTATTGTCGTATACTATCGCAACCGCGGCTCGATCGCGGTCGATGATATCAATATGATGAAGGGATAGAGTGGGCAGCAGGCAATCGGCAGTAGGCAACAGTAGGTTGGTCGCGAGGTTCGGGCTGTCGCGTGAGCTGTTGCCGATTGCCTGCTGCCTACTGCCTGCAGGACAACACATGATCTACACCGCAATCGTTTTCCTGCCGCTTCTCGGCGCGCTCATCGCTGGTTTCTTTGGCCGGCTCATCGGCGATCGGCCGAGCGAAATCGTGACGACGCTGTTCCTTGGAATCGCGGCGGTGCTGTCGTGGGTCGTGTTCTTCGATGTCGGCTTTAGCCATACAACTCAGAAGATCCAGCTCATGCGCTGGGTGACGTCGGGGGAGCTCGATACATCCTGGTCGCTGCGGATCGATACGCTGACGGCGGTGATGCTGGTCGTCGTGACGACGGTGTCGTCCCTCGTGCATCTCTATTCGATCGGCTACATGCACGAGGACGATAGCCGCCCGCGCTTCTTCGCCTATCTTTCGCTGTTCACGTTCGCCATGCTCGCGCTGGTGACGAGCGACAACCTTTTGCAGATGTTCTTCGGCTGGGAAGGCGTCGGCCTCGCCTCGTATCTGTTGATCGGGTTCTGGTACAAGAAGCCCGAAGCCAATGCCGCGGCGATCAAGGCGTTTGTCGTCAACCGGGTCGGCGACTTCGGCTTTGCGCTCGGCATCTTCGGGCTGTTTTACGTTTTCAAGTCGATCAACTTGGACGCCGTCTTTGCAGCGGCCCCTGAGTTCGCCGGCAAGACCTTCAATTTCGCTGGATACGACGTCGATATCCTGACGACGCTGTCGCTGCTGCTGTTCATGGGCGCGATGCGGAAAGTCGGCGCAGTTTCTGCTGCACACATGGCTGCCTGACGCCATGGAAGGCCCGACGCCCGTCTCGGCGCTGATCCACGCGGCGACCATGGTGACGGCCGGCGTGTTCATGGTCGCAAGGCTGTCGCCTATTTTCGAGTATGCGCCGGAAGCCTTGAAGGTCGTGACGTTCGTTGGCGCGATCACCGCGTTCTTCGCGGCAACCGTCGGCCTCGTGCAAAACGACATCAAGCGCGTGATTGCCTATTCGACCTGCTCGCAGCTCGGTTACATGTTCGTCGCCTGCGGACTTGGCGCCTATGGCGCGGGCATTTTCCACCTCTTCACGCACGCGTTCTTCAAGGCCTTGTTGTTCTTAGGCGCGGGCTCGGTCATTCACGCGATGCATCATGAGCAGGATATGCGCAACATGGGCGGGCTCAAATCCAAGATCCCGCTCACCTGGGGCGCGATGCTGATCGGCACGCTGGCGCTGACGGGCGTTGGCATTCCGCACTTCTATGGCTTTGCCGGGTTCCACTCCAAGGATGCGATTATCGAAGCGGCTTACGCGGCGCACACGCCGTCGAATTATGCCTTCTGGCTGCTCGTCGCCGCCGCGTTGATGACGTCGTTCTATTCCTGGCGGCTGATGTTCATGACGTTCCATGGGCGCACGCGCGCGGATCACGAGACCTACGATCACGCGCATGAAAGTCCAAACTCGATGCTGATTCCGCTCGGCGTTTTGGCGCTTGGCGCGGTTGTGGCGGGCATGATCTTTGCGCCATACTTCATCGGCCATGGCGAGAAAGAATTCTGGGGCGCATCGCTTTTCCGCGGCGAGCAGAATCACATCCTGCACGCGATGCATGAGATCCCGTCATGGGTCGGTTTTGCGCCGTTCCTCGCGATGCTGGCCGGCTTCGTGATTGCTTACGTCTATTACATCCAAGCGCCGTGGTTGCCCGAAGCAACGGCACGCACATTCCGCCCGCTCTATCTGTTCCTGTTGAACAAGTGGTACTTCGACGAACTTTATGACTGGCTGTTCGTGAAGCCGGCGTTTGCCATTGGCCGCTTGTTTTGGAAGGGCGGGGACGGGGGCGTGATCGACCGGACGATCGACGGCACGGCGGCGGGCGTTGGCCACGTCACGGGCCGCGTCGTGAAACTGCAGACCGGGTACATGTATCACTATGCCTTCGCGATGCTGATCGGCGTCGCCGCGCTGCTGACGTGGCTGATGTATGGCGGCGGATTGATCGGCGGGGGGCTGGGCCGATGAGCAATATTCTCTCCGTCGTGACGTTTCTGCCGCTCGCCGGCGCGCTTGCGATAGCGTTCCTGAACACGGACGCCAAAGGCAACGCGCGCTGGATCGCGCTCTGGACCACGCTCATCACGTTCTTCGTGTCGCTGCTGATCTGGATGCATTTCGACAAGACCAATCCGGGATTTCAGTTCCTTGAAGAATACGCCTGGCTTGGCCCGCTTAAATACAAGATGGGCGTCGACGGCATTTCGATGCTGTTCGTCATTCTGACGACGTTCCTGATGCCGCTTTGCATCCTGGCGAGCTGGGAGAGCATCGAGGATCGCGTCAAGGAATACATGATCGCGTTTCTGGTGCTGGAAACGCTGATGCTCGGCGTGTTCTGCGCGCTGGATCTCGTGCTGTTCTATCTGTTCTTCGAAGGCGGCCTCATTCCGATGTTCCTTATCATCGGCGTGTGGGGCGGCAAGCGGCGCGTCTATGCGAGCTTCAAGTTCTTCCTCTACACGCTTCTTGGCTCGGTTCTGATGCTGCTCGCCATGATGGCGATGTACTGGCATGCGGGCACGAGCGATATCCCAACGCTGCTGACAACCAAGTTCCCCGCTGACATGCAATGGTGGCTGTGGCTGGCGTTCTTCGCCTCGTTCGCTGTCAAGATGCCGATGTGGCCGGTGCACACGTGGCTTCCCGATGCGCACGTCGAAGCACCAACGGCGGGCTCGGTTATTCTGGCCGGCATCCTGTTGAAGATGGGCGGCTACGGCTTCCTGCGTTTCTCACTGCCGATGTTCCCCTTGGCGAGCCAAGAGCTGGCGCCGTTAGTGTTCGCGCTGTCGATTGTCGCAATCATCTATACGTCGCTCGTCGCGCTGGTGCAGGAAGACATCAAGAAGCTTATCGCCTATTCGTCGGTGGCTCACATGGGTTTCGTGACGATGGGTATTTTTACCGCGTCACAGCAAGGGATCGACGGCGCCATCTTTCAAATGCTGTCGCACGGTCTTGTCTCGGCGGCTTTGTTCCTGTGCGTCGGCGTCGTCTACGACCGCATGCATACGCGCGAGATTTCGGCGTATGGCGGCCTCGTCGAGCGGATGCCGATGTATGCCTTCGCGTTCATGATCTTCACGATGGCCAACGTTGGCCTGCCGGGGACAAGCGGGTTCGTGGGAGAATTCCTGACGCTGCTGGCTGCCTTCAAAGCGAATACCTGGGTCGCGATTTTTGCGACGTTCGGCGTGGTTCTGTCGGCGGCCTACGCACTTTATCTCTACCGGCGCGTGATCTTTGGGGCGCTGGAAAAGCCAAGCCTCAGGGGGCTCTCAGATTTGTCGCTGCGCGAAATCGCAATTTTGGCGCCGCTGGTGTTTTTGACAGTTCTGTATGGCTTCTATCCGGCGCCGGTGCTGGACGTGACCGCGGCATCGGTCAAAAATCTCGTGACGCAGTATGAAGCAGCGACCCGGCCTGCCGCTGCCATGCTTGCGAAATAGGGGAAGACATGGATTTCTCGATGTACGCTCCCGCATTTCCCGAGATCGTCCTGGCGCTTGGTGCCATGGCATTGCTCATGCTTGGTGCCTTCACGCGTAACAGCGTGACAGCAGGCAAAGTTTGCGGCTGGCTTGCGCTAGGGGTGCTGGCGTTGGCACTTGTTACGGTGGCCGGCCAGGATACGGCGCGGGCAACACTGTTTGATGGTGCGTATGTCAGTGACGGCACGACGCGCTTCTTAAAGGTGTTGGTGTTAGCGGGCGCTGCTTTGGCGCTATTGCTGACTTTTGATGATTTTAGCCGCGCGAAGATCATGTTCTTCGAATATCCGGTTCTCGTGCTTCTGGCGACGCTCGGCATGTTGATGATGGTGTCGGCCAACGACCTCATCGCGCTCTATCTGGGCCTTGAACTCCAGTCGCTCGCACTCTATGTGGTCGCCGCCTTCAACCGGGACAATGTCAAATCGAGCGAGGCAGGTCTCAAGTATTTTGTTCTCGGCGCGCTGTCGTCGGGGATGCTGCTCTACGGCGCGTCGATGCTGTATGGCGTGACGGGCTCGACCGGTTACGAGGCGATCGCTACGGCTGTGAAGGTAGATGGCATGGGCGCCAACCTCGGGCTCATCGTGGGCCTTGTGTTCGTGCTCGTCGGGCTTGCATTTAAGATTTCCGCCGTGCCGTTCCATATGTGGACGCCGGACGTCTACGAAGGCGCGCCGACGCCGGTTACTGCGTTCTTTGCCGCTGCTCCCAAGGTGGCCGCTATGGCGCTTTTGCTTCGCTTCACGCAGGCTGCATTGCCCGCGATTTCGGAGCAATGGCAGCAGATCATTATCTTCCTGTCGATAGCGTCCATGGTGCTCGGCGCCTTCGCTGCGATCGGGCAAACGAATATCAAGCGGCTGTTGGCCTATTCGTCGATCGGGCACGTTGGATTTGCGCTCGTCGGCTTGGCGTCGAACAATGCCGAGGGGACGGCGGGCGTACTCATTTACCTTGCAATCTATGTGCTCATGACACTCGGCGCGTTTGCGTGTGTGCTGTCGATGCGCCGGGACGGAAAGAATGTTGAAGAGATCAGCGAACTTGCGGGTCTTGCCAAAACCGATTTGCGGTTGGCCTCCATTCTGGCAATTCTGATGTTCTCGCTCGCCGGTATTCCGCCACTCGCGGGCTTCTGGGCCAAATGGTACGCTTTTCTGCCGGCAATCAAGGCGGGACTGTTCCCGCTCGCAATTATTGGCGTGGTCGCGAGCGTGATCGGAGCCTTCTATTATTTGCGCATCATCAAGGTCATGTTCTTCGACGAAGCAGCGGCGCCGTTCGAGCGCGTCGAACTCAAGGCGCTCTTTGTGATGGGATTGGCTGCTCTGTTCATGGTTGCCTTCGTGCTGCCCTTCGTCGGGGGCGCACTCGTCGATGCGGCGACAGCGGCTGCCGCGTCACTCATGCCGCCGGCGCGTTGAAAATCGTTCATGAGCAGCGGACCGCACACCATTATCCGGCTCAGCGAGACGGCATCGACGAACAGAGACGCGATGCGCTTGGCGCTCGATGGAGAGACGCTCCCGCTATGGGTGAGCGCTGAACGCCAGTCAGCCGGACGCGGCCGCGCGGGTCGCACGTGGGTTTCCACAGGTGGCAATCTGCATGCGAGCGTGGCAATATCAGTGAAAGCGCCCCTGGCCTTAGCCGGACAATTGGCGCTTGTTTCAGGACTTGCGCTTTATGAAGCAGTGCAGGCCGTTGCGCCGCCTGCTAAAAATATTTGTCTACGTCTCAAATGGCCGAATGACTTATTGATCGGGCCTTCGAAAATTGGGGGAATTTTGGTCGAGAGTACAACCGTTGGGGATGGACCGTCTTTTGTCGCCGTAATCGGATTTGGGCTGAATATTGCAGCGGCTCCGGATCAACTTGGCCGCGCGGTGACATCTCTCCGTGCAGCGGGTGTCGAAACAGAGCTGGAAACTGTGCTTCAAAATTTGGCAGAAGAGCTGAAAGTCTGGCTTGAGCGCTGGGACAATACACGGGGATTCGGGGCAATTCGAAGCTCTTGGATGGAGCGTGCGGGGCCTCTAGGCGAACACATCACCTTTAATTCTGGCCAAGGCCCAGTGCATGGGACATACCAGGGCTTGAGTGAGACCGGCGGTCTTTTGGCCGAGGTCGGGGGACGACGCGAAACAATCACGTTCGGCGACGTAATGCTCGCCGCGGCGGCTGACATGAGTGATGATGAATGACCGCCAAACAGACTAAAAAATCCGGCAAGGCGAGATCCGGCCCTTCGGGCGAAGACGAGCTCGTCTTCATGGCCTTAGGCGGCCTCGGCGAAATCGGCATGAACGTGTACCTCTACGGCTTCGGGCCGGCGAACGCCCGCCAATGGCTGATGGTCGATCTCGGTATCACTTTTCCGGGCGAGTCCGAACCGGGCGCCGATGTCGTGCTGCCCGATCTCCGTTTCATCATCGCCGAGAAGAACGCCCTTGTGGGGCTCGTGCTGACGCATGCGCATGAGGATCATATTGGCGCGGTGCTGGATCTTTGGCCGCAGCTCGGTTGCAAAATCTACGCGACACCGTTTACCGCCGGTATGGTGCGCTCTAAGCAGGCCGAGTATGGCCGCAGTAATATGAAGCTTCCGATCACTGAGGTGCCGCTCGGCGGTCGCATTTCTATTGAGCCCTTTGACGTTGAATTCGTAACGCTTGCGCACTCAATTCCGGAACCAAGCGGCCTTGCCATTCGCACGCCGGCGGGGCTTATTTTTCATACCGGGGACTGGAAGCTCGACAAGACGCCGCTGGTTGGCGCGCCGCCCGACGAGACGAAGCTCAAGGCGCTGGGTGCCGAAGGCGTTTTGGCGATGGTGTGCGATTCAACCAATGCGCTGCGCGAAGGCGTTTCACCGTCAGAAACGGATATTGCCAATTCGCTGACGAAGCTCATCACCGCCGCGCCCCGCCGGGTTGCGATTACGACATTTGCGTCGAACGTCGCCCGCGTTAAGGCCGTGGCAGACGCGGCGCGGCTTTCGGGGCGCAAGCTTGTCGTTGCCGGGCGTGCGTTACATCGCATTATCTCGGTTGCCATCGATACAGGCTATCTGCCGGAAAATTTCACGTATCTGGACCAGCAGCGGTTCTCCGATATGGCGGCCGACGGGGCCGTGTTGCTCTGTACGGGCAGCCAAGGTGAAGTGCGCGCCGCCATGGCACGCATTGCCGAAGACGAGCATCCCGACGTATCCCTCGACAAGGGCGACATCGCGATCTTTTCGTCGCGCACCATCCCCGGCAACGAGAAAGCCGTCGGCCGCGTGCAAAATGCGCTTGCGCGCCGGGGCGTCAAGCTGATCACTGACAACGAGGCGCTGGTTCATGTGACCGGGCATCCGCGGCGCGGCGAATTGAAACAAATGTACGAATGGGTGCAGCCCAAGATTTCCATTCCGATGCACGGTGAAGCGCGCCATCTTCAGGAACATGCGCGGCTCGCTTTGGAGGCGGGTGCGAAACAGGCCTACACGTTGACAGATGGCGAGCTTGTCAAACTCTGGCCCGATCCGGCGGGCGTGATTGATGAAGCGCCCGTTGGGCGGCTTTACCGCGACGGAAAGCTTATAGTGCCCGACGCCGATGGCCCTGTCAGGGAGCGCCGCAAGCTTTCGTTCGCCGGCATTGTTGTCGTTGCCTTTGCGATGTCGCGGCGTGGCGATATTCTGGGCGAACCGGAACTCGTGCTGGATGGCGTGCCGCTAGAGACGGCAGGCGGAGACGCCATGGCCGACGCCGTTTTGGATGCAGTTGACGGGACGCTCCGGTCCATTCCTGCCAAACGCCGCGCAGACGTCGAACTCGTGCGCGATGCGTGCCATCGCTCGGTGCGGAGCGCGGTTAACGAGGCCTGGGGCAAAAAGCCCATCGTCAAGATCCTCATCAGCGTAGTGGACGCAAGAGGCTAAGGGCACTTATATCCACGGCCCGGCTATCCCCGGTCCGGCGGGTGTTCTAAGAGCCAGCCCATTACATTTGGACGACACGGAGACTTCGCATGATCGGACGCCTCAATCACGTTGCTATCGCAGTCAAGGACCTCGCCAAGGCGACTGCAATTTATAAAGATGCACTTGGCGCAAAGGTTACTGCCCCGACAGAGCAGCCCGAACATGGCGTAACCGTTGTTTTTGTCGAGTTGCCGAATACGAAAATCGAGTTTCTTGAGCCCTTGGGCGAGAACTCGCCGATTGCCAAATATCTTGAGAAAAATCCCGACGGCGGCATTCATCACGTGTGCTACGAGGTCGACGATATTCTAGCGGCACGGGATCAATTGAAGGCTCAGGGTGCGCGCGTTCTGGGTGACGGCAATCCCAAGATCGGCGCACACGGAAAGCCGGTTCTGTTTCTGCATCCAAAAGATTTCTGCGGCACCTTGACCGAACTCGAACAGGTCTGATCGGAGCGTCATGCGCACGTCCGTCGCGATTGCAACATTCTTCTGCATCTGGTTCATCACGCTGTTTGCGGTTCTGCCGTTCGGCGTCAAAACGCAGGACGAAGAGGGGACCGTCGTTCCCGGCACTCCGGGTAGCGCCCCGGCGAAGTTCCAGTTCTGGCGGTTGTTTGCAATCAACACGGTTGTAGCGGCCGTGGTGTTCGCTGGCGTTTACGCGCTGGTTGAACATCTCAACGGATAGAAAAGCAAAAAGCGGGGCAAGAACCCCGCTTCATAGATTTCCAAATATTTGCTCAGTCTTTTACCGGTTCTCAGCCCGGAACCGCTGTTGCACACAAAATCCTACAAAATCCGCCGCCGACTGAATACTGGTGGGCCAAAGTCCTCGAAGACCTGAGCCCAGCCCATCCAAAAAATTGCGGATGGCTGCAGTTCCGTCCTATCAACGCATTCAGTCTACTCGCCTGTGGAGAACTTGTCACGAATATCGATTAAGTGACGGATTTGGTTCGCTAATATGAAGGGATTAAATATGGCGGGCGGGCTGATGTGGTGTAGAAGAATTAATGAGCCCGGCAAACACGGTAGTAACCGGGTTCGATCACTGCGGTCCTGCCATTGCATGGTGTGGCATTACCCGGTATTCCGCCGAAGCCAATTGGGCGAAGTTTGCGTGCCGCATCGGCAACGGCGAAACTGCGGTTTGTAGTCAGAAAGATAAAGCTTCAACTCATGCGTCTCACCCGATATTTCGTGCCCGTTCTGTGCGATCCGGCGAAAGAGAACCGGATGCGTCCGGCTGGCTTGAACACAGAGGTGCGCCGTTGAGCAAACGCGCCCTTTCCATCACCCGCGAACAAAATTTCCCCGAGTGGTATCAGGCCGTCGTGCGCGATGGAGACATGGCCGAGACGAGTCCGGTGCGCGGCTGCATGATCATCAAGCCGTGGGGCTGGGGCGTTTGGGAACGCATTCAGGCAGAACTCGATACGCGCATCAAGGATACCGGGCACGAGAACTGCTACTTCCCGCTGTTCATTCCGATGAGCTTTATCGCCAAGGAAGCCGAGCACGTCGAAGGGTTCGCCAAGGAGATGGCGGTCGTCACGCATCATCGCCTGAAGAACGAGGGCGGCAAGCTGGTGGTCGATCCCGACGCCAAGCTCGAAGAGCCGTTGATTGTGCGCCCGACGTCGGAAACGATCATCGGCGATGCCTTTCAGCGTTGGATCAAAAGCTATCGCGATCTGCCGCTGCTCATCAATCAATGGGCGAACGTGGTGCGCTGGGAAATGCGCACCCGGCTGTTTCTGCGCACGGCTGAGTTCCTCTGGCAGGAAGGGCACACCGCGCACGCCGACCGCGACGACGCAATGGCCGAGACCTTAAAAATGCTCGAGGTCTATCGCGAGTTTTCCGAAAACATTCTGGCGATGCCGGTGATCGCGGGTGAAAAGCCGGCCAACGAGCGCTTCCCGGGTGCCGACAACACGTATTCCATCGAAGCGATGATGCAAGACGGCAAGGCGCTGCAAGCCGGCACGTCGCATTATCTCGGCACGCATTTTGCCGAAGCGCAGAACATTCAGTTCCAAAACCAGCAGGGCCAACTCACGCATTGCCATACGACGAGTTGGGGCGTTTCCACGCGTCTCATCGGCGGCGTGATTATGACCCACGGCGATGATGACGGTTTGCGGTTGCCGCCGAAAATCGCACCGCGCCAGATCGTGATCGTGCCGATGCTGCGCGAAAAGCCCGAGGACAAAGAGCTGCTCGATTACTGCGCCGGGATTGAGAAGGAATTGAAAGCGGCGGGTATTCGCGTTCTGGTCGATGCCAAGCCGACCAAGTCCGCCGAGAAGCGCTGGAATTGGGTACGCAAGGGTGCGCCCGTGATTGCCGAAATCGGCGGGCGCGATGCGGCGGGCGGCAACGTCACGTACATGCGCCGCGATGCCCTGCGTGACGGCGACAAGATCGTTTCGCACACCCGCCTGCGCGCTGATTTTATAGCAGAAGTGCCGGCGCTGTTGAACGAGATCCAGGCGCGGCTCTACGCCGAGGCCAAAGCCCGGCTCGACAACAATATTGTCTCGAATATAGCGTCGTTCGAAGACCTCGCAGCATTTTTCGGAACAGCCGGGAACGACGACGAAGGTGGCGAATTTAGGGGGTGGGCGAAAGTGGCGTGGTCCCGCCCGGATGGCGCCAAACTCGAGGCGATCGCGGAGCGGTTGAAGGGGTTGAAACTTACGATTAGGAACGCACCTTTGGCGCAGGACTCGGTGAAGGGCGTGTGTCTATTCACGGGCGAACCGGCTAAGGAGTATGTGCTGGTGGCGCGGGCCTACTAAACGGGGGCACACACCGGTACATTCCGGTGCAGCGCCAATATAACCGTCCAATTTGCCGGCGCACAGCGCATTCTGGCCCGATTGCCGCGGTAGTTCGGCTGCCTCGGTGGTCAGAAATTTGGGAGCTTAACGGGCATGAGCGCGGCTATTGCCGACACCAGGGCGTTCGCGCCCTTCGAATGGATGTTAGCTGGGCGTTACTTGCGTGCGCGGCGCAAGGAAGGGTTTATTTCCGTCATCGCCGGTTTCTCGTTCCTTGGCATCATGCTCGGCGTTGCGACGCTTATTATCGTCATGGCCGTGATGAACGGTTTTCGCAAAGATCTTTTTACTAAGATCATGGGGCTCAACGGGCATGTGATTGTGCACAAGATCGGCGAGCCGTTCGAAGACTTCGCTGAGATTGCCGCTAAAATCCTGACCGTGCCCGGCGTCAAGGCCGCATTGCCGCTGATTGAGGGGCAAGTGATGGTGTCGTCGAATGTGCAGGCATTGGGCGGCCTCGTGCGCGGCATCGACGAAAAGGGTATCAAGTCGCTGCCGCTTGTCGCCGATAACGTGAAACTCGGCACGCTCGATGGATTTGATGGGCAGACAGGCATTGCGATCGGATCGCGGCTTGCAAACTCCCTGCGAGTTAGCCTTGGCGACACGATTACACTTGTCTCGCCACGCGGTGCGGCCACACCGTTCGGTAACGCGCCACGCTCAAAACCTTATGTGATTGCAGCTGTATTCGAGCTTGGCATGTCCGAGTATGATCGCATGATGATCTTCATGCCGCTGGCGGAAGCGCAGAAGTATTTCTCAAAAGGGGCAGAGGTGGACGTCTTGGAGGTCGTGGTCGAGCGGCCGGATCGCGTCGAGCAGTATACCCAGACGATCAAGGACGCCCTTGGCCCGTCAATGAACATCTCCGATTGGCGCCAGCGCAACGAGAGTTTCTTCACGGTGCTCGAAGTCGAGCGCAACGTTATGTTCATTATTTTGTCGCTCATCATTCTCGTGGCGGCATTGAATATCGTCTCCGGCATGATGATGCTGGTGAAGGACAAGGGACGCGACATTGCAATTTTGCGGACAATGGGCGCGTCGAAGTCGGCTGTCATGCGCGTGTTTTTGATTACGGGCGCGTCAATAGGCATCGTCGGTACCATTGCCGGGCTGATCCTTGGAATCGTGTTTTGCTGGAATATCGAATCGATCAAGAATTTTGTGTCCTGGATCACCGGGACGACGGTCTTCGATCCGAGCATCTATTACCTGACCCGGCTTCCCGTTGATATCGATGTCAGGGAAACGACTGGAATTGTTCTGATGGCGCTTGCAATCTCGGTTCTCGCGACCTTGTATCCATCCTGGCGGGCTTCGAGGCTCGATCCTGTCGAAGCTTTGCGGTACGAGTAAGCCATGCAGGATGTGACGCAAACTATAGCGGATACAGCGGTTCTGAAGCTTGAGGGCGTGACGCGCGCATTCAAACAGGGCACGCGCGAGATCACCGTGCTGCAAGGCGCGAGTGCGGAATTGAGAAAAGGTCAGGCGGTTGCGCTGGTCGGGCCATCGGGCGCGGGCAAATCGACGTTGCTGCATATCGCGGGACTGCTCGAGTCACCAAGCAGTGGCAGAGTGATCATCAACGGACGCGATTGCGCCAAACTTTCAGAAGCCGATCGCACCCGCTTGCGGCGCCAAGAAATTGGTTTCATTTATCAGTTTCATCAGTTGCTGCCGGAATTCTCCGCGCTCGAAAATGTCGTGATCCCGCAGATGATCCTTGGCCGCAAGCGTCGCGACGCCGAGGTGCGCGCGCGGGAATTGCTCGGATCTCTTGGACTCGCAGAGCGCGTCGATCATCGCCCGGCTGAACTCTCTGGCGGCGAGCAGCAGCGTACGGCAATCTGCCGTGGACTTGCTAACGCGCCGAAGCTTTTGCTGGCCGACGAGCCGACTGGAAATCTCGATCCCCACACGTCGGAGTATGTGTTCCAGGAGCTGTTGGCTCTGATCCGTCATCACGGCGTTGCAGCCTTGATCGCGACCCACAATATGGATCTCGCGCGGCGCATGGACCGCGTGTTTAAAATGCAGGATGGACAGCTGATTGAAGTGTTGCCGGCGGCGATGTAGGCCCCTGTGCGATCTCGACTTTGCTGTTTTTTGGTGCGTTTTTAGTGGGTCAATCAAAACCCTAGCTTGACCTGGGACCATGCCGGTATTCTTGTCGCATTATGGCAGATCCGGTCACAAAAATTGACGCCCCAAGATTCATCCACCTCAAGGTGCACTCGGCGTATTCGCTGCTTGAAGGCGCGTTGCCGATAGCCAAGCTCGCAAAGCTTGCGGTTGGGTACGGCTACCCGGCGCTAGGCCTCACCGACACCAACAATTTGTTCGGCGCGCTGGAGTTTTCTGAGAAGCTTTGGGAAGCGGGCGTGCAGCCGATTGCCGGATGCACGATTGATATCGATTTCGGCGATATTGCCGGCACCTCAAATTCCGCCCTTCGCGTTGCGACCAATGCGCCGCGCGCGACCTCAGCCGGAAAGATTGCGCTGCTTGCCATGGATCCGGACGGCTATGCCAACCTGATGCGGCTGTCGAAGAGTTTGTATTTCGAATGTGCGGCCGATGAACCGGCGCATATCAAGATCGCAAGACTTGAAGAAGCATCCGCCGGGCTTATCTGCTTGACCGGTGGCCCTGAGGGGCCAATCGACAAGGCGCTCTTGGATTCGCAAAACGAGCGCGCGCTCGAACGGCTCAAGTCACTTGAGAAGATTTTTGGTGACCGGCTTTACGTCGAGCTGCAGCGGCATGGACTTGAAAGCGAAGCTCGTGTTGAGCCGCAGCTTGTTGACCTTGCTTACAAACGCGGGTTGCCGCTTGTGGCGACGAACGAATGCTATTTCGCGACCCGCAACGACTTTGAAGCCCACGACGCGCTGCTTTGTATTGCCGAAGGGCGATATGTCGTCGAGGACGACCGGCGGCGCGCCACTGCCGAGCACTATTTCAAGAGCCCGGACGAAATGGCGTTGCTATTTGCCGATCTTCCGGAAGCCGCAACCAACACGATTGAGATTGCCGTGCGCTGCGCCTTTCGCCCGAAGGGTCGCAAGCCCATTCTGCCGCGCTTTGTCGCCAGTGACGATAGCGTCAGCGAACTTGAACACTTCCGGCTCGAGTTCGAGCGAGCTGCGCCGGCAAGCCAAACTTGGCCTAAAGGCAAGACTTGAGACTATGGGCCGGGCTGATGGGTTTTCCGTCGAGGATTATGAAAAGCGTCTCGCCTATGAAGTCGATGTCATCACGCAGATGAAGTTTCCGGGTTACTTTCTGATCGTGGCAGACTTCATCAAGTGGTCGAAGACAAATGGCATTCCGGTAGGCCCTGGGCGCGGGTCGGGTGCGGGTTCGCTCGTTGCTTATGCGCTGACGATTACGGACCTCGATCCGTTGCGGTTTGGCTTGTTGTTTGAGCGCTTTCTCAATCCCGAGCGCGTATCGATGCCCGATTTCGACATCGACTTCTGTCAGGAAAAGCGCGACCGCGTCATCGAGTATGTGCAACAAAAATACGGCGCCGGCCGCGTGGCGCAAATTATCACGCACGGGAAGTTGCAGGCCCGCGCCGTGCTGCGCGACGTCGGCCGTGTGCTGCAAATGCCCTACGGCCAAGTGGACCGGTTGTGCAAACTTGTTCCCAACAATCCTGCAAGCCCTGTCACGCTGCGCGAAGCGATCGACGGCGAACCGAAGCTGCAGGAGGAACGCGACCGAGAGCCGATCGTCGCGCACCTGTTGGAGATTGCCGAGAAGCTCGAAGGCCTTTACCGCCACGCCTCAACACATGCCGCCGGTATCGTCATTGGCGACCGCCCGCTCGAAGAGCTTGTGCCGCTTTATCGCGATCCGAAATCGCATTTTCCGATCACGCAGTTCAATTGGAAGATGGTTGAGGCTGCGGGCCTCGTGAAATTCGACTTCCTCGGTCTCAAGACGTTGACGGTTCTTGAGAAGGCCGTGCAACTGGTGAAGAGCGGGCGGGGAATAAAGGTCGATCTCCCGGCGCTCCCGCTCGACGATAAAAAATCCTATGACGTCTTGGCGCGCGCCGACACCGCCGGCGTGTTCCAGCTTGAAAGCACGGGCATGCGCGAGAGCTTGAAGCGCCTAAGGCCCGACCGCTTTGAGGACATCATCGCCATGGTGGCGCTCTATCGCCCGGGTCCGATGGATAATATTCCGACATACATCAACCGCAAGCACGGCGAAGAGCCTGTCGATTGTTTGCATCCAATGCTGGAAGGCATTCTCAAAGAGACCTACGGCGTCATTATCTATCAGGAGCAGGTCATTCAGATCGCCCAGGTGATGGGCGGGTATACACTTGGACAAGCAGATCTCTTGCGCCGCGCCATGGGCAAGAAAGACAAGAAGGAGATGGCCGCCCAGCAGGCCCGCTTCGTCGAAGGGGCAGTGGCCAAGGGTGTGAAGAAGGACGCGGCCGCCTATATTTTCGAACTCGTCGATAAGTTTGCGGGCTACGGTTTTAACAAGTCGCACGCGGCCGCATACGCGCTCGTCAGCTATCACACAGCCTATATGAAAGCCAACTTCCGCGAAGAATTCCTGGCCGCATCCATGACGCTCGACATGGGCAATACCGATAAGCTCGCCATGTTCGCGGGCGAAGCACGTAAATCAGGTATCGCGCTATTGCCTCCTTGCGCCAACGAATCCGGTGTCGACTTCGGCGCCATCCCTCCAAAAGAAGGCGAGAAGGCAGGCGCGATAAGGTACTCGCTTGCAGCGCTTAAGAATATCGGCGCGGGTGCGGTTGAAACAATCGTCAAGGAACGCGAGGAGAATGGGCGCTATGTCACTCTGGCCGATTTCGCGCACCGGCTTGACCCTAAGGCCCTGAACAAGCGCGGGCTCGAGACGCTGGCGAAAGCTGGCGCTTTTGATGTATTCGAAGGCAACCGGGCGCTGGTTGTTGCGAATACGGATGTCATGCTTGCGTTGGCGCAGCGGCGCTCATCAGATAACGCGCAAGGCATTGTCGATCTGTTTGGCGGCGGCGGCGACAAAGCGCCGGAGCTCGCACTACGCGGTACGAATGCCTGGACGCCGATGGAGCGCTTGGCAGCGGAATTCGAAGCGGTTGGATTTTATCTTTCAGGCCATCCGCTCGATCAATATGAGAAAGTTTTGACGAAACTCGGCGTTAAGCGTTTTGTCGAGTTTGAGACTTTGACCGCGCGGGGCGCGACGGCGGGGCGGCTCGCTGGTATCGTCATCTCGGCGCGGGAACGGCGTTCGCAGAAGGGCAACAAATTCGCCTTTGCCATGTTCTCCGATATGACCGGGCAATTCGAGGCGGTGATATTCTCCGACACGCTGGCCGTATGCCGCGATCTTCTGGAGCCCGGCACGGCGGTCATTATTTCTGTCGAAGCCGAGCGCGACGGCGAGACGCTGAAAATGCGCGTACAGAACCTCGAGGCGTTAGACAAGGCGGCCGCCGCGATCCCGCGAAATCTGCGCGTTGTTCTTGATCCCAGTTTGCTGGGATCCGGCAAGGCGTCCATGGCGAGCGTTCGGGCGCTCATAAAGCCGAGCGGAGCTCGAGGCGGCGAGGTCCGGCTTGTGCTGCCGCTTGAGGAGCGGCGCCGCGAGCTGGAATTCGTTTTGCCAGGCCGCTATGAGGTTTCGCCTCAAGATACCAATCGCTTGGCAGTCATGCCGGGTGTCGTCGAAATCATCGAGGTGTGATCCGCGGAGGCATCAAGCGCCGTAGCCGAAGGCATGGGTTTTCCAATGGAGGGTAAGCCGCTACGTTAGCGATGAACTCACGATTGCATTGGCGGCATGAAGGAGCAGTCTAGCTATGCGTATTGTCTCTCGCATGATGGCACTCGGAGTTGCTGCGGTTCTGGGAGCGACCACCGTTTTCGCGGTCAACACCCTGACGTTCAGCGAATTGATTTCTGTCGTCTTCTTCGAGGACGAGCGTGCCTACCTCGATACCAAGGTCTTTTTTTGCCATTTCATTGCCCTTAGCGGTCCCGGCGACTATTGCAACGCAAGCCTCCGGGTGATCGACCCCAAGACCTGCAAGACCGAAGTCATTCGAGAGCTGCAAGTGACGTACGGCGGCGGTACAGGGCGTGAGTTCATGCTCTCGCGCGAAGTCTTCACGTTGGCGACGTTGGATCTCACGACGCTCAAAGAACCCGAGATTGACGATCAGAAGGGAACGATGCGTCAACGGCTCACGGCGGCGACCGAAATTTACACCCACGAGGGTTTCCAGTACGGGTTTATCCTGGATGAGAAGGGCGACTACAAGGGATGCCGCGTCGACGGGAAGGACCTGCCGGTTTCCAAGGACGACTGCGTGAAGGCGGGCACCAAGGACCCTTCGACTTCGAAAACGATGACGTTGGGATTCAATAAAGACAAGTACAACCGTTCGATGGCGGCCATCCGCTGGTTACAGAAAACGTACTGCCCGCCAGCGGGCGATCCGCTGTAGAGCAACATCAATTGTTCTCGAAGCTTGGCCGCTCAACGCGAGCGTCCGGTAAGGAATACAAATCCTGAATATCCACTTCTGATCTCCCGTTCGACTAATCCGATGCGCTCCGCTTTGACATCGAGAGCGTGGAGCGAAAAGGTTTTTTCAATGGCCTCGGGCGAGAGATGCAATACGGGGAAGCGGTGACCGCTGACTTCGTATCCTGCCGATCTGACGAGAAACGCCGCAGCGAGTGCTCCGCCCGGTTTCACGCATTGCGCGTATCCGGCGACGGCCGCCGCGAACTCATCCTCACGTTCGGTGATGGATTCTGCACAGAAGAACATCGTCGCGGCATCCCAACGGCGTTTCGGGAGATCGAAGACAGATCCGCGCGTCACCCGGCTCATCGCGGCGAGTGCGGGGATTGGATTGTCAGGCAGACGCCAGCCCGCACCATAGGCGTCTTTCGTCACACTCCAGAAGTGTTGCCACTGCGGCCGCAACGTTTGGCGCTGCAAGTCGGCGCGAAGCCAATTGACGTTAGACTCGGCGAACTCCCAAGCAGTCAGGCTGCGCGCGCGCGGCATGGCGCACATGAAGGGAATGAGATTGGGCCCCGTGCCGACGTCGATAATGTTCAGTCCGGCCGATGACGGCGGGATAGCCTTCATCGCGGCAACGGCGCAGCGGATGACGTGGTCGTCGTCGGCATGGGGTTCGCCGTAGTAGTGCTGAAAATAGGCTTCGGAGTCGAACTGAGACCATTGATAGTCGGCATTACCAGAGCAACCATCTTTAATCGTTGGCGCGGCCATTGCTTTCGATGTCATGAACAATTCCCCTGAGTGTTTTGTAGTAGAAGCGTGACGTCGCAGCCCCGCCTAGCTTGATTATTCAACTGACTCAATCATTCAACTTGCTTGGGCCAACGGCTCTTGGGTTGCTGAAGCTTCGGTTTCTAATGCTTGGGTTTCTGAAGTGAGACTGGCGGGCGGCGCGCCAAACGTTTTTGGCACGAATGATTGAAGCAAGCTGCTCATGGCCGCCGTCTCGATGGGCCTGGAGAAATAATAACCCTGGAGCGCCGTGCACCCGAGCTGAGCCATGACGTCTACTTCGTCCTCGGTCTCGACGCCCTCGGCGACAATCTCCATGCCGAGGCCGCGCCCGAGCGAAATGATGGCGTTGACGATCTTCCTATAGCTTTCAGATTTCGACATTCCGGCGACGAACGCGCGATCGATCTTGATCTTGTCGAAGCGGAAATTGCACAAGTATGCGAGACTGGAATATCCGGTTCCGAAATCATCAAGCGCAGTCAGGAAGCCCATGGCATGGATGGCGTCGAGCGTACGGCTGGTGCGATCGCTCGATTCCATGAGGACGCCTTCGGTAATTTCGAGCACAAACCGGCGCGGGTCGATGCCGTATTCCTTCACAAGCTGCCGCAGCAGCGCCTCCAGATCGACTTGCCGGAATTGGACTGGAGAAAGGTTGACCGAAATCTGCAGATGCAGGCCAAAGGTTCGATTCCCTCATCGCTCGGCGCAGCACCCATTCGCCCAGATCTGGCATCAGACCCGATTGTTCCGCGATCGGTATGAACACGCCCGGCGAGATTTCTCCGCGCACGGGATGACGCCAGCGGAGTAAAGCCTCGAGGCCGTCGATTTTTCCCGAGTTGCAAGAGATGATCGGTTGATAATTGAGACGCAGCCCATCGGTCTCGAGCGCGGTTCTCAGATCGGCTTCGATGGATAGCCGTTCCTCGACGCGCCGTGCCATGTCTTCGCTGAAGAATACCGATCTGTTGCGGCCGCTGCCCTTGGCTTCATAGAGCGCGATATCGGCCCTGCGCATGAGTTCGTCGGCGGTCACACTGCGATCGGATGTGATTGCTATTCCGGCCGACGCGGTTGCGAACAGGCTTTGACCATCAACATCGAAGCGGGCCGAGAAGGCGCCCTGGATGCGTTCGGCCATCGCGTTCGCTGCCTGTTCGTTTGAGGCTAGCCAAAGGATGGCGAACTCGTCGCCGCCGTAACGCGCCAAGAGGTTGTCATGGCGGATCAGCGTTTTGAGACGCTGGCCGACCGCCTTGATCAATTCGTCGCCCGCATGATGGCCAAGCGTATCGTTGACGTCTTTGAACCGGTCGATATCGACATAGGCGACAATGACCTGGCGCTCGTTCGTGCCGTCATCGAGCCGGTCGAGCGTTTCCTGCAGTTTTGCGGCGAAGTGCGGCCGGTTTGGCAATCCCGATAAGGCATCGTGACGTGCGTCGTGACGCGATTGCTGCTCGCGCTCCGCGAGGCTACGTGAAGATCGCTTCAACCGGCGCAGCATGCCGGCGGCCAAAAATGCCACCGATAAGACGCCGAAGGCGACAAGCGGCAGAATGAATGTGAGAAGCACTTGACCTGGCCGCTGCGTGGTCCAACTGAGATAACCGGCATGGGAGCCATCGTCGCCTTCAAAGGGTTCCGAGACGAGGCCGTTTTGGTGGAGAAGGGCCGGTGTGATTGCGAGATCGGGCAGCAGCAGTGCCCTGCCCATGGCGGTGACGTAGTCTTCGTCGATGTAGGTGATGCTGATCAGAAGATTTGGCGTTCCCTTCAATAAGTCCATATCGACGTTGGGGACGATGGTCAGCGCGGCGGCAACTGCCTGTCTGTTGTTGATAGACAGGATATGCCCGGCCCAGCGGGCAGCGCCGACGGCGCCGTCGAGAGTGCGGTAACTGCTTTGATCGGCGCCGAAGGTGTCGGGGCGCACTTTGAGATTTGATGGACGCGTGCCGCGGGCTTCACCGATAAGGCCTTCGAATGTTTCTAGGCGCATTTCCAAAGCCGAGGGATCGGCACGTGCGCCACCGGCGAAGGCGTAGAGCAGTTTGTTTTCCGCGTTGAGGATGTAGACTTCGTCATGGCCGTAGGTTTCGGTGAGAAAGATACCGAAGTTGCTGTCGGTGAATTCAAGGTCGATGCTGGCGTCCGTGATTTTTACGACCGAGTTGTCCCACCACGCGACGCTTTTTTGCTCGTTGAGTGCGCGCGCAATCCCGCGATTGAGGGCATTTTGAAGGAGCGTGCGTTCGCGCTCCGTTGCGCTCCGGTTGGCGGCGGACCCTGCGTAGGCGATGATCGCGAGGAGCGCTAACCCGGCAAGCGTAATGCCCACCGCCGTCAGCATGGTCAGACGATGGACGTTGCCGTCGTGACGCTGCAGTTGTGACGTTTGCTCAGTCAGTTCGCGCATATCTGGTTCCTCCGCGGGCCGAACATGAATGCACGCAAAGATTGAATATTTCTTTACCACAGCGCGCGCTCCGGATACGCGAGCAACTCTCAGAAAATACGATTTATCGGCCAAATTTTAGCAGATGACGAACCAATTGAATATTTCGCGTCGTGCGTATTGTAACTTTATTTACCATGTGTTATCAACCTTAACGTGTAAATAAACATGGTGTACGGGGCCTTAACGGCGGCCCCGGATCGGCCACCATCCTCATTCCCGGGTTGAGTTTTTGACAATGACAAAACTTGTTATTCGTTCGCGGGCGTCTGATCCCGGCTTGAAAAAAGCAGCGTGTGCAATTGAGCAGGCCGCGTGGAACGACCTTGGATATTTGAACTATACGCGCGCGCACTACGATCTCTACGCAAGCTTGCTTGAGAACTACGCGGATTATCAGCTGTGCTTGGTTGACGAAGAGCGCGGCTATCCGGTTGCGGTCGCCAATTGTGTGCCGCTCGCATGCGACCCAGCGGAAGGTTTGCCGCCGGAAGGGTGGGACTGGATCGTCGAGGCAGCGGCCAGCCGCAAAAGCCGCAAGTGCCCCAATATGCTTGGCGCACTCGCGATTTCGGTGCCCGCGCGCTACCGCTCCAAAGGCTACGCGCGCATTATGATCCGCGCCCTTCTCGACCTCGCCGCCGCGCGCGGGCTTGACGGCCTCGTGGCTCCCGTTCGCCCTTCTGCGAAAGCACATCATCCTCGTGTCGCGATCGCCGACTACATCACATGGACCGACGAGCGCGGCCGCCCGTATGACCCATGGCTGCGCAGCCATCTGGCCGCCGGTGGAAAACTGATCGGGCCGTGCGAACGCTCGATGGTGGTCGAGGAGCACGTCGGCTTCTGGGAAACGTGGTCGAGCCAAGCCTTCGAGACGTCCGGCGACTACGAATTTGACGGCGCGTTGGTGCCGGTCAAAATCGATCTTGATCGCCAGCGCGGCCGCTACGAAGAGCCCAACGTCTGGGTGGCTTACGCGGCTTAAATTAGCCGCGCGCCGTCATCCGGCCGCGCGAGAAGCGCTCCGGTGACAGCAAAAAGCAAGGAGCGGACCGGCCGCGAGGCCGCGCTTGGGTGGTGAAGAGAAGTAGCGAACCCGGAACCGGTCCACGGCAAGCGTTGGTAGGGTTATTGAGCGCCGCCACTTTCACCAGTGGGCTGCTCCACACGCAGGGAATCTCACCCCTGCGCGGACGGCGGTTCACCTATGCATGCGAAGTGCGTCGCATCACATGCAGACGTTGCCACCGCCCCGGCCGGCATCCGGCGCCCCGGATACCGCCCTTTTGCGAGGCGGATGGGAGAGAGTATCGCTCATTTTTGGCGTGCGGGGAACGCGAACGGTAGAGGTTTGGTTGATGGGGAAAAAGATTCGGCAATCGGCAATCGGCATTAGGCAATCGGGTTAGGGAAGTCGCGGTGGGCAACAGGCAGCAGGCAGCAGGCAGCAGGCAGCAGGGAGAGCGGTGATCGGATTATCGCGCCACGCTCGTCATCCCTGCGTCGTGGACGCGACGCCGGGATGACGTCGGTGGTGGGCGCGTTGGCTTGGTGCGCGGGGCGATGAAGTGAGGGTTCGATACGCGCAAAGAGCGCGGTCTCGTAGGTTGGGTAGAGGGCGGGTTTCCGCTTGCGAGATCAATCAACACGGCCCGCATGAAACCCAACGCCAAGGATTTAGTTGGCGCACGTCTCGTGCGTGAGGTGTTGGGTTTCCTCCGGCGCTTTGCGCCTACGTCTACCCAACCTACATTTCTTCGTTTTGCTTTCACCCAACCTACTTACTGCACTGTCATTTCTTCGCAATGATCGCTCACGCGACGCCGGGATGACGTCGGTTGTGGGTGCGTTGGCTTGGTGCGCGGGTCGATGAAGTGAGGGTTCGATACGCGCAAAGAGCGCGGTCTCGTAGGTTGGGTAGAGGGCGGTTTTCCGCTTGCGAGATCAATCAACACGGCCCGCCCGAAACCCAACGCCAAGGATTCAGTTGGCGCACGTCTCGTGCGTGAGGTGTTGGGTTTCCTCCGGCGCTTTGCGCCTACGTCTACCCAACCTACATTTCTTCGTTTTGCTTTCACCCAACTTACTTACTGCACTGTCATTGCTTCGCAATGATCGCTCACGCGACGCCGGGATGAGGTCGGTGGTGGGCGCGTTGGCTTGGTGCGCGGGTCGATGAAGTGAGGGTTCGGTACGCGCAAAGAGCGCGGTGCCGTAGGTTGGGTTAGCGCGGCCCATGGCATTAGAAATCGAAATGCAGGTGCATTTTCCGCGCGTAACCCAACGCCAAGATCGTGGCTTTTGCATTGTTCTTTGTCGAGGTTGTTGGGTTACGGCGCGCTTGCGCGATTGTGAGTGGGCAACCGAAGCGCCGGAAAAAAGCGCGCCTAACCCAACCTACGCTTCTTCGCTTTGCGAGCACTCAGCGTACTTAACTGTGCTTCTATTTTTTGGAACTGGCGTAAAAGATGTCGGCGTGCAGCGCCTTGTATATTTCCATCTTGGGTGTGACTACTTCAGCTAGGCGGCGCTTGAAGTCGTCGGGCGCAACCGAGCCTTTGAGACCGCAGAAATTCTTGACGTGGCTAGTCAATTTTTTAAGGTCCTGATTGACGATATCGGTAACGTGCTTGTCGTAACTTGTTTCATCAAAGGTCGTTGACTTGGCTGCGCAGTAAGCTTTGAGAACTTCTTTGTCGAACAGGTAGTTTTCGATCTCCAGGCGAGTTAGGACACGGTGGTTGGCTGGGTTGTTTTCCAAGTAGTGGGCACGGTCAGTGGCATCGGGTTTGCCACCGGAGGCCATGTCGCGGTCTTTCAAGATGCGGATGTCGATGTCATTAAAGACCTTGCTCAGCAACGCAATGCCGACAGAGCTGCGACTATCGAGTTGACTAGCGCCACCAGCTGAAATGAATAACGTGTCGATATGTTGGCCAGAGAAAATCTGGTTGTAGACGTCCGCGTCTAGCCCTGCGTCCCTGCCGGCAACCTGCTTCTCTTTGCCTTCACAGTAAATCAAAGCTTTTGGGCAGATCAGTCCTGCGAGGTCATCTAGGGCGGTCTGAAAAATCTTATGCCAACTGTGATAGGTCTTCTTCATCGGTAATAGGGTGGCCGCCTCGTTGGCAAACTTGTGCGCGGCGGTGTCGAAATGAATAATCTGGCAGTCGTTCTTGAGTTCGTCCTGAAGGGCACGCAAAAAACCAATGCTATGTGTTGCAATCCAGATCTGGCAGTTACCGCCGATGAGCTTGTTGATTTCGATGAGGAGCTGGCGCTGAATATTGGCATTTATGTGCAGCTCCGGCTCATCGATCATGAACACAGTGTCATTGTAGAAGTCTCGGCGCAGGTACAAATCCATCAGGATGTCGACGACTTCCTTCTCACCGGATGAGAGGACGTTGAAGTTGAAGGGCGTTTGTTGATCGGATTTCTTGAAATAAAGCGAGCCGCGACCGGATTCGACGTTTCCGATCTCACAGAGTTCGAGGTCGAGGCAATTCTTGAAAGCGGCGTTGAGGTCACCCATCACCTCGGCACGCGCGGCATTTGGCGAAATTTGCTTTTCTTCCATCAAATCGCGATACTTGGCATTAAGCCGACGATAGTTAATTTCGATTTTGCTATCAATGTCGGCTACCGCGGAAGCGCCGTAGCTGTTGTGCATGATGTCGGAAACTGCGGTAATTTCGTTGACACGCAAATCGCTGTTGTATCGATAGGGGCTGCGAAACGAGAATATTGTAGACTGCGCTCCAGACGCGAGTTTTTCGTTATAGACCCTTCGAAAAGGTCGTCCATCCAGTTCGATCTCAACGGTTTGCCAGCTGTATCCAGCTTGCCCGATCATCGAATGGTAGGTGTAGTCTTTGCTTCCTGTGCCACCAAGTTGGTGATGAGAATTGGCGACAAAAAGGAGTGCATCGAAGACGCTACTCTTGCCGCAGCCATTTGGACCTACCAGTGCTACGATGCGCGCTGGAGATCGGTCGTTGACGGTCAGGTCGATGGTAAGGTCGTGAAACCGCTTGTAGCGATTTTTAATATGGATGCGCGAAATCTTCATTGTGACGTCCGGTTAAGAAATGGTTTGATGGGCCAATGCAAGTACGCCAGTAAGCTGGCACGACAATGTCTCGCCATTACGGCGCCCCCTGAACAAGATGCTGCCCCTCACCCTAACCCTCTCCCCGTCCGCGCGAGGCGCGCGGCGGGGACAGGGGGCGCCCCAGCCTACGTCGATATGTCCAAGGTCAAGAATCTTGACGTGATGTTGCTATTTCTGACGACTTCCCCCATAACGCCTTCATCTCACACGCGAGTTTCGCGCCTGGCGGATTAAAAGCCCCGCTGGCCGCTCCGGTGGAGAACTGTTAAGCCCCTCAAAAGGCTCATGGTTTTCTTCACAAAAGCTCGCGGAGGATTAACCGGAAAAGGAATAAACGCATGGCGCTTCCCGCCTTCAATATGCGTCAGCTCTTGGAAGCTGGCGTTCACTTTGGCCACCAAGCCCACCGCTGGAACCCCAAGATGGCACCGTTCATCTATGGGTCGCGCAACAAAATCCACATCCTCGATCTGACGCAGACGGTGCCGATGCTGCACCAGGCGCTGCTCAAGATTTCCGACACGGTTGCCGGCGGCGGCCGCGTGCTGTTCGTCGCGACCAAGCGTCAGGCAGCCGACGGCGTGGCGGAAGCCGCTAAGCGCTGCGCGCAATATTACATGAACCACCGCTGGCTGGGCGGCACGCTGACGAACTGGAAGACGGTATCGGCGTCGATCCGGCGGCTCCGTCAGCTCGATGACATTTTGGCCGACCCGCAAGGGCGCTCCAAGAAGGAAATTCTGACCATCACGCGCGAGCGCGAGAAGCTCAATCAGTCCTTGGGCGGCATCAAGGACATGGGCGGCACGCCCGATCTCCTGGTTGTCATCGACACCAACAAGGAAGCGATCGCCATTCAGGAAGCGCGCAAGCTCGGCATTCCGATTGTTGCGATCATCGATACGAATTGCGATCCCGACGGCATCGATTTCCCAGTTCCCGGCAACGACGACGCGGGGCGCGCGATCACGCTCTATTGCGATTTGATCGCACGCGCGGCGCTTGATGGACTTGAGCGTTCGCAAGGCAACCAGGGCGTTGATATCGGCGCCATGGGCGAGCCGCCGGCTGAGAACTTGCCGAAGGTTATGTTCAAGGGCATTGAGGCCGCACGCGGCGAAGCCGATGACTTGAAGCGCATCAAGGGCATCGATCCGAAGCTCGAACTTCGCTTGAACGACGCGGGCGTGTTCCACTTCTGGCAGCTCGCCGATCTCGACGCCGACCATGTGGCCGCTCTCGACCGGATGATGCGTCTCAAAGGCCAAGTGGCCCGCGACGATTGGCAGGGTCAGGCCAAGAAGCTGGTTGATGCGGCAGTTGTTTGAAAATGAGTGAGTGGTGAGATCGTCGCTCGTGAGCGGAGAATCGCTCGCGGTACGGATCTACTCACCACTCACGATCTCACCACTCACGATCTCACGCTTGACGCCTTCATAGGCGAAGGAGTTTCTATGACAACGATTACAGCGGCCCTCGTGAAGGAGCTGCGCGACAAGACCGCTGCCGGCATGATGGATTGCAAGACGGCGCTGACGGAAACCAACGGCGACCTCGAAGCGGCCGTCGATTGGCTGCGCAAGAAGGGCTTGTCGAAGGCCGCGAAGAAATCGGGCCGCATCGCAGCCGACGGCCTGATCGGTATCGTCGCCAAGGGATTGAACGGCGCCGTGGTCGAGGTCAACTCGGAAACGGACTTCGTTGCCCGCAACGGCCAGTTCCAGGACATGGTGCGCGATATTACGGGCCTCGCACCAGCCGCGAAAAGCGATCTCGCCAAGCTATTGGCCGCGACCTATCCCGGCACGAAGAATAATGTCGAGACGCACGTCAAAGAGATGATTGCGACCATCGGCGAAAATATGAGTGTGCGCCGCACGGCCGCGTTGTCGGTCAAAGATGGTGTGGTTGCCGATTATGTTCATAGCCGCGTGGCTGACGGCCTCGGCAAGATCGGCGTGCTGGTTGCGCTCGAAAGTGCCGGCGATAAACCGACGCTGTTTGAACTCGGACGAATGGTTGCGATGCACATCGCCGCCGCAAGCCCCGTCGCGCTCGATCTCGAAAGCGTGCCCAAGGAAACGCTGGAACGCGAGAGCGCGATTCTCGCCGAAAAGAACGCAGGCAAGAAGCCGGAGATGATGGAAAAAATCATCGCTGGCGGGCTCAAGGCGTTTGCCAAGGAAAACTGCTTGCTCGAGCAGAGCTACATCCACGACACCACGAAGACGGTCGCCCAGGCCCTCAAGGAAGCCGAAGGTAAGGCCGGTTCAGTGATCAAGGTGACGGGCTTTGCCCGCTATGCGCTGGGCGAAGGTATCGACAAGAAGGAAGAGGACTTCGGCGACGAAGTGCGCAAGCTGGCCGGCGGCGGACACTAAGTCCCGCCCTTCAGCTCTGACCCGCCGCTAGGCGGAATCAGGCAATTGCGCTAGGTATCAACCGGCTGGTGGTTCGCTACCGGCCGGTTTTTTGCGAGCCCAAGGAGCATGCTTCCATGACTGCGAACGGCGGTCCTCTCAAATACAAGCGCCTGCTCTTGAAGCTCTCGGGCGAAGCGCTGATGGGCAAGGGCGCTTACGGCATCGACATGAGCGTGTGCGAGCGCCTCGCGGCGGACATCGCAGAAGCGACGCGCGCGGGCGCGGAAATCGCCGTTGTCGTCGGCGGCGGCAATATCTTCCGCGGACTGTCGGGCGCTGCCAAGGGCATGGACCGGGCGACTGCCGACTATATGGGCATGCTGGCGACCGTCATGAATGCGCTGGCCTTCCAAAACGCCTTGGAGCACCAGGGCATACAAGCGCGTGTCCTGTCTGCCATCCCAATGCCGACGGTATGTGAGGGTTACGTCCGGCCAAAGGCTCTGACCTATATGGCCAAAGGCCAAGTGGTCGTGTTTGCCGCCGGCACTGGCAATCCGTTCTTCACGACCGATACGGCGGCGACGCTGCGCGCAATCGAGATGAATTGCGACGTGGTTGCCAAAGCGACCCAGGTTGATGGGGTATATTCGGCCGATCCGAAGAAAGACCCTGCCGCGAAGCGCTATGACCGCCTCACCTACGCCGAGGTTTTAGCCAAGGATCTCAAAGTGATGGACGGCGCGGCGATCGCACTTGCCCGCGACAATAATCTTCCGGTATTGGTGTTTTCCATTGAAGAACCGGGCAATCTGCTTAAAGCCTTGCGCGGTGAGGCCCGCGCCACGGTGATTGCGGGCGGCGCATAGGGCTTAACGCGTACCTCGGCAATATCAGGGTCTTTGGACTGGCTGACTTAGTAGCCTTGGACCAAACGAGGCCCGGCAAGAGGGCCAAAGACTAGGGAGCGTACGCGGGTCGTGCGTACGAAGGAGCGGCGATGTCACTGACGGCTTTTGACCTGAAAGAGATCGACAAGCGTATGCACGCCTCGATCGATGCCTTGAAGCGGGAATTGTCCGGTTTGCGCACGGGGCGTGCGAGCGCCCACTTGCTCGATCCCGTCAATGTCATGGTCTACGGCTCGCGCATGCCGCTCAATCAAGTGGCAACCGTATCCGTTCCCGAGCCGCGCATGATCTCGGTGCAGGTTTGGGACCGCTCGAACGTGCAAGCCGTCGACAAAGCCATCCGCGAAGCCAATCTCGGATTGAACCCGATCATGGACGGGCAAATCCTGCGGCTTCCGATCCCAACGTTAACGGCCGACCGTCGCCAGGAACTCGTCAAGCTCGCACACAAATATACCGAGCAAACCAAGGTCGCGGTTCGAAATACGCGCCGGGAAGCGATGGACCTTCTGAAGAAGCTCGAAAAAGACGGAAAGATGAGCCAGGACGAACATCGCGGACATACCGAAAAAGTGCAGGAATTGACCGACAAGACAATCAAGGACATTGACGCCGTTCTTGCAGCCAAAGAAACCGAGATTCAGAAAGTATGAGTTCGCTGGGCAGTGACCGCGCCATAGGGGCGCCAAGCCGCCCGATTGTGCTGCTGCGTCAACGGAAGGTCAGCCAAACTTGACGACCAAGAGCGAGCTCAGCAACGACAGACAGCGGTCGCACGGCGGGCGCGCCTCGCCGCATCATGTCGCCATCATCATGGACGGCAACGGGCGCTGGGCCAAGGAGCGCGGTTTACCGCGCGCCATGGGGCACCGGCAAGGCGTTGAAGCGGTTCGCCGTACGGTCAAAGCCGCTATCGAGCTCGAAATACCATTCATCACGATCTACAGTTTTTCATCTGAGAATTGGTCGCGTCCTCTCGACGAAATCGACGATCTCATGGGGCTGATGAAGCGCTTTATCCGGCGCGATCTTGCCGAATTGCATCAGGAGGGCGTCAGGATACGGGTGATCGGCGAGCGCGATCGCGTCGACCAGGAGCTGCTGGCTTTGATCGACGAAGCCGTCGAACTTACGCGAGACAACTCGACACTGACGCTTGTTATCGCATTCAACTACGGGTCGCGCGGCGAGATCGCCAAGGCCGCGCGGCGGTTGGCGGAGGACGTTGCAGCGGGCCGCCTCAACCCGCAAGAAATCACTGTGCAGGCGCTCGGCGCGGCACTCGATACCCAGGGCATTCCAGATCCCGATTTGTTGATCCGCACTTCTGGCGAAATGCGCCTTTCGAATTTTCTGCTGTGGCAAACGGCCTATACCGAATTCGTTTTTCTCGACACCTATTGGCCGGACTTCGACCGGACCGTGCTACAAAACGCCATTGACGTCTTTCGTGCCCGGGAGCGCCGCTTCGGCGGGCTTTCTAAGCGCTCTACAGCTTGAGGCCGGCGATGACCGACGAAAGCAAGGCGAATGAGGGCGCGAAGCCTCGCGGCGTTCTGCCGCCGGATTTGCAAAAGCGCATCCTGTCCGGGCTTGCCGTTGCCGCTATCGCGTTGCTGGCCGTCTACGCCGGGCCGGTGCCGTTTGCTGTTTTGACCTTGCTGATTTCTGCGATCATGAGTTGGGAATGGGGCCGCGTGGTGCGCACTGATGGGTTCGACACCATCGGTTGGGTGCATGTTATTTGTGTAGCGGTTGCGGCTGTGCTCGCGGGTCTCGGCATGGCGGGATTGGCGGTGGCCGCGGTAATGATCGGCGCGATTACGGTGCTCGCGTTGTCGTTCGGCGGAACCTCGACGCAGCTTTCAAGTCTCGGCGTGCTTTATACAGGGCTGCCGATGGTGTCGCTCATTTGGCTGCGAAGCGACGAACCGCTGGGCTTTCTCGCCGTTGTGTTTTTATTACTGGTTGTTGCCGTAACCGACACCGCCGCATTTGTGTCAGGCAAGACTGCGGGCGGGCCCAAACTGGCGCCAACGATTTCGCCGGGAAAAACCTGGGCTGGATTGATCGGCGGCGTTGTCAGCGCGGCCATTGCGGCAGCGTTTTTTTCGCGCGTCACAGGTACCGGTTCCATCTACTGGCTTGCCGCTTTGGGTTTAGCTCTCGGTCTCGTGGCGCAGGCCGGCGATTTGGGCGAGTCGGCTCTGAAACGCCGTTTTGGCTTGAAGGACGCGAGCGATCTCATTCCGGGGCACGGCGGTTTCATGGACCGCATGGATGGCGTCGTCACGGCGGCTCTGGCTGCGGGCCTCTTGGCACTTGCAATTGATGCGTATGCGCCGGCACGAGCCTTACTCTATGGGGATTGAGGATCGCATTCCCTTGGCAACAGAACGGAACCCGGAACGCGCCAACGGCGGCGCCGGACCGCAGGAACGTCCGTGCCGCCTCACCATTTTGGGTGCCACGGGTTCGATCGGCAGCAGCACGCTCGATCTTGTTGCGCATCACCAAAACGATTTCGAGATCGTTGCTCTAACGGCTCAGTCGAAACCCTTGGAACTCGCGGCGTGCGCCCGCCGTCATGGTGCGCGTTTGGCCGTGATCGGCGATCCCTCACTTTATGGCGCGTTGAAAGATGCACTTTCGGGCAGCGGCATCAAGGTGGCGGCCGGTGACGCGGCGCTTGCCGAAGCCGCAGCCGAACCGTCCGATTGCGTGATGGCGGCGATCGTCGGTGCGGCAGGGTTGAGGCCGACTTTTGCAGCCGTCACCCAAGGCCGGCGTATAGCGCTTGCCAACAAAGAGTGCCTGGTTTCGGCGGGCGATGTTTTTCTGCGCGAGATCAAGCGGCAGGGCGCCGAACTTGTGCCGGTCGATAGCGAGCACTCGGCCGTGTTTCAGATCCTTGCTGGTTCTGACTGTAAGGATGTCGAGAAAATAACACTCACAGCGTCGGGCGGGCCGTTCCGCACTTGGGATCAGGCGGCACTCGATGCGGCGACGCCCGAGCAGGCGCTGCGCCATCCCAACTGGTCGATGGGCGCAAAAATTACGATCGATTCCGCGACGTTGATGAATAAGGGCTTGGAATTGATCGAGGCGTTCCATCTTTTCCCCGTGACCGCTGACGCTCTCGACGCCGTCGTCCATCCGCAGTCGGTCGTGCATTGTCTCATCAGCTACCGGGATGGATCGGTGCTGGCGCAAATGGCGCCACCCGACATGCGCACGCCGATTGCCGTGGCACTCGCTTGGCCCCGGCGCATGAACGCGCCAACCGAACGGCTTGATCTCGCGAAGCTTGGCACGCTGACCTTCGAGGCGCCCGATGAAACGCGGTTTCCCGCGCTCAGAATAGCGCGTGCGGCGTTGCGGCGCGGCGGCACGGCACCGGCTGTTCTGAACGCCGCGAATGAAATCGCGGTTGCAGCATTTCTTGACCGCCGGCTTGGATTTACAGGCATTGCGCGGCTCGTTGAGGCGACCCTTGAGGCGGCCGAGCGGGCTGGCGAAATCCAGACGGCGGCGACGTTGGACGAAGTTATTGCAGCCGACGCTCTCGCAAGACGGCTGGCAGAAGACCATATCAAACGCTATCAGTAGATTCGAAATTGTGCGCCGGACACGCGTCTGGCGGTCAACCGTCAAAATTCGGGAACGGCAAGATGGAATGGCTTTCAACTGTGCTGGGCTGGATTTGGTCCTATGGGATCGTGTTCATCGCGGTTTTGACCATTGTCGTGTTTATTCATGAGCTTGGCCATTTTCTCGTGGCGCGCTGGTGCGGCGTGACGGTCAAAGCCTTTTCGATCGGGTTTGGTCCTGAAATCTTCGGCTTTTACGACAAGCACGGCACGCGCTGGCGCTTCGCCTGGATACCGCTTGGCGGCTACGTCAAGTTCATGGACGACGAAAATGCAGCGTCCAAGCCCTCGCCCGAAGCGCTGCGGAAAATGACGCCGGAAGAGCGCGAAGGATCATTTCACGCCAAGCCCGTTTGGCAGCGCTCGGCCGTCGTCGCGGCGGGCCCAATCGCCAATTTCATTCTGGCGATCGCCATTTTCGCGGGACTTAATCTCGCAATTGGCGTCAGGGACCGGCAACCTGTAATTGATGCGATTGTGGCCGGGTCGCCAGCCGCACAGGCGGGTCTGATGCAAGGCGACATCATCAAGATCGATCGACGGGCGCACAATCGAGACCTTTGAAGACGCCGAACGCCAGGTCAGCGAGAATGCAGGCTCGGCGATGTCGATGGTGGTCGAGCGCGATGGCAAGCCGCTGACGATCGAAGTGACGCCTTCGAGCAAATCGCTTTCCGACGAACTCGGCGGCGTTTTCCGGATTGGCGACATCGGTATTGAAACACGCAACGCGCCGGTTGCCGGCGGGGTGTCGGAAGGCGCGCCGGCGGCTAAGGCTGGGTTCAAGCCCGGCGACGTCATCCTTTCCATCGATGGGAAGGAAATCAAATGGTTTGAGGACCTTGTCGCCATCGTTTCGGGCAGCAAAGGGCAACCGCTGGCGTTTGTGGTCAAGCGCGACGGCAACCTCGAAGTGCCGATCACGGTCAGCCCGATGGAAATCGAGGAGAAAAACAAGGCGGGTGCCGTGAGCCGCCGGTAGATCATTGGCGTGTCCCGTATTCCGCCGGATCCGCGGCCGGTTGGCATCTTTGAATCGATCCGGCTTGGCACCAAAGATACCTGGACCGTCATCCGTTCGACGTTCACTGGGCTTAGTCAGATCGGCAGCAATCACGACCAGATTGGCGGACCCATCATGATGGCGCAGGTGACAGCCAAGGTTGCAGAGCAGGGCCTGGAGTGGCTGGCGCGCCTGGTTGCCCTGTTTTCGGCAAATATCGGCTTCCTCAACTTGCTTCCGATACCGGTCCTCGACGGAGGCCACCTTTTGTTCTACGGAGTCGAAGCGGTCCGCCGGCGTCCGCTCAGCGAGCGGGTTCAATCGGTCGGATTCCAGATTGGTCTCGCGGTCATTCTGATGCTGATGTTTTTGGCGACTTTCAATGACTTGGCTAAACTTTGGTCGCGGCTCGCAGGGGGCAGCTAGAAAGGCGTTCAGTGACGTATTCTTGCCACTTCCCGAGGTCTTGATGAATCGTTAAAAGCGTTGTTCGGGCAAGCCTTATGCGACCACTGATTCGGGACATCAGAGGTTGGGGAACATGGTGGTTTGCCTGTGATTTACGCGACTTGTGGTTCACACGACCTGTGAATCACGCAACGTAAGTCGCTATGATATTGATTTGGGTGCCATTCCGCCGCCGACGGATGTCACTTTCATGGGGGTCGGCGGCAGACGAGGGCAAGACCGCGGATGCAGAAGTTTACAGTTTTTGGAGCGGGCATGCTGCGCCTCGTTATGGCGCTGGCCTTGACCGCTTCGATGGTTGCAGTTGGGGGAATGCCTGGGTTTTCCGGGCAGGCGTACGCTCAGGGCGTCGTCAAGGATATTCAGGTTGCCGGCAATCGCCGCGTCGAGCCTGAAACGGTCCGTTCTTACCTGCAGTTTGGTCCCGGCGAAGCCTATAACGCGGCCAAGATCGACGCATCGCTCAAGGCGCTCTTTGCGACTGGTCTGTTCTCCGACGTCACCATCGATCCGCAAGGTTCGACCATCATCGTGACCGTTGTCGAGAACCCCGTCATCAATCAGGTTGCCTTCGAAGGTAACAGCGAAGTCGATACCGCAACGCTCGGCGGCGAAGTGCAGCTGAAGCCGCGTTCGGTGTTCACGCGTGCCCGCGCCCAAGCCGACGTGCAGCGCATTCTCGATGTCTACCGCCGTCAGGGCCGGTTTGCGGCATCTGTCGAGCCGAAGATCATCGAACTCGAGCAGGACCGCATCAACCTCGTCTTCGAAATCGATGAAGGCGGCGCGACCAAGGTCAAAGGCATCAACTTTGTCGGCAATCGCGCGTTTTCCGATAGCCAGCTGCGCGATATCGTTTCGACGACGCAATCCGGCTGGTTCGACTTCCTCAAAGGCACGAGCATCTACGATCCCGACCGTCTGTCGCTTGATCGCGAACTTGTGCGCCAATATTACTTGAAGAACGGCTACGCCGACGCGGTTGTGACCGCCGGGAACGCCGAGCTTGATCCGGACGGCCAGGGCTTCCTCATCACATTCGCCATCGAAGAAGGCGAGCCATACACGTTTGGCGCGGTCGTCATTGAAAGCAGCTTGGCTGAAGTGCTACCGCAGGACTACCAGTCCGAACTCCTTGTTGCGGCCGGAGATGTTTACAACTCGTCGCTTCTCGACAAGACGGTCGAAAAACTGACGCTTGCGATCGCCGAGCGCGGCTATGCCTTTGCCCGCGTCCGTCCGCGCGCCACGCCGGACGTGGCAACACGCACGATCGCTGTGTCCTTTGTCGTCGATGAAGGCCCGCGCATCTACATCGAGCGCATCAACATTGTCGGCAACGAGCGCACCAAAGACTACGTAATCCGCCGCGAATTCCGCCTTGCGGAAGGCGACGCCTACAACCCCTTGATGGTCGACCGCGCCAAGAAGCGCTTGAGCGGGCTCGGCCTCTTCAAGAACGTCGAAGTGAAGCGGCGCCCGGGTTCGGCCCAGGATCGCGTCGTTCTCGATGTTGAGATTACCGAGCAGTCGACTGGCGAACTTTCGTTCGGTGCGGGCTACTCGACCTCTGAAGGCGTGATTGGCGACGTATCGATTACGGAACGCAACTTCCTCGGCAACGGCCAGTTCCTGCGCCTCAAACTTGCGGGCTCGATTGAGCGCTTCCAGATCGATCTGTCGTTCACCGAGCCGCGCTTCCTAGATTACAATATGTCGGCCGGTTTCGACATCTTCCATAAGGAAGTCGATCAGCGCGACGAGTTTGGCTTCCGCCAGCGCAAGACAGGTGCTCAGGTTCGCCTCGGCTTCCCGCTGGCTGAAAATCTCTGGATGCAGACGCATTACTCGCTGGCGCGCGACCAGATCTTCGACGTGAGCCCGGACGCGTCGCTGGCAATTAAAGAAGCTTGCGGCGATCCCAATCCTCAGAAGGATGTCGTCAACTGCTCGGAGGATCCATATTGGACCTCGCTTGTCGGCACCACGGTTACGTACGATGCGCGCAACCATCCGCGTAATCCCACACGCGGCTTCTACCTCCAGCTTGATGACGAATTCGCCGGTCTTGGTGGCGACGTGCAGTACTGGCGTGTGGGTGCCGAAGCGCGCGCTTACTACCCGATCACGGAAAAGATCACGCTCATCGGCCGCGCCATTGGCGGTCATATTCAGGGCTGGGGCGGCGACGATGTGCGGCTGCTCGATCTCTACTTCAAGGGCGGCGAGACGGTGCGCGGCTTCGACCGGGCCGGCTATGGTCCGCGCGACTTGAGCACGGGCGACGCACTGGGCGGGCAGAGCTACTGGGCGGCAACTGCCGAAGTGCGCTTCCCCTTGCCCCTCATTCCAGAAGATATTGGTCTGAGCGGCGCGGTGTTTGCTGACGCAGGCTCGCTGTTCGGGGTCGCGGGTGGCGCCAAGAGAGCACTTGCCGGATGCACGGTAGCGGCAACGGGAGAAGCTTGCCTCGTCGATGAATCCTCTATCCGCTCGTCGGTTGGCGCCAGCTTGATGTGGAACTCGCCGGTTGGACCTCTGCGTATGGATTTCGCCAAGACGCTCTCGAAGCAGAACTTCGACGAAGAGCAGTTCTTCCGCTTCGGTGCGTCAACCAAGTTCTAGGGCAGACCCTGCTGGCTCCGGCTTAACCGGAACCGCAAATGTCACAATGAACGGCGCGATTGGCGGCTTGCCAACGCGCCGTTTCTGTTCAAATGTCCGGCCAATCGCGAGAAATCTCAGCCGGAGGCGTGGCACTGATGGAGCATCCCGGGTTCTTTGACCGTGCCGGGCCGTTCTCGCTCGCCGATGTTGCCAAGGCCACGGGATCGGAACTGCGGCGCAGTGCCGACGCAAATCTGATGATTGAGGACGTGCGGCCGCTCTCGGAAGCGGGTCCCAAGCATGTGTCGTTTCTCGACAACCGCAAGTACATGCCGCAACTCGAGGCGACGTTGGCGGGCGCCTGTCTTATTCTGCCGGTGCTCGAGGCACGCGTGCCGGGACAAACGTCGCCGCTCCTCACGAAGCAGCCCTACCACGGTTTTGCGCGGGCTTTGGCCCTGTTTTATCCGTCTGCGATGCGCCCGCAGGCGGCTGAACCAGGCAGGCCCGCCATCGACCCGAGCGCGCGCATTGAAGAGGGAGCCGTTATCGAAACAGGCGCCGTCATCGGGCCGGAAGCAGAGATCGGCCGCGGCGCGCGCATCGCTGCGTGTGCCGTGATCGGACGGCGCGTCACGATCGGGCGCGGGTCCTACGTCGGAGCAAACGCAACCGTGGTGCACGCACTCGTCGGCGACCGGGTGATCATCCACGCTGGTGTGCGCATCGGCCAAGACGGTTTTGGCTTTGCCATGGGGCGCGAGGGACACCTCAAGGTGCCGCAGATTGGCCGCGTCATCATTCAAGACGACGTCGAAATAGGCGCCAATACAACCATAGACCGGGGCGCTCTTAAGGATACCATTATCGGCGAGGGCTCAAAAATTGATAATCTCGTCCAGATCGGGCACAACGTCATTCTCGGCCGACATTGCGTGATCGTTGGCCAGGTTGGCATTTCGGGTTCGACCGAACTCGGCGACTTCGTTGTCATGGGCGGCCAATCGGGCGCTGTCGGACACATCAAGGTTGGAGCGGGCGCGCAGATTGCCGGCGGCTCGCATGCCAAGAACGATGTCCCGGCGGGCGCCAGATACGGTGGCACGCCGGCGCGGCCGTTCCGCGAATGGGCGCGTGAAATTGCAGCCGTCAGACGCCTTGGTCTGCGCCACAAGCATGCGGCCAATCCGGGTTCTGACCCGGGTACTGACGAAGAGAATTGAGGAGGCCCCGGCAGCAAGCTGGTGCCTTTAAGTCAAGTTGCGAGGGCCGGTCCCTCAGGAGTGATGAGTTTATGGGCGAGCAGATGATGGGCGAGACAACGGCCGCAGGGCAAAAATTGGGCACGGCAGACATCATCCGCGTGATGAAACTGCTGCCGCACCGCTATCCGATGCTGCTCGTCGATCGCATGTACGACATGAAGGGCGATGAGAGTTGCGTTGGCGTCAAGAACGTGACGATCAACGAGCCATTCTTTCAAGGGCACTTTCCACAGTTTCCCGTCATGCCCGGCGTCTTGATCATCGAAGGCCTAGCGCAGACGGCGGGCGCGTTATGTGTTTCAAGTCTGAAAGAGGACTATAAGGCCGAGCTTGTTTATTTCATGGGAATTGATAACGCGAAGTTCAGGAAACCTGTTCTTCCCGGCGATCAGCTGCACTATCATGTCAGGAAGATCCGCAATCGCGGACGCGTGTGGCGGTTCTTCGGGGAAGCAAAAGTGAACGGGCACACTGTCGCCGAAGCTGAAATCAGCGCTATGCTAGCCGATACGGCAGACGCAAAGGCGTTCGCAAGCAAACTCGGCTGAGTAATTCGGCTAGAGTAATTTGGCTGATTAATATGGCTGTCAAACAGGGCTGACAAAAATGGCTGAGGCCCTCATTCACCCGACCGCGGTTGTCGAGCCGGGCGCAAAACTCGGGTCCGGCGTCAGAATCGGGCCCTTCTGCATGGTCGGCAGCAGTGCTACGCTTGGCGATGGCGTCGAACTCGTAAGCCACGCGGTTGTGGCGGGCGACACGCGCATCGGCGCGCGCACGCGCATTTTTCCTTTTGCTTCGATCGGCCATCAGCCGCAGGATCTTAAATATCATGGCGAACCCTGCTCGCTGACCATCGGCGACGATTGCATCATCCGCGAAGGGGTGACGATGAACCCCGGCACGGAAGGCGGCGGTTCGGTGACAACGGTCGGCAATGCGTGCGCGTTTCTCGCCAATAGCCACGTGGGCCACGATTGCCGCGTCGGTAACAGCGTCATATTTTCAAACAATGTCATGCTGGCTGGCCATTGCACGGTTGGCGACTTTGCCATCATCGGCGGGGGCGCGGCCGTCATCCAGTATGCGCGCGTCGGCCCGCACGCCTTTGTCGGCGGCATGTCCGGTCTTGAAAACGACCTTATTCCGTATGGAATGGCGCTGGGAAACCGCGCTTATTTGTCGGGTCTGAATATCGTCGGCCTGCAGCGGCGCGGATTTTCGCGCGGTGATATTCATGACTTGCGGCGTGCTTACAGGTTATTGTTTGCGGCCGAAGGTACATTGGTGGAGCGGCTCGACGATGTGTCTCAAGAGTTCTCAAGCCATCCGATTGTACAGGAAATCATCGCCTTTATACGCGAGGGCGGTAAGCGATCGCTGTGCACGCCGAAAAACGGCGCGGATGCGTGAGGCGGGGCTATGAGTGGCCCGCTCAAGTCTGACTCGATGAAGTCTGGCTCGATGAAGTCTGGCTCAAACACGTCTGGCCCAAACAAGTCTGGCCCGGTCAACGGACTTGAGGGGATCGGCAAGCCGAAGCCCATCGGCCGCATCGGCATCATTGCGGGTGGCGGCAGCCTTCCGCTTGAAATCGCGCGCAGTGTTGCGGGGCGCGGCGGCTACGTTCATGTCGTCATGATCGAAGGCGAAGCCGAAGATGCGCTCAGAACTTTCCCGCATGAGATTTTGAATTGGGCGGAGCTTGGCCGCGCCGCGCGAAGTTTCAAGCGCGCCGGGTTGACCGACATCATCATGGTTGGGCGCATGAGCCGTCCTTCGTTCAAGACCGCGCGCCCCGATTTTGGATTCCTCGCGTCGTTGCCGCAAATCATGAAAGCGCTGCGCGCGGGTGGCGACGACGCTGTTTTGCGCGGCGTTGTCGGCCTGCTGGAATCGCGCCGCTTGCGTGTGCTCGGTGTCGCGGACGTTGCACCGGAATTGCTCATCAGCGAAGGCCCGTTGAGTTTCCAGCGTCCGGGCGGCGCCGATGAAATCGATATTGCCAAGGGCTTGGCGTTGGTCGGCGCATTGGGACCCTACGATATCGGGCAGGCCGTCATCGTCACGGACGGCATCGTCGAAGCGATCGAAGGCGCGGAAGGGACGGACCGCATGATCGCGCGCGTGCGCGACAAGCGGCTTCAAGGCGGTTTAGATTTGGCACGCGTGCGCAAAGGCGTTTTGGTCAAGCGGCCGAAGCCGGGGCAGGATACACGGCTCGATTTGCCGGCAATCGGGCCTGATACGGTTGCGGCGGCCGCGGAAGCCGGCCTCGCCGGTATTGCCGGCATGACAGGCGAAGTTCTCGCCGCAAGCCGCTTCGAGATGATCGCACTCGCCGACCGCGCGGGGCTGTTTGTTGCCGGCGTTGCGGGTCCGGAAGCCGATGCGTATCTCGAAGAGGCCTATGTCGATCCAATCGTATTCGCGAACACCAGCATTCCATCGGCGGCGGCGGCAGATGTCGCCAGAGGCGTCTACGCCATGAGCGAGCTGGCGCGGCTCGCGACAGGCTCGGCACTCGTCATCGCGGACGGGCGCGTGCTGGCTGTCGGCGCCGAGGAAAGTGCCGAAGATGTGCTCTATCGCGCAGCACCGTTTATGCCGCGCAAGCGCCGGTCGGCGCTGGTTGTGCTTGGGCCGCAGACGGCGCTCGACGCCAAACTCATCGAGGCGGCGGCGCACGTTGGCCTCCAAGGAGTCATTTTGACTTTCGGTGCGGGCGACGGGCCGCGTCACACCGGACCTATTCTCGATATCGCCGACCGGCTTCGCCTGTTCGTCGCCGGTACGCCGGTTTTGACGCCGGTTCCAATTCCGTTTGGCGCGCCGTGACGGAAGACTTAACGGGACCCGGCCGGCCATTGCGCCTTTTTCTCGTTGCGGGCGAACATTCGGGCGACGCGCTGGGCGCGCGGCTGATGGGGGCCTTGAAAACGCGCCTTGCAAAGGGCGTGTCGTTCGCGGGCGTTGGCGGAGAAGCCATGGAGCGCCAGGGGCTCAGTTCGATTTTTCCGTTGCACGATGTTGCCGTGATGGGGCCGCTCAATATTCTCGCGGCACTTCCGCGTCTCGTGCGCCGTGTCCATCAAACCGTCGATGCCGCCCTCGCCTTTAAGCCCGACGCCGTTGTGATTATCGATAGTCCCGAGTTCACACACCCGATTGCAAAGCGCATCCGGAAACGCGCGGCCGATATCCCGATTATCGATTACGTCTCCCCAAGTGTTTGGGCATGGCGGCCGGGACGCGCGAAAAAAATGCGCGGCTACATCGACGAAGTGCTGGCGTTGCTGCCGTTTGAACCGGCGGCGCACGAGCGCTTGGGCGGCCCGCATTGCACGTACGTCGGGCATCCGTTGATCGAACGGCTGGACGAAATCGCATCCGCCGATGCGGCGGGGTTGGCAAAGAGACTCGGGATCGCGGCGGGGCGCGATGTGCTAGCCGTGCTTCCCGGCAGCCGGCGGTCGGAGGCTTCGCTGCTGCTCGACGCGTTCGGAGAGACAGTTGCGTTGCTCGCCAAAGAAGGCTGCACGTTTGATGTGGTCATTCCGGCCGTTGCTCATCTGCGCGAACAGGTGCAAGTGGCGTGCGCGTCGTGGGCTGTGCCGGTGCATGTGGTTGATGGCGGACAGAGATGGCTTTGGCGCGATGCGGCTGGCACGGGCTGCGCTCGCGGCCTCCGGTACCGTAACGCTCGAACTCGCTCTCGCGGGCACGCCAATGGTGGTCGCGTACAAGGTTGATCCGGTAGCTGCACCGTTCCTGCGGCGCATGATCCAAGGGGAAACGGTCGTGCTCGCAAATCTCGTGCTTGGCGAGAACGCGTTTCCTGAATTTTTGCAGGAAGATTGCACGGCGGAAAAAATGGCGCCTGTGCTGAGCGACTTGTTGGACAAGAGCGCGCGGCGCGATGCGCAAGTGGCGGCGCTGGCGCGGATACCGGACAAATTGAAGTTGGCGAACGCGAACCCGAGCGAGGCGGCGGCAAGAGCGGTGCTCGCTGTGTTGGCAATGCGCGAAAGAATTCTAAGTTCTTGACGTTTACCACGACGGCCGCTTGAGCGATGCGCTATTGTGTGGTACATCGGACCAAGTGCCGATCCTGGCATCGAAACGCCGGCCCCGCAAACGTGGCCGGCGTTTTTTGTTGGGGGTTGGTGGTGTTCGGGCGGAGGTGGCTGACGCTCTGTGTCGAAGACACGCCTTCGGCATGATGGAGCCGGCAACACGGCGCGAGAGTGGATTGAAGTTGAAACGGAGCCCGCTGCAGCATGTGAGGCGGCAGGATTTGACCCGGAGCGGGCCCTAGTCCCGCACCGTCGGCTGCATAGGAATTGAGGCCGCACTAAGAGAATCATTCGGAAGTTGCTCTTGACGAAGTTTCGGGAGCGGCTCGAAAAGTGGAACTAAGAATGGTTGGCGCAATAGACCCCCATATAAGCCCATCAATTCTATTTACGTCTCGTTAGCCAATTCTCACGACATTTAGCATAGCCGGCGACGGCAACCATTGATTACCAGCGTTTCTTATCACGTAAGAAATAATTTGGTGCAATTTTACTCGCTGAATCTGAAAAGCTTCGACCGTTCTGAACTTTCCAAATATGTCCTTAGCCGGCAATTTCGCCTAGCGCCTTGTGAGCTCGTTTGCGGGATCTTCGGAGTAATTTTCGACTGACGTCTACAAATTGGACCGAGACACTCGATGCGAATTGCAACAAAACTGAATATAGGCATCTTGATTGCCTTCGCGGCCACCGTGCTTGCGAACTATTTCGTATTGCAGGTGACAATTAAGCCCAAGTTCGACGAGATCGAGATCGCAACCTCAAAGCTAAACCACAAGCGCGTCGTCGATGCGATTGAAACCGTCCAAGCCAAGATTCGATCTTCAACTCAGGACTGGAGTTTCTGGGACGACACATTTGACTTTGCTCGCGGTGAAAACGTGGAGCGCTATACAGCGGCCAACCTCGGATCCCCGATCGAAGCATTGGATGGACTTGGAATCGAGACGCTTATCTTTCTGAATTCAGAAGGCAGGGTCCTTTGGAGCGTTGCCATCGATATTTCGACGAAGGACAGAATTCCCGGTTTGATCGAGGAAATATTAGCACTGAATTACAAGCACCCGCATGTGTCTGGAGCGGGCGAGGCGAAGGCATTGTCGGGTCTGATTAAGACATCGCGAGGTCTGATGATTTTGGCTTCCGCCCCAATCAAAAAGTCCGATCACACCGGAGAGCCAGCCGGCATGCTCTTGATGGGAAGGAACCTCGATGAAGCGTCTATCAAAGAATTGACCGGCGTAGAATTCTCTCTCGATGAAAGCTTGGCGGCTTCAGCCTTTGCCTCTGAACGGCTGAAATCACAGACGTTAGACAACACCATTTTAACTTCATCGCTCATTACCGACATTGCCGGCCAGCCACTTGTTGTGCTCCGGGCGGAAACGCCGCGCGACGTCAGCGCCGCTGGAACTGCTGCCATCCTTTCGGCCATTTTGTTGTCGGTTGTTGCTGCTGCGTTCGTGACCTTGGCCCTTTGGATACTTGTTAACCGGCAGATCGTGACCCGTCTTGTCAGCTTAAAAGACCACATTGCCGCAACCGGAGAGAGTGGGCAGCTCCGGCGAACTTCACAACACAACTCGAATGACGAGCTGGGCGAACTCGCCCGGGCCTTCAACCAGATGACCGATCAAGTCAATCAACTGCGGGATGCGCTTGCCGACAACGCATACCTCTGCGGAATGTCGGAGTGGGCCGCAGGGACTCTCCACAACGTGCGCAATGGTCTCAGTCCAATCAATGCTGCCGCTTGGAGCTCGAAGGCCTTGTTTGATACGCCGTGGATCACGAACGTGAAGACTGCTCTTGAACAGCTTAAAGATCCAAAGACGCCTATAGAAAGGCGAGAAAAGCTCAACGCCTACGTTCTCGAAAAGACGCCTCAGCTGTTTGAGAACGCCGAAAAGGTGATGCAGGCTTCAGACGAAATCATGACGGCGAGCAAGTCGATCCAAGACATGGTCTCCGGTTACGAGAAATTTAGTCGTCACGAAGTGGATGTTCAGGAGATTGACCTTCGGTCTTTCCTAGAGGACATCGAAAAATCGACTGTAGCAGCTCTTATGTCTGATACACGGATTGTCATGCCGTCCGGCTCAACTATGATCTCTTCAAACAGAACGCTATTGCGCCAGATCATTTCTAATATCTTCACAAATTCGATCGATGCCATGGACGGTCAACTACACGAGAAACTAATTCAGGTAGAGTGGCAGGATGTCGAAGGCGTCAGCGGACAATTAAGGCTATCGATTTCCGATAATGGCGAAGGCATCCCTGCCGAACACTTGAAATCCATTTTTGGGCGTGGGTTCAGCACGAGAAAGAACAAGTCGGGCGGATTGGGACTACACTGGTGCGCCAATGCAGCAAAGGCTCTTGGCGGAACTCTTATTGCCCAACGCGGAGTGTCCGGCACGGGCGCAACGCTATCGCTCTATTTGCCCAGATCAACTTCATCTCTCATGTCTCCTAAGGAGGCCGCCTAGTGCCCAAGAAAACAAGCCCAAGACTGTTGGTCGTTGACGACGATCTAGGTGTGATTGCCGCGTACCGGCATGTTCTGGAAGGCAATGGGCCGTCCCGGGATTGCGGACCCAGTACGTTTGAAGATGAACTATTCGGCCGGGTGAACAAACAAACGGCTGGTGAATTCGATTGGAGGGTGGACTTTGTCGATCAAGGCGACGATGCAGTCGTGGCCGTGCGCAAAGCTGTATCCGATCTAGACCCATTTTCTATCTTGTTTTTGGACGTACGCATGCCGCCCGGAATAGATGGGTATGAGACGGCACGAGAGATCAGGAAAATAGATCAAAACGTTCACATTGTTTTTGTTTCTGCCTTTGCTGATTATACGGACGGTGAGCTATCGGAGGCCGCCGGTCCAGAGGACAAATCTAGTTTCTTGCCGAAACCAGTCTGGCCCGATGAACTTAGGGCAGCGGCTATTGAACTCTGCCAGAAGGCGAAGAAAGTTGCCCACGCGAGGAAACAGAAATTGAACCGTGCTTGATTGCTTCACCACTAGCACTTGGGGGTTATCTCGGTTGCCGTCTTTGGATGATGTCCAGACAAGTCCGGTTTGGCAGCTCGACTGCCAAAAGCGGCCGGGCAACGAGTTGTTTTTTTGTTCGAAATTTGTTGAGCCACTCCTGGTCCATTGCTGTCATCATGCCTGGTTCTTCACCCCACCCCTAATGCTGAGTGGAGCGGGATTCTGAACAAGTGGGCAATGACAAGACAAAGCCGCAAAAAGTATCGCGTCGCAGGGGGCATACCGGTACTCGGCTAAGCCATCAAGGGCAGCAACACTTAACGCGCCACGCGGCAAACGACTGACTTGCAATTGTGACGCGAGATGTCGAACCACATAGAGGCTTGGATGAGTCATCAAAATCGGCAGGGCGTATTGGGTGCTTGGCAGTCATCGTGGTTTGATCCGAGTGCGCCCGGCGGCTGGGTGTTCGAGCGGGTCAATATCACCGCCGACGATGACAAAATTGTTCTCGTGAATGAAACCGACAGCGGTGATTATCTTTGGCGTGGGTCAGGCGAGCTCTTCGACGAGAAGTTCTTTTGCGGAATGTGGAAGTCCCGGACTCATGGCGACCAGCCGCTAGGCGTTTTCAGCTTCTATGTTCTGCCCGAAGGGGACGCCGCCGTGGGACAGGCCTTCGGTCCCGGCCCGGATGGCAATGTAACGCGTTACGATTGGGCACTCGGTAGAACCTCGGATTCGATGTCGAGAGCTCAACAGTGGATCATCCGCCTGCCAAGCCCTGCGAACTTTCATCGGACCGGGTAGCAGCGCTACTCCGCGGGAAAATCGCGGCGTGCGGGGCCGATGTAGAGCTGGCGCGGACGGCCGATGCGCTGTTCGGGGTCCTCGATCATTTCTTTCCACTGCGCGATCCAGCCAACGGTGCGGGCAACGGCAAAGAGCACCGTGAACATATCGACCGGGAAGCCCATCGCCCTGAGCGTGATGCCGGAATAGAAGTCGATGTTGGGATAGAGCTTCTTTTCGACGAAGTACTCGTCCTGCAGCGCGATGCGCTCAAGTTCCATAGCGACTTTGAGCAATGGATCGTGCTTCGAGCCGACGGCGTCGAGCACTTCGTGGCAGGTCTTCTGCATCACCTTGGCGCGCGGATCGTAGTTTTTGTAAACGCGGTGGCCGAAGCCCATCAGGCGGAAACCTGAGTTCTTGTCCTTGGCTTTCTTGATGTACTCGGGAATGCGGTCAACGCTGCCGATTTCCTGCAGCATAGTGAGAGCTGCTTCGTTGGCGCCGCCGTGTGCAGGCCCCCAAAGGCAGGCAATGCCGGCTGCAATACATGCGAACGGATTGGCGCCCGACGATCCGGCAAGGCGCACGGTCGAGGTTGACGCGTTCTGCTCGTGGTCGGCGTGCAGAATGAAAATGCGGTCTAGCGCGCGCGAGAGCACGGGGTTGACGACATAGGGTTCGCACGGAACGGCAAAGCACATCTGCAGGAAATTTGACGTGTAGTCGAGATCGTTCCTCGGATAGATGAACGGCTGACCGATCGAATACTTGTACGCCATCGCCGCAATCGTCGGCATCTTGGCGATCATGCGGTGGCTGGCGATCTCGCGCTGTTGCAGATCGTTGATGTCGGTACTGTCGTGATAGAAGGCCGAAAGTGCGCCGACGGTGCCGACCATGACGGCCATGGGATGGGCGTCGCGCCGGTAGCCGGTGAAGAAGCGCGTCATCTGCTCGTGCACCATGGTGTGGTTCGAGATGGTGCGGCGGAAGTTGATGAACTCGCCGTTCGTCGGCAGTTCTCCGTGCAGCAACAAATAACAAACCGCGAGGAAGTTGGTGTTGTCGGCGAGCTGGTCGATCGGATAGCCGCGATAGAGGAGCTCGCCCTTATCGCCATCGATGTAGGTAATGCGGCTGGCGCAATTAGCGGTCGATGTGAAGCCTGGATCGTAGGTGAAGTTGCCGGTCTCTTTATAGAGGCTCGCCACATCAATGACGTCGGGACCGATTGTGCCGGAGCGCACCTCAAGATCGACGGACTTGCCGCCGACGCTCATTTTGGCGGTTTTTCCAGCGTGGCCTTTCGCAGGGTTTGCGGCCTTGTCCCGAACATTCATGGCTCTGCTCCTGAGGCGGTTCTTGCAAGACCGGCCCCGATGCGGGCCCAAGCCTCTTCATGCGTTCAATGTCACAATTCCGATGCGGTTGCTAAATCCGCGCCCTAGAGCCGGGTTTAGTCCAGATATTGCAGTGCGGCAATATCGCCCTTAGAGGGGGTGCAGTGCAACAGGTTTTCGGGCTTCAAATGGGGAAATTGGGAAGAGTAGCGGGAGTTTTGATCGATGATACGGGTAGCCCCAACTCAATAATGGGCTCTGGCGGCAGATATCGCACCCGCCGGGCGGCCCGCGCCTGACGGCTGCAATTTTTCTATCTATCACTCGATGCGGATGTGTCGCGATGCGGATGCGCGTTCCGCTCGCGCTTATTCACTCGTTCGCTGTTCGCACCGGCGACGTTTCGATAAGTTGCACAATGGGTGGGTCGCGGCCGTGTTGCGAATCCGATCCTCGCCCGCCTTGAGATGGTTTCGTCTCGTAGCCGAGGGACTTTGTCAGGTCCGCGAATTTTCTCTCGGCCGCCGCTTCGGCCTTGCGGATGGCTGCTTCTTCCGTCTCTCTCAGCATGGCCGCTGCTTCGCGTCCGTCAAGCGGTTGGTGCTTGTGCGATTGTTCCCATCGCGCGAAATGCGAGGCAAGCCGCATCTCGGCCGCATTGAATTTTGCCACGGCTTCCCGTTCGCCCCAAGTGCGCCAAAGTGCGTAGCCCACTCCGACGCCCAGCAGAAAGGCCAGGAACAGGTACGATACCAATTGCGATAGAAGATACATGTTCAAGGAACTCCCCAATCCAATATCAGTTTCGAGTTACGGACCGCCCGAATTCGTTGTTGTGAACTTTCCGGATACTTTGAATTCAATGCGGCGGTTCAAAGCGAATGCCTCTGCCGTGTCGGCGGTGTCATACGGGCGGCTCGATGCAAACCCGCGAGACGCGAGACGCGTCGGGTCGGCGCCAGATGCTACGAGGGCCTCGCGCACAGCGTTGGCGCGGGATTCTGACAAGCCCTGATTGTAATTGCTCCCACCGATCTTGTCGGTATGGCCCTCAACCGTCACGATAACGCTTCCGCACGTTTGAATGGCGCTAGCCAGTTTCTTGACGAGGCCCATGCTCTCCGCGTTGATGAGCGCAGACGCCATTGGGAAGTGAATAATGGATTGCGACATGATGCCGGAAAGTTCGCCTTCGCAGGTGTTTGCGCGTTCCTCCGGATCGAGTTTTGCGTCGCGGCTGATTTCGGCCGCTTCTAGGAACTTGAACTCGGTTCGCCTGTTCAGCGCGCGGCTCTCTTGTGTCGCGCCGGTGTCGATGAGCGCACTTGTCCCCGCAGACTCGGCGATAACGAGCCCCGAGGAAACGCCCCGCTCGATCAGCTTGTCGCGCACGGAACGGGCGCGTTGCAAAGCCAGCGAGGGATTGAACAAACTGTCGTTACTAGCGTCGGCATGCCCGGAGATAAGGATAGGGCGCGGTGCGCACGAGCGCGCCGATGCTGCTAACATGTCGATTTCCGCATCGTAATTCGGCATGAGTTCGAAACGCTGCGCTTCGAACAGGATCCGGCTGCTCTCAACGATGGCGAGGTCCTGCGACGTACAGGCATTCGGCTTGGCTGGTGCCGGGGGATCCAAAGCCGGTGAACCTGCGCCCGTCACTGCCCCTGGCGGCGGTGCGGTCTCAAGCTCGGCGACCGCTTCAGCGGATGTTCCGCTTTCGACGGCGGCAACCTCGACCGTCGGTGCGGCGGTCACTGTGGCCTGTTGAGCGGCTTGCTGGGCGGCCTGCTTGTTGGCCTGCTGCGTGGCCTGGTTGGCGGCCTGCTTGCGCGCGGCTTCCTCCGCTAAAACAATACGTGCCTGTTCTTCGACCCTGCGCCTGATTTCGGCTTCGGCCGCGAGCGCCTGCTCGGCAGTCTTGCGCTTGATTTCGGCCTCGGCCGCGATGGTCTGTTCCGCAGCCTTCCGATTGAACTCCGCCTCGGCGGCAAGTGCCTGTTCCTCTGTTTTGCGTTTGATCTCGGCTTCGGCCGCGAGGACTTGCTCCCCGGCCTTTCGCTTTGCTTCGGCTTCTGCGGCACGTGCTGCCGCGGTTGCAATGCGTGCCGCCTCGGCGTCCACCCTCGCTAGGGATTCGCTGCGCGTGGCATCGGCTAATTTTTTGGACATCGCCGACATCGGCATCTGAGCCACGGCGGTGTTTTCGATTTTGGCCAGAATGCCGGGGAAGCCTGTCACCGACTCGAGCGTTTCGCGGACCATGTCGTGGGCCGAGCGTAGCTGAACTTCATCGGGTGCTGTGCCTTCGAGCACGCCCCGGGAGCCTTTGACCGTGAACGTGGCCCACTCGTATCCCGCGCTCTTGAGGGCCGTATTCCCGCGCGCCTCGGCTTCATCGACCAGCCATTGGCGCAATCCGCTCGCGCCGATGGAAGCCCAACAGAGGAGCAAGAAGAGCAGCCCGCCAGCAGCGGCCCGGACGGCAAAGCATAGTTTGCAATGATCCAGCTCAGCATTGGCACTTGCCGTTCTGAAGGCTTCGACAGCCACTTTGTCATCATGCTCGGCGCCGTCGCCGCGCCATCCGGCTCGTCTCCCTGCAATGCCCCAATAGGCCAGCGACGACAAAACTCCGATAATGAGCAGAGAAAAGACGTTGAGCGCACCTCCTGAAAAGGCGGGCGAAGAAAGTGCCTCTCCGCTCGTCGTTAGATGTGCAATCGCAAACGTAAAGGCTATTCCAAGCGCAATATGCGCGGCTGCCGAGCGGAGCCTAAAACGTTCCGAAACGATGACAGCGAGAATTGCGAGCGGCAATACAAAGACGAGTGCGTAGCCAAGTGCGGCCCCAAACATCGATAAGAGCGTCGTATCGTCTGATATGACCGGTGATCGAATATCTATCAGGGAAAGTTTCAATATCGCGGATACAATAAGGACGGTCAGTAGTCCGCAGGAGACAAGGATGTGACGCGGGTTCATTGGTTTTCTCGCCGTCAAAGTTTGATCGTGACGCGCCACCCGCAGGCTCGCCAAGACTGATGAAAAAATTGCTCTCTAAGTTCCGTTGCTACGTTCCGTTGACCGTTTTGACTGCGCTGGCTTTCATTAGTGCACGGCGCATCATTGCCGTGCCTCCCGCCTAATGCTCATCGCAGTCAGTCACTCACATAGTCGCCACGTTTGTGGCAGTGATTTGGTCATGAAAAATTTTTGCGGCGGCTGGAATAAAATCCGGCGGCTCAAATTGGAATCCTGGTTAAAGAAAATACTTTTACTCAGCTTGATCCTTAAGGCGCGCAAGCGATTCTTCTTTTCCAAGGACGTGCAGCACATCGAAGACGGGTGGCGACACGGCCCGGCCCGTCAGCGCGGCACGGAGCGGTTGCGCAACACGGCCGAGCTTCGCGCCGGTCTCTTCGGCGTAGGCTTTGACCAGCGCTTCGAGAGCAGGCGCCGTCCAATCTGGCGCGGATGCGAAGCGCGGCAAGAGCGCTGTGAGCGTTGCCTTGGCCTCAGTGTCGATGAGTTTTGACGCTTTATCGTCGAGCTTTAAGGGCCGCTCTGCGGCGATGAAGAGCGCACCAGACACCAACTCGGCCAAGGTCTTAGCGCGGTCTTTGAGAGAGGGCAGTGCGGCTGAAACTTTCTCCCAGCCTTTGCGGGCGAAGATGTTTGTGAGTTCCAGGCCAGTCGCGATAGCCGGCAGTTGCGACTTGATCTCGGCGGCGAGCGCAACGTCCGAACGCGGCGGCGCCTTTGGATCGAGGGGAAGGGCTAGGAGGTCTGCGAAGTTCAAATGCGGCAGCATGCTCTTTATACGCGCGAGCAGTTCCTCGTTCGATGTCTGGCGGATGTAGTGGCCGTTCAGATCGTCGAGCTTCTTGAAATCAAACCGCGACGCACTCTTGTTAATGCCGTCGATGTCGAACCATGCGATCAGCTGCTCGGGCGAAATAATTTCGTCGTCGCCATGGCTCCACCCGAGGCGCACGAGATAGTTACGCAGTGCGATCGGCAGATAGCCCATGGAGCGGTAATCCTCGACGCCTTGGGCGCCGTGGCGTTTTGAGAGTTTTGCGCCGTCGGCGCCGTGGATCAACGGCACGTGTGCGAACCCGGGCACATCCCAATTCATGCCTTGATAAATCTGCGTCTGACGCGCGGCGTTGGTGAGATGATCGACGCCGCGGATGACGTGGGTGATGCCCATGTCGTGATCGTCGACGACCACGGCAAGGTTGTAAGTCGGGTTGCCATCCGAGCGCAGGATAATGAGATCGTCGAGATCCTTGTTCGGGAACGTGACGCGGCCCTGGACGTGATCGGTGACAATCGTTTCGCCTTCGCGCGGCGCTTTGAGGCGCACAGTTGGCTTCACGTCCTTGGGCGCGTCTTGTGGGGATCGGTCGCGCCAGGGGGAGAGGAAAATCTGCGGACGGCCTTCGGCCTTGGCGGCTTCGCGCGCGGCGTCAATCTCGGCCGGCGAAGCGTAGCAGTGATACGCGGCGCCGCGTTTCAAGAGTTCTTGTGCCACCTCGCGATGCCGGTCCGGCGCGGGCGAACTGCGAAACGGCGTCGCCCTCCCAGTCGAGTTCAAGCCACTTCAGGCCGTCGAGAATGGCGCCGACTGCAGCCTCGTTGTTTCTCTCCCGGTCGGTATCTTCGATGCGCAGCAAGAACTTGCCACCCCGGCCTTTGGCATAAAGCCAGTTGAACAGGGCTGTGCGGGCGCCGCCGATATGGAGGTAGCCGGTGGGTGAGGGGGCGAAGCGCACGATTGGTGCACTTGGGGGCGCGCTTTGGGCCGCGCTTTTCTTGGTCTCAGTCATCGGACCTTTTTTCTCGTCCCGGCGATGCAGGAATGATTTCCACCGGTTAGCATGTGGCGTGTAGCATGAGGAGCGAGCCAAACGGAAGGGGCGGCCTGACAGGCTGCGGCGGCATGACTTACGCCATGACAGATAGCGCGACAGGGCGCGAAGTTGAGGACGTTTGGAACGGCGCGGGTGCGCCCGCGTCCAAGGCGTCGCTTTTGCGTGCCGCCGCCGAAGACGAGAGATCGCGCTTTTTTCTTTGGGCGCCGGTAGCGCTTGGTGCGGGCGTTGCAAGTTATTTTTCCCTTTCCTCGGAGCCGGGTTATGTGACGGCCGTCGCCCTGCTTGCTGCGGCCGCAATCGTAAAGGTTGTGATGCCGCGGGCAACGCTGACAGCGGTTTTTGCCGCGGCCGCTGTTCTCGCGGCGCTCGGGTTCCTTGCCGCGAAAGTGCGAGTCGAGCGGGTGCGTGCGCCTGTGCTTGAAAAAATTCTGGTCAATGTTGCGGTGACGGGGCGCGTTGAGCGCATTGAGCCAAAAGCGACGCGCGGCGAACGCATTACGATTGCGGTCGAAGCTCTTGGAGAGTTAAGCGCGGCGTCAAGGCCCGAGCGCGTGCGTGTGCGCACGATGAAGGCAGCCGGCGCACTGAAACCCGGCGACCGCGTTAGTTTCAAAGCGACGTTGTCGCCGCCAGCGAAGCCGGCGCTTCCCGGCGGATTTGATTTTGCGCGCACCGCATGGTTCGACCGGCTCGGCGGCGTGGGTTATACATTTTCGGCCATCAAGATTGAGCCGCGCATCGATGCGATGTCTTGGTCAATCTCTTGGCGGGAACAATTTCAACTCGGGATTGAAGCGGCCCGGCAGTCTATAGGTGCAAAAGTACGCGCCGCCTTGCCGGGTGAGACGGGCGCCATCGCAACGGCACTGATTACGGGCGAGCGCGGAGGCATTTCGCAAAAAACCAATGACGCGTTCCGGGATTCTGGGCTCTTTCATATCTTGTCGATTTCCGGGCTGCATATGGTTGTGATGGCGGGCGCGGTGTTCTTCTCCGTGCGTTTGATGCTGGCGTCGATACCGGCCCTGGCGCTGCGCTTCGATATCCGCAAGTGGGCGGCGCTGGCGGGCATTTTTGGTGCACTCGCCTATCTCGCAATATCGGGCGGCGCTTTTGCAACCGTGCGCAGCGCTATCACCATTCTCATCATGTTCGGAGCGATCCTCATCGGCCGCCCGGCCCTCGCGTTGCGCAACGTGGCGATTGCCGCGTTCGTCATTCTGCTCGTCTTTCCCGAGAGCTTGTTCGACGCGGGATTTCAAATGTCGTTTGCAGCGGTGACGGGGCTGGTTGCAACCTATGAAGCCGTGCGCCGGCGCTTCAGTCAGCGCGGTGAGCGCCATCCCGTTTTGAGCGCCGGCATGTTCTTCGGCGGGATCGCTTTATCGACGCTTGTGGCAAGCGCGGCAGTCGCGCCCTTCGCGGCGTATCACTTTCATCAGAGCCAGCAATATGCCGTGCTCGCAAACTTGCTGGCGATCCCGGTGTGTAATTTTCTCGTCATGCCAGCCGCGCTCGGCGCCTTCGTGCTCATGCCGTTTGGTCTTGAACAGCTGGCTTTGTGGCCAATGGGCGCGGGCATTGAGATCATGATGTGGTGCGCGGCGAAGGTTGCAGCGTTGCCGGGTGCGACGGGGTATGTGCCGGCAATTCCGGCGCTGGCCTTCGTCCTATTTGTGCTGGGCGGTCTGTGGCTGGCGCTGTGGCAGGGGCGGCAAAGGCTGCTAGGTGTCGCGGCGGCGCTGGCCGGATTGGCGTTAGCGCCGACGCTGCCGCGGCCCGATGCGCTCATCGCGCGCGGCGGCGAACTCGTCGCGGTGCGTGCGGCTGACGGGACGCTCTCGGCTCTGCCGGCGCGGCAATCCAAATTCGAGCTGCAACGCTGGCTTGAGCATGATGGCGACGCGCGCGACGCCAAGGACGCGGCCAAAGCCAAAGGGTTTACGTGCGATGACGTCGGGTGTGTGACGCGCGTCAAGGGCTTGGTGCTGGCGGTGGCGCGGCATCCAGCAGCGATTGGAGACGATTGCGCCAAGGCGCAGGTGCTGGTGCTCGATGTGCCGAGGCCGAAGGGGTGTGATGGGGCGAGCACGGTGATTGATTTTTTCGACATCTGGCGCAACGGCACACACGCGCTTTATATCGAGCCGGGCGCTGAGGGTGCCGCACCACGCGTCCGCATTGAAACGGTTGCGGCACATCGCGGCGATAGGCCGTGGGCGAAACTGCCGGCGCGGAAACCAGAGCGGCGCTTGCCGGAACCGCGCGTTGTTGCGCGAGACGGTAGCCCCGGCGCGCGCGGAGCTGTCCCGCGAGACGCCGCGCAGCTACCCGGTTTTGCGACGCGGCCCGAGTGGCTTCAGCCCCTCCCGCCGCGCCCTGAAGTCGAGGACGGCGAGGAGGGGGATGAGGAGGAAGGCGGGCAATAGGCAGTGGGCAATTTTCTGACTACTGCCATGCCTCAATACCTCCGCAACAGCCCAACAAGCCGGCCCTGAATATCGACCTGATCGGGGCCGAAAATACGCGTCTTGAATTCGGGGTTGGCGGCCTCTAACGCGATTGTCGAACCCTTCTTGCGCAGACGCTTCAGCGTCGCTTCTTCTTTTTCAACGAGGGCGACGACGATATCGCCGTTCTCGGCTGAATCGCAACGGCGGATGATGACGGTATCGCCGTCATGAATGCCCGCTTCAATCATACTGTCGCCTTTGACTTCCAATGCGAAGTGCTCGCCGTTGGTCAACAGATCTGGCGGACAGGCGATGTCGTGGGTGTGATTTTGAATGGCGCTGATCGGCGTGCCGGCCGCGATGCGGCCCATGACCGGCACCGAGACGGTGCGCGCGTCGATGATATGCGAGGGTGGCGGCGAGAGGCTGTTTCGCGGCGGGCCGGAACCTTCAATGACACTGGGCTGGAAACCGCCGCGCTTGTTTGCCATCGCGGGTTCGTTCTCGGGCAACTTGATGACTTCGATGGCGCGTGCGCGGTGTGGCAGGCGGCGGATGAAGCCGCGCTCGACCAGCGCCGTGATCAGACGATGAATGCCGCTCTTCGACTTCAAGTCGAGCGCATCTTTCATCTCGTCGAAAGACGGCGGCACGCCGCGCTCCTGCATCCGTTCGTGGATGAAGAGGAGCAGCTCTTTCTGTTTCTCGGTCAGCATGCTGTGTTCCTGTTGGGGCGCGGGCGAAGCGATAAGGCAAGGCCAGCGCGGCGGCATCAACTCCGGCCGAAGCTCCTGTCGTGGAGCAGGCTGCCGGTACAAATCATAAACGTACCCTACACGTTCTCAAATCGTTCCGCAAGGGGGGGGTGGAGGGAGGGGTAGTGCCAAGGGGCAAGTGGCAAGCGGGGAAGGGCAGCAGGCAACAGGCAACAGCAGGAAGGTTAGGCGGCAATTGGCAATCGGCAATCGAGGTGGGTGTTGCGAGTGAGAGCGGACCTCGCGGAATCGATGGGGGGCATACGCGGCAACGGTTCGGTTCGCTGATGCAAAACGGGTGGCGCGCGAGCGGGGTGGGGCTGAAAGTGCCGGTATAAAGTGCCGGTATAAAGTGTCTGTACAGAAGGAACGCTCCGCGCAATAGTTAACGCGGGCTGAGGCAAGCGGTGCCGGTTGGCGAAAGCCGGTACGTCGAACGTCAATCCCGGCGCGCATTGCGGCGCGCCGTGTGCGGTTGTGTTTGTGGCGTTGAGTGGGGGAGTGGGCGGGGATGGAAAAAGGGATTCTGGTCGGAATGGCTGATGGCCGCAGTCTTGTTTTTAAAAGCGCTAACAATTGAAGATGCCAAAGCATTCATGCATCAGGCATTTTGGTTTCTGGTCCTGATGTCTGTGATAGGCATGCTCGTGAAGTTGAAGACTATTCGGGAAATCATAAGAGAATTCAATGAAGCAAGAGGTCCAATATGGGATCTACGGCAGACAATAAACCAACTTACCGACCTCAAGCCTGTCATCCAACAGGTAGGCGAACAAATGGCGCTACTCGACGCGAAGATTGAGAGTGCCCGCAAGCAGGTCGCCGAATTGCAGTTGCAGAGCGTAAGTGGTCGTACTGACGATGCCGAACTTTCTCCGCAAAGTCCTTTATCACCGAATTTGAACGGATCAGCATCGGCCATGGTAGATGGCAACTGGGAAAAGCTGCGCGACCGTTGGCGCCGCAATACTCAGAGGCTTGAGTATATCATTGAAAAAATTGAAGATGGAAGAAGCCGTATCGCCTACGACAGGATATCGAGGACGAACTATCGGCTCGTGATCGACAAATTGGAAGAAGCAACGTTAATAACGCGTGCCGCAGCGAACGCATCGCGTGAGCTGGTTGAGCTTTCAATTCCTACCGACCGAAAAAATCGGAAGGTTCCGGATAGTGTGATTGGCGCCGTAGAGCTACTCGATCGGCAGCTTGAAAGCGAAATAGTAAACATTTCCGAGGTCAACGCTTTTGAGCAAAACACTCTTCCGAAAGTAGTTGTTTCCAAACAAATCAGTGCGACCAGTGAACCAAAGAAACAGCAGCCCATGGCACCAGAAGAAAACGGTGCATCAAAGGCGGCGCTGCATCTGTGAAGCGTTGCTTTGAACACACCAAATCAGATACGAGCCAATGCATAGCAATCGCAGGAGGCATCGCATGCCATGCTCGGCCAATGATGAGTACGTTAGGGCTGCTTCTATTTGCGTGAAATTCTAGCGCTCGACGGCGTGGAGGGCGATATTCGCAGGGAGTTGACTGCCGCCGACAGCAGTTCTTCGGTGGCTTTAACGAGAATTCTTGAGCGACTTGCAAAGCGCAGGATTGATTCGGACAAGCTTCAACCTGTCGGAGCGGCTTAGCCTTCCTTAAATTGGATTTACAAGCCACTCGTAGTCTGCGTCGCTTCAGCGACGCGGGCAAATCGGCGTCCGCGTGGCGTTCCGTCGCATTTTGCAGTATAATTAAAGGCTTGTGATTCGCTTGGAAGATTAGGTCCGCGCGCATAGCCGAAGGGCATGTGCTTTGGCTGGTTTGTCGCCGATCGATGAAATGGTGCATTCGGTACTGCGTTCCGTCTCAACAGCTTGAGTAATGCAAGATACTTCGTGTGATGTGAGAAGTTCGAAGAGTTCGAGTGCAGCGTACATTGATGTTGCCTTAGCGAGAATGCGCGCTCCAGGTCCACCTGGCTTGCGGCTACCAACCATAAGGAAGTAGCCGAAGTCGGTTCCGATATCATCCGGATCGTTGGCTTCAAATGTCGCTCGGGAAACTTCGGACAACCAAATTTCTCGGTCACCTCCAACCAACGCTCTAAGGATTAGATCGTCCATGAATGCTCCCTCAAGGAAGAAGTTTAAACATTACAAGACGCCCCGTATGAATGCTTTGAGTTCTGCTCAATACTGTGCGGCTTCAGACCCGCTTGAACGCTCGGCAATACTGCAGGCCTCGCGCTATCAGCGCATCGCTGGAATTCACCAGCTCGGAGAGGCAAGACGCGCCGCCACTTCATTTCTAATTGACACATCACGTCGTCACCACACCATCGAAACGGCTAAGAAAGGGTTAACGCGTAAAATTCAAGCACCCTTCTCTACCGACTTCCAACGTGAAACCGCAGAGCGGAATTTAGAGAGCCTTGAACTATTTGAGTCGGAACAACAGCGGCTCGGCCTCGGACGATTCGGCTTTATTGACGTATCGACAAACCAGCCACCGCTGACACTTGCCGAAGTCCCAGTAAGTGTCCGCTTGGACGTGCTTGTTATCGTATCAGATTCGCCTGATGGCGCGTCTCGTTGCGGTGGCGCGATCATTCAATTTGCGAAAAAAGGGTTTGTGCAAGATGCCAAGCGCCAGGAAACACGGCGCCGCAATGAAGAGCAGCGGCTCCTGGTCAATCGTTTTGTTGCAGTGCTGATTTATCAACACTTGTTGGCAAATTTCGAGGCTCTCGGAGAGCCGTCCCGAAATCATTGTATCGTCATAGATCCGCGCATCGGTGATACGTTTTCAGTCTACGGCCGACTCGAAACACAGGCTAAGCGACTGGAAATTGCGTGCGGGGAAATAGCAAATCAATGGGCATCAATCGATCCTCCGAGAGATTTCGATGGCAACTAGCGATAGCGCGATTTCGGAAGTCCGCCGTCTGCAGAATTAGTTCTCACCCCATCGCCAGCAGCTTGCCCTCGATCTGAACCTTACAGCTGTCGAGGTTGTACAAAATCTCGTCGATCTCGTGGATCTGCGCTTCGATCTCGGCGAGGGAGCGTTTCGGCTTGATGGCGCGCGCCTTGCCGAACAGGCGGGCGATACGCGAGAATAATCCCGGCGACTTCTTGCGCTGGGGCGATCCTTCGGCTTTCTCGGCGGCCGCCTTGGCCAGCTTTTGCTGATAGGCGAGCGCGCGCCGCTTTAAGGCGAACTCGCTTTTCTTTTGTTTAATTTCCTTCAACGCGGTTTTGCCATCGGCCGCGTTGGTGACGGCCGCGTGCACCTCCGTGCCGGCAATGGATATGAAGCGCGTGGGTGATAGGCGCATGCGGAGAAGGGCTCCCTCTGTGCCGCAAGGAACAGCCACCGCGCGGGCGCTGTGTCAAGGTGCCGTCCTACGGAATTCTTGGAGGAGGCATCCATGATCAGTCGTTTCAAACGGTTTTGTTCGGTTCTCATTGCGCTGATGACCTTGGCGTTGTGCATTTTGGCGGGTCCAAGGGCGAACGCTGCGGATGCTCCTACAACCGCGCTGCCGCCTGCCGGGCCGGTGCTTCAGCAGCAGGCGATTGTTGCCCGGGATGTGGCAAATGGATTTTTAAATGCCATCGCCTTGGCAGAATGGCTTCGTGCTTACGACATGTTTAGCCCTCAGATGCGGGCCACGTACTCGCTGGAAAAATTTCTGAAATTCGCCGATCCGCTCTATCGCGGCGGCATGAAGACGGCCACATGGCAGAAGGCCAAGATGTCCCTGCCGCCAGTGGGCAAGGCCTCGGACGCGGGTGTTGCGGACTACAGACAAACAGCCGAGCTGCCTGCAGTCATCACGGCGGCCAATGGCGACGTCGCCGATATGATGTTTCTGTTGGTCATGGTGGACGGCGTTTGGAAAATTGAGAAATTTAGGGTCAAGGGCCGCGGCGTCAACAAGCCGGAGACACCTGCAACGGCCGCGCGATAATTTTACTTGCGATGCCGCGTTGCCGGCCGTGTCAGGCGATGAATTAGAAAATCGCTGATGAGAAAATTTCCGGTGAAAGCGAACGTGTTGGCTTTTGTTGGTGCCGCGTTTTGGTGGCCATGGGGTGTCATTTCTTTAAACTTGGTGGGATTTTTTGAAACCAATTTGGCGTCAGAGTTTCATGTCTGACGCCAAGGGCAAATCTTGGATTGCATTGGAAGAAGAGGGGGAGGCAGCCGCCTCCCGCCACCCATTACAAGTCGAAGTTGGCAGCTGCAAGTGAGCTGGTGTAGTTGCCGCTCGCCAAGTAAATGGCCATGTCCGCGTCGAAGTTTCCATCTTCCGCAAAATCGATATAGATGAACGTGCTTCCCGAAAGAGGCTCGAATTCGGCCCAGACTTCAGCCACAGATGCTTCGGCGAACGTGTGCAGCAGCCCGATGTTCGCCTGACTGATAAATGCGAAACCCTGATTGCCGGCCGTCGTAATAAAGGCGTCGATGTTCGCGAGATCAATCTTATCGTCAACAGTGGAGAAACCTAGGATGGTGTCGAAAACGAAAGCCGTACTGTCGGACGTGGCGTTGTAGGTAAAGACATCGGCACCCGCGCCGCCGTTCAACGTATCCGCGCCGCCCCTGCCAACTATCGTATCTCCGCCATTGAGGCCCTCGATGGTATTGACCCCATCGTCACCGAAGAGCACGTCGTTTTGGTTGGTGCCGCGCAGATTTTCAACGTTGGAGACATTAGCGTCCTCCGCACCGACCAGGAGGCCGCCGGTAAGTGCGGCGATGACGCCAAAGGCCAATCCCGCCTCTTGATAGCTGAGCCAATCTCCGGTGCCATCGCCGCCATCGATAATGTCGATCTGTAAGTCTTGGCCGGGTTGCAAAATGTCGTCGCCAGCGCCGCCGTTGAGCGTATCGGTACCAAAACTGCCATCCAAGGTATCGGCGCCGTCGCCGCCGTTCAGCGTGTCGTTGCCTGAGAAGCCGTTCAGCTGATCATCGCCTTTCAGGCCTTCGATGAGGTTGTCGCCGCCGTTTCCATTGATGATGTCGGCGAAGCCCGCAACATTGCGGCCAATGATATTTTCAATGCTGGTGTAGATGACGTCAGTCAGTGAAATATTGGACAGCGACGCAATCGAGCCATTGCCCGAATTGTCGAGTGTGAATGTGAAAGACCCAAGCAAGAGCGGAATCGAGCCATTTTCGAACGAGAGCGTATCTACGCCGCTACCGCCATTTAGTGTATTGGTCGTGGCTGCGGCAAACGGCGAAGCAGAGGCGATGATCAAAAGGTCATTGCCGCCAAAGCCATTGACTGTGATGGTGCCGGCCCGGCCGGTCAACGTGTCGCCATTCGTGTTGCTGCCGTCGAGAATTTCGAAATTCGAAACGATGTCGCCTGCTGCTTCACCCGCAGTTCCAAGACCGGTGGTAAGATCGACGGTTACACCTGTCGAAAAAAAGTACGAGAGAAAATCGTCTCCAGCGCCACCATCCAAAGTATCAGCGCCCGCGCCACCGACAATCGTATTGTTGTCGTCGCCGCCATTGATCGTATCGTTGCCGCCGCCGCTGAGGTTCTCGATACTGGTGTAGGTGTCGGTGCCCAAGTCAACGCTGGAAAAATTGATGGTTCCATCACCCGTTGCCGACAACGTGAATGTCACCACGCCGCTGGCATCTGCGAACGACATGGTGTCGTTGCCGCCGCCGCCGTTCAAAGTGTCATCACCAGCGCCGCCGGTGAGGATACTGTACAGCACCATTTCCAGTGATCGATGTTGCCGAGCGCATTACCTGTACCGTTGATGTTTCCCGCGCCAGTAAGCGTCAAGTTCTCAATGTCAGCGCCGAGCGTGTAGCTGATCGACGAATTGACGGTATCGATGCCCGCGCCATCTGAAGCGGTGTCGCCTGCGTTATCGACGATGTAAGTGTCATCGCCCGCGCCGCCATTCAGCGCATCTGCGCCGAGGCCGCCGTCGAGGATGTTGTTGCTGGCGTTGCCGGTGATGGTGTTGTTGAGCGCATTGCCTGTACCGTTGCGTGCCGCTGTGCCGGTTAGGATCAGTTTCTCAACGTTTACGCCAAGCGTGAATGTCACCTTCGACTGAACGGTGTCGGTGCCTTGGCCCGCGAGTTCGATGGCTTTGTCGAGCAAGTTGTCGACGATGAAAATGTCGTTGCCCCTCCCACCCTTCATCTTGTCCCGGCCCGTACCGCCATCGATCGTGTCGTTGCCGGTGCCGCCGTCGAGGTTGGTGTCGTTGCCGCCCAGGCCGAATATGCGGTCGTTGCCGCCGAGCCCGAGGATGGTGTCTGCGGCTGCAGTGCCGCGCAGTCTATTGGCAACGTTCGTGCCTGTAATTCTAGCCATTGCGCTGTTCCCTCAATGATTTCCGCAAATTGAAATGAGTTGAGCGGAAAGTCAGACATAGTTTGGGGAATCGCACATCATTCAAATAGATGAGATTGGGCGATATATTTCGCGAGTGCCCAGGAAAAGTGGCGCCGGCAACCCGAGCCAAGGACTTCAAAAATCGAGCGTAATGATGTTGACCACGGCGCCCGCGGGAAGTGCCTTTGCGTTAGCGGGGTTGACGATCAGGCAATCGGCGTCGGCGAGTGCCGCGACAAGCGCGCTGTCTTGATTAGGAAGCGGGGTGACGCGCGGCGGGCTTGTTGATGTGTCGAGGCGGCCTCGCATGTAATGGTCGCGCGGGCCGTTGGGGCCAAGCGGTTCTGCGAGCTGCGCGGTGACGGCAGAGTGCGTATCCGCGCGGCCGAGCATCTTGGCGATGAGGGGAACGAGAAACACGCGCGCGCCGATCATGGCCGAGACGGGATTTCCGGGCAGGCCGAGAATGCGCATGCTGGCCTGCGCGCTTTTAAGTTTGCCAAAGAACATCGGCTTGCCCGGCCGCATGGCGATCTTATAAAAATCGAGCGTGGCGCCGGCGGCTTCGAGCGCTGGGCGGACGAGATCGTGATCGCCGACGGACGCGCCGCCGGTTGTGATGAGGATATCGGCGCCGCCAGATTGCCGTGTGGCTTCTGCGATTTTTTGTGCGAGGTCATCTGGTTCGTCGCGGGCGATGCCGATGATTTTGGGCTGGCCTCCCGCAGCTTCGATGAGGGCCGCGAGACCGTAACTGTTCGATGCGACGATCTGCCCGGCTTGCGGGCGGTCGCACGGTTCCACGAGTTCGTCGCCGGTTGCGAGGATGGCGACGATGGGCCGCTTGACGCAGGCGAGCATGGCGTGTCCCGCACTGGCCGCAAGAAGGATGTGGCGCGCATTGAGACGTGTCCCTGCGTGCAGCACCGCGTCGCCCTCGTGGAAGTCTTGGCCGCGCAGGCGGATGTTGGCGCCCTTCGCTGTTGCCGCGTTGAAGCGGATGTTGCCGCCGTTTGCGGTGACGTCTTCCTGGATCACAACCGCGTCGGCGCCGTCAGGCACGGGCGCGCCGGTGAAGATGCGCACCGCTTCGCCTTTTTTGACGCTGCCAGCGAACGGCCATCCGGCGGCGCTTTCACCAGTGAGTTTCAGATTGCAGGGAATGTTGTCGATGTCGCTCGCGCGGACTGCGTAACCGTCCATGGAGGAACTATCGAACGGCGGGTGCGTGAGGGCGGCCGCGAGATCGTGTGCGAGGGTGCGCCCAGCCGCCTGGAGCAGCGGCACCTGTTCGGGCTGAAGGTGTGTTGCGCCGTCGAGCACGCGCGCGAGCGCTTCCGCGACGGGGATGAGGGGGGACTTATGCGTGGGGCTCGGCGCCGCTGTTTTGGATGAGGTCATGGCCGCGATGCTACAGCTTTGCCGCTGATTTGCCGAGCGGGGATCGGGATTAAAATTCGGGCGGTTAACCGCGCTGCACGCGCTCGATTGCCGGAAATTCGCTCTGGGGCGCGCCGCCGCGAGGTTCGCAGCATTGGTCGATCGCCATCCAAACCTCGCGCACGGCCGGGTCCTGGAGCGCGTCGTTGAGGCCGCCATCGCGCCAGTCGAAGAGTTCGAGCATGACGTTGCCGTCGCTATCGTGGCGGATGAGGCGGATGGGTTCCGGGCCAACGGCAAAGCCGGCTTGCGCAATGATATGCCAATGGCGTTCGAGGAGGCCGCTCAATTCGGCTTCGGCGCCCTTCCGGACGCGGAAGGTTGCGAGAACGGTATGGGCCATGAATACACTCAGCGGAGACAAGAAAAATACAGACGGCCAAAATTGCAAAAATTTTGCGTCGCCAGTTTATCCGTACAATTCGGACCGGACAATGACGGTCGCGCGACCGGACGCATTTTATCGCTTTACCGCATTCGCCACATTGGCCGGGAATTTATCACGGTCTTTACAGGGAGTTGACGCGGATCAAGGTCACGCGGCGCCAGAGCGGCCAGTTTCATGCAAGCCAGAATATATTTGAATCGATAGGTGGAGGGCGCCCAGATGACAAATTCCCAGAGCGATCCCACGACCTGGGTTCTGATTGCGAACGGCGCGCGTGCGCGGCTGGTGTCTGCTGTTGGCCACGGCAAAGCGTTACACGTCGTCGAGTTGCGCGAGTTCGCAGCCTCTCATGAGCCCAATCGCGAATTGGGCCACGACAAACCCGCGCGCGTTTTTGAATCTCACGGCGCGACACGCCATGCCGTCGAGCCGAAAACCGATGCGCATCGCGAACTGAAGCGCGATTTCGCGGCCGTGCTTGCCGAGGCGCTTGACGCCAGTGTCGTGCAGAATGAATTCGACCGGCTTGTCATTGCGGCGCCCCCCGTCACGCTCGGAGATTTGCGCAAATCCTTGTCAGAGGCCGTGCGTGCGAAGGTCACCGCCGAGATCGCGACCGACTTGACGAAAGTACCCAACAACGAAGTGCCAAGTCACATCGAGGACGTCATTCGCGTTTGACGCCGGAACGAAATGTCCCAGACAGGAGCCGCGCCATGAGTATTCGAACCATCCTGGTCAACCTCAATCACGAAGCCCGCGTGGCAGAGCTGACCGCGGCGGCCGCCGCCATTGCGAGGGTGTCAGAAGCGCATGTGGTGGGCCTCTTTGTGATGCCGCCGCTCTACGTGCCGAGCGACATCATGGTGCCGATGGGTGCCGGGTTTTATGAAGATCAAGTGGCGGACCACGAGGCGCAGGCCGAGCGCATCAAAACAATATTCGAGCGGCTGACCAAAGGCGAGCCGTTTGTGGCGGAATGGCGCGTGCATGGCGATCCGCGCATGACTTACGACCCGATCGCCGACGGCGTTATCTTGCAATCGCGGGCGGCGGATCTCGTCATCGTTAGTCAGGCGGCTGGCGACACGTGTGCGCCCATGTTGACGGAAGTTGCCGAGCGCGTGGCTCTGGAAGGCGGGCGTCCGGTGCTCGTGGTGCCTTCGAATTGGCCGGCGCGCGAATATGGGCTTGATGTCGCGGTCGCGTGGAACGACAGCCGCGAAGCCGCGCGTGCGGCGTTCGACGCGGTACCGCTGTTGGCGCGCGCTAAGAAAGTCCGTCTCATCACGGTCGGCGAAATGACAAACGGTGGCGGCGCCAACATTATCGCCTCGGCCGAAGTTGCGGCGACCCTGGCACGGCACGGGCTTGACGTCGAAATCGAAACCGTTGCCGCCGACAACCGCCACCCAGGCAACGCCTTGCTGGCGCGCGTCGCGGCGGACGGCTCGGATATGCTCGTGATGGGCGCCTATGGCCACTCACGCCTGCGCGAATTCGTGCTTGGCGGCGCCACGCGCGACGTGTTGAAACACATGACCGTGCCCGTTCTCATGTCGCATTGAGGAGAGTGGGTGAGGGATTGAGAGAGACGCCATGACACTGAAAGGAATTCGCCTAGAATTGGCGCGCGATCACGACTTTCCGGAAGGCAGCCGGGATCGCGGTTATGAGTTTTCCGCGCCGCTCGATGACGACGGACGGCTGGTTTCCGCGGAATGGAAAAGGCGCGCGAGCGCTCCATAGGAACAAATGGATCTGTCTGGCGTTATATCCTCATAACAGACATCAGGAGGATACAATGGCCTACCCTGAAACCAACACCCCTAAGCGCGATCCGTTTGGCGACGCGAAGCGGGACCCGACCGGAACAGACCCTAATGCCCAAAACAGTTTTTGGAATTGGGTCGTCGGTTTGGCTGTGGCAGCGCTTGTCGCCTTTTTCGTTTTCAGCTCGATGAGCGGCACGCCAACAACTCTCAACAATACCACGACGTCGCAGCCCGTTGCGCCGACGGCGAGCCCGCCAGCAGCGCCAGCAGCGCCAACAAACCCATAGACGAAATGGGCGGATTAGCTGGCCGCCTGCTGAGAAATTGGCGGGCGGCCGTAAGTTTGCGCGTAAAGAAAAGCCGGCGTCGTGCATCGACGCTCTACGCCGGTTGTCGCGTAAGCCGGCGGGCAAGAGGTAGAAAACCACCACACATCCAACCGCCGCACGAGCGGCTTGTCAGAGACATCGTTACGGCGCCCGTCGTATGCACATTTGGAGATTTTGGAAATGTTGGATTTGAAAGTCTGGCAGATACTGGCGACCGTTTCCATCTTACCTCTCGTGAGTTCACCTCATGCATCCGCTGCTGCACCGGCAAAGAAAATCGGCTTCGGCAGCAATCCAGAGCTTCCAGCACCCAAAGTGTCGCTCATCCCAACAGTCAACATTGCGCCTGCACGAGGCTGGAAGATGGGTGAAAAGCCTATGGCAGCTTCAGGACTGGCCGTCACTGCGTTTGCAGCGGATCTTGATCATCCCAGATGGCTGCATGTCCTTCCCAATGGAGACGTGCTGGTCGCCGAAACGAATGCTCCCAAGCGTCCCGACGACGAAAAAGGCCTGCGAAACTGGATCATGGGGCTCGTGATGGGCCGTGCTGGCGCTGGAGGGCCGAGTGCCAACCGCATTGTTCTGCTGCGCGGCTTGAAGGCGGATGGAGCAGCCTCTGAAAAGTTCGTCTTTCTGGAGGGATTGAATTCGCCCTTCGGAATGGCGCTCGTCGGAAACTGGCTCTACGTCGCCAACACCGATGCGCTCGTCAAATATCCCTATGTCAGCGGCGATACGCAAATCAAAGCGGCGCCCATCAGAATTGCCGATCTGCCCGCCGGTCTGCTTAATCACCATTGGACTAAGAACGTTATTGCCAGCAAAGATGGCTTGAAACTTTACGTCACTGTTGGTTCAAACAGCAACGTGGCAGAGAACGGCATCGACAAGGAAGACAACCGCGCGGCTATCTTGGCAATAGATCCTCAGACCGGAACGTCCTCCGTCTTCGCTTCGGGACTTCGCAATCCGAATGGCTTGGCCTGGGAGCCGAACTCCGGCGCATTGTGGGCGGTTGTCAATGAGCGCGACGAACTGGGCGACGATCTCGTTCCCGACTACATGACTTCGGTGAGGGAGGGGAATTTCTATGGCTGGCCGTATAGCTATTTCGGGCAGCACGTCGATGACCGTGTGAAGCCTCAGCGTCCCGACATGGTCCAAAGGGCAGTAATTCCAGACTATGCGCTCGGTGCGCATACGGCGTCATTGGGTTTGACGTTTGCATCCGAAATCAAATTATCGGAGCAGTTCGCAAATGGCGCATTTATTGGCCAGCACGGGTCTTGGAACCGCAAGCCGGCAAGCGGCTACAAAGTAATTTTTGTGCCGTTTTCCGGTGGCAAGCCGTCGGGCGAACCGATTGACGTCCTGACAGGCTTCTTAGATGCCAATGGCGGTGCAATGGGGCGTCCCGTCGGAGTGGCGATAGCGCCGGACGGTGCACTGCTCGTGGCCGACGACGTCGGCAACCGGATATGGCGCGTTGCCGCTGCACGGCCGGCTTTGTCGCGCAACGACGACAAATAAAATATACCTGCCCAGGTCGCTTTAAGCCAAGCAAGTAGCTCGCGTAGCCGGCAATAAAAACGCGGAGAATTGTAGGGTGCAATAGACCCGATCTGCACGCTTGCTGCGCGGCGGGTCGTATTGCACCAAACCGCGATTGCCGATGCCTGCAGCCTTTCGGCGCAATACGGCTCGTGCAAGTGCAGAGCACGAACCTATTGCGCCCTACTTCGGATTATACCGCGCGTGCACAGGACGTGTCGGCCGTCACTTCGCCTTGTAATGCCCGCTGCGGCCGCCGGTTTTTTCCATGAGGCGAATGTCGCGAATGATCATGCCTTTGTCCGCCGCTTTGAGCATGTCGTAAATCGTCAGGCAGGCGACGGAGACGGCGGTCAACGCTTCCATCTCGACGCCGGTTTGGCCTGAGACTTTGACTTCGGCGACGACGGCTATGCCAACCGGGTTCTGCGCGGTCGTGAACTCGACGGTTGCCTTGGTGATCAGCAGCGGATGGCAGAGCGGGATCAGCTCGTGCGTCTTCTTGGCCGCCATGATGCCGGCGATGCGCGCGGTTGCCAGCACGTCGCCTTTTTTGGCCTCGCCCTTTTGGATGAGGGCCAGCGTCTCCGCGTTCATTTTGACGAAGCCGGCCGCGCGGGCGGTGCGCTCTGTGACGGCCTTTTCAGACACGTCGACCATGCGGGCTGCGCCTTTTTCGTCGAGGTGGGAGAGTTTGCCTGAAGTCTTGCTCATGCGCTGCCTTCTGCGGGTGGCTTCGGTGTTCGCCGCGCGGTCTCCCTCCCCCTTGATGGGGGAGGGTTGGGGTGGGGGTGGTTCACAATCCTATCGGGTGTGCACCCGAGAAAAGTTTGAATTCGAGATAGCGTTAATTCGGGATCAGTCATGATCACTTCGTTGCTCAGACGCAAGATGCGAAAGCGTTGGGTTGATAACCAGTGGTCGCGTTGAATATCGTTGGATCGGCGCGCAGGGTTGTCATGCACGTCGCCATCCGCTTCGATGATGACGCGGCGTTCGAGGCAGACGAAATCGGTAATAAAGGGTCCAATTGGGTGTTGCCGGCGAAACCGGTGGCCAACGATTTGACGGTTGCGCAGAATTTTCCAGAGGGATCTTTCAGCCAGCGTCTGATGAGTTCTGAGATGTCGCGCATGTTTGTTTGGCATTTTTTTTACGCGGCTGGTGTTGAGGACACCCCCCTCCCCAACCCTCCCCCGCAAGGGGGGAGGGAGGGCCGTTGGAGCAGCTTCGGCGCATGATCGCTCTGTATGAGCTGATGCGCAATTGTTTGCTGCGCTAACCGAGCAACTCTTTCGTCGCGGCCGTCACATCATCCTGGCGCATGAGAGACTTCGCCGACAAGGAAAGTGTTGACGTTGACCTTTTGCAGCCGCGCGAGATCGGCGGGTGTGAAGATGCCGCTTTCGCCGATGACGATGCGGTCCTTCGGCACGCGCGGCGCGAGTTGTTCGGTCGTCGCTAATGTCACGTCGAAGGTTTTCAAGTTGCGATTGTTGATGCCGATCATGCGGCAATCGAGCTTTAGTGCCCGATCCAACTCAGCGCCATCATGCACTTCGGCAATCGCGTCCATGCCCCAGTCTTTCGCGGCCGACGCCAAATCGGCGGCGAGCGCGTCATCGACTTCGGCGAGGATGATCAAAATGCAGTCGGCGCCCCAGGAGCGGGATTCGGCCACCTGATAGGTGTCGATCATGAAGTCCTTGCGCAGCACGGGAAGTTTCACGGCCGCGCGCGCGGCGACGAGATAATCGGGCGCGCCTTGGAACGAGGGCGTGTCGGTTAGGATCGAGAGGCACGCCGCGCCGCCGGCTTCGTAAGCGCGGGCCAGCGCGGGCGGGTCGAAGTCGGCGCGGATCAGACCCTTTCGACGGCGACGCCTTTTTGATCTCGGCGATGAGCGCGGCCTTCTTGGCTTTGAGCTTGGCTTCAATCGCGCCCGCAAAGGGGCGCACGCGTGGCGCCGAGCGCGCGTATTCGCAAATCACGCGCAGCGGCTTTAATTGTTTAGCCCGCGCCACTTCTTCGCGTTTGTAGGCGGTGATCTTTTCGAGGATGTCGGCCATGGGTCTTCTTTAATGGGAATTCTCCGGCCGTGGTAGGGCGGGCGCGCAATATGGTCAAGGGCGGGCAAGGAATTTGCCCGCGTGCTGCTATATACACTCCGCAATGCTGTCATCCCAGGGCTTGTCCCTGGGATCCATTCACCCACTTGTGCCGGTGAATGTTGAGCGATGGATCCTAGGCACAAGGCCTAGGATGACATGGTCGGCGCGCCCGCCTGCCGCATCGGCTCGGCCATTGCGAAGGCGTCTTGGCTCATGCATTTGGCGGCGATGCGATTGATCGTTGGAATGCCGCCGACTTCGATTTTGAAAATGGGTATGACGGCCACGAGACTGGCGACCACGATGTCCGCGATGGTAACCGTGTCGCCGTGACAGTAGGTGCCGGTTTCAGTTTCGGTTGCGAGGCGCTTTTCGACAGCCTGTAAGCCTGTCGTCAGCCAGTTCGTTTGCCAGGCGCGGAACTTTGCATCGTCGAAGGCGGCTTCACCCACGAGATACTTCTTGACGCGGCCCGTAATCATCGGATGCGTGTCGGCCGCGAGCATTTGCGCGATCGACCGGACGCGGGCGCGTCCGTGGGCACCGCCGGGCAAGAGCGGCGGCAGCGGCTGAACCTCGTCGAGATATTCGAGAATGGCGAGCGACTGCGTGATGGGGGAGTGCATCGCGGCCAGCTCGCGATCGATGAGCGCGGGGATGGCGCCGAGCGGATTGACTTTCAGGAACGCGTCGCTGCGCTGTTCGCCGGCATCGAGATTGACGTTGTGCTCTTCTGCCGTCAATCCCTTGAGGTTCATCGCCACGCGCACGCGATACGTGGCGGATGTGCGCCAGTAGGAATAGAGTTCGAAGCGGGGTGTGGGCATGGGGGCGGGTCCTTGTTCTCCATCTCCCCGGTACTGCACTTTACGGGGAGAGGGTAGGGGTGAGAGGCGGCAACTATAAAGACTTTGTGAGGGCGGCAGTTCGGCAATTCAGTCTGACAGTCTTAGCAGCACATGCGGCTGTCATCCTAGGCCTTGTGCCTAGGATCCATTGCGCCGCAAACGCCGGAGCCAGCCGATGATTTGATCCTTCGGGCAAGCCCGAGGATGACATTTCGTGGCATTCGGTGTTTGAAGCTCGCTCAGAATCCCCTCCCCCTCGCGGGGAGGGGCTAGGGGTGGGGTGAAGGGCTTGGCGAGATGACGGGGTAGGGCCAGAAACTGACTATGAGCTACTGCCTCCGCATAGTATTCTACCTCCGCGCATCTACGCGTTGAAAGTGAGGTCTCCTTGACCAAACTTTTGAACGAGACGAGGGTGGGTCGATCCTCGGAGGCGCTAACCGGAATGACAACAGTGCCAGTTGTCATGTGACTCGGTTGCCTCGGGAACACTGCGAGCTAACTTGCGGGACGACGCCCATGTCACAACAGGGCTCCTTCGGGACCAATCTGCTAGCTACGCGCCTAGTCAGCGCGGTTCAGCGAACAGACTAAAGTGGGTCAGCACCTGCTGCACACCACTAAGGTGAGCCAGTTTGGAAGCGGTGTTTATGCGCGAACCTAACTGGCTCACCTATATTACAATGCCCGCTCCGGCTCGAACTCCACCACCGGTCCCGCTGCGTCTCCCCACCCCTAACCCCTCCCCGCTGGGGAGGGGAATCCTTGTTGCGCCAGCTCGTACCTCGGCTCGATCAAAGCGAAGAAACGTAGGGCGGATTAGGTGCGGCCCGTCCACAATTATTTTTGCATTGGGCACGACCATCGCGGGCCGGACCGTAATCCGCCACGCCTCACGAAGAATTTCGCAACATCTCTCCCGCTTCCGGCGGATTACGCCGCTGTTTCGCGCGTGACTTTGACCCGCGTGGCGGCTAATTCGCCCTACTCACTGTCAGGTCAACTTCACAACGCGTTGACGCCGAGCGGCGGGGTCAGAAGCACAGCCAAGCGCCTAAACAGTTCTTGGGAGTTGCGCCTTTGCAGGCCACCTGCGAGGAGTGACACGTCGTCGTTATCGAGGCTGTTTTGCAGGTCGTGCTCACGGGCCCCTTCCCCACGCGACCTTGCGCAGCGAGCGTATTTTTAAGAGCATTGTTCGAGAAGAGCACGGCGGTATCATGCGTCAAGGTTTCGCCGAGGGCTGTAACCCGGGTACAATCGGCGGCCTGAGCCGTCGCTGAAATTGCGCAGACCATCGCCGCCGCCACCAAGCCGAATTTCAAGGACTGCATTGCCCCCTCCGAAAATAGAATCTCAGCCGGACGCTAGTTCAGTGCATGCCGCTTGCCAAGGAATACTCCGTTGCAAGCCGGATTTATTCCGCAAAGCCTCTCCGCTTAGGAGCTGTACTTTCTCACTTTCCACAGGCACCGCATGCCCATCTAGATATGCTGGCACAGGGTCAATCTCTCCCACCTCCCTCGCCGCGTCTCTACAACGCGTGACCAATATGGGGGGCCGGTGCTATAGGGCGGCTTAGCTTTCAACTATGAGATTCGATTTTGACCGAAGACACCGACATCACCCGCACTGACGAGGCGGGCCAGAGCACAACGCCAGCCACGCAGGTTCCCGCAGGCCTGGGCAGCGCGCCAGCTTCAATCTTGGAGCGCGAGATCGCGCGCCGGCGCACGTTCGCGATCATTTCGCATCCCGACGCCGGCAAAACCACGCTGACCGAAAAGTTGCTGCTATTTGGCGGCGCCATTCAGCTCGCGGGTCAGGTCAAAGCCAAGGGCGACAAGAAGAACACGCGCTCCGACTGGATGGCAATCGAGCGCGCGCGCGGCATCTCGGTCGTGACCTCGGTCATGACGTTTGAATACGGCGGCGCGGTCATGAATTTGCTCGACACGCCGGGCCACGAAGACTTCTCCGATCAGACCTATCGCACGCTGACGGCCGTCGATAGCGCCATCATGGTCATCGACGCCGCGAAAGGCATCGAAGCACGCACGCGCAAGCTGTTTGAAATCTGCCGCCTGCGCGACATTCCAATTGTGACGTTCATCAACAAAATGGACCGCGAGGCACGCGAGCCGCTCGAACTGTTGGATGAGATATCGAATGTCCTGGCGCTCGATACCGCGCCGATGGTCTGGCCGATGGGCTCGGGCCGCGATTTCAAGGGCACGTACGATCTCTACAAGCCGCGCGTCAATCAGATGGATACCGAAGCGCAGGACCTGGGCGATCTTTCAGGGCCCGATGATCCCGCGATCACGGAATTGATGGGTGAGGAAGCGGCCGCGCGCTGGCGGCAGGACGTCGATCTCGTGCAGGGCGCGTGCGGCCGCTTCGATCTTGAAGCTTTCCGCCAGGGCACGCTGACGCCGGTTTATTTCGGCAGCGCTTTAAAGAATTTCGGCGTGCGCCAGATTTTGGATGCCTTCGTGAATTTCGCGCCGCCGCCGCGCGCGCAGAAAGCAGCCTCGCGCACGATTGAAGCCAACGAGCCGGCGATGACGGGCATCGTGTTCAAGATCCAAGCGAACATGGACCCGAACCACCGCGACCGCATCGCCTTTATGCGCGTGACGAGCGGCAAGCTCACGCGCGGCATGAAGGCTAAGGTTTCACGCTCGGGCAAAGTCGTCGCGTTGCAGTCGCCGCAGTTTTTCTTTGCTCAGGACCGTTCAATTGCCGAAGAAGCCTACGCCGGAGACATCGTCGGCATTCCCAATCGCGGGCTTCTTCGTATTGGCGACGCGCTGACCGAGGGCGAGGATATTTCGTTCCTCGGCATTCCGAGCTTTGCGCCGGAAATCCTGCGCCGCGTCAGGCTTGAAGACGCCATCCGGGCGCGCAAGCTCAAAGAAGCTTTGCAGGAAATGTCGGAAGAAGGCGTGGTGCAGATTTTCACACCCGTTGAAGGGACGCAGCCCATTGTTGGCGTCATCGGCGCGCTGCAGCTTGACGTTTTGGCCGAGCGCTTGAAGAACGAATACGGGCTTCCAATCGCGTTCGAGCAGGCGCCATGCGATGTTGCGCGCTGGATGAGTGCGAGCGACCCAAAAGTGCTCGACGCGTTTGCCGCCAAGAACCGCTCGAAGATCGCACAAGATCAAGACGGCGATCTTGTTTATCTCGCGGAAAGCCAATTCTCGCTGCGCTGGGCGGCGGAGCGCAACCCCGAGATCACGTTCACCGACGTGAAGACGATGCGGGTGGGGTGAGGCAACCCGCGCTCACCCCCAACCCTTGGCGGGTTTGAGAGTGGCGAGGAAGGTTTCGGCGCTGGATTTGATGCGCTGTTTTTCTGCCTCGTCGAACTTCTCATACGTCCGGTACATCTGCGCCATGCGCGGCGAGCCGCCGAGTTTGCGTTGATGGCGGGCGAGGAAATTCCAATAGAGCGCGTTAAAGGGGCAGGCGCTGGGGCCTGTTCGTTCTTTCACATTATAGCGGCACGAGCCGCAGTAATCCGACATGCGGTCGATATAGGCGCCGGAGGCCACGTAAGGCTTCGATGCGAGCAGGCCTCCGTCGGCGAACTGGCTCATGCCGAGCGTGTTCGGCAGTTCGACCCATTCGAAGGCATCGGCGTAGACGATCAAATACCATTCGTGCAGCTCTTGCGGCGAGACGCCGGCCAGCAGCGCGAAATTGCCCGTCACCATGAGCCTCTGGATGTGGTGGGCGTAGGCTTCCTCTTTCGTCTGCGTGATAGCCGCGCTGAGGCAGGCCATCTCCGTTTTGCCCGTCCAGTAGAAATCAGGCAGCGGGCGCGTATGGTTGAAGAAGTTCTGGTGAACGTAGTCCGGCATCTTGAGCCAATAAATGCCGCGCACGTATTCGCGCCAGCCGATGATCTGGCGGATGAAGCCTTCGGCGGCGTTGAGCGGTGCGGCACCTGCGCGGTAGGCCGCCTCGGCCTTGCGGCACATATCGAGCGGATCGAGCAAGCCGCAGTTCAGGTACATCGATAAGACTGAGTGGTAGAGGAATTTTTCGCTTTTCAGCATTGCATCCTGGAAATCGCCGAAGTGGGGCAGCGCGTGCGCAACGAAGTGGCTAAGCGCCTTTTCGGCTTCCTTTCGTGTGGTCGCAAACCAAAAAGGTTCGAGATCGCCGAAGTGGTTCTGGAAGGTTTTGGCGACGAGGCCGAGAACGGCACGCGTGGTCTTATCCGGCTTGACGCGAAGCGGTTCTGGCATGAAGAGATCGGCCTTGGCGGGTTTCCGGTTCTCCTTGTCGAAGTTCCATTTGCCGCCTTCAGGTTCGTTGCCGTTCATGAGCAGGCCGGTTTTGCGGCGCATCTCGCGATAGAAGTATTCCATGCGCAGTTGCGTGCGCCCGCCGGCCCAGGCGCCGAACTCTTCGCCGGAGCAGATGAAGCGCGTATCGGGACGGATTTCGAACGGCACGCCGAAGCGGCTACGCCAGGTTTTCATATCGTCGAGCACGCGCCATTCGCCGGGCTCGGTGACGATGAGACTTTGCGGCTGGTAAATCTGGACGGCGCGCTCCACTTCGCCCGCGAAACTGCCGCGATTGTCTTCGCAGTCGAACTTGCGGTACTCGACACGCCAACCTGCGGTGCTGAGTTCGTCTGCGAAGTGGCGCATGGCTGAAAACAGGAACGCGATCTTTTTCTTGTGATGGCGGACGTAAGTCGCTTCCGCATGAACTTCGCACATAAGGATTTGGTCGCGCTTTGGGTCCGCGCCCGTAAGGCTCGAAATCGCCAAGCGTCAGCTGATCGCCGAGGATCACGATGAGATTGCGGATTTTAGCGGGCCGAGAGGGTTTTTTCATAGCAGAGCTTGCTACGAGGAACCGGCTGTTCGCAGATCACGCCTCGTTCGTCACGGCGATAAGTTTGTCGAGGGCGAGGTTGGCCGCGCCGCTGTCGATCGATGCAGCCGCTTGGGCCACGCCCATTTCGAGTCCGTCCGCTTTACCGGCAACGATGAGAGCGGCGGCGGTATTGAACAGCACGATGTCGCGATACGCGCCGGTTTCGCCTTGAAGCAGTGCACGCAGTTTTGCGGCATTGGTTTGCGGGTCGCCGCCTTTGAGGTCTGCCAGCGTGGCGCGCTTGAGCCCTGCGTCTTCCGGCGTCACTTCAAAAACGATGATGTCGCCTTTGTGGAGTTCGGCAACGGTTGACGAGCCCGTTGTCGTCAGTTCGTCCATGCCATCAGTGCCGTGCACGATCCAGGCGTGGGTCGAGCCGAGGGACTTCAAGGCTTCGGCCATGGGCTCCAGCCATTTGCGGTCGTAGACGCCGAGCACCTGACGCTTGACGCCCGCCGGATTGCACAGGGGGCCAAGCAGATTGAAAAGCGAGCGGATGCCGAGATCGGCGCGGATGGGCGCCCACTGTTTCATGGCGGGGTGGTGCATCGGCGCCCAGAGAAAGCCGACGCCTGCGGTTGAGATCGCACGCGATACAACAACGGGCGCGACGTCGATTTTGACGCCGAGCGCTTGCAGCACGTCGGACGCGCCAGAGAGAGATGAGACGGAGCGGTTGCCATGTTTCGCGACCGGAACGCCCGCGCCTGCCGCAACGATTGCCGCAGCGGTCGAGACGTTATAGGTGCCGTGGCTATCGCCCCCCGTGCCGGCGATGTCGATAGCATTCGGGGGGGCTTCGGCGGGCGTCATGCGGCTGCGCAAGAATTTTGCCGCGCCAGAGATTTCGGGAACCGTTTCGCCGCGCACGCGCAGGCCCATGAGGAACGCGCCCATCTGCACGGGCGTAGCAACGCCCGACATGAGGAGATCGAGCGCGTCTTCCATTTCGCTTGCTGAAAGCGTCTTGCCGTCGGCGATGGCGTTCAAGAGTTTTTTGAGTTTGTTTGCGGGCATTCGAAATTCTTTCGTCATGTGAGCATCCCCCTCCCCCTCGCGGGGAGGGGTTAGGGGTGGGGGGATAGCCGGGAAATAGGTGTTAGCGTTTTCATTCCTGCTTTACCACCACCCCGAGCGCCGCAAGAACCTCTAAGACGCAGCCGTCCAAAGTATTCGTAACATCGCCGTTCCGGAATCTAAGGATCGTAAACCTCTGCCAGTGCAAATGCGCATCCCTCGTTGTGTCGGTTTTGAGTTGTGCGCCTTCGTAGTGATGATAGCCGTCGACTTCGATTATGAGCCGATGCGAGAGGCAGGCAAAGTCGACGATGTATCCGTCAATTGGGCATTGCCGTCTGAAGTGATGGCCTTGCCGCCGCAATTCACGCAGCCGCCGCCAGAGCTTCGTTTCTGCGATTGTTGGGTTCTTGCGCAATCGCCGGGCAATTTGGTTGGGCATGACGCATTACTCTTGGGCTTCCCGATTGTGTCGTCACCCCACCCCCAACCCCTCCCCGTCAAGGGGAGGGGAATTCAGAGCGTCTTGCCGTCGGCGATGGCGTTCAAGTGTTTTTTGAGTTTGTTTGCGGGCATGTCCGAGTGCTCACGCCGCTTGTCTGCGCTTCGGCTTGAAGCCGGCGAGTTCGAGGAAATTGGCGAGCAGCGCGTGGCCCTGTTCCGAGGCGATGCTTTCAGGATGGAACTGCACGCCGTGCACGGGATGCGTCTTGTGCTGCAGGCCCATGATGATGCCGTCCGCCGTCTCGGCGGTGATTTCAAGGCAATCGGGTAGCGTCGCGCGCTCGACGATGAGCGAATGATAGCGCGTGATCTGGAATGATTTCGGCAGGCCTTTGAATACGCCCTTACCAGTGTGTGTGATTGACGAGATTTTGCCGTGCATGGGTTCGGGCGCGCGGATCACCTTGCCGCCATAGGATTGCCCGATGGATTGATGCCCGAGGCAAACGCCAAGCAGCGGGATCGTGGGTCCCGCTTTTTTTATGAGATCGAGGCACACGCCCGCTTCGTTCGGCGTGCACGGGCCGGGCGACAAGACAATCGCTTTCGGTTTTTTGGCGAGCGCTTCTTCGGCTGTGATCTTGTCGTTGCGCACGACAACGCTTTCCGCGCCAAGCTCGCCCAGATAATGGACGAGATTGTACGTGAAGCTGTCGTAGTTATCGATGAGGAGCAGCATGGGGAGGGTTTAGGGGGCGGGGGAGGGAGCGTCAAGAGTGGGCAACAGGCAACCGGCAGCAGGCAACAGTAAGTACAAAATCTTGCCAGGAGCGGCCCCTACGGCTGCCTGCTGCCGGTTGCCTGTTGCCCCATCACTTCTTCGGCGTCCAGAATGCCGTCAAGCGGCCCATGCGGGGGCCGATGTCGCGCCAGGACTTCTTGTTAAAGGTAAAGACGGCTATCGCGGCAGTCGGGAATTTCTCGGCTAGCTCTTCGTTGAGGACCTCGGGGCCGGGGCCGGCAAGAGCGTCGGCGAGATTATGCATGCCGGGATTGTGCCCGACCATCAGCACGCACGCGTGGTTTGCCGCTAACTTCTTCAAAAGATCGAGCATGAGAGCGGGCGGCGCGAGATAGAGTTTGTCGTCGAATATGATTTCAGGCGCGGCCGTGAGGCGCATTTCAGGCAGCGCCAGCTCCAGCGTCTCGCGCGTACGCTTCGCGGGCGAGCACAGGATCAGGCCCGGCACGATCTGTAACTCGCGCAACTGTTGCCCGGCTTCGGGTGCAGCTTGACGCCCGCGCGCATTCAAGGGGCGGTTGAAATCGTCGCTGGGCTGGTCGTCCCAGCTCGATTTGGCATGGCGCAGGAGTGCGAGGGTGAGCATGTGGACCGTTTGGCGTGCGATACAACTTGAAGAGATGGGTGCCAAGCTTATCTATAGACGGTCTTTGCAGGTATGACAGCCTGCGAAGTGAACTCGGTGACGGCGTCGATCCGCAACGGAGACGTGTGAATGGACTATCTGACCGGCGGGCTGTGGTGGATCATTTCGAGCATTTTCGCGGTTCTGTGGTGGATCGTCTCGACGCTGCTGTGGATGCTGCTGTGGTTCGTGCTGCCGTTCGGGGTGCTGGCCTTCATTGCCTTGCGCGTGGCGGAAAGCACCTTCGGGCAAGACGCCGTGCGCGCGTGGCTCAAAGCGCGGTCGATGAAATACGGCGCGGGGGTGTGGGATCGCGTCAGGCGGATATCGTTCGCGCTGGGCGTGTTGCCGTTTCGCGTGATTGCCTGGTTCGTGGTTTATGCCGTGTGGCACGCGTTAGTGAGCGTCTTCTGGCGGCCGAAGTGGCAGCCGTGGACGCGGGCGTGGGGGAAGAGGTGGCGGCCTGTGAAGGTCACGCCGAGCGGAAGAGTGGTGAAGGCTGCCGTCAAGACGTAGGTTGGGTTAGGCGCGGCTGCGGTTGCATCGTGGGCAACCGAAGTGCAAAAAAGAGCGCCGTAACCCAACGAATCTTGCGGATAGAGCTGTTGGGTTACGCGCGGAAGCAGCGCGCGCGTTTCAATTTTTGAAATGGATGGGCCGCGCTAACCCAACCTACAAGTAATTTTGCCTCGCGCAATCTCCGCGCGCGCCTCTGCAGCAAGGCGCGAAAGTGCCGTCTTCGAACGCGGATCTGATAAAAGCTTTTCCCACCGGGCGTCCGCTTCGAGGCGGTCCAGCATTTCGCGCGCGATCGCTTCCTGCTCAGCGTCCGGGAGCTTGGCAATGGCGGCAACCGCTTTATCGAAAAGTGCGTTCATAAACCGAATATAGTGTAACTCAAACTAGGGTCAAGCAGCGGTAAACTCGCTTAATGACATGGGGACTATCTACCCAAAAACTCCGCCATTGCCGTTGCCGCCCTTCGTGCTCTTCGCGGCAAAGCGCACGGCTTCTTCAGCGGCGCGGACGATGGCCTTGGCTTTGTTGATGCACTCTTGCTGTTCGCTGGCCGCAACGCTGTCGTTGGTGATGCCGGCGCCCGCTTGAACGTGGAGCATGCCGTCTTTGACGACGGCCGTGCGCAAGACGATGCAGGTGTCCATCTCGCCGCCGGCGGAGAAATAGCCGACGCATCCGGCGTAGGGTCCGCGCTTGGATTTTTCCAGTTCCGCGATGATTTCCATGGAGCGCACTTTGGGCGCGCCCGAAACGGTGCCAGCTGGAAAACCCGCCATCAGCGCGTCAATGGCATCGTGGTTGCCGTCATCCAACTGGCCGATGACGTTCGAGACAATGTGCATGACGTGGCTGTAGCGCTCGATCACGAATTGATCGGTGACGGCGACCGTACCGGTTTTCGTAACGCGGCCGACGTCGTTGCGGCCAAGATCAAGCAACATCAAATGTTCGGAGCGTTCCTTGGGATCGGCAAGGAGGGCTTCGCCAAGCGCCTTGTCTTCGGCTTCGTTGACGCCGCGCCGCGTCGTCCCCGCGATGGGTCGAATGGTGACTTCGCCGTCGCGCACGCGCACCAGAATTTCAGGAGACTTGAGCCGACAAGCGAGAAGGTGCCGAAGTTCAAGTGGAACAAAAAGGGCGATGGGTTCAAGCGGCGCAGCGCGCGGTAAAGTGCGAACGAGGGAAGTGCGAACGGGCAGGAGAAGCGCTGCGAGAGAACGACCTGAAAGATGTCGCCGGCCTTGATGTACTCTTTTGCCTTGGCGACCATGCCGAGATATTCGGCTTCCGTGGTGTTCGAGACCGGCTCTGGCAGCTCCAACGTATCGAGACGTGCCGCAGTGGAATGGGGGAGAGGTGAATCGAGCTTGGCGACGCCGTGCGCGATGCGGGCAAGTGCTGCGTCGTAGGCTTCACGTGCGGAGATGCTTGGGTCCGGCCGGACGGGCGTGACGACCAGCACCTCGTCTTTGACGCTGTCGAAAATGAGCATCAAGGTCGGGCGGATCATAATGGCGTCGGGAACTTGAAGCGCGTCAGGTTTCATTTCCGGCAAGTTCTCGATCAAGCGAACCGTGTCGTAGCCCATGTAACCGAACACGCCAGCGGCCATCGGCGGTAAGCCTTCGGGCAGCGCGATTGCGCTTTCGTCGAGCAGCGCGCGCAGCGATTTGAGCGTTGGGGCCTTGTCGGCAACGAAGGCATCCGCATTCTCTTGAGCCGTGCGATTGATCTCGGCGTTATCTCCATGCGCGCGCCAAATGAGATCTGGTGCGAGGCCGATCACCGAATAGCGCCCGCGCGTGGCGCCGCCTTCGACGGATTCGAGCAGGAAGCTCATCGGCTGCCCGTCGGCGATCTTGAGATAAGCCGAGACCGGCGTTTCAAGATCGGCAACAAGGCGCGTCGAGACGACTTGCGGCGTGCCCGCCTGATAAAGGCGTTCGAACGCCGCGAAGTCCGGTGCATAGCCGGCAGCCGGATGGAATTGCTTCGGCGCTGCCACGGCCTTCGCGTCTCCCGTCACTGTTCCGTTATGCCAAGCGCGCGCTTCAGCTCGGCTTCGTTGACGTTGGCGCCAAGACGTGTCTTCAGCGTTTCCGTATATTCGGTCAGTATCTGATTGGAGAGATCCATTTCCATGGCCTTGGACAGCTTGTCGAGCTCGTCCTTGGTGGGAGCTGCGGCCGGCGTCACGTCGAGAACGCGGAAGACGGTACGCGTTTGCTTGTCGGCACTATCGGCGGATCCCGCCTTGCCTTTGGCAAGGACGAACGCTTGGGCAATCGTCGCTTCACCGAGCCCTTGCGGGATCGTCTTGCGCGTGATGGCGTCGGTCTTTTGCGTGGTGCCGGAGGCTGCTGCCTCGATTGCGGACAACGGTTCGCCGTTGTTGACGCGCTCGGCGAGCTTTGCCGAGAGTTCCGTCAGTAGCCGCACGCGCTCGTTTTCGAGGTGGCGCGCTTTGACTTCGTCCTTGACCTCTTCGAAGGTCTTTTGCTTGGGCGCCTCGGTCGAGAGCGTATTGACCCAGGCATATCCGCCGTCGGCGAGTTCTGCGGGCGGCTGATCGGAACTGCCGTCGGGCGAATAGGCAAGTTCCATGAGCTTTGATAGGTCCGCCCGGTCCATCACTGGCTTGCTGTCCGGGCTCATGCCGCGCCGGTCTGCGGCGGCAACTTCGCTGTAGGTGAGTTTCAACGTATCGGCGATTTCCTTGAGCGTCTTACCGGCGGAGCGATTATCGTCGATCTCGTCGTGTTTGGTTTGGATGAGCGCTTTCGCCTTCTCGCTCGCGATCTTGTCTTTGACCTGGTCCTTGACGTCGGCAAGCGTCTTTGTCGTGCCCGGTTCAATCTGCGTAACGCGCAAAAGGACCGTTGCGAAGCGGCCTTCGATCACATCCGAGATCTTGTCTTTTTCGAGCGCGAATGCGGCGGCGGCGATTTTTGGATCGATCAATGCCTTCTTGGCGATCAGTCCGAGGTCGGCGTCGGTATCTTTGGCGCCGGCATCCTTGGCCACGTCGCCGAACGTTTTCGAAGCGTCTTCCAGCGCTTTCTTGGCGGCTTCGGCTGATGCCTTGTCTTTAAAGGCGATCTGCTGCACGCGGCGCTGCTCGGGCGTATTGTAGCTATCCTTCGTCAACTCATAGGCCGCAGTGATTTCTTCGTCCTTGATTTCGGCCTGCTTTTTCAGATCGTCTAGAGACATGAACAGCACTTCGAATTTGCGGTATTCCTGTGTCATGTAATTCGACTTGCCGGCTTCATAGAGCTCTTTGAGCTTGGCGTCATCGGGCTCAGCGACCGTCACGGATTTCTGCGCGTCGAGATTGAGCCATTCGATGACGCGCTTTTCTTGATTGTAGGCGTGCATCAGTTCGATCATCGGCTTGGGTACGGTCTGGCCTTTGACAAAAGCGCTGAAAACTTGCGTCCTTAGTTCATCCTTGCGGCGCAGCCTGAGGAAGCCTTGTTCGCTCAATCCAATCTGGCGCAGGACCGAAGCAAAGCCTTCCTTGGTGAACTTGCCCGAGGCGTCTTTAAAATCCGGATCTTCGGCAATCATGTCGGCCAGTGTTTTGTCGGAGAGGGCAAGGCCGAGGCTGGTTGCATGTTGTTCGACGGCCGCCCCGCCGATGAGCTGGCCGAGCACGCGCCGGTCGAGGCCGATGGCACGGCCTTGTTCTGCCGTCAGGCGTTCGTTGGCCTGACGCGAAAACTTGTCGAGTTCGCTCTGGAAGGCGCGGCTATATTCTTCTGCCGTGATGCCGGTGTCGCCAACCTTGGCGACCGAACCGCGGCCCCAGCCCGTGAACACGTCGGCGACGCCCCAGATGGCAAAAGAGAAAACAAGAATTCCGAAAAGAAGCTTGGACACCCAAGTTTGGGCGCCGCGTCTCATAGCCTCGAGCATGGAGGATCGTTTCCCGTGGTTCCGGGCGCGTCCCAAAGGCCCGCGAAGGGCGGGCGGGTGCGCCTGCAAGTGAAAAAGGTCAGCGGCCCGCAGGTGACGGGCCAAGCTGGCGTGATATGAAGCGCAGCCCGGTTCCGATTGCAAGGGCGGGGTGAGGGGGGCTATCGAAGGCAACCGGGCCAAGGCAACCGGGTCTGGCCCCCTTTCGGGCCCAACGAGCGTTACGGGACGAGGGTTTCGGGATGCTCCGTCCGCCGAGGTTAGAGGAGGCATAAACCATATGGCCGGATTGAATGCATCGCCAAAGCCACTCGTTGCGGGCAACTGGAAGATGAACGGGCTAAAACCGGCCTTGCACGAGGCGCTCGCCGTCCGGGACGCGATCTCCGGGCCCCTCGCCACGTTGCCCGTGGACGTCATGATAGCCCCTCCTGCGACCCTGCTGATGGTCATGTCCGAGGCCTGCCGGGGTGGTTCGCTGACGTTTGCAGGGCAAGATTGTCACGCCAAGGCCAGCGGAGCCCATACCGGCGATATTGCGCCGGAAATGCTGAAAGAGGCGGGCGCGTCCGCAGTGATCGTTGGCCATTCGGAACGGCGCTCGGATCATGGCGAGACGGATAAAACCGTGCGTGAAAAAGCCATCGCCGCCCATCGCGCCGGTCTCAACGCGGTTGTCTGTATTGGCGAGACGCAGGGTGAACGCCAAGCCGGATTGACACTCGCCGTGGTGTCTCGGCAACTCAAAGGTTCGCTGCCGGACGCTTCAACGTCGGCCAATACGGTCATAGCATACGAACCGGTCTGGGCCATTGGTACGGGGTTGACGCCGACGATCGCGGACGTGGCAGAGGTTCACGCCGCCATCCGCCGCGATCTCGTGACGCGCTTTGGGCCGGAGGGCGCAATCATGCGCATTCTTTACGGCGGCTCGGTCAAGCCCGATAATGCCAAAGCCTTGATGGGGATCGAAAATGTAAACGGGGCGCTGGTCGGCGGGGCGAGTCTTAAGGCAAGTGATTTTCTTGCCATCATTCGTGCGTATGAAAGTTGAGCATGTCTCAGTTTGTAAAAATTGCGTGTGTCGTGTGTGGGTCAATCTTTGTTGCGGCTCCAGTTTTGGCCGCACCCAAGATTGACAAGGATACGTGCGCGCAACTCAGAGGCGAGCAGGCGACATTTATTCAGTCGGGCATTCTTGCCGATATCCAGCGCGGCCCGGCGTGGGCGAAATCAAATCTCGCGGCTGAGCGCATTCGTGAAATCGAACTTTTCATTACGCTCGACGAGCAGATCAAATTCGGCTGCCGCGAAATGACGCTGACCGGCGACGCTGTTCGTGCTGGTGAGGCCGCGCGGCAGCTCGAGCTTAATCCGAACGCAGACCCAACCGCGCCGCCGCCACCCGCTGCGAAAGACGGCAATGACGCGGGCGCATCGAACGGAACTGAATCGGGCGACGCATCTGGTGCTGACGCGCCTGCAGCCGCAGCGTCATCCGCAGCTAAGCCAACGCTAAAACCCAAGACCGAGCGGCGCGTGCAACCGGCCGCCAAGCCGAAAGCCGTTGACGCCTATGTGCCGCCGCCGGCCGGCAATGAGAACACGCTCATCGCGCCGGCTGATACGGGCGATACTGCTGCGCCGTAGCGCCCCACTTACCGCGCCAATTCTTCCTTCACCTTCTCGGCCAGCTGCGGCAGCGAGAAGGGCTTGGGCAGAAACGCAAAGTCGTCGGTGCCGAGGCTTTCGCGGAAGGCTTCATTAGGGTAGCCCGACACGAAGATGACTTTGATCAAGCGGATTATCCTTGCGCAGTTCCTTGAACAGCGAGGGGCCGTCCATTTCCGGCATGACGACGTCTGAGACGACAATATCGACCTTGCCCGGATTGGCGCGCATCATTTCGAGCGCTTCGACGCCGTCGGCGGCTTCAAACACTTCGTAGCCCTGGCGTTTCAAGGCGCGCACAGCAAATTGGCGCACTTCAACTTCGTCTTCAACGAGAAGCACGCGGCCTGTGCCGGTCAGATCGGCGTTCTTCGATTCTTTCTTGGCTGCGGCCTTAACTTGAGCGGCGGCTTCGACATCTTCATTGGCTTCGATGATGTAACGCGGCAGGAAGATCTTGAAGGCCGTACCCTTGCCGATTTCGCTTACGGGTTGAATGAAGCCGCCCGACTGTTTGACGATGCCGTAGACGGAGGCGAGGCCAAGTCCCGTGCCTTTGCCAATGCCTTTGGTTGTGAAGAACGGCTCGAAGATCTTGTCCATGACCTCCTGGCTCATGCCCGTGCCGGTATCCTCAACTTCGATCATCACGTATTCGCCGGGCGTGAAGCCGACGACGTGGCTCATCTTCTGGCTGTCGCGCTCGGTGATGTTTTTCGAGCGAATGAATAACTTGCCACCCGACGGCATCGCGTCCTTGGCGTTGCCCGAGAGGTTAAGGAGGACATTGTAGATCTGATCGCGGTCGGCGCGCACATACCACAGGTCGCGCTCGGACTGGATCTTGAGGTCGATCTTCTCGCCGACCAAGGTTTTGAGCACCGGTGTCATGTCGGACGCGAACTCGCCGAGATTCAACACGGCCACTTGCTGCGTCTGCTTGCGCGAGAAGCCGAGCAGGTTGGCGACCAGGCCCGCCGCGCGGTAGGCGGCCGACTGAATGTTCTTGATGTCCTTGTAGGCGGGATCGCTCGGGCGCTGGGTCTGCAGCAGCAAATCCGAGAAGCCGATGATGGCTGTCAGGACGTTGTTGAAGTCGTGGGCGATGCCGCCCGCGAGTTTGCCGACGGCCTCCATCTTCTGGGACTGGGCGTAGCGCGCTTCGAGCGCCCGCTGTTCGGTCGTGTCGATAAGGTAGAGGGCGGCCGCTTCCGCGCCTGGGCCGATTGCGAGCGGGCTCATGTAAACGCGGCGGAAGACCTGCTTGAATTCGCCGCCCGTGATATCGACGGGCGCCACGTTACCGCGGCCGGAGAGCACTGATGCGAGGCCTAATTCAAGCTGTTCGCGTTCGTGCACTTCTGCGTAGCGGCCAAGGGCTTCGCGCGCAAGATCGCCAAGGGGGGCGCGGCCGTCCGTCATCATGCGGACGAAGGCGGCGTTGGCGCTGGCGATGCGGCCGTCTTGATGCAGCGTTGCGATACCGAAGGGCGCCGATTGGAAGAAGTGCGACAAGCGGATTTCGTTCGTGCCGCCGCCGCCCGAAAGGCCGCGCAGTGTGCGGTTCAGCGCCGTGATGGTGAAACCGCTGCCGGCCGGTTCGGCATAAAGCGTGAGGGGTACAATGCGGCCGTCTTCGCGCGGTAAATCGAGATCGATGGAACGGCGGCCGGCATCTGCTTCCATAGCGAGACGGGCAAGAACCTTCGCACCGTCGTCACCGGCCAAGTCTGTTAGCAGCGCCGCGCGCGATCTCAACGCGCCCGCTTCGTATCCAAGCCACAATTCAAACGTTGCGTTGACGTGCGCGACCGAGCCGTTGGCGGAAATCGACAAGAATCCGACGGGCATGCTGTCGAATCCGGAGAGCGCCATTTCCAGCCCGCCGATGCGCTGGGCTTCGCGCGTGCGTTCGTCGGTGATGTCGTTGATGGTCCAGATGACGAGTGTTTCGCGCTGCGTTGTGTCGGCGGCATCGCGCACGGGCGAAGCAAAGGGCCGGACCGAAAGGCGCAACCAGGCTGGACGGTTTGGTGTGGACGCTGTTGCTTTGAGGCGCACTTCTTCGCGCCGGGCTTCGCCGCGTTCGGCGGCACGCATCAAGCGGAAATAGGCTTGCGCCGCATCAGGGTCGCCAGCGAAGGCGGCTTCAATTGCTGCGAGCGGTCCGCCATCGGAGCGGCCGAAAATTGTTTCGTGCGCGGGGTTCCAATAGAGAACGTTGCCGGTGGCCGAGGCGATGAGGGTCGTTTCTTCGCTTGCGTCGGAAGCGGCCTTCAGAACGTCGCCTGCGGGCAGCCGCGCGCCGATGCGCACATGGCCGGCCGCGATGCCAAACAGCATGAACATGCCGAGCATGGCGAACACAGCAAGAATGGTCAGCAGCAAGGGTTCGCCCGAGCCCGACGTCAGCAATCCGAAAAGGATAGCGCCGGCCGCGGCCACAACGAAAATTGTTGATAAAAAGCCGCCGATCCCGTCCGCTGCGGTGAGCGGATCAAGGGCTGCTGCCTCAACCTTCAGCGCCTCGCGATTGATCATAGCCGCGGACGATATCTGATTCTCAAGGCTTAAAGCTTGGGTAGGGTGCATGGATCAACTCAAACGCAACTATTGTCGCAACAACTGGTGTACCGCTTCAGGGCGGCCGTTTTATTCCCTGCAACACTTCGATCATTAGGGTTAAGATGGCGTGAATTGCGGGCTATGATTTGGAATGCCGGGAATCATCTGGGGGCGTGCGCGCCTGGGGCAGAAATGCCGGTAGCCGGCGCCGCGAGATGACGTGCCGCACGTTCGATTTCGGGAGGGGCGGCTGTCCCGGCCCGAAATGTTTTTTTGAGGGTGGCTCGGTCGAGCCGGGAGGGGCCTTATGTGGGATCTCGTTTATTGGATCGTCATGCTCAGTATCTTGGCGGCGATCGCGCTTGCGGCCGTCGTCGGCGTGAGGGCCTACATGAGCGGCACGTCGCCGGGTGAGCTTCTCTTTAAGGCCCGGCCCGAGCCGCGCTTGTCCGTGATCGAACACGCTAATTTGGACGGTAAGCGCAAGCTCGTGCTCATCAGGCGCGACGATGTCGAGCATCTCATCATAACGGGCGGGCCGGTCGATATGGTGGTCGAAACGGGGATTGGCGAAAAGCGCCGTCTTATTGCGGAAGGCGTGACGCCGGCAGCGACCGTGTTCACGCGGCCGGCGCGTACGCTCGGGCAAGCTTCCGGCGGCAACGGCGAGCAGAATTAGGCGCGCAAAGCGACGTGCGTGGGTTCAGCGGTTTGCGGGCTCTACATCGCCGAAATCGGCAATGGTGATTTTCCCGAGGTCAAGTGTGCCGGTGATCACGACGACCGCTTTCGGCGGCGCGGTTTGAGAATTCACGGAAGATGGCTTCGTCTCGCGCGATTGAGCGGGCTTCATCTCGCTTTGGCCGGCAAGGGCCGGAATTCCTGCAGTGGGCAGGGCGAGAACATAAACTGCGGCGGCGAGGCCTGAACTCCACTTGCAACAGTACACGGGCGCTACATCCTTTTTCCACGCGATGGCGGCAACTCTGCCCAGCATGCAATACAACACGTTAAAACGGCGTGAAGACGCGCTCCAAAGCTGGACAACGGCTGGGCGATGACGCGGGGAAATACCGAGGCGCGGTTTCACTCTTCCCGATAGACTTTTTCGCGCCGCTCGTGGCGCTCCTGGGCTTCAACCGACAGCGTGGCGATGGGCCGGGCATCAAGCCGCTTCAACCCGATCGGTTCGCCGGTATCTTCGCAAAACCCGTAAGTGCCGTCTTCAATGCGCGACAGCGCAGCGTCGATCTTGGAAATGAGCTTTCTTTGCCTATCGCGCGTGCGCAGCTCTGTTGCCCGGTCGGTTTCGGATGTTGCGCGATCGGCGAGGTCGGCGTGCTGCGTTGAATCCTCATGCAGGATCGCCAGCGTTTCCCGCGTCTGGCGCAGGATCTCGTCCTTCCACTCGATGAGCCGCTTGCGAAAATAGGCGCGGTGTATTGGGTTCATGAATTGCTCGTCCTCGGAGGGACGGTAATTCGGCGGCAACACAACATCCGAGACCTTGGTACGCGACACCATTTTCTTCGGAATCCCTTCAATCGACTTCTTACCCGGTTCAGGCTTGGCAACGGCGATCGTGCGCGCTGGCGGCGGCTTTGGTGTGGCGGACATTTTCGAGACCGGCACTGCCTTTGCGGGTGGCAGCTTCGCGGGCGGAGCTTTCACGGGCGCAACAACTTTCTTCGCGAGCGGTTTTGCGCTCGCGGCGGGCTTCGCTGCCTTTGCCGCCACCGTTTTCGGGGGAGCGGCCTTCTTTTCCGGCGCTTTCGGCTTGCCGGGCTTTGCGCTCGTTTTCTTGCTCATGGTCCGCCTCCCAGTCGTCCGCCTCAAAGGAGGCCGCGTCCGGTTTGCACAAAAGCTATTTGGGCTGTCCCGTAGGGCCCCATAGACCCAAGGAGGCCATTGGGTGCCGTTTGAGTAAGCCGCCCAACTCAACGCTTAAGTCCAGGCCGCCCCGTATTTAGGCGGGGTGGCCGCCAAGTCAAGCCGTGGTGTGCGCCCCGGCGCTCGAAATGGGTCAATTTTTGCTGATTGGACAGCGGTTTATAGGTCTGGCCGGGGGCTATCCAGGGCCAAAAGTCAGCGCCACGCGCCGGCCGCCGAAAAGAGTTCGGGAGGCTTACACAGCCTTAAGCTGACATTAACCAGGCGAGTGCAATCTAAGGTGGCATTGAAATTGCCAATGCAGCCATCGGTGGATGGATGAGACGGGGTTGTCACTCTCCATCCTCGGCAAATCCAACGCCGCCACGTATCCCACCAAAAAGGGAAAAGAAGAAAGTTCGAAACTCGAGTTGAAGGGCCACCCTCTCTCTCCTGTCATGTTGCACGGCCCAAGCGGAACGCTCCCACGGCTCCCACCGCGCCACGGCTCATGCAAACACCAGCGGCCCCAACTCGTGAAGGCGCGCATCTCTCGGCCGCCGGCGCCGCACCTCGCCCCACACGAGGTGCGGCGTTTTTTGGGATGGGGGCTCGGCGTGAGCAGCAAGTGCCCCGCTCAGACTGCGATGCGTTGCGCTTTCGGGCTTTCGTGAGCGCGGGCAAGCCACTTCGACAAGACCGTTGCAAGCTGCATTTCCGAGAACGGTTTGCTCAGGAAGCCGTCCATGTTCGCCGCCATGCAGAGTTTGCGGTCCGCTTCGTAAGCGTTGGCCGTGACCGCCACGATCGGCACGCGCGTGTGGTTCGATGCTTTGGCGAGAGCCCGGATTTGGGCGGTCGCGGCAACGCCGTCGATTTCTGGCATCTGGACGTCCATCAAGATGAGATCGAATTGGCCCTTCTTATAAGCGTTAATCGCCTCGGCACCGTTTTGGGCAACTTCGAAAGTGCAACCGAAGCAGCGCAGGAATTCGCTGGCGACTTCGATGTTGACGGGGTTGTCCTCGGCGAGCAACACGTGTCCTGAGAACTGTGCGCTCACGTGTTGAGCGGAATGATTTTGTTCGGCGCGAACCGATCGGCGTTCGGCGGCTTCTAACGGCAATGTGCAGACGACCGTCGTGCCTTGACCAAGTTCGCTTCGGGCGACGATCGATCCGTTCATCAATTGCGCAAGCTGGCTTGAAATGGCGAGACCTAGGCCGGTTCCGCCGAAGCGGCGCGTGATGGACTGGTCGCCTTGGGCGAAGGGTTTGAATATCCGCGACAGCGTCGAGGCGCTCATGCCAATGCCGGTGTCGCGGATCTCGATGTTGGTCGCCGGCGATCCGTCATCCATGCGGCCCTGCATAACGCGAACGGCAATTTCGCCGGCACTCGTGAACTTGACGGCGTTGCCGAAGAGATTGACGCAAATCTGCCGGATGCGGCCCGCATCGCCCTTCACAAAATCCGGCACGTCATGATCGATCAGCACCTTGAGCGCGAGACCCTTTTTCTCGGCTTCGCCCGCCAACAGGGAGATGCTGTCTTCAATGCACTGCCTCAAATCCATGGGTGCGATTTCGAGGTCCAACGTGTTGGCTTCGATTTTCGAAATGTCGAGGATGTCGTTGATGATCGCCAGCAAGGTCGTTGCCGATTGACTGATCGTCTTTGTGAGGCGCTGCTGGCGCTCGTCAAGATCGGTGCGTAGCAGCAGGTCCGTCATGCCGAACACGCCGTTCATGGGCGTGCGGATTTCGTGGCTCATGTTGGCGAGGAACAGTGATTTCGCCCGGTTGGCTTTTTCGGCCTCGTTTCTAGCCGCTTGCATGTCCGCGGTGCGTTCGACGACCTTTTGTTCGAGTTCACTATTCAAAACTGTCAAAGCGGCGTCCGACTCTGCACTCTTAGCCTGGGCGAGCTGGAGGGATTTTGACATACCAGTGAATGCCGACGTCAGCTTATCCAGTTCGTCGTGAGATGACCCTTCTGCCAATTCGATGTAGTTGCCGCGGGAAACTTCGCTCAAGCCGACTTGCAGTTTTTGAATTCTTGAAATGACCGATTGCGAAAGCAGAGCGCTGCCCGTCAGCATGGCAAGAAAGAGAATGCCGACAAAGCCGAGGGTCAAGGTTCCTCCCTCAGAAATCGAACGCTGGACGGCTTCTTCATTAAGGCGAAGCGTAGCTTCAAGCCGCGCGACCGCCGAGCCGATCGCGTCAAGGGCCTCGGTTTCGGCAGCCTCAAGCCGCTCTTTGCCAGCAATCAGTTCTTCCGGCGGCACGCCGCGATCCACCATTGCGACGAGATCGCCGGCCATTTGGGACAGCTGGGTGCTCTTCTTGGAAATTTCCTCAAATGTAGCCTCCCCGCCTGGAGGGTACTTTTGAACGAGCCTGGCGTATGTTTTCAGGCTAGCATCCAGGGCTTCCTTGCCCTCATTCGACAATCTCTTTTCGGTTTTGATCGCCTCGCCTGGTTCGCTCACTCTCTCCTGTGTGACGGCAATAGAGCGCAGAAAAAGATGCTCGCTCGTCGAGGCAACGATGCGCAATGCGCCTGCACGGAGTTCTTGAAGTGCGTCGAGGACGGGTAACGTCTCTTCTGTCACCATATGGAATTGTCGTGCGACGTTCTTCGAATGCTGAAACGCAGCAAAGAATGCCAAGGACAGAGCCGCAAGTCCGGCGCAGTTGAGTACCAGCATTCGGTGCGTGAGCTGCACGGTATGATTGCCTTCTATTGGGCAGACTTCGAAAATTGCAATGGAAAGCATTACTCCTAAATGCCAAAGCAGCGATTAATCCGGCGGTTGCAATCCGTTAAATGGGGTCGATTCGAGATATTGAAGCCACGGGGCGGCGCTGAGCGTGATTAAGTAAAAGTTATTTGCCGGAAGGATGCGGCACAGGTTCCCATTCGGCGCGTGTGCGTTGAGACCTTGTCGCCGCGCGGGGCCGCCTTGATGAATTTTGCGTTGCCTTCTATGGTCACCGAGGAAATTTCAGAGGCCAAATCCAAATGCAATTTCAAGGCACGAAAAATTACGTCGCGACGGACGATTTGAAAATCGCCGTCAATGCCGCGATCACGCTGCAGCGGCCGTTGCTCATCAAAGGCGAGCCGGGAACGGGGAAATCCGTTCTGGCCAGCGAAGTGGCGCGTTCGCTCGGCGTGCCGCTCATCGAATGGCACATCAAGTCGACGACCAAAGCGCAACAGGGCTTGTACGAGTATGATGCGGTGTCGCGGCTGCGCGACGGGCAGCTCGGCGACGCGCGCGTCAAGGACATTTCCAATTACATCCGGCGTGGCAAACTCTGGGACGCGTTCACGCTCGAGAAGCGCGCCGTGCTCTTGATCGACGAAATCGACAAGGCCGATATCGAATTCCCGAACGACCTGTTGCAGGAACTCGATCGCATGGAGTTCTTCGTCTACGAGACGGGCGAGACCATCAAAGCTGTGACGCGCCCGATCGTCATGATTACGTCGAACAATGAGAAGGAATTGCCGGACGCTTTCCTGCGCCGCTGCTTTTTTCATTTCATCAAGTTCCCCGATGCCGAGACGATGAAGCAGATTGTCGAGGTGCATTTCCCAGGATTGAAGGGGCGCTTGGTGCAAGAGGCGCTGCGTGTGTTCTATGAACTGCGCGAGGTGCCGGGCTTGAAGAAAAAGCCGTCGACGTCGGAATTACTCGACTGGCTGAAGCTGTTGTTGAACGAAGACATCGATCCGGCGCTGTTGCGCGAAAGCGATCCGCGCAAGCTGATCCCGCCGCTGGCCGGCGCCTTGATCAAGAACGAGCAGGACGCGCATTTGCTGGAGCGGCTGGCGTTCATGACGCGACGGCGGGGGGAGTAATTGTTGAAAGAAAGGCATCCACTATGTCCATCAACCAACGGCTTCAAGACCTCGGGATTACGCTTCCAAACGTGAAGGCACCTGCCGCGAACTACGCCAACGCCACGCGCACAGGCAATCTCGTCTACGTTTCCGGTACGGTCCCCGTGCTACCAAATGGCGATCTTCCCAAGGGAAAGGTGGGGCGTGATGTGACGACCGCAGAGGCGGCCAGCCACGCCCGCTTAGTTGGGTTGCAAATTCTCGCGATCCTCAAGCAAGAAATCGGAGATCTCGATCGCGCCGTGAAGGTCGTCAAACTACTCGGGCTCGTGAACGCCACGCCTGATTATGAGGAGCACTCAAAGGTCATCAATGGGTGCTCGGATTTGTTCGCCGAGATATTTGGCGCGCGACATGCACGGTCCTCTGTCGGCGTCGGCAGCTTGCCCTTCGGACTAACCCTCGAAATCGAGGCAATCTTCGAGGTGATGTGATGTTCAAGTTGCGTCCAGCGCGCGCACTTTGCAGTCGACCCAGTGCCCAAAGGCGCTTCCGTCCGGCTCGAGGATCGAATGCCGGATGCGCGCAGCAAAAAAGAACAAAAGGTGATTGACACAAAAGAACAAACAAGGTACATGATAGGTTAATTGCTGAAACGCGGCACTTGCCATAGCTAAGAGGGCAGAATCATGGACCGGTCAGAGCTGACAGTGTTCGAAGGGGGAAAGATGGACAAGAAGCAGGCGCTCGATCAGGCACTCGCGCAGATCGACAAGACCTTCGGCAAGGGGTCGATCATGCGGCTTGGCGCCAACGACAAGGTCGATATCGACTCGATCTCGACGGGTTCGTTGGGGCTCGACATCGCGCTCGGCATCGGCGGCTTGCCCAAGGGCCGTGTCATCGAAATCTATGGGCCTGAGTCTTCGGGCAAGACGACGTTGGCGCTACAAGTTTTGGCTGAAGCCCAGAAGAAGGGCGGCACGTGCGCGTTCATCGACGCGGAACATGCGCTTGATCCTGGATACGCCCGTAAGCTCGGCGTCAAAATCGAAGACCTGCTGATTTCGCAGCCCGACACAGGTGAACAGGCGCTCGAAATCGCCGACACGCTGGTGCGTTCAGGCGCCGTTGACGTGCTGGTCATCGATAGTGTCGCGGCGCTGACACCCAAAGCCGAACTTGAAGGCGACATGGGCGATAGCTTGCCGGGATTGCAGGCGCGTTTGATGAGTCAGGCGCTGCGCAAACTGACGGGCTCGATTTCGAAATCGGGCTGCATGGTCATTTTCATCAACCAGATCCGCATGAAAATCGGCGTCATGTTCGGCAACCCGGAAACGACGACCGGCGGCAACGCCTTGAAGTTTTATGCGTCTGTTCGCTTGGATATCCGGCGCATCGGCCAGATCAAGGCGCAGGAAGACGTGGTCGGCAACCAGACGCGCGTCAAGGTCGTCAAAAACAAGGTCGCGCCGCCATTCAAGCAGGTTGAGTTCGACATCATGTATGGCGAGGGTATTTCCAAAACCGGCGAGCTCGTCGATCTTGGCGTCAAAGCGGGCATCGTTGAAAAGTCTGGCTCTTGGATTTCCTATAATGGCGAGCGCATCGGTCAGGGCCGCGAGAACGCGAAGACGTTCCTGAAGGAAAATCCGAAGATCGCCGCCGAGCTTGAGCGCGCCATCCGCGCCAACGCCGGGCTTGATTGTCGAAAAGATGCTGGCGAACCCCGATGCCGGCGAAGACGACGGCGAAGAGCCGGACGCCGACGGTGTGCTGCCCGACGAGGGCGAAGCGCCGAAGAAGGCCAAGGGCCGCAAGTAGGCAATAGGCAATAGGTAAGGCGGGGTGTCAGAGCAGGGTTGCCTGCTCGTGACGGCGCCAGAACAGGCGGGCTTTAAAGGCCCGCCTTTTCGCGTTTTGAGAACCCAGATTTGCGCCGCTGGATCAAAGGCGTTTTGCCTTTGTGGACAGCGGGAAAGCGCGCCGCTACAAGTCGCGCGAAACAGATTCATTTTTGCCCGAGAGCACCACAGCATGGCTGGCGTCAGCGAAATACGTTCCTCATTCCTGGATTACTTTAAGAAGAACGGCCACGAGGTTGTGGCCTCGTCTCCGCTCGTGCCGCGCAACGACCCGACGCTGATGTTCACCAACGCCGGTATGGTGCAATTCAAGAACGTCTTCACCGGCCAGGAGACGCGCGCCATTCCCCGCGCCGCCTCAAGCCAAAAGTGCGTGCGCGCCGGGGGCAAGCATAACGACCTCGACAACGTCGGCTACACCGCGCGCCACCACACCTTCTTCGAGATGCTCGGCAATTTTTCGTTTGGCGATTACTTCAAGGACCGGGCGATTGAGCTCGCCTGGAACCTGATCACCAAGGATTTCGGTCTCGACAAGAAGCGCTTGATGGTGACGGTCTATCATGACGACGACCAGGCGCACGGGCTTTGGAAAAAGATCGCAGGGCTCAGCGATGACCGCATCATCCGCATCCCGACGTCGGACAACTTCTGGGCCATGGGCGACACGGGGCCGTGCGGGCCGTGTTCGGAAATCTTCTATGACCATGGCGACAAGATCCCGGGTGGACCTCCGGGCTCCGCTGATGCCGATGGCGACCGCTTTATCGAGATCTGGAATCTCGTCTTTATGCAGTATGAGCAGCGTGGTCCGGGCGACCGCGTGGCGCTGCCAAAACCCTCGATCGATACCGGCATGGGCTTGGAGCGCATCGCCGCCGTGCTTCAAGGCAAGCATAACAACTACGAGATCGATCTGTTCGAGAACCTCATCCAGAGCATCCGCGAAGAATGCCGCAAACTTGGCGCGGGCGAGACGAGCAAAACGATTGACGTCGTGCCCGCGCGGCGCGTCATCGCCGATCACTTGCGCGCGACGAGCTTCCTCATCGCCGACGGCGTGCTGCCGTCGAACGAAGGGCGAGGCTACGTGCTCCGCCGGATCATGCGCCGCGCCATGCGTTACGCGCACCAAATGGGCTGCGCGGAGCCGCTGATGTTCCGCCTCGTTCCCGCGCTTGTCAAAGAAATGGGCGACGCATTCCCGGAACTTGTGCGCGGACAAGCGCTGATCGCGGAAACGCTGCAACTCGAAGAGACGCGATTCAAAAAGACGCTTGAGAACGGCTTGAAGCTGCTCGGCGAGGAATCCGCTCCCCTGACAAAGGGCGCGGTGTTCCCGGGCGACGTCGCCTTCAAGCTCTATGACACGTTCGGTTTTCCGCTTGATCTCACAGAGGACGCGCTGCGTCCGCGCGGGATCAGCGTTGATAACGCGGCCTTCCAGGCGGCGATGAAAAAGCAGAAGGATGCCGCCCGCGCAGCTTGGAAAGGTTCGGGCGATGCGGCGACGGAGTCCGTCTGGTTCGACATTAAAGAGAAATCCGGCGCGACGGAATTCTTGGGCTACGACACGGAAAGTGCCGAGGGCGCGATTGCCGCGCTCGTCAAAAGCGGCAAAGAAGCGGGCGAACTCAAATCCGGCGACGAGGGCGCGCTCGTTCTCAATCAAACGCCGTTTTATGGCGAGAGCGGCGGCCAGGTTGGCGATACCGGAGTGATCAAAGGTGTCAAAGGCGCGGTGTTTCGCGTCACCAGCACGCAGAAGAAGCTCGGCGACCTCTTCGTCCACATCGGCAAGGTTGAAGCGGGCCACTTCAAGAGTGGCGATGCCGTTGAACTCATCGTTGATCATGGGGCGAGAACAGCAACGCGCGCCAATCACTCGGCCACGCATTTGTTGCATGAAGCGCTGCGCCAGATTTTGGGCACGCACGTTGCGCAGAAAGGGTCGCTGGTTTCACCCGAACGATTGCGCTTCGACTTCTCGCACACAAAGCCGATGAGTGCGGACGATATCAAAGCGGTTGAGGATATGGCCAATGCCGTGCTGCTCGAGAACACAGCGGTCGAAACGCGGTTGATGGGCCTTGAAGAAGCGCGCGCGTCCGGAGCGATGGCGCTGTTCGGCGAAAAATACGGAGACGAAGTTCGCGTCGTGGCGATGGGCAAGGTCATTCCCGGCGCCAACAAAGCTTGGTCGGTGGAACTGTGCGGCGGCACGCACGTCAGGCGCACGGGCGATATCGGCTTGATCAAGGTCGTCGCGGAAAGCGCGAGCGCGGCCGGCGTGCGCCGTCTCGAAGCGCTGACGGGCGAAGGCGCGCGCGCCTATCTCGCCGAACAAGATGCGCGCGTCAAAGAAGCAGCCGGCGTTCTGCGCACGCGGCCTGAGGATTTGGTAGAGCGCTTGAAGGCACTTGTCGAAGAACGCAAGTCGCTTGAGAAGCAGCTGGCCGATGCGAAGCGTCAGATCGCGCTCGGCGGCGGCGCGGGCGCTGCCGCGGCGAACGGCGCGGCGGCGGGCGGCGATGCCATCAAGACGATCGGCGCGGTCAAGCTGCTCGCGCGAACCGTGCAAGGCTTGAACCCGAAAGATCTTCGCGGGCTCATCGATGACGGCAAGAAGCAAGTCGTCTCGGGCATTGTTGCGGTTGTCGGCGTGACGGAAGACGGCAAAGCGGGCCTCGCGGTCGGAGTGACGGACGACCTGACCAAAACCTGGAGCGCGGTCGAACTGGTTAAAGTTGGTGCCGAAGCCCTTGGCGGTAAAGGCGGCGGCGGCAGGCCCGACATGGCGCAAGCGGGCGGCCCCGATGGCGCGAAAGCCGCCGACGCGCTCAAGGCCATCGAGGCACATCTGGCTGGCTAGCGGCTAGAACGCCTCAACCTCTCCAAAATTTCACGCTTTTTCTTTAGGCCGTGCCGCTATAGAAGGCGGCGGGTTCAACGTTCGAATAAGGGTCATCCGGGTCATGTCGATTAAGTCGCTTCTTGCCGCCGCCATTGCCGCCGCGCTTTTTTCCACGTCCGCCGTTGCCGCCGAGGACATCGTGAAACCGGATGCGACGCCGCCGCCAGCCGCCGGCCCAACAATCGCGGCGGCGGAAGCCTTCTGCGGCGACCCGACCGGCAAGGCGGACGAGCTCGCCAAACTTTACATGGGCAAGGCCGGTCTGAAACAGGTCGACAAGAGCACAGAGTTTCTGACCTACGCGGACGACGAAAAAAATCCGACAGTCATGTACAATTTCACGACCGACAAGAGCCCGGCGCATCCGTCCGCCGTGTGCCGCAAGTTCGTCAAGGATGGCGATCAGGTGGGCTTGAAGTACAATGTCGTGTGCGGCGCTGCAGAACAAGCCTGCGCCAAGCTCACCAACGACTTCAACGTTTTGATTGCGCGCATGCAGGCTGCGGTCGAAGGCAAGATCAAAGACGACGGCAAGTAATGCCGCAACTTCGTCGCGTGCCAAACGACTTTGGCCCGGCAGGGGAAGTACCCGCCGGGCCGGTTTGCATTTGAGCTGGCAAGCGGCTCAGCTGGAAATCGCGCCGAACTTGCCGCCTTCGAATTCGGCAATCGCCTGACGGATTTCGGCCTGCGTGTTCATGACGAACGGGCCGTGGGCGGCAACAGGCTCATTGATCGGCGCGCCAGCGAGCACGAGCAGCTTTGCGTCATTGTTCGGCCTCGATCGTGACCTCTCCACCCTCGTTCGCCAGAATGACGACTTGAGCTTCGCGGGCGATCTTTTCACTGTTGACCAACACAGTGCCGGCGAGAACCGCGAGCGCGACTGTGTGCCCTTCGGGCAGTGCGAACGCCGCCGTCTTTCCGGCATTCATCCGCACGTCCCAGATTTCGAGGGGCGTGAAGGTGCGCGCGGGTCCATTGTGGCCGTCAAAGCTTCCGGCGATAACGCGCACATTGCCGGCACCCCCCGGCAATGCCACCGACGGAATGCTGGCGGCTTCGAGCGACTGATAGCCGGGCGCAACCGTCTTGTCTTTGGCGGGCAGATTGACCCACAGCTGCACCATTTCGAAGGGTCCTCCTTTGGCCGTGAAGGCCTTGGAATGGAACTCCTGATGCAGAATTCCGGAACCCGCCGTCATCCACTGCACGTCGCCCGGACCGATGATGCCGCCGCCGCCGGTCGAGTCACGATGTTCGACTTCGCCATCGTAGACGATCGTGACGGTCTCGAAGCCCTTGTGCGGATGCTCGCCGACGCCGCGCGGACGTGCTGCGGCATCGAACGCGTAGGGGCCCGCGTAGTCGAGCAGCAGGAACGGGCTGATGGCGGGGCCCTGCGCGTGGTGCGAGAGCAACGAGCGAACGGGAAAGCCGTCGCCGACCCAATGGGGACGAGGGGCGTCGAGAACACGGAGAATATTTCGCATGACCGCTCCTTTCAGTTGGAGGTTTGTGACGCGTTTAAATGGTCACAAACGGATGGCACGCGCAATGGTCCGCGACAATGCTCATAGGCACGTGCGGGTAACCGGTCTTCGCGTTCTCATCGCAAGGGCCGCAGAAAAGAACAGGTGTCCCAAGGCGTTCATTTCGCGTTCAACCGCCGCGGAATAGCGTGCTCCAACATTTTAGAATGTTGGGAGCGAACCATGAGATTCCGGATTGCACTTGCCGGCCGCGGCTCTCGTGATGTGCGGGCAGATGCCAGCCTTCGCCACGACCGATGGTATCTGCTTTGGGATGGCCAATGTGCCTGCAGGCGAGACGTTGAACTTGAGGGCGGGCCCGAGTGCCAGGGCGCCAATACGCGCGCGGCTTGGAAACAGTTCCGAACCGATCCTGGCGAAGGATGGTCCTTGCGGCCGCTGGTGCCGCGTTGCGGTCTATGCCGGCAATTGGACCAAACGCGGCTGGATCAATTCCCGCTACCTGCGCCGCCGCGAGTGTCCATAAGTGCTCAGTGCGAACTTCACCATTTCGATTGGGTCCAATCGATGGTGTTGAAGTCGGTCAAGAGCGCGGCGACCTTGCCCTCCGCATCATAGCCGAACCACGACGTGTAGAATCCGTCACCCCAGCCGCTGTGGAACATCGCAACGTTGACGTCGCCGAGCGCGAGCATGAGCACGAAGGAGTAGGGGCCGATCACTTTCGGCCCGTTCGCTTCGCCTTCCGTCTGCCAAGTCTCCCAGGCGTTCTCGTCTTTGTCGAGCAGTGCCTTGGCTGCCGCGCTCGCTGCGGGATCGAAAAACGAACCCGTACCCGCATCGACGCCATAGCCGAAATTTTCGCCCGGCTTGAGGTCGGAGAGCCGCTGCCCTTCGATCAGCGCTTGGCTCCAGCGCACGACCGGCGCGCCTGAGAAATCGACGCGGGCGAAGGCGACGCGGTTGTCTTTCACCTCTCCTGCGGGGTGAAAGCCAACGGCGAGACGAACCGGAAATTGTCCGTTCGGCACCTCCTGCGTGAAGGGCTTTCTGTCAGTGAGGAAGACGAACGGGTCAGCGGCGCAAATCCTCCCGCTCTTAATGATAAGCGTCCCGATCTCGATTGTTTTGAATGCGACAGTGTCGGTACGCGGCTCTCCGGCTTCGGGTGTGGCGGTGGTTGCCACGGAAAATCCGGGCGCAAAAGATTTCTCAAACACGTCCGAATAGGCCGGCGGATCGCCGGGCGCGGCGAATGCCGGCGTGGAGAAAAGTCCGATGAGCCACGCCAGAATTCCAACTCTGCGCATGCTCAAGCCGCCTTGGTCATCGCCGACTTCAAATTCTCATCCACCTTGTCGAGGAACCCGGTGGTCGAAAGCCACTTCTGATCGGGGCCGACGAGGAGAGCTAAGTCCTTGGTCATATGACCGGCTTCGACGGTATCGACGCAGACTTTTTCTAGCGTTGACGCAAATTTCTCAAGCGCCGGATTGTTGTCGAGCTTGGCACGATGCAGCAGACCGCGCGTCCAGGCGAAGATCGAGGCAATGGCGTTGGTCGAGGTTTCCTTGCCCTTCTGGTGCTCGCGGTAGTGGCGCGTGACGGTGCCGTGCGCCGCTTCGGCTTCCATCGTCTTGCCATCGGGCGTCATCAAAACTGATGTCATCAAGCCGAGCGAGCCGAACCCTTGCGCGACGGTATCGGACTGCACGTCGCCGTCGTAGTTTTTGCACGCCCAAACGTATCCGCCCGACCACTTCATGGCGGATGCCACCATGTCATCGATCAAGCGGTGTTCGTAGACCAGCTTGCGCTTGTCGAACTCGGCCTTGAATTCGGCGTCGAAGATTTCCTGGAAGATGTCCTTGAAACGCCCGTCATAGGCTTTGAGAATGGTGTTCTTGGTCGAGAGATAAACCGGATAGTTGCGGTTCAAGCCGTAGTTCAAGGAGGCGCGGGCGAATTCGCGGATGCTCTCATCGAGATTGTACATGGCCATGGCGACGCCGGCGCCGGGCGCTTTGAACACTTCCTTCTCGATCACCTTGCCGTCGTCGCCAACGAACTTGATCGTCAGCACACCCTTGCCGGGGAATTTGAAATCGGTCGCTTTGTATTGGTCGCCAAACGCGTGTCGGCCGACAATGATAGGTTGCGTCCAGCCGGGCACGAGGCGCGGCACGTTCTTGCAGATGATAGGCTCGCGGAAGATGACGCCGCCCAAGATGTTGCGGATCGTGCCGTTGGGGCTCTTCCACATTTCCTTCAAGTTGAATTCTTTGACGCGCGCCTCGTCCGGCGTGATGGTGGCGCACTTGACGCCGACGCCATGTTTCTTGATGGCGTTGGCGGCGTCGATCGTCACCTGATCGTTGGTTTTGTCGCGATACTCGACGCCGAGGTCGTAATATTCCAGCGGCACGTCGAGGTAAGGGTGGATCAGCTTGTCTTTGATGAGTTTCCAGATGATGCGGGTCATCTCATCGCCGTCGAGTTCGACAACGGTTCCGGTCACCTTGATCTTTTTCATGTCGGATAAGCCTATGGGTTTGGCGTGATTGATGCGCCGCACCATAGTTGCGCCGGGTGCGCGCGCCAAGACCCGACAAAGGACCAGTGCGGCGGTTCTTCGCCACGCTTACTTTGAACCAATCGCCGCAGATATCCGGCGAGGCGGGCCGCTAACGGACGACTTGCCCCAGCTTGACGCCGGTTGCCTGTTGCGGCAATAAGCAGCGAATTCCGACCGGCTTTTGGTCCGGTGATATTGAGGCGGCAGGTGCCCCGCCAAGTTAAACAACCGGTGCCAAGCCTGATTTGAACGATCAGTGACTGGTTATCACCGATCATGCTATGCGCAGGCCGCCGGAAGGGCCAAAGCAGGGCGCATACGGCAAAACGAGGGTTGACAAGGATGCCATCAGGCCAAGACCGGTATTTTTCTTTGAAATTATGAAAATGCCTCCAGAGGTATGTTGGGAAAGGCGTAGTGGATCAAGTTCGCGCTCGAAAGAGCGTCAGAATTTGTCAGAGCGCTCACTTTCTAGGGACCGATCGACGGCGTGTCAATCGGCCGTGCGGGTGATACGGCGACCAGCTAGGCTATATCTCGGAGTGAGGCGAGCTGGGTCTGGTGCGGTATCCTTGCACCATCCTTGGGGCTACGGCTCGTTGCTCAGGCAATTCGTTCTGTCTTCATGGCTTGACAATTGAGGCTAGCATTGGCACGGTGCTCTGCTGTACTCGGTATTGCGCGGGTTGCACATGACTTGTATTTGGTGCCTTGATGCGTGCGTTCGTGTTTTTCTTGGGCATATTTGCCGCCGCTCTGACACTAGCGTGTGCTGCCGCCGAACCGGCTGTCGTCGTAGTCGATGGCGCGCGCGGCGGACAAAAGAGCAGTGACCGTCGCAGCCGGCTCCACGCTAGCCGTGGATATAGCGGGCATGCCGGGAACGGGGTTCCGTTGGATTGCCACGGGCCGTTGCCCCGCATTCCTCACGATGCAAGAGCGAAGACGCAGTGGACCAGGCGAGCGCCCGGGCCAAGAAGGTCGTCAGCGTTTGACGTTTGCCGTGACGGGGCAGGGCGAGGGCCGGATTGTGCTGCACTACCGGCGGCCATGGGAGCCGGTGACCGGCAAAGAAGAGTCATTTGAACTGAAAGTCATTGCCAAGTAGGGGAGGTTAAGATGTGGAAGTGGTTCGCTCGCCCGCTGAATACAGCGATCGCTGTTGCAGCATTCGCCACCGGAATGGGAGTTTTATCATCGGCCGACGCGCAAACGGCGGTTCGCGAACAAGAGCGGCGCACCCAGATACGCGCGCTTGAACGCGTGACGGGCGAAAAACTCAAAGCCTCGGTTGTTGAAAAAGAACGCCAGGCTCCCCGCGAAATTCAAACCAAATTGCGCGATGTCCGCAGCGAACTGATTGAAGGCGGAGACGAGAAGTTTATCGGCGGCAAGCCGACCTTCAATGTCGGACACACGTCGGCGTTGCGCCGCACAGTAAAGCAACTGACTGGGTTGACGGTTCCTGACACTGCTCAATCGGCACGCCCTGAAGAGGCCCGCAAAGCCGATCAGTTGCTGGAGCGGGAAGAGAAGCTCAATGACGCCCTGAGCGCGGGTGGTGCGTTGACCAGCCGGCATGTGGAAAAGAAACCGGTGCGCGCGTCGTCGTGGGGGTGCTCGCCGACGGCCCAGTCATTCGATTGGCGCGAAAAAGGCGCGGTAACGGACGTCAAAGACCAGGGTTCATGCGGAAGCTGCTGGGCCTTTGCCGCGGTCGCGGCCCTCGAGGGCAGTCACTTCGCGGCCAACCGCAGCAACATGACAGGGTCCGAACAGCAGGTATTGAGCTGCTCGCGCGGCGGCAATTGCCTCGACGGCGGCTGGTATTTTACCGCCTGGGACAATTTGCAAGGCGAGGGTAACGCCGCGCAGTCCAACTACTCTTATGAAGGGCAGGATGCGCAGTGCAAATGGAGTACGCCTACGCCCTATCATTGGGGATCCTGGGGTTGGGCGACAGACGGCATCGATCCAGACGTCCCAGCTATCAAGCGGGCGCTGTGCAAGCACGGACCACTTGCGACCGCCGTTGTGGCGGGCACGCCTGCATTTGGCGCTTACCGTTCTGGTGTCTTCAATGAGCGCAGCACGAAGCCGATCGATCACGCCGTCACGATTGTCGGATGGAACGACAGGAAGAAGGCGTGGCTCATCAAGAATTCGTGGAACACGGGCTGGGGCGACCGGGGGTATATGTGGATCCACTACGACAGCAACCGGATCGGCAGCTATACGGCCTGGGTGCAGGCGCGTAAACATGTGCGCCTCGTGGACGACTGCTACAGCTTTAAATCGTCCAAGGCCAAGGCCTACAAAATCAACCAAGTCTGGAAGGTGATATCGAACAACGACATTATCGCCAATCTTGGCGGTAGCCGGGACGATGCGGATCGTGCCGTCCAAATTATCAAACATTACGGAATGTCGAAGCGCTGCTTCGTCAATCGCAAGGATTGGGATTTTCAGTACTTCTTGAAAGACAAGAAAGCGCCGAAAGGCGAATGGGCGGGCGAGGCGTGCACAAAGTTCGAGACCGGCAATATCGACGTTAACAAGGAAGGTGAGAAGTGGCTGCTTGAAGACGGTGTCACACGGATCAAGACCTTCAAGACGGAGCAGGAGGCGTGGATGGCTCTGGCATATATCCGCCGCCACGAATTCACGCATCAATGCAGCGTGGCGAACGGATTTCAGTATTACCGGCAATAAATAGGCTAAGGAATGAGGCCGAGGCGCGCCGGTTAAACACCTTGATCTGTTGCGGCTTCACGCCACCTGTTGGCGTTATGGCCGGCAACGGCTATACGCGCCCGCGAAGGGTATGCGCGTCGTGCTTTGCGCCGGAAGGTTTCATGAAAATCGAATTGACGGAAAACGAGCCGCGGCTGGCTGGCAAGAGCGTCGGCGCGATCGTGCATGCTTGCCATGTCGCGACCATCGACCAGGGGCTTGAAGCGCTCGCCATTCCCGGGCTCACACGCGACACACTCGAACCCGTGCTGCAGTATTGTGCAGAGGTGCGCTGCGCAGCCGACAACGTGTCGTGCCCAGGATGCAAACGGCGCACGGAGATGCTCGGTCTAGAAACACTCGACCAATTCATTCTGAGTAAGAAGGAAGTTGTCGTCGGCGATGGGCGCGTGCGCTTGAAGGGCGAGGGGACAGAAATTGTCGCGACGCCGTGCCTCGAGAGTCTGACGCGACAGTGGTCGGGTGAGAACTACTGGTTCTGGGCGCGCCGCGTTATTCGCAAGCTGCGCCATGGAATCCGGCGCGCGCATATGCAGGGCGAGCCGGTCGCTGGCGAAGGCGAAACACCGGCTGTCATTTTGATGGAGCCGCAGCTTGCCGATAACATCGGCATGGTCGCGCGTGCGTGCGCAAATTTCGGGATCGATGATTTGCGCCTCGTCAATCCGCGCGACGGCTGGCCAAACGAGAAGGCACGCATCGCGGCCTCGGGCGCCAACTACATAATCGATGATGCGCGGGCATTTTCGTCCCTTGAAGAGAGCATGAGCGATCTCAATTGGATGGCTGCGACGACGGCGCGCCAGCGCGATTTGCGCAAACCCGTGCTGACGCCGGAACAAGCGATTGCCGAAATGCGCACCCGGATTGCCAAGGGTGAGCGCTGCGGCATTCTGTTCGGGCGTGAGCGCAATGGGCTTGAGACGGGCGAGGTCGCCAATGCGGATGCCCTCATTATGATTCCGGTTAATTCGCGTTTTGCCTCGCTTAACCTTGCGCAGGCGGTTTTGCTGCTCGGCTACGAGTGGATGCGGGGCGCGCCGGAGCGCAGCCTCGGACGTGTCACAACATATGAAAAACCGCTGAGCGAAGGCATGAACATGGGCCGCGACCGGCCCGCAACAAAAGCGGAACTCACCGCGCTTTTCGAGCATTTGGAAGGGGAACTCGATCGCTTGGGCTTTTTCAATCCCGAATACCGCCGCCCTACTGTCGTCCAGAACTTGCGCTCTTTCTTTCTCAGGGCGAGCGCGACCGATCAGGAAGTGCGGACCCTTCGTGGCATTGTTGCCACGCTCGCACAGGGCAAAGGCCGGGGCCGCAAAGCCCCTGGCGAGGTGCCTTGATCTGGCCAAGTTTTGGGTCGAGCGATGCCGCTTGAAACGGCAACTCTTGGGCAATGCGTGTGGGTCCATCGACGGCACCTCACTATTGCCGGAAGCAATAGGCGCTGAAGAGACGGCTTTATTTTTAGAAGTCCGCGCAGGCTTTAGGCTTCCGGATGTTTCCGGTATCCGGTATCAAGTGAGGCTCATTTGGAGAACGTGATGAAAATGAGGGCGGGGAAAGTTTTGGCGGGTGCGGTTGCGCTTGCGTTGTTGGTGCCAGTGGCGTCTGCCTCTGCTCAGGAACTGAGCGAGATGGCGGTCAAGTCGTTTATGGATTTCGCTTGGTCGCTGACACCTCAGCAGTTTTCCAAGCCCGACGGGACAACGATCCAGATCGATAAGAAGAAGCCTGACGAGGTCAAGGTGCCGGTCGATGTGGCGCGCGAAGTGATCAAGGTCGGCCGCTTATCGGCGCATGCCCAGATCTGCGATCTCCGCGACGAACAAAAAGCCAACCACATCACGCTGATGAAGCGTGAAGAGGCAAAGAAAAAATGGACGCCGCAGCAGCTCGTCTACATCAGCCAGCTGCATCTAACGACCGTGATGCTACTCACCGGAAAAATCCGTCTGGTCGAGAAAGAAGGCGATAAGGAAGTCATCGTTGAAGAAGGCAAGGCGCCTGCAACAACGTGCACCGACGAGCAGCGGAAGAAAGTTGTCGAATTGATCGTTGCTTACGTAAAGACGGGTCCGCAGCCTAAAGGCGCTGCCCCAGCCGATGGAGAGCCGGTGCCGGCAGCTGCAGCAGCCGGCGCAGCTGCAGCCGCTGCTGCTGCCAACAAAAAGGCTGCAGACGGGACAACGACGGGTTCGACCACGACGGCGGCCCCTGCTGCTGGCGCGGCGCCTGCGGCGAAACAGCCGGCTGCGGCCCCTGCGGCACCCGCTCCTGAGAAGAAATAAGGGCTTCGGGCGGGTTTGAGCTGTTTATCAGGCCCGTGCAGGTTGACGCCACCAGGCAACGACGGTATCAGACCGTTAGATGCGCGGGCCATTTTGGCCCGCGTTTCATTTGCGCACCCGCGGCGGAACTTTTGAAGGTTCATGCCTGTCGTCTCCATGATCCAGAATTTGGTAAGGGAGCAGAGGAGGGGGCGCTCCAAACACATCACGGTTTCGGGATCGCCCGCGGCCGATGCAACTTATGGAGTGCTAGACTATGACCAAGCGCGTCCGCGCCAAACACAAGATCGATCGCCGTTTAGGCGAGAACATCTGGGGCCGTCCTAAGAGCCCGCTCAATCGCCGCGAAAGCCGCCCTGGCCAGCATGGCGAACGCAGAGTCGGCAAAACGTCCGACTTCGGCCAGCAGCTCAAGGCCAAACAGAAACTCAAAGGCTACTACGCATCGATTTCGGAACGTCAGTTCCGCAAGGTCTACGCTGAAGCGTCGTCCATGAAGGGCTCGACCTCCGAGCACTTGATCGGCCTCTTGGAGCGCCGCCTCGATGCGCTCGTCTATCGCGCCAAATTCGTTCCGACCGTTTTCGCTGCACGCCAGTTTGTCTCGCACGGCCACGTGACCGTCAACGGCCGCCGCGTGACGATCCCGAGCTATCGCCTGCGCATCGGCGACGTCATTGAAGTCAGAGAAAAAGCGCGCCAGCTTGGGCTTGTACTCGAAGCCGTCAAGAGTGCCGAACGCGACGTGCCGGATTACGTCACTCACGACCACACCAAGATGACGGCTTCACTGGCGCGCATTCCGGCCTTGGCCGATGTGCCGTATCCGGTGACGATGGAACCCAACCTCGTGGTCGAATTCTACTCGCGCTGAGCGAGCGGGCAATGCCTGGACCTATTGCGAGCGGCTGGACTTTCAAGTCCGGCCGTTTGCTTTTTGGACGCTTTGCTCAGATGCTATGGCTCGCCTTTGTCATGGTCGCTAGCGGAGGAATTCCCGGTATGGCCGAAAGTCCGGTCGATCGGGCAGGTCTTGCAGCATTGCGCCCTGGCGCCCCGGTCTCGGACGTCGCCAGAGCCTATGGCATTGCTTGGAAGGCGCCCCTGCCGCACCGGGAGGGCAGCGTCCTAACACTCGCTTCGACCGGTGGCGTTGTCGTTCGCATCACAAGCAGTGGTCAGCTCGGCTCGATCCGTTACGATTGGCGCTTCGGCGAGGATGTCCCTGTCCTCGGGATTCACATGAGCGCCCGCGAGGATGCCTTGCGTGCGCGCTTTCCGAGCCTTGATCTGAAGCCGCTTGCGATGGGCCCCTTCTCCTGGACGAGCCTGGTCGAGGGCGGGCTGCACATGCGCTTCGAGCTCGGGACAACCTATGAAGGCGTGCGCTATCTACGCTGGATAGAACTCTTCGATCCAGCAGCCGTATATCCAGCGAAACAGCCGGTGGCCTATCCCACGCCATCGGGCGTTCCGGGTGCCCCCTTCAAAGACATCAATCTCAAGCTGGCCGTGCTCTCCGAGCTGATGGAGAAAGGCCACATCGACTTCGGCGATCCGCAAGACCTCTATGATCACGTGCTGGGGCGGCACTTCGATCTCGAAGCAGAAGGCTACGAACCCGTGTCTGAGGCGCGCGATTATCTCGCCCGCTTCCCCTTGAGCCAGGAACTGCTCGATCAGGTAACCAGCATAGAGTTTGATGGCGGCTCGGAGATCTATCGCTACATCAACTATTTCTGGGATGGCGAGAGCGACGAGTTCGCGATCACATCGTTCGATGGCATCGAAGCGCTGCGTAATTTGAGGTCGATACGTATCATTTCGATGGTGGATGAGACGGTTGATCTGGAGCCATTGAAGCTGCGAGGTATCTCAGTGCAATAGCTGTGGCCGTTATGCAGAGGCTGCCACGGCCAGACCCGCAACCATCAGCAAAACCCCGATGGGCTTGGTCAACCGCGCGCCAAATGGCGCGAGCTTTTCGAGCAGCACGAGGATCGATAGCCCTGCGATCCAGACGAGGTTCATGACTCCGCCCGCGAAGAGGAGCAGCATGAGGCTCCAGCAGCATCCCAAACAGTAAGCGCCGTGCACGACGCCGAGGCGGAACGCGCCGCTTGGGCCCGGGCGCCAGTTCTGACTGAGGAAGGCGGCCGGCGAGCGGCAGTGGTTGAGACAGGCGCGTTTCAGGCTTGAGAATTGATATAGCCCGGCGAGCACGAGCAATCCGCCCGTCAAGACGCGGCTCAGCGACCACATCCACATTCCGTCGACAAGACCGGTGCGCTCTAAAAAGTATTGTAGCGACGTCGCCAAAACGGAGAACGCAAGCCAGCAGAGCAGATATCCGGTGGCGAAAGCGGCGATGGGAATTGAAGATCCTGCGATCTGTCCTTTTCGCTGGCCTTGAGCATAGACCCGCGCATAAATCATCATCATTGGACTAGCACTCGGCAACATCATCGCGACCATCATGACGAACCACATAGCCGTCATCATGAGCGCGTAGCTGGGCGTCCACACGGCCGGGCCATACAGCGTTTCAGCTGACGGCGGAAAGCGCCATGTCGTCATGTGCGCCGCCGGCATGCCGGTTCCGGCTCCGCTAAGAAGATAGCCCCACGCGACGAGTGTTATCAGAGCGATCGCAACGGCCAGGATCGCGCGTTCGCTTTTGATTGCGCGTTCAAGCGCCGCAAGCGGGAACTGGGACGGCTGCGAGGTCAAGCGGCGGACTTACTCTTGACGATTCCATAATTGTTCAAGCGCAGCGTCGCGAAGTGTGCGTGCGAAGCGGAAAGTGTGAGCGCAATTGGCCCGTTGATCTTGGCGCTCCCTTGCGCGACTTCGGCGATCTCGTACTCGAAGCCGTTCGGAATATCGATTCTTGCGCGGTGCTCGGCTCCTGTCACGGGGTTCAAGATTGGGCTGCCCGTTGCATCGATAATGCCGTCGATGACGACGCGGCCGCGGCGTTTGTCGATGTCGATTTCAACGTCGATTTTCTTGAAGGCCGGATCAAAAGCCTTCTCAAGAGTAGACGCAAAAACGCTGAAGATTGTCGCGCCGGGCGACGTCTCGCCGCCAGTCATGATCGTCAGGATGGCGTTGCGCTGGGCCTCGCTGGCGCGCTCGTCGACGATGAGAAAGGCTTCGCCCTTGCCGAAGTGGATCGGTCCCGGCCATTTCATGATGCCGACCGCGCGCAAGCCGTCGAGCCGGACATCGCCGAAGTGCCCCTTGTCGATTTCGAGACCGACGAAGGCCGCGCAGTCGCCGTGCGTCGGCAAGGCATTGAATTGGCACGGGCAACCGAAATCGCAATTGCAGTTGGCAAATTCGCGGGCTTCTATTTCCCAGGGGATCATGCTGGCGCTCCGGTTCTCGAGTTGCGTCCTATAATATGGGGAAATTCGTGGTTTGCGAAGCAATCGTTACTGGTGGCATCGCGATTTTCATGCGGTTTTGCTTCGGGAGGCGGGGGAAGTGCTGATGGTCTTGATGTGCTTCAATCTTTGCTGTTGGGCTGGCGGGGAGGCATTGGCCCAGCCATAGGCGAGCATGGTGATGAGCGCGCTGGCGGCAAAGAAATAGACGCCGGGCAGGACGGTTGCTTCCGTGTAGCCACTCGAATTGACATAGAAAATCATGAGGGCAAGAACCATGACGTCGGTCATGGAATAGCGCCCGAGCCACTCCATGGTGGCAATCGACTTGCGGCGGAACTCAGGCTCGATGTCGTGCGAGGTGATAAGCGTCAGCAGATAAAACAGCTTCATGAACGGAAAGAAGATCGAGACGGCAAAGAGCACGGCGCAGAGGAAGATCTCGTCGGTCTCGAAGAGCGCGTACATGATTGTCAGGATCGAATGCTGGTTGGTCCAAACGTAAACCGTCGTGAAACGGATCGTCGGCAGGATTATGCCCAGTGCGAAGAACACGGTCGCGACGATGATCAGAAAACTCAAGCCGAAGTTGCGCCAGTTGGATCGTGGGGCCGCTGCCGGTATCGGGTTGAGGCAGGTTATGGGGCGCCTCAAGGGCGGCGCGGTCAATGCCGTCGGTTCTGATCCAAGCGTAGGCCAGGATCATGAGCACGACGGCGGCGGTGAAGAAGTAGACGCCATAAAGGCTGGTCGCATCATACATGCCGTGGCTCTTGACGAAGAAGATCGTCAACGCCAGCACGAGCACGTCGTGCATGGACCATTTGCCGAGCCATTCGAGCGCGTGTAAGCGGCGGTTCTGGCGCGCGATCTCGGCGGGCGGAAGCGTTGAGACCATGAGCAGATAAAGCAGCTTGGCGATTGGGAGAATAATAGAAAAGATGAGAACGATAGCGCCAAGGAAGGTCTGCCCTTCGGAGACGAGTACATCGACGGTCGACAGCAGGGAATGTTCTGTCGTCCAGATTCCAAACTTGGTGAGCTTGATAATCGGCAATGAAATGCCGAGCGCTAAGCAGACGCTGGCTGCGAGAATTGTCAAACTCAATAAGAAGCGCCGGCCGCTTTGGAGCATTCGCCGTTCTATCCCGCGTGTGATGCCGTGCGGCTCAGTCTATAGGATCTCTGGCGTTAACGAACGGCAGAAATGTGAAGCCGGATCTTGAGGCGGAATAAGCGGCGGAATGAGGGTGCAGCACCCAAATAGGACGCCAAAAAGGGCGGGGCCTAAGCCGCCACCCATTGGGATTTCGAAGAAAATTCGAGGTTGCCGGACGTGAGCCAGCGGCCGGCTTTAGCCGTGATGATGGGCGTGTGGAATGCCCTTCTGGCAGATGAGATCGTGCAGTTCGCCTGCCTGGTACATTTCCTTCATGATATCGCAGCCGCCGACGAATTCGCCTTTGACGTAGAGCTGGGGAATGGTCGGCCAATTGCTAAAGGCTTTGATGCCTTCGCGAACGCCTTGATCCTCGAGCACGTTCACTTCCTTGAACGGGACACCGAGGGCTTCCAGGATCTTGACGGCGGTCGCCGAGAAGCCGCACTGCGGGAACTGCTTGGTTCCCTTCATGAACAGCACGATGTCGTTTTCTGTGATGGTCTTGGAAATGGCCGTCTGGTTAGTGTCTTGAGCCATGGGGCTGCTCCTTTTGGGGCCTGTGCACGGGGTCCGTGCGAATTCAATTGAGAGATGTGGGAGAGGCGCGGTCCGAAGTCAATCTTTGGTGTTGCCTCATTTGGGCGAGCTTGTGGTGAGCTGGAGGGCGTGGAGAACGCCGCCCATGTTGCCGCCGAGTGCCTGGTAGACCATCTGGTGCTGCTGGACCCGGCTCTTGCCTTCAAATGCTGAGGATACAACGGTGGCCGCATAGTGATCGCCGTCGCCAGCCAGATCCTTGATCTCGATTTGGGCGTCAGGGAAGGCGGCTTTGATCATGCGCTCGATTTCGGTTGCCTGCATCGGCATCGATTGGGGCTCCTGGCGTTCCGACTGGCTTATTGAAAGAGGGTGGGATGGAGGAAATACTGCGCGCTGCACGTTTAGACTATGTGGCGTGAACGCGTGATCAGCGATAGCGCTCCATTATATAAGATTAATTGATGGCAATGTCACGCGAATGAGATTTGTGGTTATCGTCCATCGGGCCTAAGTTAGTCGTTATAGGGACGCGAGTTCTTATAGTTTTTTTGTTGATGGAGACGACCATGAAGACCTGGATGAAGCCCGAAGTTCGCGAAACGGAAGTTGGCCTCGAAGTGACCAGCTACCTCCCAGCTGAAATCGACATGATCTAATGTCGGCTTTCGTCTGACTAAAAGCCTCCGGTGGCGGATGATTTGATCATGCGCCGCCGGGGTTCTTCTCACGACGAACATTTCTGATCGTCGTTTTTTTATGCGCGGAGACCTTAGGCCTCGCGTTTTTTTTGTTTTTGGACCGTGGTTCCTCGTCAAAGCGCACGGCACCGCTTCCCCCGAAGTGAGTACGCAGTAAGCTTCAGCTGCTGATTCATCTGATGCTTGTTAATTGGAGTGCCGCATGCTGCTGCGTGCCGGGCTCATTTATATTCTCTCCGTATTGACGGTGCTGCTCGGCGGATTGGCGGCGTGGCAGCACTTGGACATTTCGTTGAGAGACGAGAGCGCAGCCGCGCTCAACAATCGGATCAAGTCGCTGCAAATCGATTTGGATGCAGTGGGCCGCCGCGAAGACTCCGCTTTGCGAAGAGCGCTTGTGGCCGAAGATAGCCTCTTGCGCAATGCAACATATAGCTCTTCCGATGTCATCCGGCTGAATGAGGCGCGTGAGACTCTCGCGGACGCCATTCGAGATAAAGCCGCGGCGGAGGCTGCGCGCAGCCGTCTCGAAGCAGACCTTGCCCAAGCGGAAAAGGAACGCGATCAAATCCGTGCCGAACGAGACGACATACAACGTGCCGCCGACGAGGCGCGCATGGCGGCAGACAAAGCCTTGCAGGACGCCGACACGGCGCGTCAGGAGCTTTCCGACCTGAAGAAGGCCGGGGCGACTGCAAGGCATGCAGAAGTGCCGCAGAAATCAACGGTATCAACGGAAGCGGTGGTTGCAACACCGGCGGCGCCATCGCTTAATGTTCAAGCGCCCTCGGTCGCCGCCGCACCTGATGAAACCATTCGCCCGGCGACTGAATCGGCCACAGCAGATCGAACAGCAGAACAGGAAGACAAAAAATCGGCGCTGGTACCGAACGCAGTGACGATTGAACCTGTGCCCGCGCCTAAATCTGAGAAACGAGCTGAAAAGCCAGCGGCCTCAAAGCGCGCGGTCATCAAGAGCGAACCGCGCCGGCCAAATGCAAAGCCCGCGACGGCAAGTAGTAGCGCTGCTAAGAAGCCGCCGAAGCAGGCGAAGAAAGACGAACCGTTCTTTCCCTTCTGAGATGCAGGCCCTTCTGAGATCCAGGCCCTTCTAAGTACCAGGGCCTGGAATCCGGCTCCGCTTCCTTACTCGCAGCCAAATTCAATTTTGACCCACGGCAGATCGAGTTGGCAGTTGCCTGCGCGCGTCTTTTTGAGGAACTTGCTAACGTCAATGTCGCCAAGATTGATTTTGCCGTTGCTTGACGGCTCGTCATCGTTTGACGGATCGCTTTCCTCATCTGCTTGCGCGGTCTTGTCATTTTCAGAAGCAGGTTCTGAAGCCGGTCCCGCGGCGGATTGCGAAGGCGTGATGGCTTTCGGCGCGCCGGCAGTGGCGGGTTTCGTCACGTCAGGCGCAGCCTCGGGCCTGGACGACGGCAAAGTTTCCGTGGTTTTCACAACGGGTTCTTTCACTTCGGGAGGCTTCACATCAGGCACTTTTACGTCCGAGGTTTTGACTTGCGCTGATGTCGTGCCGGCCGCCTTAAGTTCAGGTGTTTTGAGTTCAGGCGCTTTGGTTTCAGCGGGAGCCGCAGCCACAGGTGCGACGGGCGCCGGTTCTGGGGTGGCTGTTTTCGCGGCTGTTTCCGTGCTGCCGCAACGCTGCAGATCAGCCGGCGCGCGCTTCCATATCATGGTTTTGGAAAATAGTTTGACACCCGCATAGCCGACGACACGCAATTTTCCGTCTCCAAGCGGTGTCAATTCGACATCGTAGCGGCGCTTCTTTTCCGGAGAATAGACCCAGCCGCCATCCCAGGTCGAACCGCCCGCGTGGCGCGCTTCGCCGATGATCTGCTTGCCGCAGCCTTTGGCGTCTGCGCCGTCCTTGACCCAGACAACGTGGCCGCAGAGCGCGCCGCCGCAGTTCTTGATTTCAACCGCACCGCGGCCTGTATCATTAAGCCAGACGCCCTTGGGGTCAGAGGCTGCTTGAGAGACTGCCGGCATCAGAGTTGCCAGCGCTGCAAGGGCAATGGGCCCAATAGCAAAATGCGATTTCAACATGGTGGAGTCCTTCCAATATTGATCCAGCCTACGCTTGTGCGCTCGAAGACGCACCGGCGCTGTTCCAAACGGAACAGATCGTAGGTCCAGCGATGCACCGCATGGCTTTGTCGCCTCATGCGGGCTCAAGGTTCAAATGGATCATCGGCCCATGGAAGGACCCGTAATAGGTGTCAAAACCTCGCGTCTTTTGCTCGTACCGAAGATTTAAGCGCCGCGTTTGAAGGAAATGTTTTTCTTTTCCACAAAGCCATAGAACGCGTTGGTGCGTTCTGCGCCGTCCTTCATGTAGGCCTCTTTGGCCTTTTGCAGCTTGTCATCTTTCAAATTGACGTTGTGCTTGGCGAGGTTGTTGGGGTCGATGCCGTGGATCGCGGCCGTGTTGAGGCCGAAGATCTTGCGCTTCACTTCGCTGTCGTCGCCGCCCAAGGGTGCGAACCCGAACTTCTTTTGCATGTCGTCTGGGATTTCCATACGGCGCAGAGCTTCGATCTGCCATTGCGGCGAGCCGTACCAGACGGAATCTGTGCCCCAAACAACGCGGTCGGCGCCAAGCCCCTTGATCAAAGTGCCGAGCAACCCGGCGGCGTGCTGAGGGTGCGAGATGACGCTATTTGCAAAGCAGCTACCCAGTTCGCCGTAGACGTTGCTGACGCCGAACTTGGCCGGCACTTCGGCAAGATCGGTGACCCAATCGATGCGCCCCGTCTCCTTGAACTTCTTCAGGTGATCTTCCGGATATTCGGTCAAGGGCTTGAGGCCCGAATGGAAGATGACGAACTTGATGCCGGGCCAGTCCTTCGCGGCCTTGCCGACGTCGTCGACCATGGCGTGCTTCCAGGCGTGGAAGGTGTCGGCATAGTCGTTGGGCAGCAGTCCCTTGTGGATGCAGAAGGTGGTGATGCCAGACTTCATCATTTTTTCGTAAGCCGGGTACATCAACTTTTCGTCGTCGAGCCGGTAAGGGAAGTCGCTGTTCGAGAGCGGATCGCCAACCGTGTAGCCCTTCCAGGCAATTGGCTTTTGTTCGGCCGCGCAGCGGTCCATTTCCTCAAGCCATCCGGGTACGCTCGGATTGATAATGGCCTGGCTCCACATGCGGCGCGAACCGCACAATTCGTCCATGAGATCCTGTGCGCGCTTCATTTCCGGGTTGGAGAGGAACCAATTGTCGGGGTTGTCGGCTGGTGCGCCAGAGAGAATGCCGATTTTTGTGTCGCTGTCGAAATAAACCTCGCGCAGGAAGTTAGCGAACTGGAGCTGTTCGAATTCGGTCTGCTTGTCGCGATATTTTTCCGGCACCCACTTTTCCATGCCGTACTTGCGCAAGCCCTTGAGGCCCTCGAAGTTGAAGCCTTCGTAAACGAAGTGCAACTGGTCGTCGAAAATGAATTGGTCGCGCAGGGCTGATGCGCGCTCTTCGGCCATCGCGGCATCCGCGGCTTCTGCGCGTGTGGCGCCGAAAACGTGGCCGTAGTGGTCGTTCATTACGGAGAACGAGAGGGCGAAGCCTGCAGCCGAACGCAAAAACGCGCGGCGTGACGTGCCATTCTTCTTGGCGATCTGACCGGCCGCGTCGAGGATCTCAGCTTTGATTTTGCGCTGCGTGTCGTTTTGCGCAGGGGGATTGAATTCGCCGTTAGACAAAACCTGTGATGGCACTGGAATTTCCGTGCCGCTCTCGGCGCGGTCCTGCAGGCCAAGGCCGTAATTCTCGGTTTTGATCCATAGCGACATGACGCACTCCACAAGAAAAGACGCAAACTGAAGAGACTTTCGATCGTCGAATAGTTCGAGATCATTGTATCAACGGTGCGTGCGCAAACAATTCACCGGAGGTATTGGCTCGCTATTCACGGCAATGCATCTGGCATAAATGGTAGCGCATCAGGCATAAATGGCAACGCCGTGTGCATGAGGTATTGGAGTGTCGCGAGCGACGGCAAGAGGTGCCAGAGAATGCACCGGGACAATGTTACTTCGCCATGCGTAACGGACTGAGCTGCACTCTGTGCGGTTTCGCTTCTCGCGCAAGGATGGTAGCGATTTTGCGCATTTGGTCCGGCCAAATTGGCTTTGGCATGATGGTGAGTAAGTTCTCTGGGCCCGCGACTTTCACGAAATCTTCAAGCGTGTAATCCGAATAGCCAGAGACGATGACGATGTGGACGTTCGGGTCGATCAATCGGATGCGCCGGGCCGTTTCATAACCATCGATGCCGGGCGGCATACGGACGTCGAGGAAGATGCCGGCAAATGGATCTCCATCCTCGATGGCCCATTTGATGGCAGCGACGGCATCCAATCCTTGTTCCACGAATGTGACGCGCCAATTCGGCTTCGTGGTTTGCTGCGCGCCAAAGAGCTCGGCTTCGAGTGTGTCGAGGCCGAACAGTTCGCGCACGTTTTCGCTTTGCTCTGATTTCTCGAGCACAAGACGATAAGCCGCTATGACACCTGTGTCGTCGTCTGCGACCAGCAGACGTGGCGTTTGTTCCGGCAGCATTGGGTAGCTCCACTACCGTTCAGAAAACTTGCGATGAACAGCAGTCAATAGAGTGTCCGATTCTGCCGCTCCGGTACAGCTTTAGATAGGCCAATTTCCGTTGGTACACGTTGATCCGCAGTCGGATACGACGGCAAAAACTGAGCGCCTGAATGGCATTAGAGCTTTCAAACGCACGCAAAAAAAACAGGCACAAAAAATGTGGGCGCGGGACCGGATTACGAAACAAGCTGCAGCGGCAAGATCATGCGCCGCGATTTGCCTTCGAAATAGCAGCCGTCTTCAAGCACGAGCTGATTGTGAAAGATATCGCCCGTGACCGAGCACGCCGTTTTGAGGAATAGCGTGTTGGCGAAGATCTCTCCGTTGATCTCGCCGAGCACCGTGACAGTATTCGAGCGAACGGCCCCGTTGACGACGCCGCGTTCTGTGACGGTCAGCGAGGTGCAAGTGACATCGCCCTCGATGGTGCCAGAAAGGACAATGGGACCCGGATAATCGAGTGCGCCTTCGATCGTCACCGAGCGCGGAAGTGTGAGTGTCTGGGTTTGTGCAGAACTTGGTGCGGAACTAGGCGTCGGCTTGTGCTTCAGAACGGGCTCAGACATGGAATTCCCCCAGATCGAGCGCCCGCACGCCTTAAGCTGCATCCTTTCCCCTGAACGAGGCGAGATTGGGACGTCAACGGCCGGCATACAAAAATGATGTGGTCCGGCCACAGGCGCTGAAATTTCTGCGTCAAATTTGAATAAGCGCGGCCGTTGCGGTTTTTGAGGACACAGCCCGGGGGCGCGACTCAAGCTAATATTCCTCGATGTGCCCGGAATACCGGGACAGTTGGGAACAAGAAACTTCGGAGGAGCGTTCAGGTTCGAAACTCAGTGCAAATGGACTGGGACGAATATGACAACGCAAACTGCGCTACGGGCATCGTCCCGGTTGTTGTTTCTCGGGGCCGGGATGGCGATTGCGGCGGCGCTCGTTTTGGCGTCTGCGCGCGCGGCTCGGGCCAGTGATACCGGCACATGTCCCGGTGTCGATCTCGTTGAAACCAATCTCGAGAACGGCAAGTCGTCGGGCTACTACATCCCGGGCTTGAGACTCATCATTCTCAATCGCACGATCCTTGCGAACTATGCGCCAGCGGTGCAGCACTTCATTCTGGCGCACGAGTGCGCGCACGCCGATCCCAAGGTCGGGGAAGATGAGATGCAGGCCGACTGCGCGGCGTCTACGCGCGGCATTCAAGAGGGGTGGCTCGGGGCGCAGGACTTGATCAAGGTGTGCGTGCACTTATCGCGCTTTCCGGCAGATGCGACACACCCGCCGATCCAGGTGCGCTGTGCCAACATCCGCCGCTGTGCGCGCGAAGCCGAGTTCGAGATCGCGCGGAAACCGGCCATTCCGCCTGAAAAGGACATCGCGCGGACCCCGCTTATGGCCCGCAACTTCGAATAGGATTTGACTCTTCTTCGTTTCACGCCTTAAACGCACATGAAACGGGAGAATTTCAAATGCCGACCATGTCGAACCTGCGCCGCCGCAAGATCCAGAATAAGCAGCTCAAGGCCGAGAACGCCGCCAACCGCGTCGCTAAAGCAGCCAAGAAAGAACGCAACGCCAAGAAGAAGGCGTAAGCGCAAGCCGGGTGGCACCCTTCACGGGTCCGTCCGCCCCATAAATTTTTTGATGATGACTTGTTCGTCACGGCGTTTGTCCTCCGCCGTGCGGGGCGGGTATGTCGCGCCTTAAGCGATCCATCTCAGTCGGCGATGTGATGAGCGTGGCCGCTGCCGGTCCATTCACCAGATGCGGATCGCAGGGACCGAGCAGCGCGTCGATGCGCCCGCTATAGACGACGCTGTTTGACCATTTGTCTCTGGCTTCGCTTGGGTTGGCGAGCGTGTTGTTCAACGCGAGAACCACGCGCTCGCGGTCGTCCGTTGCCGGCCTCGAATTCCGGGAGCGCGGCTGAGCCGGCAGCCGCCGTCGCAGATTTTCTCGCGGATGAGGAACACTTTGCCGTCTTTGGCCGCTAAGGGCATTTTGCCTTTGAGAACCGTGACGCTGTCGTAGACTTCGAGGATCGACGGCACGTAGGTTTCATAGATGTCGGAGAGATAGCGGCGCGACGCGAGACGCCCGCGAAACACGATATCGACATCGTCGAGCGCATCGATGAGGACGCGGAGCCGCAGATCCTTGCGTTTTTCTTCCGTGATCGTGCCGTCGGAGACGGACGCGTATTCCGATTGGTTGCCCAAGCGGCAATTGGAGAGCGGCCGGGCGGCGAGCGGCGTTGCGAGGGATGCAGTCAAGCATAAGGCCAAGCACCACGTCACGGGTGGTGCAGCGCGGGCCAGCAACATTTGTGCGAGCGCTCCGGTCATGACCCAAGTTTAGCCGGGAAGGCTGGCGATGTCATGGCGTTGTTGTCATGGCGTAGTTGTCATGGCGTTGTGATGGCAAAGCAGCACGCTTGTCTGCGCCGCGTTGGCGGCCCACCGGCTCACCATTGCCGCTTCGGTGCGTTGCTGGCCGTTCCGCGCGGATGGTATGCGCCGTCACATATCCAATTCGGACTCGTCGACGGTTTCCGCCGTGCCCGCGAATGACGTCCGCGCCTTGGGTGCGCGTGATCCATTCCAACGTCCGTTTGACGCCGGGGTAGAACGTCTTGTTCTTGTTATTGTCGTACCACTTGAAACCATACACCGTGATTTTCATGGGCGTCCCCCATGCTACGCTTTCTGGAAACATAGCATGGTCTCGGCTGAGACAAGGCGGAATTTTTGCCGCTTGGGTTTCGGGGCTGGGGAGGACGGCCAATACTTCAGGTGCGCGCCAAGACGGGAAACGTAGGTTGGGTTAGTGCGGCCAGTGAATTTCAATAATGATATGCATTGGCGAATTCCGCACGTAACCCAACAATCAAGACCAGTGACGGAGAGCTGTCATCCCGGCCGGAGAAATCGCGTGGGCGATTTCGTAGAGCCGGGACCCACGCGTGAACGCTGCTGGGTCCCGGGTCTGCGCGGCGAACGCCACTTCGCCCGGGATGACAGTTGCGCGCGTAGCCTGACGCCAAGCTGCGCTTTGTATCCGGCGGAAACGCTGCGCTTTCGCAGAATCGTCCCAGCGGCATTCTGCAAGGTCGTCTCCGAGACGCCGGGAACATGCGTGTTAGTCTCTTTGCGGCAGCATTGCCGAGCGGCGGTTGTCGGAAACGCCCCATGTCATATCCTGCCATTTGTCTGCGAGATGCGATCAACGCTAGTTCTAGCGTCAATTCTTTCCTAGCAGCCGTCAGAAGAAACTCGCATGCTAAGCGGCATCCACATTGATCTAACGCAATACTTTTCGCCAGCTTCGCGGAGCGCTCCCCATCGTCTCCTCAGGAATTGGAACTGTGTCTTGGAATGGTAACTTCTTCGACGCATACGAAATGAGTTTAGCGTCTTGAGCTTTGTGAACATCGCCTCCCACATTGCATTCGCCTCCATGACTTCTCTAGATAGCCCCGATGGTTGGCGGCGGCGGGCGAATATTGTCTGAAAGCTGCAAGCGTGCCAGCCTTGAAGGCCGCTAACAAGCGTCATCTCTTAGCGCGCGTCCAGCTGTGCAGACCTTCCAAGTCTCTTTCTTTGTGGAGTTGGCTGCGCTCAGTCGCATGAAATTCCTTCGGCGACACACCGTGCGATATTCTTGATTACTTTGCATGATTCGATTTGTTATCTCGCGAACTAATTCGACCAACCATCTTCGACCGAGCGGCGTTGTTGGGATTAATAATTGCGGCTTGAGCGATTTCGAGTTACTTCGAGGCGACCGGCCAAGTATTCGAGGTAAGTGCGGAACCGCTCAATCTGTTGGCCCGGTATTACAGCAGTGAAGACTTCAGCGAGCGCTCCTCCGACGATTGGAACTGCACTTAGATTGCGCGAAGAATTGCGGCAGCGTGATCAGAGTTGACCTGCCGATAATTTTGGCAATTTTTCCATGTCATCACACCCCCAACTCTGCTCGTCCATCAACCCCTTCATCCACCCCTCATGCGACTGCCGCAGTTCGGCGAGCGGCAGGGACTTCTCGCCCTTCAAGGAAATCACGGGCGGAGGATTGTGGCAATGCCGGTTCCGGCAGTCTGAAAGCCGTCGCGGGCGCAACCGTCCGCCCCACAATCCGCGACGGCAATTCCAACAGCCGCGCGCGCTCTAAAACTTCCTCGGCCTTCTGCGGCGTGACTTCGACAACGTAGCGGCCCTGGTCTTCGCCGAACCAGATGGCGTGCGGGGGGAGTTTGCCTTCGTAGGGGTAAAGCTCGGCGCCGATGCCAGCCCCATTATTTGGCGCCTCGCGCGATCCCGCATTCGCGCCGCCCGCCAACGCCATTTCGGCAATCGCAACCAGCAGCCCGCCGTCCGAACAATCATGCACCGCCTGCGCGATGCCGGAGCGGATCAACGCGCGCACGAGACGGCCGGCTTTGATTTCGTCTTCCGAGATCGACCGGCGGCGGCGCGCCTTCGAATTTTCCGGTCGCGTGGCTTTGATAAATCGATTGGCCCAAATGCCCGCGTTCTGGCCCGATGACGACAAGCATGTTGCCGTCGGATTTGAGAGCGATATTCGCGGTCTTGGTCCAATCGGGAATGAGGCCGACGCCGCCGATCGCGGGCGTGGGTGGAATGCCAACGCCATTCGTCTCGTTGTAGAGCGAGACGTTGCCCGAGACGACCGGATAGTCGAGCGCCTTGCAGGCTTCCGCCATGCCGCGGCAGCTCGCAACAAATTGCCCCATGATCTCGGGGCGCTCGGGGTTGGCGAAGTTCATGTTGTCGGTGATGGCGAGCGGATCGGCGCCGACGGCCGTCAAGTTGCGCCAGGTTTCGACCACGGCTTGCTTGGTGCCCATCTCGGGATCGGCGGTCACATAGCGCGGCGTGCAATCACACGCGACGGCAATGGCTTTGTTGCGTGCCGTGCACGCGCACCACGCCCGCGTCGCCGCCGGGGCGGCCAATCGTGTCGCCCATGACCATGTGGTCGTACTGTTCCCAGATCCAGCGGCGCGAGGCGAAGTGATGCGAGCCCATCATGTCTTTGAGCGTGCCGAGCAGAGAGTTGGGTGCCGGAACCCACTCGGGCAGAATTTCGGCTTGCTTCTTCGGCTCGACCCACGGGCGCTCGTACATCGGCGCGGAGTTGGCGAGCTTGTCGACGGGGAGATCGGCTTCGACCACGCCCTTGTGCTTGATGACCATGCGGCCGGTGTCGGTGGTGATGCCGATGACGGCGAAGTCGAGTTCCCATTTCTGGATGATTTTCTGAGCTTCGGCTTCGCGGCCGGGTTTGAGCATCATCAACATGCGCTCTTGTGATTCCGACAGCATCATTTCGTAAGCGGTCATGTTCGCTTCGCGCTGGGGAACTAAATCGAGATTAAGTTCGATGCCGACGCCGCCTTTGTCGGCCATTTCCGATGTCGATGAGGTAAGGCCGGCCGCGCCCATATCCTGAATGGCAATGATGCAGTCGGTCGCCATCAATTCGAGGCAGGCTTCGATGAGGAGCTTTTCGGTGAAGGGATCGCCGACTTGCACGGTCGGGCGTTTTTCATCGCTCTTGTCGTCGAATTCGGCCGACGCCATGGTTGCGCCGTGGATGCCGTCGCGGCCGGTTTTCGAGCCGACGTAGACGACGGGCAGGCCGACGCCCTTCGCGGCCGAATAGAAAATCTTGTCCGTACGCGCGAGGCCGACGCACATGGCGTTGACCAGAATGTTGTTGTTGTAGCCGGCGTCGAAATTGGTTTCCCCGCCAATGGTCGGCACGCCCGTGCAGTTGCCGTAATGCGCGATGCCGGCGACGACGCCGTTGACGAGGTGGCGGGTTTTCGGGTGATCGGGCGCGCCAAAGCGCAGAGCATTCATGTTGGCGACGGGGCGCGCGCCCATCGTGAAGACGTCGCGCATGATGCCGCCGACGCCGGTTGCCGCACCCTGGAACGGTTCGATGTAGGAGGGGTGGTTGTGGCTATTCCATTTTGAAGACGACGCAATCGCCGTCGCCGATGTCGACGACACCGGCGTTTTCGCCCGGGCCTTGGATGACCTGCGGGCCTGTCGTCGGCAACGTCTTCAACCAGACGCGCGAGGATTTGTAAGAGCAGTGCTCCGACCACATGACCGAGAAGATACCAAGTTCGCAAAACAGTGGTTCGCGCCCGAGGATTTCCAAGAGACGGGGATATTCGTCGCCCTTGAAGCCATGCGACGCGATCATTTCAGGGGTAATTTTGGAGGCGGTGTTGGCGGCCATTTCGGGTCGGTTCCAGCATCAAAGTTTGAATCGTGTTGCGGCTGCTTATAGCGGCGAGGGGCGCGCTTGTCCTAGGCCCGCAGAGCCGCGTCCACAACTCCCGTCCGCGCGCCGGATATGTGACCCCGCTATGACGCGACTACCCACTTGGGCTGTGACTATACCGCGCTGCACAAAATGCATTCCGGAAATGCATAGCTAGGTCTTTCAATAGCCGAGTCATGGGGTTATCTATCCCTCTAGAACGTAGCCGTCATGCCCGGACATTCCTGCGAGGGCTTGAACGCTACGAAAGTGGATAGGAGGCCCCATCCATGACGTTCGTAAATACAAAGACCCTGGCAGTTCTCGCTCTTGCGGGACTTGGAGCCATGCACGGCGCTATGCCCGTGCGCTCTGGCGACGCGGATATCGGCGGGAAAGTTCTTGCCGAACGCATGGGAGCGACGTTCGAAGTCGGCACTAAGAAAGCCGTAGCCTATTATCAAGGCGATCGCGGCGCCTGCAACGTGACCGTATTGGTGTCCGAGACGTACAGCGAGCAATTGCCTTATCGCTTCGCAACTGTGCGCTTTAACACCCATGTGGCAGCTGGCACGATGGCGCAACTCGATACGTCGGATGGCGCATCATTGGCTCTCACGTGTGCCGCCGGGGCTAAATCCTTGCTGGTCGCGCCCATCGACCGCGTGGCGTACCAAGCCCAGCCGCGCGCGACGAACTAATCGGCCACTGGCTCGAGTTTATTCATTGTGAGTGGGGGGCGCCTGAGGGGGCTCCCCATTTTGCGTTTTGTCACCAAAGCAAGTGACTGAGTGGTGCGAATCTCTGGTGCCCAGTCTACCAATGCTGCGACGCAGCAAAAACACTAAACTAGGTACCCTTCACGCCCAAATACGAGGGCGCTACAAGTCGGGAGGCAGCGGCAAGTTGCCTCCCTTTTTCGTGGTTAAATGCCTATAAAACATAACATTTCTTGGCCAACCAATGGGTTGGCTATTTGGCTCTCAGATTGCCACTCCTAATTTGCATGGCTACCTTGCAGCTGGACACCTTCCCTTAACCGGGGCGGTGTAATATCTACACTGTAGAAATAGACGCATTGAGGGGACGGACCTCTTCCACTGCAGGCGAGGCAACTTGCCGGCGGTGGCACCAACCGGACGAGACGACAACAAACCAAGGTGATTATCATGAAAGCGATCGTGTTCGCTCTGTTGCAGACTTTGTCGGGGCCGACTGCGCCTCAGTCCAACAAGCGGCGCGGCGGCGCCCGCTAAGCGGAGCGTTTGACTGCAACGAATTAGGGACCCTCGCGGGTCCCTTTTTTGTTGCGTGGCCCAAGTTGCGCTTTTCAATGCCGGTGCACTTCTACCGCCTGTGATCCACGCGTGCGCCATAATGAGTAGGCGATCCCTCCGGCGATCAAGCCAATGGTTACGCCGAGCGAGATGCTGGCGGGGAATTTTTCCCAACCCATGGCGCCTGCCGCAAACACCTTCGAACCGATAAAGATTAGCACGAGGGCGAGTGCCTGCTTCAAATAGACAAACCTGTCAATCACGGCGGCGAGAGCGAAGTACATCGCTCTGAGGCCCAGAATCGCGAAGATGTTGGATGTGTAGACGATGTAGGGATCGGTGGTGATGGCGAAAATAGCCGGAATGCTGTCGACGGCAAAGATCAGATCCACCACCTCGACGAGAACAAGTGCGACGAATAACGGCGTCGCGTAACGTAGCATTTTTCCGCTCTCGCTGTCCCGCTTCGTGACAAAGAAGCGCTCCTCATGCAGGTCGGGAGTAATGCGCATGGTCTTGCGCATCAATTTGAAGACGGGGTTGTTGGCAACGTCCGGCGGCTTGTCGCCCATCACCAGCATCTTGATGCCTGTCGCGATCAAGAACGCCGCAAAGACGTAAAGCAGCCAGCTATACTGCGCGACAAGCGTGGCACCCGCACCGATCATAATGGCGCGCAGCACAATGACACCGAGAATGCCCCAGAACAAGACACGGTGCTGATACGCGCGCGGAATCGCGAAGTACGTGAAGATCAGCGAGATGACGAAGACGTTGTCCAACGCGAGCGTCTTCTCGACGAGATAACCGGTGAGATATTCCTCTCCTGCTTGAGTGCCAAGTTCCGTCCAAACCCAGGCGCCGAAAGCGAGTGCGATGGCGATGTAAAACGCGCTCATCAACAAGCTTTCGCGCACCGAGATTTCGCGCGAAGAGCGATGAAAGAGACCGAGATCGAGAACGAGTAAGACGAGAACGATACTCAAGAATGTCGCCCACATCCAAATGGGCTTGCCCATTGCGACGTCGTAGAAAAATTCCATTGTTGGGATCCCTGTTGATCACGGCCGTCGTGCGGCAAGGCTTTGGCACTATAATCGTCGGAGCGCGGCCGAAGATTTCCGTCTGCGGCCGCGCGTCATGTCCGTTCTGAAATTCAAAGTCCGATGCTAGGCCCGCGTCAGTCGAAGAAGTCCATGAGGCGCGACATCCGTGAACGCTGCGGCTGGCCGTCGCCGTAACGGCGGTCATCGTCGTCGTCTTGATCACTGAAGCGGGCATCGCGCGCTTGGCCCCTCTCGCGGTTATCGAAAGCGGGCGCCGCGCCGAACGGCGCGGAACCGCCGCCGCCCATTGCGCCTGCAAGCTTTTCGAGTTCGCCGCGGTCGAGCCAGACGCCGCGGCACTGCGTACAGGTGTCGATCAACACCCCTTGGCGTTCGATTTCGCGCATGACGCCCTGGCAAACCGGGCAGGTGAGAACGCTCATGATGTTTTCCTTCGTTGTTCGTAATTACACTTGGGGTCCAGGGGCCCCCGGCGTCCAAACTTGGGTCCAAATTGGCCGACGCGCATCAGCGCAAGCAGGACGGCGTTCCAAAGCGCGTGCTTTGGCGCGCTATTGCGGGTGCGAAGCGGGGAACCGACGCGCGCCGGAGTGCACTCAACTCGACAAAAGCGCGAATGCGGTCATCGATGAGCAGTTGCAAGCGTTTCAAGCGCATGAGGCGCAGCAGGCTCGGGTGCGGATGATTGCGTTCGAGCTCGATTGCGCGGCGGATCGAGGTATAGCGGTCTAGAAGGCCTTGGAAACGTCGGGACATGGTATCCTCCAGTCGAATGTTGGAGGTATGCCCTGCGTGTGCAAATCAGCACGAGCATCGGGCATACCCGATGCGGTCCGACATCACGGCGCCGGTATTAGCGCTGTCAGAGGGGCCCGGCCCCGCAATCTTCGGGCAGATGGGGGTGCGGATTTTTTTGCCAAGGGGCAATCCCCCGGTACACGATCACATCGCGATCACGTAAGTGTCAGGGATTGAAGTAATGCGGCGTGAAAAGAGCACGGGCCGTCACGCCGCTTCCAGCACGCTCGGCAGCGCGGACTCGAACCCGCGGCGTCCGTCGGTGCCGCCAAGCGCTGCTTCATAGAGCCGTTCGGGATGGGGCATCATGCCAAGTACGCGGCCGGTCTCGGCGAAGACGTTGCGTTCTGCGTCCGAATAGCGAAATGCGGCGCGGCGGCGCCCGCTAAGCGGTGCGTTTGACTGCAACGAATAAGGGACCCTCACGGGTCCCTTATTTGTTTTTTGGCAAAGCCCATCGATGCGGTCAGGGTCTACGTGCGGCACACATAACACTACCCTGATACTACAACTTCAATAGAGAGCTCAAATTGGGGTGAATTTTGAAAATTTCTTCGGCTTTACGTTGACTGCACTTTAGTAGGAGAGCACGGTCTCGGCGTGCCGCGGTGGCGATGAAGGCCGAAAGAAAACGGTCAGTCAGTCGGCGGCGACATTGGGAGGATTAGCATGACATTTCACATGACTAGGAGTGGCTTCTCGGCTGCACTCGCGATTGGGGCGGCAACGCTCGTGTCGTCTGGCGTTATGGCCGGTGAAGAAGTCAAACAGGCGCCTGCTACCAAAGGCACGGCTGCTCCTGCTGCTGCTGTTTCGCAGGATATGTTGAATGCCGCTGCCGGCGACGCCAACAACTTCCTGCACACCAACGGCAATTATGAACAGACCCGCTATCATCCGGCCAAGCAGATCAACACCGGAAACGTCGGCAAACTCCGCGTCGCCTGGATCTTCCAGACGGAAGTGAAAGAGTTGATGGAAACGTCGCCGATTGTCGTCAATGGCGTGATGTATGCCACGACGTCGTTCAGCCACGTCTATGCGCTCAACGCCAAGACGGGCGAAATGTACTGGCACTACAAGCACAAGATGGGTGCTGTCACGACCTACTGCTGCGGCCCCAACAACCGCGGCGTCGCTGTTGCTGACGACAAGGTATTTTTGGCAACGCTCGATGCCAAGGTCGTCGCGCTTGACGCGAAAACCGGCAGCGTGCTCTGGGAAACCCAGGTCGGCGAACCGGAAAAGGGCTACTCGGAAACGATGGCACCGACTGTCGTCAACGGCAAAGTGCTGATCGGCACAAACGGCGGCGAATACGGTATCCGTGGTTTCGTGAAGGCGCTCGATGCCAAGACTGGCAAACAGCTCTGGTCGTTCGACACCATTCCTGAAAACTCTTCCGGTGTTTGGGCGAAGAATGACGCGACGGGCCGCGATATGCATCGCGACATCGACGCTGAAAAAGCCGCATATGCTAAACTCGGCGACCCATACAAGACACTCGGCGGCGGCGTCTGGCAGAACCCAGCCGTCGATCTCAAGTCGAACCGCATCTTCTTCGTCGTCGGCAACCCTTCGCCTGACCTCGATGGTTCGATCCGTCCCGGCGACAACCTCTACACAGACTCGCTCGTCGCACTTGATCTTGAGACCGGCAAGTACGCTTGCCACTTCCAGTACATTGCGCACGATGTGTGGGATCTTGACGCCGTCAGCCCGCCGATCCTGGTCACCGCAAAAGACAAAGACGGCAAGGATGTTCCAGCCGTCATCCACGGCGGCAAGACCGGCCACGTCTACGTCCACAACCGTAACGACTGCAGCCTCATCCGTTTCTCGGATGCGATGGTGCCGCAGGAAAATATGTGGGTGCTGCCGACGAAAGAAGGCAAGCGGATGCTGCCCGGCGCCAACGGTGGCGTTGAGTGGTCACCGATGACCGTCAATCCGGACCTCGGCTTCACCTACGCCATCAACCTGCATCAGCCGATGACGTATCACGTCGAAAGCTCGCCGTATCCAGATGGCAAGCTGTGGCTCGGCGGCGCCTTCAAGGTTATCCCGGGTGAAGAGCAGTCGGGTAACGTGACGGCCGTCAACTACAACACCGGCAAAATCGCGTGGCAGGTGAAAACCCCGCAACCGATGATCGGTGGCATCATGGCAACGGCCGGCGGTCTCGTCTTCACGGGCGAAGCCAATGGTATGTTCAAGGCCTATGACGCCAAGGACGGTAAAATACTCTGGGGCTTCCAAGCGGGCGCGGGCGTCAATGCTCCTCCGTCTTCCTACACGGCTGATGGCAAGCAATATATCGTCGTGGCGGCTGGCGGCAACGCTCAGATCGATTCTAAGCGCGGCAACAACATCATCGCGTTCACGACCGATTGATGAAGTACTCGCCGTACGCTAAGTCTTGAGAACAACTTTGAGGACGGAACCTTCACAAGGGTTCCGTCCTTAATAATGTCAAACCGGTTTTTGCCCATAGGACAGCAGATGCGCCCCGCACGAAATGTTTCGATCGCACTTCTCACTTTTGGCTGCTTGCTGACAAGCGGCGCGGCGCGCGCTGCCGATCCAATTGAAGAAAAAGCCGCCGTGTGTGCCACTTGTCACGGGGAAAACGGCACGCCCATCGACAAGATTACACCCAACATTTGGGGACAGCGCGAAGGCTACCTCTATTTGCAGCTCAAAGACTTCAAAAGCGGCTCCCGCAAACACGAACAGATGCAGGCGATGGTCGCCGACTTATCGAAAGAGGATTTCAAAGTGCTTGCTGCTTATTTTTCAGCAAAGCCTTGGCCTAATCTCCAACAACCGGCCGCACCGAAAGACGTCACGGCGAAGGCCCTTGCGGCGAACGTGTCTGTCGCGTGCACGGGTTGTCACTTGGCTGATTGGCAGGGTGACGGCACGGTGCCCCGCCTAGCGGGTCAGCACCACGAATATTTAGACCAGACGACGAAAGCCTTCCGCGACCGCTCTCGCGGCAACAATCCAGGCATGTCGGACTTGATGAGCGCGACGCCCGTCGATGATTTGGAAGCGCTCTCGCACTATTTGTCCGGGCTGGAAATCCGAGTTCGAGCGGTAGGCGCTAGCGTCCGGCCAGTGCAGTTCGGATGGCTTCAACGCTTGCAAGTTCAGCGGCGGTTTTTCCGGACTTGTCTTTGAGCGATGGGTCCGCGCCTGCCTTCATCAACGTCTCAGCGGCCGTCGTGCGCCCGAGCACCGCGGCGGTCATGAGTGCGGTGCGTCCGCGGTCGTCAACGTCGTCGATGTGCGCGCCGCGCTCGATCAAAAGCTCAATCGTTTCTTTGACGTCGGCCGCGCCCGCTTCATCCGAATGTCCCGCCGCCCACATCAGCGCGGTCAGGTTGTTGCCGAGCCGCGCATTGACGTCGATGCTGTGATCCAGCAGTTGCTTGACGACCGGCGCAAAGCCGCGCCCCGCAGCATAGATGATGGCCGTCTTTCCTGTTGCGTCGAGAGACTTTGGGTCTGCGCCCTTGGCAAGGAGCAGGGCGACGAGGTCCGTGTTGCCAGTGTATGCGGCTGCCGAAATGGGCGTGAGCCCGCTGCGTCCGGGGATGTTGGGGTCTGCGCCAGCGGCGAGAAGTACGGAGGCGGCAGCCCGGCGCTCGTCTTCGGCCGCGAGAAAAAGTGCGGTGGACGCTTCGAGATTACGGGCGTTGAGCGGGGCTTTGAACTCTAAGAGCAGCTTCACGATCTCCACATGGCCGTGCCTTGCCGCCATTGCGAGCGGCATGTTGCCGAGGCGGTCGCGCGCATCGACGGACGCGCCGTCTGTCAGCAGCTGTTTGGCGAGGGAAATGCAATCCTGCTTAGAGGCAGAAAACAGCAGGGAATTGCGCTCGGCCGAACTGGCGGCGGCTTTGATCTGCAAATAGCGCTGTTCGAGCGCTTGGCAGGCGCGGATGTCGACGGCAAGGGCCGCAGGCGCTAAGGTCCAAGTACCAGCGGCGGCAACAGTGAGGAGGAGGAGGCGATGACGAAGGGCGAGGTGGATCATGCGCCACTATACGTCATTCCAGGACGGAGAAAAGTGGACTCGTGGATGCGCGATCTGCTCGACGGCGTTACGTGCCGCGTTAACCTCACGCCGCTTCCAAAACCGAGAGCAGCGCGCTCTCGAACACGCGCCGTCCGTCGGTGCCGCCGAGTGCCGCTTCATAGAGCCGTTCGGGATGGGGCATCATGCCAAGTACGCGGCCATTCTCGTTCGTGATGCCGGCGATGTTGCGCTGGGCGCCGTTCGGGCAGGTCTCAGGCGAGACCTTGCCGCTTTCATCGCAATAGCGGAACGCCACCCGGCCTTCGCCTTCAAGCTTATCGAGCGTCGCTTTGTCCGCGAAGTAATTACCTTCGCCGTGGGCGATGGGAACCTTAATCACTTCGCCAGCGCGATAGCACTTGGTGAAGAATGATTGATCGTTCTCGACCTTGAGGAACACGTCACGGCAAATGAAGTGCAGCGAGGCGTTGCGCATGAGTGCGCCAGGAAGCAGCCCGCTTTCGCATAGGATCTGGAAGCCGTTGCAAATGCCGAGAACGGGCGTGCCGGCTTTGGCTTTGGCGATCACGTCCTTCATGATCGGTGAGTGGGCCGCCATGGCGCCGCAGCGCAAGTAGTCGCCGTACGAGAACCCGCCCGGCAGCACGATCATATCGGAGGAGGGGACAGAGGCGTCCCCGTGCCAGACCATTTTGGGTGCAAACCCTGTGACGCGCGTAATCGCGGTTTTGACATCGCGGTCGCAGTTGGAACCCGGGAAGACGATGACGGAAGCGCGGAGCATGGCTTCACCCGATCTCGTAGCTGTAATTCTCGATCACGGTATTGGCCAAGAGGTCCTTGCACATCTGCTCGACGATGGTTTTGGCTTTGGCCGGGTCTTTCTCGGCCAGATCAACTTCGATGTACTTGCCCTGGCGCACGTCGCCAACGCCCATAATCCCGAGGCCTTTGACCGCGCCTTCGATGGCTTTGCCTTGGGGGTCCAAGACGCCGTTCTTGAGTGTGATTTTGATGCGGGCTTTCATGGGTGTCTCGGCAGCGGGCAACCGGCAGCAGGCAGCCGCTTTGCGTGTTACGGTTGCCGGCTGCCTGTTGCCGGCTGCCTCACTTAATTCGGCTTGCCGTTCAAGGGCGGCGTCGGCTGATCCTCAAGCGTCGGCTTCTTTACCGGCACCGAGACTGGCGGATTCGAAGCGACCAGTACAGGGCCAGATCCGCGCGGACGCGGCGTCTCGGTCAAGACGCCCAAGCGCTTGGCCACTTCCTGATAGGCTTCCAGCATGCCGCCGAGATCGCGGCGGAAGCGGTCCTTGTCGAGCTTGTCGCCCGTCTGGATGTCCCACAGGCGGCAGCAATCCGGGCTGATCTCGTCGGCCAGGATGATGCGCATGGTGTCGTTTTCATAATGGCGGCCAAACTCGATCTTGAAGTCCACCAGGCGAATGCCGATGCCGAGGAACAGGCCGACCATGAAATCGTTAATGCGTAGCGCCAGCTGCATGATTTCGTCGATTTCCTGGGGCGTGGCCCAGCCGAACGCCGTGATGTGCTCTTCCGAGACCATTGGGTCGTTCAGTTCGTCCTTCTTATAGTAGAACTCGATGATCGAGCGCGGCAGCTGCGCGCCTTCCTCAAGGCCCAAGCGGGTCGATAGCGAGCCGGCCGCGACGTTGCGGATCACGACTTCGAGGGGAATGATCTCGACTTCGCGGATCAGCTGCTCGCGCATGTTGATGCGCTTCATGAAGTGCGTCGGCACGCCGATCTCGTTCAGCTTCGTGAAGATGAACTCGGAAATGCGATTGTTGAGCACGCCCTTGCCTTCAATCAGAGCATGCTTCTTGGCGTTGAACGCGGTGGCGTCATCCTTGAAATGCTGGATGAGGGTGCCGGGTTCGGGACCTTCATAAAGCACCTTGGCTTTGCCTTCATAGATGCGGCGACGCTTGGTCATTCCGGGTCCTCTGAGGATCAACGTTGTACTCTCACTTCTTATTCGGAACATGATATAGATCGATCCGCGCCGTTGACACTGACCCTTTGATTTTCCAACGTGTTTTTTGCATGTCGGGAGCGGGGGCGGGTTCGCGGCGCGGCGAATTTCGTGCCCCCTGAGTCTAGCGGAATGCCCCCCGGGAAACAATGTAGACCATGAGCCGCAGCAGCGAATTGGTAAGCGTTTAGCCAAGCCGTTGATTTGGCTCTCAGAGCGGGGTATCGCTCAGATTAACGGATACGGAATTGACCTTGGATGTGCCCCCGCAACTCGCTCTGAACGGGAGTCAATTGTGGATACATCTTATGGTTGCAGGCTACGCACACGTCATTTGGGAAGGGCAGTGACATGACCACGTTTGATGATCGCGAGAAGGGCTATGAGAAAAAATTCGCTCACGACGCGGATTTGAAATTCAAGGCAGAGAGCCGCCGCAACAAGGCGCTCGCCGAATGGGCTGGCGGTCTGATGGGCCTTATTGGTCCGGGACTTGAAGATTACATCAAGGCCGTGCGCAAGGCCGACCTTGCCGAGAAGGGCGACGACGACGTGTTCGGCAAAGTGAAAGCCGATCTCGCGGCCAAGGGTCTAAGCATCGCCGACGCCGACATCCGCAAGGTCATGGGAGAAGCGCTGGCCAAGGCTGTCACGGATATCGAGGCGGGGAAGTAATGAACAGCCTATCGAGGGCTGGGACCGGAAATGGACGCCTGGTTTTTTGCTCGTCGATCGGCGCGGGCAGGCAACGTTGGAAATGAGTTGCGATGTCGGCATTTGAACTCGGCCGTTTGATCGGCACATTCGTGGGGCCAGTGCTCCTGATTGGGGCGCTCGTGTACGTAATGCGTGGCGGCAAGGTAAGTTTTGCCGACGGCGTTCGCCATCCGCTTGTGTTGGCACTGATCGTTTTAACAATTGCAGCGAATGCTATTCCCAACCCTGCTAGCGTGCAGGGGGATGTTTCGTCTTCGACACAGCCGGCGACGCTGCCCCACGCCGGTCCCACGCGCGTTTTCACGGACGGAGAACGCGTTTCCTTTTACAGCGGCTGTATCGAGAGCTCGGCAGCCCGTATGGACCGCGATGCCGCGGGCAAGGCGTGTGCGTGTGTCATCACCGAAATCGAAAGCACTTTCACCCCAGAGCAATTTAAGTCTGTCAGCGCAAGCATGGAGAAAACGGGTGTAGCCTCTGCTGAGATTGGTGCACTCGTTGCCAAGTGCGAACCGCAGAGCAAGTGAAGCAAAACAAGGACTGGTGTCTGACCCTCTGGATCCGACACCGGTAGAAATTCAGCGATACAGATGTTGTGGTGTCAGACCCGGAGGGTCAGACACCGGTTCAAAACCTTGCAATCATCCTATTCTTGCGCCGCCCCACGCGCGTTCGCACATGTTGACGCATGTAACGTAACACGCTACAATAAAACTATGATCGAGAGCTTCCGGCATAAAGGTCTGAAGCGCTTTGTCGAGGACGACGACCCAAAGCTGTTACCGCCAGACATGGTGGAACGCATCCGGGATATTCTGACCCTTCTTGCCGCGGCCGATAAGACTGAAGATCTCAATCGTCCGAGCCTCAGGCTTCACGCATTGAAAGGGAAGTTCAAAGGCCGTTGGGCCGTGACGGTCAGGGCCAACTGGCGCATTGTTTTTCGCTTCGAGGAGGGAAATGCGCACGATGTTGATTTCCTCGATTATCACTAGAATGAGGGTCTCATGCCAGCAATGAAATCGCCCGCCCATCCAGGCCGCTTATTGAAGGACGACATCGAGGCTTTGGGCTTGACGGTGGCGGAGGCGGCAGAGAGCCTCGGCGTCACGCGCCAGCAGCTGTACCGCGTCTTGAATGGATCGAGCGCGGTCAGCCCTGAGATGGCTTTCCGGCTCGAAAAGGCGATCGGTACCAGCGCTGACACGTGGCTTCGCATGCAAATGGCTTTCGATTTGGCCGAAGTACGCCGGCGGGCTTCGAAAATTGCGGTCAAGAGGATCGTTGCAAAAGTGGCGTGAAGTGCAACTCGCTCATTATGGATCGTTAAAACTGATGGGGCTGTCTTTGCAGGAGGCCCGGTGTCTGACCCTCCGGGTCCGACACCGTTTTAAAACCTTACGATCATTCTAATCTTGCCACCTCCCGCGCAATCGCCATTGACGCGGGGGCGCCGTTGCGCTTTGACGGCGGGGCTGCGCTTGGCGCGCGGCGATTGTCGGGGCCTTGAACCCCTTCTAATGGAGACACACACCATGCGCCTTCAACGCGCCTTGCCGTTTATTGCGGCTCTTGCACTTTCCCTCACCGTTTCCGCGCCCGCTTTTGCGACTTCGCCTGGCGAACACGGCGAAGGCAAAACGGCCCACTTCGAAGTGCCGCTGCCCGAGACCAAGGATGCGGCCGTCGCGCTGCTCAAGACCAACTGGGAAAATCGAGAAGAGCTTTAGCAGGCCTCGGATTTCGGGGCGATCCATGAAGCCACCTACAGCGTCGAAAGTGCCATCGCGCGTATAGCCAAGGAGCCGGGCTATGATGGTTTGACGACAACCGTCGCCCCGCGCGTGGAGATCGTGCATCTCGCGTCCGAGCAGGGCGACGCCGAGACTTTGAAAGCGGCGGTTCCTATCCTCTCGAAAGCGGTCAAAGATCAGCTCGCGGCGTTGTTGAAGTAAGGGCGAAGGTCATTGAGGTTGGGGCGGAGCTGCTCGTCGCGCCGGATTTACCCCAACGCCCGTAAAAACTGCCCAAACTGCAAAACCCCATCGGGCCATGGCCCATGTCCGGAGGCGACGTTGATATGCCCGCTCTCGCCGGCGTCAGTGAGTTTTGCGCCCCACTTTTCAGCCAGCACTTCCGCGCGCGCGTAACTGCAATAGAGATCGTTGTTGGCGACGATCAAGATGCGCGGGAAAGGGAAGCTTGTTCGACGGCATCGCCGCAAACCCGCCGTGGCCATTCTTCGGCGGCCAGCGCTCGCCGCCTGTGTCTGGCCAGAAGTGCGCGAACTCGACGTCGGCAGGGGCTACGAGAAATGCGCCGATGACGCCGGCTGGTTTGAGTTTCGAAGCCGCGTAAACAACGGCGGGAACGCCGAGCGAATGCGCGACGAGCACAACGGGCTGCGTTGCGCCCTTCGCGAACTTGGCAATCGTGTCGCCCCAGACCTCAACGTCAGGGTTGTTCCAGTCGGACTGGATGACGCGGCGCGCGCTTCTGAGGCTCTTTTCCCAGCGGGTCTGCCAATGGTCGGGGCCGCTGTCCTGCCAGCCCGGCACAATCAGGATATCAACGTCTGCTGTTTTCATGGAGCGGTTGAATAGCCGAGGTGCTGGGCTAAGGGAAGATGGCACGCGAGGGATGTGGCAAACACTGCAAACGCTCAAACAAAAAGCGGACGCATCGACCGGCGTCCGTTTCAATTGTCGAGCATGTGAAGTTCTGATATCAAGCCTTGCGGGCTTTGCGCGCGGCGAAGCGGGCGTCGCGGGCGGCCTTGCGCTCGGCTTCGAGAACGACTTGTTCTTCGGCTTCGCGGATCTGACGTTCGGCCTTGTCGATTTTATCCTGCTCAGCACGGGCAATGCGCTCTAACTCGGCACGCTCGTCTTCAAGTCGCTTGAGTGTCGCCTTCTCTGCAATGCGGGCTTCGCGTGCGGCAGCGAGTTCCTGGCGCACCGCTAAGCGGGCTGCGAGCTCGGCGTCATTGGCGGGTGTCTTGGCGCGGAATTTTTCAAGAGCAGCTTGGCGGGCGTCGTTTGCAGCGCTGCGGCGGTCGGCGAAAGTTTGGGGCTTAAATCCGTTCATAGGTCTCCAGGGGCATGATCAGAAGGGGAAGTTGATTGCCAAAAATAAAACGGGCGCAGGCTTGTGGCCCACGCCCGTTCAAGAGGCGCTAATTAAGCAGCCTGAATGTTGCCGACAGCGATCTTGCCTGTGCGGCGGTCTTCCTGCGTGTCGAATTGGACCTTCTGGCCCTCGACAAGATTACGCATGCCAGCGCGCTCAAGAGCGGTTGCGTGGACGAATACGTCCTTGCCGCCGTTGTCAGGCTGAATGAAGCCGAAGCCCTTTTGATCATTGTAGAATTTAACAGTACCGGTATCCATGGATAGTCCTCAAAGCTATAAGTCATAAGTGACGTGGCCTGGCACATGCCGGGCAACGTTTTTCGTGTGTCGATGTTTGGGAGGGGTTGTCGCGTTGCCAGCGCGGGCATCTTGATCAGTTTGATCAGAGAGCGGGCAATGGCGAAGCGGCCAGGTCGTCCGGCCAAAAGTCGATTGCGGTTCTATATAGTGTTTAGGACTTGATAACAAGCATTAGTTGTGAACGTCCAAAACGCCGCGGTATGTGGCAGCAATAGTGACGTTTGCCGCGCGGATGACTGCGTGCGCAAATCAGACAGCAAGGACTTTATCGCGCGCGGCAGCGGCCCGCGCAGAAGGCTGGCCTTGCGCGAACGCGCGCCATGTAATCTGCGACGTTTCCCGGGGGAATGTCCCACTTCGTGGCTATAGCCCAGCCGCCGCAATGGCCGAGAATGAGATCAGGCACTGTGAAGCTGTCCCCCATGACGTAGGTCTTCGTGCCCAAGCGCTGCGACAAGGTTTTCATGGCGCGGTCGAAATCCCACTGTGCCGCGCGCTTGGCGTCCGGCACGCGGTACTCTTCGGGAAGGGCAAACGAATGTTTTGACGCTTGCCATAGACCGCTTTCGACGTCATCAACCGCGAACATGGTGAAGCTGTCTTGATGCGCGCGTTGGATGGTGCCCGCGGGATAAGTGAACTGGTTGTGTTTGTCGGCGAGGTACTGAAGGATGGCGGTGGAGTCGATGATGTAGTCGTCGCCATCTTTAAGTACTGGAACTTTGAGCGAAGGATTGATCTCTGCCAGCGATGCGGTGCGCGGCAGCGTAGGCTCTATCTCGTAGGACTGCCCTAACTCCTCAAGCATCCACACAACGCGGAAGGCGCGGGTCTTCGGGCTGCCGATGACGGTGTACATGAGAGTGCATTCCTATGTGAGCAAAGCGCCGGGAGCATAGCGACGAGCGGCGCAAAGGGAAAGGGTGCGATCCCTCAGCTTTGAGCTCTCGTCGCAACGTCCGCATGGCCGGAGGCAGGTTGCTCGCGTTGTGTCGAGAGGAAAACCAAACACACCACAATTAGAATGGTGAGCCAAGTTCCGGAAATGAGGTAAAGACCTATTGCCGCGCTCAAGATCTCCAACGCCGCAGTGATGGCGGCGGTGGTCGCACCGGCAATGAGCGCCCAACGGATGGCTTGGGCGCTGGAAAGGGCTCGTAGCGGGCGTGTTGCGGCGCGAAGATAAGCAATCAACAAGATCATGGCTGTGCAGACGACGAGGCGAACAGGGTTCGCTGGGTCGAACGAATACGCCGATGCGGAATCGTCTCCCGTCAGGAACCGCCCAAGGGGCACCACCATCATGAGCATCGATGCGATGGCCGAACCGAGCAGCGGCGGCATCATGATATCGCGCGGAGCTAAGCGGCTTGCGAGTGCCCTGGGATCAGACGGCGTGATACGCAGTCTGTAAAGCGCGATGATCGAAAAGATGGCAACGGCGATCACGATGATCAGGGCCAGCATTGCTTCTGTGCTGATTTGGCCGATCGCATGATTTTCCGCGAGTTGTTTCATGACGGCCGGAAAGGTCCCGATTTCTCCCGCCAAGATCATGACCCAAAATCCGCTGCCGATGCCGGCCCGCGTGATGATTTCGGCCAGCCAATAGGTGAGCGCCACGCCCGCAACAAGCGTGATCATGTAGCTCAAGCGAAACATTGTGCCGCGCTCTTCGACCAATGGGACGCCGTTGGACCCGAGATCCTCCAGCGCAGTTGTAATGCCGTAAGCCTGAAACGCGGCGAGGAATAATCCCAATATCAGAACGGCCCGATTGAATGTATGAGCGCGGTGGGAATCGTCTTCGAGACCGTAGAGCGGCGGCGCGGCCAGCTTCAAAAATTCGCCGGCGATGAGGGCCGACAGGATGGGGTTCAGTCCCAAGGCAACAATCGACAATTTCGAAATTGCAACGCCGCCGCCGGTTGTTGACGTCACTTGGGAAATCGCATCGGCAGATAAACCCGGCGCTGGGACATAGGCGAGCAACCAATAGATCGCCAGCACCGCCGCCGTTACAGCCACGCGCGGAAGCGTATCTGGCTTGAATGCGATTGGCGAGGATGTTTCATCGGTCCCCGCTGCTTGGATGTGGCGTCAGGCTCGCCGGCCATTGAAGTGATCCTTTGCCCGGCATCGTCGTTGCCGGTTGTAAGAGGCAGAAATCAAAAAGCCGACGCGCCCGGCGATTAGAGAGCGGATATCCTCTCCAATCTCGACCGCGATGTCGGCCGAACCAATAGTCCAGATCGCCGGGTCGAGCCGCTGCGAAAGTGCGGCCGCGAAACCGACTGATATCCAGGCATGCCGCCTCGTGCTCCCCGCGTGCATCTCGACCCGCCCATCTTTGAATTCAAATCGTCCCTCTTGCCTCTGCACCCAGTGCAGAAACGAGCGCTTGTCGCGGGGTGCGCCGCCATAAGGCGCTTGCGGGTCTTCGGAAAAGCCGGTCATGGGAGGAAGTCTATTCCATCAATATCGATGTTTGCAACGCGAAGAAACGTAGGTTGGGTTAGGTTAGGCCTTGGCTCAGGTTTCTGAGGTGACGCGTCAAAGTTGAGGCCGAACCGTAACCCAACAACCTCACGCACGGAGAGATGATGGTTCTCCCGTCACGGCTCTTGGTGTTGGGTTACGCATCGGAAACGGCATGCGCACGCATTGTTTCAATAATGGCCGATGCTAACCCAACCTACGGTTCATTGCTTTGGCGGCCCCTATACGTTGTCATCCCAGGGCTTGTGCCTGGGATCCATCGAGCAGTGATATCAGGTGCCGGATTAGATGCGTGATGCATCGATGCGTATGCCTATGAGCACGGGGCAGGCTCTCGAGCATGACAGAGCTTGGGATTGGCAGGCTGCTGAAGCATCGCGGCAAAGAATCATCGTGTGGAGGCTTGTCGTGGGCCCCTGGACACTCCGCCGGGGTGACGGTGTTTGGTGAGCTGATCAGGTACAGTGCAGCTTGAAGTCTTGCGATCCGATCAACGTCTAGTCAGTGACGGGATATGTTTCCTGACAAATATCTGAGACGGCCGTTGCCATGTCATTTCCAGAATGGCCCTGTGCGAGACGCTATACTCGAGTTCCTAAGACCTGACGGGCTGCCGCGGTGAGTGAAGTCTCGGAAGCTACAGCGAATTGCATTTGTTGGTCCGACATACGGTAGCCACATCTATCGGTTGTTGTGGTAGAAGACGCTGCGAGCCGATACGGCGACTGCCCATTTCTTCAAAATTGAGATCTTCGGTCGCCGTGACCGGTACTGTTCACCGGCCGTCAACTTCCATGTTGATCGATGGTCGCTGACACAGGCCGTGAATCGGTCGATGGCATCTTCCGTGTGCAATAATTTGAGAATGGCAACGGCTTGTGCTGGATCAATTGAAAAGAATTCGCGATTTGGAATTTACACGATGTGGAGCGAATGCAGTATGAAGCTGCCAATTCCACCTCATCCGGGTTCGCACTTTGCATGCAAATTCCAACCGGAAAGGAAATCGGTACGCCTGTCGAATATCGTTGGAGATTCGTTGAGATTTGACGCATCTTCTTGAGTTGTTCGACCAATCTTGAAAGCCGCATCGCCTGGATTTGTGACGAGATAAACGACGTAGAGTTTGCGTGCATTGAACTTCACCTGATCCATATTGGATTTGGCTCAGTGAATTACCACCTACCCAAACACCCGCTTGAAAATCGTCTCGACGTGCTTGGTGTGATAGCCGAGGTCGAACATCTTTTCGAGGTCGCGGGCGGGCACTTTGGCGACGACGTCCTTGTCGGCCTTCAACGCGGTCAGGAAATCCGCGCCGTGGTCCCAGGTCTTCATGGCGTTGCGTTGAACAAGGGTGTAGGCGTCCTCGCGTGAGGCACCCGCCTGCGTCAAAGCCAGAAGCACGCGCTGCGAATTGTGCAGGCCGCCGAGCTTGTCCAGGTTCTTCTTCATATTCGCCGGATAGACGACGAGCTTCTCGATGACGCCCGCGAGGCGGTTCAGCGCGAAGTCCAAAGTCACCGTCGCATCGGGGCCGATCATGCGCTCGACGGAGGAATGCGAAATATCGCGCTCATGCCAGAGCGCCACGTTCTCCATGGCGGGCAGCGCATAGGCGCGCACCATGCGGGCGAGGCCGGTGATGTTTTCGGTCAGCACGGGATTGCGCTTGTGCGGCATGGCGCTTGAGCCCTTCTGGCCGGGCGAGAAGAACTCTTCGGCTTCCAAGACTTCCGTGCGCTGCAGATGACGGATCTCGATGGCCAAGCGCTCCATGCTGGACGCCACAACTCCGAGCGTCGCGAAATACATGGCGTGGCGGTCGCGCGGGATGATCTGCGTCGAAACCGGCTCCGGTACGAGGCCGAGCTTCGCCGCGACGTACTCTTCGACGCGCGGATCGATGTTGGCGAACGTGCCGACCGCTCCCGAGATGGCGCAGGTGGCGACTTCCTTGCGGGCCAGCACCATGCGCTCGCGGCAGCGCGCGAACTCGGCATAGGCGTAAGCCAGCTTCAATCCAAACGTGACCGGCTCGGCGTGGATGCCGTGGCTGCGGCCGATGGTGATGGTGTTCTTGTGCTCGAAGGCGCGCGTCTTCAAAGCGGCAAGCACGCGGTCGATATCGGCGATCAGCAAATCCGCTGCGCGCACGAGCTGCACATTCAAGCACGTGTCGAGCACATCCGACGAGGTCATGCCCTGGTGCACGAAGCGCGCGTCCGGTCCGATGAACTCGGCCAAGTGGGTGAGGAAGGCGATGACGTCGTGCTTGGTCACGGCTTCGATGGCGTCGATCTTGGCGACGTCGAATTTGGCCCGCGACCCGTTGTCCCAGATGGCCTTCGCGGCCTCCTTCGGGATCATGCCGATCTCGGCCATGGCGGCGGCTGCGTGCGCCTCGATCTCGAACCATATGCGGAAACGGGTCTCGGGATCCCAAATGCGGGTCATGTCGGGGCGGGAGTAGCGGGGGATCATCGATCACGTCCTTGTGTGGCTCGGGCTCAGGTAGCAGAGCCGAAAGCCCGGTTCAATCAAGGCGCTGCCGCAGGTGCGTCATGGGAACTGGAAAACCTGTTTCGGCGGCGCAATAATTTGTGAAGAATTGAACGGTGGACTGCCACATGCGCGCCGGTCTGCAGCCACGTTCGTTTGATTAATACGCCGCCATGTTGCGGTGCGTTAAGGGCTCTCAGACATTCTTGGGTTTCGTTCAGAAATTGTTCAGGACCACTGGGTCACACTCGCCACAGCGTAAATCATTCGTTGAAGTCGTAGGTGCATTATTCGTGATTCGGTGGCTATTGTAGATTAGCCAACTCGAAAGGACCCAACACGCAGAGCCATGCGGGTCTTTTGAAGAGCGGGAAGTGCATCAGGTTCCAAATCGCAAGTGTTTGCGGGGAGAGACTTAGGTCATGCAAGTACAGATGGGCAGCGGCGATATCGCTGAACTCGTTCAACAGATGGAACAATCGGAAGACGATCCGCGCCGCTGCTATGCCATCGTGCAACAGCGCATCCGCGAATACCGTCAATCCGGTCATTCCGTGCCAGACGATCTGGCGAGAATGGAAAAAACGTTGATGACGGAATGCATGGCGGCCTCACAGGGTCGCTAAGTAGGCCGCTAGGTTGCGTCGCTACGTCGAGCGCCAAGTTCTGGGCGTTCAAGTTCCGGGCGTTCCGGTTTTTTCGAGAGAGAGTCAGCGCGCGTTTGTGCTGGCCGGGGTTCCTGACGGCCCGCGGGCGGCGACCCACGCCACACCATCCCACTCCAAAACATCATAGGCTTGAACGTTGGCGTCACCTGCTTCATTGAAGCCGATGAGGCCGAGAACCGTTCGATGCCAGCCCGTACCCAAGGCATCTATCGTTTTCTTTTTGGGGTCCGACGATGCGGCGCGCTTTTGTGCGCTCGCATAGGCTTCGACAGCTGCGTAAGCCAGCGCCGCGTCGCCCTCAAGCATGGACGCTGCCGCCACATCAGCTTTCGGCACATGCGGCAGAAGTGCCAAAACCCCCTTGGCGTTGGCCGCGAACGATTGCGTGAATTCCGAGGTTGCGACGCTATCGGCGACGATAAATCGGGCGTCCGATCCGCCGCCCCGCAGCGTTTGTAGAATGAATCCGGCCTCAAGTGGAAAGCCGGCGTAGAAGACCGCGCCTGCGCCTTTGATTTTGGCGACGAGGCGCGTGTATTCTTTGTCGCCGCCAATGACAGTTGCTGTAATGGGTTCGATTTTTGCGGCTTTCAACGTTTCGATTGCTTGCTCGGCAATGGTCTTGGCATAGAGCGTGCGGTCGTGCACGACGGCGATTGCGGCGCCCTTGTAGGCTATCAAGCAAATAGCGCGCGGCGGCCTTTCCTTGCGTCCCGTCGCGGCCGGCAAGGCGGAAAATGGTTGGTCCGGCGCGTTTGTCGGTCAGGCCCGGATGGCGCGTCGCGGTGGCGATGAAGACGGTTTCCGACTTGCCGTAAATGTCAGCGGCGGCGATTGCCGCGTTGGCGCACGGATGACCGAGTACAAGGGCAACGCGCTTGGCGACGAGGGCGCGGGCGACGCCGGCGGCTTTGGCATCGTCGCAGCCGTCGTCGATGGTTTCGATTGCGAAATCCGCGCCCGTGGTTGCATTGAGTGCTTCGGCGGCGCGGCGTGCGCCTTGCTCAATGTCGAGCGTTCGTCCAGCATAAGGGCCGGTCGTTGGACCAGCAATTGTGATCAGCGTTTCGGCGGCGGCGGGCGATGGGCTAACCGTTAAGAGTGCAAGCGCCGCCATCACGACGGCTCCGGTGAGCCCTGCGGAGAAGCCGTGCCATCTTCGAAACTGAGGGAGGTGGGGGTTCGGGTGCATGCGTTGGTGCACGAATTCCTGTTGTGGCGGCATTCATCTGTTTCGCACGGACGGCGCGCGCCGTCTGCCAGTCTCATGTCCGATGTAGTGATAAGGGATGGCGCGTGTCCATGGTGTGGCGCTCTGGAGCCAAAACCCCATGGACAGCGCGAACAGCCTTGCCCAGTGTGAGGCCCGCGTCCTAGGGTGGGCAAATGCCGTTTTGGCTTTGAACAGGGCATGAATGCGCTACAAAATCTGGCATTCGCGCGATTCGCACGCGGCAGCGGCCATATCGGGAGACACGACATGAATGCTTTGTTCCGGAAAAAGCCGCTGACCGATATCGACGGGGAAGGGCATGGCCTTAAACGCTGCCTCAGCGCGTTCGATCTGACGTTGCTTGGAATAGGCGCCATCATCGGTACCGGTATTTTCGTTTTGACGGGGCATGCGGCGGCAACGCAATCGGGTCCCGCCGTTGTACTCTCGTTCGTCGTGGCAGGTTTGGCTTGCGCTTTCGCGGCCCTCGCCTACGCCGAACTCGCGTCGATGGTTGGCGGGTGCGGCAGCGCTTACGGCTATTCCTATGCGGCATTCGGCGAAATGATCGCCTGGATCATCGGCTGGGACTTGATCCTCGAATACGGTGTTTCGGTTGCGGCCGTCGCCAATGGCTGGTCGGGCTATTTCAATAATGCGCTGACGGCTGTCGGCCTTGGCTTGCCGGAGTATTTGACCAAAGGGCCAGCGGTAGGTGGCGTCGTCAATCTTCCAGCGGTCCTCATTATCCTCGCGCTCATGTTCATGCTCATCGCTGGCGTCAAGCAAAGCGCTAAGCTCAATGCCGCGATGGTTGCCATCAAGCTTTTGACGATTGCCGTCTTCGTGGCCGTCGCCGTGTTCAATGTGAATCCCGAAAACTGGTCGCCTTTCATGCCGTTCGGCTGGTTCGACACAACGGCGGATGGAAAGACAGTCGGCGTCCTCGCCGGAGCATCGCTCGTCTTTTTCGCGTATGTCGGCTTCGACGCGGTCTCGACGGCCGTCGAGGAAGCGCACGACCCGCAAAACGACGTGCCGAAAGGCATCATCTGGTCACTCGGGTTCTGCACGATTATCTATATCGTGGTGTCGGGACTGCTGACCGGCATTGTGCCTTATACGACGTTGAACGTCTCGTCGCCCGTGGCGCATGCACTTCTTCAGCTTGGCTATAACTGGGCGTCGGCACTTGTGGCGACAGGCGTGATCTTCGGACTGACGACGGTGATGCTGGTGCTTTATTATGGTCTGACGCGCATCATCGTTGCGATTTCGCGCGATGGGCTGTTGCCGCCGTTCTTATCGACCGTGAGCCCGACCACACATACGCCCGTCACGACGACGGTTATATGTGGGCTCGTGATGGCACTCGCCGCGGGCTTTGTGCCGCTTGGCGCGCTTGCCGAACTCGTCAACATCGGCACGCTCGCGGCGTTCGTGCTGGTATCGGCCGGCGTTATCGTTTTGCGCAAATCGCATCCCGAGTATCCGCGGCCATACAAGATGCCGTTCGGGATCGTTCTGCCGGTCTTAGGCGTGCTTTCGTGCGGAGCGCTCATCGCCTTTCTGCCGCTGATGACGCATCTGCGCTTCATCCTGTGGCTGGCGGCCGGGATGCTGATCTATTTCGCCTATTCGGCGCGCAACAGTAAACTCGCGGCGCAGACTTAAGAGCGAGTGCGCACTTAAAGCACGTTATGCGTGCCGTCGCAGAAGGGTTCGTCGTCGGTTGCCTTGCAACCGCAGAGGTTGAACGTGCCCGTTCGTTCTGCCGTGAATTTCAGTGGTTCGAACGATGTGCCCTTGTGCGAGCTGTCGCAGAACGGCTGCTTCTTCGAGCGTCCGCAGCGGCAATACCAGTAGTCTTTGCCCTCGACGAGTTCGACCTGATAGGGCCCCGTTTGGGCAACAACGGCTTCGTCCGACATCTGAACTCGTCTCCCATGGGCGCCGCATGTTTTTGCGGGCGACTGTTTTGCAACGGGTAGCGGTTTTGTCCGGACGCGGCAAGAGGAGACGCGGCGAGTTGCGGCGCGCGTTATCGTTTCAGGAAGGCGGCAATCTCACGTTGAAGACGCAAGTGGCCCTTTTGCAGGTGCGCCATGTGGCCAGCGTCCGGGATGATCACGTAGGATTTCTCCGGGTGTGCGAGGCCTGCGAAAAATGGCGCCAATCCTGGGACATCGGCAACATCGTCGTACTGGCCGTGAATGAGCATCACCGGGACAGAGATCCGGGAGGGATCAACCATCGGCAACAATGTCGTCATATCGATGTGGGGGCCGGTTGGCGATTTCTTCTCGATCGATGCTGCGGCGGCTGCAAATGCTGCGATCACTTCAGGATCATTTGCGCTTTCGGGCGTCATCGAAGCAAAGCGCTTCGTCCACCCGGCCTGTGGAATTTCCATATAGGGGCTTTTGCGGAATTCCTCCAAGCGCTCGCGCCGCGTGATGATGTCGGGACTGTCTTTGTGCATCTGCGCGTACGAAACATAGCGTCGAATGGTTTCCGGATGTGCGATGACGTCGAGCCCCGCGTATTGGGTTCCCCATGACCAGGCAACAAGATTGACTTTTGTGCCGCCGCGCACGGTCAGTATGTAGGTGATGACGGCGTGCAAATCGGCGGCAGCGTCGTGTGTCGTGACGCCGGCCTCGGGTTTCGTCGAGCGGCCGAAACCGCGTATATCCGGCGCGAACACGTCGAAGCCTTCACCGGCCAGAAAGTCCATGAAGCTGAAGCTGGGCTTTCCCGGAACTTGGAGATCGAAGCTTTCTTGCCCCGCTGTTGCAGAGCCGTGCGCGAGGACGACGATGGGTTTGCCGTCCGGAGAACCTGTCACTTTTTCCCAAATGCGCAGACGCACGCCGCCCGCTTCGACGAAGTGTTCGTTTGAAGTCATGGTTTCGTCCGAATAGGCGGGGTGTGGCATGGCAAGTAAAATTGAAAGAAGCAGCGCCGGTATGGACCTGATGTCTATGCTCATGCTGCCCTCGAGTCCCCTCATGCGGCTAAGGTATCGAAGTTGGCACTTTACGGTGAGGTTCCCGAAGTGTCATCGTGCCATATTGCTGGTTGGCGACAGGTGGCCGAAATGGGGGAAGTTGTGAAGGGTGACGGAGAGGCGGCAAACTTGGACAAGCATTGCCTGCAACACAGCAATCGTCACTTGCCAGCAGGTTCGCCTTGACGCCGCCATCTCAACCACCGACCCGTCATGGACATGCCTATCGCCCGGCCATTGACGGGCTGAGAGCGATCGCGGTTCTCGCAGTTTTGCTGTACCACGTTGGCGGCTTTGGAGTGACGGGTGGTTTCGGCGGCGTCGATGTATTCTTTGTCATTTCCGGTTTTTTGATCACCACAATCATTCGGCGCGAAATTGAGAGCGGAAGCTTCTCGCTGTTGAATTTTATGAGCGCCGCATCCGGCGCATTTTTCCAGCGCTTGCTGCCGTCGCCATCGTCGCGACGGCGTATCTCTGTGATGCTGTTGCTGCCGAACGATCTCAAAGAGTACGCCAAGAGCCTGCAGGGCATCGTGACGTTCTCCTCGAATTTCTATTTCATGAGAAAGACCGGTTATTTCGACGCTCCGCCCAAGACAAGCCACTGCTGCACACCTGGTCACTTTCCGTTGAAGAACAGTTTTACATTGTCTTTCCGCTGTTGCTATTGTTGCTGTTCCGTTTTGGCCGGAATGGCGCTGGCGCCGCGCTCGCAATCATCGCGATTGCATCTTTCGCTATAAGTGTCCGCGAACTTGGCTTAGCGCCCGCTCGTGCATTTTTCTCAACACTCGGGCGGGTGTGGGAACTTCTGGCTGGCGCTATCACGGCATTTCTTTACCGCGCGTGGCCGCCAACGCGCGTCCAACGCGAAATGTCCGCAGCCGCAGGACTGGCATTGATCGGCTTTGGCTATTTCACGTACTCCGACGCCACGACATTTCCAGGTCCTGCCGCACTTGTCTTCTGCCTCGGCGCGGCGCTCGTTCTCTATGCCGTCGCAGATGAAGGCACGAGCATGGCCGGCTGCATACTTTCAACGCCGCCGATGGTTGGCGCCGGGCTGATATCTTACTCT